>CAVTCJ010000013.1:0-764622 GCA_963733145.1 uncultured Planctomycetota bacterium | reverse complement strand
ACGCCCGTCCACGGGCGTTTCCGCCGCAGGCGGTAATAGGCCCGTGCTTCGGCACGGGTTCGGAAGCGGCAAGGGGAGTTCAACTGCCACCCCGATTTTGGTTGCAGGTTTTGGTCGCGGCTCTCCCGTCGCCGCTGGCTCCGGGTCAAACGATCGTTATGGCGTCGAATTGCGGTGTATGATTGAGCAGTACGCGCATACCCATTCGCCATTCCCGCCCCGCACACCACACTCCCATGTGCCCGCTCAGAACAGTGTTGCTGCAAGCCCTGTTTGCACTTATGTGCCTCGGCTTGGGTTGTTCCCATGAGGAGAACCAATCGCAGTCGGATTCGTCGGACACCGGGCCGATTGTTCGAGTGACCGAGCCGACCGCGCGAAAAGTGACCGATTATACGTTCTTTACCGGTCGTATCGAGGCGCCCGAAGTCGGTAAATGTGCAGGCCCGCGTGACGGGCTATCTCGACACCGTCGATTTCACACCGGGCGCCGAGGTGAAGGCCGGACAGCGGTTGTTCCTGATCGACCCGCGTCCCTATCAGGCCGCCTTGGACGTGGCTCTCAGCCAAGTGAAGTTGGCCGAGGCCCGCTTGAAACTGGCGAAGGCCGACTACGCCCGGGCGGTGGCTATTGCCAAAACGCCGGGCGCGATCAGCCAGCAGGACGTGGACAAGTACGCCGCCTCGCGGGACGAAGCCGCCGCCGCGGTCGCCGCCGCCAAGGCCGGCGCGGAAGCGGCCCGGCTGAACGTCGAGTTCACGCGAATCACCTCCCGCATCGACGGCATCGTGGGCCGCAACCTGCTGACCGTCGGCAACCTGGTCAAACAGGACACGACCCTGCTGACCACGGTCGTCTCGCAGGACCCGATGTACGCCTATTTCGACATCGACGAACAAACCTTGCTCGGCATCCAGCGGGCGATCGAACAGGGACAAATCGATCGGAAAGAGGAGCAGGAAGGCTTCCCGGTCGAGATGGGCCTGGCCGACGAGGGCGACCGCTATCCGCACGCGGGCCGCATCGATTTCGTCAACAACCAGATCGATCCGAGCACCGGCACCCTCCAGATCCGCGGCACGTTCTCCAATCCCTCGCTGAATTACAAACACCAGCGGCAATTGACGCCCGGCATGTTCGTCCGCATCCGCCTGCCGATGGGCCGTCCGCACAACGCGATCCTCGTTCCGCAAAAGGCGATCGGAACGGACCAGGGAAAGAAGTATCTGAAAGTCGTGAACGAGAAAGACATTGTCGAGTATCGGACGATCGAGCTGGGCGCCCAGCAGCCGGACGGGCTGCAAGTCGTGATTCCCGTCAAACTTATCCGCACCGAAACCGGCATGAGGCCGGCCGACGCAAATGCTCCGCCCGGCGAGAAATCCTTCGACAGCATCCGGCTGGGAGAGCGGATCATCGTCGGCGGGTTGCAGTTCGTCCAAGCGGGGATGCACGTCACGCCGAAGCCGATCGCGGCGGAGAGCGGGGGCAAACAGAAATAGCACGCCCCTGGTTCCCATGCTCCGCATGGGAACCGACTGTTCCGACGCTCCGCGTCGGCGGGTGAGATGTAAAGGCGGAAGGGGAGTGATGATGTAACACGCCGGGAACGGACGCAGAGCGTCCGGGCAGTGCGTTCCCACGCGGAGCATGGGAACGAGAAGGTTGGCACGGCAGTGCGTTCCCACGCGGAGTACGGGAACGAGGAGCAAGCATGTTCGCCAAGTTTTTCATCGAACGTCCGATATTCGCCTGGGTCGTCTCGCTGGTCATTCTGCTGGCCGGCGGGGTGACGGCCTTCATGCTGCCGGTGGCGCAGTATCCCGGACATCACGCCGCCGACCGTCTCGGTGATGGCGAACTATCCCGGCGCGAGCGCCCAGGTGGTGGCCGACAGCGTCGCCGCCCCCATCGAGCAGCAGGTCAACGGCGTCGAGCGGATGCTCTACATGTCGTCGCAATGCACCAACGACGGGTCCTACGTCCTGACCGTGACCTTCGAGTTGGGCACCGACTTGAACATGGCTCAGGTGCTGGTGCAGAACCGCGTGGCGATGGCCATGTCGCAGTTGCCCCGCGAGGTGCAGGTGCAAGGCGTAAACACCAAGAAGAAATCGCCGAGCATCCTGCTGTGCGTCAACCTGATCTCGCCCGACGGCCGCTACGACGACATCTATCTGTCGAACTACGCCACCATCCAGATCAAGGACGAACTGGCGGCGATCGACGGCGTGGGCGACGTGAATTATCTCGGCCAGCGCGATTACAGCATGCGCGTCTGGCTCGATCCGCAGAAAATGGCCTCGCGGAACCTGACCACCACCGACGTGCTGAACGCCATCCAAAACCAGAACGTGCAGGTGGCGGCCGGGCAGATCGGGCAGCCGCCCGTGCCCAAGGGCCAGGTCTTCCAATTCACCATGACCACGCTGGGGCGGTTGGTCGATCCGGATCAGTTCGCCGACATCATCATTAAGACCAGCCAGGGCGACAGAACCGAGGGGCGGATGTCGAGCCAGATCGTGCGGCTCCGCGACGTAGGCCGCGTCGAACTCGGCGCCCAGATGTACGATCAAACCTGCCACCTCGACGGCATGCCGTCGGTCGGGCTGGCCGTGTTCCAGTTGCCCGGCTCGAACGCCATGGACGTGGCCAAAGAAGTCAAGGCCACGATGCGGAAGCTGTCGAAGTCGTTCCCCCAGGGTCTCGAATACCGCATCGTTTACGACACCACCCCCTTCATCCAGGAATCGGTGGACGAGGTTTTCAAAACCCTCCGCGACGCCATTATTCTGGTGGCCATCGTGGTGCTGCTGTTCTTGCAGGACTGGCGGGCGATGATCCTGCCGATGATCGACGTGCCCGTCTCGCTGGTCGGCACTTTCGCCGTGATGGCGCTGATGGGCTTCAGCCTGAACAACCTCACGCTCTTCGGCATGGTGCTGGCCATCGGAATCGTGGTGGACGACGCGATAGTCGTGCTGGAAAACGTCGAGCGGCAGATGTCGCTCGGCTATAGACCGAAGGAGGCCACGATCCGCGCCATGGCCGAGATCACCGGGCCGATCATCGCCATTACGCTGGTGCTCAGTTCGGTGTTTCTGCCGAGCGTGTTTCTGCCCGGCGTGAGCGGCCAGTTCTTCCGGCAGTTCGCCCTGGTCATATCGTCGGCGATGATTATTTCGGCCATCAACGCGATGACGCTCACTCCGTCCCGGGCGGTGGCCATTTTCGAGAAGCAGCAGCTCGACGAGCACGGCCACCCGCGCCACGAGGCGTTGCCCTGGTGGATATTCGCGGCCGTCGGCGGATTCGCGGCGGTTTGGGCGGCAAAGACGTATTTCGCCGCCGCTTTGGGCCTGCCTTCCGACGCCGAAGAAGCCGGGCTGCCCTGGCCGACGTTCTTCGCCGTCATGACGCCCGGCGCCGTGCTCGGCGGGGCGATCGGCTGGTTCATCATCACCCCGGTCAACGCCGCGCTGTCGAAGTTCTTCAAGGCCTTCAACCGGCTCTTCGACGTGTTTACGAATTTGTACGGCCGGACGATCGGCGGGCTGGTCCGGCTGTGCGTCATCGTGCTGCTGGTCTACGGCGGCTTGCTGCTGACGACCGGCTGGACGATGAACAAGGCCCCCAAGGCGTTCATTCCCGAGCAGGACCAGGGCTATCTGCTGGTCAACGTCCAGTTGCCCGACTCGGCCGCGGTCGGGCGGACGAAAGAGATCATGGCCCTGATCGACCGCATCGCGCTGGGCGACAAGTCGGACCCGAAGCGTTATCCGCACATCCCCGGCATCGCCCACACGCTGTCCGTCTCCGGCCAGTCGTTCATGCTCAACGCCAATGGCTCGAACTTCGGCTCCTGCTTCGTGATTCTCGAACCGTTCGAGGAGCGGCACGGCCACAAAAAGTACGACGCCGTAATCGCGGCCGAGTTGCGGAAGCGGTTCGCCGCCGAGATCGACGAGGCGCAAATCCAGGTCTTCCGCGCCCCGCCGATCCAAGGGCTGGGCAACGGCGGCGGCTTCAAGCTGCAAGTCGAGCAACTCGGATACGTCGATCTCGACGAACTTCAGACCACCACCGACAAGCTGGTCGACGAGGCCAACCGCGACCCGCGCCTGGTCGGCGTGTTCACCATGTTCCGCGCCGACACGCCGCAGATCTACCTCGACATCGACCGCACCAAGTGCGAATCGCTCGGCGTGGCCATGAACGACGTGTTCAATACCCTGCAAGTCTACATGGGCGGATACTTCGTCAACCTGTTCAACAAATTCGGCCGCACCTGGCAGGTGAACGTGCTGGCCGAGGAGGATTACCGCACGAAGGTCTCCGAACTCTCGCAACTCAAGGTCCGCAACAAGCGGCAGGAAATGGTCCCCCTGGCCACGCTCTTCAAGGCCGAAAACATCGGCGGGCCGGTGATGGTCATGCGCTACAACATGCGCTCCTCGCGCCCGTGGTCGGCAACCCCGCCCCCGGCACAAGCTCCGGCCAAGTGATCGACATCATGCAGCGGCTGGCCGACAAGGAACACGCCTCCTACCAGTGGACCGAGATCATGTACCTGCAAATCCTGGCCGGAAACGTGGGCATCTACGTCTTCGCCATCGGCACGGCCCTGATCTTTTTGGTCCTCGCCGCCAAATACGAAAGCTGGAAACTGCCGATGGCCGTCATCCTGGTCGTGCCCATGTGTTTGCTCTGCGCGGCCTCGGGCATGTTGATCGCCGCGCTGCCGATCGACATCTTCGTGCAGATCGGGTTCCTCGTGCTGGTCGGCCTGGCGGCGAAAAACGCGATCCTGATCGTCGAGTTCGCCGATCAGTTGCTCAAGGAGGGCAAGCCGCTGCGGGAAGCCACCGTCGAGGCCTCCCGGCTGCGGCTGCGGCCGATCGTGATGACCTCCTTCGCCTTCATCCTGGGCGTGGTCCCGCTGCTGTTGGGCGTCGGCGCCGGGGCCGAAATGCGCCGCTCGCTGGGCACGGCCGTCTTCAGCGGCATGTTGGGCGTCACTTTCTTCGGCGTCATACTCACGCCGGTTTTCTTCTACGTCATCATGCGGATGGGACGCAAGCCGGCAGGCGGATCGACCGAAAAATAAGCCGGAGCGCCTCGTTACGAGGCTCCGCGTCGTAACGCACTGCCCGGACGCTCTGCGTCCGTGAAATGTGTGCGGTCAGGCGATGTTTCGGGAACGGACGCGGAGCATCCGGGCAGTGGGTTCCCATGCGGAGCATGGGAACCAGCGGGAGAGCGGGGTTCACCCGGCAATGAATCTCAGGGCGCAACGGGCGGCAACCGATTCAGAGGAGCAGGGATCGGCATGGCGGCGGTCGCGGGCCGAACGCCCGCCGGCGGCGCCTCGAAGGGGTTCTGCCAGCCGCCACCCAGGGCGCGATAGGTTTGGACCAAACCTTGCGTGGTGTCGCCCTGCGTCTGGGCCAGCAGTTCCTGCTGCTGGACGAGGTTCTGCTCGACGATGGCCACCCAGTTGAAGTCGATCAGTCCGCCCTTGTACTGGGCGATGGCGACTGTGGTCGCTTTCTGCGAGGCGACGACGCTGGTCTGTAGAAATTGCGTCCGCTCGCGGCCGCGGAGGAACCGCGAGATTCCGGTCTCGGCCTCGGCGTTGGCCTGCAACACCAGGTTTTGATAGATCACGATTTGCTGGGCGAGCCTGGCGTCGTGCAGGCGGATGTTGTTCAACAGCCGGCCGTAGTTGAGGATGTTCCATTGGAACGAGGGGCCGATGTTGCCCTGGAAGGCGTTGTTGCCGAAGAGATTGTCGAAGTTTTGGGCCGAATAGTCCAACGTGCCGGTGATGCCGATGTGCGGGTAAAGTTCGGCCGTGGCGATTCCCACCCGGGCGCTTTGGGCCTGGATTTCCCGTTCGGCGCGGCGGACGTCGGGCCGTTGCCGCAGCAGATCGGCGGGGATGCCGACGACCAACTCGGCCGGCGCGGCGGGAATCGGCCCCTCGGCCAGCGTCGCCCGCAGATCGGCCGGCGGAACGCCCAGCAGCACGCACAACCGGTTCGACGCATCGCGGAGTTGAAACTCGAGTTGCGGAACGGCGGCCTCGGTTTGGGCCAGCGTGCTCGCGGCCTGATCGACGTCCAATTCGCTCACCTGGCCGCCGCGGAAGCGGGCGTCGGCGATGGTGTACGTCTCGCGCTGCAGTTTTACGTTTGCCCGCAGCAGTTCGATCCGCTGCTGGAGCGTGCGGATTTCGACGTAAGTCGAGGCGATGTCGCCCAGCAGCGTGACCAGCGCCTGGTCGTAATTGGCGACCGAAGCGTCGAGATCGGCGTCGGCCGCTTCGACGGCGCGGCGGAATCGCCCCCAGAAATCCAGTTCCCAGGCCAGATTGAAGCCGGCGTCCCACTGATCGTAGAACCGCTGGGTGAGGAATTGCGTGTTCGCCGTGGCCACGCTGGCGGCGGCTCGGGCTTCGGCCCCGAAGGCGTTTTGTTGTTGCGGGAAGAGGTTCCCGGCGGCGATGGCCCTGGCCGCGCGGGCCTGGAGCACGCGATAGCCCGCCTCACGCAGCGTGAGGTTCTGCCGGACGGCCGTCTCAACGAGCATGTCCAGCTTGGGGTCGTGGAAAACCGTCCACCAGCGGGCCAGATCGGCCGGCGCCGTGCTGACCTGATGGTCGTCGGCGTCGATCCAGTCCTTTTCCGTCGCGGCCGGCGGGGGGCAATAGTTCGGGCCGACCTTCAGTCCGTTGCGGAAATACTCGCCGGGAGATACGCACCCCCCCGCGGCTATCACCACAACGAATATGAAGGCATAGGCACGACGCATAATTTTTCGAGTCGCTAGGGACATGTGTACGAAAATGGGTGCCACTGCTGGCTTGTCCAGCAGTGTTCCCCGGGAAATACGCTTCACACTGCTGGACAAGCCAGCAGTGCCACCCTTGGGCGAATTTCAAAGGCGTTCCAGGGAGAAATCGTGCAACCACGCATATCGTTCTTATCGGCACGGGAGGAGTAAATCACACATCCGAAAAAAGCAGCACAACTACTCCAGGGGAGGGAGGCGGAATAATCTGCTCATCTTCCCTATCTCTGCGACGATAGTCGAGAGCACCCGCAATTAGACTATTTAGGGCCCCGTGAATACACGGGGGGGCAGAGCGGGACGCGCATTTCAGAAGGGGACAGTCCCATTTTCGTCGAACGAAAATTGGGACAGTCCCCCACTTATTGATTCGCCGGCCCTAAATGCCGAAAATCGAAAAACCGCTCGAATGACCGGCTGGTATATTAACGTGAACTATGTAAAATGCGGGTATCTATGGCACGCACGAGGGGGGCGAATCGTGAGCCAATCCGCAGATCAGCGTCGATCATCGGGCGATTCGGGCAAGACCCGCCGGCAGCCGAAATCGGCCGAATCGCCGGAACAACTCGTCCGCGAGCGGACCGCCGAGTTGGAGACTTCGATTCGGCGGTTGGAAAACGAAGCCCGCCAGCGGTTGCAGGCCGAACGGTCCCTGCAGGAAAGCGAACAACGCTACCGTTCGCTGACCATCGCCACGACGTCGATGGTTTGGACCACGGACGCCAACGGCGAGGTCGTCGTCGACATTCCTTCCTGGCGGGCCTTCACCGGTCAGAGCAAGCAGGAAGTCCTGGGGTGGGGATGGAGCGATGCGCTTCATCCCGATGATCGGCAGCGGACCAGGGACATCTGGCGGCGGTCGGTCGAGGCACGAGTTCTCTACCAGACCGAGTACCGCATCCGCCGCCGCGATGGACAATACGGGGCTTTCACCGTTCGCGGCGTGCCGGTGATGGACGCCGAGGGCCGCATCCGCGAATGGATCGGCACCTGCACCGACGTCACCGAACGGAGGCAAGCCGAAGAGGAATTGGCCCGATACCGCGAGCACCTTGAGGAGATGGTCGCCCGGCGGACGGCCGAATTGGAAGCGGCCAACCGCCGATTGGAACAGGAGATCGGCGAGCGGAAAGCGGCCGAAGAAGGGTTGCTTAGAACGGCCGGGAAGCTGGCCCGCTCGAACGAGGAACTCGAACAGTTCGCCTACGTCGCCTCGCACGACCTGCAAGAGCCGCTACGGGTAGTGGTTGGATATGTGCAGTTGCTCGAGCGACGCTACAAGGACCGGCTCGACGCCGACGCCAACCAGTTTATTGAATACATCGTCGAGGGCGTCGCGCGGATGCAGCAGTTGATCTCCGACCTGCTGGACTTTTCGCGGGTGAGGACCGATGGAACACCCTTCTTCAAGGTCGATCTGAACGCCGTGATCGAGCGGGCGCTGTCGAATCTGGAAGCCGTAATCGCGGAATGCGGTGCGGTCGTTACCCGCGATCCCCTGCCCGAGGTCAGCGGCGACGAAATCCAACTGGTCCAATTGTTTCAAAATCTGATCGGAAACGCCGTCAAGTTTCGCGGCGAGCGCCGCCCGGAAATCCACGTTTCGGCCGAACGCGACGGCGACCAGTGGCGTTTCGCCGTGCGGGACAACGGCATCGGCATCGAGCGGCAATACTGGGACCGGCTGTTCGTGATCTTCCAGCGGCTGCACGCGCGGAAGAAATATGCGGGGACGGGCATCGGCCTGGCCGTCTGCCAGCGGATCGTCAAATGCCACTGCGGAAAAATCTGGCTCGATTCCCAACCCGGCCAAGGAAGCACTTTCTTTTTCACACTCGGTAATCACTGAGGTCTTATCATGTACACTACTCCCGCAAGGCCCATCGAAATTCTGCTGGTCGAGGACAGCGAGCCGGACGTCCGCTTGACGGTCGAAGCGCTCCGCGACGCGAAAGTGCGGAACCGCCTGTGGGCGGTCGAGGACGGCGTGGAGGCGTTGGAGTTCCTCCACCGGCGGGGAAAATACGCCGACGCCCCCCGCCCCGATCTGATCCTCCTGGACCTCAACCTGCCGCGGAAAGACGGCCGGGAAGTGCTCGGCGAAATCAAGAATGAGGACTCGCTCAAGCGAATTCCCGTGGTGATTCTGACCACTTCACGGAGCGAAGAGGACGTGCTGCGGACATACAACCTGCACGCCAACTGCTACATTTCCAAGCCCGTGGACTTCAACCGCTTCATGGAAGTCGTCAAGTCGATCGAGGAATTTTGGCTTACGGTAGTCACGCTGCCCAAGGAATGAGTTGTAGGCTCGTTTAGCCCGGTCACTTGTGACCGGCGGAGCGTGTTTTGTCTGTTACCGGCCACAAGTGGCCGGGCTGCACGAATAATCAGCGCCTTGCCGGGATTTCTTGCCGCACCCGCTCCCTACGGCAGGTTGAAACCGGCCCTCTGCTCGGGTAGACTGAGTGGATTGCACCAATGCCCGTTCCAAACAATCCGCCCCCGAATATGGAGCTTTCCCGATGTTCCGCAACTGCAAGTTTCTGCATGGATTAGCGATTTTCGCCGTGGCGGCGTCGTTGCTGACCGCCGGGGCGGTGTTCGGGCAAGCGCCCGAGAAATCGCCGGCGAAGGCGCCTCAAGCCCAATCGAAAAAAGCGCCTGAAAAAGCGCCCGAAAAGGCCCCCGAACCACCGCCGGAGAAGACGCCGGATTTCGTCCCCGGTTCGTGGACCTTGGCGCTTCTGCCCGACACGCAGATGTACGCCGAGGACTATCCGGGCCTGTTCACCATGCAGACGCATTGGATCGCCAAGAACAAGGACAAGTACAACATCCGCTACGTGCTGCACTTGGGCGACATCACCAACAACGGCAAAAAGCCCCAGTGGGAACGTGCCCAGGAGTCGATGAGCGAACTGGACGGGAAGGTCCCCTACGCACTGGTCCCCGGCAATCACGATTACTATGCCCAGGCCGACCGCCGCACCCGGCTGAACGATTACTTCCCGCTCTCGAAATTCAAGGCCTGGCCGACCTTCGGCGGGGCCATGAACGGCGATATGTGCAACAGCTTTCACCTCTTCTCGGCCGGCGGGACGGACTGGATCGTGCTGGCTCTGGAATGGGCGCCCCGCAACGAAACCGTGGCCTGGGCCAACGAAGTGCTGTCGAAATATCCCCACCGCAAGGCAATCCTCCTGACCCACGCCTATCTGTATGAGGACGGAACCCGCTACGATTTCACCAATCAAAAGAAGAAGCCGCAGAGCGCCTCGCCGCACGGCTATCCCTGCAACACTTCGGCCAACGACGGCGAGGAGTTATGGAATAAACTGGTGCGGAAAAACAACTTCGCCCTGGTCGTTTGCGGCCATATCGGCGACGGCCGCGGTTTCCTCGTCAGCGTCAACGACAAGGGAAAAAAGACGTACCAGATGCTGGTCGATTATCAAAACCGCGAACTCGGCGGCGAGGGCTTCCTCCGCCTGCTCGAATTTCGCCCCGACGGCAAAACGGTCCAGGTGAAGTCCTACTCGCCGCTATACGACGTCTATTTTCAGGACAAGGACAGCCAGTTCCGGTTTGAGTTGGATAAGTAGTTTCCGTTGCGGATCGTAGGGTGGGACAAGCGAAGCGCGGTCCCACGATGGGGTTCGCCATTATTGGTGGGACCGCGCTTTGCTTGTCCCACCCTACTTTCCTGACGCCGCGTCTGCAATGCGAGACTATCCAATCATCGTCCCGACTCGGCCAGCAGCGCCTCCAAACGCGGCGCGAGATCCGAGGGCAGCCGATCGAGCAAGTCGCGGCCCACCAATCCGACGTCGATCATGTCGCGCAGATGGACACGGTCCTGGTCGCGGTTGGCCTGCAATTTCATCAACACCAACCCCGCCAAGGAGACGACATCCACGTTCTGTGCCAGCGTCTGACGCTCATCTACCCGCGGCGAAGGGTGTTCGTAATCGGGCCGGACCTTTTCGCCGGCCCAGACCAGATGGACCGCGTGTCGCGGATTTGGGTCGGAGCGGTCGAGGAACATCCCCACCCCCAGCGTCTCGAAGTAGTCCATTCCAGCCGTTAAGGCGGCTGCCCTGGCGTGGGCAAGGTCCGACCGGTCGATCAATATATCCACGTCCTTGGTGGTTCGCACGGCGGCGGGGTCCCGTGTGGCAACCCACAAGGCCACCGCTTGTCCGCCAACCAAGGCATAGGGTACCGACTTTTCGCTCAGCGCGTGGGTAATCCGCCGCAGCCGATCGGTCACGTCATCGAGAGCCAAGATATGTGTCTCCCAGGGGTCTGTCTCGCTAGTCGGAAAAGTGGATCTTAACGACATGATTGAGCGCTCCGAATGTCGGTCCAGCTTACCTGAAACAACGCAGAACCACAACCTTTTCCCGTGTTGCGACACAGAACCGGATTCGTCTGACGATTGCTGATATATGAATTTCGTGGCAAATCCACCCCCTGAACGACTCGCCCCCTCTCCGTCTCGGGGCCGCTTGCCAATCGTCCGGTGACCGAGTAGCCTATAGTGTTCAGCGTTTATTCAGGGTTATGGTGGGGCTGCGCTTCGCTTGACCCACCCTACATGTCTACCTGACCCGCCCCAGAAACAACGATGCCCACCGAGCGGCCGGAACATCAGCGGATCGTCATTACCGGCGTGGGACTCACCGCGCCGAACGGGAACTCCCTGCCCGAGTTCCGCCGCGCGTTGTTGGAAGGCCGCAGCGGCGTGAAACCGTTCGAGACCCGCTATTTCGGCCATACCCTGGCGGGCATCTGCGACTTCGACGAGCTGCGCCATCAGAAGCGGAAGGAAGTCCGCCGCGGAACCCGCGCCGGCGGCGTCGGCATCTACTGCGCCGCGAGGCGGTGGCCGACTCCGGCCTGGATTGGCCGAACGTCGACCGCTCGACCGTGGGCATCTTCGTCGGCGTGACCGAGCACGGCAACGTCGAGACCGAAAATGAGATTTACATCCTTAAAGGCTTCGACTACGACACCCAGTACTGGTCGCACCACCACAACCCGCGGACGGTGGCCAACAATCCGGCGGGCGAAATCTCGCTGAACCTGGGCATCACCGGCCCGCACTACACGCTCGGCGCGGCCTGCGCCGCCGGAAACGCGGGCCTCATCCAGGGCGTGCAAATGCTGCGGCTGGAAGAGTGCGACTGCGCCCTGTGCGGCGGCGTCTCCGAGAGCATCCGCTCCTTCGGCATCTTCGCCAGCTTCAACAGCCAGGGGGCGCTGGCCAAAAACGACTCGCCCGAGCGGGCCTCGCGCCCCTTCGACGTCGATCGCAACGGCATCGTGGTCGCCGAGGGCGGGTGCATTTTCATCCTCGAACGGCTCGACGCCGCCCGCGCCCGGGCGCGAAAATATACGGCGAAGTCGTCGGCTATGCGATGAACAGCGACGCCACGGATTTCGTCCTCCCCGATCCCGACCGCCAGGCCCAGTGTATTCGGCTGGCGTTGCGCAGGGCGGGCATGAACCCCGACGAGATCGACATTGTCAGTACCCACGCCACGAGCACCATTTCGGGCGACGCCCAGGAGTGCAAGGCCCTGCGCCAGGTTTGGGGCGACAACGGCCATCACACCCTGATGAACAACACAAAGAGCTTTATCGGCCACGCGATGGGCGCGGCCGGCGCGTTGGAACTGGCCGGCAACCTGCCTTCCTTCGAGGACGGCGTCTGCCACGCCACGATCAATCTCGACCGGCTCGATGAGCAATGCGCTCTGCCGGGCCTGGTCGCCAACCAGCCGCGCGAAGTCGGAAACATCACCTCGATCCTCAACACTTCCTTTGGAATGTTGGGCATCAACTCCGTAGTGATTGTGAAACGAGTTTAGCGACCCTGTAGGAGGCGGCTCCCGTCGCCGATTGCGAAACCGCAAGCGGTAAAAAACATCAATTCCAAACTCTGAACCCCCCTGTTCTGACATGACGTCCGACACAATCCGAAAATCGATCCTCGAAATTCTGCACAATATCGCCCCCGACGAAGACCTCAGCGGCTTGACGGACGAAGTCCCCTTTCGCGATCAACTCCCCCTGGACAGCATGGACTTCCTGGACATCGTCATGGAGCTTCGCAAGCGGTATCGCATCCAGATTCCCGAGGAGGAATACACCGAGCTGGCCAGTATGGCGAGCACGGTCAAGTATCTCGAGCCGCGGATGAAGGACATGTAGAGCGGACGGAGCGGATTTCAGTTGCGATCCGCTTTCCCATGTTACCTCGATGCCCTATGTTCCGCCGAAGAAGCCTATCTCTCTTATCCAGTTAATGCTGCCCGTAAAATCGGCCGATCCGTTAGAGATGTGTCTATCGTCAAATCCGGCAATATATGCAGGGTTTATCATAATCTAACGGGCCTTCAAGGGTGGCGGATCATGAGTTTCAGCAATTGGGTAGTCCGATGGTGCGGAATCGTGTTTCTCGTCGGCGGAATGTGGACGGGCCTCGAGCGCCCATCGACCGCCGCCGATCAGCAGGGACAGCCGGCCGCGCCGACCGCCCAGGTTGATGGTGGAAACGTTTTCGGCCTGCCGGTTTGCAGTCCGCCGGGCCGGTTCTGGATCCGCGCGGACTATATGTCGTGGTGGACCAGCGGGATGCGGCTGCCGGCGCTGGTCACAACCTCACCGCAAGGAACTCCGCGTAGTGCGGCCGGCGTGTTGCCCGGCGAAACCGTCCTCTACGGCGATCAGACGGTGGGCAACGATCTTCGCTCGGGCTTCCGCACGACACTGGGGACGTGGCTCGGTCCTTGCCATGTCTGGGGCGTCGAGTGGGACTACTTCGCACTGCCCGGTCGCGCGAACGACTTCAGCCGAACCTCGACCGGCGATCCGATCCTGGCCCGGCCGTTCTTTGACGTCCAGGCCCCGGCTCAGGCGAGCGAAGTCGTGGCCTATCCCAACCAAGTGGAAGGAACGATAGCGGTCAATTCCAAGGATTACTTCCAGTCGGGTGGCGTGCTGTTGACTTACGATCTGTGTTCCAGCAACCAGTGCGGCGGGATTTGTGAGTCCGCGTCGTCCGATCCATGCTGCCTGCCCTTGATGTATGGCACTCGCACTGACTTGCTGATCGGTTTTCGCTATTACGGCCTCACGGACCGATTGGGCGTTGTCGAAGACTCGCAGATTACGGCGGCCGGTCCCGCACAGAACACCTCGTTTCTGATCCACGACAATTTTCATGCCCGCAACGAGTTTTACGGCAGCGAACTGGGTTTGCGGACCCAGTTCTACCGTTCCCGCTGGTCGCTGCAACTGCTGGCCAAGATCGCCCTGGGCAACAACCACCAAACCGTGACTATCGACGGGCAAACGACCATCTCGGCGCCCGGTCAGCCGACGCAGGCCTACGACGCGGGCATACTGGCGGTGGGCTCCAATAGCGGCGTCCATCAGCAGGACGTATTCACCATGATCCCACAGGTGGGACTCGAACTCGGCTATCAGGTGAATCGCAATTGGCGGGCATACGCCGGCTACAACATAGTGTATTGGGATCGTGTCGCCCGGGCGGCCGGCCAGGTCGATCTGGACGTCGATCCGCGCAACTTCCCGCCGCCGCAGACACCCGCCTTGCCCTTTCCGGCATTTCCCGGCAAGAACAGTTGCTTCTGGGCACAAGGCGTGAACGTGGGCGCAGAGTGCCGATTCTAAAGATTCTTGTGTGAATCCAAACCAAACCCGTTTAGCCCCGGCGTCCACGCCGGGTGGGCAATGCGATGGTATGCCACAGTTCGTAGGTTATGCTTTAGCCTAGCGCGGCGTAGCCGCAACCAATTGTGGTCTTGGGTCTTGGGTCTTAGGTCTTGGGTCTTCGTGCCAAGACCTAAGACCCAAGACCTAAGACCCAAGACCGTCAAAGATTGAGGACGATTTCTCAATCCCAAAAACTAATGGCATAACACTTCGATCCACAACGCTTTTGTTATACCATTAGACTTTAGGATTGAGGAAACATCCTCAATGTTTTTCTGGCGATAATCGGAACTTACGTCGTCACAATTGGTTGCGGCTACGCCGCGCTAGGCTAAAGCATAACCTACGAACAAAACGAACGGATTCCGCCGCCGGCCGGGGTCATGCTTTCCGGTTTGTGCGCCGGCGCCAGGCGAAGCCGGCCAGGGCCAAACCGGCGAATGCCAGCAGGACCAGCGTGCCCGGCTCGGGGGCCAGGCTCGCGTGGATCTGATAGGTGAAGCTGTTTCCATCGAGGCCGAAGCCCGCCCCTTCGTCGGTCAAGAAGGTGAGCACAGCCGAGTGTTCTCCATGGGTTCCGGTTCCATTGTAGGAGACCTCCAAGCTGAGGGGGTCTCCCTCGTGCAGCACCGTTCCGGCGGTGAAGCCCGAGATCGTGAACAGATCGGCGTCCGTCCCCGTTATCGCGGCGCTAAGGATCGTCAGGTCAGTGAGCGTCGTATCGCCGCCGTTGTCGTCGGTCGAGCTATTGCTGATTTCCAGGGTCAGCGTCTTTGTGTCCGCCTGGGGCACCGTGCCGAATTCCAGCGTCGAATCGGGTGTAAGATCGCTGGAGTAGATTGGTCCCACGCCCTGGCCCTTGAGTGTGGTGACGACGCTTTCGGCCATGTTTGAGCCATCGGCGCTGCCGCTAATGAAATCAACTGCGATGGTCGAGGAATTGGTGGTGCGATCGACCGGCGTGTAGGTGTAATTGAAGGTCTGCTCGCCCGCGTCGGGCAGGTTGATGTCGCCGCCGTCGCCGCCAAAATATCCCGAGCCCACGCCGATGGTTCCCTTCAGATTGCTCTCTTCACCCAGGCCGGAGAGGTTTCCGTCGCCGATGTTGGAGACTTTGATGCTGGCCGTGGCGGTGGTGCCGATCCGCACCAATCCCGCGTCGATGGCGGAGGTATCGACCGACCTGACCGGCGCGACGCCCGTGTAGGCGATGTCGACGTCCAGTGCGTGAGAGGCGTTTGTCCCGTCCTGGCTGCCGTTGTCGAAGGAAGCCGAAATGATGGATTTCTGTTCCCCTCTTATCGTCGGCGTGAAGGTGTAGTCGAAAGATTGCGAAGCGCCGTCGGCGAGGTTAACGGGGCCGCCGGGTCCGGTGAAGTCTCCCGAGCCGGCTGCAACGCTGCCGATCAGGTTGCTTTCGTCTCCGAGGCCGGAGAGGTTTCCGTCACCCACGTTCTGGACATTGACGCTTACGGTGCTCAACTTGTTCACCAAGGCATAGACGGTGCTCCCGGTGACGGAGCTTACCGGGGCCACGCCCGTGCCGCTAAAAGTGACCGTCTGGTTGCCGAGGTCGGTCGTGAGCGAGAAGTCCTTTACATACTGCCCGCGTTCGCTGGGCGTGTATGTGTAATCCCGGCTGGCCTCCTCGCCGGGAGCGAGCGGGCCGTAAGGCGTCGCGCCGGCGGCGCCAAAATCGCCCTCGGCCCCGGGAAACTCACCCGAGAGCGAACTGCCCTGGCCGCCCAGGTTGGAGACGGTCAACGGAGCCGTGCCCGTCTTGCCCACCAACACGGAGCCGAAATCCAACGCCGAGCCGGCCGCGGGGTTCGTGACTGGCACGGCGAACGAGTCGGTATGCGGCACTCCCTCGTAGCTGTTCATCAACATGCGAGCCGAGAGCAGCGTGGCGGGATAGGCCTCCTCGGCGAAGTTGAAATTCGCGCCCGTCTGGGCATCGCCCAGCCACACCTTGCTGTAGGCGTTTTGCTGCGCCGTGCCCGCCGTTCCCGCGTTGAGGATGTTCCCGTCCGCATCGAACACCATTTGGCCTTGGCCGCTGTCCCGGCCGGGCAGGGTCATCGGCGTGTCCATTTTCACCGTGTACGTGCCCGAGGCCAGATTGCTAAAGTAATAGGAGCCGTCGGCGGCGCTATAGGCGACGACCGTCCCCTTGCCACCGTCCATGGCGATCGAAACTTTGGCGTCGGCGATAGCGTAATCGGCGCCGTCCTTGATGCCGTTATGATTCGTGTCGACGTAGACGTAGCCGGTTAGCTTTCCCGTGGCTTTCGAGATGACTGACGCGCTGGTGACGGTGACGAAGTCGGTGCCGTTGCTGATCAGCGGCACCGCGTCGAAGGGACTGCCGAAATATGAGGAGAGATCCTCCGGCTGCAACTGATTGATCGAGTTGACCAGCGTCATGCCCTGGCCGATCACTTTTCCGAAGACCGTGAAACCGCCGTTCTGGTTATCCAAGTTGGAAGAGTTGTCGGCTACGTTCACGAACCACTGGTTCGTGGCGCTGTTGGGGTCGTTGCCGAGCTTGGCCATGGCGATCGTGCCCAAGACGTTGGATCGCGCCGGGCTGTACTCGTTCTGGATTGGACCATAGCTGGTGATGGGCAGCAACGCGTTTACGTACCCGTTCTGATACTCTGGCGTGTATCCGCCGCCTTGAATGACGAAGTCCTGCACGTTGCGATGGATAATTGTGTTGTTGTACAACCCGTTGTTCACGTATTGGACGAAGTTGGCGACCGTGATGGGCGCCTGAGTGTCGTCAAGCTCCACGTCGAAATAGTTGATGGAGCCGTCGGTCGGGTAGTTGAGATTGAAGCGCACCACGGTGCCGGCCTGAACCGCCGACGCCATGAACCCGGCCGCGAAAATCCCCACGGCCGCCAACGCTCCCAGGAAGAACCCGACACGATGCCAATCATGCGGAACGCGCTGTCCATAAGTCCGGGCCGATCGCCATGCTGGTAGTTTCATAGTAGGTTGTTTCGATCGAAGGAATAGGCGTTAAAGTTGGTAAAATATCCCCAGATTCTATCCTAGCCAATATTTCCCCGGTTGCAACTGTTTTGGGAGAAAGCAGGGGGCCGGAGAGGGGGGTGGCATTCCACACCTTGCCCTAACCCGGATTATTCATAAACACGAAGGAACATTGTCATTCTGAGCGCAGCGAAGAATCTGGGCTGTTTGCGGCGCATCGGAGATCCTTCGCTGCGCTCAGGATGACGTTTATGAATAATCCGGGCTAAAACAAGGCTTGAGGCGCCGGTCCTTTCCCTGACAACCTCCGCCTTTTCGGGAAATTTGCCGAAAAACCGGCGAAAGGCGCTGATTTCCCGGGTGGAATCCCCCCCGGGTCTTACGGTCCATAACGCCGCCCCAGCAGCCCGCTGAGCATAAATTGTGTCGAATGTAGAAGTCGACTCATACAATTTTGCCAACGGTCTACCCCGAAACGGTTTTATTTCGGCAGGAGGAACAGCCGCCCCTGGCCCGAATCGAGCGAGACCTGGCAGCCGTCCATCGCAGGGCTGTCGTCTACGACCGGAATCTCCCGGCCCGTTTCGCCGCTCACCTCCCGGACTTGATCGATCGGCACTTCAAAGGCGATGGTCGGCCATGCCGTGTAGGCGAAGCTGTAGTTGGTCAACAGCACCGCCCGGCGTCCGTCGGCGTGGCGAAACAGCCCGATCAGATAATCGCCTTTCGTCAGTCCGGCGATGGGCATGCCGGCGAGCTTTTTTGCCGGATCGTCGTGGGGCTCGATGCGGCGGGTCCCGGTGCTGGTCAGTTTCATCATGGTCGGCCCGAGATTTTTCACGACGCGATTGATTCTCTTCGCCTGTTCATAGTGGCGGGTTTTTCGGCCCTCGACGGTGATGATCGCGCCGCCCTTGGGAAACTCTCCGCCAGGGCCGCCGCCGGGCGTCCAGTAGCAGAAGTACACCACGCCCTTGGACCCATAGGCGATGGACGTGTAGATTTGCCAACGCAATTGGGCCTCGGTCGGATCGTCGTGCGGTCCGAAGGGCATCGTGTTGAAGAAGTTCCAGAAGGGAATATGCCGCTGGAGCGAGTATTTCCGCATCACTTCCAGGTTGCGGCAGTAGCCCTCGCGGCCGTCGGCGTCTCGTTTCATTCGCGGATAATAGTCCATGCACAGAACGTCGGGATCCACTTCTTCTACAAACCGCTTAACGTGTTCGTCGTAGGTTTTAGTCCCCAACTGTTGTTCGCTGGCGTAATCCGGAAAGAGGTTGATGAAGGAGAGCATCCCCGGCCGGGTGTTGCGGATGGCGTCGACCGAATTCCGCAATGCCGGAAACTCCTTCACGTTCGGCTCGTCGCGGATTACGTATCCCCAGACGGATGGACCCCGGGGTAATTTATCCGCCGGCAAGCCCGCAGTCCCCACCAGCGCCTTGAGCCCATGCCGTTCGCAAAGCGCGATCTGCCGCTGGATCATCTCCGGCGTTCTCGCGCCGAATCCGCCGATCACCAGCGTAAAGTCGGCGGCGGCGATGTCTGTGTAATGCCGTTCCATATTTGCATCGGCCGGCGGATCGACCCAGAAACCGATGGCGAACCTGTCCTGGACGAACCGGTTCGGCTCGGCCGATGCCGCGCCGGAACAAAAAAAGACGACCAGCAAAACAAGCGAGACCGCTGCGGTGAGTGCTTTCAGCATGGTTTTCATCCCTTCCAATAGTGAGGTTATGGGACAACGTCGAGTCTCGATGCGCCGATCGCCGGCGAACCATTATTGCGGGAAAGACCAGGGCGGGAGAAAATAAGGCAGGATAATTCTGAAACTGCCGCCTTTATAGCCGATTTGTCCACGCGAGGCAATCGTCCACCTCGCCGCTGTAAAGATAGCCGCCGTGTTTGTATAATCACCAGCAGGTTGTTGGTGCGACATTGCTGCGCTTGTCCCACCCCACCCCCCATCTTCGACCCTCTGACCTCCGACCTCTAAACCCTGACCTCTGACCCCCCGACCCTATGTACGACACGCTAATCATCGGCGCGGGAATGTCGGGCCTGGCCGCCGGGGTCCGACTGGCCCACTTCGGCCGGAAGGTCTGTATCCTCGAACGCCACGCCGCCATCGGCGGCCTGAACTCGTTCTACCGGCAGCGCGGCCGGACCTTCGACGTCGGCCTGCACGCCGTGACGAATTACTCCGCCAAGGGCGCCCGGACCGGACCGTTTGCCCGCGTGCTCCGCCAGTTGCGGGTGGCCTGGGACGAATGGGCGCTGGCCCCGCAGATCGGCTCGGTGATCATGTTCCCCGCGGCCAGCCTGCGGTTCTCGAACGATTTCGCGCTGCTCGAGACCGAGGTCCGCTGCCGCTTCCCCCGCCAGACCGACAACTTCCGCCGGCTGGTGGCCTCGCTGCACGACTACGACCAGTTTGGCCAATCTGGCGCCGACCGCTCGGCCCGGCAGGTGGTCTCCGGGATCATCGACGATCCGCTGCTGGTCGAGATGATTTTCTGCCCAGTGCTGTATTACGGCGGGGCGCGGGAACACGACATCGACTTCGACCAGTTCAGCATCCTCTTCCGGTCGATCTTCCTCGAAGGGCTGTCTCGGCCGCTGGCCGGAATTCAGCGGATTCTGTCGATGCTCGCCCGGCGCTTCAAGGAGCAAGGAGGCGAGCTGCGGCTGAAGGCGGCCGTGGCCCGCATCGTCGTCGCGCAGGACGCGGTGCAAAAGGTCGTGCTCGAAGACGGCACGGAACTCGAGGCCCGCAACGTCCTTTCCTCGGCCGGCTGGTCCGAGACCATGCGGCTCTGCGACGATTATCGGACCGACGCGGCCGATTCGCCGAGCCCGATTTCCGTGGTCGAGTCGATCTCGGTCCTCGACGCGCTGCCCCGCGCCCTGGGCCACGAGCAGACGATCATCTTCTACAACGACTCGGACCGGTTCCATTACGAGAAGCCGGACGATCTGGTCGATCTGCGGAGCGGGACGATCTGCTCGCCGAACAACTTCGCCTATCCCGAGCCGCTGGAGGAGGGCATCTTGCGGATCACGGCCCTGGCCAACTACGAGCGTTGGGCCGCCCTGGACGCCGAGTCCTATCGCCGGGCGAAGGAGGAGTGGCGCGAGCGGCTGCTCGAGTCGGCGGCCCGCTTCGTCCCCGATTTCCGCGGCTCGGTCGTCGGCGGCGACATGTTCACGCCGCTGACCATCCGCCGTTTCACCGGCCACACCGAAGGGTCCGTCTACGGCGCCGCCGCCAAGCGCCGCGACGGCACCTCGCACCTGAAAAACCTCTTCATCTGCGGCAACGATCAAGGCCTGGTCGGCATCGTCGGAGCAATCATCAGCGGAATCAGCATCGCCAACCGCTACCTGCTGAAGTGAGGTTGATGGGAATCGAACCTGAGACCTACGGATTAAAAGTCAGCCTCGAGGTCGCCCTAAAGGAATTACGTGGCAAGGACTTGGGACAACAGTAGATCAAGGCTTGCAGTGAGGCTTGCAGTCGGTGTGACCACACACGAGGAGAGAAAGTGAAAATCAATGGGCATGGCCATATTTTCGACGCCTTGCCTCAAGTGCGGTCTCACCACCATCCAGCACTTCAACCACGGCAGACTTCACACTGCTCTTACCGCAGGCGAGGAAGCCCCTTTTGCTAATCGTCCCAGTTTTACCGTCAGAATCGAACTGACAGATAAGCTCTGCATCCGTCAACACCACAAGGTTTGCGTTGTGTGAGGTAAGCATGAACTGCTGCTGCCGTTTCTTGCTCAGCAGTTCCGGTGCAATTGCACTGGCAATGTACCGGTTGTCTAGGTTGTCTTCGGGTTGGTCGATTATCAAGGGCTTGCGGTTGTTTCTTAGAAGTAATGGAAACACGGCTGTGCATCGCTGCCCGGCGGACAGATTTTGGATGGCTGTTGGACTAGCATCACCGACTATAAGGGCAATCTCGATATCGTCATCATCGATAACGCTAAGAAAATCAACGAACTTGGCATCCCATATAAGCTGATCTACGGCCCATTTTTCTTCCTCAATGTTCAGGCTTATGAATGAAGCAAATAGTTCTTTGAGTTTTTGGTATGAATCGCTGCCAGCATAATTGTCAATAAAGCTTGTGAATGCCACACCACCTTCCCGATATGACTTCTGGAACCGGTCCCTACTCGCATGATTCGATGAACGCAGAAGCTTCAATCTGATTGTACTATTCTCGTGATTGACAGCATCGGTCCGTTGTTCGCGGACTTCGGCTATGCGATCCCTCGCTGCACAAACTGCCTCACAATGAGAATGAAGTGTTCGTGCAAGCTCAGAGACTTCCCTCTGTATAGCCTTACACTGTTGTTCGACCTGGGGCAGGTTTTTGGTTTCTTCAATCGTCTGAATCTGCCGCGATAGGATATTGCGGGCATCGGGCGACAAGTCTGCAACGGTTGGTTCGTAGATTGTTTGCCTGAAATTGAGAAAGGCATCTGACAGCGACTGTCTTTCCTTTTCGATCTCAGCACCGGCACCACAACATACTTCGGTGAGGGTGAGAACAGTGGAATCTGCTGATTGGCGTATGCCTGTAATCAGATGACGGACCCGTTCAATTGCATCAGATAGCCCGGACGATTCTTGAACGGGTGAGGCAACGCTGTCTTCCAGGGGTTGAAGCTTGTTGCCAACCGATATGGTGATATCCGGAGCAGTTCTAGCGATTTCGCTGATAAGAGTTGCTAGGCGTTGTTCCCACGTCACATAGCTCTCATACTCGTTCTGAAGATCAAAGAGTGAAGCATCCTTAAGTTCCTGGAGAGTCGCTCGTTTTTTCTTCAGGTGCCACCACTGTTTCAGGATCTTGTCAAGCTGCCGGATTTTGCGTTGAAATGTGGGCAAGAGATCTCTCGCGGCCTCGACACTCTGCTCAATTTGTGTGGATTTCTCAGTCAACTCTGTAGGGTTCTCAATTTGGTCAATCAAACGCACCCGTGCATGTGCATGGTTTGCAACGCCTTCGATTTCGTGCCATCCAAGGATCGATGTATCAAACCCAATATCTACAGCGTGCTTCACTTCTCGTGATACGCCATGCACGTCAATGGCAAGGAGCCTTTCCGGCGAATTTGCCCGACGGACCAGTAGGTATTCGATACGGTCAGCCGTTTGAATCAAGCACTCGACTGAACCGGCCGCTCCCAGTATGTGCATGATGTGTTTGCTAACTGACTCTTGACGCTCTTTCGGGACATCACAGCCCAAGAGAAAGCGTAGGCACTCCAGAACAGCGGTTTTTCCAGTACCCTTGCATCCGATGAAGCAGTTCATAGCCGGACTGAAAGCGATCCATTCGTCGGCTAGGAACTGACCGGCGATGTGCATTCCCAATACCTGTGCATGATCTGCCTGCGGGGCCGCTAACGCCACGCGGTAAGGAAAGGATAGTGCCGCCTGTAGCTCGCTGAAGGTCGCGTTTTCTGCCTGTATCCAGGTGGCGCTGCTACGTTGTACGATATGCTCATGGCTGTGAGCGTCGCTGGACCGCACACAGGTGATGCCAGGAATCGGCTTGTCGTCTTGTGTTCTATGCTTACCATCGAAAAACTGCGCTGTATCAACCTCCCGGACTTCCAACGCGGAAAAATGCCCTCGGTCGACGAATCCAAGGAATCCGTCATCATTGTAAATATCATCGATGCTACGAGAGACATTCGGGGGTCGCGACTGATGAAGATGGGCAGGAATGAATAGAGCACCACCATCGAGGAAATGCCGTGCAACGTCCTCAATCGACGAATAGAAGCCCGCAGGAGACGGATCATCTCGGTATGTTAGCTTCAGCTTCGCTTCATGAAGCAAGTAGCCGGGATCTTGCGACTCCGAGTCGGCAATGACGAGGCAATGAAAGAAGTGGTCTCTCGAGACCTTCTTGTCCAGAGCATCGACAAAGACATTGATTTCTGCCCCAGGCAAGACCGTTGTTGATTGGCAATATGTGCGAAACTCCTCCAACGTCACCGCTGATGGAAACTGCTCGTGCTGTAAGAGGACAACAAGACCATAGTCGTTTGCTTCAACGACCTTGCCGAGTTGTTCAAGGGCGTCTGCCCCTTTGTAATCATAGTCATCGGGTGTGGGAGCGTGAACATGCAAGTCAACCTTGTGGTACTTGGCACCACCTGTCTTGGCATGCTTTCGTAACGATTTTTTGAATTCAGAAATGCTTGTCATGTTGGGCACGCGGGGGACACAAACCGATTATGGCTGTTTGGGTAATTTCGACGGGCGACCTGCTTTTCGCGGTCGAAGAATTCGACCGACCACTTGCCCCAGATGCGTCACAGAACCGACGCTGCCCAACGGACAGCCCGTGCGGCCGTGCTCTCGAAAATCTCACAGTTCTTCCTCTGGTAATGCACTGTCCAAGAAGCCTTGCCGATCGGCGACCATCGCCA
The DNA here is from genome assembly GCA_963733145.1 of uncultured Planctomycetota bacterium. Classification (GTDB taxonomy): domain Bacteria; phylum Planctomycetota; class Planctomycetia; order Pirellulales; family Thermoguttaceae; genus JAHIKV01. The sequence continues at coordinate 740,562 of CAVTCJ010000013.1, read as the reverse complement.
GCAGCGGGGCAACTCGGACCAATCGGTCGTCGCGGCCCGACAGGTGCGCCGGGGCGCTGCTCCACGGCCAATCCGCGGCGTCGGCCGCCAAGCCGGCGCGAACCGGATTCAACTCCTCATATCGCGCCGCCGCCAGCAAGTGCCGCTCGTCCATGACGAACGAAGCAAAACGCCCTTGCCAAAGACAGCCCCGTCATTTTTCGCGGAAGTTGATTCGCCGCGTATAACGCCGATGTGCCTCGCCGACGGATCGTCTTAGGCCGTCCTCTGAGCCGGGCACCGCGATCAAATGAACGTGATTCGGCATCAAGCAGTAGGCCCATACTCCGACACCGCGCTGCCGGCGCCAATCGGCCATTAGTACCACGTAAGCCGCGTAGTCTTCATCGCGGAAAAACGTCTGCTGCCGACGATTTCCCCGCTGAGTTATGTGATGCGGCAAACCAGGCACGACTTATCTTGCCAACCGAGCCATGCCGGGAATTTGCCGCTTCTTACCTAATGTGCCACTATCGGTTTGGTCCCCCATAAGTTAGTGAGGTTGATGGGACTCGAACCCATGACCTACGGATTAAAAGTGCCTGAACAGGCGTATAATAGGTGTCTAATTACGCGCCTTTCCCGATAAAATCGAGGGTCCGCGAAACGCGAAAAACGGGTTTCGATCGGAAATAGGTACTGTTGCTGGGTACTGTTCGGTGATTAAATGAACGATTGCCGGGAAGGGCGCCGACGGGCGTCCAAGTGCCCGGGCGGGTTCGGTGGGAAGCCCTCAATCGCCCACTGGGCCCGCCTGGCGGCCCGGCGGAGAGGATTGAGGATGCAAAACCACCGTGAAATCATTGAGGCTCTCGAAGTATTTTCGCACCTACTGATCGTCCATTGCTTGCGGCGGGCAATCAAAGTGGAAACCTACGACTGTCCGACGTTGGAAATGGCCGAGAATTTCGCAAGGAAAGCCCTTCAAGAGGATTCTCTGGGCGATTTAGCGTTGGAAAAGGCGAAAATACGTCTGCTCGAACTGGGCTTTTCGGTGCCCGATTCGTGGCTACTGGTGGATACATGCCGCCACTCGGACTTTAGCCGGACCCGAAAAAAGAAACAGCCGTTTCAGGTCCGAATCGAGGGACCGGACACGGCCCCAATTCACGCAATTTTGGGAGAGATTCGCATTGCAATCATGCGATTACGCGCCGAACCGACGACCCAGTCAATCCAACAGAATCTGACCGACCTACAAAAAGAGGCGTACAAATTGATTCGGGATGAAGGTCCTTTGCTCGGCAAAACGATCGCAGTGCGTCTGGAACCACCGAATCAGCCTTTACCGCTCACTACGTGCCTGCCCTGAAGCGGTGCGGCGTCAAGAACAAACGAGGGGCCGGTTATTACCTCGACGAACCTTACGTGTAAACACGTAGGTTCGTCGCTGGATACATCCAGCCGCACGTCGGTCATAATTGGCCGACATGAGCACCATCGAGGAAATTCTGACGGCGGTGGATAGTCTGAATGCGGATGAGATTCGCAACCGACTGGCCGCACTCGCGGCCGAAGACAAGGCCCTCCGCTCCCTGTTACGCACGAAAATCCAAGCACAACGGGAGCGGCAAAAGCTGGCACCGAAACCCGCCGGTTCCTGCCAGGAGGCCGTCGCATGATCTCCGCCCCCGGCGTAATCTCTGTGTCCGAGATCTATACTTTGCCCGAGGCACGCCGGTGCCTTCGTCTTGGCCGCCATTCCTTCCGACGACTGCGTGAACACGGGCTGCCCGTGCTGCGGATTGGCCGGTGCTGCTTCGTCGAGGGCTCTGCCCTCTGTGAAGCCCTACGAGCGACGGCCGCCGCGGAGGCCAGCCAGAAAGGACCGGATTGAATCGATGGCCGGCGACTGGATAAAAATCCGCGTGAATCTTTGGGATGATCCGCGAATTGTCCGCATCGCGGGAAGACTCAAAGCGGACAAGGCCACGATCATCGGGACGCTTGTGCGCCTTTGGTCGCTCGGGGACCAGTTCACCACAGACGGCCGCTTGGAGGGTTATACCGCCGAGGTATTCGACCGCGAACTTGGAATTGAAGGCTGGTGCGCCGCCGTTTCGGATGTGGGATGGTTGATCGTCGAGCCGGGTGCTTTAGTGATTCCCCGATTCGAGGAACACAACGGCAGTTCCGCCAAGCGGAGGGCGCAGGACGCGAACCGAAAGGCCAAGGTCCGCAAAATGTCCGCGTCGGAAGCGGACACGAAGCGGACAAAATGCGGACCAGAGAAGAGAAGAGAAGAAGAGAGAAGAGAAGAAGACGACCATTTATGTTCTTGGTCTCGAGATTCATGCGCCGCGTTTTGGATTTTTGCCGGCGGAAGTTTTCCCAGAAGGTCGATCCGGCCTTCCCGGGGCCGTTGAATGCCGACGATCGGATATTTCTCTTGAAGGTCGCGGCTCTTCGCGAAGCTGATGCGATCCCGGAAGTGTGGATCGACCACGGCATTCAAGCGATTGTCCATCACGGCGAGGGAAATGGAGGCTCGAAACCGATTGCCAACAGGACGGCCTACTTTACGAGCGTGCTGGCCGGCGAGGCCGCTAAGTGTGGATCAGCGTTGGGGCCACTGCTGGCCAGTGTGGACGTTCCCCCACACCTGCTCGATCGCAGAGCGAAGGGGGGTGAAACCGCATGACGCAACTCGAATTATTCGCAGGCCCCCGATTGCCCGCTTATGTTCACAGCAGCAGCACCAGCCGACAAGCGGCTCAATCCGTTTCATCGACGGCCGCGACCATGTCGCCAGCGAGTATTGACCTGCATTGCGGGCTCTGGCCGCCGTGGCTGCACCGACCACGAGCTTGCCAGCCGCCTGCAAATGATTCCTGATACGGCCCGGGCCAGACGATGCGAGCTCGCGACGCCGGCGACATCATCGACTCGGGCGACCGCCGCCCCAGCCCCAGCGGCCGCGCCAGCACGATATGGATAATCGCGCCTGGACGAGCCGACGGGTCCTCCCAGGCCCTCCCACCCCGAGCGGTGTCCCACGGCTATCTTTCGCCTGAAACACACAGTCCTTCTTTCGTGAAAACGAAAAAATGAGCATTTAACCCCCTATTTCCGAGGAGTTTCCGATGACGCGACGAAAACCGACTGATGACCTGCGGGAGTCGATCTCGCAAACAGTTGCCGACCCCGAACGGGCCGCCCCCACCTTTGGAGAGCCGACGGGCAGCAGCGAAACCGTTCTCTTGGCCAGCTATGCGGCGGCCATTCGCCAAAACGACGAGGCCGAAATCTGTCGCTGTGCCGGAAAGTTGCTCTTCGGCCCGGATATTCGTGAAGCTGCATCAAATTTGCCTCCAGGAACACGATAAGCTGAGCCGCGAGGCCGCCGGCCTGGTAGCAGCGAGGGCCGAAGTGGCGCGGCTGCAATCCGTCCTCCGCCGGCTGATGTATCTACGGCCGGCGTCGATCGAGCAGAGCGAGGCCATCGCCCGGGATCTTCAGGAGGCCGAAAAGTTGCTTCCCGCGGCGCAGACCGCCGAAAGTCTCTGCGTGATCGCCGCGGCCAAGAGCCGCTGCTTGGAAATTTGGGCCGGACCACTTTTCGGCCGGCCCGAGGCCCGGAACGGCGCCGTTCTTCACGCCGACCTGAAAACCGATGTTCACTGCGAAGAGCAGTTGGGAATCCCTTCTCGCGTGCCCGGAGCGTGGCGCGAGCGCAGCCGCAAAGAGCGGCGCGGCAAACGCGGCGGCTGGTTGCGGCCATGGCCGCGGCGAAAAACCGGCCGGCGTTTCGCTGATCCCGCGCGGAGCCGGTCCAACCTCCACACACTACCTTCCCATTAACACTTTTATCAAGGAACCTGAATCGTGACACTTCTAAACGATAGAAACGTTCACAACCTGACCATCGCCGAGTATGCCGGCGAAATCTTGCAGGCCCGAAGCGGCCCGACGATCCACAATCCCAGTGATCGAGTACGAGCCGCGTTCAGCACCGTCGGCGGAGCGGCCGCTCTATCGCGCATTTTTCAATGCGTCGATTCTTCAAGGCTATCGCGACGCGACTGACAGCCTGGCCAACTGCTACCGCAAGATCGACGCACCGAATTATTTGCTCAACGAGTTGGGCACGCTCGACGTGCATCCGCGGTTACGAGGCTTGCCCGCGGCGACACGGCCCCCGCCGTCGCTTTTTCCATCGCCGCCGGCGGCTTCCGCCTGGCAAAATTCGCGGCTCAGTTCGTCCTCGACGAGCAGGACATCGAGGACGGCCGCGTTCTGGGCATCTACGGCCTGGCGATGGAAGAGGTCGGCGCGGCCGCGCGGCGAATTGTCCAAGACTTGCTTTTGGCCCTTTTGCTGAGCAATCCGACGCTCGGCGACGGAACCGCGCTGTTCGCAGCCGAGCGCGGAAATCTCGCCACCGCCGCGCTCGCGCCGAGCGCTTGATACGCGCGATGGCCGCGATCGCCGGCAAGACCAGCGTCGACGCGGGTGCCGACCCGGTTCACCTGGGGCTGATCCCGAGTGTTTTGGTGGTGCCGCCGGCACTGCTGGAAAGCGCCAAAAGGCTCTGCCGCGCCATGCAGACCGGCAACGAGACGGACCTTGAGGTCCGCGTTGAAAGCCGGATGTCCGCAACGGGCATGGTCGATCCGCGCAGGGCGAATTCGCCCCGTTGTTGCAGGGCTCCGATGCAAACTGGCTCCTGGCCGCGCGGAGCGAGCAGGCCCCCAGCCTGATCCTGGCCGGCCTGCGGGGCTCTGTCGAGCCGGTTATCAGAACATTCGAGCTCGGGGAGGGTCAGTGGGGCCTCGGCTTCGATATTTCGCTCTCCGTGGCCGCCACGGCCGTCGACGGCAAACCGCTCTACTGGTCAACCGGAGCGGGCGAGTAAAGAAAGCGGTTGGTTGGCGTTGACCAACCGCGCGGCGGCCGGGTCGCAGCCTAGATCGGGCTCCCCGGCCGCCGAGATTTTTCATTCGAGGTGTTTCATGGCACAAAAACGAAAAGCCTACTTGCTGCTCGAGCCTCGACGCGGAAGAGATCGCCGCGATCCTCCCGCCGCACCTCCGCGGCCTGCTTTCCCGGCCGTCGGCCGAGGCGGTGCAGCAGCGGAAAACGGCCGACTGGTTTGCTGCCCAAACCGCGTCGGCCCGCCGCGAGCAGCGCCGCAAGCGGGCCACGACCGCGAGGAAACAAGATGGAAAATAAACCGGGCCTCGAACCGGAGGACACGGTTCTGGAAAACTGCATCGAATGTCCCCGCTGCGGCTTTTCGGACTGCAAAGTGCTAAAAATGCCGCAGCCGGGCACATGGATGAACCGCACGGGCCGGGCTAAATGCTTATTCTGCGGTGCGGTGTTTCCCATCACGATTGAAAGCGAAATTGAGGAGAATCCCAATGGCTGGTGAAATCGCCTACAAACTGACCGCCGACGAGAAGGCCGCCGTGGACGCCATCCGCAAGGTGGCCGACGGACTAGCCAAGGCCGAGGGTCGGCGCGAAGAAGATGACGGCCGCCACAAAGCAGCAGGAAAAGGCCCAAACCGAAATGGGCCGCGAGGCCGAAAGGGTGTTGCGGGCCATCGCCACGCCGCAGGAGGCGTACAACAAGAAGGTCGAGCGCCTCGGGGTCCTGCTCAAAGCCAACAAACTCTCGCAAGACGAATACAAGCGGGCCGTGGATCAGGCCAAGGGTTCCCTGGATGCGGCCGCCAAATCGGGCCAGGCCGCCTTTGGTGAGTCCGCCGTCGGCGCTGAAAAATTACGTGATGGGCGTCGTCTCCATCAGCGCGGCGATTGCCATGGTCAAAAAGGGACTCGAAGAAATCGACCAGATCAGAGGAGCGCGCCGCCGCGAAGGCCCGGGAGTCGGAATTCTCCTACGGCTCGCTGGCCGAAGTGAGCGAGGGCAGTCCGCAAGTATTTAAGAAAAATCTCGCCATGGCGCGGGCCATCGCCGCCAAAGCAGGAATGTCGGAAAACCAAGCCGCCCGGTTGACCTTCGCGCTTAAATCCGCCGGCGCGGAGGGCGAGGCGGACCTGTTCGCGGAGTCCTACAAGGAAGGCGTTGTGCAGGACCCCGAGAGGCTCCTGCGCGGCAGCACCGCCTTGCGGCGGGCCTACGGCAACCGCATGAGCAACGAGCAGGTGTTGGACATCGCCATGAAGGCGTCGGAGGGCTCCCCCAGCCAGGCCACCGCGCTGCTGTCCGCGTCCGCCGGCTCGGCAGCGTTCGCCCGCATGGCGGGCGTCGACGAAAAACAATTGCTTACGGCGAATGCCATCAATGCCTCGATTATGGACACCAGCGGCGGCGCGGAGAAGGGCGGCACCGGGGTGAATTCCTTGCTGAAAGGTCTGAGCCGCCTAAACGTGCCCCTGCAAATCGGCCCCGGCGGCGTTGCGACTGATGACGAGGGGCACGTCATAGATGCGAGCGTGGCGAAACTCCGCGAATACGTCGGCGCGGCGGTTAAGCAGGCCGGGCCGAATCTCATGGCGCAACTCAAGGCCATTAAGGCGCGTCAATCTCGATAACGCCCAACTCCAAAAGGTTTTCGGCCGTCAAGAGGGCGTGGTGGCAATGTCGAATTTGCTGGCAAACGAGGCGGAATATAATCGGATTCTCTCGGGCGTACAGCAATCGAAGGGATATTTTCACAAAGTCCTCGGTTTGCCATCCACTGACGAATCCCTCCGTGCGGCGAAATTGGCACGCATCGGCGAAAGCAAAAAAACCGCCTCAAACCGAGTATTGGGCACCGAGACGAATGTCTATGAGGCCGTCGAGGCCCACGAATACTCCAAAAAGGACGCATTCGGCAAGGCGTACCAGAACATCGCGCAGGGCACGTTCAAATGGCTCCCCGGTGTGAAAGGACAACAGATTCAAGCTGCTATCGAATCTGGAAGCCTGGAAGACGACCCGGAACTCTACCGCGAGGCGGTGCGAATCCGCGGCGGCGAAGAGAAGGCTTTCGGCCGCGACTCCTCGCACCACGGTTACGGCGGCTCACGAGCAAATTCGGATTCATCAGCGCTATCGTAAGCTAATGGGCGAAAGCGTTGACCCGCGCTACGAGGCGGAAACCCGGGACGTGAAGACGTGGCAGGGCGTCGCTGAGTCGATCGACGGACTCAAGGCGGCCATCGAGGAGAACACGCGGGCCGTGCGCGAATCGAAACCGGGCAGCGGCAACATTGACCACCGCCAATTAGACCATCGCCCCACGCTCGGCGGCCGCAGCGGCGACCCGGGCGATAGACGACATTGAAAGAGGTCTTGGGTCTTAGGGCTTAGGTCTTAGCCAAGACCCAAGACCCAAGACCTAAGACCTGCGGTGTCGCCGGCGACATCACCGGAGCCGGCGGGGAGTGTTACGAAACAAGCGGCCGGTAATATCCCGATCCCGTCGGCCAAGACCGGCATTTGCGGCGATAGCCGCGGCCAACGCTGAAACCGGCGTTGCGGGCCTCCAACGTCGAAATCGGCGGTGTTTCCTGGGGGGTACTTGACATTGGTGGAGAGAGGAGAAAGAATGGTCCCGGCGGTCGAAAATCTTGTACGGCCGCCAGGGCTACAAACCCTTTCGGAGATTCAACGATGTTCCGTTCGCATCAGGCCGCAGGCCCGGTTATCCGTGTCCGAAACCAAGCGACGATCCGCGTAGGCGGGGAGCAAGGCCGGACGGCTGTCTCCGACAGCTTTGTAACGGGTAGCCGGGCCTGTGGCCTTTCTTGTGAAAGAACAGGACCATGACCGGTTGCAGAATCCAGATCGTCAACGACGTGACCGACAAGGTTACGTGGGTCGAGACGAAACGACCCTTCCAGCAGGTCTATTTCGACCTGGCCCGCATCGTCCGCCGCATGAACCGGCGGCCGGATCAAACTTTTTGGGCATCGTTAAACCTCTACGACGACCATATCGTCATCCACTTTCACACGCCGCACTACTACGCCAAGCCATTCGCCGTCGAGTCCCTGGCCGTCGCCGAGCCACTGCGCCAGAGATCGAGCACGTGATTTGGGAGAGGGGAGGTGTCCTATGAAAAACACACCCAAAGCGAGTGAATGGCACCGCCGGCAGCGAGGTTGCGGCGGCAAGTGTCTGATTTGCGGTTGCCCGGGTCTGTCGGCGAACATCGACGAATCCCGGAAAGAGAGAACGTGCCCCACGTGTGGGAGAAACGGCGAAAATCCCCCGCCGGCTGGCAGTATTACCCGATGGGCTCCCGGCGGGAAGTGGGAAATCCAACAGGCGAAAGCAGAACTGCGCCGCCGCAGAGAAGACCTCCGCGAAGGATCGGCTCCGCCGCAACTCGCTCACTCGATTCTTCTACGGAAAATATCTGCCGGCCAAAGCCGCGAATTGGTCGCCGCACACCACGCGCCACCACAAACGGGCCTTGGCCAAGTTCATCCAGTTCCTGGGCACCGCGGATGCTTCCCTCCGGTCCATCAAGGAGCGTTCGATCGACCAATTCCGCGAGTGGATGGAGGCCGGCGGCATCAGCGGCGAGTGTGCCCGCAAATACACCTCATACGTCCGAGCGATAATCCGGGCCGGTAATCCCCGAACCTTCCCCGAGCGTGCCAGCGGGCTGCTGGGCGATCCTGGAGCGAAACTAAACGGGCCGTTCGACGTGGCGGGGAGCCTCTTCAATTTCGCGGTGTCTACTTACCTGCCCGAAAAGATGGTCGGGGCAACCCCGGACTCGAAAAAGCACGTGCTGATGTCCATTCGCCACCTCTGCCGCTTCGCTGGCCGGAACGTCATGTTCGAGGACCTTTCCGACGAACTGGTTTCAGGCTACATGGGTCACATGCTCGACCAGGGCTACGCCCGTCCCACGGTCAACAACAACCGGGCCGACATCCTCTGCGTCTGGCCTTTGCCCACAAGAAGAGCCCTCGATGGCTGGCCGAGCGTGGATAAGATGCAGGTATTCCGCCGCCTGCCCACCGCCTGGACGATGGAGGATATGGGCCTCATTCTCGCGGCTTGTGCGGCCACGAAGGGCATGGTCGGGGAAATCCCCGCCTGCAAGTTCTGGACGGCCCTGGTCTTGGTGATGTTCGACTCGGGTATCCGGTTGAACACGGCCTTCTCGGTCGAGGTGTCCAACCTGGACGTCCGCACCGGGTGGCTCACAGTGCCGGCCGAGGTCCAAAAACAGAAAGCCGAGCAGCGCTTTCTCTTGAGTCACCAAACGACATCCGCGCTGCAAATCCTGCAGGACGAATGGAACCGCCACCGCCGGCTGCTATTCCCCTTCCCGTGGTCCGAGAAACAGATGTGGGCACGTTTGCGGGACATTCTCCACCGTGCCGGCCTGCCTCTGACCCGGCGCGACCTGTACCACAAGTTCCGTCGCACGACCGCCAGCCACATTGCCGCGGCGGCCGGCATCGACGCCGCCGCCCGCCAGCTTGGCCACAGCGGCACAACGGTGACTCAGCGCTACATCGACCCACGCATTGCCCGCGCCAACGTCGATGGCGCCGCGCCACCTGCCCCGGCCGGTCGCGCACCCAGGGCCTTGTTGAAAACAGAAGTACCCCCGCCCGGCAGACTTTGCCTGCCGGCCCCACAGCGATAGGAGCCGATCCGATGTTTCCGTTGCGATTCGATCGAGCCCGGGCGGTGAACATCATCGAGGCGATCGGCGACGGCCGGCCGCTCTGGCCGGCGACGCCCGACGGCTGGAGCCCAGACGACCTGCTGACGGTCGCCGCGGCCTGTGTGGCCCTCCTCAGGGGCCTCGGCCGATCGAGTTGCAGCGGAAACACGATTGGGACAGCGGCCGTCGAAGCGGCTCTGGCGTCGATCCACGAGGAACATCGCGATGCGATCGTCATCGCTGCAAACGCCGACCTGCTGGCGGCGGTCGATTTCGCGGCCAGCCTCACGCAGATCGGACGTTGCGAGGTTTATAACCAGTTCTTCGACCCGATCGTGACGGCCAAAATATCCGAAACCCTCGACGGCCGCGAAATCACGGCCATTGGGGGCTTTCGCTCGAAAGGTGGGTGAATTCCATGAACGATCCAATCAAGGTTCACGTGGTTCGCTACGGCGATTGCTCCAACCTGATCCTCCGGTACCGGGATCCACTGACGGGCCGGCAGGTGCGGGAAATCCTCCGGCACGGCCAGCAAAAAAGACGCCCGCAAGGCGGCCGCCCGCTGGGAGGATGAACTCAACAGCGGCAAGGCCCAGGGGCGCTTCGTGCTGACGTGGGAGCAATTCCGCCTCCGGTACGAGGACGAGGTATTGCCGGGGCTGGCGCCAAAGAACCGCGCAGAAGGTGGGCGGGATCTTCAACGTCCTCAATCCATCCTTCCAAAGGTTAAGGCGGGCCTGCTGCGGGAACTGACGGCCGAGCGGATTTCCTTCCTCCAAGCGGACCTACGGCGGCGAGGACGGGCCAAGGCGACAATAGCCGGTCATCTGGGGCACCTCCGGGCCGCGCTCAACTGGGCGGTGGACCAGGGGCTCCTGGCGGCCATGCCCAAAATTCGCCGGCCGAAGCGAGCCGCGCAGCGGCCGGGCCGATCCGATGAAGGGCCGGCCGATCACCACGGAGGAATTCGAGCGGATGCTCGACAAGATCACCCAGGGCCTCACGCCCGATCCGGCGAGGCGGTCCGCCACGGCCTCGAAACAAGGGCGGAAGGGCAAGCGGAAGGCCCCGAAGACCCGACCGCCCACGATCCCCTCCGTCGAGGTTATGCAGTCCTGGCGGCAACTGCTGTTGGGCCTCTGGTGGTCGGGCCTCCGGCTCGGCGAGGCGTTGAACCTCTATTGGGACCGCTCGGATAAGCTGCACGTGGACCTTTCCGGCCGACGGCCCATGCTGCACATTATCGCCGAGTTGGAGAAGGGCGGCGCGATCGGCTCCTGCCCATCGCCCCGGAATTTGTCGCCTTCCTGCTGGCGATCCCCGAGGCCGAGCGCACGGGCGGGTCTTCAAGCCCCTTTCGATCGACGGGCGGTCCGTCAGTCGCCTATTACCGCATCTCACAGACGATCTGCCGCATCGGCCGACTGGCCGGGGTCAAAGTGGCGACCGATCCCGCCACGGGCAAGGTGAAGCACGCCTCCGCACACGACCTCCGCCGGTCGTTTGGGGAACGGTGGTCGATGCTGGTGATGCCCCAGGTCTTAATGGCCTTGATGAGGCACGAAACCATCGAGACCACGCAACGGTACTACGTCGGCCGCAACGCCAATGCCACGGCGGACGCGGTGTGGGACGCATACGAAAAAGCCGGTCTAGGTACTGTTCTGGGTACTGTCGGGCAAAAAGAGGCGACTGACGAGGCGGTCGATACTGGCGTAAACCCTTGTGAATCTTCGCGTTAGGAAAAGTCCGTTGCTCTACCAACTGAGCTACAACCCCGTAAAGTATTGCTGTATAAGCACTTATGACGCAAGTCGTTTGCTTGTATCCTGATAGCTTGACACCCGTTATGACACCTGCTATACTTGGGACCATGAAAACGACACCTGCCGGTTATGGCCGACAGGTGTCACTGACACCACCCTGACACATCAAGCGAAAGGGTAATGCTCATGTCCAAGTCTACACGAAATCGTCCTCCTGACAAGGTGTGCAAACCGCACCCCGATTTTCCCCTCTTTCCTCATGCCACGGGCCGGTGGGCCAAGAAGGTCCGCGGCAAGCTGGTCTACTTCGGCAAGACGGCCGATGATCCGAAGGGTAAGGCCGCCCTCGAGCGCTGGCTCGAACAGAAAGACGAACTCCTCGCCGGCCGGACGCCGCGAGCGAAGGCCGACGGCCTGACTGTGGCCGACTTGTGCAACCACTTCCTTCATGCGAAGCGCCACCTGACCGAAACCGGCGAGTTATCCACGCGGACCTTTGCCGATTACCACTCCATTGCCAAACAGGTCGGGGATAGTTTCGGTTGGGATCGACTGGTTATCGACCTGGCCGGCGACGACTTCGACCGCTTACGTCGCCAAGTGGCCCGCACCCGTGGCCCGGTGGGGATCGGCAATGTAGTCCAGAGGGTCCGCACGATCTTCAAGTACGGCCATGAAGCGGGCTTGATCGACCGCCCCATCAGATTCGGCCCGACGTTCAAGAAGCCCGGCCGAAAGGTGCTGCGCCGCGAGAGGGCGAAACAAGGCCCGAAGATGTTGGAGGCCGCGGACATCCGCCGGATTCTCGCCAATGTAGAGATGCAACTCAAGGCGATGGTGTTGCTTGGCGTCAACTGTGGTTTTGGCAATGCTGACATCCGGGGGCTCCCTCTATCTGGCCTAGACCTCGACAGGAATTGGGTGAATTATCCGCGACCGAAAACAGGTATCGAGCGACGATGCCCCCTATGGCCGGAAACTGTGACCGCCTTGCGTGAAGCGATCGCACGGCGCCCGACTCCGAAAGTCCCCGAAGCCGACGGACTCGTCTTTGTGACCCGTCGCGGCGGGCCGTGGGGAAGCTATCCGAAGTTGGCCCCCAAAGGTGAGAACCAGAAAAACGTGTTTCACTGCCCGGTCAGTGGCGAGTTTCGGAAGGTGCTTGTGAAACTTGGGCTGCATCGGCCACGGCTGGGCTTCTACGTTCTGCGCCACGTATGCGAAACGATCGGCGGCGATTCACGCGATCAGGTGGCGATGGACGCCATCATGGGCCATTCCCGCGACGATATGGCGTCCATCTACCGGGAGTGGATCGACGACGACCGGCTGCTGGCCGTCACAGAGCACGTGAGAAAATGGCTTTTCAGTTCGGAGGAAACGAAGTAAATTGAACATTGCCGGGAGCCGCGACGGCGGCGAATCGGCCGGCGACTGTCCACGGGAATCTTCACCGCCTGCGGCAGTCGCCCGGCCGGCCTGGCCGAAAGGGTGAAGGATCATGGCGACGAAACGAAAATCGAAGTCGAAGGCCGTCTTAGTTCCAGCCGTAGATGAGCGGCGTGAATATCTACAAGATGTGGGCGTCTGCGAAGCGGACATCGAATCTCTCTTGCAGGACTGTCCCTTGGAATGTACGGAGCTACGTCTGCGCACAATAGCAAACGACTGGCTGGAAGCCCATGGCCGCCTTGTCATTCTGCCCGATCCGCGGGAAGTCCACCGCGAATTGCCTCCGTGGAAAGTGCCGACCGAGCTGCGCGAGTATTGCCAGACATTACGCAACGACTGGCTAACGGACGATCCAAGCGATTCCGCCTGTTTCGCACAGTATTGGATTACTGAATTGTGGCGGGCTATGCGCGCGATGTCGGGCACAACGGCCCCACCTACCGAGCCGCAACTGGTAGCGACGATTCACGACTGCCTCTTGGCCGTGGATGAGGTGGTGCGATGGTGTGATGTCAATACCATGCCGAAGAAACGACATCTGACCGAGCCGATGACCTTGCAAGACATCGCCAAATATTTTACTTGCCACCGGAATCAAGTCCGAAAGTCGGTATTATCGAAATACTGGCACGAAGAGGTTGGACGAAAGTATCGGATGCAAATTGGCGATATGCCAACCGCATACCACGTTTACCATTCTCGACAACACAGCCCGGCTTCGTAGTTTGCACTCAATGCACTTTGATGCACTTCCTTGCACTCTGCTGCACATAGGGCTGTTGTTGCTATAGACCTGTTCGCGTGTCCGTGAAAAAATGCGGGCATGACTACGCGACTACTATCAATTTCCGATGCGGCTGCGGTGCTTTCGCTCACCCCGGCTCAAGTTCGCACTCTTGCCCGCCGTCGCAAACTATCGAGCATCGCCTTATCGAACGGAGAGGTGCGTTTTTCGGAGAATGACATAGTTGAATATATAGATAGGCAGCGTGTACCAGCGGAGGCCAAGCCATGCCGCAAGTGACCTCCGGCCGCCGCTATCTGACGCCCCCAGCCGTTGCCGAACTGCTCGGGGTCGATGTTCATAAGGTTCTGATTTGGATTAAGTGTGGCCAGCTTCGAGCCGTCAACGTCGGCGACGGCCCCCAGCGGCCGCGGTTCAGGATCAGCCCCGCCGACCTGGCCGCCTTCGAGGCAGCCCGAACGGTCCAGCCGCCCATGCCGCGGATTCGGCGACGGCGCCGACAGCCCGAGAACATCATGGAATTCTTCGGCCCTCACGGCGAAAGGCGGGCAGCAGGATGAGCATAATCACGGCACGGAAGCCGAAAAACAGTAAAGACCTGATTCGGTCTATTCCGATCAACGAAATCTTTCCCTCGCCAGAAAATGCACAACTCTACCGCCCCGTGGATTGTACTGATCCCGAGGTGAAGACCCTGGCCGCTTCCATCCGCGAGCATGGAATACAGGAATTGCTTGTCGTGACCCCGGACGGATTCATCATCTCTGGCCACAGGCGACACGCAGCGGCGAAGCTGGCGGGTTTGAAAAAGGTGCCCTGCCGGGTATCAGCGATCCAGCGAAGGATAAACGGCAATGGCAAAATCAATCCGCAATTCATTGTCGCCCTTCGGGAGTTCAACCGGCAGCGGATCAAGACGTTTGACGAAAAGCTACGTGAGGAAGTAGTATCGGCCGACCCCGCCGCCGCCTACAAATCGCTGATCGAACATCGGCAAAATCAGTCTAGTAGCTGAATTCGGTTGCTATCACCCTTCGCGGGGAGAAAAAGAGGGCCAATATCACGGAGGCAAAGCGGCCCTTCTTGGACGCTATCAAGCGGACAATCAATGAGCGCCGGAAGTTTTGGCCTCTCTCCGACCGCCAGATTCACTACGCCTTATTGAACGATCCGCCGCTGATTCATGCCAGTAAGCCGGGGTCCGTCTATTGTAATGACCGTCGGAGCTATCAAGCGCTGTGCGAATTGTTTACCCGCGCCGTGTCAGCGGCCACATCCCGATGGAGATTATTCAAGATTTAACCCGGCCTGTATCATTATGGCCCGCCCATCGAGACGTGCAAACGTACATCGGACAGGAGATGGGTGAATACTGCCAGAACTATTGGCGGGACTTGATGCAGTCGCAACCAAACCACATCGAAATCATCGGCGAGAAAAATACCATCGAGCCGATCATCCGGCCGGTTGCCGCACAGTTCACCATCCCTATGACCATCGGCCGCGGCTATTGCAGTCTGCGGCCACGCCATGATATTGCTGAGCGATTCGAGAAAAGCGGCAAGGATCGGCTAGTGCTTCTGATGCTTTCCGACTTCGATCCTGACGGCGAAGAGATTATCCACAGCTTCGCCCGGTCGCTTCGAGATGACTTTGACATCGAACAAATCGAGCCGATCAAGGTGGCGTTGACCGCCGAGCAGGTTGCCGACTATGACCTTCCACCCACAATGAAAGCCAAAAAACGCGGCAAGGAAGAGGAAGGGTACAAAGGCATTGCGTTGAACTTCGTCACCAAACATGGCGAAGACGTTTGGGAGTTGGAGGCACTGTCACCGGCAACCCTTCAGGACGTGCTACGTGAGGCAATAGACGCCGTGATCGACCCGGAAGCGTTCAACTATGAGGTCGAGCAGGAGAAGGCCGACGCAGCAAAGCTGACGGCAGTGCGGAGGGTGGTGTTCGACACACTTGGTGACTGGCGAGGTGATTATGAGTAGTAGGCCGAAAAGCGTAACGGGCGTCGCGCCCCGAACGGCCACTGACCGAGTTGTACGATCCCGCGTGTGGCACGCGGGCGGGTTGAATTGTGCCGGAGTCCTACCCCGATCCGAAAAGGAACCGGAATACAAAAAGAGCCGGGTGAAAAAGTCCCCGGCTGCTGAGCGATGGAACCGAAATGAAACCTTTCAGCCCAACCAAGTTGAAAGGCCCCCGGGCAACGAGATGGTAGTCGATCCATCAAACCCCGAGCGTGTCCCGGTCCACACGTGATAAACCGAAAGTCAGTATAAGGTTTTGTTGCTCAGCACGCAAGTCAGATGAGTCAGTCGTACAACGCAGAGACAGGACTCTACCCCTTTATCACAAGGGAGACTCGGGGTGCGCGATGAGGCCAGCAGGCGAACAGATGAGCGAGGGGCGAATCGAGAAAGGGAGAAATCAGACAAGTCTCAATTCGGCGAGAGAGCCGGCCAGCAGGAGGAAAGGTTTCCCAAAGCGTGGGGAAGCAATCCGACGGGACGGACAGGGGACGATGGGACCTTCGGCCGGCCACGTTCGGCCGGCGAGTCAGCAGACGAAAGTCTACAGTCCAGACGGGTGGTAGGCAGCGGGCGGGGAATCCTGCCTATAAAGTGTGCAAGCGGGTGTCAACGGGTGTCTGGGTGCTGGGGTGAGGATACATAACGCATTGGCGTATAAGGTGATACGCCGGGAAGGGCAACGGTTCAATAGACCGTTATGGGAGCCACGGAAGGCAATACAAACGCAGCGAAACACGGCGGCCGGACCCAGCGGCACGGCATGGTGTTGGGCAATTTGGGCAAGCGATACCGGGCCATTCAAGGCTACGTCAAACGGCTGCGCATGGACCTGGAGGCGCACGTCCGCAAGGCGCATGGCGAGTTGACGCCGGTTCACTATGCCGAAGTGAATCTGGCAGCCCGCTATGAAACCACGGCCCTGATTGCGCAGCGGCTTGTTGTGGCCGATCCCGAGCTACCCGCGGCCGAAGTGCTGAGCCTGCTCAAGACCGTCTGCTGGGCCACGTTGGAGCGTAACAGGGCTATCGAGCGGTTGGGCCTGAGCGGCAAGGGCCAGGCCGCGGGCAGCTTGTGGGACGCCTTGGACGCGGCGCAGGCACAAGCCCGGCCGGCGGCCCGGCGCCGTCGGCTCGGTGCATGGAGGGCAAGGAATGACACCCGAGCAAATCCAGAGCTACGCGGCCGACCCGATGGAGTTTTTCGCCGATATGCGGCTGCGCCGGAAGGTCCCCGATTCGGCGACGTGTGGACGGCAGAGCAGCGGGACTTCCTGATCGTGGCCGGCCCGTGCCTGTTGGCGATAGCCCAACGGCATCGACCACCCCGGCGTGGAATCTGGCTGGAGGCCGTCAAGGGTTTGGGGAAAGATACCCTCGGGGCGTTGTGCATCGTCTGGCTGTTGGCGTTTTCGCCCTGGGCGGTGCTGATACAGGTGGCGGCCGACGATCAAGGGCAGGGCGGGGAAGTGAAGCGGGCAATTCAGGATTGGCTTGCCGCGAATCCCTGGCTTGCCGAGCGGATCGACGTACAGCGGTGGCGGATCGTGAATCAGGCGACCGGGGGCGAGTGCGAAATCCTCACGACGGACAGCACGGGCAGCCACGGCGCCCGGCCGAACATGATCCTCTTGAACGAGGTGAGCCACATTAGCAACGAATCGTTCGCACAGACGGTCGCCGATAACTTTGCAAAGATGCCCGACGCCTTCGGTTTGCTTTGCACCAACGCGGGCTTCCTGCAATCGTGGGCGTGGAAGTGGCGGGAAATATATCGCGTCGATGATCGTTGGCATTTTATCAAGGTGACGGCCACCCCGCCGTGGCAATCGGCAGCGGACATCGACGAGGCGCGGAAGCGAAACCCGCCGGCCCGGTTTCGGCGGCTGTATCAGGGCGAGTGGGTTGCGGCCGGGGGCGATTCTCTGCCGGTGGACGCAATCGAGCGGTGCATCGTCCACCCCGGGCCGCAATGGGAGCGGGTCCGATTCCAGGACACGATATGCCGCGATTGGCGTTGACGCTGGCCTGACCACGCACCACGCGGCCGTGGTTGTGCTGACGGGCCGACACGCGGAAGGGAAATTGCGGGTCGCGCGAGTGGTTGACCTGGCCCCGCCGTGCCGGCTGGAGCGAATCAAAGATGAGATAATTTTGCAGGGGAACCTGTTCCACACCCGGGCCGTGTTCTGTGACAGTTGGGAGATGCTCCGCGTCTGCGAAGAGTTGACCGGGATGGGGTTTGACGTGACGGCGGAGAGGGCCACGGGCAACGTGTTGGTTCGACAGGCCGCGGCACTGCAACAAGCGTTTCGTGACGAGGTGTTGGAACTGTACCCCAATCCGCTCTTGATGGAGGATATTTACGGTGCGCGAGTAGTGGAGCGGCCATACGGCTGCAAGATCGAACTGGCGGAAAACGAAAACGGCCATTCGGATCGGCTGTCCGCACTGCTGACGGTTCTGCCTCACATGCTCGAAGCGTTGGGCCGGCCGTGGATGGGCGACCTGACCGACGGCCTGGGCGATTCACTTTTTCCACGTGGTTATGAAATCTGAAAGGAATCGAGAAAATGGGAAACGAAAATCTGCTCGAATACTCCGCGATTGGCGGCGGGGTGAAAGTCGATCGACAGGCCGGGATCATCCGCGGTTGTCGGATCATCGGCCACGAATCGAAGAATGGCCGGTCCTATCCAGACGGCACACTTCGCGGGGCAATCCCGTTGTACGAAAACGCAAGCGTCAACGTGAATCATCCGAAGGGAAGCGCGACCGGGCCGCGGGATTATCAAGACCGAATTGGCCGAATCCGTGGCGTTGTGGCAGACGCGGGCGGCCTCCGCGGCGACTTCCACTTCAACCCGAAGCACGCCCTGGCGGAGCAGCTTATGTGGGACGCGGAACACGCGCCCGAGAACGTGGGATTCTCCCACAACGTCGAGGCCAACGTCTCACGCCGCACCGGCAAGGTGGTGGTCGAAGAAATCGTCAAAGTCCAGTCCGTCGATTTGGTAGCCGACCCGGCCACCACTTGCGGGCTGTTTGAGGTAGTTCCGACCCGGCGACCGAAAAGAAGCGGCTCGTCGAGGCCGTCGCCGCGGAAATCAATTTTCCCATTTGGGCACTTCCGCCGATGGATACGGGACTTTCCTACCGCCACACGCCGGCGGAGATTCGCTCTTATCTCCTGGAACTGCGAAGTATATGTCCGCCGTGGAATCATCGAAGCCCTGGACCTTCCCGACCCCGAAGGCGCAAAGCAATTCGCCGCGGCTATAACAACGGACGGCTCGTATGATCCCAACATGCGCAAACAGTTCAACGATGCGACTGACCTCGCCGACGCGGACGAGGTGAAAGAGTTTGTCCGAAAAATCACTGATTAAACGAAAGGATTCGACAATGAGCGTTCTGGAAAAGATTACTGATGGTGTTAAGGCAATTACCGGCGACCCCGAAGGCGCATATCGCAAAATGGTTATCCAGGCGGCGGGCGACGACAACGATGGTGCGGATGAAGCCGTTTTGGACGCGGCCGATCGACTCACGACCGACTTCGATGCCGACCTTCGGCGCCTTCGCCGGCGGCGCGAGGCCGACCGTGTTCTGCGCGAGGATGTTCCGCGATTGGAACAGGAATGCCAGCAGTTGGAGGTCGTCGCGTCTGCCGTCAACTTCGGCAATAAGTTGATCGTGGATTATCTGACGATTAGGGAGTTACACGAAGCGCTACGACATTTTGACGAAACGCAGCGCCTGGGCTACGTGTCCTCAGAAAAGGCCGCGGCCGCGGACGCAAGGGCTGATTTGCAGCGGGTGAAGACGAGCGCGACCGGCACATTGGCGGAAACGGCCTGCCCGACGATCAGCGCCGAGGCCACCGAGGTTCGCAACAAAATCGACAAGTTGCGGCGGGCGATTGGACAGCGACAAACGCCGCAAAAAATCGAGGGCGCGATTGCACGGCAAACAGAACTGGCCGGGCAACTCGGGCGCGGTGAGCGTCCGTCGATCTATACCGCGGCGGGGGACAAGCGCGAAATCAAGGTCTTGTATGATGAAACCAAGAACAAGATCAAGTTGTTAAAGGCCCAACGCGACAAGGCGCCCGCGGCAGAAAAGGCCAACGATTCAGACCGGGTGGAAATCGCCAAGCTGGAAAAGCGGCTGTCGGTTTTGGCCGAAGAGAAAATGAACCCCGACCGAATGAAGTGGTCGGAATAATCCTTTCGTGAGCCGGCCGCGGCGGGTCGCGTTTTCCACGGGCGTGGCCTGCCCGGCCGGCGAGATTTTACGTTGCAGATTCCATTTGTGTCAGTCTATGCCGCAGGTGGATATTGTTCACCTCCAGATGAGCCGATTGCTTACGCGATTTTGGAGTTTCCCGAATGAACTGCGTCCCGGACCAGAGCGGTTCATTTTGCACCCGCTGCGGTTGGAAAAAATGGAATCGCGGGAGGTTTCCTATCAGACCTTGTACCCTCCCCGGCCCGGGCGACTACCTGCATGACGCCATTCTCCGCTGGGTAGGAGAAGGCCCGACGCGGAAGTGTAACTGCAATGATCGAATCGCCACTATGAACCGCGAAGGCCCTGGGTGGTGTCGGGAGCGTCTCGAGACGATCGTCGATTGGCTGGCCGAGGAGGCGAAGAAACGCGGACTGGTGGATGTTGGCCGTGGCCGTGCCCGGTTCGCGGCTGTTCATCCGGCGGCTGGTGCTCGGGGCAATCGTGAAGGCAGAGCGGGCAGCGACGCCGTAGGAGGCGATTCTAGGGGCACTTGCCCGAAAGGTATCAAACATCGACCAGACCCCTTCGGACGCACAGGCGCAACGCACAGAAGGCCGGTTTTCGGACGGATCGGCCGCGGGAGGGCGGATACTGGCACAAAGATACACGGACGGGGGGCCAGCAATGAAAGAAATCGAATCTGACCGGCCGCGAGTGCATAATCTGCCACCGAGCGGCCGGCCGCGGTCAACTGGCAGGTATGCGACCGTTGCCGGGCGGAGCTTGCCCGGCGATCGTCCAACAACGGCAAGCCGCATGGCGCCGGATCATTGTATGGGCTGTCTCGCTCCGAAGCGAATCCCGCCGGCCGCCGGGCAGCATCTACTGTCCGCTATGCGAATACAGGTTCAACGGAAGGCGGAAAACATGATCGACGTTCAACTCCATTTTCGAGGCGTGGGGACCGAGCAGCGGAGCTTGCCGGCGGTCCCCGCGATCGGGAGCTGCATTGGCAGCGTCGACGGCCGGCTCTGGCGCGTGGCGGACGTGGTGATCGACGGCGAAGCGGCCGTCAACGTCTACTGTGTCGAGGTCTCTGACTGCCTGGCGGGAGAACTGACGGCGGCATGGGCGACGTGGGAGAAACTGAGCGAAGAGGAGGCGACCGCTTGCGAGCCTTATACCGCCACCGACAGCGAGCCGGACCGCGCACGTCCGAACCGGCGGGGGTCGATGCAAGGCCCGGGCGAATCGTCGGCCACGTCGACGCAGTCTGGTCGATCGAATCGACGCGAGCCGTCGCCGGCGAAATCGCACTTTCCGGCGGTAGCCGCGGCGGAGGCGGGCGAGTCGGCGGCGACGTTGGGCAAGGCCGGCTGCACCGGCGAAGTGGCGAATTGCACGTGCCCCAGTTGTGCCAAAGAGCGGATCAAGCGAAGAGGCGGGGGGTTGACGTTTCCCCTCGATAACCGATAATAGCCCGCGGCGGTCGAATCATAGACCGCCAAGGGCTTACAACCCTTCCAAAGGTTCCAAGATGATCTATCAGGCCACGAGCCGTTGCGTCCGTTCGCGTAACCAAGGAATGATCCGGGTAGCCGGGGACCAAGGCCGCGAGGCACTCTTCGGGTGCTTGTAAGCGGGTGCAACGGCTCGTGGTCTTTCTTGGAGTCACGACAATGCCCAGCAAGTCAAACGGCTGTACGCCCCTTGTAAAGTTTTTCGACGATTACTACCGGCCGAACAAGCGGCTGATGGATTCAACGGCCGGGATTTACGGCGTGACCCTGCGCAGCTTCGCAAGGGCACTACATCGGCAACCCATCCTCGACGACCTCACGGAAGACAAGATC
This sequence comes from uncultured Planctomycetota bacterium, assembly GCA_963733145.1. GTDB lineage: Bacteria > Planctomycetota > Planctomycetia > Pirellulales > Thermoguttaceae > JAHIKV01. The sequence goes on along the minus strand of CAVTCJ010000013.1, from coordinate 718,841 downwards.
AATAAGTTTCTCTGTCACTATTCTCGGGGACACCGACCCGATACAACCCGAACCTTACGCAAACATCTAATCGCCCTGGCGACCTACGCACACAAGAGGGGATTGCTGACGGAAGTGCCGGACGTGCCCCACATATCAGCAACCAACAGGATGCCCGAAGCGTACACGCCCGAGGAAATGTCACGTCTGATTGAAGCCGCCAAGTCCACCCCGGGATGGCATCAAGGCATCCGTCGATCCCGAATCCTGCTGGCGATCATTCTCGTGGCTTACGACACTGGACAGCGCGGCGGCACAATCAAGCGGCTGCTCTTTTCCGACATACGCCCCGATATTCCGGCGATCCTGTTCCGGGCGGGTCTAACCGGCAAGCAACGGCACGACCAACTATTGAGGATCAGCGAATCAACCCTGGAGGCTATTGAGGCAATCCGCGAACCAGAGCGGGAGTTTATTTTTTACACCGTGATGTGTTCGGCTACGTGGTATTCGCAAATCCGTAAAACACTCAAACGGGCCGGGCTTCCATTCGGCCGCCGCGACCAGTTGCAGCGGATCAGGCGCACAACTGCCACCCTCATGCACCGGGCGGGCGGTGATGCAACCATGCAGTTGGGACACTCTTCGGACGCCATTACTCGCCGGCACTATCTTGACACCTCGGCCGACCTGCAAGCCGTGGACCTCATACCGCGGCTGGCGAAAAAGGCCGATACCCCGATCCCTGTCCCCGCGCCTGCGGCAGCCGATTCGTCATTGTCGTTTACGGTTTGCGTGGGAATCTGAGATTCTACTGCTATCAGGGAGAAGTCGCCCACCTGTACACTACCAGGTGTCTTGACACCCGAAACGCCACTTTTCTACACATTTATACACTATATTCGAGGAAGTGGCCGTAGTGAGGAAAAGCCTTGAAAACAAGGTATTTGCCGCGTTTTGCGGGGTAGTTTGCGGTGGTAGCTATAACCTTAAAAGTCCGTTGCTCTACCAACTGAGCTACAACCCCGGAAGCCAATCCGAGTAATCCTAACATGAATCGTGCGGTTGGTAAACTAGCTCGGAACCGAGTGTGCGGCAAATATGACTGGCGCGAACAATAGGGAGGCTGTATAACTTGGGTTGGCGTCTTGGTTTTAGCATAATGCCACACAGGAGGAAATTGCGATGGCACTACCCAAGTTGGACCGGAAGGCCTACGAAGAGCAGATGCGAGCGGAGTTCGAGCGTGCGTTGCGGGAGGTAGCCGAGGCGGTGGACAGGCGCCGCAGGGTCGAGTGATTCGCGATAGCGAAGAGAAAGCGAGGGATGCCTTGGATCGCTTTCGCCAGGTCGCCTACGAAAAGGCGATCCAGATGAAAGTCAACGCGGCGGAAGCCGCTTTTCCCCCCTCCGAACAGCGCCGCGACGGGAAAGAAGAAACGGCATAAAGGAAAGCAGTCCACCAGCATCCTGACCATCAATGGGCGGATTGATGTTTGGCGGATTCGTTGGCACTGTCGACAGGAAGGAAGCGAAACGCCGGCAGACCGCTGGTTGGACGAAGCCGAAGCGACGATCAGCGAAGGGGTGCGGGAGATGGCGTGTCGGTTGAATCAAGATTCAGCTAGTTTTGCCAAGACCGCGGCCAATCTGGCGCGTGCGGCGCATTGGTCCATCAGCAAGGAAGCGTTGCGGCAGTTGATCGAAGGGGAGGGCAAGGCGGTGTTGCGGGTCTTGCAGCGCGGGGAGTTGCAGCCGCCGTGGACGGCTGCGGACTGCCGCACGACCGAGGGCGTTTCCCGGCTGTATCTGGGGTGTGACGGCGTCCAAGTGCCGCTGGTCACCGCGGAAGAGAAGCAGAAGCGGCGGACGAAGATTCGCGAAAAACGGCGCCGGCGCGGCCGTCGCTGTCGGCCCTTGCCTCGCGCGAAAACGGGGGCCGATCAGGCCTACAAGGAATTCAAGGTGGCCAACTTCTATGACGAAACGATGAAGCACCGCTATGTGGGGGCGACCAGCGGCAACCACGAAGCGGCGGGGCGTTTGATGCAGCGGATGGCGTGCCAACTAGAGTTGCCCAAGGCAGAGGAGAAGGTGGCCAACGTGGACGGGGCCCCCTGGATTCGCAACCAGATCGAGTTTCACGGTTTGGTGGACGCCATCGGCTTGGACTTTTATCACCTGCGGGAGAACCTACAGAAGAGCCGCCGGATTGTGTTTGGCGAAGAGTCCGCGCAGGGCAAGACGTGGCTGGAGGAAGTGATGCACACGTTTCGGCACGTGGGCTACGATTCCGCTTGGGACCAACTGGTGGCTTGGCGTTCTCCCTTGCGATCGCCGACCAAACGAAAGGAAGCCAACCGCCTGATGCACTACGTGGCGGAGCGTAAACCAATGATCCGTTACCCCGAGTTCCGCCGTCGCGGCTGGCAGATTGGCAGCGGGCCCACGGAAAGCGAGTGCAAGACCACCACGCACCGGGTCAAGGGCCGCGGTCGCCGCTGGGATGGCTCCAACGCCGAAGCGATGATGGCCCTTGCGTGCCTGGACGACAGCCGCATGTGGCAAACTTACTGGAAAACCCTAAATCCTACAAAGATTTAGCGATTGCCAGAAAATATGGCCGCACACGGAAGCGATCTTGGGGGATGGTCGCCGATTTTCGCCGCAGGGCCGCCTACTTGGCGCGGCGGCATTTGTCGGGTAAAAACGACAATTGGACTTATGCAGCCGGGCATTGCGGCCCGACCGTTTGACAGAATACGCGGGAGTAACTCAGTGGTAGAGTGCTGAGCTTCCCAAGCTGGACGTCGCGGGTTCGAATCCCGTCTCCCGCTTTCATAACCAGTTGCGTAACAATGACTTACGCAACTGGTTGTGATTTTTTATATGGGTATAAATATCCTGCAACTCTGGTGTGGGTACAAAAAGTGACGTTGTACCCACCAAACCCCCTTGGAGACGGTCGTGCGCCAATGGGTGGGCATTTTTGACGCCCTCTCGGTGGATGAGTGCATGAAGGCCATTCAGGACGGCGAGTGGTTTGTGCCGTAGCCCCTTGCACGGCGATACCGTGACCAGTTGCACTGGTTCCACTCAACGGACGATGACCATCGGCCAATAGCCGGGCGGCGTCAGTCCAAACGATTCCTAAGGATAACGAACGATGGCCGAAGGCACTATTAAGAGGTTGACGTAACCGTTCACGGGGCGGCAGGGGACTGGTCCATTTTTCGGCGGGACAACGTGATTTCACTGATAAGCCGTGGGCCGAAAAGATGGAGCTGTCCCCCTCCCGCCGCCCTAAGGGGACAGTCCCATTTTCGCGGCGGTATGCGTAGGGAAGATCGGGTGCGAGAGATTGCGGCGGGCGGCATTGCTGCATCGTGAAGAGGAGTAGCAGGCACGAAGGATGAGAGCTATGGACCAGAAGACCGTCCGAAAGCTGGAAAAAGAACTCTACGAAGCGATCGCTGAGGTCATTTGCCGCCTGGGCCTGAAGAAACTGCCGTTGCTCCCGTCTCATCGCACGATGGAGATGATGGCCAAGGCGGCGGTGGCCGTCTACGAAAGGGCGGTAGACGGAGATGCGGGAAAATGAACGCTATCCAGCCCCGTCATCCAGCAGCCATTCTCTGGCTCTTTCCACCATCAGAAGGTCACGGGTGCAGTAGTGAATGTCGTCTCGCCGCAGCATTTCGATGGTTTCAGGGTCTTCCTCAGCTTTCGAGTAGCGTCTCGCAGTTCCACTTCGTGCTCCTGTGCTGGGGAACCCCCATTCTACCGTTTTTGGGGATGGCATCAACGCCCAGGCCCACACTGGTCATAGGGCTACCGATACGCACCCCACTTGCGTAACAGCATCGTGACGGGCTACACTGGTTCCAATCAACGGACGACGACCATCGGCAAATAGCCAGATGGCGTCAAGCCGAACAATTCCTAAGGAAACGCACGATGGCCGAAGGCACTATCAAGAGGTTGACCGACAAGGGTTTTGGATTTATCGACATAGGGGGTGGCGACGACATATTTTTCCACTCTTCGAGCGTGCAAGGCGTCAGTTACGACGCCCTGCGTGAGGGCCAAAAGGTTACCTTCACGGAAGGACGAGGTCCCAAAGGCCCCCGTGCCGAGAACGTCACGCCGGCGTAGTTCGGGCGTATCGCTCATCCCTCGGAAAAACATGCAACAAGAAGCCCGCCTCCTGTGCGGGCTTCTTTTTTTTAACGGGCCTATGCGTGCTGGGAAAAGGGCGGCTGGGACTTTTCGAGCAGCTTCTCCGCCGGCTCATCCGGTGTCCTATCAGGCATGGCTTTCAACTCCCGCAACTCTGCCAGCAGGTAAATGCCCGTCAGCAACGAAGCCCCAAAATCCGAAGTTGGCAAGGCGGCCCACACTCCATTGAGGCCGAAGAAATGGGGCAGAATCAATGCCATCGGAATCAGCAGCAACACTTGCCGGGACAACATCAAGAGGATGGCCTCCTTGGGTTTGCCAATCGCTCGAAAATAACTTGAACTGACGATCTGAAACCCGACCAACGGCAACATGATCGTGGAAATCCGTATGGCATGAGTTCCCAGGGCCAACAGGGCCGGATCGTGACCGCTAAATAGCCGGATCACCTGGCCCGGCAACAGCATCATCACGGCGAACCCGACGACCGCAATGCCCGTGGCCGCCAGAATCGCCAGCTCCAGCGTCCGCTTCACCCGGTCGAACCGTTCTCCTCCGTAATTGTAGCCAATGATCGGCTGGGCTCCTTGATTGATGCCAAAGATCGGCATCGCCACCATCATCAACATGGCGTAGAGAATGCCCATCACCGAAATCGCCAAGTCGCCCCCGTACACGCCAAGCTGGTGATTCAAGATGGTTTGCAAGGCACTGGCGGCAATCTGCATGGCAAAGGGCGGCGAGCCGAACACGATGATCTGTCGGCAAACCTCGCCGTTCAACCGCAGGGTTTTGGCGTGGAACCGCAGAACGCTGGTGCCGCTCAGAAAATAGCCCACCACCCACACGGCCGTGACCGCCTGAGAGATCACGGTGGCCAATGCGGCCCCCTGCATTCCCCATGAGAACCCGAAAATGAAGAGTGGGGCGAGCAGGGCATTCAGGAACACGCTGACGAGCATCGACCACATGGCGATCTTCGGATTGCCCTCGCCTCGGATGACCGAGTTCAGCCCGAAAGCAACGGTCTGAAACACAGTCCCCAGCAGGATGATTCGCAAGTACGGGCGGGCGTATGGCAAGACCGTATCGCTGGCGCCACAGACCACGAGGATGTCATCGAGCCAGAGTAGCCCTACGATTGTGGACAAAACCGAAGCGACGATGAGAAGTACGGTGGTGTTTCCCAAGATCTGTTCCGCCTCCGACTTCTTCCCCTCGCCCAGCCGGATGGAGATCAGAGCCGTGCCGCCAAACCCTAGCAACATGCCAAAGGCCAATACAACGAGCATGACGGGGAAAGCCACCGTAGTACCGGCGATGCCCTCGGAGCCAAGGGCGTGACCGATGAAGATTCGGTCGATGAGATTGTAAGAAGCCTGGGCCAGCATCCCGACGATAGCCGGAATGGAAAATGCGAGCAGCAGGCGGGGGATGCTGGCTTGCCCAAGTTGTGCCGAACGATCCATATCGATGCCGATCAGAAATCAGGACGCCGTTGCTGCTCTTAGTCGCATTATATCGCATTCCGTCAGAGGGTTGTAGTTGCCGCTTCAGGGAGCCTATTGTCCACGCTGGGAACCGAGCGTTTCCGGCTCACTGCTGGTGAATCTCGCCGCAAAGGGGTATAATGCCAGGCAACTGAAAGAGAGACCCCATGCAAAAGCGGGATAAACTCGAAGCAATGTTGCGGAAGATCACCGTCAAAGAGTTCAATACCGTCTGGAAGGACGCCTACGGATATATTCCTGAAGGAGAGCGTGCAGACTTGGTGAAGGACTTTGTGGCCGAGCAATATGACGGAGAATTGGACGGCGATATCAAACGTGCCGAAGCATTTATGAAGCCTGCTCCCAGACTCAAACCGAACAGATGGCTCGTTCCCCGCTAGCCGACATCCATCACCGCCAGGCTCTCAGCCCGTGCCGATCCGAGTTCACGATGTAGTCTGCCAAGGCGGTTATGGCTCCTCTTCGTCGAACCGGTCTTCGTCGTCTTCATCCTCATCGTCCTCGCTCTCCTCGCTCACGGCGATGCCCTGCATTATGCCGGTGGCTTCCTTGACTGCCGCTCGGAGCCGCATGTAGACGCTGTTGCTGACAGTAATCATGCCGTCGTCCTCGGCATTCTCAGCGTCTTGCAGCAATTCAACTGCGGTGTCCAGCACGTTCGTGAGGGCAGATTCCGTGGGCTTCTTTTTGGCCATGACAAAGTTTCTTTCGATTGGTGTTTGATTTCGTTGCCGATCGGTATAGTGTTTTCTATGAGATCGTTCAGTCGCCTCCTTGCCACTGCTGGGTAAGCCGGCGGTGGAACATGGAGGCTACGGATGACTTGTTTGTTTTTCCTCGCTTGTCCTTTCATCCAGCAGCACTCGCTGTCCCGGTCTCACTTCGAGGGAGTTATAGGCAGCGTACATTGCTTCCGATTTCGGCCCCACGTAATACCAGTCGCTCCGATCTTCCTTCCTGCTGAATAGTGACCAGAGTGCCACCGCATCTTTGTTGATGTGGCGGTTGGCATCCTCGGCAGCAATGATTTGAACGTCCGTGAGCAGTGCTGTGCCATCTGCATACGCTGCCGTTGTTTAGTGCCAGGCCGCAAACGGAGCGTCAGACTTGGCTTTCAGCACTCCGTCCGCAGGAATTCGGTAAACCATTCTATTTCCGACGACCTCTGGAGCCGAAGCGTCGGGCGAGCCATACACGATCTGGATTGCACCACGGAACCCTGACGGGATGACGAAGTGAAGGACGGGAGACGGCCTTGGGATGCAACCTGCGAGAGACACCGCTCCCAGAAGAATCATCATCAAACTAAACCTGTAGCACCGCAGTGTCTGCTGATACCAGCGGAGTTTGGAAAGTTTCGGCTCGGCGGCAGGTATGGAGCCGGTGTCCATCCTTAACCTCGGCTTTCGTTTGGTGAGTTCCAGCCCTTGGTATCACCCCTACAATCTACGGCGTGAGATGAAGACGGTCAATCACTCTTTTCCCCGCCCCCAGCCCCAAAAAGAACAACCCCAAAACTCGGCCTGACAACTGTGGCAGCAACGTAGCCCATCGCCTCTCCCTCGAAAAAACACGCAACAAGAAGCCCGACCCTCCTGCGCGGGCTTCTTGCTTTTCTTGGCGGGACTATGCGTGTAGAGGGAAGATCGGTTCGGACTTGGAGGCAATCTCTCCGATAATCTTTTTCTCCTGGTCATTCAAGGGAGTCAGACCTCCGGCCTGAGCGAGAGTTATGGCCATCTTGACCAACTCCCAATGGCTAGGTGGAATCATGGCGGTCACGGGCAAATGCAAGGTGAATCGCAAGGCCAAAGCAACCTGGTCGATCTGGTCGAACGGTTCGTACCACGCCTTCTTCCAGCGGTGGTCGCTCGGCTTCCGTTTCTGATGTGCCATCGCCTTCAAGGCAAGGATGCCCGTCCCCGCCGCTTTCGCACGCTTATGCACCGCTGGTCCGAAGTTGCTTTTAATCCACAGCGGAAAGCTGAGCGGGAACAAGATCGAATCAAACTCGAAACGATCCAGAGCAGCGTGGGCCGCTTCTTCACTGTGGGCTGAGAATCCAATATATCGAACCTTGCCGTCCTTGCGGGCTTTTTGGAAAGTCTCCATCGCACCGCCAGGGCCGAATACTCGCTTGACATCTTCCACCTTGGTCAGAGCGTGAAGTTGATAGAGATCAACGTGATCGGTCTGGAGCAGCTTGAGTGATTGCTGCAATTCCTTTGCCGACCCGGCGGCATCTCGCTGGGTGGTCTTGCAGGCCAAGAAGCACTTTTGGCGATAGGGCTTCAAGGCCGGCCCCAAACGTTCCTGGGCATTGCCGTACGTCGGGGCCACATCAAAGTAATTCACTCCCCGATCGACGGCCTCGGCGACGAAACTGACCGCCTCTTCGGGCGTGACATTCATTACGGCAATGCCGCCGAAGCCGATGATGGACAGTTCATCGTTGTGGCGACCATATCGTTGTCGAGGAACGGGCTTTTCGGACGCCTTTCCCGTAGCCAACGCCTCCTTGGCGGCCAGATAAGCGGAATCGAGGATCGACAAGGCCCCGGTGGCGGCAACCGTGGCCAGAAAATCACGTCGTTGCATGTTTGCCTCCTTTGACACATTTTACCAGGGAGGGAAGGTTTTGGCGAGAATGATACCCCCTCACCTCCAATACGTCCTCCGTTGCGGCAGCTTGATGTTGCTCTTGGTTCGGCGTTGCCTCGCCATCTGATTGGTCATCGCCTGCTTCATCTTCGATTGGTCCACTTTCTTTAGGCTCTCGACCTTGACCCCGTTGACCAAACCGCTGCTCACCTCAATGCCGTAATCGGCCAGGAGGGCAATCACTTCCTTGCTCCGGGCGTGCCAGCCCAATTGGCTCAAAGCCTTTTGGATGGCTCTTCGCTTGCTGGGGCGATGGGATTCAGGTTTCCGCATTTTTCCGAGAGCCTCGTCTGTAATCGTTCTCTATCGGTTAGTCTTCTCCTATCCACTTCCAAGCTGCATCGATTTTGGAAGCCTCGAAATACCTTACCTTTGCCCTGGTGAAGGGCTTCCACAATGTGGCCACCCATGTCACGTCCAGCCATGTCGCTGGCTTGACCTGTACTCCACTCTATCCTTTCAATTTTGTCGAGGGGCACAGTCAGGTAGAAGAATCGATGTCCGAATAACTTGAATCCAAAGCGGATTTCGACCGCCCCGGATGCCTGGGGAACGCTCTCCACGAATTGCCTGAGAGCAAAGAGGCCCAAAAAGTTGGCAAGAAGTTGTCGCACACTTCCGCACTCCCTGTATGCACTCCAGATGAAGAAGCCCATTATTGCCAACCAGATGCAGGGGACGATAACCTGCAGGAGGGTGAGTAGCTCAATTATGGCCGCCAACGTGGCGATGACGAGAATCAAGATCATTACGATGAAGGCAACAACTTCGCTGCCCCACTTGGGTATCGCCATTTCCGTCCGCTGTATTTGCGTCATGGCTGTCCCCTGGTCCATAATTGTCCCGTCGTGGCAAGGCGATGCTGTGCCGTCATTATGGGCATTCCCGCAGGGGAAATGCAAGTCCCAAATCTGAGATGCCTACTCGCCCTTGCGACGTGGCGGATACGACCATTCGCTCTGCGGTGGGCAACCCGCCTTCGACCACGCGATGAGTTCCGCCAAACTCCAACGGATTGATGCGCCGGTAAGTCGAATTGGCTCCGGCATCAGCTTCTGGGTATACATTCGGAGGGCAGTTGCTTTTCTTGGCGGGGCGTGCTATTTATGATTGCACGTTGCGTCACCGAGAAGGCTTCCGTCAATCCACGGGAGAGGAGTTGGCTGCCATGCGAAAGGCAAGGTATTGGCTTTGGAGTTTGGCCGTTTTCTGGGCGGCAAGCGTACCAGCGATGTCTCAGGATCGGTTGCCGCCAACGCATGCGGCCGAACAAGGACTCTCTCGTCACCACCTTGCCGACTACGACTTGGGACTCCGCCTCTCGAACGGGCGTGTGGATACCGATGCGATGGTGACGCGGCTCAAGCAACTTGGCGTGACCACCTACTACTGGCTCATCTGGCGCTCGGCTGCGGATTGGGACGACTTGCAGATTTTTTTGCCCAAGGCGTCCGCAGCAGGCATCGACGTATGGGTGTATTTGGTGCCGCCATCGGAAAGCCCGCCCAAGTATGGCAGCCAGTATTCCGAGCCATTCCGGCTGGACTACCGCCGCTGGGCGGAAGAAATCGCCCGGCTCTCACTCCGGCACCGGAATTTGAAGGCATGGGTCATCGACGATTTCTACGAAAATCACAAATTCTTCAGCCCGACCTATCTCCGGGAACTGCGGGCGAAATACAAACGCATCAACCCGCATTTAGCCTTCCTGCCGCTGATGTATTTCGCGGAAATGCAGCCGAAATTCGTAGAGGACTACCGTGATGTCATCGATGGAGTGGTCGTGGCCTATCTGCAAGATAGAGAGGAGATTGACCGCACGTGGGCATTGCTGAACGATGTCGCCCTTCCTCCGGCGAGCGAAATCAGCTTTCCGTGGAACACGCCGTCGCGGGCCGGAGATTTTGGGATGGCTGGACAGTCCGCCAGAGTGTTGCCTGCCGACCGCTACGAACTTCACTTTCGTGAACGCGACGACTTCATCGGGAAGGCAGCCGGTTATCACTATAAGCAAGTGCTCCTTGATGGGACGGTAATCTGGGAGGAGGATGTGGCCGATGGATCAAGGGCTTGGCACACGGTCACAGTCGATGTCACGCGGTATGTGCGTGGCAAGACGCACGTCACGCTGGCATTTCGCCTGTTTGACAAGAAGGCGGTCAGCAACTTCGGAGTCTACTGGCGTGTAGGTGAATTGCGGGCGAAGAACCTGCAACTGGCGGCGGAATTGAGCAAGCCCCGCAGTTGGAAGGTCAACAGGCAGGGGGCCTTCGCCACGGGGTTCGACCGCCCGGCGAAAATCGATCAGCGACGATTCCACATTCCCTTTATCTCCATGACCGCAGCCGAAGAATACGAGTTCCGCATGCGTCACGGTGACCCAGCCACGCCCGAGCGGATCGCTCAGCAGCTTCGCGTATCATTACAAGCGTGGCGGGATGGCAAATGTGATGGCGTCGTCACCTACTGCCTCGATAAACGGCCCCACAGTCAGACGTTTCCTGTTGTGCAGAAGCTATTCCACGAGTTTGCCGCTCATGGTCCTTAGGCGGCTTGGCCTTTGCTCTACCATGTCCGGCTTGCCCATCGCTCGGCGAACACAGCCTTCGATAAATTGGGAGAGGACCTCTTGCAAGGAGTCGCTCTGAATTGTTCTCCCGGTTTCCACGGCGGGGACCTCGCCTCAAATCCGACGGGACAAGGGGCAATGGTTTTAATAATGGCAGAATTCCCACATTTTTCAGGGAAAGAGGAGACCCGTTTACATTGTTCTCCCGGTTTCCACGGCGGGGACCTCGCCCCAAATCCGGTGGGGCAAGGGAAATCGGTCGCCAACTCCCTGCAAGCTTGCAGCGAGTTGAAGGAGGTGGTCTTCTGCCTTTCCTCAGCCCTCCTTCTCACCCGAACGGAATTCTTGGGTCGGAGATTGAACTGTAACCCACAATCGCCGGCCACTTTACCAAGGCCACTACGGCTCAGTGGTCCGAGCCGGCCCGGGTGGGCCTTCAACAGTCGCCCTGTTTAGAGGGCGTGGTTCTGGATCGCAAACCGGGTTGTATTCAATAACCTCCGCTCTGATTTTCCGTTTTGGGACAGAGAACAAGAAGTAATAGTTTTCTTCTTTCTCTTCCGTAACGTTTGTCAGGGCTGTTGCCGTCCCCGGACATACTCCAGACGTGGCCCAAAGACGGGCCATTGCGTCAGAATAGTTCGCATTGCTAAAAGGAATAATCCCGAGCAACTTGAAGCCTTCACTCTGTCCTGACGCATTATACCTGATGACCCGATAGTCTCCTTGAACGGTAGCCGAAGCATCTTGCCTGTAGGCCGGCATCTTGCTTACACTCGCACAGCCAGCCGCAGAGAACAACAAAAGCAGAACACAAAGGGTTCTCTTCATTGTCGCATCCTCCTATTTGTTCAATACCCCGCCAAGACTGGCGGTTCAAAGGACTCATCCAAGGGTACTATTGCCGAAGATAGACACATAGGCAAGTCGATTCCATCAATACGGGCGGGTTAAGGGGAGGTACGGTATGGATGTGACTATCAGATAATCGAGTCTGTGTTTACGGGATATTACAACAGCGTAACCTTTGACGGCCACGTCCAGAAAACAAACGAGTGGACCCTGACCGTTCTGAACAAGAAGAATGAGCCCGCCTACCGGGGAATCGACTGGCACGAGATAGAAGCGGCGTAAGATGACCCAAACCCCATAGAATATTTTCCATGCTGTCAGAATAATGATAAAGAGCCTGGTAGCCATTCCTTGACCACGGCCTTGGCTTTTACCGAGATGGTCAATGGACGCCAGCGTTCTGCGATCGCAAGTTGGCCTTGCTGGAAATGTTTCTCGGCAGGGCCTTCGGAACGTTGCGCTTCATTTAACCCGGAGCCAACGGCGACGGGGTGGGTGAGACGACGTGAAAGCCGTAAACAGCCCCGCCGTCGCCGTTGGCTCCGGGTTAAACGATGGCAAGGGCAAAGAGAGTCGCCCCGTCGCCGTTGGCGCCGGGCTGAACGACGATACGGCCGATTCCGTCTTTCTTCTCGGGCTTTTTATCTGCCCTCTATTCCGTTTTTCGGGCAAGCCATCGCAGGCACTACGGATTTCGCTCGCCGCCGATCGAGCAACTTCCCGAGCAGTCCCACATTCATATCCTGACGCCAGGGGACCAGACCACGATTCTGCCATATCCAGACTGCCCATTTCCCCCGGACGGAGAGATACCATTAAGATGTAATGCAGACGTTGAAGGCACCTTGTCGAAGAAAGGAGTTGTATGGGAATTGCCGATTGTTCATGCCATTGTAAAAATGGGTAATACACAAAAAGCTGGTCGTCTGCCTGCACTCCGCCGATCGGCGGTCGCTGCGCTGCTGTTTGTGTTGATTGGCGCCGTGAGTTCATCGGGCGACGAGCTCGTTCGACTACCAAAGCCAGCGCCCGCCCCGCCGGCGATATTCAGCCCGCCCCAGGATCGGTTGCGGAGGCTGGTGGGCGATCCGGGATCCCGGCTGTGGATTTTCGATACCTTGCCTGCCGAGGTCTCTCAATCTTTTGAACTCGTCGATTTTCAGGAAGAGATCAAGCCGTTGCCGCCGGTGGTCTTCACCCTCGACGATGCGATTCGGCTGGCCTGCGCCCACAATCCGGATCTTCAAGCGGCACGGCAGAGAGTCTGTATTGCCGATGCCCTGCTGCAGCGGGCCCGATCCGAGTTCTATCCGCAACTGGGCGCTTCGGAGACATACGGCCTGACCAACAACCCGGTGAACGCCTTCATGTTTCTGCTGAACCAGGGGCAGTTCAGTCTCAATCGGAATCTGAACCATCCGGGCGGCGTCGACGATTTCCATACGCAGTTCCTCTTGCAGCATGGAGTCTACACGGGCGGCCGCCGCGCGGCCGAGCGAGACGCCGCCGCCGCCAACCGAATGGCCGCAAGCTGTTCGCTGGCGACCGCTCAGAACGAGTTGGTGTTTCGCGTGGCCGAAGCGTACTATCGCACGTACCAGGCCCAGGAGCTGGTCAAGGTGCGGGAGAGCGCCGTTGCGCAATTCGAGAGCCACGTAAAGCTGGTCGAGACGCGCCTGCGGGCGGGCACGGCCGTTCGCTCGGACTTGTTGACCGTGGAAGTACGGCTGGCCGAAGCGCAGCAGGGGTTGATTTCCGCCCGCAATCAACAAAGCCTGGCCTGGATGATCGTCCAGAACGTGTGCGGAGTGCCCGTGGCCGAGCAGCGCCTTCCGCACCAGATACCAGCCGGACCGTGGTCGAGCCACGTCGATCGGATCGAGGCGGCCGTGGCCACCGCTCTGACCGGGCGGCCGGAGTTGGCCGAAATGTCGCATCGCGTGCAGGCGGCGTACAGCAATATCCTGATTGCCGAGGCGGGCAAACGGCCCTCGGTGCAGTTGGTCGGCGATTATGACGCCTTCACCGGCGATTTCCGGCGGGGGAACGACTCCTGGTTCCTGGGCCTCGTGGCGCAGATCAATCTCTACGACGGCTCGCGGACCGCCAACGATATTCGCAAAGCAAAGGAGCAGCTTGCGGAGCTTCGCGCCCATCAACAGCGGCTGGTGCTCGATATTGAATTGGACGTGAAGCGGGCCTATTTGCAGTTGGACGACGCCCGGCAACGGCTGGCCGTGGCTCAGCGGGCGATCGGCCAGGCGGCGGAAAGCCTGCGGGAAATCGAAGTCCGCTACCGTGGTCAGGCGACCACGATCACCCAGTTGATCGATGCCCAAACGGCGCTTTCCGGCGCAGGTGCATTACGTCAGCGCCCTGGTTGACGTGGAGATTGCCCGGGTCGCGTTGGAGCAGGCCACGGGCCGGGTGCGCGATATATTGATTCGCGGTTCCGAACAGTAGCGGCCGGGGCCGGCGAGATGTTGTGGTAAATCGTTTTGTTGTGGAACGTAGGGTGGGACAAGCGAAGCGCGGTCCCACCATAATTTTCGCCGTCATTGGTGGGACTGCTCTTCGCTTGTCCCACCCTACGGCCGCTTTCCGTAACGATATATACAAACTGCTTGCGAATCGTTTCATAAGCCTCGAAAGGGGTCAACGATGCCTTCCTCTCGGTCATGGTTGAAAACCCACGGCAAACGATACCTGTCGATTCTCGTCGGCGTGGTGCTGCTGGTCGGCGCGATTGCCTGGATGTCGAACGTCTTTCGATCCAAGATCGAGCCCGGCGTTGTCGAGGAAGAGACGCCCAAGGCGACGGGAAAGACGGCCGCCGTCGAGCTGCTACCCATCACCCAGACGATCGACGTGGTGGGAACCGTCGAGGCGCAAACCAAGATCCAGGTGGCCGGCCAGGTCCTGGCCACGATTCGCGAGGTCAAGGTCCGCGCGGGCGACGACGTTGCGGTCGGGCAACTGCTCGTCGTCCTCGACGACCGTGCGATCCAGGCGCAACTCCGCGAGGCCGAAGCGGCCGAAACCGGGGCGCAAGCGAATCTCGCCGTCCGCCAGGGCGATTTCGAGCGCTATCGGGAAATGTACGCCGGCCAGGCCGTTTCCAAGGAGGATTTCGACCGCATTGAGGGCGCGTACAAAGGGGCCAAGGCGCAACTCGCTCAGATCCGGCAGCAGATCGCCGGCACGAAGGTCATGTTGAGCCACACCGAGATCAAGGCCCACCGGGCCGGCATCGTCGCCGCTCGCATGGCGGACCCGGGCGACCTGGCCCTTCCGGGCAAGCCGCTGCTGACGCTCTACGATCCGCACGAGCGGGAACTGCACGCCAGCGTGCCCGAGAGCCTGATGTCGGACGTCAAGCTCGGCGCCTCGCTCGAGGTTCGGGTGGACGCCGTCGGCGGCCGGTGGCAGGGCGTGGTCCGCGAAATCGTGCCCCAGGCCCAGCAAGCGTCGCGGTCGGTGCTGATCAAGGTTGCACTGCCCCCGGAAGCCGCCGGCCGGCTGATGGTGGGCATGTTCGGCCGGCTCTCGATTCCCATCGGCAAGACGCAGTGGATCGTCGTGCCCACCGCGGCGATTCGGCACATCGGTCAGGTGGACCTGGTGCAGGTGGTGGGGGCGGGCGATCGCCTTGAACGCCGCTTCGTCCGTACCGGAGGGGTCCGTGGCGAGATGACGGAAATCCTCGCCGGGTTGAACGTCGGCGAAAAAGTCGCTTTGCCCCAGCAGTCGGAGTCCGGCCGCCCCGAGCCGGAATGATCGGCCACAGTTAAGGAGGTTCTGTTGCGGAAGTCGTGTGTAGGGTGGGACAAGCGAAGCGCGGTCCCACCAACAACGGCGAAACACATGGTGGGACCGCGCTTTGCTTGTCCCACCCTACGATCCGCAACGGCATCAAAGGAGCACGAGCATGAGCGAACATGAGGAACACCACTGGATGTCGCGCATCGTGTCGGTGTTCCTGCGCGGCAACCTCTCGGTCCTCTTGGTTTTGATCTCCCTAATCGCCGGAGCGATTGCGCTGCTGGTCACGCCGCGGGAGGAGGAGCCGCAGATCGTGGTTCCCCTGGCGGACGTGTTCGTGCAAATGCCCGGCGCCAGCGCCGAGGAAGTCGAGCAGCAGGTCTCGACCCGGCTGGAGCGGCTCCTCTATCAGATCGACGGGGTGGAGTACGTCTATTCCATGTCCCGGCCGGGCATGGCGATCGTCACGGTCCGCTTCTACGTCGGCGAAGACCGCGAAGACAGCCTCGTGAAGCTCTACAACAAGATCTCGATGAACATCGACGCCGTGCCGCCGGGCGTCACGGGTTGGGTGGTCAAGCCGGTCGAAATCGACGACATCCCCATCGTCGACGTCACCCTGTGGAGCAAGCGGGTGGACGGCTACACGCTGCGCCGGCTGGCCGAGCAGGTCGAGGTCGCCCTGCAAGCGGTGCCCAACACGGGCCGCACCGTGGTCATCGGCGGTCCGCGACGGCAGGTCCTGATCCAACTCGACCCCGACGCGCTGGCCTCGCACAACCTCTCGCCGCTGGAAGTCGTCCAGGTGCTGCGGGCGGCTAACGTCAACGTGCAGGCGGGCAGCTTCAGCCGCAACAACGCCCAGTGGCGTCTGGAGAGCGGTCCCTACGTCGACTTCGGCCCGCGAGCTCGAACATCTGGTGGTGGGCGTTTTTGCCGGGCGTCCGGTCTATCTCCGCGACGTGGTTACGCTGCACGACGGGGTCCGCGGAGTAATCGACGGCCCCGAAGAGGCGACCACTTACACGCATCTCGGTTTCGGTCCGGCCTCGATCCACTCGGAGCACCCCAACGCAAAAGAACTTGAAGCCCTCACGCAAAAATATCCGGCCGTGACGGTCGGCGTGGCCAAGCGCCACGGCGCGAACGCCGTCTGGGTCGCCGATAGCGTCGAAGAGAAGCTCAAGGAGCTGCGCCTGGAGGTGCTGCCCAACGACGTGAACGTGCTCATCACGCGGAACTACGGCGAAACCGCCAACGACAAGGTCAACGAGCTGGTCGAGCACCTCACGCCTGGCCGTAATCATCGTCGTCGGGCTGATCGGCTTTGCCCTGGGATGGCGCGAGGCGCTGATCGTGGTGGCCGCCGTGCCCATCACCTTCGCCCTGACCTTGCTGATCAACTATCTGGCCGGATACTCGATCAATCGGGTCACGCTGTTTGCGCTGATTCTCTCGCTGGGGCTGGTGGTGGACGATCCGATCGTGGACGTGGAGAACATCTTTCGGCACTTCAAAATGCGGAAAGAGCCGCCGATGCGCGCCGTGCTGACCGCGGTCAACGAAGTGCGGCCGCCGGTGATCCTCGCCACGCTGGTCGTGATCCTCTCCTTCCTGCCGATGTTTTTCATCACCGGCATGATGGGCCCCTACATGCGGCCCATGGCCTTGAACGTGCCGGTGGCCATGCTCATGTCGATGGTCGTGGCGTTCACGATCACGCCCTGGCTGAGCTATCACGTCCTGAAAGGCGAGTACGGCAAGAAAGAGGAAGCCGTTCGTCCTGGAAAAGAGTTTCATCTATCGGGCCTACCGCAAGACGCTCCTGCCGTTTCTGAACAACCGGTTCTGGGCGTGGCTGTTCATCTTCTTTGTGCTGCTGCTGTTCGCGGGGTCGGCGTTGTTGCCGGTCGTCGGGCTGGTGCCGCTGAAAATGCTGCCCTTCGACAACAAGAATGAATTCCAGGTCGTCGTCGACATGCCCGAGGGAACCACGCTGGAAACGACCGAGGCGGCGGTGTCCTCGCTGGCGAATTACCTCCGCACCGTGCCCGAGGTGACCAACTTCGTCACCTTCACCGGCACGGCCTCGCCGCTGGATTTCAACGGCATGGTGCGGCATTATTACCTGCGTCACGGGCCCGACGTGGGCGAAATCCGCGTCAATCTGGCGAAGAAGGACTACCGCGCAGCAGCAGAGCCACGCCATCCTGCTGCGGCTGCGGAAGGCGCTGACGAAAATCGGCCGTCGCCCACGGCGCGAACATCAAGCTGGTCGAATCGCCGCCCGGCCCGCCGGTGTTCGCCACGCTGGTGGCCGAGGTCTATGGAAAGCCGGAAGACAGCTACGCGGACCTGATCGCCGCCGCCCGCCACGTGCGGGGGCTGATGACCACCGAGACCGGCGTGGTCGACGTCGACGAGACGGTCGAGGCCGACGAGTACAAGTTCCTCTTCGACGTAGACAAGACCAAGGCCTCGCTCTACGGCGTGAGCAACGAGGCCATCGGAGCGACGCTGCGGTTGGCCGAGGAGGGCTATCAGCCCGGCGAGGAAATGCCCATGAGCCCGGCCTCGGGCAGCGGCATCCTGCACAGCCGCCGCGACCTCAACCCGGTCGACATCGTGCTGCGGTTGGCGCGGCCGCAACGGTCGAGCCTGGCCGATCTGAGCCAACTGAGCGTGAAGAGCAACACCGGCGAGATGCTTCGTCTGGTCGAATTGGGCCAATTCCGCAAGCAGCTCGTCGACAAGACCATCTATCACAAGAATCTCCGCCGCGTGGTCTACGTCTACGGAGAAGTCGCCGGCCGGTCGCCCGTCAATGCCATCCTCAGCCTCCAATCGCGTTTGGATCGATCGCCGACCGCCGGGAACACTTCCGTAGTGTGGAGCGGCGAGGGCGAGTGGAAAATCACCCTGGACGTCTTCCGCGACTTGGGCCTCGCCTTTGCCGGGGCATTGATCGGCATCTACATCTTGCAGGTGTGGCAGACGGGCAGCTACGCGATGCCGCTGGTCCTGATGACCTCCATCCCGCTGACGATCATCGGCATCATGCCCGGCTTCTGGCTGCTGGACGTGCTGAGCAACCATCCGGTGGGAGGTTACTCGAACCCGGTCTTCTTCACGGCCACGGCCATGATCGGGATGATCGCGCTGGCCGGCCTGGCCGACCGAAACGCCATCCTGCTGATCGAGTTTGTCCATACGGCGCTCGCCAGCGGCAAGGGATTGAAGGATGCGTTGATCGACAGCGGCGCCGTCCGGCTGCGTCCGATTGTGCTGACCAGCGGCGCGGCCATGCTCGGTGCCTGGCCGATCACGCTGGACCCCGTGTTCTCGGGCCTGGCCTGGGCGTTGATCTTCGGCCTGATCGTATCGACGGCCTTCACGTTGTTGTTGATACCCGTTATCTACTGGCTGCTCTACGCGAACAAGCCCGGCCATGGACTGCCGACGGAGGCGGGACTGGATGATGAATGAGAACCAGGATCCGAGCTGCCGCTTGGCTTTCTGAATACTCTTCTCATTCCTCCCATCTTTTCCCGCCGTGCAACACCCCCCCTGATTGGCCGGGGGTTTTGTCTCAAACCGACCTGGACATCCGGCCCGATTTTGGATACTTTCCCCCTCCTTATCACCGGAGGCAAGGATGTCTGTTGCAGCCGTCCCGCGCCCGGGTTTGCCGGGCTGGTGGACTCGCGTCAAAGATCTGATTCTTCCCATCGCCATGGTCGCCAGCGTGCTGGTGATCGTGGTGCCGATGCCGGCTGGAATCATGGATCTGCTGCTGGCGTGCAACATTACCATCGCGGTGATAATGCTGCTGACCACGCTCTTCGTGCGGACGCCGCTGGAGTTCAGCGTCTTCCCCTCCCTGCTGCTGGCCACCACGCTGTTCCGGCTGGTGCTGAACGTGGCCACGACGCGGCTGATCCTCGGTCGGGCGGCTTCCGACGGTCTGGACGCCGCCGGGGGTGTCGTGCGGACCTTCGGCGAGTTCGTCACCGGCGGCGGCAACGAGGGGTTGGTCGTCGGGCTGATTATCTTCTCGATCATCGTCCTGATCCAGTTCGTCGTAATCACCAAGGGAGCCACGCGAATCAGCGAGGTCGCCGCCCGCTTCACGCTCGACGGAATGCCCGGCAAGCAGATGGCCATCGACGCCGACCTGGGCGCCGGCTCGATCAACGAGCAGGAGGCGCTCGGCCGCCGCCGCGAGATCACCCAACAGGCCGACTTCTTCGGGGCCATGGACGGGGCCAGCAAGTTCGTCCGCGGCGACGCCGTCGCCGGGCTGATCATCGTATTGATTAACATCTTCGGCGGGCTGTTCATCGGCATCGTGCAGAACGGCATGGGCCTCGGCGAGGCCGGCGCGCTGTTCACCAAACTGACGATCGGCGACGGCCTGGTTACGCAGATTCCCGCGTTTCTGATTTCGCTGGCGGCGGGCATGTTGGTCACGCGCAGCAGCCAGGAGACCAACCTGCCCAGCGAGTTCCTGCGACAACTCTTCTCCCGCCCATTGGCCTTGGCCGTGACGGGCGGATTCCTCTTTGTCCTGATCTTTACCAGTCTGCCGACCGTGCCGCTGCTGGCCATCGGGGCGGCCTGTATCGCGATGGCCGTGGTCCTTTCGCGCCGCGAAACGAAAGTTCAAGCCGCACAAGTGAAGAAACAGGCTCAGGCCAACCGCCGGGCGGAGCAACGCGTCGAGGATTATCTCTCGGTCGATCCGATGGAATTGGAATTGGGGATGGGCCTGATCCGGCTGGCCGATGCCCGCCGCGGCGGCGATCTGCTGGAGTGGATCGGGCGTGTGCGGCAGGCCGTTGCGGCGGAAGTCGGTCTCATCATGCCCAAGGTCCGCGTGCGCGACAACCTGCGGCTCGACCAGCATCAATACCGCATAAAAATCGCCGATCTGCCGGTGGCCCAGGGCGAGATCGACCCTGCGGAGTCCGATCCCGGTGGCGCAATCGCCGCGCATCTGAGCGAAACCGCCCGGCGTCACGCCGACGAATTGCTCGACCGCGACTCGGTTAAGCACCTGGTTGACGAACTGAAGAAAAGCTCGCCCGCCGCGGTCGATGACTTGATCCCCGGCGCGATGAAACTCGGCGAGGTGCAGCAGGTGCTGCAAGTGCTGCTCCGCGAAGGGGTCTCGATCCGGCAGCTTGGCCCGATCCTGGAAACGCTCGGCGATTGGGCCCCTCGGACCAAGGACCCCGTTTTGCTGGCCGAGCAGGTGCGGCGGCGGTTCGCCCGGGCGCTGAGCAGCCGCTACCGCGATCGGGACGGCCGCCTGCACGTGGTGACGCTCGATCCGGCCTTGGAGGAGCGGATTTTCGAAGGCGTGGAACACAACGAGACCGGCGTTTCGATCCGGCTCGCGCCGCAGGAAACGGAAGAAATCTGCCGGGCGATAGAGACTGAGGTAGCCCGGCTGACCGACGCGGACAAACCGCCGATCGTGTTGGTCGCTCCGCGCGTCCGTCCGGCCGTCCGGCAGTTGACCGCCGCGCGGCTGCCGCAGCTTGTCGTCCTGAGCTACGACGAGATAACCCGCGACACGCGGATCGAATCGGCCGGGATGGCGTCGTGTGGGGAGTGGGCAAAGGATGGAGAATTCAGTTTAGCGGCCGCCGGCACGGCGGCATAGAGTATGGAAACAAGTCCGTAGGGTGCGTGAAACGCACCATGCACTGCGGGTTTTGGTGCGTTTAACGCACCCTACTTGTGAAGGATAGCGACATGGAACTCCGAACATATCGCGCGGCGACGATGCACGAGGCGTTGGCCCAGGTGCGTCGGGAATTGGGCCCGGACGCGGCCGTGTTGCACACCCGGCACGTCCGCAACCGCTGGCTGGGCGTGCTGCCGGGGCGACGGCAGATCGAAGTGACCGCCTCGCGCGAAGTGAACGTGCCCAGCCGATTGTCGCGGCGGAGGCGGGTCGAGCCAGCCGTGGAACCGCCGCCCGCGCCGGTGCAGCCGGTCCATTCGCCCGACGAGACCAAGCTCTCCCGCCAAATGCAGGGCCAGTTGAGCACCTTGCAGGCGATGATGAAGGACCTCTGCCGGCGATCAAATGGCGAAGGCCGGGAAGATTGGCCCGAGGAGTTTTTCCGGCTGTTCACCGAGCTACTCGACGTCGACGTGAGCGAAGACGTCGCCCGCGAACTGGTCGAGCGGGTCCGCAACGACCCGAGCGCCGCGGGGCTCTGCGACCCGCTGATGCTGAAGGCCCGGGCGGCCGGGCTGATCGAGGACGACGTGAACGTCTCCGGCCCGATCCGCGTGACGCCCGGCCACTGCCGGCTGGTGGCTTTGGTCGGTCCGACGGGCGTGGGCAAGACCACCACCATCGCCAAACTGGCCGCCAACTTCCGGCTCAAGGAAAAACGCCGCGTCGGATTGATCACCGTCGACACTTACCGCATCGCCGCCGTCGAACAATTGCGGACCTACGCCGACATCATCGACCTGCCGATGTACGTCGTCTCGACGCCGCGGGAAATGCGCGAAACCGTCAAGCGGATGGACCACCTCGACCTGATCCTGCTGGACACGGCCGGACGCAGCCCGAAGGACGAAATCCGCATCCAGGAGTTGAAGGTATTCCTCAATGAGGCCGGGGCGGACGAAGTGCATCTGGTCCTTAGCAGCGTGGCTGCCGCCCGGACGCTCGAACAAACCGCCGAGCGGTTCGGCGTCGTCGGCGCCACCTCGTTGATCCTAACCAAGCTCGACGAGGCCAACGGGCTGGGAAACATCCTGCCGCTGTTGCGGAACAACCCGCTGCCGCTGAGTTACGTGACCGACGGGCAGAACGTGCCCGACGACATTGAAGTGGCCGACGCCCATAAGCTGGCGCGGATGATTTTGCAGTTTGAGTGATGAATGGGGATGCTGGAGCGATTTGTTGCGAAACCGCAAGCGGAAGTATGACGTTCACTAACGATTCCTGACTATGTTGGGGTGGCAGTTCAACTGCCACCCCATCCAGAAGCATTACACTAGCCACTAACCACTAGCCACTAACCCCATGCCGGACCAGGCGCACGATCTCCGACAATTGGCGGTTCGCCGCCGAGCCGCGCCGTCGAAGCGGGTCGGGCGGCCGGCCGTGTTGGCGGTCGCCGGCGGCAAAGGGGGCGTTGGTACAACCACAGTCGGGCTGAACCTGGCCCTGGCCATGTCGGAGTCAGGCCGGAAAGTCGTGTTCGTCGACGCCGACGCCCGCGGAATCGACGCCGCGCTGCTCTGCGGCCTAGAAGCAGAGGCGCTCGTCGTTGGCCGACGTGCTGGCGGGCCGGCGGACTTGGGACGAGGCGCTGCTGACCGTTCCCGGCGGTCTTCGACTGGCCGTCGGCGGCCGGAAATGGAACGAACTGAACGGCACGCAAACGGCATTGGCCGAACGCTTCCTCGAGTCCGTCGCCGACGGACGCCTCGACGCCGAGTTGGTCGTGGTCGACGTCGGCAATACGATGCGGGGCTCGGCGGCCGAGATTTGCCGCCAGGCCGACGCCGTGCTGATGATTACCACGCCGTCCCCGGCCGCGACGATGAACACTTTTTCCGCCATCCGGACGTTGGCTTGTGGTGCAGGCCTTTCTTGTGGTGCAGGCGTCTCGCCTGCCGCCGAGAAATGCAGGCGGGACGCCTGCACCACAAGGAAAGAGATTGCAGCCGGCACGGACGCGGTTCCAGGCACGTTCTACCTGCTGGTGAACATGGCGCCGAACGCCGCGGCCGCGGCTGCGGTGCATTATCGGCTGGCCTGGGCGGCACGCCGGCTGCTGGGCCTGCAACTCCGCTCGGCGGGCTGCCTGCCGGCGGTCGAAAACCTGCCGCCGGACGGTCTGAACGGGCAATTTTACTTAAACATCCGGGCATTATCGGTCGATGCAATAGGAAGGCAGTTCGTATCCGAATTGGTGTCAAACTGGCGAAGCCCCGTCGAGTTTGACGGCTGTCCCCCGACTGCTGTCGCCGAACCCTTGGAAATGGATTTCTAACCGTCGGATTCCCGGCGGACATTCATGGAGGAACTATATGGTCATTACCACCGTCGCTCCCGAGGATGTCGAGCAACTGTGGATAGAATACAAACGGGATATGTCCAACCAGGAACTGCGCAATCGCCTGGTGGAAATGTATCTCCCGTTGGTGAAGTACAACGGCGAGCGAATTTGGGCCCGCCTGCCCGAGGGCGTCGAACTGGACGACCTCATTTCGGCCGGCGTTTTCGGCTTGATGGACGCCATCGACCTCTTCGATCTGTCGCGGGGCGTGAAGTTCGAGACCTACTGCGTGCCGCGAATCCGCGGGGCCATGCTCGACGAGTTGCGGACCATGGATTGGGTCCCGCGGCTGGTCCGCTCGAAGGCCAGCAAGCTGAACGAGGCGGTCAAAACGCTCGAGGCCCGGCTGGGACGCCAACCGAACGAAAACGAGTTGGCCGCCGAGATGCAAATCTCCGTGCCCGAGCTGGAAAAAATGATGCTCGACGCCAACGCCGTGAACCTCATCAGCCTCAACAAGAAGTGGTATGAGACGGACAGCTACAAGGACGTGCGGGAAATCGACATCCTCGAAGACAAAAAGGGCGAGGACCCCACCCGGCGAATCCAGAAAAACGACCTCATGCGGCTGGTCACCAAGGGCCTGAACCGCAACGAGCGGCTGATCATCATCCTCTACTATTACGAAGAGTTCACGATGAAGGAGATCGGCGCCACGCTGAATCTCTCCGAGAGCCGCGTGAGCCAGATGCACAGCTCGATCGTGCAGCGGCTGCAGGGCCAACTCGGCTGCCGCCGGCCGGAGTTCGGCACGTAACCACTATCCGCCGGACCAACACAACTGGCCGCAGACGATCATATACAAAGCCACGGCGATCAGACTCAGGGCGGCGATCGTTTGCGTCCGTGCCCGCCAACGCAACATGGCGAACATCGACGCGGCCAAGATCACTGTGGCCCCGATATTCCCCCACGGCACGAGCGGGTAGGCCCATTCTGTGCGGGAAAACGGCCACAACAACCGCACGCCCCAATTCTGAAAATTCTTGCCGCCGGAAAAGAAAACGTCCATCAGCAAGTGGCTATAGGCCGCGGCGACGCCCACCGCGATCCACAGCAGCCACTGCCAGCGCCGCTCCGTCGATGGTTGCATTACCTCGTCGCCAACAGATAACGCCTTCCAGCACCGGCGAGCCGGCGTTGAACTCTCGTGAGCACGTCGGATCGATAAACTACGACCGACACGGCCGCCGCGACTAATCCAACGACGAGCAGATTGTGCCCCCACAGCCGATGCCCATCGGCATACGCCCGGCCTCCGAAGAGGATCGTCACCCCATCGGCGTCGGGCAGCAGTGCCGCCAATCCGGCCCAGGCGACGATTTGCCACCCCTGCCGCCGCTGCAAGCCGAGCGCCAGCGTCCCATTGATGCCGATCATGGCGTGTTCGTATACGGTCATGGCACTGTTATCTGGGCAATTGATGCGCGGCAAAAAACGGGAATGGCCCGAAGACATCGGAATCCTGGCCCCAAAGCATACTGTCGGCTTTTATTTCAACGAACCAGTCCATTCCTCTAATCGCGTTCGTGGTGTGAGCAAATCGAGTTGCACGCGAGATACCTTCGCGAATAGCTTGGCCGAAGAAGAAAGTATCAGTTCTACGCAATCAACGCCGGTCCAGTTCAGGGCTGATTTGAGTTCGATCTCTTCACCTGCGACGTCAACAACTTTGCCGTCGGACACGTAGTCGGATTTTCCAAGAAGTTTATCGAGCGAAAACTGCTCAACACCTTGCAGGTGCAAATCCGCGCTGTAACTCCATACCACATAATGATCGAATGATTCCTCGATGTAGACTACGATATGCCCGAAGCTAATAATACCGTTGCCCCCGCTATGAATTGCCACACCGTCCAATTTTGCATCGTGGAACTCAACGTGCGCGATTTTTGGATCACATCCGATAATGCCCGCATTCTTGTTGTCGGACATGAAACTCCTCCTCGGAATTATGAAAAGTGGAACATCATCGCTTTATTCGGCTATAAGAGATGACGATGTTCTTGTGTCTTCAATCAATTCCGTCGCCTTGAAGACGAACGTCGTCGCCGTGCTTCAATTACCCGCATGATTTTGTCGATGGTTTTCTGGCTGGCGGTGTGACGGCCGGTTTCGATGCGGGAGAGGGTTTCCTGCCGAATGCCGGCCAGATCGGCCAACCGCTGTTGGCTCAGCCCGACGCCTTTTCGATCGCGGATAATGTCGCGGGCCAGGGAAATCCGGGCATATTGCAGGGCCGGAAAACGTCCGTGTTTGTCCGGCTTGGGCAACGGCGGCAACCGATCGTCTTCGACCGTCGCCTCGCCCGCCTGGCGGCACAATCGGTCATATTCAGGCTCAGGCAGCAACACGAAATGCTTGCCCTCGACTTCGATTCTCTGCAATCCGATCACAATTTCACCTCACTCGTCATAGAAATGGTCGCGATGTCCGATGCGTTCAATAATCAGTTCATTGCCTTGCAGGCGAAACTGGACTCGATAGTCGCCGGTGCGAATCCGATAGTGCCCCGCCAGGTTTGCCCGCAACGGCTTGGCCCCGCTCACTTCGGGCCAGCGTTTCAGCCGTTCAATGATGCCGGTTACTCTCGACTTTATCCGTTCAGGAAGTCCCTGGAACTGCTCGGCCGCATCGACTTCAAACGTGACCTCGACCATGATGTAATTATGACATTATTTGTCTAGGATGTCAATAACCCACGGGGCTGCAATTTGCCGCAGCCATGAGAATAGTAGATGATTGCCAGTCGGTCAATCAATCCATGGAAGTACGGTCTATCTCCGCCCGCCGCGCTACCGCACGTATCGCGTCGGCAGCGGGCGTCGCGCGACGCCGGGCGTGGAACGGCTGTCCAGCAGGGCCAGATTTTCCAGCAGAATCCGCCGCACTTCCAACACGGCCGCCGGGTTCGCGAGGATCGAACTGTGGTCGGCCGGCACCGTGATTTGCGAGGCCACGTCGTCTAACTGCGCGCTGCTCCGCGGCACCACGCCGTCGCCCTCGCCGATCAGGTCCAGCAGCCACCACGGCTGGTCGGGCATTACGCCCACGATGTTGTGATACGTCACCCAGGGCGCCCGGCGTTCGGCCAGCATTACCGGAAAGATCGGCGTGCTCGGCGACAGCGAGTCGACGCTGGTGTCGATCCGCAGCAGCGATTTGGCGGCGAACGCGCCCTTGTTGTCGCGGAACAGTTTCTGCTGGCTGTTGATCAGCGTTTGCGGCAGGTGGATCAGCTTGCCCAGCAGCCATTGCGTGGTCTGATTGGAAAACGAGCTGCCGCGGTTCGGCGTGGCGATGGTGATTACTTGCCGGATCGAGGAGTTGGGCTGGAAGTAAAACGTATCGGCCAACTGCTCCCGGACCTTGGGATCGGCCTTGATGCCGCTCAGCGGTTTTTGGCTCGCCAGCCGCCAGAAATCGTCGCCGCTGTAGAGGGTTTGCAGGCGCGAGACCAGCCCGCCCATGCTGTGGCCGATCAACACCATCTGATCGAGTGCCGGCTCCTGGTGTTGCGGATCGAGTTCTTCCCTGAGCCGGTCGAGGTCGTGGCGCATCTGGGCGGCGATCATCCAGAACGGCTGGCCCGTCGGGTAGAGATAGAACCAGAACTGGTAGCGGCGGCGGATCTCCGGCTGGCTCCGCAGGTCGTTGAACATCTCCATCCAGGTCATCGGGCTGGACCAGAGGCCGTGGACCATCAGCACGGGAATCTTGCCCGGCTCGTAAGGTTGCGTCATGTACAGGCCCATGATCGGCTCGGGCCGGTCGGGGCGATATTTCAGCAGGGCCTCGGGCCGCAGCAGCCCGACCGTGGCCAGGCTCTCCAGTTCCGGTCGCGAGAGGAAATAGGCCAGCGGCGTGGTCAGGTCGCTTTCCAGCGGCACGCGCCGCCCGGCGACCAGCGTCTTGTCGGTCGACAGGGGATCGTACAACTCGAGCACGCACTGGTTCCGCTGGCCGACGCGGCCGAGCGGCCGCATAAAGACCGTCACGGGAAAGCTGATGCCGGGCGGATAGTATTTCGCCGCGATCGGGTCGTCGGTCGTCGAGCGGCGGATGGCGATCAGCGGCACGCCCAGGCCGTGCGTCAGGTAGAGGTTTTTCAGCCCTTTCACTTCATAGTCGGAAACGAACTCGAACTGTTCCAAATCTTCGGCCCGCCATGTCTTTTGACCGCCGGGCACAACGCAGGTGACGTCCCACGCGCCGGAGGCCGTCTGGATGGTGTGCGTCGCGCCGGGCGTCAGCGCCTTTTCGGCACAAACGATCCGCAGCGCCGATTCGAGGGCCCCGTTGTACAGATCGCACGCCCCGCGGTACTGCGGGTCGTAGGGGTTTCGCGTCGAGTAATAGCGCGGCTCGAAGAGATAATCGTAGGCGTGCAGGACCGAGGCCCCGTAGAGGTCCAGGGCGATTTTCTTGTCGTAATGCTCGGCCTTCTTCCCGCCCAGGAAGGCCAGTTCGGACATGGCGTAGACGATCTCGGCCGACGGCTCGGCGTCGTTGATCGCCTGGAGTTTGGCCAGCAGCGGCCGCATGTCGCCGGTCAGATCGCTGTCGCCGAGGTTGTGAATCCGCAGCAGTTGCGTCGTCCGCCCGCTGGGCTTCGGCCCGCTGAACGAGGCCAGGCTGAGTTGTTCGATCAGCGGGCTTTTCGGAATCGGCCGCAGCACGATCTGCTTCGACGCGCATCCGCCCGCCGACACTGCCAGCATCGCCGACAGCAGGAGCATGACGCCATAAAGCCGCGACCGTTGGTCGCGCCCGGCGAGCGGAACCATCCTTGGATACCCGTACCAGTCCATAAGGGGGTGAAGGATATAAAAATCCGCCCCCGGTGTCAAGAGAAATAGACTTGTGGTTTGCCCCGATTATTCAGAAAAGATGAAATTGGGTATCATGGGCAAGCTCCTCTTGCCGCATGGCACTTGCATTTCTGCAGAACAAATCGAACACCGAGGAAGATGATCATTTATTGCCGGATTCAAATGGCGGTTGTCCCACTCGCGACTGATTTGACCTAGGTGTCTATGTCTTCCAAGCGAACGCCGCGACCGGCCCGAAGGCTGTTGCGAGCTGCTTCGACGCGCCGCAGAAACCGAGGGTCGTGTTCCAGACGGTAGTCGAACCAGTCGTCTTCCGTCTGAAACGCGACCAGCACGCCCGCCGGTCGGCCGTGGCGAGTAATCACAATTTCCGCTTTCTCCGCCAGACGCAGATATCGAGATAAATCGTCTTTCACTTTCGAGAGCACTACTTCCTTCATCAGTGTGATCCCCATCGTTCAAGCCATTCCCGAAGGGTGCGAAACCGCAAGCGGTTGGTCGCAATTTTTCAGAAGTAACTCAATTTTATCGGGGATGGGGGCAATTGCACAACTACCTTTAACGCTGTATCCTTATGGATTGTATTTCCAATGCACATTTTCAACAATCCTCCTTGTTTCCAGTATTATCCTCCATGAAAACCATCATCGAGCCGTTCAAGATCAAGTCCGTCGAGCCGATCAAGTTCACCACCGCCGCCGAGCGGGAGGAAATCATCCGCCGCGGCGGATACAACATCTTCATGGTCCCCGCCGAGGACGTGCTGATCGACCTGCTGACCGACAGCGGCACCGCGGCCATGAGCGCCGACCAGTGGGCGGGCATCATGCGCGGCGACGAATCCTACGCCGGCGCCCGCAGCTTCTATCGCTTCCACGACAAAGTCCGCGAGCTGACCGGCTTTCCAGCACATCATCCCCACCCACCAGGGCCGCGCCGCCGAGCGAATCCTATTCACTGTCGCCGGCGGGCCGGGCAAGGTGATTCCGAACAACGCCCATTTCGACACCACCCGGGCCAATATCGAGTTCTCCGGCGCGACGGCCGTCGATCTGCCCACGGCCGAGGGCGTCGACCCGGACGTGATCGCCGACTTCAAGGGGAACATCAACATTCCCGCCCTGCGCGAGTTCATCGAAAAGACCGGGCCCGAGAACATCCCGCTGTGCATGATTACCGTGACGAACAACTCGGGCGGCGGCCAGCCGGTCTCGATGCAGAACATCCGCGAGGCCAAGGGCGTCTGCCTGGAGTACGGCATTCCCCTGTTCCTCGACGCCTGCCGCTTCGCCGAAAACGCCTACTTCATCAAGCTCCGCGAGCCGGGCTACGCCAACCGCTCGGTCAAGAGCATCGTCCAGGAGATGTTTTCCTACGCCGACGGCGCCACGATGAGCGCGAAGAAGGACGCCATCGTCAACATCGGCGGATTCCTGGCCATGAACGACGACGCCCTGGCCATGAAGGCCCGCAACCTGCTGATCGTCACCGAGGGCTTCCCGACCTACGGCGGACTGGCCGGCCGCGACCTGGAGGCCATCGCCATCGGGCTCGAAGAGGTGCTCGACGAGCATTACCTGCAATATCGCATCCGTTCGACGGCCTATCTGGGCGAGCGGATCGTGGCGGCGGGCGTGCCCATCCTCCAGCCGCCGGGCGGTCACGCAATTTACATCAACGCGAAGAAGTTCCTGCCGCACGTGCCGCCCGAGCAGTTCCCCGGCCAGTCGGTCGCAGTCGAACTGTACCGCCACGCCGGCATCCGCTGTTGCGAGATCGGCAGCGTGATGTTCGGCCGCACGGACGCTACGGGCAAGTTCATCCCGGCCTCGATGGAGCTGGTCCGGCTGGCGATCCCCCGCCGCGTCTACACGCAAAGCCACATCGACTACGTCTGCGAGGCGATTATCGAAGTCTACCAGAATCGCGACCAAGCTGCCCGGCTATCGCATCGTCGAAGAGCCGCCCATGCTGCGCCACTTTACGGCGCAGTTCGAGCCGATCGGGTAAAACCGAGATTTGCAGAATGACTGCTTTACTCAGGCGACATTGGTGATTGCTGAGATGGCCAAGATCGCTATTGCGGCATCTCTCTGAAAGGGCGAAAATATGCTTGCTGAAAGGAACGCTTTGAACCCGTGGAGGTAACGCACATGTGGGAAGATCGAATCATCGTGGACCCGGCGGTGTTGACCGGAAAGCCTGTTATTAAAGGGACGCGTTTGTCAGTCGAGTTCATTGTCGGATTGCTGGCTCAGGGATGGAGCAAATCCGAAATTCTCCGCAACTATCCGGGCATAACACGGGAAGACGTGCTGGCCTGTCTGGCCTATGCCCAGGATCGGCTTCAGGACGAGCGTGTCTTCCCAGTCGGCACGTAAGAGGAACGTTCCATGCGGATCCTTGCCGACGAGAACATTCCCGGCGACGCGGTTGAGATGCTCCGCTCCCGAGGGCATGACGTTGCTTGGATTCGAGCCGATTCGCCCGGCGCGACCGACGAAGTAATCCTTGCCAGGGCGGTGTCGGAACGGCGGTTGCTCATCACCTTCGACAAGGATTTTGGGCAGTTGGTCTTCCGACTTGGAAACGCCGCTTCATGCGGGATTGTTTTGTTTCGCGTCTCTGCACCTTCGGCCAGAGATGTTGCCGGAATCATTGCGGATGTGTTGGATAGCCGAGACGATTGGGTGGGATATTTTTCCGTTGTTGACGACCGACGAATCCGTATCAAGCCGCTACCGGGGTCAAAGCCTCCGCAACCGCGGTGATATTTGCGGGTGAATAGCATGGCCAAACACGTTGTCACCGGGGCGTTCGGATACTCGGGCAAGTACATTGCCGCCCGGCTGTTGGACGCGGGCCACGAGGTCCACACGCTGACCAATTCGACCGACCGCGAAAATCCCTTCGGCGGAAAGGTGCAGGCGTCGCCCTTCAACTTCGGCCAGCCGGAGCGGCTGGCCGAGTCGTTGCGCGGCGCGGACGTGCTCTACAACACCTATTGGGTCCGCTTCAACTACCGTGGCTTCACCCATGCCACGGCCGTCGCCAACACGCTGAAGCTGTTCGCCGCCGCCAAGGAGGCCGGGGTCCGCCGCGTGGTCCACGTGAGCATCGCCAATCCGTCCGAAGACAGCGATCTGGAATACTTCCGCGGCAAGGCCCGGCTGGAACGCGGGCTCACGGAAACGGGCCTCTCGCATTGCATCCTCCGGCCGACGGTCCTCTTCGGCAAGGAGGACATCCTGGTGAACAACATCGCCTGGACGCTCCGCCGGCTGCCGCTGTTCGGCGTCTTCGGCGACGGCCGGTATCGCGTCCAGCCGATTTACGTCGACGATCTGTCCGCCCTGGCCGTGGAACACGGCGCGGGCACGGAAAACGAGACGATCGACGCCATCGGACCGGAGACGTTCACCTTCCGCGAACTGGTCGAGACCATCGGCACGATAATCGGACGGCCGCGAACGATTGTCACCGTCCCGCCCTCGATCGGGTATTGTGCGGCCTGGTGCCTGGGCAAGGTGATGGGCGACGTATTCCTCACCCGCGAGGAGATCGCCGGCCTGATGCGGGGACTGCTCGCGACCGACTCGCCGCCGGCCGGCCGGACGAAATTGACCGACTGGTGCCGGGAACACGCCGACTCGTTGGGCCGCAAATACGCCAGCGAACTGGCCCGGCGAAAAGATCGCCGGAAATCCTACGGCAATATCTGAGCGGGACGAGCGAATGTATAATAGCGGGAGGTAGGGTGGGGCAAGCGCAGCGCGGTCCCACCAAAATCAGCGACCAGAATACTCCCAGCGTGGATGCCGGGGCTATTGACCGTCAGATAAGTAATGCAACTGTTTAGCGGCCGACGGTACGTCGGCCAGCGGCGGAACACGGGCCGTCGTACCGACGGCCGCTAAACAGATGTTGCATTAGTTTTCTGAACATCAATAAACGTTCATAATTATGCGACTACTCATTGCTTGCCCCGGATGTCACCGTCAGTACGACGCCAGCGCCCGGCCGACCGGCAGCCGGTTTCGCTGCCATTGCGGAGCGGTGGTGAAGGTACAACAGCCGCTCGGGCATGACGCCGCGGTGGTCCGCTGTTCGTCCTGCGGCGCGCGCGTCAGGAGGGGGCCGCGTCATGTTCGTTTTGCGGCGCCGACTTCACGCTCCACGAACGCGACATCGACACGATCTGCCCGGGCTGTTTCGCGCGGATCAGCAACCGGGCCCGGTTCTGCCATAATTGCGGCCTGGAAATCAGCCCGGAATCGCTGGCCGGCGAGAAGTCGGATCTGACTTGCCCGGTCTGCGGCAAGTCGTCGCAGCTTACGAACCGGCAGGTGGGAGACGTGGCCCTGATGGAGTGCGGCCGCTGCGCCGGTTTCTGGATGGGGGCGAATATGCTGGAGAGGTTAGTGAAAAAGGCGGAGGCCGATCAGCCGCTCGATGATTTTTGCTTCCAACCGGAGGAGCCCCGGCCGCCGGACATCGACCCCTTCAAGCAGCGGGGGCCATTGTACCGCAAGTGTCCGATTTGCGGGAAGCTGATGAGCCGCCGCAATTACGCCCGGCACAGCGGCGTGATTATCGACGTTTGCCGGCAGCACGGCGTTTGGTTCGACGCCGACGAGTTGCCGCGGATTTTGGCCTGGGTGCGGGCCGGCAAAAAGGCCGAAGCCGACCGCCGCGAGGCCCATGAGGCCGAACACCAGAAACGCCTCGAGGCGATTGCCAAGGAGGCCCAGCGGCAGCGGGAATGGCCCGCTATGGAAGCCAGACCTGGGACTACGGCCCCCATCCGGGTTCGATGTTTTTCGATTTGGCGAAATTGGCTACTTGGCTGTTTCGCTAGTTCGGATTATTCATAAACGTCATCCTGAGCGCAACGAAGGATCTCCGATGCGCCGCAAACAGCCCAGATTCTTCGCTGCGCTCAGAATGACAATGTTCCTTCGTGTTTATGAATAATCCGGGCTAGTTCGGTTCGGCGGTGGGGGGAACGCATTCCTCGTCGATAAACTGGAGAAGTTTCGAGATGCAGAGTTTGTTCAAGCTGGTGCGGAGGTCAAAGGCCTCGATCCGCAATGCGTCGTGAAGGCTCTTCGGCAGGCGGACCGTGATTACCCGAGTCGGCTCGGATTCGTCCTGAGCCACCGGCCCCTTCCGCCGGAGCATGGCGAGCATCTGCAGGATCTGCTTGTATTCATCCGATTGCTCAAAGGCGGCGAACGCCTCGCGGGTAGGAAAAGTGTGGCGAACGACCCCGTGCAGGCCGAGTATTTCGCGGTAGAAAGTAACCCAATCGGGCGATTGGGAAAAACAATCCTCGGCTACCCGTTTGACTTCCGCCGTTTTCTCGCACGTGATCATGCCAGTCTCCTTGAGATCCATCAATGTTCGCTTCAATACCATCAACCTCCGTGGTCACGGTACAGAGAAATCATTGAGCGGAGTCAAGCCATAGCCGGATATGCTTGCACTGCAAGCACTTACAGCACTGCAAGCATTGTGCGCCGTAATCGGGCAGCGACTGCACACTATTTATGCACGCGAAAACCGCCCAGGAAATAGGCAGAGGAAAAAGTCAAAATTTCTCAAGTGTCCAATTGGCGAGGCCGATATAAGGAAGTTTGGGCAAGAACTCTGCCCCGCAATCCGCCCCGTAGGACAGGTTGCCAACCTGTCTTACAAATAGTTGTCAACCTGTCCTACGAACCGGCCGTCAGGTGCTCCTGGAGGAAACCGCGGAGGTCGCCGCGTGAGAGGTCTTCCGGCGAGCGGAACTTCAGCAGGACCACGTCGGCGTCGGCCCGCCGGCCGTCCACCGCCGGGTCGTGGCCCAGTCCGCCCAGTCGCCCCAGCGGGAACCGGCCCTTGGGACCCGTCAGGTGCAGATATACCGCGTCGAGCTTTTTCGTCTGCACCGCCGCCCAGGGGTCGTGTCGGCCGGGCAGATAGAGCGGCACCACCTGCTTGTTGTCCCACTTGAACTCGGCTTTGGGGGCGACCTCGGTTAGCAGATCGAGCAGCTTTTGCAGCACGTCCGGCGCCCAGCGGATTTTTTTGCCCAGCGGAAAACCACGCCGGGCCAGGTGCCACGTCCGGCCGAGTTGCTTCCACGGCTGCAGGATGTCGGGCTTCGCCTGCGCCTTCTCCTCGTAGGAACCGAACCCGGCAATCGCCCGATCGACGAAATCCCAAAACTCGGGCCGGTCGATCTCCTTGTAGCCGTGCACCCGCAACTCGATCTCCTGCCAGGGGCCGCGGAGATTCCGGCACTTCACCCGCGGCTCGGTCCCGTAGAGCGGCAGTTCGGGCATGTCGTTCAGCGGCTTCAGGTCGAGCCGCTCGACCAGTTCGTCTCGCCGGAAGGTGTTCCGCGTGGTGCGGAACTTCATTTTCAACAGCCACTCCTCGCCGGTGATGGCGTGGAAGAACCAGCCGTCCGATTTCTTGGCCGCGCGGATCTCGACCACGGTCCGCTCGCTCCAATCGGCCGGCGAAAAGAGGCTAGGATGCTCGTCGATGCGATCGACGATCTCGGCCAGAATGCGGCCGTCCCAGTGGCAAGGGTTGCCGGTCCGCCCGACCCGATCGACGGTGTGCCAGCGTCGGCCGTCAGCCTGCCAGGGCATCTTCGCCTCCTGGCCGATCTCGGCGATCTCGCGGTCGGTTTTCCGCTCGACCGTCGCGGCGGCAAAGTCGTAAGGTTTCCGCTCGACGTAGGGCCCGGCCGCCAGCACGGGGGCCAAGGCCGCGGCGGTGTGGGACGCGAAACCGCCGGCGGAGATCGCGCTCTTTGAACTGCTTGCGGATGGGGTGGCAGTTGAACTGCCACCCCGGCCTTCGGATTTGTTTCTTCTGCGGCCCTTGGCCGATGGTACACTGGCCGCTGAAGCGGCCAGCCCTTGGCGATCGACGATATCTTCCGGCGTGCCGGCGGCGACGACGAAGCCGCCCGCCTCGCCGGCCTCGGGGCCGAGGTCGATGACCCAGTCGGCCGTCTTGATTACGTCCAGATTGTGCTCGATTACGACCACGGTGTTCCCCAGATCGACCAAGCGGTTCAAGACGTTCAGCAACTTAGCGAGGTCCTCGAAGTGCAGGCCGGTGGTCGGCTCGTCGAGCAGGTAGAGCGTGCTGCCGGTGTCGGGCCGGGAGAGTTCGGCGGCCAGCTTGATCCGCTGCGCCTCGCCGCCCGAGAGCGTCGGGGCCGACTGGCCGAGGGTGAGATAATCCAGGCCCACGTCGCAGAGGGTTTGCAGCGGGCGGCGAATCTTGGGGATGTTCTCGAACAGCCGGACCGCCTCGCCGCAGGACATATCCAGCACGTCGGCGATCGACCGGCCGTGGTAGCGAACGGCGAGCGTCTCGGGGTTGTAGCGTCGTCCGCCGCAGGTGTCGCACTCGACCCACACGTCGGGCAGGAAGTGCATTTCGACGCAGAGTTGCCCGTTCCCCTCGCAGCGTTCGCACCGCCCGCCGGGGACGTTGAAACTGAATCGCCGTGCGGTGTAGCCGCGCATCCGGGCCTCGGGCAATTGAGAGAACAGCGTGCGGATCGAATCGAAGACACCGGTGAAGGTGGCCGGGTTCGAGGTCGGCGTCTGGCCCAGCGGCTGCTGATCGACGCGGATCACCTTGTTAATCAGCTCGACGCCGCGAATGCCGTCGTGGGCGCCCGGAAAGGTCTGTGCGCGGTGCAACATGCGGGCCAGCGAGGCATACAACACGTCTTCGATCAGCGAGCTTTTCCCGCTGCCGCTTACGCCCGTCACGACGGTCAGCGTTCCCAGCGGGATGCGGACATTGATGTTTTTCAGGTTGTTGTGCCGGGCGCCAAGGATTTCGAGGCAGGGGTGAGAGGAGAGGGGAGAGAGGAGAGGGGAGCGCTGCGAAACCGCAAGCGGCGAGCAGCACGCTTTTCCGTCAGGCTTCCATCTTTCTTTCGTCGTGTTTTCTTTGCTCTCCGCTCGCCGCTCTCCTCTCGTCCCCTTGAATCCGCCGATTGCTGGGCACGGGGATCGACTTCTTGCCGGAGAGATACGGCCCGGTCACGGAGCCCCGAAGTGTTGCGACCTTCTTCGGCGTTCCCTGGGCGACGATTTGGCCGCCGCGATTGCCGGCCTCCGGCCCGAAATCCAACAGTTGGTCGGCCTCGGCGACCACCTCCCGATCGTGTTCGACAACCAGCAGCGTGTTGCCCAGGTCGCGGAGTTTTCGCAGGGCGTCCAACAGGCGGCGGTTGTCGCGGGGGTGCAGGCCGATCGTCGGCTCGTCGAGCACGTAGAGCACGCCGCACAGTCCGCTGCCCAACTGGGCCGCCAGCCGGATCCGCTGCATCTCGCCGCCGGAAAGCGAGGGGGCGGGCCGGGCAAGCGTCAGATATTCCAGCCCGACATCGACCAGAAATTGCGTTCGATTGACGATCTCGTGGGCGACCTCCCCGGCGATCTTCCGCTCGGTGTCGTCGAGTTTCCAATTTTGGAGCTCTTCTAAAAGCCGTCCCAACGGCAGCCGGCAGAACTCGTCGATCGTGTGGGAATGTAGCACAGCCGCCCCCGGCTGTGCAGTCTTGTCCGCAGCCGAGGGCGGCTGCGCGGTCTTTGTTAGCAGCCGAGGGCGGCTGCGCTACAGGTTCTTTGTTCACAGCCGAGGGCGGCTGCGCTACAGGTTCTTTGTTCACAGCCGAGGGCGGCTGTGCTACAGGTTCTTTGTTCACAGCCGAGGGCGGCTGCGCTACAGGTTCTTTGTTCACAGCCGAGGGCGGCTGTGCTACAGGTGCCATGCGTATCCGCATGGCCGCGGCGTCGTCGCGGAGCCGGCTGCCGCAGCAAACCGAGCACTCGACGTCATCGACCAGGTGCTCCAGTTTCGCCCGCATGGCCGGCGACGAGCGGCTTCCTTCGGCCAGGGCGGGATAGAGGCCCTTGTATTGGAAGCGGAACACAATGTTGCGCGTGGGCGACTGGCCGCTGAAGCGGCCGGCCCTTACGTTGACGTCGAACCAGCGGTCGCCGGTGCCGTGGAAGACCATCCGGCGATGTTGGCCGCCGAGCTGGTCGAAGGGGACGTCCAGCGGAACTCCCGTGCCGCTCGAGAACGATTCGAGCATGGCGGCGAAGAGGCTGATTATCCATCTCGGGCCACAAGGCCACCGCGCCTTGGGCGAGTGTGAGCTTGGGATCGCGGAGCAGTGCGGCGGGGTTCGTGCCCGTTTGGGTTCCCAGCCCCTCGCAGGCCGGACACCACCCGAGCGCGCTGTTGAAGGAGAAGTTGTGCGGCGAGAGCGGCTCGAAGCTCCGCCCGCAGCGGTCGCAGACGAAATGCTGGCTGTGGGTTTCGACCGGCCACTGCCCCTCGGGAACCGAATCGTCGACCGCCGCCACACGCAGCACGCCGCGGCCGAGGGATAAGGCGTTTTCCACACTGCCGGCGACCCTGGAGCGGGCCTGTGGCCGGATCGTCACGCGATCGACCACCACGTCCACGTCGTGTTTCCCGCGGCGGTCGATCTGCGGAGGGCGATCGACGGTATAGGTTTTCCCGTCCACGCGGACCCGCACATAGCCCGAGGCGCGGGTCTCCTTCCACAAGGTCTCGTAGCTCTCGCCGTGCCGGAGTTCGAGCGGGGCCAGCAGGTACAGCTTCGTGCCGTCCGGCCGGTCCATTATCTTGGCGATGATCTCGTCGGCCGATTGGCTGCCGATGGGCACGTTGCAATCGGGGCAATACGGCCGGCCGAGCCGCGACATGAGAATTCGCAGATAGTCGTAGATTTCCGTCACCGTGCCGACGGTGCTGCGGGGCGAGTGTCCGGCCCGCTTCTGCTCGATCGCCACGGAGGGGGAGAGGCCCTCGACGTGGTCCACTTTCGGCTTCTGCATCTGGCCGATGAACTGCCGGGCGTAGGCGCTGAGGCTTTCGACGTAGCGGCGTTGCCCCTCGGCGTAGACGGTGTCGATGGCCAGCGAGGTCTTGCCCGACCCGCTGGGGCCGCAGCAGACGGTCAGGCGGTCGCGGGGAATATCGACGTCGACGCTTTTCAGGTTGTGTTGCGCAGGCGCCGCGGATGCGGATGGTGTCGATGGGGGGCGATGCGTTTAGCCCCGGTGCTCGTGCCGGGAGTTTTTTCCCGATGTCGGCGTAAGATCCGTCCAGCACCCGCCGCAGCACTTCGCCGGTGTGCGATGCGAAACCGCCAGCGGAAGCCGCGTTTTTCGAGCCGCTTGCGGCTTCGCAGAGTTTGGCCACTTCTTCCGGCGTGCCGGCGGCGACGACGTATCCGCCGGCGGCGCCCCCTCGGGGCCAAGGTCGATGACCCAGTCGGCCGTTTTGATGACCTCGGTGTTGTGCTCGACGACCAATACGGTGTTGCCGGCGTCGACGAAGGCGTGCAGGACCCGGAGCAGCAGTTCGATGTCGGCGAAGTGCAGGCCGGTGGTCGGTTCGTCGAGGAGATAGAGTGTCCGTCCGGTGCTTTTTTTGGCCAGTTCGCGGGCGAGTTTCACCCGCTGCGCCTCGCCACCCGAGAGCGTGGGCGACGGCTGGCCGAGTTTCATGTAGTCGAGGCCCACGTCGTGCAGCGTTTGCAGTTTGTGCCGGACGAGCGGCACGTTCTCGAAGTGCCGCAGGGCCTCTTGAATGTCCATTTCCAGCACCTGGGCGATCGACTTCCCCTTGTAGCGGACTTGCAGCGTCTCGCGGTTGAAGCGATGCCCCTCGCAGACCGGGCAAGTGACCCAGACGTCGGCCAGAAAGTCCATCTCCAGTTTCGTCGAGCCGTTTCCTTCGCAGGCCTCGCAGCGGCCGCCGCGGACGTTGAAGCTGAAGCGGCCCGATTTGTAGCCCCGGGCCTTCGATTCGGGCAACAAGGCATAGAGCTTGCGAATCTCGTCGAAGACCTTGATGTAAGTGGCCGGATTCGAGCGCGGCGTGCGGCCGATCGGCGACTGGTCGATGGAGATCATCCGGTCGAGGTGTTCCAGACCGTCGATCTGTCGGTGGGCGCCGGGATGTCCGAGGCCGCCGTTCAGGTCCCGATTGAGGGCCTCGACCAGGATATCGCTGACCAGCGAGCTTTTTCCCGAGCCGGAAACCCCGGTGACACAGACGAACGTGCCCAAGGGGATTTCTACGTCGATCCCCTTGAGGTTGTTGTGGGTGGCTTTGCGGACCACGAGTTTCGCGTCGCCGACGGGTCTTCGCCGGGCGGGGATTTCGATCCGCCGCCGGCCGGAAAGGAACTGGCCGGTGACGCTTTTTTCCGCAGCGGCGAGTTGCTCGACTGTGCCGGCGGCGACGATTCGCCCGCCGCGGACACCCGGCCCGGGTCCGAAATCGACCACGTGGTCGGCCGCCCGGATCGTGTCCTCGTCGTGTTCGACGACCACCACGGTGTTGCCCTGATCGCGGAGTCTGGCCAGCGAGCCGAGCAGCCGGTCGTTATCGCGCGGATGCAGTCCGATCGACGGCTCGTCGAGGATATAGAGGACGCCGACCAGCCCGCAGCCGATCTGCCCGGCGAGGCGGATGCGTTGCATCTCGCCGCCCGAGAGCGTCGGGGCAGTCCGCTCCAGGCTGAGATACTCCAGCCCGACGTTGACCAGGAATTGGAGCCGGCCGCAAATCTCCTTGAGGGCCTCGGCGGCGATCCGCTCGCCGGCGGCGTCCAACTCGATGCGGCTGAAGAAGTCCTTGGCGTCGGAAACGGCCAGCGCGCAGAACCTCCGGCAGGCTCCGCTCGGGTCGATCGGCGAACGCGGGATGCAGACTCCTCAGCGTGACCGCCCGCGCCTGGGGATTGAGCCGCGCGCCGCGGCACTGGCCGCAATCGAGGACGCGCATGTACTTTTCCAACTGGCGGCGTTGGGGGCGGCTGTTGGTCGTGCGATATTGCGCGAGCAGCTTGGGAATGACGCCCTCATACGTGCCGCCCCACTTGTATCCGCTCGGTCCGCTCCGCCAGGTGAAAGTGATGTGTTCGTCGCCGGTGCCCCAAAGCAGGGCGTTTTGCAGCTTGGGATCGAGTTCCTCCCAGGCGGTTTCCAGCACCGTGCCGGGCGGCAGGCCCTCGTTCCGCTCCAGGGCGTCCGCCACGCCGCGGTAGATGTGCCTTCGCCAGCGGCCCATCTCGCGCCACTTCCCGACCAATTCGATGCAGCCTTGCTGAAAGGAACGGCTCGGATCGGGAATCAGCCGCCCGGGATCGAAGGAATAGATTTCGCCCAGTCCGCTGCATTCGGGACACATTCCCCGGGGACTGTTGAAGCTGAACAACTGCGGTTCCGGCGGCTCGAAGCTCAATCCGCAATGCGTGCAGGCGTAACGGGCGGAAAAATTGAGCGGGGCGGCTATCGAAATTCTCAGCCGCTTGCGGCTTCGCAGGATCATTTGCAGCATCAACTGGCCGCTGAAGCGACCAGCCCTCACCGGATGACCGGCCCTCACCGGATGACCAGCCCTCCTCGGGTGCAACAACGAGGCTCCCCTCGCCGATCCGCAACGCCAACTCGACCGCTTCGGCCAGCCGGCCGCGGACCTTCGAGTTGATCGTCAGCCGGTCGATCACTACTTCGACGTGGTGACGCATCTGGAGATCGAGCCGGAGGTCATCGCTGAGCCGCACCACGCGGCCGTCCACCCGCGCACGGACGAACCCCTGTTTTTGCAGGTCGTCGAAGAGGTCTTTGAAGCGTCCCTTCTGTCCGCGGACTACTGGGGCGAGGACCAGCAGCCGGGCCCCTGTCGGCAGGGCGAGGATTCGCTCGATGATCCGTTCGCGGCTCTGCGCGGTGATGGGCCGGCCGCATTGCGGGCAGTGTCCTGTTCCCACCCGCGCATAGAGCAGCCGCAGGTAGTCGTGGATTTCGGTGATCGTGCCGACGGTGGAACGGGGGCTGTGGCCGGCCCCGCGCTGCGAGATTGAAATCGCCGGGTTCAGACCGGAGATGAAGTCCACATCCGGCTTGGGCATCTGGCCGAGGAACTGCCGGGCGTAGCTCGACAGGCTTTGCACGTAGCGGCGCTGTCCCTCGGCGTAGAGAGTATCGAAGGCCAGCGAGCTTTTACCCGACCCGCTCACCCCCGTAAAGCAGATCAGCTCGTTCCGGGGCAATTGCACGTCGATGTCCCGAAGATTATGTTCTCGGGCGCCTCGGACAAGGATGTCGGAAGTGTGCATATCGTGGTGGCGTTGAGATGGCGAATCAGGGCAAACCTTGTATTGTATCAGAAAGTGACCGCGAGTAATCCTCCGTTACACGACCAAGCGGCGGCGATCGGGAACTATTCATTTGCCCGTCGCCGAGAGGCTTGCGACACCAATCCGTGGCGGCAAGAGGGTGTGGGGAGTAAATTTCGCGGGATTTTACTCTCCCACATATTCCAGTCTTCCCCATTTAACACAATCGTCTCCGTCATAGTTAATGTAGCCGGAAAATCTTGCCGATGTGTTACAGGACGAATTATCGTTACGCTCCACAAACTCGCGCTGACCGTTCGAGCGAACAACACTTCAGAGGGGAATCATGGCTGCTAAGCGAATCAGATTATTGTGTGCCGGCGCTGTGGTCGTCGGTGTAGCACTCATGCTGGGCGGCAATATATGCTGGGGCTACGATGCGCCGGCAGCCAACGGACAACTTCAGCCGATTCCCGGCGACTCGGCGACGGCAGCCCCCGCGACCGACACTGGCCCCGCCACGGTCTACCCGGACGTGGGTGAATCGCCGGCCGTTGAATCCGACGAATGCACGGAGTTTTGCGGCATGCCATGTTGCAGCCCTCCGGGCCGCTTCTGGCTGCGGGCGGACTATTTGATGTGGTGGACCAATGGGATGCGCTTGCCGCCGCTGGTAACAACCAGTCCCCAGGGGACGCCGCTGGCCCAAGCCGGCGCGTTGCCCTTCTCCACAATACTCTACGGCAATAGCACGATCGCCAACAGCGACCGCTCCGGTTTCCGCACGTCGTGGGGATTGTGGCTCGACAACTGCCACAACTGGGGCATTGAGGGTGACTACTTCGCGCTCGGCCGCGGGGCGGGCAACTTCAGTCGATTCTCGAATGGCGACCCGATCCTCGCCCGGCCGTTGTACGACGTGGAGAACGTCCAACAGGGCCGCCAGTTGGTGGCCTATCCGAATGTGGTTGAAGGAACTGTTACGGTCCACGCCAAGGACTACTTCCAGTCAGCCGGCGTGGACTTGGTATACAATTTGTGTTGCTGCGACTCGTGTGACGAGTGCGGCGATCCTTGTGTTGATTCTTGTGTGCCGCTGCTCTACGGTTGCCGCACCGATCTGCTGCTAGGCTACCGCTACTATAAATACAGTGACAGCCTGGCGATCCAGGAGGAC
The DNA here is from genome assembly GCA_963733145.1 of uncultured Planctomycetota bacterium. Taxonomy (GTDB): domain Bacteria; phylum Planctomycetota; class Planctomycetia; order Pirellulales; family Thermoguttaceae; genus JAHIKV01. The sequence continues at coordinate 676,034 of CAVTCJ010000013.1, read as the reverse complement.
CTGCGCGACACAAGCACCGGCCCGACGGCGAACACGACGTACCTGATTAACGACGACTTCCGCGCCAGAAACGATTTCCAAGGGAGCGAATTTGGACTGCGGACGCGGATCTATCGCGGCCGGTGGTCGCTGGAAGTCTTGTCCAAGATCGCGTTGGGCAACAACCATCAGGTGGTGAACGTCGCCGGCCACACGGTGATCACGACCCCCAACCAGCCTGCGCAAATCTACGACGCGGGTGTGTTCGCCGTCCGCACCAACGAAGGCACTTACACCCGCGACTCATTCACCATGATTCCGCAATTGGGACTCGAATTGGGATACCAGGTCAACCAGAACTGGCGGGCGTACATCGGCTACAATCTGTTGTACTGGGGATGCCTGATCCATGCCGCCGAGCAGGTCGACCTGAATGTCGATCAGCGCAACGTGCCCCCGGTCCAGGATCCCGCCACGCCATTCCCCGAGTTTCCGGGCAGGACCTCGTGTTTCTGGGCGCAGGGCTTCAACCTGGGGTTGGAGATGCGGTTCTAATCGCAACCGCGCTGAAATAAGCACAGCCAACACCCGCTCGTTCCCATGCTCCGCATGGGAACGCATTGTTCGGACGCTCCGCGTCCGTGCCGTAATGCGTTGAAGTTGAACGTCTTCCAGCCACGCGGACGCGGAGCGTCCGGGCAGCGTGTTCCCACGCGGAGCGTGGGAACAAGGGGGGGGTACTCTGGTAATTCAACGCTATGGCTTTGAATTCCCGTGCCGTTCTCAGGCCGCCTCCCGAGGGACTTTCGAGCCGTCGCCGGCCGCCGCTTCGCCTGATTCCTCGGCCGTATCTGCGGTCGGATCAAGGTCAGCGTCGGATTTCAGCCGTTTTTTTTTGCCGGCTTGAACTTGTTCGGCGGCCCAGGTTTCGGTCCACACGCAGCCGGCCCAGGAGAGGCCCACGCCAAAACCGACCAGCAGCGTCCGCTTGCCGGGCTTCAGCCGCCCCGTGCGCCGCAGATCGTGAATCAGGATCGGAATCGTCGAAGAGACGGTGTTGCCATACAGTTCCAGGGCCTCGGGAGTGTGCTCCCGATCGAGCGAGAGCCGCTCGCGAAGGTGATCGAGCATAAACACGGTCGCCTGGTGAAGCAGGTACATATCGACCTGATCGCGGCGCCATCCGGCGGTGGCCAGCACTTTCTCGATCAGCGGCGGGGTCACGTCGAGGCTGAACTTCACCAGTTCCGGTCCGTCCATGTAGAGGCTGCTCGACCAGCGGCGGCGCTTCCGTGGTTGGATGGAATCGGCCGCGGGCCGCGTTCCCCCTTTGCCCACCAACAGCATGTCGGCCCCGCTGCCGTCGGTGCCGAAAACGAACGAGCCGAGCGACGGTTTGTCGGAGGCCTCGATCAGCGTGGCGGCCGCCCCGTCGCCGAAGATCGTCCGCAGCGAGCGGTCGCCGGCGTCGATGTACTTCGAGTAGGTTTCGGCCGTAATCAGCAGCACGCGGCGGGCGGTGCCGCTGCGAATCAGGCCGTCGGCCATTGCCAGCCCATACACAAAGCCCGAACAGCCCAGGTTGAAATCCAAGGCCCCCATCGACTTGGGCAAGCCCAGCCGGTTCTGGATCAGGCAGGCGGTCGTGGGCAGCGGATAGTCGGGCGTCTGCGTGCAAAACAGCAGAAAGTCGATCGAGCTACGGTCGATGTTGTGTTCGGCGAAGAGCTTCTCCGCCGCCGCCACACCCAGGTCCGAGGAACACTCGTTTTCAGCGGCGATGTGCCGCGCACGAATCCCCGTCTTCGCATAGATCAGGTCCATGTTCCAACGCGGGAACTGTGACCCGAGAAAATCGTTGTCTTCGACCTTTTCCGGCAAATGGATTGCCACCGGGCCGATTGCGGCATACTTCATTGCTGGCAATCTCCGCTCTCTTTCCTGAGTCGCTCTGGCGCAAACCGAAGCGTTACGCTACGGTTATTCCAATCGCAAGTCACCAGAATACAGGATTGGGGGCTAAATGAATAGGCCGAGAATTCGGATCGCTGACACCTGTGGGGGGGCAAGGGCTGGCAATCCTTGTTGAAACCCTGAAATTTGCCCCAGCGAATCGGCTATACTTACCACCGCCCGCCGGTCGAACTTATTCATGGAGGATAGTGCCAACGCCTTGAAATGTCCTCGAATCAACGCCAGGGAGGGTACGTTGCCGCTTATTGGTCAACTTCGGCTGTTTCATTCCTGCTATTTTTCCCAACCACCAGCCTATCGCCCAATTTATCGGGCAATCAGCCGCTCGCACCCGAGAAAGATCGTCGAGCTGGGCATCGGCGACGGCCGCCGGGCGCTGCGGATGATTGCCCTCGCAAAGCTGGCCTCGGCCACTCGGGACATCCAGTACGTCGGGCTCGACCGCTTCGAGGACCAGGCCGGATCGGCTGGCCCGAGGCTGACGCTCAAAGAGGCGCATCGGCTCTTCGGCGGCGCCGGCGTTCGGGCGCGGCTCGTGCCCGGCGACCCACCCGAGTCGCTCGTAAGGGTCGCCAACTCGCTCGGCAAGGTCGATCTGCTGATCCTGCCGGCGGGAATGGACGCGCCGGCGATGGCCCGGACCTGGTTCTTCGTGCCCCGGCTGCTGCACCCGGATTCGATCGTATTCATCGAGCGGGAGCAACCCGACGGCCGACTCCGGTTGGACATTCTGCCGCCGTCAACGATCGACGGCCTGGCCGCGGCGGGCAGCCTGCGACGCGCGGCATAGCAGCAATCTACCACTTCAACCCAAACCGGTCGCCGGTCTTGCGGCCGAGTCCGCCCTGCAGCGGGCCGGTCGGCTTCGAGCGCTTCTTCGACGCTTGGGCCGGCTCGGCAGATTGCTCGTCTTCCTTTTTGACCGGCTCGGGCGGGGCCGACAGCTCTTTCATCGAGAGGCTCATCCGCTGCGCCTCCGGATCGATCGACTTGACCATCACCTCGACCTGCTGCCCCTCTTTCACCACGTCGGAGCAGCGCCAGACGCGCTTGTGCGAGAGCTCGGAGATGTGGACCAGCCCTTCGATGCCCGGCTCCAATTCGACGAACGCCCCGAAATCCATCAGCTTGGTGACGGTTCCGCCGGCGACGGCGTTGGGCGGATATTTTTGCGCGGCGGCCGACCAGGGGCTTTCCAGCAGGTCGCGGTAGGCCAGGCTGATCTTGCCCGTCGTGGGATCGACCTTATCGACGCGGACCTTGATCTGCTGGCCCTCCTGGAGCACGTCGCCGGGGTGTTTTACGCGGCCCCAGGCCACCTGGCTGACGTGGACCAGACCGTCGATGCCGCCGAGATCGACGAAGGCCCCGAAGTCCATCAGCTTGCGCACCACGCCCTCGCGGATCTGTCCGGGACGCAGCGAATCGAGCAGTTGCTGCCGCTGTTGCTCCCGCTCGCGCTCCAGCACGGCCCGGCGGCTGAGAACCAGATTTCGCCGGTCGGGATTCGCCTCGGTGATGATGCAAGTCCAGCGCTGATCGACGAATTGGGCCAGGTCCTCGACCCGATAGAGGTCGATCTGGCTGACGGGAATGAAGCCGCGGATGTGGTTTACTTCGCACTCCAGCCCGCCCGTGTTGTGGCCGGTCACGCGGACCTCGATCAAGGTCCCTTCGATCAGGTCGGACCAGTCGTCCACCTGCACGGCCTTGTTCGGCAGCGACAACTCGTAGAGGCCGTCCTCGGGATTCATCCGATCGACGACCACCTGCACCTCCATGTCGGGGCGCGGCGGGACATCGAACAGCCGCAGCGGAACGACGCCCTGCTGGTGGCCGGCGAACTCGACGAACACGTCGTCGCGGCGGACGGCGACCACGCGGCCGCTCTGCAACTCGCCGGACTCCAACGTTTGCCCGCCGGACAAACCGGCGTCGAGGAACTCGTCCATCGAGACGCCGCCCATCGCCCGGCTCAACTCTTCTTCCATGTCCGGCGTCAACTGATCGCGGACGCTCGGCTTGGGGACGGCCGATGGCGATCCGGCCAACGCGGCGGCCAACCGCGAGATCGCCTCGGACGTGCCGGGCGTGGATTTTTGCGGCTTGGCCTCCGGGGCGAGTTCCGCGTATTGGAGCGGCGGTTCCGCAGGTTGGGACGGCGGTTGAACTGCCGCTCCAACTGTTTGTTTAACTGTCTCTTCAGCAGATTCCATTGCAGCAAACGGACCCGCCATTGCGGCGGAATCGTCAACCTCCTGACCCCTGGCTCCTGAATCCTGCTCGCCGCCCATTTCACTGGGCGGTGAACCGCCCAGCCCTTGTTCTTCACTTTTCATCCTGCGCCCCTCGCCCCTGGACCCGCGCCCCCGGTGCTTTTTCCGGGGTGATCCTCCAGGGTGACGTCGTGCCGCGGCCGCGGCCGATAGGCGGCCGGGTCGCGCTGCGAGCCGATCAGAATGCGGCGGCGCGTCGACTCCTCGGCCGAGGCCGTCGGCTGCTCATCATCGGCCGGCGGGAGCGAAGCAGGATCGGTTTCAGACATGGTCTCGGTCGCGGCAGCCTCGACCGGATTGGCTTGGTCGTTCGGATCGGTGAGCGTCAACGTTTGTCCCCTCGGTACTCACGGAATCAGGATCGGGCGGAAAGTCACGGCCCTATCGCATTCTAGCAAATAATTTGTCCCAATTCCAAGGGCCGTGGGCATGGGTGTGGCAAGATTATAGATCGTCAACGCTCCGTGGCAAGCCGTGCAATAACTCTAATTAACTACAATTAGCGGCAATTTGCCTAAATCAGCGTTCCTTTTCCGTTGATCGGTGAATCAGCTTGTTCTGGCGCCGGCGTTCAGTGGCGAGTCACGGCAAGCACGGAACGTACCCCAGCATTTGGGGGTGAGAGTGTAAATTGTCGGCGGAATTGACCTGGACTTATCGGGCGGTTTTTGGGAGACTCCACCCCCAATTTTCTTTTCCCGTTGTCTTGTGGTGAGCACTACCATGACATCTTTTCTCCGCTCCGTCGGCAAGTTTTGCTGGTCCGGCCGTTATGGGCTGGCGATCGTATTGGTTATCGGACTGTCGGGCTGCCAGAATTGGAACATGCGCGGCGACGGCTTTGCCGACGACGATCTGGCCTCGTCGGCCCGGCAGGCGCGACCCCAAAAAGACACCACCGAATACTGGGGCTACAGCGAAAAAGCCCGGCAGATCGAACGCGACTTCCAGGGACATTAGCTCACACTGCCCACATGTCCGCGGTATACGTTCGTTTAACCCGGAGCCAACGGCGACGGGCAACGAAACCGATCAAAGCACGATTGACAGAGCACTAGGCCACCGCCAAATGTCGGCCGCCGGTCGTCCGACTGCCGGCTCCCGGCATGGACCGCCGGTTCATCTAAAATTGCGCGATTTGGCGCGTACTCTCGACAAGCGGGCCGTCAAGTCTTCGACCCGCCGGACCACGACGTGAATGACGGAATCCTTCGACTGAAGGCGGCCCCGGACGATCCAAGCGTTGGAATGCCGCGTGATCGAGTGAAAACGCTCCCAGGTTCCGTGATGCACGATGAGGTTGGCGGTGCCGGTTTCGTCTTCGATGGTCACGAAGGTGATCCCCTTGGCGGTGCCGGGGCGTTGACGCAAGAGAACCAGGCCGGCCACCTTGACCTCCGCGCCATCGGCCAGGCGCGATAGTTCCTCGGCGGGAACAACGCCGAGCGATTTCATCTCCCGGCGATGAAACGCCAGGGGATGGGCCCGCAAGGACATCCCCGTCGTGCGATAGTCGGCGTACACCTCCTCCTCGGCGTTCATGGGCGGCAGGTTCACCGCCGGTTCGTCTTCCCGTTCAAGGGCGTCGAAACAGCAATTGCCGCCGGGGATTCCGCTCCGCGGTCATGGCGTTCCAGAGGGCCTCGCGGCGCGTGCGGTCGAGGCCGCCAAACGCATCCGCATCGGCGAGGATCGTCATCTGGCCTTGGCCGAGTCGCGTCCGTTGCTGGAAATCGCTGATCGAGGCGAAATGCCCCGCGGCCCTGGCGGCGGCGACGGCGTCGGCCGACGCGCCGTGCAGCCCGACGATCATGCGCAAGCCGAGCCGGACGGCGCCGGCTTCGATGGTGCAATCCCAATCGCTGAAGTTGACATCGACGGGCCGAACCTCGACGTTGTGCCGGCGGGCGTCTTGGATGAGTTGGGCCGGGGCATAAAAGCCCATCGGCTGGCTGTTGATGAGCGCCGCGGTGAACTCGGCCGGATAGTAATGCTTCAGCCATGCCGAGACGTAGACCAACAGGGCGAAGCTGGCCGCATGCGATTCCGGAAAGCCGTAGTCGCCGAAGCCGCGGATTTGTTGAAAGACTTGTTCGGCGAACTCGCCCGTCCAGGCCGAAGCGTTTCATGCCGTCGAGCAGTTTTTGGCGGAAGTGGTCGATGACGCCGGGCCGCCGCCAGGCCCCCATCGCCCGACGAAGCTGATCGGCCTCGCCGGGCGTGAAGCCGGCCGCCACGACGGCCAACTGCATGCACTGCTCCTGGAACAGCGGAACGCCCAACGTCTTGCCGAGCACGCCGCGAATGGCGTCGTTCGGATACGTCGGCTCCTCCTCGCCTTGGCGGCGGCGCAGGTAGGGATGCACCATTTGCCCTTGAATCGGACCGGGGCGGACGATGGCCACCTCGATCACCAGGTCGTAATAGCAGCGGGGCTTCAGCCGCGGCAACATCGACATCTGGGCCCGGCTTTCGATCTGGAAGACGCCCATCGTGTCGGCCCGGCAGATCATGTCGTAAACGCGGCGGTCGCCTTCGGGGACGGCGGCGAGCGATAGCCTTGTGCCCGCACCGGGAAAAGGGGACAGTCCCCATTTGTGTTGTTTGTGGCGCGGCCGTCTCGGCTGCACCGTGCAGGCGGGATGCCTGCGCCACAACCGGCAAAGGGGCAGTCCCCTTCTCCCCTCGATCAAGTCGAAACACTTGCGGATGGCGGTCAGCATGCCCAGGGCGAGGCAGTCGATTTTGAGGATGCCCAGGTCGTCCAGGTCGTCTTTGTTCCACTGGACGACGGTCCGCCCGTCCATCGCGGCGTTTTCGATCGGCACGAGTTCGTCGAGCGGTCCGCGGGTGATGACCATGCCGCCGACGTGTTGGGAGAGATGCCGCGGAAAGCCGAGCAGTTCGCTGACGAGAAAGGCAAACTGCCGGCCGATGCCCGAGCGGACGTCCAGCCCGGCCTCGCGGCATCGCCGCGTAAAATCGTCCGGCGAGGTGATGATAGGCGGCGTTCTTCGCCAGCCGATCGACGAGGTCTGGCGAAAAGCCCAGGGCCTTGCCGACGTCCCGAATTGCCGAACGCGGCCGATAGGTGATAGTCACGGCGGTGATGCCCGCCCGGTCCCGTCCGTATTTCTCGTAAACGTACTGCAACACCTCTTCCCGGCGTTCGTGCTCGAAGTCGACGTCGATGTCCGGGGCTTCGTCGCGCTCCCGGCTGATGAACCGCTCGAAGAGCATGTCGATCCGTTCGGGATCGACGGCCGTAACACCCAGGCAGATAGCAAACGGCGGAATTGGCGGCCGAGCCGCGTCCCTGGCACAAAATGCCCCGGCTGCGGGCGAAGCGGACCAAATCCCACACGGTCAGAAAATACGGCTCGTAGTGGAGTTCCTCGATCAGCGTCAGTTCGTGTTCCAAGAGCCGCCGAACCCGCTCCGGCAGGCCGGCAGGGTAACGCCGGCCGGCCCCTTGCCAGGTGAGTTGCCGCAGGTATTGCATCGGCGTCAGGCCCGGCGGGGCGAGTTCTTCGGGATATTCGTAGCGAAGTTCGTCCAGCGAAAAGCGTGCACCGGTCGGCGATTTCCACCGTGCGGCGGAGCGCATCGGGGATGGCGGCAAAACGCGCGCCGCAGTTCGTCCAACGACCGCAGATGCCGCTGGGCATTGGGCAGCAGAGCGTCGCCGGCCAAAGCCACGGTAGTGTGAAGACGAATGGCGGTCAGCACGTCGTGCAGCACCTTGCGGGCGGGAACGTGAAACAGGACGTTGCCCGCCGCCGCCAAGGGAAGTTTCGTCCTGCCGGCCAGATCCGCGAAGCCAATCGAGGCGATAATCGTCGTGCGGCCCCTGATGCAACTCGGCCAGCAAGTAGCAAGACGTTCCGAACAGGTCGCGGTATTGATGCAAGGTCGGCCTCGGCGAGTCGCTCGCAGTCAGGGCGGCGGCACGACGCCGGCCAGCAAGTCCGTCGCATGTCCGGCGATGTCTTCCAGACGGATCAGACATTCACCTTTGGCGGCCCGCCGGCGGCCCAACGTAATCAGCCGGCAGAGATTGCCGTAGCCGCTCCGATCTTTGGCCCAAAGCACCACGGGCGGGGCGTCCGACGGTCGGATTTCCGCGCCGATGACGAGTTTGAGCGGATGATCCTTGGCGGCGGTGTTCGCCCGCACGACGCCGGCCAGGCTGTTGATGTCGGTGATCGCCAAGGCGGAATAGCCGAGCTCGGCGGCGCGGACCACCAACTCCTCGGGATGCGAAGCCGCCTCCAGGAATGAAAAATTGGTCAGGCAATGTAGCTCGGCGTATTGCATGGGCGTAGGGTGGGACAAGCGCAGCGCAGTCCCGCCAAGAACCGCGAAACTGTAAGGTGGGACCGCGCTCGCTTCTCCCACCCTACTTTCTGACAGTCAATAAACACCTCCATGCACGAACCATTTTCCGTCTTGCAGACGCCGGAACAGCCACCAACGCCGCCCTTCGGCCGTCTCTACGTGATAGTAGTCTCGCCGGACGTGAGGGCCTTGCCACCAGCCGCTCTCGATCCGTTCCGGTCCCCGCGATAGAAGAACGTCCTGCCGCCGGTTGTTTATGAAAAGCGCCGCCGGCGGTCCCTCCGGCACCACGGCCATAACCTCCACGGGCTGCGGTTGCGGAAACAAACACGTCGGCCGATCCAACGGAAGCAACGGGCGGCCGTGCGCCGTTGCCGGGCAATATGTCTCCGTCGCCGGCACGTACTCAAATGCCCGTTCGGGGACGGCCTCAGGCAAAAGCCGCGGACGCGCCACCGCCCGCGTCCCCAAGCGGCTGCTCATGCGGTCGAGCAGCAACGACAGTTGGCGCGCGAGGTCTTGCGGGGGACCGGCGAACAACTCCCCTTGCGGCTGTTCCAGCCGCGAGTTTTCCAAGGCCTCCATGCGGATGCCGACCAGCGGAGCGTCAAACCGCAGCCGCTCCAAATTGAGCCGCAGAAGATCGCCGAGATGCCGGGCGTCGGCAACCGCTTGGCAAAGGCGGACCGCAACGTCATGCCGTGATTTCCGCTCCGTGACAAAGGTGCATTGCAGACGCCGCGTTCCCATCCGCCGCTCTTGCAAAAGGCCGGCCAAACGCTGGAGCAACATCAACAGCCACCCGTCGATGATCGCGGGCTGTTTCACGCCGTATTCGAGAAAATGCTCGACCTGAAACCTGGGAGCCGGACGGCACGGCACGATCAACTCGCTCGCGCGCCGGTCAGTTGAGCCAGCCGCCGGTTGATCTCGCCGCCAAACCGGGCGGGGAGCAGCGCGCGATCGAGGCCGAGAAGCCGGCCGATCGTGTCGATTCCCAGCCGATGCAATTTCTGGAGGGAAGTTTCGCCGAGCCGCAGCCCATCGGCCGGCGCGTCCGAAAGAAGATCGAACCGCCCGGGGGGAAGAATGCAGGGCTGCGCCGGGCTGCGCCAGAAAATGAGCGGCCGCCCAAGCCGCTCCGACGGAACCGCCGACGGCGACGCGCACCGTGTAGCCCCCGCCGGTCCAATCCAGCCGCAAACGTCCGGTCAACGAATGCTCGCCGCCAAACAGGTGAGCAACGCCCGTGATGTCCAGCAACAAGCATTGCGGCGGTTCCGCTTCTTCCAGACCGGCGCAAGGGCTGTACTGCCCGCAACGCAAAGCGAGTTGCTCCAGGGCAGTTCGATCCGCTTCAGGCTGCATCGGCTCGACGTGGACGGCATCCCGCCGGAAAACCAGCGACCGCGCCTCGGCCACGGACATTCCTACGGCAATTCCGCGTCGAGACGCCCGGCGATTGCGGAAGGCGACGAGCTCGCCGCGCCGGTTGGTTTCCGTCAACAGCAGGACCGCCCGGGCCAGTTCCGGCCGCGCCGCCCGCAGCCGCTGCACGGGCCAGTCAGGAAACCAGAGACATACGATGCGTTTGTTCTGGGACGAAGGCTTCATGAAACGTTCCTCGCACGGCGTCGATTTCCAGGTCTATCGCGGACCGCATCGGCTTTCCGCGGCTATAGGCGACTTGAAGTTTGAAGCGCGGCGACTCTCCGCCGCCGGGCATCGGCGTGGCCGCCAAACACACGTCCGCCCAAGACGGCTGCCCGAGCGCCGTCAGGGGGCGCACCAAAAAGCCGATGCCGCCGGACTGCTCCGCCGCCATTTGCAAACGCCGAAACGCCAGGCCCGTCAGCCGCTCCACTCTGGCCCAAACAAGAGCCACCGCCTGGCACCGCAACGATTCCCAATAGGCCCAAAGCGCGTCTCGTTCGCTGCCGGGACGGACCACGACGAGCGACGAAAGATCGAAGCCGAGCGCGGCCAACGCCACCGGATAAATCTGCCGCTGGAAATCGACGAGAACCACGGGGCGGTTCGCTTTGCAGCATTGCCGGCCGACCAGCAGCGACAGGGTTCCCGCGCCGCCGGCGCCGCCGTCGCCGACCCATTCCACCAGACTTCCCGGCCTAACTCCGCGGCCGGGAAAGAGGGCGTCCAATCCGTCGCAACCGGTGGAAAGGCAATCGCTTTGCCGCGGCGACGAACGCCGCTCCCACGTCCGAATCCGGTTTTGCGCAGCTCGATAATCGTCTGCATACGTGTATTTCGAGCAGGATTGGCAAGCATGGCGTTGCTCCGGTGGAACATCCGGTTTCTTTCAATCAATCATATACCCATGTACACTTATCGTCAAGCGGGGCCGAAAAGGGTAAATTTCTTCATCGAGACGCGAGGAACCCGATACCGGTCGTAACCGTTCACAGGGGACTGTCCCAATTTTCGCGGCGCCAGGCACGTAGCCCCGCGAATGAGCTTTACCGCCGCGAAAATGGGACTGTCCCCTTAGGGCGGCGGGAGGGGGACAGCTCCATCTTTTCGGCCCACGGTTTATCAGTGAAATCACGTTGTCCCGCCGAAAAATGGACCAGTCCCCTGCCGCCCCGTGAACGGTTACATACCGGTCAATTCAGCACTTCCGGCATCTCGTGTTGGGGTGGCAGTTGTACTCCCGCCCCTGTTTTGCCGCTGTTCCACGGGGTGGCAGTGCAACTGCCACCCCAACATGGCTCTTAATTGAACGGTATTGCGCGAGGAGACCCCAAAATGTGCGGCCGCTTCACATTGCGAACGCGACTGAACGAATTGTCGCAGCTTTACGCCGTCGAGTCGCAACTCGATTGGACGCCTCGGTTTAACATCGCCCCTTCGCAATCCGTTCTGGCCATCCGCAACGATCCCGAGGGCGGCCGGCGAGAATTGGCGACGCTGCGGTGGGGCTTGATCCCGTCCTGGGCCGATGACGCGAAAATCGGTAATCGACTCATCAACGCCCGCGCCGAAACCATTGCCACAAAGCCGTCGTTCAAGTCGGCCGTGAAGTCGCGGCGGTGTCTCGTGCTGGCCGACGGCTTTTACGAATGGAAGAAGACCGGCCGGAAGAGGCAACCTTACTTCCTGCAGATGGCGGACCAGCGGCCGTTCGTCATGGCCGGGCTGTGGGACCGCTGGACAAAATCCCGGCCGGCCATCGAGTCTTGCACGATCGTCACCACGGCGCCGAACGCCCTGGCGGCCGCCATTCACGACCGAATGCCCGCCATCCTGCCCGCCGCCGCCGCCGCGGTTTGGCTGGACCGGGAGATCGAAGACGCCGCCCTGCTCAAGTCCTTGTTGGTCCCCTACACCGCCGGCGAGATGATCGCCTATCCGGTCAGTCCGTTGGTGAATTCGCCGCGGCACGATTCCGTCGGCTGCACCGAGCCGATGAAGAGCTTATTCTGAACGGACGCAACCGTTCGCGAGTCCCGCAAAATGCCGCGAAGGCCGCCGTCATATTTTCGCCGGCGCCGGCCATTATTCACGGCATTATCAATCTGACACGCAAATATTTCTCGACCGCCGGTCACATACCTCCACCGCAGTCTCTTCCGGCAGACTATCCCAAACGGCCGCGACAACCTTCAGGCGATCGTCAACCGGCAAGGCACACAATTCGTCGATTGCATGGGAGACATCAACGGCCATGATCCACTCCGTGGATTTATCGCATATACCAACACTTCCATCGTTTTAACTCTTGTCATTTGGTGTATTCTCTTGCATTGGAGTCGGAATTAAGCCTGTCGCACAAGCAAGCAATTTCACAAGAGCCGGCATTTGTCTTGCCAAATGTTCTCGCAGGAGAATGGCATCCTCTGACGAAGCCGTCTCTCCAAGGATCGAAATTAGCGCGGATATGTCTTTTAGCGACAGACGAAGAAAATAATCGTGGTGCGTTAGACCATCTTTGTAGGGCACATCAGAAATCGAAATTTGAATTTCCTGTGCAGGTGAAACCCAATTGACATTGTTCCAACCCCTATACATGCGATTCTCTTCATGAAAGAGAGGAAGTTTTGCCAATTCTTCCGGCCCATGATCTCGCCGAGCACCGTGGCGATTGATTATCATCTGTGGGATCCTCCTCGACCATATAGTGTGCAAACAAGAATCGCTGACCGGTATAGTCAAATATGGAGGTCAAGCAATGACTCTGCTCATCGACGCAAATCCCGTTCCATTGCGGGCCGATCCGGATGGCACTATCCGGGTGCCTGGCACTCGGTTGACGCTGGGCACGATCGTCGCGGCATACCGAGACGGCGCCTCGCCGGAGGCAATCGTCCAGCGGTTCCCGGGCCTATCGCTGCCGGACTCCTACGCCGTGATTGGGTATTATCTCCGCTATCAGGAAGAAGTCGACGCCTATCTCGACGCGCGCCGTCGGGAGGCCGAGGAACTGCGACAACAGGTCGAGGATGCCGGTTCGAGGCAATTCTCCCGGGATGAATTGTTGGCGCGACGTGGGGAGAAGTAAGCGGCAATGATCCCATGGCTGGCCGACCCCAACTTGGACGATAGGATTCTCCAGGGATTGTCGCTGCTCAATCCCGAAGCCGACCTCGTCCGGTTGCGGGACATCGAACTTTCCGAAGCCGACGATGACGCGGTCTTGGCTCACGCGGCTTCTTCCGGCCGCGTCGCCGTCACCCATGACGTCAACACTATGGTTGGCGTCGCCTGCCGCAAATCCGGTCGGCAGAGCCAATGTCCGGCCTGATTCTCGTTCCTCAATCGCTTCCCATAGCGAAAGCCATTGAAGACCTGCTGCTGATAATTGAATGTACGTCGCAGGAAGAGTGGGAAAATCAAATCCGATACTTGCCGCTATAGAATCACCTGCCGTGTGGACGGGTGATCGGTGTAAGATGATCGGTCTCTTGCCCGAAATACGTAACGCCCCAAATGCTCCATTTCCAGCCACCGGGATTGTCCCTTATTTCTCCCGTTTGAAAGTGAGCTTAGCCTCCGTCTCTTTCGGGAAACATTCGTCGGCGTGGGCTTTAAGGTAGCGGGCAATCCCTTCCGGCGAGTCGGTGATGACCGGCGTCCTTTCTTCAACAACCTCCTCCTTGCCGAAAATACCCAGGAAGGGCCGACTTTTCGTCTTGGTCACAATTATCTTTCCGCCGAGTCTGCTTCTTCTCAATGGCCTTTATGATGGCTTCCTCGTTCATGCCTCGCAATTCCATAGTATCGGCGTCGACAAACACGTATTGGTAGATTTCATACTTGACCTCATCCGGCTGGGCGTTCGGTTCCGACATATTGACGCTCAGATCGTTCTTCGACTTGATCGTGGTGGCGAACGCCGGCGTTTGGTCCGGGGCATTGGGGTCGGGTATTTTCACTTCCAGGGCGTTCTTCACGTCCGTGCTCTTCTTGACCGTCCAGACCCCAACCGCGCCGTCTTTCCAGGAGCCGATCAGACGCTCGTCGATTTTCGAGGTTTTTTCATCCGACAGCGGCCATCGCGACTCCACGCAAGACGCGAAGACGGCCAATAGCGACACAGCGAGAAGCAAACGGATAATTTGACTTTGAGCATTCATGGCACACCCCTTTTGCGTAAGGGACAAATAGAAAGCAGTACAGTAGGTTATGCTTCAGCCTAACGCGGCTTAGCCGCAACCAATTGTGGTCTTGGGTCTTGGGTCTTAGGTCTTGGGTCTTCGTGCCAAGACCTAAGACCCAAGACCTAAGACCCAAGACCGTCAAAGATTGAGGACGATTTCTCAATCCCAAAAACTAATGGCATAACACTCTGGATTGGCCATTTGTTATGCTGGAGCATAATCTACTCAGTGCGCTTCAGCCGTTGCTGGACATTGTTCACCAGTATCCTTGCCAGGAATAGATCTACAATTGTCAGTATCGGGAAGCTTCCGCAAATAGAGAATTCGAGGAATTCGAAGCGGAAATGAAACCCCGGATTCATCGTCGAGTACACGCCAAGACCCAACGGAATTGTGGAAAGCACCACGATTATCCAGTCGGCAAACCAGCGGCGCTTAATCAACGAAAAAGGATACGCTACAGCAAGAGCGCCCATAAACACGCAAAGACCTGTAATCCTCGAACTAGGTGGAACGGCTCCTCCGGGCCCAAGTCCTAGTACGCCAATCAGAAGCCCCCACATTAAACAGGGAGCGGCTATCAGGAGCTTGACTGCTGATACAACTTCGGCGAAGACTTTCATAAATTGCCAGCTTTCGGTATTTCGACTGCGGATCGGCAATTCGCCATGCCTGAGCAGAATCTACTCGGTGTGCATCAGACGCTGTTTGTCATCCTTCGCCATCAATATGCTTGACAGAAATAAATCAATAGCGGCCAGTATCGGGAAGTAAAAACAACTCAAGGTCATTCCTATTACGCCGGCTACCTCAGGCCACCCCCTAGTCGATGCAAAGTACAATCCGTGACCTAATGGAAGTGCAGAAATCGCCACGATTATCCAGTTAGCCCGCCCTCGGCGTTTAACCAAAGAGAAGGGATATGCAGTGGCTAGGGCACCAATAATCATGCAATAACCGGCAATTCTTGCGCTTGCAATGGGCGTAGACGTGCCCTCTGGGCCGAAACCTATAACCCCAATCAGTAAACCGATAAGTAAAAATGGCGATGCCATCACGAACTTGCAGAAACAGACGATCACGGCAGATATTTTCATGTATCACCGGCCTTGAATCTTGAGAAGCTTTTGGGACGATGCACACAGACAACCGCTACAACAATGGGCGAAAAAGGAGGCATCTTATAACGGAACGGCTCAAGTGCCCTCACCCTCCCGGCTCCTTCTCCCAAAAGGAGAGGGGAGATTTGAACTCGCCCCCCTCCAAACGATGCGGAATGGCAAGTGTGTGAACGTCATGTACGTACTTGCGAGGACAGATTGTCTGCGAGTCAGTTTCGTCCTTTCCAATATCCTGGGCGTCGTTTTGCGTGGGCCACAGCCACAACCACGATGCGGTTTGCCGCGACTCGATATACGATGGGAAAAGGAAAATGCCCCACGGGACACGCGCAGTGCACATCATCTATGGCCGCGAATCGTTCCGGATGGGCGGCAATTGCGGACAGCGATCCATCGACTGCTCCGGCGAAGCGCATCGCCGCTTGCGCGCTTCGCTCGGCATACCAGTCGAACGATTCGTCAAAGTCACGGCGGGCTCCGGGAACGTAATCAACCGGCAGCATTTGAATCCATTACTCCCACGCGATGTAAAGCGTCCGCGCGGATTTGTTCCCAGGGCACGGTTTGGACCGAGCCCGAGTCATATTCTGCCGTTCGCCGCTTGATCTCTTTGAGCCAATCATCGGTCATGGGGGGCAGCGAATCGGCAGGCACGGTGTCCCAGAGAGCCTCGATCAACTGGATTCGATCGACAATCGGCAAGCGACTGGCGTCGGCGAGCACAGATTCGTAATCGAGCATGTCAACACCTCCTCCCCAAATTATACACTAATCCGAAGGGTTGTTGCCAGCCGCATCAGCCCTCACCCCCGACCCCTCTCCCAAATGGAGTGGGGAGTGTGAAACCTGTCTCTCCTCGAAACCCGCACTCGCCGCAACCCGAAACCAGAATTCATCGTGCTCCGAGAATTGAACTTGCCCCTCTCCGAACGAGCCGGAGAGGGGCAAGTGTGTAAAGGTCACGTTCGCCGCGGCAGTCAGCCGCGGTTGTTGCCGACGACGGCTATTCCTCTTCCGTCCGCAGCCGGGCCAGGACGCTGTAGTCTTCCAGCGTCGAGGTGTCGCCGACGGTCTCGCGGCCCGCCGCGATGTCGCGGAGCAGACGCCGCATGATCTTGCCGCTGCGGGTCTTCGGCAGCGAGGCGGTGAAGTGGATGTCGTCCGGCACGGCCAACGAGCCGATCTCCTTGCGGACGTGATTTTTCAGTTCCTTCCGCAAGTCCTCGGACGGATCGAAGCCGCCGGCCAGGGTGACGAAGACCGAGACGGCCTCGCCCTTGATCTCGTGCGGCCGGCCGACCGCGGCCGCTTCGGCCACTGCCGCGTGGCTGACCAGGGCGCTCTCGATCTCGATCGTGCTCAGGCGGTGGCCCGAGACGTTCAACACGTCGTCGATGCGGCCCATGATCCAGTAGTAGCCGTCCTCGTCGCAGCGGGCGTTGTCGCCGCAGAGGTACTTGCCGGGCACGTCGGCCCAATACTGGGCCTGATACCGCTCGTCGTCGCCCCAGATGCCGCGGAGCATGCCGGGCCAGGGCTTGGTGATCGTCAGCCATCCGCCCGAGCCCACCGGAACCGGCTTGCGGTCCTCGCCGACGATCTCGGGAATAATGCCGGGCAAGGGCTTGGTGCAACTGCCGGGCTTGGTGGGAATGGCGCCGGGCAGCGGCGTCATCATGATCCCGCCCGTCTCGGTCTGCCACCAGGTATCGACGATCGGGCAACGCTCGCCGCCGATCACGCGGTGATACCACATCCAGGCCTCGGGGTTGATGCCTTCGCCCACGGTGCCCAGCAGCCGCAAGCTGCTCGACGGTCGTGCTTGTCGATCCACTCGTCGCCCCACTTGATGAAGGTGCGGATGGCCGTCGGCGCCGTGTAGAGGATGCTGATCTTGTACTTCTCGACCATCTGCCACCAGCGGTCCTGCTGGGGCGTGTCCGGCGAGCCCTCGTACATGAAGCCCGTCACGCCGGCCGTCAGCGGACCGTAGACGATGTAGGTGTGGCCGGTGATCCAGCCGATGTCGGCCGTGCACCAGTAAACGTCCTCGTCGCGGACGTCGAACACCCACTCGGTGGTCTTCTTGGCGAAGAGGTTGTAGCCGGCCGTGGTGTGCTTGATGCCCTTCGGCTTGCCGGTCGAGCCGCTGGTGTAGAGGATGAACAGCGGGGCTTCGCTGTCCATCGGCTCGGCGGGACACTCGTCCGAGGCGTCCTTCATCAACTCGTGCCACCAGAAATCGCGGCCGTCCTTCATCGTCACGTCGCAGCCGGTCCGCTTGTAGACCACGCACTTCTCGACCGTGGGCGACTTGTCCATCGCCGCGTCGGCGTTGACCTTCAGCGGGATCTGCTTGCCGCGGCGCCAGCCGGCGTCGGCCGTGATGATCATCTTCGCCTTGGCGTCGTTGTTCCGATCGGCGATGGCCTCGGCCGCGAACCCGCCGAAGACCACCGAATGGACCGCGCCGATCCGGGCGCAGGCCAGCATGGCGATGGCCAGCTCGGGGACCATCGGCATGTACATGGTGATGACGTCGCCCTTCTTGATGCCCAGCTTCTTCAGCACGTTGGCGAACTTGCAGACTTCCTTGAGCAATTCGGCGTAGGTGTACTTCCGCACGTCGCCCGGCTCGCCTTCCCAGATGAAGGCCGTCTTGTTTTCGCGGGGAGTGCCGATATGGGCGTCGAGGCAGTTGTAGGAGACGTTCGTCTGGCCGCCGACGAACCACTTGGCGAACGGCTCTTTCCACTCCAGGACCTTGGTGTAGGGCTTGAACCAATGCAATTCGCCGCCCATTTTGCCCCAAAAACCCTCAATGTCGCCGGCGGCTTCATTCCAGAGCTTCTCGTACTGTTCCATCGAACTGATCCGGGCCTTGGCCGCGAAATCCTTCGGCGGGGGAAAGAGCCGCGCCTCTTTCATCACGTTTACAATCTGCCCAGTCTTAACCTCTGCCATCTGAAGCTCCTCCAAGCGAAAAAATAGGGGTGAAAGTGCAAGGACCGGGCGCTGAAATCCGGCCCGGGACCATACATAGTAATGGAACCACGCATTTTACCCGCCCCCGGCTGGAAGTCAACACGCCCACGACTTTGGGGGGAGGGAGGGGCGGAAGGCCGAAGATAGGGAGGGCGAGAGATGAGGGTTCGTAGCCCCGCCTTCAGGCGGAAGGACGAGAGTGAGACGGAGATTCGAGGGTTCGTAGTCCCGCCTTCAGACGAAAATCTAAGTTGCCGCACATCTTTCCGCCTGAAGGCGGGACTACGAACCGCTCCCCCCGCTTGTTCCCATGCTCCGCATGGGAACACCCGCCCGAACGCTCCCGCGTCCGTTGGAATTTTAATAAATCAACAAACTCTCTGCGTCCGCTGGGGCTAAGTTATGCTGTGCGAGATCACGATGGAATGCGAATTACTCGGAGTGCCAAAGTTTGTCGTACTCAATTCGTTTGTGGATTACCTCCGACGAGACTTCAAAGACTCGTGCTATTTGATCTTCAATCACCTCTCTAACGCCTGTCCCCGGTTCATCCAATTCGACGTCATGTTTCTGAGCTATTTCGACGTAATCGAAGAACACACTGCGGAGTCGATCTGCCGGCACAAGAATCAAGCCGGCAAAAGCATTTGCGTGCCATTCAAGCCAGCGATATTCCTCCAGTGGAATGGCATCCGCCATGAACTGCCGCCAACTCTGAATGTCCTCGAATTCAAACTGCCGATACACCTCGGCGTGAAGCAAGCGGTGGCCGAGTTCATGCGCCAGGCTGAATCGATAGCGGTTGGGACGATGGAGATATACGAATTCATCGACGTGGATCGTCGTCAGGTCGCGAGAAATAAAGGCCACCGTGTCGAAGTTGCCGAGGCCGGGCATCGGCACAATGTCGATTCCAAAACCAAACTCCACGATGCGTTCGATGGGGACGGGAATCTCTAGGCCGGGATTATGCTTCGAGAGAAATGTTTCCGCGCTGCGGCGCAAATCATCGTAACGGAAAATGGGCGACTTGAAGGTCATCCGTCAGCTCCGACGCACCTTTTCAATCAGTTGAGCTAATTGCTCGGACGACAACGGCGTCCCGCGCATGGTACGAAATAGTGCGGGGAGTTTTTCCACGACTTCCGCGTCAGACATGAGATCGTCGGGAATCCGCCCCCGCTCGGCCGCCGCCACGTCAAAAAACTCCAGCCATTGATCGGACCCCGGGGCCAATCCAAGAGCCGAGGCATACTTTTCCAGAAGCTCTCGGCTTTCCGGCGGCGGATAAAATCCCCTCTCCAGACGACTGTAATTACCCGGGTCAAACCCGTGCTGCAGGCAAAACTCCCGCAGCGTCGCCCCCCGTTCCATGCGTAGCCGTTTCAACAACTTTGAAAAAGCGTTAGGACTCATGGCTATCCCCTCTCCCGGTAGGATTGAACTGTGTGACCATCCATGGCCATGATCCCGATTCCTGTTGTATGTATTGTACTACAATTACAACAGAGATCAAGGTCATGTGTTAATGTCAGCCGGATTTTTCCACCCGCGGGCGTTGCGGCTCAGCTCTACCGTGCAAGGTTAAGGCTGTTTATCGCGAAAGATCGAAAGCTAGAAACCACGAAAATGAGGCTGGTTTTATCGCTTATCCTTCGTTCTTCCGCCTTTTCGTGTTTTCGCGATGAAGAAAGACAACCGATCGGAAGCATCCAAAATGGATAGGAGAGAAAACAGCATGACGTCAGTATGAGCCGTGATTCTCCCGCAGCCGCTCGGCCTCTTTGAAATCCCGGTCCGCTTCGTCTTTCTTGCCCAATCGCCGCTGGACGCGGCCGCGGCAACGATAGGCTTCGGCGCAATTCGAGTTGTTCTCGATGGCGGCGTTGGCGTCATTCAACGCCGCTTTCAGGTCGCTTTTTTTCAGCCGAGCGTCGGCGCGGCGGCAGAGGGCCATATACGGGGCGTAACGATTCAGACGAATGGCTTCGGTGAAATCGGCGACGGCCGCATCCAGGTCGCCCTTCTCGTAATATGCGGTTCCTCGGTTCAAATATGCCCCGCAGGGGAAATACTTCGCCCGAATCGCGGCGTTGAAATCGGCGATGGCTTTGTCATAGTCGCCTTTCTTGCGGAGCAGGATCCCGCGTTCGATCAGCACGGAGTAGCGTTTCGGGTCGAGGTCGAGCGCCGCGGTCAAATCCGCGATGGCCTTGCCTGATTCATTTTTCGCGGCGAAATCGGCGCTACGGCCGAGATAGGCGTCGATCAGTCGGCTTGCAATCTCGCCGGCGAGATTCTGGTCCGCCGCTGCGGGGCGAGGGTGAACATCGTGTCCGAAGAAGTTCGCGTCGCTCGTTTGCGGCCGATTGTCCGGCATGGGCAGTTCCGCTGCAATGGGTATTCCCCGAGGGGATAATCCGGGGTTCGGATCCCAGCCGCCCGGCGGTATTATCTCGAAGGGAGCAATAGTTGAGCGATTAGGCGGCGCCGCCCTTGCTTTCGGTTTTTGTGCCTCGGATCGAAGCGCATCGCCGGTATAGTGATAATCGGACGGAGGTACGGTCGCTTTGAGGATGTCTGTATCCGGCCGCCGGTCTTCGGAGTCCGATCGGCCGAAAGCCGGCGGAGCGTTCGACGCCGGGTAGAGGGAATTCAGCCGCTGGGCCTCCTTCAGGTCTGCGACGGCGCGGTCCCAGTCGTGCCGGTCGGAATGGGATTTTGCTCGTTGGAGGTAGGCGGGAACCAGATAAGGCGAGACATCGCCGGCGCGATCCGGCGCGAGGCGGATCGTGGCTTGAAAGTCGGCGATGCCCTGGTCCAGGTCGCCTTGCGAATAACATGCCCAGGCCCGGATGAAATAGGCCCCTTCTTGTTTCGGATCGAGTCGAATTGCCTCAGTCAAGTCGCCCTTGGCCTTGGCGTAATCCCTTTTGCAGACATGGACGACACCCCGGTAATGAAAGGTTCCGGCGTCGGCCGGGTCGAGCCGGATGGCTGCGGAAAAATCCGCTATCGCGCCTTTCCAATCGCCTTTGCCAGTACGGGCTTGGCCGCGCTTCCGATAGGCGTACAGTAGATAGGGCTTCACCGAATCCATCAATTCCGGATCGACTCTAATTGCTTCCGCGAAGTCGGCGATGGCCCGATCGTAATCGCCGTGCGAATAATATAAACCGCCGCGGGCGCAAAACACCGTGCCGTTTTTCGGGTCAAGGCGGATGGCTTCTCCGTAGTCTGCAAGAGCCTGCCGGTAATCCTCCATCATCGCGCGGCAATAACCGCTCGCAAAATATACGTTGGCCTGCTCTTCTTTCGTGGCGGCCTGTTTCCTCATTTGCTCCGCCAGCAATCGGGCCTCTTCATATTTGCCTTTTTCTGTCAGCGAATGAAAGGAAATGATGTCGTAGGCGTATCCGTAATGTCGCCAGTGTGCTGAGTCCTTGCCGGTAAGTGAGAGGGCAAAATCGTCGCCGATTTTTTCCCGGCGTGCGACGCACCACTTTCTCGGATCGGTCTTCACGCCGTATTCTTTCGCCCAAGGCAGGAAGACGCGGATATAAAACGCGCGGGTCTTTGCCGCGGCCCGCGACTCAACCGCCAAAGTACCAGTGATGTATTCCTCTCGGGAGATTTTTCCGGCCGCCGCTTCTGACTCAATGCGCTTGAAATCTTTCGCCCCGGTGATGTTGTAAAGCTCGAAAACCGCTCCGCGCCATAGTTCCTCAAACGGCACATTCTTTCCTTTCAGCGGCCCCTGAGTGAACTTCTCGTGCATTTGAATATATCCCGGGCAACCGGGCCCGGGCGTCCGATGGTCGCAAGCAACTTCCGGTGGCGGCTCGCCGGGATTCCAGAAAATCCTTTCGCCCAGGTCCTCGCCGGCGAACTTCCGCGCCGCCCATCGGTACAGCGAGTCGGCCTTCGCGCCGAGTTCGCCCATCGCGGGCCGGTTTTCCAACATCTGCCGGACTTGCCGCTCGCCGTGCTCCAGGTCCTTTTCGTCGAGCGGATGTTTCTTAGCGCTCTCGAAATGGGCGGCGGGGTCTTGCGGATTCAGTTTCATCATCGTCTGAAAATCCGCCAATGCCCGGTTGTAATCGCCCTGATAGATAAAAAGCGCGGCGCGAATCTCGCGATAGAAAGGTTCGTTCGGAACCAGTTTGACAACCACGTCATAGTCCGATGTCGCCTTGGCGAATTGTCCCATCTGGATGTAACAAAACGCCCGCTTCATATAGTTTTTCGGTTCGCTCGGCTCAAAATGGATCGCGTCGGTGAAATCGGCGATGGCATTCGGCAATTCGTCTTTATAGAAATATACCAGGGCGCGATTCTCGTAGGCGCCGGCGAGGGTTGGATCGAGCTTGATCGCTTCATTAAAATCCGCGAGAGCCTTATCGTAATCGGTGTCGCCATAGATGCAACCGCGGGCGTTGAACGCCGATGCGTTTTGGGGATTCAGCCGAATCGCTTCGTTGAGGTCGGCCCTAGCCGCGGCGATATTTCCCTTTTGTCCGAATGCCCTGCCGCGGCCGCAATACGCCTCGGCACATTGGTCATCGAGTTTGATGGCCTCGTCGAAAGCCGCGATCGCGCCGTCGAAGTCTCCCTTTTCGCGGAGCGCTTCGCCGCGGTCGAGCAACGCGTTCAACTTGCGGTCTTTTTCGGAACGCTGATTCGGTTGGCAGCGGCAGGACCGCGGACATGAATGCCGGATGTGAACGCGGTGTTTGACGAAACAGACTGCCCGTCTCAGCGGCGTTGCCCCTTCGGCCGGGGAACCTGTGAAGAGAATCAAGGACAGAAGCACTGTGGTGATAGCGGTGGCGATCCTCATGGCAAAACCTCCCTGCCGGCCAACGGTTCATTTTCGCCGCATAGTATAACTGCGAGGGGTGTTTCCACCTAGACGAACTTGGAACACTGATTTCCGCTAATCGCCGCTAATGCACCAAATTAGGCGTCGTAAAACAATTATCTACCGGATTAAGGTCTGTAGGGAACGCCCTCCGTGGCGTTCCGTGGCAGGTTTGGAGGCTTGTTTTCCCCGCACTCGGAACGCCACGGAGGGCGTTCCCTACAGGAATACGTCGTCGATGATTTCGGTAGTTAATTGTTTTACGACGCCTTAGCGGTAATCAGTGGCGATTAGTGTTCCTCAATTTCTCCCCATCGACCACTTCCCCCCGCATCACCTTAAACACATCGGTGTTGTCGACGTAACGGCCGGAGAAGGGCCAGACGGCGGCGGCGCGGGGGTCGCGGCCTTTGGCAAGCGCGGCGAAGCGGTTGCTGCCCGGGCCGCGGAAGATCAACGGGACGAGACTGTTGCTATGCCCGTGGGAGTGATAGATCAGGCCCGGCAGCTTGCCCGGCCCGTTGTCTTGCAGCGGATCGAAGGCGATCTGGTTCGACTTCGGGCCCCAGGGGAGTCCGCAATCGTGATCGGCCGTGAGGATCAGCAGCGTATCGTCCCAGCCGCCGTGCGCGTCGATCCAGGCGACGACCGCCTCGACGGCGCAGAGGAAATCGGTCTGCTCCTCGATCATCCGGCCGGGTTGGTTGGCGTGGTTGGCCCAATCGACGGCCCCGCCCTCGATCATCAGGTAGAAGCCCCGCGGGTTGTCGTCGAGGCAGTTCAGCGCGGCCTTGGTCATCGTGGCCAGCGAGGGGACATACAGATTCAACGGTATACCACTCGCAAAATTGATAATGGCGCCGGGATACGGTTCTCGACTGCTGCGTTTCTCTTGCAAGGTCGAGGCAACCTGGGCCGTGCCCAGCACCTTCGGCGGCGTCGGGCCGGCGGTCAGGGCCGCGAAATCGGCCTTGCTCTGGATCAGTTTCCAGCCGCGGCGGCCCGACTTCAGCCGCTTCCACGTGTCCTCGCCGCCGACGTAAGCATAGTTGTGTTTCCCGTTGGCGGGGAGCGGCCGGCCGTCGTCGTCGAAGTCGGGATTGCCGGCGCCCATGATTACGTCGAGCCACGGGGCGTCGAGCATTTCCCGGGCGATCTCGGCGTAGTGGCCGCGGCTGCGGTTGTGTGCGCCGCCCAGCCCGGCGGGCGTGGCGTGGCTCCAGGGGACGGTCGTAATGACGCCGACCGACTTGCCCGCCCGCTTGGCGATCTCGGGAATCGTCTCGCCGCGCAGCGGGCGGTCGTCGTTCGTCCAGTTGATGGCACCGTTGTAGGTCTTTCGTCCAGTGGCCAGGGCGGTGGCGGCGGCGGCCGAGTCGGTCGGCGTCGAGGTCAGATATTTATAGCCGGCGAAATCGCCCGGCTTTTTTCCCCGCGGCGCGGCGTCCCAGGCCTTGGCCGGATCGTAGACCACGCGCGGGTCCTGTCGTTGGTCGCCGGTGGGCTTGCCTGATCGGGTCAAAGGATACGTCGTACAGCCGAGCCGCTGCCAGCCGGGCTGGTCGTAGACCTGCCGGCCGAGCTTGCCCTCGAACATATCCGCGGCGATCCAGGTATTGAAGCCCGCCCCGTCGGAGACCATGATGATTACGTTTTTCGCGGCCAGGGCGACGTTGCCGAGAGCCAGCAGCAGGGTCATGGCAAGAGCCACAACCGCCATCCGTCGCAAACGATGAAAATCGTGGATGTAATTCATTGCGGAGTCCTCAACTATAGAAGCGAATTAGTTACTGTTGCGGAAAGCCTTTTGTCGCCTTTCGCTCCGCGAAAGTTGCGGGCAGTCCATGCTACTTTCGCGGAGCGAAAGGCGACAATCCGGCCGAATCGCCCTTTTCGCAACAGAAGCGATTTACGGCCAATGGCGTGTTGCCTGAATGCCCTCGCCGAGGCGGAGCCTCGGAGCAGCGGGTTCCCATGCGGAGCATGGGAACCAGGGGGAGTCTAACGCCCATCCTAACACGCCAAACCAATTCACGTCAAGCAATGCCGGGACTTGTCAAACTGCCGACGAATGTCTATCATCATGTATACTTCTAACACATCTCTAACGCATCCCGCCGTTTGACCAGCCCGCCGTATTTTATCCCACGGAGACAAGCAACATGAATCGTCGCTCGTATTATCTTGCCGCATTTTCCGCAGCCGCGTTGTTGTATCTCTCGCTCGCCGCGCGGGCGGACGAGGGGATGTGGCTGTTCAACGATCCCCCGCGGAAGCTGCTCGATGAGCGCTACGGCTTCAATCCGACCGACGCCTGGCTCGACCACCTGCGCTTGTCGTCGCTGCGTTTCAACGGCGGCTCGGCCTCGTTCGTCTCGGGCGACGGACTGGTGATGACCAATCACCACGTGGGCATGTTCGCCATGCAAAGGCTCAGCCGCCCGGACCGCGACTTGCTGGAGACGGGTTTTTGGGCCCGATCGCTCGCCGAGGAGTTGAAATGCCCCGGCAGCGAGTTGCAGGTGCTGCTCGGCATCGCGGACGTCACCGCGCGGATCGAAGCGGCCGTGGCCCCGATCTCCGATCCGGCCGAGGCCGCTCGGCGCCGCCGGGCCGAAATGAGCGCCATCGAGAAGGAATCCTTCGACAAGACCGGCTTGAAGAGCGAAGTCGTCTCGCTGTATCACGGCGGCATGTACAACCTCTACCGCTACAAGGTCTATACGGACGTGCGGCTGGTCTTCGCCCCGGAGGAGTCGATCGCCTCGTTCGGCGGCGACCCGGACAATTTCGAGTATCCGCGGTTCGATCTGGACGTCAGTTTCTTCCGCGTCTACGAGGACGGGCGGCCGGCCAAGACGCCGAACTTCCTCAAGTGGAACTCGGCCGGACCGAAGGAGGGCGAGTTGGTGTTCATGGTGGGGAATCCGGGCCATACCGATCGGCTGAACACCGTCGGCAATCTGGAGCATCTCCGCGACGTGACGATGCCCGCCGCGCTCGATCGGATTCGGCGGATCGAAGTCACGCTGATGGCCTTCAGCCAGCGGAGCGTGGAGAACCGCCGCCGCGCCTCGACGGCCCTGCGCGGCGCGCAGAACAGCCGCAAGGCCCGGCTGGGGATGCTTTCCGGCCTGCAAGACCCCGCCGTGATGAAAATCAAACAGGCCCAGGAGGATGCCATCCGCCGCGCGGCCGAGACCGATCTTCAACTGGCCGCCGAGTTCAAGTCGGCCCTGGAAACCATCGCGCAATCGCAGAAACAGTTCGATCCAATCCGCAACGACTATGAACTGATCGAAGACGGGCAAGCCTTCCAGAGCACGCTGTTTCATTACGCCCGGACGCTGGTCCGCATGGCCGCGGAATTGCCCAAGCCCAACGGCGAGCGGCTCCGCGAGTTCCGCGAGTCGAACCTCGATTCGTTGAAATATCAGTTATTTTCGCCCGCGCCGATTTATCCCGATCTCGAATCGGTGATGCTGGGCGACTCGCTGAGCATGTACATGGAGCGGAAGGGCTACGACGATCCGCTGGTCCGGGCGGTGATGGGCGACCGCTCGCCGGAGCAGCGGGCCGCCGAACTGGTCCGCGGCACAAAACTGGCCGACCCGGCGGTGCGGCGCCGATTGGCCGACGGCGGGGCGGCGGCCATCGACGCCTCCGACGATCCGATGATCCGGCTGGCTCGGCTGGTCGATAAGCCCGCCCGGGAGCTGCGCAAAACGGGCGACGCCATCGGCGAGAACCAGACCCGGGCCTACGGCATGTTGGCCCACGTGCGGTTCAAGCTCTACGGCCATTCGATTCCGCCCGACGCCACCGGCACGCTGCGGCTTTCCTTCGGGCAGGTCGAGGGCTATCGCACTAACGGCGAGCAGATTCCCGCCCTGACCACGTTCGCCGGATTGTATCGCCGCGCCGAGGCGAACCGTTTCGACCCGCCGTTCTCTCTGCCGAAAGAATGGATCGAGCGGAAGGACCGTCTGGACATGCAGGCCCCGATGAACTTCATCTCGACGAACGACATCATCGGCGGCAACTCGGGCAGCCCGGTCGTCAACCGCGCCGGAGAACTGGTGGGCATCGTCTTCGACGGCAACCTGCCCTCGCTCGTCTGGGACTATGTTTACACGCAGAAAGAGGGCCGGGCCGTGTCGCTCGACGCCGGCGCGATCATCGAATCGCTGCGGAAAATCTACGACGCCGGCCGCCTGGCCGACGAACTGGAGCGCGGCGCTATTTAGGACAGGTTGGCAACCTGTCCCTACGGCAGGGCGCAAGATTATGCTGGTCAGGTTGACAACCTGTCCTACGGCACACGGCGGCAGTGGCGTGCCGACGGTCGATGGTGTACACTTTAGTTAGATCGCGACCGGTGGCGGAGCGCCGATCCCGAATACATCGCACCTACTGAGGACCGCATCGTGAAGCTGCAATTTCTGGGCGGAGCGGGGCAAGTCACCGGATCGCAATACTACGTCGAAGCCGACGGCGCCCGGCTGCTGGTCGATTGCGGAATGCACCAGGAGCGGACGCATCTGGACCGCAATTGGGCCAAAAGCCCCCTGCCGCTCCGCGATCTGGACGCCATGCTGCTGACCCACGCCCACGTGGACCACTGCGGGCTGGCGCCGAAACTGGTCGCCGAGGGTTTTCGCAGTCCGATCATCACGACTTCGGCCTCGGCCGACCTGGTCGAGCTGGTGCTCCGCGATTCGGCCGAGATACAGGCCGAAGACGCCGCCTTCAAGCAGAAGCGGCATCGCAAAGAAGGCCGCCGCGTGGGGCATCCGGTCCAGCCGCTGTTCTCGATGCACGACGTCGAGCGGACGCTGCCGCTGGTGCAGGCGGCCGCTTACGACCAGTCGACGCGAATCAACGACCGCGTACACGCCGTCTTTCACGACGCCGGGCACATTCTCGGCTCGGCGATGGTGGATCTGCGGGTGACGGATCACGCCGCGCCGCGGCGGATCGTCTTCACCGGCGACCTCGGCCAATGGGACCGGCCGATCGTCCGCGATCCCGCCATTCTGACCGAGGCCGACTACATCGTCATGGAATCGACCTACGGCGACCGCCTGCACGAGAACCACAACATGGTCGCGGAAAAGGGGACTGGTCCAATTTGCCGTGACCAACCTCCTGTCGGTGCCCGCCCTCCGGGTGCTGCGCACAAATTGGACCTGTCCCCTTTTCCGCAACCCAACTCGGTCGAGTCGCAACTCGAGCAGATCGTATCGGAAACGGTCGCCGCGGGCGGAAAAGTGGTTGTGCCGATCTTTGCCATCGAGCGGGCGCAGGAAGTGATCTATTACCTGAACCGGCTGCTGCACGCCGGGCGGATACCCGAGATGCCGGTGTTTCTCGATAGTCCGATGGCGGCCGACGTGAACGACGTCTTTCGCCGCCACCGCGAGTGTTTCGACGAGGAGGCGCAGGAAATTATCGCCAACGGCGAGTCGTTGCTGCGGTTTCCTTCGCTGCACGTGGTCCGCGCGGTGCGGGAGTCGATGGCGATCAACTCCCTGAAGGGGCCGGCGGTCATCATGGCGACCTCGGGCATGTGCACGGCGGGCCGCATCAAACACCACCTGGCCCATCACATCGGCAATCCCGCTTGCACCATCCTTTTCGTCGGCTACCAGGCGCAGGGCACCCTCGGCCGGCAGATTATCGAAGGCCATCCGCTGGTCCGCATCCACGGCATCTCGCGGAAGGTCAACGCCCGGGTGAGCCAGATCCAGGGCATGTCGGGCCACGCCGACCGGGCGGGCCTGCTGAAGTGGCTCAGTCACTTCCAGCGTCCGCCCCGCCGGCTGTTCATCACCCATGGCGAGCCGGCGGCGTCCCACTCGCTGGCCGAGGCGGTCCGCGAACAATTCGGCTGGAACGTCCACGTGCCGGAGTATCGGGAGATGGTGGAACTCGATTCGGAATAAGGGTTGACTTGCGACTGTATTTGTTATATAAGTAAATAGGACGATGTCCTGATGTATTTTCGATGGAACGACTGGAACGAGGATCATGTCTGGAAACATGGCGTGTCCGTCGAAGAGGCCGAACACGTTATTGAAGCGGCTTGTTCGCCGTTTCCGCGGATGATCGAGGACGACAAGCGGCTCGTGTGGGGTCGCGGAAAGGGCGGCCGTTTGCTTCAAGTAATTTTTGTGCTCGAAGAGGATGAGTCGGTTTATGTTATCCACGCCCGGCCCTTAACGGATCGCGAAAAAGGGCGATACAGGAGAATAATGCACCGATGAAGAATCGCACCAAGCCTTATAATCAGATGAATGCCAAGGAATTGGCCGCGGCAACCGCGCGATTCGACAAAGAGTTTGTCATCGATCAGTCGCGGGAGCAAACGGCCGAAGAGCGACGCCAGTGGCGCAAGGCGAAAAAGAAGCGAGGCCGGCCAAAACAAGGCCAAGGCGTGCAGATTATTTCCATCAGCATTGAAAAAGGGCTGCTGAACAGAACCGATAAATTGGCCAAGAAACTCCACACGCAACGCACGAAACTCATCGCCCGCGGCCTGGAAGCGATCCTTAACGACGAAGTGCCTGTGGAATGAGTCAATTAGGTCTAGGACGAGATGGCCTCCCCGATCTACCGAACTTATCACGGGCGAGACAATAGCTGGCCCAGGTCGAGGCGGCCTTTTACGATGTCGGGCTTCAATTCCACCGCTCGTCGATAGTGCTCCAACGCCTCGTCGCGACGGCCCAGATAATATAGGGCAATGGCCAGGTTGTAATGGGCGTCGGGATACTCGATGCCGCCGGCCAACGCCAGACGGTACTCATCGGCCGCCTCGTGGAAACGGCGCAGGAGCATCAGGGCCGTGCCGAGGTTGATGTGGGCCTCCGGAAAACCGGGATCGATCCGCAGCGCCGTCCGGCTATTGGCGATGGCCTCTTCCACATAGCCGACTTGGATATAGACGTTGGCCAGATTGTTGTAGGCGGCGGCGTAGAGCGGGTTGGCCTTTATCGCCCGGCGATACTCGCGGATCGCGTCGTTCCACCGGCCCTGGCCGGCCGCGGCGACGCCGAGGTCGAAATGAACCGTGGGATCGTCGGGCCAGATTTCGAGCGCCTGGCGGAATTGCTCCTCCGCTTCGAGGATATTTCCCTTTTCGGCCAAGGCCTTGCCCAGGGCCTCGTGGGCCAGGTAGTTGTTCGAGGTGCAGGCGATGGTGTGCCGCCAGAGGGTTTCACTGTCGCGCCAGAACGTGGTCTGACGCCAGGCGCACACCACCAGCACGGCCAGCACGGCGGCCGATCCCAGTCCGCAGACCAACCGGCGATAAGGCAACGGCCGCAGCAACTCGTCCGCCCCCCAAACCAAAGCGATGCACAGCCCGATCTGCGGCAGGTAGGTGAAACGGTCGGCCATCGCCTGGGTGCCGAACGGCACCAGTCCGATCACCGGAAACAGCATTCCCACGTACCACAGCCAGCCGACCGGCAGATAGGGGCGTTTTCGCGGCCACAAGAAGACCGCGGCCGTGACGGCCGCCAGCAGTAGGAACGAACCGACGACCGGCCAAAGCGGCAGGTCGAAACTCAGCCGGGGCGACAGCGGCGCCAGACCCACCGGATAGAAGAATCGTCCCAGATAATCCACGTAAGAAATTGCTGCGCCGCCGATCCGCCACCAGGCAGAATGGTATTGATAGTCGGGCACGTGCTGTGCCCGGACGGTTATCCAGCAGCAAGCCCCCGCCAACGCGAACAGGGGAATCTTCTCGATGAGAACGCCCCAATGCATTCCGGGCGTCAGGGGGACAATCCCATTTTCGCGGCAATCCAGCGGGTTGGCAACCTCGACTTCCCCTTGCAGCGAAGATTGGGACAGTCCCCTGCTGACGTGTCGAAAATCGATTCGCCGCAGGGGCCAGTAGTCCAGCAACAGCAGCACGCAGGGGAGCGTGACCAACATCGGCTTGGACAGCAGCCCCAGCGCAAACAGCACGATCATTGCCAGATAGTAGATGATCGCAAACTGCTTGTGGCGCATGTAGCTCGCGTAGGCCGCGAGCGTCAGCACGAAGAACAGTCCGCTCAGCACGTCCTTCCGTTCAGTCACCCAGGCCACCGATTCCACACGTAGGGGATGGATGGCGAAAAGGGCGGCGACCAACGCGCTCTGCTTGTGGCGCACGTAGCTCACGTAGGCCGCGAGCGTCAAAACAAAGAACAGCCCGCTGAGCACGTCCTTGCGTTCCGTCACCCAGGCCACCGATTCCGCACGCAGCGGATGGATGGCGAACAGGGCGGCGACCAACGCGCTCGGCCAGAAGCGGCCGGTCATTTGCCGCAGCACGAGGAACAGCAGGATCGTCGTGGCGGCGTGCAGCAGGAGGTTCGTGAGGTGGTGCCCCCAGGCGCGGTTCCCGTAGACCTGCCAATCGGCTATATGCGAGATCCACGTCAATGGGTCCCAATTGCCGACGCGGTAGTTGGTGAAGGCCCAGCCGACCGACTTCAGGCTCAGCCCGTCCATGACGTAAGGGTTTTGCGTCAGGCAGGCGTCGTCGTCGAGATTGATAAAGCCGTAATTGAGCGTCTGCCCGAAGACCGCCGCCACGGCCAGCAGCAAGAAGACGCAAACGGCCAGCGTCCGCAGCCGGCTTCCCCGGTGGGCGATTGTCGGCGGGTTATCGGGTCGGTCGGGCATGGGATTCCCTCGTTCCCATGCTCTGCATGGGAACGCACTGTTCGGACGCTCCGCGTCCGTGCCGAATGCGTTGACGGTGAACGTTTTCCACCCACGCGAACGCGGAGAGGCCGTGAATTTTTGTAGGGTGCGTGAAACGCACCACAACCGATAGTGCATGGTGCGTTTCACGCACCCTACGGATTGTGGTTGCATCATCGCTGAATCAATAAATTCACAGCCTCGGAGCGTCCGGGCAGTGTGTTCCCACGCGGAGCGTGGGAACAAGGTGTTCAACACCCTACGTTAGTATACATCCGCCTATGGGTTCCGGCGAATGAACTCGTCGAGCAGGGGCGCGATCCGCTCGTAGGCGTCCTCGACCACGTAATGGCCCGCGTCCGGCAGCCGATGCACCTCGGCCTGCGGAAAGATGTCGATGAAGCGGTCGAGAAACCAGGGGGTGAAACACCAGTCCTGCATTCCCCAGATCAGACAGACCGGACGGTCGCGAAACTGGGCCAGGCCGGCTTCGATCCGTTTCAGGGTCGAATATGTGGGGTGTTTCGGGCTGAGCGGAATATCGAGCACAAACCCCAGCACGCCCGTCCGGTTGCGCCACGAGTCGTAGGGCGCCGCCAATCCCGCGCGGACCGCCGGGGTCATTCGCTCGGGCTTGGCCACGGTCGTTTTCAACGCCGCCCGGACGAACAGATTCAGCCCTTGCACGGCCAGCGGTCCGAACAGCGGAATCCGGCAAGCGCGGATTCCCCAGGGACACGTCGGGGCCAGAAACGCGGCCGTGTTCATCAACGCGAAGCGGTCGAACCGTTCGGGCGCGGCCACGGCGGCGCCCATGCCGACCGCTCCGCCCCAATCGTGCAAAACCAATGTGATCTGCCGCAGATCGAGCTTTTCGACGAACTCGTTCAGATCGGCCGCCCGCCGGTCGAGCCGATAGGAATACTCCTTCGGCGACGGCTTTTCGGACAATCCGCAGCCGATCTGGTCGATGGCCACCAGGCGGTAGCGGTCCCGCAGCGCCCGGATGATTTCCCGCCAATAGAACGACCAGGTCGGATTGCCGTGCACCAGCAGCAGCGTCGGCCCCTGTCCCTCGTCGACGTAATGGCAGCGGTGCCCGTCGAGCATGATCTCGCGGGATTGGAAGGGATACAGGGACGCCAGTCGGCGGGGTTTGTCATCGGTGGTAGCAGGAATGAAACTGCTTATGGTACGTGAAATTGCATTCCCTCGCAAGCGCTGCCTTACTCCGCGTTCGCCCGCGTGAGAAGCTCTTTCCAATAATCGCGGGCCTGCCGGTGCCATTGGAGCACCTCGCGCTTCTGCTGCGGGTCGCTCAAGCTCGATTTGCCGGGCGCGTTCGTACACCCAGTCGATAAAGAATTGCACCGCCGAGCGGCTGATCCGCGGCTTGCCGCCGATCTCGACGTAGTACGGACCGGTCATGGCGAAGCGATAGGTATTCGGCAAATCGGTCACCGCGCGGACGAGAAACCAGCCGCTGCGATCGAAAGTGAGGTCCGGCAACCGTCCGCTCTTCGAGTATTTGTCGAACGGAATGGAATGCTCGACCTGGCCGTTCTTGATGATCTCGAGGTAGCTGATCGGATCGCGGGTCGAGAGGGTCAGGCCGATCGTCAGGTCCAGCTTGCTTCCGGCCGCGGCCCGAAAGACGTGGCCCGGCAACTCGCCTTGGACCGAGGGTTTCAGCAGCGGGCCGTTGGTCACGAAGACCCGCCCGGCCCGCAGACCGGCCCACCACTTCTCGTAGCTGAGCGGCCCATCGACGTGGACGTAGACCCGGTTGTAGCCGACGGGGTTGGGGGCCTCGCCCGAGCCGCTGCCGGCCGTCGGCGGAATCCGCAGCCCGCATTCGAGGAGTTGGAAGTAGATGTGCTCGGCCCAGCGGGCGTTGCCCCACGGATCGGGATAGCGGAGCCGGTCGCGGGGCCGCCCGCCCGATTCGTTCTTGACCGCGCCCTCGCGTTGGATGTTGCCGCCGGCCACTTCGATCGAGTCCACCTGGCCGGTCGCCACGAGGACGGGCAAGTCCCACCAGTAGGGCCGATCGACGTCGATCCAGAGGTTGCCCGACTCCCGGGCTTTGAGCAGGAAGTTCACCAGCGGCGGATATTCGCCTTTTCCGCCCGGCGGTTTCAGCAGCGTCGGCGAGTTCAACAGCAACAGTTCCGTGCCCGAGCGCGTCACCACGCCGGCCAGCAGGTGGTAGTAGCGATTCGCGTCGAAACGGACCAGCGGCTTCTGGGGCGGTTTGTTTCCCCACTCGTTTTTGTCGTTTTGCCAGGTGACTACCTCGGCCACGTGCAGGTCGTCGGCCTCCATCAGCAGTTCGATGTCGCGGGCCGGGCGGCGGACGTCGAGATCGCCCGACCACCAGCCGTCGGCCGACATATCGACGAAGCGCCGCAGTTCGACCCGCTTCGAGTCGTCGGCCAGTTGCTCGATGCTGAAGTGCCCCTTCTGCCAGAGGTATTCCAGTCCGCGTTCCAGCACGAACTCGTAGTTGCCG
Organism: uncultured Planctomycetota bacterium; assembly: GCA_963733145.1. Lineage (GTDB taxonomy): Bacteria > Planctomycetota > Planctomycetia > Pirellulales > Thermoguttaceae > JAHIKV01. The sequence continues at coordinate 641,664 of CAVTCJ010000013.1, read as the reverse complement.
TTGGGCAGCCGGAGCAGTACCTTGCCGGGTATGGCGCAGTGGTCGTGCCAGAAGGGGAGCCCGGGCACCTTGCGGACGTTTTTTTTCGGGCCGATCAGGTGCAGCCGGCAGGGCAGCGGCTTCCCCGTGTCCTTATCGACGACGATCAATTCCAGTTGCCCGCCGGCCCGGAGCAATTGACCGGTCAAGGCCAGCAACAGGAGCGCTCCGGCCAGGCAGCGAAACGGGAACGAGCGGCGTTTTAGGGTGTGTTGGGGCATGATTGGCTTGTGATGGAATATCGTATTGTCGTCCGTTTAGCCCCGGCGTCCACGCCGGGAAAACTGAGTGCAAGCCGTTGCCGATGGTTCCCGGCGTGGACGCCGGGGCTAAACGGCATCCTTCACAACTCTAGCACGCGGCAACCACCCGTTCGCGGCGGGGTTGGACCGGCTTGATGAACCCCCGCCCCACAACCTACAATAGTCCAAGCGGCGCTAATGCTCTGTTGAAAAGTCAACTGTTCGAGACTGTTCGAGACTGTTGGGGTGGCAGTTGTACTGCCACCCCCGGGAAATGCAGCAAAAACAGGGGTGGCAGTACAACTGCCACCCCAACATGTGACCTTTTCAACTGGCCTGCTAAGCGGCCGATAACATCCACGGGAAGGACATCAGCGGCAATATGGCAAAGGATTATTATAGTGTGTTGGGGGTGCCGAAGAACGCCTCGCAGGCCGAGATCCAGAAGGCCTATCGCGAGTTGCGCGGAAGCACCACCCCGACATGAACCCCGACGACAAGTCGGCCAAAAAACGGTTCCAGGAGATTCAGTCCGCCTTCGACGTGCTCAACAACCAGGAAAAGCGGGAGATGTACGACCGCTACGGCAGCTCCTTCGAGACCCAAGGGGCCGGCGATCCCCGCGGGGCTCATGCCTGGTCCTGGCCGCCCGGCGCGGGCGGGGCTCCTCCCGGCGGCGGGCCCGCCGGCTTCAACTTCGAGGACATCGACCTCAGCCAGTTCCTCGGCGAGCGTTACGGCCAGGAGTCGTCCGGTGGAGCGGGCGACATCTTCGGGCAGTTCCGCCGCGCCGCCGGAAAGTTCCGCAAGCCCTCCGCCGCGCAGGGCCGCGGCGCCGATCTTACCCAGGAACTGGAAATCCCCTTCGCCACCGCGATCACCGGCGGCGAAGTGCAGATTACCGTCCAGCGGCCCAAAGGCAAAATGGAAACCCTGGCGGTAAAGATCCCGCCGGGCATCGAGGACGGCAAAAAAATCCGCATCCGCGGCCACGGCCAGCCCGCCCCACGCGGCGGAAAACCGGGCGACATCCTGCTGACCATCCGCATCGCGCCCCATCACTGGTTCCACCGCCGCGGCAATCAACTGCACGTCCGCGTGCCGGTCACGCTGGGCGAGGCGGCCGCGGGCGCGAAAATCGATCTGCCCACCCCGCACGGCGTGGTCTCGCTGCGAGTCCCGCCCGGCACGTCGAGCGGCACGAAGCTGCGGGTCAAAGGGCAGGGCGTGAAACCGAAAAACGGCACGCCCGGCGACCTCCTGGCCGAAATCTCCATCGTCCTGCCCAAGTCGCTCAGCGACGCCGATCGGCAGGCGATCGAAGAGATCGACCAGCGCTATTCGCAAAATCCCCGCGCCGATTTGCGGTGGTAATCGCTGCGTGGCGTACGCGATGAACTTGTGAGAATCCCGGCGCAACTCGTTGAGCCCCGGTATGGACGCTTTGTAATTACCCACATTTTCATCGGTGTAACCGCGAAAACCGCGGTGATTCGACCCGGAGGGTCGTTTGACAATAGCCCAGCGATTTATCGCTGGGGCTGACGGCGCCTAATGCCCCCCTCCGTCCCGTAGGGACGGTTGAGTCACGATGCCCTGTTTCGGCCGTCCCTACGGGACTTGTGAGAAAACAAGGGATTTTCCGCAGCCTCAGCAGTGAACTGCTGGGCTATTATCGACTGTCCCTCCGGGACAAAAAAGTGGGTAACTACGACGCGTCCACGCCGAGTTCATGGACGCTGGAAATATGCGATATTAACCCGGCGTGGACGCCGGGGCTAAACGAAATCTACCCGCCGTGCCGGTGACTGCAATACGGCATTGCCGCTATTCTCACTGTCCGTCATTCATCCGCGGCTGATTGTATTTCATCAGGGTTTGCACGATAGATTGAATCACCTTGCCCGGCACAACCATTTTGCATTGCACCTCGTTTGGAGCCGTGGTGACGGCAAATCCGATCGGTGGCATTTGCGGAAACTCGGGGAACGTCAGGTTCGCGCCCGGCGGGGCGAAAGCAGGAACGATCTGCTTGATGAAATCGATCACGCCCGAGGGGCTTACGTAGCCGACTGCCACGGGGCCCGACGGCAGCAAGGCGGCGGTCTGCTTCACATCGGCCAGCCCGGCCAGGCCCGGCTTGCCCTGCTTGACGGCTTCGATCGTCTGTTTCAAAAGCCGCTGGTTCACGTAGCCCACGACGATGGTGTGCTCGTCGGCGGGGATGATCCAGGCGTTGAGTCTCCCCTCGGGGCCGAACATCAGCTTCATCATTTGCGGTTGTGCAGGTGTTTTCAGGTTGTCCGGAAGCTGCGGGGCCTTCATCGACATTTTCATGCCGGCGACGCCGCCGACTTCGGTCTTCTCGACTTCGATCGGCTGAAACAGCGGGCTATCGACGCCCTTAAGGAACTCGGCATATTGCTTCATTTGGTCCTCATACCGCGTCATGAACTGCCGGGAGTCGTCTACCCGCATAATGAGAGCCATCTTGGCGTAGAGCGGTTCGTCGCTTTGCCCGACCTGGAAGAGCATCGACATGGAGCGGATGCCCTTCATCCAATTTTGCGCAAGCTCCGACATCTTGTCGACTTGTTCCTCGCTGAGGCCGTAGATGCCGCGCATATTTTTCATAATGTCCATCGAGAACGTCATCAGCGCCTTGGAACCCTGCTCGGAAAGAACGGCGCCGCCGGCGGCCACGAAGGGCCCGTCGGGCAGACCGGCCAGCAGGTTCATCCGCGCGGGATGGACGCCTCTCACGAATCCGGCCCACTTGCCGCCGGGGACCAGCAGTGCGCGGTCGGTGACGACGAAGTTGTGGTCCTTATCCACGTCGATGCCGAATCCCCAGCCGGCGAGTTCTCCTTCGGCGGACTGTAGTATCTTCCCGTACATCTCGAAGACGGTGGCCGCCGATTTGAGCTGCTCGTTCTCTCCCAGCTTGGCCTGCGTCGCCCGGAGTCCGTTTTGCACGTTGGCGGAGATGAACTTGATGCCCGGCGGCAGGATGACGCCCGCCGCGTCGTGCCCGGCGAGCCACTCCCGCCACGCGGCCAGATCGGCCGGGACTTTCTCGGCGATTTTCAGGTTCTTCTCATAGAGGACCTCCTCGTATCCCGGGTCGGTGACGGCGGCGTAATCGCCGATGTGCCGGACGTAAGATTCCGTGTGGAAACCGCTGACCTTATACACCGGCTCGTCCGTCAGCTTTTCCGACGAGTCGAACGCTTCTAGAAACTTGTCAAAATCGCTGACCGGAGCCAGGATCAGCGGCGCCGGGGGCCTGCCTTCCGATGGCGGCGGTAGCACGGCAAAGGCGACCGGCCGCTTTTCGTCGATGCTCTTCCGAATGCCGAAACGATCGAGCATGCCCAGCATACTGGGCGGCGGGCAACTGCATCTGTTGGGCGAACGCTTGTATCTTCGCGTCCAGCGCGGCCGGGTTGTGGACCACGGCGATTCCCATCGCCCCCTCGGGGACCAGCTTGAGATAGTCGTCCGCCGCCCGGGCGAACGACGCCGCCAGCAGCACACACGCCGTCAACAGTGCAACCGGAACAAATCGTCGGGTCATGGCAATCTCCTCAGTGACAATCGGCTATGGAACCGCAACAGGGGAGGCCCCCCTTTGACGCTGGATGATTATCCGCATCGACGGGTGTCAATGTCAACCAACCCCCCCAATAAACTTGCCGTCCGGTTGAGGAAAGCAAGACCACGGCTCGTTTAACCCGGAGCCAGCGGCGACGGGGGAGTCCGTCGACGCCCCGCCTCCCCGTCGCCGTTGGCTCCGGGTTAAACGACGATGACGGCGAGGGACTATCAACCTCAAGCCGGCCTACGGAGGAAAGAACGGCCACGCCAGCGGGATGAGCGTCAGGGCCACGGCGGCGACAGTGATGTCCAGCGGGATGCCGACGCGGAGATAGTCGCTGAAGCGGTATCCGCCCGGGCCGTAGACCATCAGGTTCGTCTGGTAGCCGATGGGCGTGGCGAAGCCGGCCGACGCGGCGATCATCACGCAGATCACGAACGGATGCACGTCGGCGTGCAGGTGCTGGGCCGTCGAGAGGGCGAAGGGGAACATCAGCGCGGCCGACGCCGCGTTGGTGATGACCTCGGTCACCAACAGCGTCAGCAGATAGATCGACGCCAGGGCGAGCCGCGGATTGCCCTTCACCGCGTCGAGGATGCCGCCGGCGATGTGGTCGGCGGCGCCGCTGTTTTGCAGCGCCCGGCCGATACCCAGCGCGAAGGCGATGGCCAGCAGGACCTGCCAGTCGATGCTCCGCCGGGCCTCGTCGACGTGTACGCAGCGGGTAATGACCATCAGGGCCGCGGCGAGCATGGCCCCTTTGAGCATGGTGATTCGGCCCAGGTCGATCATGGCCGAGCCGAGGTGGAACTTGATCGGGCCGCAGTATTCGCCGATGGTGACGAACAGGACCATGCCCAGCAGGATGGCCAGGGCGACGGCCCAGCGTTCGTGGCGGGGCAGGTTCGAGTTCTCCACCTTGCTGATGAGGTAGAACTTGCGGCTGTTGCGGTGTTCGTTGACGAAGGAGGGGTGGGCTTCCAGCAGCAGGGAATCGCCCGCCCGGAGCACGATGTCGCCGATTTTGCCCCGCACCCGCTCGCCGTGCCGGGCGACGGCGATGACCACGGCGTTGTAGAGCGAGCGGAAGCGGCCTTCGCGGATGGTTTTGCCCACCACCGGGCAACTGTTGCTGGCCACGGCCTCGATCAGGCAGCGGGTCGAGCGGGGCGAATCGAGCTTGAACACCTGGTTCGTCGCCGGGGTCAGCCCGCGAATCTTCTGCAAGTCGACCATCGAATCGACGATGCCCACGAAGACCAGATGGTCGTTGGCGCGGAGCAATTCGTCCGGACCGACGGCGGGCAGGACCATCTCGTCGCGGTAAATCTCGGCCAGATACAGGCCCCGCAGGTGACGCAGCCCGGCCTGTTCGATCGACCGGCCGACCAGCGGGCAGCCCGGCTCGACCTGCATTTCGATGGTGTACTGCCGCGGATCGGAGACCGAGGCCATGGCCGGCTGCCGGTTGGGCAGCAGCCAGTAGCTGCCGGCGACGATCAGGGCCACGCCGGCAATCGCGCAGGGGACGCCGACCCAGGCGATGTCGAACATGCCCAGCCCGCGCGGCACCTCGGGCACGAGCCCGGTGGCCTGCTGCGCCTCGTAAACGCGGATCAACATGCCGTTGACCAGCAGGTTCGTGCTGGTGCCGACCAGCGTGCAGATGCCGCCGAGAATGGCGGCGTAGCTCAGCGGGATCATCAGCTTCGAGGAGGCGATGCCGTGCTTCTTGGCCCATTCGTTGACGGCCGGGATGAGCATCGCCACGACGGGCGTGTTGTTGACGAAGGCGCTCAGCCCGGCCGTGGGGGCCATCAGCCGCCAGGTCGCCCGGACGGTCGAGGTCGTATGGCCGAAGAGCCGCTCGGCGAGCCAGGAGATGGCCCCGGTTTCGATCACCCCCGCCGCGACGACGAACAGCAGGCCGATGGTGATCATGCCCTCGTTGGAAAATCCGGCCAGGGCGTCCTGGGCGCCGATCGCGCCGGAGAGGAAAAGGACCATCAGCCCGCCGCCGAGGATTAGGTCGGGCGCCAAGCGCGTGGCGGCCAACAGCGCCACGACCAGCGCCACGACCGACAACGTCATGTAGGCGTCGAATCCCATCGGTTACCTCGGAGTGCGAAACCGCAAGCGGGAGATTATTCCCTTCAACCTAGCGCGGCGTAGTCGCAACCATTTGTGGTCTTAGGTCTTGGGTCTTAGGTCTTGGCACTAAAACCCAAGACCCAAGACCAAAGACCGTCAAAGATTGAGGACGTTTCCCCAATCCCAAAACCTAATGACACAATTATGCTTCCTCAGTCACGGCGACCTTCTCCATCTTGTCGCCCTGTTTGATCGCATCGACGACGTCCTGGCCCTCGATCACCCGGCCGAAGACGGAATGCTTGCCGTCCAGCCAGGGCGTGGCCACGTGGGTGATGAAGAATTGCGAGCCGTTGGTGTTCGGTCCGGCGTTGGCCATCGAGAGGACGCCCGGGCCGTCGTGCTTCAGATCGGCGTGGAACTCGTCGGCGAAGTTGTAGCCCGGCCCGCCCGTGCCGGTCCCCTGGGGGCAGCCGGTCTGGATCATGAAGTCGGGGATAACGCGGTGGAACTTCAGCCCGTCGTAGAAGCCCTGGCCGGCGAGTTTCTCGAAATTGGCCACCGTCTTGGGGGCCTTGTCGGCGTGTAGTTGCACGCGGATCGTGCCGCGGTTGGTCGTAATCGTGGCGATTTTCATGGGATTATTCCTTTCTGGGACGAAAATGTGGCACAGCCGCCCTCGGCTGTGTGAATGACCTGTGATTATGGACACAGCCGAGGGCGGCCGTGCCACACATGTATTTGTGCTCATTATGACGTTCGGACGGCCGGTTTGGCAAGTCCGCTGCGAGAAATCCCAACTGGGAGCCGATCGCATATAATGCTATATTTTCAGGGATTCACCTGGTTCCCATGCTCCGCATGGGAACCCGCTGCCCCGACGCTCCGCGTCGGCGAGGGCAATGCGTCCTGATTATTTGTAGGGTGCGTGAAACGCACCAGCCACGTCGATTTCGGTGCGTTTCACGCACCCTACGGAAATTGCGATCATCCGGCAAGGAGCTTTTTATGCGTTCATTTCTGGTCACCGGCGGGGCGGGATTCATCGGTTCGCACATCGCCGAGGCGCTCGCCACGCGCGGCGATCGGGTCCGCGTGCTCGACAACCTCAGCACCGGATTCCTGGCGAACATCGAGCCCTTCCGCGAGCGGATCGAGTTTATCGAAGGGGACGTGACCGACGCCGAGACCGCGGCCCGGGCCGTCGAGGGCGTCGATTGCGTGTTCCACGAGGCGGCGCTGGCCTCCGTGCCCGCCAGCCTCGACCGGCCGCTGGCCAGCCACGCCGCCTGCGCGACGGGCACGGTCGTGCTGCTGGACGCCGCGCGTCGGGCGGGGGTCCGCCGCGTGGTCTACGCCGCCAGCAGCGCCGCCTACGGCGACCGCGGCTCGGGGGCGAAGCGCGAGAGCGATCTGCCCGCCCCGCTGTCGCCCTATGCCGCCGCCAAGGCCGCCGGCGAACTCTACTGCCAGGCCTTCTGGCACAGCTTCGGACTGGAGACCGTGGCCATCCGCTACTTCAACGTCTTCGGCCCCCGGCAAGACCCGCACAGCCAATACTCGGCCGTGATTCCGCTGTTCATCACGGCGATGCTCTCGGGCGGGCGGCCGGTCATTTTCGGCGACGGCCGCCAGTCGCGCGATTTCTCGTTCGTCGCGAACGTGGTCCACGCCAACCTGCTGGCCGCCGACGCGCCCGACGCCGCCGGGCGCACGATCAACGCCGCCGACGGCCGCTCGATCGACTTGCTAAAGCTGCTTGATTTGCTCAACCGCCTGCTGGGCATGAGCGTCGAGCCCGAATTCGCCCCGCCCCGCGTCGGCGACGTCCGCGAGAGCCTGGCCGACATCACGCTGGCCCGCGAGCTGCTCGGCTACGAACCGCAAGTCGATTTTGAAGAAGGGCTACGAAGGTCTATCGACTATTACCGGCGAATCGCCGGATCATAATGCTCGCTGGAGCATGGCGAGAGAGGACCGCGTAGGGTGGGTCAAGCGAAGCGAGCCCCACCATAAACCTCATCAATCGCGCCACAGCATGGCGGGAGAGAGGCCGACCTCGGGGAATTTCAACGGGCGGGCCTCGTCGGAACCGGCGAAGGTCCGGACGTCCCGGTAATGGCCGTCTGTCGGCTCACGATGGACCACAATCGAGCGGTTTCGCAAATTGATCACCCAATAATCTTCAATGCCGGCTTCGGCGTATAGATCGGCCTTTTCGCCCAAGTCGTACCACAAGGTGCTTTCGGAGACCTCGATCACCAGGAGTACGTCATTCTGGACCGGCCGGCCGCGGGAATAATCGCGCCGGACGACCCAAGCCAGATCGGGCTCGGGAGCACTGTCGAGGATCGGCAGCCCGATGGAATTCTGCACCCGGACCCAAGCCTTGCCTTTGGGCAGGTTGGAAAAACTCCACTCGGTCAAAAAATCAACAATAACTTCGTGTTCCGCGCCGATGGGCGTCATTTTCCTGAGCTCTCCCCGGATCAGTTCCAACCGATTGCGTTCGCGCGGCACGAAATCCCCGGCCGCAATCATGCGGTCGTATTCGCCAAGCGTTAGATGGGCAATCGTACTCATGGGAAGCCTGCTAAGTGTCTCACCACCCATAAGGATAATATCATTTTGAGATGCGGAAGTCAACTTTGAATTATTGCTGGCTCAGACTGCGCATCGCAGAAGAATAGCCGCAGAGATTCGTTAGCGAGGATTTCACAAAGTACTATTCCTTCATCGGCGATTCAGGGTGATCATTGAACCATTGACGCAGTTCGACGATGGGCAAGCGCTGCCCTTTTGAGAGTTCGCGGTGCAATTTTGCCGCGGCAAGATAATCTTGCAACGCCAAGGCAATGTCCTCACGTTTGTCATTTTCACTGGCGACTCCGCCATCGTCCGCCTTGCGGCTTCCGTTTTGCTTTGCAGTATCACTCTTTGCAGCAGATTTCTCGATTTGATCAAGAGCGGCCATGGCTTTCTCGATGCAGATCGGCTCAAAACACTCCGCCTTGCGCAAACTTGTCCACAAGCAGACAAGGGCCTCCGGTTTTAGCGTTTTTGACGCTTGACCGATCATGGCCCCTAAACGTCTTGCGGTTTCTTTGGGGTCGTCGGGATGCGTAAGATAATGCCAAGAATCATACCGGCCCTTATACAAGATGTCGTCCAATACCAATTCCACAAAATCGTTGCCGGGTATCTGCATAATCGCCGCAATCGCCGCGTACCGTAACTGCTCGTCGTCGTCGTTATATAGAGCTTGAATGAGATGGCTGACTCGCGTCGGATCCAGATCGGCCAACTTTCGGTATTCAACTGCGTAGTCGGCAACCATCGCCCCGCGGTCGTATGCGAAATATTGAAGAATAAAATGTGTGGTTCGCGTATCCTTGGCTTTGAAGTCGGCAAAGGGGAGTTGGGGCGGAAAACTGGACCAGTCCAGAAAGGTGTCGGGGCCGTTAATAGCGGCCCGATACGCGTCAATGTGATTCTGCTCAACGCCCAGTTCCTTGAGCGTATTGCTTATACGGGTTCGTTCGTGAGACGCGACCGCTTGTTCCCTGGCTCTTGCCGCCGATGCGATCGCCAGTGTCCAGATTTGCCGATCCCACCACGGCGTCGTTTCGTGATTGAGCCACTCAATGGCGTGTGCGGTGCGGATCACGTCTATATCGGTTGTCAACAGCGTTTTCAGGACCGCGTCATAGGCATTTTGGAATTGGTCGGAAAACTCCCATTCCAAAGTCGCATCTTGATCGCGCTTAGCCACCATCTCATCCATCGTCACGGGAACGCCCTTTTTCCCTTTTTCGACAAATGTCGGATCGGGCCATGTCTCGCTGGACTTGCGCATTCCATCGGCAAACTTAACGGCGGCTGCATAGACTGCCGGTTGTTCCTTCTGAACTTTGTTCAAGTAGGCATCGCGATAGACGATGGATCGGGCGATTCGCGATTCCACCATTCCGGTGTCGGTAGCGGGCCGCATGCTTGATCCCCAGGAGAGAGCAACCTCGCCGTTTTGCGGTGATTGCGGAAGTATGAAGATCATCTGCTTTCCAACCGAGAAAGCGTAATGTACTTCGTAAATCGCGCAATTACGAATAGGCCCGGAGCCGATTCGGAGATGAGTGTCGGAATAGTGTCCTTTCAGTATCCGCGTGATTCGGACAGTTGCAATGGTGGGCTTTATCGGCGGCGGCTGAGGGACATCATACGCCTTTGGAGCGTTGGCTACTTTCCCGTCCTCGATCTTTTCGATTTGTCCAACGATGATCAGCGGACTGTTGGCCACCTGCCAATCCGGGCTGCGATATTCAGCCATGCATGCTTGACTGCTCCGGGATGATACCACCACCAACAGTAAACCAATAGCCGAGACACCCAGCAAGACAGAGGTCTGATGTAGAATTGATCGCATATAGTCTTCCGTGTACATGATGCCGTGATTCCCTTCTTGCCAACAGATTTAACGTCGACTGAAATATCTCGCTAATCGTGGGCACTTTGAAAAATGGCCGTCTGTGGTCCGCGTAGATCATGCGTCACCCCATGCGGCGCGCTCTTCGGCAAGCTGGGCATCGAGTTCTTCCGCCGTGCGCAGGTGTTCCGCCGTGCCGAAAGCATCGAAAATCGAGTGCTTTGGCTCTTTCGCTGACTCCGCGTGAACGATAAGCTCCGCGGGGCCTTCGGGGTCGGGCAGAGGGTCGGTAGGCACGAAAGTCTTGTTGAAGAACGTCCCGCGAATGATGACCGGCGAGTCCATCGGAACACCCTCCTGCTACGTGGTATTCTACAACCCGCATATAATTTCGTCAACCGCGTGCAGAACCCACGACCAATGATCGCGGCTTGACATTCTATTACAAGAAGTGCGGGAAAACGATGGTGAGGCTGCGCGTCGCTTGACCCACCCTACTTTCCGCAACAGACAATTACTTTATTCACCGTGCCCTTCATATTCCTTCGCCAGATCGGCATCGATCCGCTCGTTGTTGGACGATCGCGGGTCGCCGCTGTCAATGGAGCCAAGGTGACGCTCGATTGTTGCGGCAAGCCGCTCTTGCTCTTCTCTAAATTGCCGGCTTCGCTCGCGCCAATAGGCGAGTTCTTGATCGAGCGTCATATCTTTGGTCGCTTCGTAAATCCGTTCCGCCCCGCGGCGTTTCATTTCGACGCAATCAAAGGTCTTGGTTCTAGTCGTCATCGGCAATCACCTCCTGCGGCGTATGAATGGCGATTGGGCCGTAGCCGTGCGCAAGGTTAACGCCATTGTACAGCGGAATCTTTTTGAAGTTGACGATATGCTTGAAATTCCAACTCACGATCACGGCGCATTGCGATTCGGTGGCCAACGCCACGTGGAGTGCATCGGTCTTCCATTGCTGACCAACGATCCCAGCCGCCAAGTAAGCTCGTTGCAGTTGGATGGCTTCTTGCGTGATGTCCGCCGCTTCGGCAAGTCTGCGCATCTCCTCGAATAGGGCAAACACCCGTTCCGGGGCCTCTTTCAGTTCATCTTGGACAACTGTCGAGGCCACAAGCTGGAAGCGGCCGGCGCGGACAGCGGCGAAGAATTCCCGGCTTGCGGCCTCAAACTCTTCATCAAACACGCCGCCGTAGACGGATGCGTCGGCGTACACTCGGATGCGTTTCCCTGTTGCTGTCATTACAGCCTCCCCATGTATTTTAGCACCACGGTAATGGTCCGGCTACGCTGTTTATACCTTCAAAGGGGATTCTCACTTGTTTTACAAAAACCCCTCCAACACCTCCTGCGGCGCGGGACCGTAGCTGTGCGGCTCCATCGTGCAGGTGGCGCGGCCTTGACTCAGGCCGCGCATGGCGCTGGAATAGCCGAACAGATTGGCCAGCGGGGCGTGGGCCTCGATCACCGTGTCGCGGCCGCGAACGTGCGTGCGGACGATGATCGAACGACGCTGCTGCAAGTCGCCCATGATCTCGCCCAGGAAATCCTCGGGCACGGTGACCTCGATCCGCATGATCGGTTCGAGCAGCACGGGCCCGGCCGCGCGGAGGGCCTTCTCGAAGGCGTCGCCGGCGGCGTAGCGGAAGGCTAGTTCGGTCGAGCCGGTCTCGTGGACCTCGCCGCCGAGGACGGTGATCTTCGCCCGCATCAGCGGGAAGCCGAGCATTCCGCCCCCTTCGCCCTGCTCGGAGAGGACCTCGACGACGGGCGTGAGAAACTCCTCGGGGAGTTCGATGCCGGGGGCGATGGTGACGAGGACCGGCTTGGCGGCCCTCACCCCCGGCCCCTCTCCCAAAGGGAGAGGGGAGTTAGTCGCGGCCCTCACCCCCGGCCCCTCCCCAAAGGAGAGGGGAGGGAGCGCCTGCACCGCCCTGTCCGCCGGCCCTCACCCCCGGCCCCTCTCCCAAAGGGAGAGGGGAGGAAGAGTGCACCGCCCTGTCGCCGGCCCTCACCCCCGGCCCCTCTCCCAAAGGGAGAGGGGAGATTTTATTTTCCCACGGCTCCATGCGGATGCGGACCTTGGCCGAGAGCATCGCGCCGGCCACGTTGCGATGGCACTCGCCCGTGACCTCGACCGCCTGCTGGATCGTCTCGCGATAGCTGACCCGCGGCTTGTGGACGCGGACGTTCAACCGGAAATCGCGGAGCAGCCGGTGCTTGATCACTTCCAGGTGCAGCTCGCCCATGCCGCTGATCAGCGTCTGGCCGGTATCCTCGTTTTCGCGGGCGCGGAAGGTGGGGTCCTGCCGCTTCATCATTTCGAGCACGTCGGCCAGCTTCTTCCGCTCCAGCGAGGTCTCCGGCTCGATGGCCATCGAAACGACGGTCTCGGGAAAGGTGATCGACTCCAGCAGGATCGGGTCTTGCGGCGTGCAGAGCGTGTCGCCGGTGATCGAATGCCGCAGCCCGACGATGCCGATGATCTCGCCGGCTGAGACCGACTCGACCTGCGTGCGGCGGTCGGACTGGATGCGCCACAGTTGCGGCACGTTTTCCTTCTTGTCCTTGCCGGGGTTGTAGACGCGGCTGTTGGCCTTCAGCACGCCCGAGTAGACGCGGACGTAGTGCAGGTCGCCGTGCCGATCGGCCTGAATCTTGAAGACCAGTCCGCAAAACGGCTCGTCGGCGTTGGGGTGGCGGACGAGTTTTTTGTCGCGATTTTTCGGATCGGTCCCCTCAATGGCCGGCACGTCGGCCGGGCTGGGCAAATAATGCTGCACCGCGTCCAGCACCGGCTGCACGCCGATGCCGTCCAGCGCCGAGCCGCAGAGGACCGGCACCGCCAGGTTGTGGATCGTCGCCGCCCGGAGGACCTTGCGGATCAGCTCCTCGGGCACGGGCTCCTCGGCCAGCAGCAGTTCGGTCAGTTCGTCGCTGTGCATCGAGAGTTGATCGAGCATTTGGGCCCGCCATAGCTCGGCCTCGTCGTGCAACTCGGGCGGGACGTCGCTCTCGACGACCTTGCCCGCCTTGTTGTCGTTGCTGAAAGTGAGCATCCGCATCGAGATCAGGTCGATCGCGCCGCGGAAGGCCTCTTTCAGGTGCGGCGGGCCGGCGCCGATGGGCAGATTGACGGGAATCGGCAGGCAGCCGAGCCGATCGCGGATTTCGTCCAGCGTGCCGAAATAGTCGGCCCCCTCGCGGTCCATCTTGTTGATGAACGCGATCCGCGGCACGCGGTATTTGTCGGCCTGACGCCAGACGGTTTCGCTCTGGGCCTCGACTCCCTCGCGGGCGCTGAAGACGACCACGCCGCCGTCGAGCACCCGCAGGCTGCGTTCGACCTCGGCGGTGAAATCGACGTGGCCCGGCGTGTCGATCAGGTTGATCTCGATGTCCTTCCAGGGGAAAGAGACGGCGGCCGAGTTGATCGTGATGCCCCGCTCCTGCTCCTCGGGATCGTAGTCGGTGACGGTGGTCCCCTTATCGACTGCGCCGACGCGATGGCTGAAGCCGCTGTAGAAGAGCATCCGCTCGGTGATCGTGGTCTTTCCGGCGTCGATGTGGGCGATGACGCCGATGTTGCGGAGGTGGTGGATGTCTTGCGGCATGATCGTAGGAAACATTGGGGGGATAAAAGTATTTATGGTAGGGTTCTTGACTGCGGAGGTCAACTCCCCGGTTTCAAGCGAAGAGGCCCTTTCACATGTCATTATTCAACTCAATGCGCACTTTACGCCATATCCTCCACTCTTGACCCCCTGCCCCGTTTGTCCTATTCTGGGCGTTATGTCTACTGTCAAGAAGATTAAGTCAACCGACAAGGCCGTTAGGAGCTATTACGAAGCGCTTCAGGCATACCAACGGCAGGATGTAGAGCACGAGACGGCCACATCAACGGCATTTCAGACCCTATTGGATCAGACCGGCCGTCGATTCGGTTGGACCTTGATTCCCCAGCTTACAGACGCGGCCGCGGAACGCATGATTCGGCCGGACGGTACGTTCCGCGACGACTACTACATTACCCGCGGCTACTGGGAGGCCAAGGACACCCAGGATAATCTCGAAATCGAGATCAAGCGGAAAATCGCCAAGGGCTATCCGCTGGGCAATACTATCTTCGAGGACACCCGCCAAGGCTATCTGTACCAGAATAGCCAACTGGCAATGAAGGTCGATCTCACCCAGCCGCAGGCATTGGTCGATCTGCTAAGCGCCTTCTTCGCTTATACCGAACCGGCCCACGAGGATTTCGGCAAGGCCATTGGGGAATTTCAGGAGCGGGTGCCGGATCTGGCACGCGGTCTGGTCGAGAAAATCAACGACGCGCACAAGAACAACCCCCGCTTCATCGAAGCGTTCGACCAGTTCTATGAGCTATGCCGGAATTCATTGAATCCGAACCTGCGGGTCGAGGCGGTTGATGAAATGCTCGTTCAGCACTTATTGACCGAGCGGCTGATCCGCACGATTTTCGACAATCAGGACTTCACCCGCCGCAACGTGATCGCCGCCGAAGTCGAAAAGGTGATCGACGCCCTGGTATCGAAGTCTTTCAATCGACACGACTTCCTCAAGTCGCTAGATCGGTTTTATCTGGCGATCGAGTCGGCGGCCGCCACCATCGAGAGTTTCACCGAGAAGCAGCACTTTTTGAATACGGTCTACGAGAGGTTTTTCCAAGGTTACTCGGTCAAGGTAGCCGACACTCACGGTATCGTTTACACGCCGCAGGAAATCGTCGATTTCATGTGCGCCAGTGTCGAGGAGGTATTGCAGAGCGAGTTCGGCAAGACCCTCGGCGACCCGGACGTCCACATTCTCGACCCTTGCACGGGCACGGGCAACTTCATCGTCAACCTGTTGCGCCGCATCCCGAAGAAGGACCTGTCACGGATGTACAGCGAACAGCTTTTCGCAAATGAGGTGATGCTGCTTCCCTACTATATCGCAGCGTTGAACATCGAACATGCACATTATGAACTGACCGGGAGCTACGCGCCGTTCGAGGGGCTGTGCTTTGTCGATACTCTCGAATTGGCAAAAGGGAAACAGAACACCTTCGGGTTTATGACGGAGGAAAATGTGCAGCGTGTCCGGCGCGAGACGGAGACGCCTATTACTGTGGTGATCGGCAATCCACCCTATAACGCTTGGCAACTGAATGAGAACGACAACAACAAGAACCGAAAGTATGAGATCATCGACCGCCGCGTGAGCGAGACATACGCAAAAGATTCGACTGCCACCAATAAGAACGCCCTGTCGGATATGTACGTCAAATTCTTCCGCTGGGCGGTGGACCGGCTCAATGGGCGGGACGGCATCGTGTGCCTCGTGAGCAACAACAGTTTCGTCGACCAGATCGCCTTTGACGGGATGCGCAAACACTTGCTGCAAGACTTCACGCGGGTTCACCACCTACATCTGGAGGGGAATGTTCGCCATAACCCGAAACTCGCGGGCACCACGTACAACGTGTTCGGCATCCAGGTCGGTGTCGGAATCACTGTTGCCGTCAGGGCGAGCCGCCACCGCGGCCATCGCTTGTTATTCCATCGAGTTGACAAGTTGCTGCGGAGAGAAGACAAGCTCGCGTGGCTGGCGCAGCATGGGAGTGTTGCGGGAGTGAAGTGGAAGCAGCTGCGCCCCAACAAAGAAAGCACTTGGCTGGTGCCGGAGAATGGCAGCGAGTTTGCAGGATTCGTTGCGATGGGAACCAGAGAGGGCAAATCTGTAGTCGAGACCGGAGAGGCCGTTTTTGAACTACATTCACTTGGAATCAAGACCAATCGCGACGATGCGATATACGACTTTCACAAGGAACTTCTTATCGAGCGGATCCTTCAATTTATAGAGAATTACAATGCGGAGGTCGATCGTTACCGGCGCGTCGGCGGGAAGGGGAACATCGATGAGTTCGTCCGCTACGACAAAATCAAATGGAGCGAAACGTTGAAGGCGAACGTACGCCGCGGGCGTGATGCAAAGTATGACGAGTCGCAGGTGAGGCCCGCGCTCTACCGGCCATTCACTAAGCGGCTCGTCTACTACAATGAAGTCTTAACAGAGAGAAAGTATCAGTCTGCTCATATATATCCCACTCTTGAAGCGGAAAACCAAGCAATTGCGGTTAGCGATATTGGATACCGCAGCAAACTTTTAATACGATGGTGACCTCCTGCTTATCAGACATTCACCTCTGCGCCGGTTTGGATGCTCACCAATGCTTTCCCTTCTACATTTACGACGAGGATGGCACAAACCGCCGCGAGAACATAACGGATTGGGTCTTGAAACATTTTCGCGAGCACTACCATAACAAGAAGATCACCAAGTGGGACATCTTCCATTACGTCTACGGAGTTCTGCACCATCCGGGCTACCGCGAGCGGTTCGCCGAAAACTTGAAACGCGAATTGCCGCGGATTCCGCTAGTGCCAGACTTCCGGGCCTTCGCCTCGGCTGGTAAGAACCTGGCTCGGCTGCACCTGGACTATGAAAAGCTAGAGCCGTGGCCGCTGAAATGGATCGAAACGCCCGGCGTGCCGCTCTCCTACCACGTGGAAAAGATGCGGCTGGCAAAAGACAAGACGGCGATTCAGGTTAATGACTCGCTCACATTGGCCAACATTCCGCCGGAGGTCTTCGAGTATCGCCTGGGCAACCGCAGCGCACTGGAATGGGTCGTCGACCAGTACCGGGTGAGCGAGGATAAGCGGAGCGGCATCCGCTCCGACCCCAACCAGACCGACGACCCGGAGTACATTGTCCGCCTTGTCGGACAAGTAGTGCGCGTGAGCGCCGAAACAGTCGGCATCATCGGTACTTTGCCGAAGGACTTTGGAGGCGGAGGATAAATCGGTCCTTCGGAGACAAATATCGGCCAGGCAGTAAACGAATTCGCGCGTGGATTTTGCCGCTACTTGGTCCCGGCCGCCTTTTTCCACGCCCGAACATATTCCACGCTGAACGTCGAGGGCAGGTCCTTGTCGTTCGGCATGCCGAACCAGTCGGGCATCGTCTCGCTGTCGAAGGTCAGCAAGAGCGGCGAATGCCAGTGCGTGTTTTCGACCGAGCGGACCAGGACGCCGTCGACGTAAAACTTCAGCTCATCCCGATTCCATTCCAGGCCGTAGACGTGATAGTCCTCGGCCAGCCGCCAGGGGGCGACCCAGGCGGCGCCTACCTGCCAGTGATCTTGTTTGCCCCCGGCGAGCGGCTCGAAGACGTGCAAGGTCATGTTGACCTTCCGCTGGAACAATCGCGCCTTGCCGCCGATTTCGAAGACATCGATCTCGGTAATCGGCCGCGGCGGGCCTTTCCAGTCGCCCACCTGAAACCAGAACGAGCTGGAGCCGGCCGAATTCATCGGCCTCGCCTGGACCTCAAAATAGCCGTAGCGGACCCGCTGGTTGGCGTGCACGGCCGCGGAAGTGTAATCGTGGTAGCCGAGCTTTTCCAACTCGGGCGAGAGCTTTTCCTTCCGCATGACAAGATGCAGCTTGCCGTCCGAGACGGTGACGTTGGCGTCGGAGAAGAACGCCGGTTGGCGGCCTTTCCACCAGCGCATGCCGCGGGTCCATTTCTTCAGGTCCAGCGCGCGGCCGTCGAACTCGTCGCTCAGCGGGGCAGACTTCTCCCAGCGGCCCTGGTTCTGTTGATCGGACAGCGGATAGGCGTCGGTGATTCGCTGGGGGGTTTCGCCCAAGGGGCCTTTTCTGACCCACATTTTTGTCGGGCGTTTCTTGGCGGCGGCGGAGGGCGGCGTTGCGGCCGGTTCGACGGCCAATGCACATTGGACAACACCCAACACCGCGAGCGAAGTGAATAAAGCACGCATGGTTGAATCCTTTTGAGTTGTTGTGGGGGGAGACGCGCGTAGGGTGGGACAAACGAAGTGCAGTCCCACCAACAGCGGGAAAAACCGTGGTGGGACAGCGCTGCGCTTGTCCCACCCTACTTTCCGCACGGGTGCCAGTGCCCTTTCCCATTATTCACGGCGCAAAAAAAACGCCGCGCCGGCAAGGGGGGCAGCCGGCACGGCGTCAAACGTAAATCGCTGTCTACCAGGCGAAATGGGCGAAGGCCTTGTTGGCCTCGGCCATGCGGTGGACGTTTTCGCGCTTGGTGATGGCCGCGCCTTCGCGGTTGTAGGCGGCCAGCAGTTCGGAGGCCAGTTTTTCGCAGGTGGGGCGGCCCTTCTTATCGCGGATCGCGCCCAGAATCCAGCGGATGGCCAACGATTGCTGCCGATTGCGGTTGACCTGCATCGGCACCTGGTAGGAGGCCCCGCCGACGCGCTTCGAGCGGACTTCGATGTTCGGCTTCACGTTCTCCACGGCTTGCGTAAAGACGTCGATCGGCTCGGCGTCCTTGACCTTCTCGCGGATCAGCTCGAGCGCGTCGTAAAAAACCGACTCGGCGACGCTCTTCTTGCCGTCCCACATCAAACAGTTGGTGAACTTGCTCGCTAAAATCGACCCGTACTTCGGATCCGGGGCGAGCGTCTTCTTGCTGGCGGTGATACGACCCATGCTTTATTCGGGGATTCAGGGTTCGGGGATTCGAGATTCGGGGAGAATTACAACTTGCCCCGAATACCTAGCCCCCCTTTCTATGATGGTTTCTTCGCTCCGTAACGGCTGCGGGATTGCTTGCGGTCGGCCACGCCGAGCGTGTCCAACGTGCCACGGACCACTTGATAACGCACGCCGGGCAAATCGCGGACCCGGCCGCCGCGGACCAACACGATCGAGTGCTCCTGCAACGAGTGGCCCTCGCCGGGAATGTATACCGTGACTTCCTTGCCGTTGCTGAGCCGGACGCGGGTGATCTTCCGCAAGGCAGAGTTCGGCTTCTTGGGGGTCATCGTTTTGACCTGCAAGCAGACGCCCCGCTTCTGCGGACATTTGTTCAACACGGGCGCCTTGCTGTACTTGCGCGCCATCCGACGCCGCTTCCGCACTAGTTGATTGATCGTGGGCATGTGTAAACGTATTCCTACTAAGGAACTCTCTCTACAACCGAGAATCACATATTTTGCCAGCTTCCGCTCCGGCTGTCAATGGGTAGTCGCCGGAGCGGATTTCCCGGAACGGACGGGGCGGGGGCGGCCGTAACCATAGTCCACGCTTATGTTTGCGCGCAAAGAGGGACCTCTTCGCCGTCGGATGAGTAGGCATTTTTACGCAGACAATGAGTAATATCTTCGACCAACTCCTTCGAGCCGACGTAGACGGCCGTCCGCTGATGATGGGTGTGCGGCTGGATGTCGAGGATCGGGGATCCCCGTTCATCGACGGCCCATCCGCCCGCCTCGCGGCACATGAAGGCCACTACCGCGGCCTCGTACATCAGCCGCAACTTGCCCTCGGGGCGATTCTTCGCCGGGTCCCGGTGGTTGACGATGGCCGGATAGAGAAACATGCCGCCGTTGGAGAGGACGCGGTGAAAATCGCCGGCCAGCGCACCGAGGTAGCGGAAGGCGTACGGCTCCTCATTCTCTTCGATCCACTTCTGGACCGGCTCGGCGAAGGTCTTGCGGTTGGCGGCGTTGAAGGATAATTCCCAGGTGGCCCGGTCCTGGGGGAGGACCATCTGCCGCGGCTTGACGTAGGTCATCGTCTCGTCGATGTGGAACCGCCAGGTGCCGGCGTCTTTCAGGCCCAGGGTGAAAGTGCCGGTGGGGATGACGAACATTCCGGCAGCGATGTAATCTCGGCCCGCCCGCAGGTGCCCATCCTCCGGTCCTTCCAGATTTCGCTTGGCGATGCCGAAGAGGAAACCGACGGGCAGGCCGTGCGGGATGTTCGACGAGCCGTCCAGGGGATCGAAATAGATGAAGTACCGCCCTTCCGGATTCATGGGGATGACGTCCTTCGATTCCTCGCTGACGGCATGAATGATCCGGCCGGAGCTTTTCAAGTAATGGATGACGATTTCGTTGGCGATCTGATCCAGGCGCATCACGTTTTCGCCCTGGACGTTCACCCGGCCCGCCGAGCCGAGCAGGCCCCGCAAGGCGCCGGTGAGGTAATAGTGCTGGATGCGTTTCGCGGCGCTGATCAGGGCATCCATGAGGATCAAGAAGTGATAGGTTCGATTGTGCTTCTCCTGGTGTTGGAGAAGGAAGTTCTCGAATGTTTGCTCGAAACGGTCCATAACTAGAGCCTCCGGTTAAATCCTTGGCCTTTGTGAACCAACAGATATTACAGAGCGGTATTGATTAACGAGAGTCCGCGCTGCCGGTCAGCGAACTGAAGCCAAGTGTGCTATCGAAATGACAGCCGCACCCTTGCCCCCGGTGGTGTACTTAAACTCTCCCTTGTCTGCTATTCTACACCGGAAGGCAAGGCTAATAATGGTTCTTGACGCAATGAACTTTTCAATCTTAGGTCAAGTCCCGGCAATTTCAGGCGACTCATGTAGATTCAGCAACTTGACTTGCACTCCCTCCAAGATGGAGTCGCGGACGTAAGCGCTTGCGTTGAGGATTTCAATTCCGATCAACTCGCCTTTGTCGTTCAACTCCGCGGTGATATTCGGGCTGATTTCGACGCTGCCGGATTCCTTCTCCTCGGAAATGACGACGTGCAGGATGTCGTCTTCGTTGAAATAGTTCATCTGGGTTTTTCGTCTATTCATGGATAAACCTCCCCGTTTTGATCCTTAGTTCTATTTGTGATCTCGTAACGGCATGAATGGTGACGGGAGTGATGCTGTCCGCGTCGAAGTCGTACGGCACAATGACAAGCCGTTTGTCGTGCCGTCCCACGGCCACCACGCGAAAGGTTGCAGTGTCGTAATACCTTTCGGATGATCGCCGCACGATCTGCTCGATAGTGCCGAGGTCGTACTCTCTCGTCCGCGCCGGTGGCATAGATACTCGGTCCATTTGATCTGTTTCGCCGACAACTGGTCCATGAGGATTCTCCCATCGGGAGCGTGCCTTACCGTTTCGAGCTACGCCTGCAGCCGCCTATTTTCAAGGGGAAATCAATAATGCACCAATCTATCGCTTGAAGCCCCGATCACGAAATCCAGCCGTTCATGGTAAGAATTTCCATGCTGCCGACGCCGTAGTAGAGCACGAGTTTCACGCCGCCTTTGCCAAACAGCGGACCGCACTGATACCAAGAATTCGTGATGAGGACGCCGGGAAGCAGCGGGAAGCACCAGTCCACACCCGTGTCGGGCCCCCCTTAAAAATATGCGGATTGTCTTTCGAGGGCGGGGGCAGTTCGTGCAAGACCGCAAACTGCTCCATCTCCCGGTCTCGCGCATCGGCCGCAGCCCAATATCGCCGTGCACGGGCTTCAAGTTCATGCGCGTGGGAAATCCATCCCCCGACCCAAGTCGCCAGATAGAGTGCGATCAAGATGGCCGCAAGATACCATTTTCGCGTTCGCACGGCAAAGCTCCTGATTGCTATTCGTAGTGCGTCCACATCCGAAGGACCTTGACAACTCTGACGTCCTCAATGACTTGATAGACCAAACGATGTTGGGCGTTGATATAGTCCAAATAATCAGCGTTTTTCACGCCGCAGCATTACTAAATGCGTTGTCACGATAATGATCCAAGCCAAGTTGGATGCGACCAGAAGACACAGCATAAACCCCACCATGGATTCAGCAGTATGGATGATTCCTTTCCCTTGTGAATGGCTCAGCACATTTCGGAAAGTATCAAGATGCGTGTCGTACATTACAACCCCAGCCATATTCCACGACAACACGCCGATTCCAACAGTGCCCACTGAAAACAATGCTACAAGGACAGATAATAGCTTTACCAATAAGCACTTTCTCATGTTCGGTTTCCTTCTGCCTGGAAACTATGTGAAAGACATATTCTGTCCGCAGCAAACGAAAATCTCTGCGTGTTGCGGCACTTTTCACTTGTGCCAACTTATGCGGTCGCCATCTCCTTTGCATTCTGGACAATGATTTTGGGGTCGAGGTTTTTCGGTGGCACGGGCAGACCTTGCGTCTCCAGCAGCGTCACGTGTTCCTTCATGCCCCATTTGGCTTGATAGAGACAATCCTCGACCGAATGTCCGCTGCCGGTGAAGCCGGCCAGTTCCGTGGAATAAAACCCAAAATAGTCGGGGTCTTCGGTAGCTTCGATTACCAGCGAGTATGGTAGTTCGATCATAATATCACCTCAATGCACTCATTATATGAGACCTGCGGCTTTGAGAATGCTCCGACATGTTCCCGTCGGCACTTCCTTGGAGCCATGATAGTCGACTCGGATCAAGCGAGGCCATCCAATCTTGCCATAATATCGAATGGACCCTTTTTCTTTAACAATGCGAAAACCGTTTTTTTCAAGAAGGCGCACAACTTCGCTGAATTTCAATGGTAACCTCCTTGCGTGGTGAAGACCAGCGTCCAATTCACCAGTCAAGCTCCTTGGTGCATTCCTCGAGCGGCATCCGCAGCCCTTCGATAAGGGACTCCTTCATGCCCGGAATAGAGCCGAGATACAGCGTTTCCTGGATGGCCCCCCAATCGTTGTCGGAGATCAGGACCGCACGATTTCGCTCGCCGGCGATCTGGACGACATCGTGGGATTCGGCCAGGGCGTCAAGTAGCTCTGGGAGTTTCTGAGAAGCCTCGGTTGTCGTAAGCGTTGTCATGCCGTACCCTCCGGAATCATTTTACCATGATTCCAGGCACAATGGCACCCCGCTTCAGAGCGGAAACAACGCTCATCGGCAACGGGATTCGCCTCCGACAAAGTCTTACTCGTCGTCCGAGCCCGCGTCCTCGTCGATGAACAGGCTGTCCAGCGAGGGGATGGCGCTGGGGACGTCGGCGTTCGAGCCGTTGCCTTGAACGACCGGCGGCGGCAAATCCTCGTCGTCGTCCCGCACATCGGCCGGCTTGGGCGTGTCGAGCAAGGGGAAGTGGCGCGCCAAGACATCCTCTCTTTCGGTCGCCAGGGATTCCAGCGCCTGCGGCCGGATGCGGACCTCCGACTGCTGGTAGGTGTGGAATCCGGTTCCAGCGGGCACGAGGTGGCCGAGGATCACGTTCTCTTTCAGGCCCACCAGGGGATCGATCTTTCCGGCCAGGGCCGCCTCGGTGAGCACCTTGGTGGTCTCCTGGAAACTGGCGGCGGAGATGAAGCTCGAACTTTGCACGGCGGCCTTGGTGATGCCCAGCAGTTGGGTGCTGGCGGTGGCCATGGTCGGCTTGACGCCCTTGGCCGGTTCGCCGCCGAGGGCCTCGATCTGGGCGTTGGCCTGCTCCAGGGCCTCGAGCGGCACGATCGCGCCGACGGCGAATTCGCCGTCCCCCTTCGCGCTGATTTTCAGGCACTTGGCCAATTCCAGGTTGGCGGCGCGGAACTCGAACTTGTCCATCACGCTGCCGGGGAGCAAGGTGGTGTCGCCGATCGTCTCGACGCGGACTTTCCGCAGCATTTGGGAGGCGATGATTTCGATGTGCTTGTCGTTGATTTCCACCCGCTGGCTGCGGTAGACGTTCTGGATTTCGCGGGTGAGGTATTGCTGGACGGCCTCTTCGCCGGAGATGCGGAGGATGTCGTGGGGGACCAGCGGGCCGTCGACCAGGGCTTCGCCCGCCCGGACGAAGGTGCCCGAGTGGACCCGCAAGTGCTTGCCGTGGGCGACGAGGTGTTCGCGTTCGATGCCGGCCTCGCTTTTGACGACGATGGTGCGTTTTCCGCGGCGTTTTTCGCCGAGGATTTCCACAATGCCGTCGATTTCGGCGATGACCGACGGGTCTTTCGGCTTACGGGCCTCGAAGATTTCCGTGACCCGGGGCAGACCGCCGGTGATGTCCTGGGTGCCGGAGACCTCGCGGGGGGTTTTGGCCAAAACGGTGCCGGCCGAAATGGTCTTTCCTTCCGGGACCTCGATGTTGGCCCTCTCGGGGAGGTAGTAGAAGTCGAGAATCTTGCCGGCCGCGTCTTCCAGGACGATCTGCGGGTGGAGGTCGCCTTTGTACTCCGTGACGATGCTGCGGACGTGGCCGCTGGGGTCCTTTTCCATGCGGATGGTTTCGCCGTCGATGATGTCCTCGTAGCGCACCTTTCCGCTCACTTCGGCCAGGATGGGGATGCTGTGCGGGTCCCACTGGCAGAGCACGGCACCGGGTTGGACCTCCTGGTTCTCCTCGACGAGCAGATTGGCGCCCGAGGGGACTTCATATTTTTCCAGTTCCCGGCCCTTGGGGTCGAGGACGAGGATTTCGCCGTTGCGGGTGAGCACGACTTGCTGGCCCTCGTCGTTGCGGACGGCTTTCATGCGGGTAAATTGGACCACGCCGTTTTTCTTGGAGCGGATTTCGCTCTCCTCGACGGCGCGGGCCGCCGTGCCGCCGATATGGAAGGTCCGCATGGTCAACTGCGTGCCCGGCTCGCCGATGCTCTGGGCGGCGATGATTCCCACCGCCATGCCTTGCTCGACCAGCGCTCCGGTGGAGAGGTCCATGCCGTAGCACAACGCGCAGACGCCCAAGGGAGCGTCGCAGGTCATCGCGCTGCGGACTTGAATCTTCTCCAGTCCCATCGATTCGACCTTCCTGGCGATGTCCGGCGTGATCAACTCGTTCTCGCGGACGATCACCTCGTCGGTGATCGGATTGACGATGTTTGCGCGGCTAACGCGGCCCTTTACCGAGTCGGCCAGGCTGACCTCGACCTTTTCGCCGCGATAGATCACCCCCTTGGTGATTCCCTGGGTGGTGCCGCAGTCGTGCAAGGTGACGACCACGTTCTGGGCCACGTCGGCCAATTTGCGGGTCAGGTAGCCGGAGTCGGCCGTTTTCAAGGCCGTGTCGGCCAGCCCCTTTCGGGCGCCGTGAGTAGAACTGAAGTATTCCAGGACGGTTAGCCCCTCGCGGAAATTGGCCTTAATCGGCGTTTCGATGATCTTGCCCGAGGGCTTCGCCATCAAGCCGCGCATGCCGGCCAACTGGCGGATTTGCTCCACGCCGCCGCGGGCGCCGGAGTGGGCCATCAAAAATATCGGATTCACGTAGCCCGGAAAACGGTAGTCGTTCTCCAACTCCTGCATCATCTCGGTGGTGATCTGCTCGCGGGCGTGGGTCCAGGCGTCGAGCACCTGGTTGTATCGTTCGCCCTCGGTGATGATGCCGCGTTGATACAGCTTGAGGATGCGGAGAACCCCCTTTTCAGCCAAAGCGATGATCTTCGACTTGTTCGGCGGGGTAATCAAGTCGTCGGTGGCGAAGCTCAAGCCGGACAGCGTGCTCTGGCGGAACCCGACCCGGTTGAGCGTGTCCAACAGGTCGATGGTCTCCCGCCGGCCGAGCAGCTCGTAGCAGTCGGAAATCACGCCGGCCAGGTCGCTGGAGCGCAAGGCGGTGTTGTAGTAGGGCATGCCCTCGGGGAGCATGGAGTTGAACAACACGCGGCCGACGGTGGTTTGCACCAATCCGCGCCTGCTTGACGCCCCGCGAGCCCTTGATGCGACGGGCTTCAGGCAGCCGCACGGCGATTGGGGTATGGGTCTGGACGACGCCCAGCGATTGGGCCAACAGCACCTCGTCGGCGGAGGCGAACTTCATCTCCTCGCCCGGCTCGCTGGGCAGCGCGGCGGTGATGTAGTAGCAGCCCATCACCACGTCCTGCGAAGGGCTGATGATCGGCGCGCCGTTGGCCGGACTGAAAATGTTGTTCGTCGACATCAGCAGGGTATGGGCCTCGACCTGGGCCTCGATCGACAGCGGCAGATGGACCGCCATCTGGTCGCCGTCGAAGTCGGCGTTGAAGCCCTTGCAGACCAGCGGATGCAGCTTGATGGCGTTCCCTTCGACCAGCACCGGCTCGAAGGCCTGGATGCCCATGCGGTGCAGCGTGGGGGCGCGATTCAACAGTACGGGATGGTTCTGGATCACCTCTTCGAGAATGTCCCACACCTCCTCGTCCTTCCGCTCCAGCATCTTCTTGGCGCTCTTGATGGTGTCGGCGTGGCCGAGTTCCTTCAGGCGGCGGATGATGAATGGCTGGTAAAGCTCCAGGGCGATCTTTTTCGGCAAGCCGCATTGGTGCAGCCGGAGCGCCGGGCCGACGACGATCACGCTGCGGGCGGAGTAATCGACGCGCTTGCCCAGCAGGTTTTCGCGGAAGCGGCCCTGCTTGCCCTTGATCATGTCGGTCAGCGATTTCAAGGGGCGGTTGCTGCTGCCCAGCACGGGACGCTTGCAGCGGTTGTTGTCGAACAAGGCGTCCACCGACTGTTGCAGCATCCGCTTCTCGTTGCGGATAATCACTTCCGGCGCGTTCAGATCGACCAGCTTCTTCAGCCGGTTGTTGCGGTTGATAATCCGCCGGTAGAGGTCGTTCAAGTCGCTGGTGGCGAAGTTGCCCGAGTCCAACAACACCAACGGGCGCAGGTCGGGCGGAATCACGGGGATCACGTCCAGCACCATCCACTCCGGCCGGTTGTCGCTGTCGCGGATCGCCTCGACGATCTTCAGCCGGTTGATCAGGTCTTTCCGCTTCTGCTTCGAGTTGGTCTCGATCAACTCGACGCGCAGCTCCTGCGAGAGCTTCACCAGGTCGAGTTCCACCAGCAGTTTGCGGACGGCCTCGGCGCCCATGTCGGCTTCCCAGGTGGAGTCGGGATATTGGGCCCGGGCGGCGCGGTATTCCTCCTCGGTCAACAACTGCTGCTTCTTCAGCGGCGTGTCGCCGGGGTTGGTCACCACGTAATCCTGGAAATAGACCACCTTCTCCAGGCTGGTGGTTTTCATGGCCAGCAGGGCGCCCAGCCGGCTGGGCATCGCCTTGAAGAACCAGATGTGAACGACCGGGGCGGCCAGTTCGATGTGCCCCATCCGCTTGCGGCGGACGCGGCTGTGGGTGATCTTCACGCCGCAGCGGTCGCAGATCATCCCCTTGTACTTCATCCCGCGGTATTTCCCGCAGGAACATTCCCAGTCCTTTTCCGGTCCGAAAATCCGCTCGCAGAACAGGCCGTCTTTTTCCGGCCGGTAGGTGCGGTAGTTGATCGTTTCCGGCTTCTTCACCTCGCCGAAGGACCAGCTCCGGATGTCGTGCGGCCGGGCGAGACTGATCTTCACCGACTTGTAATCGTTTATCCGGTCGTATGTGCTTTCGCCGATGCTCACTGCGTTACTCCCTGGATTTGGAGTGGTTGTAACTGGCGGAAAATGTTTTGTGGCCTCAAACGAGGCTTGCAAAATCGATTATTGCAGCGTATGATTCATTTTAGAGCGTTCCCCCATTTGTGGGGCCAGGTTTTATAAGGTGCCTTATGACAACCAAAGTCTTGGCGGCCAGCACGTTCATTCCCTCAACGCTTGGCAAAGTCTGCACGACTCCTCGTGGAGTGGGGGTTTCTGCGTCCTCCGGCCTGGAGGAGTCGCCTTCTCCTCTCGAACATCCTGAGCCTGTGTCAACGACTGTTCAGTCGGGATTCCCCCCCGGAATCCTCGGAATGACTCCAGCCTTGCGATAGCATTTCCTCCTGAATCGCCTCCTGCCCCGGTGGACAACCAGCAATAGTCCGATACCTGCGGGTGGTGGTAAAGCAACTCGCCAAGATTTCGCTCTCGATCATGGCGTGTACGAGAGTGTAAGTCTTTTCTTTGGGTGGCGGCAACGAGGCGGAAGTTGCTGGAGAAGGGTTCGACATCGCTGCTAAATCCGCTGCTGGATTAAAAGTGGAGAGGTTTTCAAACTCTTCTTCATAATCCGCATATAGCGACCACATCGCCGCTTCCAATTCTGGTGGAATATCGGTCAGGACCTTTAACTTCAAGTCTTCCTTAGCTTCGTGCCTGTTGATGGGATGACCGTGGAAGTACAGCTTTGACGCCATGTTTTCGACTATTTCCTGGATAGTATGATCATCCGCGTCTTTCATGTGGGTCCGCCGTATCTTCTTGGCAATCATTCGAGACTGAGATAAAAACCTTTCAACATTGCCAAGAGCCAACGGATGAACCTTGCTTGCCAAGATCTCGACGGCTTTCACCAATTCGTCTTCATGGGTGATGCCGACACTCGACTTCACGAAATTGATATAGGCGCTGACGTCTTCAACACTAATTCCCAAACGCCTTCCCGTTCCTTGCTCGACGGGATTAAAATCGTTGGAAACTGTCGGATCAATTGGTCCTAATTCAGCGAAAGGGTGCATCAAGATTTCATCGGCTCCCAGCGCGAGCAAGGAAGCCTGCGCTGTACGCCCGATAAGGCACCAGAACCGCAAATGAAGACGCAAATTCCCGAAAAAGTGACACCAGCCGCCAAGGAACAGTGCCGCTGCCGCCGTTGCTGCACAAAAAAATATCCAACTTTGGAACCGGTCGGGACGGCAGTCGAAGCAAATGATCGAAAATAACGCGAACCGCATCCTCAGCCATTTGACCGGGAACGTTAGGGCGCAGACTCGTCAAGTAGCACAGCACGGTTGAATTGCGGATTTTCTGAATCTTTCCGATCAGATTTTTCCGGTTGTGTCTTGACATGGAAACCTACGATAGCAATCTATGCCGGAAGGATAGCGGTTTAGAGCCATTTCGTTAAATGTGCGATTTTTCCAACTGCATGTTCAACGCCAGTCCGCGGATTTCGTTGGTCAAGACGTCGAAGCTGGCGGGGGTGCCGGCTTCGAGCGTGTTTTCGCCCTTGACCATCGCTTCGTAGATTTTCGTCCGCCCCTCGACGTCGTCGCTCTTCACGGTCAACAGTTCCTGGAGGAGGTACGCGGCGCCGTAGGCTTCCAGGGCCCAGACCTCCATTTCACCGAACCGCTGGCCGCCGAAGCGGGCCTTGCCGCCCAACGGCTGCTGCGTAATCAACGAGTAGGGGCCCGTCGAGCGGGCGTGGACCTTGTCGTCGACCAGGTGGTGCAGTTTCATCATGTAGATGAAACCCACGGTGGAGAGCTGCTCGAATTTTTCTCCGGTGCGGCCGTCGTAGAGCTGGGCCTTGCCGTGCGCCGGCAGGCCGGCTTCTTCGAGGGCCTTGTGGATGTCCGCCTCGGTTGCCCCGTCGAAGATGGGCGTGATGGCCTGAAAACCCAGCGCGGCGCCGGCCCAACCCAGGTGGGTCTCCAGAATTTGGCCCACGTTCATACGGCTGGGGACGCCCAGCGGATTGAGCAGGATTTGGACGGGGGTTCCGTCGGCCAGGAAGGGCATGTCCTCCTGGGGCAGGATTTTGGCGATGACGCCCTTGTTTCCGTGGCGGCCGGCCATCTTGTCGCCCACCGAGATCACCCGCTTCGCGGCCACGTAGACCTTCACCATCTGCAAGACGCCGCTGCGCAGCTCGTCGCCGCGTTTCATCGAATTCAACGTGCGCTCCTTGGCGTCGATCGCCGCTTCCACGGCGGACCAGAGGTTGGCGTATATCTTTTCGACGTCGGTCTTGCGTTGCGGGCTGCGGATGTCGAGCTTTTCGATGTTGAACTCATTGGCCTGCTCGGCGACGTAGCGGTGCTCCTGGCCTTCGACCAGGTGATTGCCGTCCTCGTCGGTGAGTTTTTTATGCAGCACGCCCTCGATTTCATTGACCAATTCGCCGAAGGCGGCGGCAATCCGCTCGTTGCCTTTGGCCTCGGCCTCTTTCAAGGCCGCCTCGAAGGCCTTCCGCTCGTCCTCGCTGAGGCTCATCCGGCGGGAGAACTTTTGGGTGCCGATGACGATGCCTTCGACGCCGGAGGAGACTTCCAGCGAGTCGTTTTTCACGTCTTCGCCCGCCCGGCCGAAGATGGCGTGCAGCAGCTTTTCCTCGGGGGTCAGTTCGGTTTTGGATTTCGGCGAGACCTTGCCGACCAGGATGTCTCCCGGTTCCACGTAAGTGCCCACCCGCACGATGCCGTTTTCGTCGAGGTTGCGCAGTTGCCGCTCGCTGACGTTGGGGATGTCGCGGGTGAATTCCTCGCGGCCGAGCTTGGTCTCGCGGATTTCGATGTCGAATTCCTCGATGTGGATCGAGGTGTAGGCGTCTTGTTCGACCAGCGCTTCGCTGATGATGATGGCGTCCTCGAAGTTGAATCCGTCCCAGGCCATGAAAGCCGCGAGCACGTTCCGCCCCAGGGCCAACTCGCCTTGTTGAATGCCGGCGCCGTCGGCGATGACCTGTCCCTTTTCGACCTTGTCGCCCAATTGCACGATGGGCTTCTGATTTTGACAGGTCCGCTCGTTCAGGCCGACGAACTTGCGGAGGGGGTATACGTCGGCGCCGATTTCAATTTGACCGGCGTCGACGCGGGTGACGGCGCCCTTCCGCCGGGCGCGGACCAACATGCTCGAATTGACGGCGGCCACGGTTTCCAAGCCGGTGGCCACCAGCGGGGCCTCCGTGACCAGCAGCGGCACCGCCTGGCGCTGCATGTTCGAGCCCATCAAGGCCCGGTTGGCGTCGTCGTGTTCGAGGAAGGGGATCAGTCCCGCCGAGACGCCGACCATCTGGGCCGGGGCCACGTCGATGTACTGCACCTGTTCGATGGGAACCAGTTGGAAATCGCCGCGATGCCGGGCGATGATCGTATCGCCCGCCAGCCGCCCGTTCTCGATCAGGGCGTCGGCCGGGGCCAGAATGGCTTCGTGTTCCTGGTCCGCCCGCAACCACTCGGTCTGGTCGGTCAAGTGTCCCTTGTGCAGTTTTTGATAGGGGGTCACGAGAAAGCCGTATTCGTCCACGCCGGCATAAAGGGCCAGCGAGGAGATCAAGCCGATGTTGGTGCCTTCAGGGGTTTCGATGGGGCAGATTCGCCCGTAGTGCGAGATATGCACGTCGCGGACCTCGAAGCCGGCCCGCTTGCGGTTCAAGCCGCCCGGCCCCAACGCGGACAGACGCCGCTCGTGGGTCAGCATCGAGAGGGCGTTCGTCTGATCGACCACCTGCGAAAGCTCGCCGCGGCCGAAAAAGTATTCGATCGCCGCCGAAATGCTCTTCGGATTGACCAGGCTGCGGGGAGTCATGTCCTCCAGGTCCTTGAGGCTCATCCGTTCCTGGACCGTGCGGCGGAGCTTGAGAAAGCCCTTGCGCAATTCGTCGGAGGCCAACTCGTCGATGGTCCTCAACCGCCGGTTGCCCAAGTGGTCGATGTCGTCGATTTCGGCGTCAGGCTCGCCGGCCCGCAGCGCGACGATGTACTTGATCGCCGCGATCAGATCGTCGGCGTGGAGGGTCATCTCCTCCTCGGGGATGTTCAGGCCCAGCTTGCGGTTGATGCGGAAGCGGCCCACGCGGCCCAGCCGGTAGCGGTTGGTGTCGTAAAACTTCTCGTGGAAGAGGGCCTTGGCCTTTTCCAACTGCGGCGGGTTGCCGGGCCGCAGCCGCTGGTAGATCCGCAGCAGCGCTTCCTCGTGGCTGGCCGTGTTGTCGTCGTTGAGGGCGTTCAGCAGCAGCGGATTCTTCGGGTCGTCCATCACTTCCAACTGCTTCAGGCCGGAAGTGCAGATCGTCTCGGCGAGATTCTTGGTGATTTTCTGGGCGGACTCGACGATGATTTCACCGGCCCGGGGGCTGTCGGGCGGATAAATCACGTCGCTGACGGCCATCTTGCCTTCCAGCTTCGCGGCGGTTCGGCCGTCGGTGATTTTGACGGTTTCGGCGGGAAAGAACGCCCGCAGCAGGTTGGCGCTGTCGCCGTAGACCGGATCCATTGCCCGCAACAGGGTCATGATCGAGAACTTGCCGCTCTGGTCGATGCGGACCGTCAGGCTTTCCTTGCGGTTTACGTTCAGTTCGATCCAGCTTCCGCGTTCGGGGATGATGCGGCAACTGTGCAGGCGGCGTTCGCCGGTCCCCTCGACCTCGGAGACGAAGTCCACGCCGGGGCTGCGGTGGAGTTGGCTGACGACCACCCGCTCGGCCCCGTTGATGATGAACTCGCCGCCGCCGAGCATGATGGGGATGTCGCCGAGGTAGACCTCCTCCTCGACCGGCTGCTCCTTGGTCAGGCGGAGCCAGACCTTGAAGGGGCGGCCGTAGGTCAGGCGGAGTTGCCGGCATTCGTCCGGTTCGTAGCGCGGTTTGCCCAACTCGTAGCGGATATACTCGAGGCGCAGCGTCTTGTCGTAGCTTTCGATGGGGAAGATCTCCCGCAGCACGCCCTCGATCCCCTGGTCCTGCCGTTTTTGCCAGGGGAGGTCGTATTGCAGGAAAGCATCGTAGCTGCGCGTCTGGATTTCCGTTAAATCGGGGATTGGGTAAGTGGAACGAAGGCTGCCGAAGTGACGAATATCCCGGGGTTTAAGCCGTCGTTGAGCCGTAGTGGCCATAAGGGATCACCCTCCTCGGAGGAAACAGCAACGCAAAATGTGCAAATTGTACGGCCGCGGCCAACGGTCGCGGAGAACCGGCGGTCGCGGAACAACACCGCTGACGGGGTTTGGGCGACGGCGGCGCCGCGCCGATGCGGGCCGGAGCAGAGGTAGGACACCCGTGCCTTCCATCCGCGTGTTTCCAACGCCGCGGCCGATGGCCGCGGCTTTACAGGGAGTCGAGCAACTGCTATTTGAGCGAAACCGTGCCGCCGGCTTCTTCCAGTTCTTTCTTGAGCTTTTCGGCGTCTTCCTTGGAAAGCCCTTCCTTGATTTTGGCGGGCACGCTCTCGACCAGGTCCTTGGCCTCTTTCAGTCCCAAGGCGGTGACGGCGCGGACCACCTTGATCACGCCGATTTTCTTGTCGCCGAAACCTTCCAGGACCACGTCGAAGTCGGTCTTCTCGGCGGGGGCCGCGGCGCCGCCGCCTTCCGCCGGAGCGGCCATCATCACCGCGCCGCCGGCGGCCGGTTTGATGCCGTGGACCTCTTCCAGGTAGTCGCTGAGTTCCTTGGCCTCTTTCAGGGTCAAGCCGACGATCTTGTCGCCGAGCTCGAGGGTCAACGCGGAAAATTCGCGGGTTGCTTCTGCCGTTGCCATGACGCTCTCGATCCTTTCTCGCACTTTAGTTCGTTAAGTGGAAAACAAATGGTTGGGTATGGGGTGGTAATGCAACATGAATTCACGTTGTTCCAAGTTCGGCGATTTTATGAGTATGTTTAGCGGCCGTCGGCACGACGGCCCGTGTTTCGCCCGACCATGGCCGTCGTGCCGACGGCCGCTAAACGATCAATAATCCATAATTGGAACTACCGAATTCGCACTTTGCACTATACTGTTCACTATCAGCCGTCCGTGGCGGACTCGTCCTTCACTTCGCTCGCTTCGCCCTCTTCTCCCTTTTGCTTGATCTGGCTGGCCAGGGCGCCGCCGATCGAGCTCAACTGGCTGACCAAATTCGCGCCCGGCGAGAGGATTTGCCCCAAGAGAATGCTCAACTGCTCCCGGCGGCTGGGCCATTTACTGATCTGTTCGACGCCGGCGGCGTCGAGCCGCTCGCCGTCCATCACCCCGCCGCGGGGCTGGAAGGGGGAATACTCCTGGTCCTTCGCCAGCTTGGTGATTTCCTTCGCCAGGCTGATGATGTCTTCGGCGCCCCAGCAGACGGCCGCGGTCCCTTCGAGGCCGGTAAACAGCGGGGCCAGCGGGGTGTCCGCGGCGGCTCGCGCGGCGAGGCTGTTCTTGATCACCATCACCTGGATGTTTTTTTCGCGCAACACCGCCCGCAACCGCGTGTTGGTGTTGGCGTCCAGGCCGATCATGTTCACCAAAAGGGCGTCGTGGACGTCGCTCAGCCGCCCGCGGAGATGTTCCGATACCAGATTTTTTACGTACTTGCTCATGGAACTAAAGGTCTTGGGTCTAGGTCTTAGGTCTTAGGTCTTAGGTCTTGGATTACGCTCTCTTGGACAGAGACCCAAGACTTTTTTTCATTTTCGGTCCTGAGCCGTGGTCTCTCGAACAAAGACCTAAGACCCAAGACCCAAAACCTTGCTTTCAAGATTGTATCCTCACGCCGGGGCTCATCGTGGCGCTCAGCACGATCCCCTTGATGTATTGTCCTTTCACGGCCTGCGGCTTGATGGCGTTGACGTGGCCGATGAAGGCGTTGACGTTTTCGGCGAGTTTGGCGGGCTCGAAGCTCAGCTTGCCGACCACGGAATGGACGTTGCCGTCCTTGTCGTTGCGGAACTCGACCTTGCCCGCCTTGTACTCCTTGACCACTTTGCCCACGTCCGGGGTGACGGTTCCCGCGCGGGGCGAGGGCATCAGACCGCGGGGGCCGAGCACTTTGCCCAAGGGGCCGACGACGCCCATCATGTCGGGGGCGGCGATGCAGACGTCGAAGTCGGTCCAGCCGCCCTTGATCTTCTCGGCCATTTCCGGCCCGCCCACCTCGTCGGCCCCGGCCGCCGTGGCTTCGTCCAGCTTGTCGCCCTTGGCGAACACGATCACCCGCAGCTTCTTGCCGATGCCGTTGGGCAGGACGATCGAGCCGCGCACGAGTTGGTCGGCCTGCTTGGCGTCGATGCCCAGGCGGATGGCGATGTCCACCGACTGGTCGAACTTCGTGGTGTTGAAGGTCTTCAGAACGGCCACCGCTTCGTCGACCGGCAAGGGTCTCTTGTCCGGCGGCGCCTTCTTCAGCATGGCCGTCATACGTTTGGCTAGTTTTGGCATATTAGGTCTTGGGTCTTGGGTCTTGGGTCTTGGGTCTTGGGTCTTGGGTCTTAGGTCTTCGCTCCAAGACCTAAGACCCAAGACCTAAGACCAAAAATCTACTCTTTCACCACTTCCAATCCCATGCTGCGGGCGGTTCCCTCGACCATGTGCCGGGCGTGTTCCAAGTCGCTGGCATTGAGGTCGGGCGTTTTCGTCTTGCAGATTTCATCGATCTGGGCGACCGTAACCTTGCCCACCTTTTCTTTGTTCGGCACGCCCGAGCCCTTGGCGATGCCGGCGGCCTGCTTCAACAGCGCGGCGGCCGGCGGACTCTTGGTGACAAACTCGAAACTCCGGTCGTTGTACACCTTGACCACCACCGGGATGGGCATCCCGCCGGCCTCCTTGGTCCGTTCGTTGAACTGCATCACGAACTGGCCGAGATTGATCCCGAACCGTCCCAGCGAGGTGCCCACCGGGGGAGCAGGGGTCGCCTGTCCGCCGGGAACTTGAAATTTCACTTGGCCGACTAATTGCTTTGCCATTATTCAGTGGTCAGTGGTCAGTGGTCAGTGGTCGGTGGCCGGTGCGAAACCGCAAGCGGTAAATACACTTTCCGCCATCCAATCCCTAATCCCTAATCCCTAATCCCCTTTCCTCTTACAATGCCTCGATTTGCCAATACTCCAACTCAACCGGGGTGGAACGGCCGAAGATGTTGATCATCACGGTCACCCGCCCGTTGGTTTCGTCGATGTTGTCCACTTCGCCCTCGAAGTTCTCGAAGGTGCCTTCCTTGATTTTAACGCGCTCGCCTTGGTTGAAAGCGATTTTCAGTTTGGGGGCCTTTTCGCTCTTTTCCTCGTGCTTCACCACGATGCGTTCGACTTCGTGGGGCAGCATCGGGCTGGGCCGGCCCGCCGCACCGGTGAAATCGCCGATGCCCGGCGTCTCGCGGACCAGAAACCACGTGTCGTCGTTGATCTCCATGTGGACCACGAGGTAGCCGGGATACAGTTTCCGCTTGATGACCTTCTTCTTCCCCCCCTTGAACTCGGTGACTTTTTCGGTCGGCACGATGACCTGATCGAAGAAGTAATCCAAGCCGGCGATGGCCACCCGCCGCAACAGCCCCTCGCGGATCGACTCCTCGCGGTTGCTCTGCACCTTGAGGATGTACCAATCCATTTTATCCGACTTCGGCTCTTCCTTCTGTTCTTCCTCCGGCTCCGGCTTTTCGGCGGCTTCGGCCGGTGGGGCCTGCTCCCCGGCCGGCTGGG
Organism: uncultured Planctomycetota bacterium; assembly: GCA_963733145.1. Classification (GTDB taxonomy): domain Bacteria; phylum Planctomycetota; class Planctomycetia; order Pirellulales; family Thermoguttaceae; genus JAHIKV01. Next base: position 605,448 of record CAVTCJ010000013.1, on the reverse strand, counting down.
GCGATTCCTCGGCCGGCGGCGCGTCTGCCGCTTCCGCGGCCGGCGCCGGTTGAACCGCTTCCGTTTCGAGCGGCGCGGACGTTTCCGCCGCCTCGGGAGGTGTCTCCGCGCGCTGGTCGGCGAGCGGCTCCGCGGGCATTTCCGCCGCCGGTTCCGCGGTTGGTTGCCCGTTCAATTTGTTCGGTTCGTCGGTCACGCCAGACCCCTTACAGAATGTGCAGAACTTCTCTGAAAAGCACACTCCACGAAAAATCGAATATCGCCAGCACAATCGCCAACGAAAAAATCACGATCAGCACCACCAGCGAGGCGCGGAACAACTCGGTGCGGGTAGGCCAGGAGACCTTGTTCATCTCCGCCTCCACCGCGATCAGGAAATCGGCGAAGGCGGGCAGGTTCACCAGGCGGTACAACCCCCACAACGTAGCCGCCAGCAACAAGCCGGGAAACCACAAATAGAACGCCGGCAGGGCGGCAATCCAGGCACATGCGCCGGCGATCCAATAAAACGGCAGCAGCAAGGTATGCGTCGCGAACCAGGCGGCCGTGTCGGCCGCCATGTTGGACGCGACCAGTATCCCGCTCAGCCTCCACAGGCCCAGCGCAATCGTCAGCGCGGCGGCGGCGAAGGTGACCTGGCGGGTAATCCGCCCTTGGCTTCGCTTGTAAATATCCGCCCGCAGCAATTCTCGAAAAAAGGTCCCCATTGTTGCGGCAACCTCGCAAAAAACTACGTGTCAACTATAAATGTATGGCAGGGGCGGGGGGGATCGAACTCCCAACCGCTGGTTTTGGAGACCAGTGCTCTACCAATTGAGCTACACCCCTAAATGCAGGTCTTAGGTCTTAGGTCTTAGGTCTTGGTTGCCGGTCCCAAGACCTAAGACCAAAGACCTAAGACCCGTTTCGTTTACTTCAACACCTTCGTCACCACGCCCGAGCCGACGGTCCGGCCGCCCTCGCGGATGGCGAACCGCACGTTCGCGTCCATGGCGATCGGGGAGATCAATTCGACTTCGATTTTGACGTTGTCGCCGGGCATGCACATCTCGGCATCGCCGAGGAGTTTCGCCGTGCCGGTGACGTCGGTCGTGCGGAAGTAGAACTGCGGCCGATAGCCGCTGAAGAACGGGGTATGCCGCCCGCCCTCTTCCTTCGAGAGGACGTAGACCTCGCCCTCGAAATTCGTGTGCGGGGTGATGGAGCCGGGCTTGACGATCACCTGGCCGCGTTCGATTTCCTCGCGCTTGACGCCGCGGAGCAGCAAGCCGACGTTGTCGCCCGCCTGCCCCTGGTCCAGCGTCTTATTGAACATCTCCACGCCCGTGCAAATCGTCTTCCGCGGTTCGGGGCTGAAGCCGACGATGGAGACTTCCTCGCCGGTCTTGACCATGCCGCGCTCGATACGGCCGGTGGCCACGGTGCCGCGGCCCTCGATCGAGAACACGTCCTCGACCGCCATCAGGAACGGCTTGTCGACTTCGCGGGGCGGCTCGGGAATGTAGGCGTCGATGGCGTCCATCAACTCGCCGATGCACTTGTTCTTCTCCGGATCTTCCGGATTGTTGTACGCCGAGAGCGAGTCGCCGCGGATGATCGGAATCTCGTCGCCCGGGAAACCGTGGTGCGTCAACAACTCGCGGATTTCCAACTCGACCAGTTCCAGCAACTCGGGATCGTCGACCAGGTCGCACTTGTTCAGGAACACGACCAGGGCGGGGACGTTCACCTGGCGGGCCAGCAGGACGTGCTCGCGGGTCTGCGGCATGGGGCCGTCGGCCGCCGAGACCACCAGGATCGCTCCGTCCATCTGGGCGGCGCCGGTGATCATGTTCTTGATGAAGTCGGCGTGGCCCGGACAGTCGATGTGGGCGTAGTGCCGCTTATCGGTCTCGTACTCGACGTGGGCCACGGCGATGGTCACGGTCTTGGTGGCATCGCGGACCGTGCCGCCCTTGGCGATGTCGGCGTAGGACTTGGACTTGGCCAGCCCCTTCTTTTGCTGGACGGCCAAGATGGCGCCGGTTAACGTGGTCTTGCCGTGATCAATGTGACCGATGGTGCCCACATTGACGTGAGGTTTGGTCCTGGTAAATACTTCCTTGGCCATTTTGGTTTCTATCTCCCTGCGTTTGATCAAGCGGGTCGGTTAGAGTAAATATGGACGGACGGAAATCCTGCGCCGAGGTTCTCGACCGGCCGACAAAATGAGCTGCTGAAGGGAATCGGACCCTTGACCTCGTCCTTACCAAGGACGCGCTCTACCGGCTGAGCTACAGCAGCCTGCGATGATTCTCTGCTCATCGTGTTCTCGCGTCTTGTGAAGGGCGAGGGGCGAAGGGAGAGGAGAGACTGGCGCCGGCGGCCCTCTCCCTTCTCCCTTCTCCCGTCTCCCTCCCTGTCCGTTCTCGTCGTTTCAATCGTCGTTAAGCGGGTGAAGGGAGTCGAACCCTCGTGAGTAGCTTGGAAGGCTACGGCTCTACCGTTGAGCTACACCCGCATTCAATAAGGATGAAGGCGGAAGGATGAAGGATGAAATCCTCTCGTAACGTTCATCCTGCATTCATCCTTCATCCCTCATCCTTCATCCCTTTTCTTCAGTGGGGGGTGAAGGATTTGAACCTTCGAAGGCATTGCCATCAGATTTACAGTCTGACCCCTTTGACCACTCGGGAAACCCCCCTTGCGTCCGCGAATGATGAATGACGAAATCCAAATGACGAACCGCGATTCGCCGCCAGTCACCCCTCATTCGTCATTTGAATTTCGACATTCGTCATATTAAGCTAGCGGAGGGACTTGAACCCACAACCTGTTGATTACAAATCAACTGCTCTGCCGGTTGAGCTACGCTAGCCGCCTGCGCCCGCCGTCGCGAATCTCTTAATATAGCCGGAGCCCAAATTCACGCAAGGCGGACGGAAGGGAAAAAATAAAAACAAGCGTGCCAATTCATAGAAAATCGGCTAAATACACCCGAAAGAGGGGTGCTCTGGGCTGGCCTTGCTTCGGATTGCCACACGCGACCAATCTATCGGGGGGGGGCACCACGACGGTTTTGCTCGGTTGGCTTCCGCACTCAGTAGGGCGCGTGAAACGCACCCCGCACTGCCGAATATGGCGCGCTTCTGATGGTGCGTTTCACGCACCATACCAGAACTCACTATTACCTCCCTCAGGCGGGAAAATCGATCCGGTTCTCCTCGGCCGCTTTGCGGAGCTTGTCCAGCGCCCGGGCCTCGATCTGACGGATGCGTTCCTTGGTCACGCCCAATTCGGCCCCCACCTGTTTGAGCGTCAGCGGTTCCTGGCCGCGGCGGAGTCCGAACCGCCGCACGATGATCCGCTGCTCCCGCTCGTCGAGACGTTCCAGGATCCGCTCGACCTGCGCCTCGCGTTGGACCTGTGCGGACAACTGCTCGGCCGGGTCGGCCCGATCGTCCTCGGTCGTGGCGAACAGATCGCCGTGACTGGTGCGGAAGCGGTCCAGGCGGCGGTGCTCGTCGGGGATGGTGCGGGCGAAGTTCTTCATGATCGCCCAACTGGCGTAGGTGCTGAACTTGTTGCCCCGCGCGTAATCGAACTTCTCCACCGCCCGCATCAGCGACATGTTTCCGTCGCTGACCAACTCGAAAAAGTTCTGCGTCGGACCCACGTGCCGCTTGGCGATGGAAACGACCAGCCGCAGGTTCGAGCGGATGATTTGGTTTTTCGTGGAAACCGCTTCGTCGTACAGGCGTTCGATGCGGTCCATCAGGTTCCGCTTCGGCCGGGCCGGATCGAGTTTGGCCCGCAGCCGGCCGGCGCGGTACTTCAAGTAGTTCATCTTGCGGAACAGGTGCGCCTCCTGCTTCCGCGTCAGCAGGGGCACCTCGTACAAGCTGGCCAGATACGGCGGCAATCCACTGGGCAGCCGGGCCTTCTTCTGCGCCGTCTCGGCGGGCGGCGGCGGGCCGATCACCCGCGCCTCCGCCTTCTGCGAGCGAATCCGCGAGAACGACGGATTGGTGATGAAATCCAGCGGTAGTTCCAGGATCCGCAGGGCCCGTGCCTCGGCGATAATCCGGTAAATTCCCGATCGCGTGCGGTGGTAGCGCGCGGCCAGCAAGTCGACCGAGTCGCCGTGCAGGTACTGCTGGTACAGCTTCCGCTTCGATTCCGCCGACAAAACCCCGCGATGATCGGAAAAAACGGCCGTTTCCGGATGATCGCTGTCGAACTGCCGGAGCGTGTAACGGATGGTTTCGGCGCTGCGGCCGGTTTTGCGGGCCAGCCGCTTGGTCACGTCCGCCGGCCGGGCGCCGGCGCGGGCCAACCGCCGGGCGCGGGCGACGATCATCTCCCGCTCTTCGTCCGTCAGTTGGCTGAACCGCGAACTGCGGCTGATGCGATCCTGGTTCCGCTCGACGAAATTGTCCACCGAACTCTGCAGAAATCCCACCCGCTTGCGGCCGTCCATCACGAAGCGGCGGCTGATCAACCCCTGCCGCCGCCAGCGGGAGATGGTCTTCGTCGAGACGTTGAATTGCTCGGCCAAGCCTTCGACCGTCATCACATTCTCTCCGGCCGAATCGGCCGACACGCCCGCCGATTCGGAAACGTCCTCGACGAACAGTCTCAGGTCGTGCCCGACCTCCTGGCCCGAAAGTTTGAGGTCCGGGTAGAACTCGGGGCGGTAGTTGGTGACGCGAAAACAGATGTACTCGTAAGGGTATATCCGCGTGGGGTCCAGTTCGCGGAGCAGCTTTTCCGCCTGGGCGGCCTGTTCGACGCGTTTGTCGCGGGGCGCAAAGCGGACTTGCTGATCGCGGAGTTGCCGGATCGCGGGATTGAGATAATCCTTGTGCATGATTTGCTCCTTGTTTTGCCCGACGCGAGCTAGTATAACCACCGCCCGATATTTTGACAGCCCAATCTAGCAATAATCAGGTTTTTCCCCACCTTTGACTAGGGTCGGCCCCTAACTTTTCATCATATCTCATTGGCCCGCTTGGTAGTTACGGTCGGCGGAATGATATTCCCGATCGGATTACCACTCTCCGACTCGTTTGACAAGGCAATATGTATACGCAAAATACCGGGGAGCGGCTCGCACAAATCCTGAAATCTCTCGAAAAATCGTCGCAAGTCATTATCCTATCCTTGGTTATAATTTAGACGCCTCTGCCTGTCATAAAGTTACGCAGAATTGCAGATTTTTTCTCCTCGGACGCTGTTTCCTCTGGACTTTGACGGCTGTAACGGTCGATTTAGCGATTACAAGTAAATTCAGAAAACCATTTTCTGGTCTATCGCCATGAAGCTATCCATTCCAATTGCATGTTGCCTCGTGCTGTTGCCCGCGCTCGTCTCCTCAGGCGGATCCGTTCCGAATGAGCAGAAAACCTTCACCTTCCACAGCCAACGCAAGGCCGGCGACGTCGATCGAGTGGTCGTGCTGCTGGAAGTCGGCGGCGAAACCAAGTTCAAGGACAAAGGAAAGTCGCAGCGCGAGAAAATGGGCGTCGTGTGCAGCCTGGATTATCTGGAGAAAACAGTGGAAACCCCGGATCAGCCCGACGGACTGCTCCGCGGAGTGCGCCATTATCGGAAGGCGGCGGCCGCCGTAAAGGTGGGCAACGATAGCTTCCAGCCGGCCCTCCGCCCGGAGCACCGCCTGATCGGCAGCCGAGGCCGGAGCAGCAGAGCACGCTGCTCTTCTCGCCGGCCGAAAACCTTTCCCGCGAGGAATTGGACGCCATCGACATTCCTATCAACAGTCTGCTGCTGGACCGCTTGTTGCCCGCCGGGCCGATCGCCATTGGACAGAGTTGGTCTCCGGACAAGGGGCTGATGGCGGCCATGCTGGGCCTGGACGAAATCGAGAAGTCGACGGTTCAGTGTGCGTTGAAAGAGGTGACGGACGATGCCGTCCGGTTCGAGATCGCCGGCAAGGTCGAGGGGAGCGTGAACGGGGCCTCGTCGGAGATCGAACTGAAAGGCCGCTTTCGCCTCGATCCCCGCTCGAATCGCGTCGATTGGCTGGGCATGTTGATCAAGGAAGACCGGCAGCCCGGCCCGGTGGCCGACGGAGTCGACGCCGTCTCCCGGCTGCAAATGCTCGTCTCTCCGGCCAAGGAATCGGCGGAGCTGGCCGACGCGGCCGTCAAAAACATCGACCTGAAGCCCTCGCCCGACTCCACGGCCCTGAGCTACGAGTTTCCCGGCGGAGAATGCCGCTGCAAATACGATCGAAAATGGTACACCGACAAAGCGTCGGGCATCATGCGGCTGATGGATCGCGGCGTGCTGGCCGGACAGTGCAATCTCGCCTTGTTGCCCAAACGCGATCCGAACCGGCTGGTCTCCCTTGAGGACTTCCAGGAAGACGTGCGGAAGGCCCTGGGCGATAATTTCGGCGAGTTCGTCGCCGCCGCACAATCGGTTGACCAAGCCGGCCATCGCGTCCTGCGGGTGGTGGCCGAGGGCGCCGTGCCCGCCAAAACCGACGGCAAGCCCGACAACATTCCAATCCGTTGGATATATTACCACGTCGCCGACCGGGAAGGCCGGCAAGCGGCGCTGACCTTCACCGTCGAACGGGAACACGTCGAGCGCTTCGCCGACGCCGACCGCCCGATCGTCGAGTCGGTGCGGTTCGGCGGGAAGTGATCAGTTGCCGGGACGTACACGGATTCGTTGCCGCAGCGACTGCGGTCGCCGCTGATCGGCATACATCGTTTAGCGGCCGTCGGCACGACGGCCTTGGTTCTGCGGCAAGCCGCCGTGCCGGCGGCTGCTAAACGAGTTGGCGTTGCTCTTCTGATGGCCGATCAATAGCGCCGGGTGATTCTGTTCCCTGGACCCTGTATAATCCCGTGGTGGGACAAGCGAAGCACAGTCCCACCATGTAGCTCCCGTCCCGTACATTTCCAGCGGGCTAAACCGCAAAGGAACTCCCATGGTCTTGCTCGATTTCAGCATGTTTCCCCTCGGAAAAGGGGAAAGCCTCAGCGACTATGTCGCCCGAATCATCGACATCATCGACCGCAGCGGCGTGAAATACCGCAGCCACTCGATGGGAACCACCTTGGAGGCCGAACTGGACGATGCCCTCGGCGTGGTGAAAAAATGCTTCGACGCCCTGGCGGCCGATTGCGATCGGATCGAATGTTCGGTCAAAATCGACTATCGCCGAGGCCGCGAGGGCCGGCTCGACGGCAAGATTGCCCACGTCGAGCAGAAACTCGGCCGGGAGGTCAATAAGTAGTTTCTGTTGCGGAAAGTAGGGTGGGTCAGGGCGACGCGGCCCCACCATCGTTTTTCCCGCATTTGGTGGGGCTGCGCTGCGCTTGACCCACCCTACACGCCCCGGCGGCCGATTGCGATCGCATCGAATGTTCGCTCAAAATCGACTATTGCCGAAACCGCGAGGGCCGGCTCGATGGAAAGATTGCCCACGTCGAGCAGAAACTCGGCCGGGAGGTCAATAAGTAGTTTCTGTTGCGGAAAGTAGGGTGGGTCAGCGAGCGCGGTCCCACCAACTGCGGGAAAAACAGTGGTGGGGCTGCGCTTCGCTTGACCCACCCTACTTTCCGCAACAGCAACTAAGTAGGCGATACCGCCGGGAAAAGCTATAATCTAGGGGCTGGTGGTCAGTGGCTAGTGGCTAGTGGCTAGTCACTTACCACTAGCCACTAGCCACTAACCACTTTTAACCATGCCTTCCTCGCTGTATTCCGAACTGCGATCGACGCTCGGCCGCCGGAACGTGCTTTCGGCGCCGTCGGAGTTGGCGGTCTACGATTGCGACGCCTTGACCGTCGAACGCCACAGGCCGACGGCCGTCGTGTTTCCGCGTTCTGCCGAGGAAGTCGCCGCGGTCGTGAAGATCGCCGGGCGGCACAATCTGGCGGTGGTCGCCCGCGGCTCGGGCACCGGCTTGGCCGGCGGTTGTCTGCCGATTTCGTCCCCTCTCGCTTCGGGAAAACAAACCTCGTCCCCTCTCCCTCCGGGAGAGGGTCAGGGTGAGGGCTGCATCATCGTCATGCTCACCCGCATGAACCGGATCATCGCCATCGACCCGCGGAACCGCATGGCGGTGGTCGAGGCGGGCACGACCAATCTGCGGCTCGCCCAGGCGCTGGCCGGATCGGGCTGGCACTTCGCCCCCGATCCGTCAAGCGAAGGGGCCAGCACCATCGGCGGCAACACGGCCACCAACGCCGGCGGTCCGCACACGCTCAAGTACGGCGTAACCGTCAATCACATCCTCGGCCTCGAAGCAGTGCTGGCCGACGGCTCGATCGTCGAGCTCGGTCCCGCCGCCGACCCGGCCGGCCTGGACCTGATCGGCCTGCTGGTCGGCAGCGAAGGGACGCTGGCCGTGGTCACCAAGGTTTGGGTCCGTTTGACGGCCGATCCGCAAGACCGCCGCACGCTCCGGGCGGTGTTCGACTCGCTCGAATCGGCCGCGACGGCCGTCAGCCGGATCATTGCGGCGGGCATTATTCCCGCGGCCCTGGAACTCATGGACCGGGGAATCCTCAACGCCGTGGACGAAGCCTTTCAGTTCGGCTTTCCGCCCGAGGCCGGCGCCGTGCTGATCGTCGAGTTGGACGGGCCGGCGGTCGGCCTCGACGGGCAGCAGGAGCGGATCATCGAGTTCTGCCGGCAGCTTGGCGCCAGTGAGGTGTTGCAGGCCGCCTCGGCCGATGAGCGAACGGCGCTCTGGAAGTGCCGCAAGCTGGCCGTCGGGCGCCACCGGCCGGCTCAGCCCGAGCTACATGATCCAGGACGGCGTGGTGCCGCGGACCCGGCTGCCGCAGATCATCCGGCGGACGGCCGAGATCGGCGCGAAGCACAACATCCGCATCGTCAACGTCGCCCACGCCGGCGACGGCAACATCCATCCGATCCTGCTGTTTGACGAGCGCAACCGCGAGCAGGTCGAGCGGGCCACGGCCGCCGGGCACGAGATCCTCGAAGAGTGCATCGCCTGCGGCGGCAGCATCACCGCCGAGCACGGCGTCGGCGTGGAAAAGATCGCCCTGATGGACAAGCAGTTCGCCCCGGCCGACCTCGAAGCGATGCGCCGCGTGCGCCGGGCCTTCGATCCCGCCGGCCGACTGAACCCCGGCAAGTTGATCCCGGAAAATGCACAAGGGGATTTCGAGTCATGATCGTTGGAACTTGCTGGTATTTGGCCGGATTGTTGTTCCTGGCATCGCTGTGTGGGTCGTTCATCACCGTCGCTCCGGGAATTGAGTCATGGTTCCATGAAGTGATGGCCGGCTGCGTGGCTGGTTCACTCTTCTTTGCCATAACGGCCAGTTTCCTGCATCGCCGTCAATGGCGTTGGATTACCGAATCAAAATTGGCGAAATATCTGTTCCTCGGCTTTGCTGCTTTGGCAACAGTTGTCTTCGCCCCGTTTATTATCGGATAGCAACAAAATCGGCAAGCATGAACCCTACCGCCACGGACGAGCTACAGATAAAAACCATCGCACCGGCCGACGCGGCCGCCGTGGCGGAGGTTGTGCGCCGGGCGGCGGAGGAGGGAACGGCCGTCTATCCGATAGGCGGAATTACAGCGAGGGATGTAGGTGAAAGATCGGGCATTCAGCTCTCGCTGGAAAAGCTGAACCAGGTCATCGACTACACCCCCGACGACATGACGATCACCGTCGAGGCGGGCCTCACCATCGCCGAGTTGAACCAACGGCTGGCGGCCCATCGGCAGTGGCTGCCGATCGACGTCCCTCGTCCCGAGCGGGCGACCGTCGGCGGGGCCATCGCCGCGAATGCCGCCGGGCCGCGACGTTACGCCTACGGCACGATCCGCGACTATCTGCTCGGCTTCACGGCGGTCGATGGGACCGGCACGATCTTTTCCGGCGGCGGGCGGGTGGTGAAAAACGCCGCCGGATACAATATGTGCCGCCTGATGGCCGGCTCGCGCGGCACGCTAGGCGTCATCACCCAGGCCACGCTGATGGTCCGGCCGCTGCCCGAGGCCGCGGCTCTGCTGGCCTGCGAAGTACGCGATTTCAGGTCGGCCGAGGAATTGCTGGCCGCGCTGGTCCGGTTGCCGATCCAGCCGGTGGCGGTTGAGTTGTCGGCTGGGCGTGAGCAAGAAAACAAACCATTATTTGGCCCGATGCCGGAAGGGAGCGTTGCCCGGCTGTTCGTTGGCTTCGAGGGCGCGAGGGAGGAAGTCGCCTGGATGCTGGAACGGTTGAACGACTGTTGGTCGTCGCTGGGAATGATCTCGCCGGTGCTGATGCCCAACTTGGCCAACGACATGCTCTGGCGTCGGATGGCCGAGTTCCCAGAGGACGAGCGGATTGCCGTGCTGCCCGGCGAAACGGTGGGCGCGATCGTCGATCTGTTAAAGGCCGAGCCGGATTGCGCCATTCAAGCCCACGCGGGGAACGGGATTGTACGCGTGTGTCGAAATGGGAGAAGAGGGAAGGGAGAAGAGGGAAGAGAGAAGAGGGAAGTTGAGTTGCCGCTCCGACCGGAGATTCGTCTGATGCGGGCGATAAAGGAACGGTTCGATCCGAAGAATATCCTCAATCCGTGACATGCAAAGCAACGCCCCCGAACGCCGAACATCGAACGCCGTCGAACCGGTCGGGAACGGCCAGTTCGCCGCGCGGATCGATCCCGAGGTGTTCCTGCGTTGCGTGCATTGCGGCCTGTGTACGTCGACTTGCCCGACGTTCACCGAATTGGGCGACGAGAACGACGGGCCCCGCGGCCGCATTCAGTTGATTCGGATGGTGGCCGAGGGCCGCTCCGGGCTGACCGCGCGGATGCGCCGGCACCTGGAGTTATGCCTCGACTGCCGGGCGTGCGAGACGGCGTGCCCCTCCGGCGTGCAGTACGGCCGGCTGATCGAGCCGTTCCGCCTGGCGGTGCAGGAAGCGGACCGGCGGCCGGAGAAACGCTTCGATCTGTTCCGCGAACTGATCCTCTTGCGGCTGTTTCCTTACGCCGACCGGATGCGCAAGCTGCTCCTGCCCGTGCATCTTATGCAGCGGACCGGCCTGTTCGATCTGGCCGAGCGGATGGGGATGTTGGGCCTGATCCCCGGCCGGCTGGGGCGGATGGTCCCGCTGCTGCCGCCGCCGGGGAAAGCGGGGCCGAAACTGCCGCGGTTTCTGCCGGCCGTGGGGCGAAAGCGGGCGCGGGTGGCCTTCTTCGTCGGCTGCGTGGCCGACGTCATGTTCCGCCAAACGCATTGGGCCACCGCCCGGGTCTTGCAGCACAACGGCTGCGACGTTTTCGTTCCGCCCGAGCAGGGCTGCTGCGGGGCGATCAACTTCCACGCCGGCGACTCCCGCGGCGCCCGACGCCTGGCCGACGCCAACCTCGTGGCCTTCGAGTTGGACCGCTACGACGCGATTGTGGTCAACCATGCCGGCTGCGGGGCGATGATGAAGGAGTACGGCCTGCATTGGCGCGACGGCCTGCAACCGCACCGGGCGAAGTTCGCCGCCAAGGTGAAGGACATCAATGAGTTCATCGACGAACTGGGGCTGATTCCGCCCACCGGCCGGATCGAGGCCACGGCCACGTATCACGACGCCTGCCATCTGGCCCACGCCCAGGGGATTACATCCGCGCCGCGGCGGCTGTTGGCGTCGATCCCCGGCCTGGAATTGCGGGAATTGCCCGAGTCGGGCATCTGCTGCGGCTCGGCCGGCACCTACAATCTCCAGGAAGCCGAAATGTCCGACCGGCTGGCGGCCCGGAAAATCGAGAACATCATCAGCACGGGCGCACGGATCGTGCTGGCCTCGAACGCCGGCTGTCTGCTCCAGATACAGCGCGAGGTCCGCCGCCGCAAGCTGCCGCTGCTGGTCATGCACCCGATGGATTTGCTGGACCTGAGCTACCGGGGCGAGTCGCTATCCCGGATTATTCATAAACACGAAGGAACATTGTCATTCTGAGCGCAGCGAAGAATCTGGGCTGTTTGCGGCGCATCGGAGATCCTTCGCTGCGACTCAGGATGACGTTTATGAATAATCCGGGCTATCGCTGCCGCAATCTTGAAGGTCCATTCCCATTCTCTTGGGCAACCGGGCTGAAAACCCGGCCGTGATAAACTAGAGAAACTGCGTTGTTAGTGCCGATAAGCAAAAATGAGCCGTTTCGGTATTGTTTCATAACTGGATAAACGTTGGCGGCATCAACAAAGCCATTGGCTCACCCCAAGGAGGCACGGTGCTGTCGTAACATATTTTCTGATTTCGCCGTCTTGCCTAAGTTCTCCATAGTATCGACGCCAAAACCCCCGATGAATGGTCAAACGCCCTATTACTTGCTGATGCCCGAGGCGTACCGGACTGAAAGCCCCGGCCGGTGGCGGTTCGTGTTGCAGCCGGTGGACGGTTCCGACGGCATTGATGTTTCCGACGTCGAGCCGGACACCCGGGGCGAGCGGCTCGAACTGCTGACCGTAGTCCGGGCGCTGGAATCACTAGACCAGCCGTCGCGGGTGACGCTGTTGGGCTGCTGCCGCTACGTCGAGCAGGGGATTATGTATGGTGTGGCGGAATGGAAGGAAGACGATTGGCGGTGGGAGTGTTTCGGGCAAATGACCCCCGTCCGCGACACCGACCTCTGGCAACGGATGGATCGGCTGCTGCAAATCCATCAGGTGGACTGCCGGCGGCGGCGATTTGACGCCGAGCACGGTCTGTTGAACGGGCCGCATTGGGACTTGCAGAAGACTGCCAAAGGCCGGTTAGGTGGATTAAAAGAGATCGTTTGGGTAAAATGTCATACCCGGTTGGACGCTTGGCGTAAGGGCGGGGTAACGATGATTTCGCATTGGTTCCGCCGAGCCGGCGTGCTGGCACGCCGGGTAAGGAACGGCCGCGACGCCATTTTTACAACCTGCAAGCACGCCGGATAAACGTCCAGCCCGGGAGAGCGTGTTCACAAGGAGGTTTGTGTGCAAACGACGGTGTCTTTGGAAACCATCGGCCGGCTGGTCGAAGGCCGACATGAAAACCCATTCGAGTTGCTCGGTCCCCACGAAGTCAACCACGCCGGGCAGAGGGCCTTGGCGGTCCGGGCGTACCTGCCGCACTCGACCCAGGCCTGGGTGGTCGATCCGGCGCACGAGAATCGGTCGCTTCCCATGCGGCGGATTCATCCGGCCGGCCTGTTCGAGGCGATTTGTCCGCCCGCGAACGGAGACGCGGGGCGATACCTGCTGCGGGTGGCTGAGGACGGCGGGCGAAAGACGATAACCATGCACGACCCCTACTCCTTTCCGTACCTGCTGACCGACTTCGACCGCTACCTGTTGAACGAGGGGCGGCACTGGCAGTGCTACAATCGGCTCGGGGCGCAGTTGCGGACCATCGACGGGGTCGAGGGGGTGAACTTCGCCGTCTGGGCCCCGAACGCCACCGGCCTGAGCGTTATCGGCGATTTCAACAACTGGGACGGCCGCCGGCATCCGATGCGGAAGCACGTCCCCAGCGGCTATTGGGAGTTGTTCGTGCCAAAGTTGGGTGAGGGGACGCTCTACAAGTTCCAGGTCCGCCACAACGACTGGACGTTCGAGAAGTCGGACCCCTTCGGGTTCGCCGCCGAGGTGCCGCCGCTGACGGCCTCGAAGGTCGCCGACCTGAGCCGCTACCATTGGAACGACGCCGAGTGGATGGCCCGGCGGCCGCAGACCAACTGGCTCGAGCAGCCGCTTTCGTTCTACGAAGTCCATCTGGGGAGCTGGAAGCGGCCGGGCGACGACTCCACGCGCTGGCTCTCCTACCGCGACTTGGCCCATCAACTGGCCGAGTATTGCACGGAGATGGGCTACACGCACGTCGAGTTGCTGCCGATCTGCGAGCACCCGCTGTCGGCAAGCTGGGGTTATCAGGCGGTGGGCTATTACGCGGTTACCAGCCGCTACGGCGCGCCGCAGGACTTCATGTATTTTGTCGACGTGCTGCACCAGCAGGGGATCGGGGTGATTTTGGACTGGGTGCCCGCCCATTTCCCTCGCGACGGCCACGGCCTGCGGCAGTTCGACGGCACGGCCCTCTACGAGCACGCCGATCCCCGCCGCGGCGAACACCGCGACTGGGGCACAAACATCTTCAACTACGGCCGGAATGAGGTCCACAACTACCTGACCTCCAACGCCCTGTTCTGGATGGACAAGTACCACGTCGACGGCATCCGCGTCGACGCCGTGGCCTCGATGCTCTATCTCGACTACAGCCGCAAGGAGGACGATTGGCTGCCCAACGAGTACGGCGGGCGGGAAAACCTCGCCGCCATCTCCTTCATCAAGGAGTTGAACGAACAGGCCCACGGCCAGCACCCCGGCATCCTGACCATCGCCGAGGAATCGACCGCCTGGCCGGGCGTCTCGCGGCCCACGTATCTCGGCGGATTGGGCTTCAGCCTGAAGTGGAACATGGGCTGGATGAACGACACCCGCGGCTACATCCACGAGGACCCGATCCACCGCAAGTATCACCACGACGAGCTGACTTTCAGCCTGATTTACGCCTTCCACGAGAACTTCGTGCTGCCCATGTCGCACGACGAGGTGGTCCACTGCAAGGGCTCGCTGCTGGACCAGGTGCCCGGCGACCTGTGGCAGAAGTTCGCCAACCTGCGGCTGCTGTACAGTTATATGTGGACCCATCCGGGCAAGAAGCTGCTGTTCATGGGCGACGACTTCGGCCAGTGGAACGAGTGGGACTTCGACAGCAGCCTGCAATGGCACCTCTTGCAGTGGGGCACGCACCGCGGGCTGCTGAAGTGCGTGGCCGACCTGAACCATCTCTACCGCCGCGAGAAGGCCCTGCACCAGGTCGATTTTGACTACCACGGCTTCGAGTGGATCGACTGCCACGACCACGACAACAGCACGCTGAGCTTCATCCGCCGCGCGAAAGACCCGAGCGACTTCCTCGTTGTCGCCTGCAATTTCACGCCGGTGCCGCGGGTCGGCTATCGGCTGGGCGTGCCCGAGCAGTGCTGGTACGAAGAGGTCTTCAACAGCGACTCGATGTTCTACTCGGGCAGCAACCTGGGCAACGGTCCGGGGGTGATGGCCGACGGCTGGTCGAGCCACGGCCGTCCGGCCTCGATCTCGATTACCTTCCCGCCGCTGGCCACGGTGGTCTTCAAACCGCGGCGATAAGCCGGTAGGGTGGGACAAGCGCAGCGCGGTCCCACCATATTGTCGCCGCTATTGGTGGGACCGCGCTGCGCTTGTCCCACCCTGCTTTCGACGCCGCCTCACGGCTCGATTTTCGTCCCCAGCACGTCGAGAAACTTCCGCATCCATTCAGGATGGGCGGGCCAGGCCGGCGCGGTGACGATGTTTCCATCGACCACGGCGTTGTCCAGACCATCGCTCGGCTCGATCCAGTGTCCGCCCGCGCGGAGCAGGTCGGGCTTCTCGGCCGGATAGGCGGTGCAGCATCTCCCCTCGACGACGCCCGCCGCACGCAGGATTTGCAGGCCGTGGCAGACCGCGGCGATCGGCTTGTTGGCCGCGGCGAAGTGCCGCACGATTTGCAGCACGCGATCGTCGAGCCGCAGATATTCCGGCGAGCGGCCGCCGGGTATGACCAGGGCGTCGTAGTCGGCCGGATTGACGGCGTCGAAGTCGGCGTTCAGCGTGAAGTTGTGGCCCGGCTTTTCGCTGTAGGTCTGCGCCCCGTCGAAATCGTGCACGGCGGTCCGCACGCTGTTGCCCGCCCGTTTATGCGGGCAGACGGCGTCGACGCGGTGTCCGACCATCGTCAACATCTGAAACGGCGCCATCGCCTCGTAGTCCTCGACGTAGTCGCCGACCAGCATCAGGATGCGTTTGGATGACATTGCGAAATACTTTCTGTCGCTGAGTGTTATTTGGGGGTGTCCGGGAATTATACCATTAGGCATGCCGTGAATAAAACGGTGTGCGGAGCGGCAGATAATCCCAGGCCGTGCCCCCGGTGTATTCACCGGGGGCCAAATGGTGAAGAGTGAACGATGCCGGACCAATTCCCCGACAAGCCGTGTAGTGGCACACTCTGGTGGGAAATGCCGGCCCTAGCCGAACTTGACCCGCACGGACGGCTCTTCCTCGACGGCGTCGCGGAATTTGATGGTGGCGCCGGGCGGGGCGCGACGCTCGGCGACGATGCCCCGGGCGGTGGTCGAGAGGAACTCGTGAAACAGCGAGGCCGGACCGCTGGGAAAGCGGACGCGGAGTTGCTCGATGATTTCGTCCCAAATCAACCCGCTGCGATAGATGATTCGATAGGCGGCCATCAGTTCCCGGATGGCGGCCTGATCGTAGCCGGCGCGGCGGAGCCCGATCTTGTTCAGGCCCACGACCAGGCTGCTCATGCCATCGACGGTGACGTAAGGGGGGACGTCCTTGACCAGATGGGCCTGGCCGCCGACCATCGCCAGCGTGCCGACGCGGCAGAACTGGTGTACGCCCGCCGCGCCGGAGATGTAGGCCCGGTCGTCCACGCGGACGTGTCCGGCGAGCATCGAGTTGTTGGTCATAATCACGTGGTTGCCCAGGACGCAATCGTGGGCGACGTGTGCGCCGACCATCAGCAGGCAGTCGTCGCCGACGGTGGTGGAGTGTTCGGCGACCAGGGCGCGATGGATGGTGGCATTTTCGCGGATGGTGTTTCGGTTTCCGATGACCACCCGCCCCGGCTGTTCGGGAACGTGGACGTGTTGCGGCATTCCGCCGAGGACGGCCCCCTCGAAGACGTGGTTGTTCGCGCCGAGAGTGGTTCCTTCCTTCACGACCGCGCGGCCTTCGAGGATACAGCCCGAGCCGAGCGAAGTCCCCGCTTCGACGACGCAAAAAGGACCGATGCTCACGTCCGGGCCAATTTGGGCCGAAGGGCTGACGACGGCCGAGGGGTGTATGCTCACGGATGGCTCCTCGTGGAAGGTGTGTGTCGCGTCAACCGGCGAATCCATCGAGGGGACCGCCCCAAATTCCGTGTCATCGAATCTGGGACGGTCCCCAGTAACGCTCCGCGACAGGGATTGCATTCAACAGACGCTTTCTGTTTGAGTCTATCGGTTGCTCGGAAGCGGCGCGTTAAGCCGGTTCCGCGGACTATAACGGCTTTCCCGGCCTTGCCAGCTTAAACCCCACCAGGGATGGGCTTTGTGGGGCGATGCCGGGCGTGCCAGAGAACCTGGAATCAATAAAGTGGGGAGAGGAGGGAAGAGCGACGGGGGAATAGGGAAGCACGAGTTTGATCCGGCCCGGGATTATCGGGAGAATCCTTATTTCTTCCCAGGTAACCATTCACAGGACGGGAAAACCCGTCATTCTGAGCGTAGCGAAGAATCTCTTATGGGCTCGCAGCTCAGCCGAGATTCTTCGTTTCGCGCAGAATGACGAACGCCCTGAGTGCGGTTGCCTTTCCGCTCCTCTCTCTTCTCTCTTCGCTCTTCCCTCCTCCTTTCTTCCGCCGACCTCTTTCGCTAAACTGAGACTTTGCGAAGTTGTCACCCAGTCAGGGAGTTTTTCCATGCCGACCGTCGATCAACTGTATAACGAGGCCATCGCTTTGCAGCAAGAGGGAAAAGTGGAGGAAGCGGTCGGCAAGCTGGAGGAATTGGTCGCCGAGAATCCCGATTATGCCCTGGCCCACGCCGCTTTGAGCGCCTTCCACAGCAAGCAGAATCGGCACGACGAGGCCGTCGAGCACGGCCGCAAGGTCTGCGAGCTGGAGCCGGACGATCCGTTCAGCTTCATGGCGATGAGCCTGATCTGCCAGCGCGCCGGCCGAATCCCCGAGGCTGAGGAGGCGATGGGAATGTCGATGCAAAAACAGTGGGAAGCGCGAGAACGGGCAGTGAGCCGCTAGGCGTTTGCAGGCAGCCGCCGCCGGGGCGGCAGTGCAACTGCCGCCCCAACGACGTTTTTCCCACCAGCCGCCAGCCACTAGCCACCAGCCGCTATTTCACGTCGCGGAGTTCCACCAGGGTGTGGCTGACCAGCGCGCCGTTCTCGAAGAACGACTCGTTGCTGATGGTCCGCAGCACCTTGAGGACGTCGAGCATCGTGTGGACCTGATCGGTGATCATTTGCCGCTGGCTTTCCTCGACGTTTTGCATGGCGGGGGCCTTTTCCATGGCATAGTCGATCCACGGCGCGGCCGCGTCGACCAGGCCCGCCCAATCAAACCAGCCGGCCACCGCCAGCGGACGATCGCTCTTGGCGAGCACGCCGCCGACCGACAGCGGCGTGGCCTTCAACAGCCGGGCGGTCTGTGCGTGCGAGAACGAGAAGACCGCCGCGTCCTTCGAGACGCCCAGGTTGGGCACGATCTGCTGGTCCAGGCCCCATTCCTCGGGCAGCGGAATGCTGTAGAGGCTCCCCTCGGAGCCTTCGGTCACTTCCGGCTCGGGAAGCTGGAAATTCTCGGGGATTTTTGACCCCTCGACGTTCCGCAGGGCCTCGACCAGGTCGCCCAACTCGTCCCAATAGTCGCGCAGGGCGGCGCGGAACAGGTTGGCGTCGCTCAGTCCGAGGACCAGCGCCGGCTCGAGCATCGGCAGCGGCTTCTCGGACTCCGGCATATTTTGGCAATATTGCTTGCTCCGCATCTTGCCGTCGATCGTGAAGGCCAACTGGCCGTCGGCCAGCGCGGGAATGAGCATCTCGCGGTTGGTCTTGTCCAGCCGCTCCACGATCGGCAGGGCCTCTTTCAGGAACTTTTCCAGCTTCTCACGCTCGTTTTCCTGCATCTTCGGCAGGCCGTACTCCTCGAAGTAACCGTAGGCCGTCTTGGCCCATTTCGAGAGCAGGTCGTAATTCGCCGGGCTGACCCGCTGGCGGAGCACGACGCCCAGCAGCGGGTTGCCGCCGACGTGCTGGAGCAGGCTCAATTGCTTGGTCCCGTCCAGGCCGCCGAAGTCGCCCCAGGCGTAACGATAGCTCTCCACGCCGCCGTCGGCGAGGAAGCTGAACTGGGTGATTGCTCCCACCTCGGGCACAAACGCCTTGACGTCCGCGGCCATCCGCTTGGCGTCCTGACGGATGCGCTGCTGTTGCTCTTCATTCAGCGGGGCCTTCGGCAGCAGCGTCTCCACGGCCTTCAGGGCGTCGTCGATCTGCCGTTTCTGGTTGTTCAGACGCTGGTTCATCGCCTTGCTCAGATAGCCGATCGAGGTCAGCCGGCGGTCGGCGAACTTCGCCAGCGGCTTGAACTCGTCGCGGTCGATCAGCCGCGGGCCGGTCCCCAGCTTTTTCAGGCAATCGAGCGACGACCCGATCGAGAGCAGCAGGTACTCGCCGCGGAGTCCAATGGCCACGACCAGCTTCGACTTCTTCAGCCGCTCGACGAGCTTGTCCACGTCGCCTTCCTTGGCTTCCAGGTTTCTGACGGTGTCCAGGGGGACTTCATCCCAGGGGATCAGACGGCCGTCCAGTTCCAGCACGAGGTACTCGTAATCGCCGACCTTGGTCTTCTTGAAACGGCCCTGGGTCTCCGGCCGCGTTTCCAGCATGATGTTGCCGATCGTTTCCAGCTTGATGAGTTGCTCTTTGGCCAGACTCGGAGTTCTTGACGCGGAAGCCGACGATCAGGTTCGGGACGCCGATCAGGTCGATGTTCTTGACCAGCGTGGAGATGATCGCGCCGGCCTGCTGTTTTTGGGCATTGCGGGGCTCCCCGGCCGACAGCGCCGAGAGCGATCCATAAGTCTGGGCGGAGTTGACGTCCTGAAAGAGTTGCAGGAAATCGGCGAAGCTCTGGTCGCCGTAGACGAATATCTCGTCCGAGGCCATGTCGACGGCCATGTCGATGATTTTGCGGGTCTCCGGGTTCTCCATCATCTCGGCGAGTTTCGCCGGGCCGCTTTCCGGATTGGATAACTGCATGTTGTAGAACATCAGCCCCATCTGTACGGCGGGCATTTCCTTGATCTTCGCCCAGGCGTTGCTGCCCACCACGGCCTCGTACTGCTCGCGGTTCCGCATCATGCTCGAATAGAAGGCGGCGTCCGCGGGCACCAGCTTCAACGACGTGTCGAGCTGGTCCAAGTCCGCCGCGGCGGCCGCCCGCGGCTGAAGCCAGCCCGCCGATACTAAGGCCAGCGAAAGCACCGACAATCCACACAATCCGAACAACCGGCGAAGCGCGATCATGGGTATCTCCTTGATCTGGATGTTTGCCGCGGCGTGCCCCGGCAGAAAATAAGCGGTCAGGTTTATAAACATAGCGTACAGATAGACCCGCTGATGCCACATTCTACAATGCCGCCGGGGGGTAGACAAGCCGGCGTCAGGGTGCTTTTTTCGGCCCCGGGTGGTATAATGCCGGCTGAATCCTCGCCGGCGGTTTCGGGACGCCGCAGTCGCGTAGGGTGGGACAAGCTTTACGCGCGGTCCCACCAACAACGGCGAAAAACATGGTGGGACCGCGTAAAGCTTGTCCCACCCTACGATCTCCACAACAACATCCGAGGAGGATTGCCATGTCTCGCATCAATGCCGCCGCCGCGTTGGGATTGGCTTTGTTGCTGCTGACCGTCTCGAACCTTGCCGCGGCCGATAAGCCGACCGACCAGGGGAAACCCCCCCGCCCCGCCACGGCCGCCGTCGAAAAGGCCCTGGATTCGCCGTTCGAGGCGAAGTTCGACAAAACGCCGTTGCGCGAGGTCGTCAAGCTGCTGGAGAATCGCTGCAAGATCCACATTGCATTGGATCAGCATGCATTAAACGACGTCAAAATTGGCGCAGACACGCCAGTTACAATCGACATCCATGCCCCGTCTCTTCGCCTCGGCTTGCACGAACTATTATCCCCGTTGGGGCTGACGTGGACGGTTAGGGATGGTGCGCTATTGATCACCACGCCGGAAGAGGAGGACTATCTGCTGTTTGTCAAGGTGCTTGACGTTTCCGATCTGGTTGTTTGCCGCGACGATAAGGGAATTCTATGGGACGACTATGATACGCTCACCGACGCGATCCGCTGGACTGTTGCCCCAACGACATGGGATGAAGTTGGTGGTCCCGCGTCCATCATCGGCGCCAGCTTGGGCAAGGCCAAGATATTGATTATCAGCCAGACGTATCGCAATCATCGAAAAATCGCCGAGTTGCTCAGCCCAGATCCGCGCAATTGCCGAGAAACATTCGGACGCTGAGCCGCCGCGGAGAAACCGGCCGGCCCCTCGACCCAAGGAGCCGTTAAATATGTCATTCGTCGATCCGATCCCCTTGCATTCGAGCAAACCTACGGAAAGTACCCCTGCACAAACGCCGAAGGCCAAACCGAATGCGGCCGCTCCGCATTGAGCAAAACAAACCAAATGTCGCCGCGGCTGGGGAGGGGAGTGCGAGGCATGGCAGATCAGCCTCGGCTGTTGGGATCGGTGGGCCACGTTTCCCGGTCGGCGCTCTCCCACTCGCGGTTGAGGGCGCGAGACGCCCGGCGTCGGGCAAGTATCGCGGCCTTCAATTTGACCGGATCGACATGGTCCTTGTCTTCAACGTGGAATTGTTCCCGCAACGTCTCCACCACGGTTTGCATGGCGCGGGCAACCGGCTCCGGCAATCGGTCCACATTGATCGTCTTCATTGACGTTTTCCCTGAACATGGGAGAAGAACGGTGATAACGTCACTCCGCCACTAAAAAAAGTCTATCAGGCTATGGCCGACAAGTCAACATTATAGATGTGCGAACACCGGCTGAGATGCACAACGAACATTCACCCCGGTTCGCCCGGCAGGTCGCGGGGATAGGGCAGCGGCAGCGCCGGGGGCAGGGGCTGGTCGTACATCGCGGCCCAGTCCTCGCGCTCCTCCTCGGTGGCGTAATAGCGGAGCCAGACCTCCGGGTCGCGGTTGGCGCCCGTGCAGTCCCAGTGCAGATAGTTCTTCGGCCAGTCGAGTTTTTTTTCCCGCGCGGGGAGAATGTCGCGGAAGATCAGCCGGTACAACTCGCGGTCGTCCAGGTGGTCGGTGAAGTCCAGCACGATCCGCATCCGATAGAGCTTGCGGACCACGTCCCAGAGAATTTTGTGCAGGCTCTCGCCGTCCAGCGATTCCGGCCGGGGCGGACGCAACTCGGGCTCGAACCAGCGGTAGATCGGCAGCACCGGGGCCTGCTCCCAGGCCAGCATGGCGGCCAGAAATTCGTTTTCCGCGGCCAGCGTGAACTGCTGCACGTTCACCCGGCTGATCGACTCGTCGAAGTAGCGCTCCAGCTCGTCGCGGAGTTCGGCGTTGCGGAGCAGTTGCTCGACCTCGTCGGGTTGTGGATGGCGCGCGCTGGGCATGTATGTCACCGGAGTAGATCGAGTCGTTGGTTGTCGCCCCTCAGAATTGAGTGTACTCAGAGGCGGCCGATTTTCCAAGAGACGGAAATGCCTGCCGAGCGATTTCTTGAGCCGATTTCCCGCGAAAAACCGCTACCAACGGCGCAACGGCCCCAAGCGGCCGGCACAATCGGCGCAATCGGCAAACTCTATGGCGGAGCGGCGGGAGAAAAGACCGCTACCTCCTCGTTCCCATGCTCCGCATGGGAACGGATTGTTCGGACGCTCCGCGTCCGCGCGGGGAAATCCGCAATCACCGGGCCGCACGGACGCGGAGAGGTTGTGAATATTTGCCAGACACCACTGTAGGAGGCGACTCCTGTCGCCGATTTTGCGCTGTTTCGCCACACAACCGACGACAGGAGTCGCTTCCTACAATAAAAAATCACGGACGCAGAGCGTCCGGGAAATGTGTTCCCACGCGGAGCGTGGGAACAAGGCGTAAGGCCCCGACGTCCGCTAATAATTCGGCGTCGGCGGGCGATAGTGGCTGAGGTCGATCGAGCGGAACCACTCGATGGTTTTCTGCAATCCTTCGCGGAGCGTCACGACGGGCCGCCAGCCGAGACGCCGCTCGGCCAGCGCGATGTCCGGCCGGCGCTGCGTCGGATCGTCGACCGGCAACGGCTGCTCG
Organism: uncultured Planctomycetota bacterium; assembly: GCA_963733145.1. Classification (GTDB taxonomy): domain Bacteria; phylum Planctomycetota; class Planctomycetia; order Pirellulales; family Thermoguttaceae; genus JAHIKV01. The sequence goes on along the minus strand of CAVTCJ010000013.1, from coordinate 582,491 downwards.
ATCAGCTTCGACCGCGAGCCGGTCAGTTCCAGCACGAGCTCGGCCAACTGGCGGATGGTGAACTCCTCGGGATTGCCGAGGTTCACCGGCCCGCTGAAATCGTCCGGCCCGTCCATCATGCGGATCATGCCTTCGATCAGTTCGTCGCGGTAGCAGAAGGAGCGGGTCTGCGAGCCGTCGCCGAAGATCGTGATGTCCTCGCCGGCCAGCGCCTGGCGAATGAAGTTCGACACCACGCGGCCGTCGAAAGGGTGCATACGCGGGCCGTAGGTGTTGAAGATCCGCACGATGCGGATGTTGATCCGGTTCTGGCGGTGATAGTCCATGAAGAGAGTTTCGGCCGCGCGTTTTCCCTCGTCGTAGCAGGCCCGGGGTCCGATCGGATTGACCACGCCTCGATACGATTCGGGCTGGGGATGGACTTCCGGGTCGCCGTAGATTTCGCTGGTCGAGGCCTGCAGGATTTTGGCCCGGCAGCGCTTGGCCGTGCCGAGCATGTTGATCGCCCCCATCACGGAGGTCTTCATCGTCTTGATGGGGTTGTACTGGTAGTGGCCGGGCGCGGCGGGACACGCCAGGTTGTAGATTTCATCGACCTCCAGGAAGATCGGCAAGGTCACGTCGTGGCGGATCAACTCGAAGTTGGGGCGGTCGAGCAGGTGGGCGATGTTCGACTTCTGGCTGGTGAAGAAGTTGTCCAGGCAGATCACGTCGTGGCGGCGCTCGACCAGCCGTTCGCAGAGGTGGGAGCCGAGAAATCCGGCCCCCCCGGTCACTAAGATTCGTTTGCTGGAAAACACCTGTTTGGTCCTCGGATTGTTGTGTTCCACATTAGTTGCTGTGGAAAGGGCGATTAGGCCGGATTGTCGCCTTTCGCTCCGCGAAAGTAGCGTGGACTGCCCGCAACTTTCGCGGAGCGAAAGGCGACAAAAGCCTTTCCGCAACAGAAACTCCTTAGAAGCATACAATAGCAATAATTTTTGGCGGCGGAAGCCGGATGCAGTAAACTATTGAAAGGGATAATCCACATTATCGGTAGGGACGGATTGTGCCGGAAACGAGGAGATATCCGGTTAAGCATACGCGGTCTTTCGAGAAGTGATGTGGTAAACCACGTAGCTGAACGTGTTATAGCCGTTGCAACGTAGACTTATATTGTGGTAAACCGAAACCCGATGGAGCAGGAAGCAACCATCCAGCTTATCAGGTAGTGGTGTCCTTTGAACGACGAAGCTACGGTTTTCCTGGTTGACGACGATTCGGCCGCGCTGAGGGCATTGACGGCGACCGTGAAAGTCGTATTTCCTCGCGTCGAGGCATTCGCTTCGGCGGCCGAGTTCCTCGCGGCCTATCACCCCCCACAACATGGCTGCCTGGTGCTCGACGTGGCCATGCCGGGCATGAGCGGACTCGAGTTGCAGCGCAAGCTGATCCACGAAAAGATCACTATCCCGGTGGTCTTTGTCACCGGCCACGGCAATGTCTCCATGGCCGTCGAGGCCATGCAGATGGGGGCGGTCAATTTCCTCGAAAAACCGGTCCAGGAACAAGAGCTTTGGGACAGCATCCGCAAGGCCCTGGACGTGGACCTGCAACAGCACCGCCGTCGTGCCCGGCGGCAGCACGCCCAACGGCGGCTCGAAAAGCTCACCCCCGGCGAACGCGAAGTGCTCAACTTGATTCTCGAAGGCAAGCTGAACAAGGAGATCGCCGCCGAACTCGGACTGAGCACGCGGACCATCGAGGACCGCCGCGCGAAGCTGATGAAGAAAATGGGCGCCAACTCGCTGGCGGAACTGGTGCAGATGGCGATGACGCACTAGTGCTCTGTCTAGAATGGTCTGGTAGATGAAGCGATGATCACATGTGGCACAGCCGCCCTCGACTGTGCAGGGCGGTTCGTACAGCCGAGGGCGGCTGTGCTACACATCAAAGCACGACTGACAGAGCGCTAGCCGCTGGCCTTCGCGTTTTCCGCTTTGCCGAAGACCATTCGCCCGGCGCTGGTCTGGAGCACGCTGGTGACGGCGACGGGGATGTTCTGGTTGATTTTTTCCCGGCCGCCCTCGATGACGACCATTGTGCCGTCTTCGAGGTAGCCCACGCCTTGGCCCGCTTCCTCGCCGGCCTTGACGACGCGGACCTCGATGTGTTCGCCGGGCAGGAACACCGGCTTCAGCGAGTTGGCCAGATCGTTGAGGTTGATGACGGTGACGCCCTGCAGCCGGGCGACCTTGTTCAGGTTATAGTCGTTGGTGATCAGTTTTCCCTGGAGGTGCTTGGCCAGCGCCACCAGCTTCAGGTCCACCGACAGGCCGGAATACTCCGGCAGATCGTGGTCGTGGATCACCAGTTCGATGTCCTTGTTGGTGCGGAGGCGGTTGAGGATGTCGAGTCCCCGCCGGCCGCGGCCGCGGCGGAGCCGGTCGGCGCTGTCGGCCACCGCCTGCAGTTCGCTGATGACGAACTTGGGCATAATCAGTTGCCCGTCGAAAACTTGCGTTTCCACCACGTCGGCGATCCGCCCGTCGATCACCACGCTGGTGTCGAGGATGCAGGGCTTCAGCCCCTTCACTTCCTTGGCGAACTCGATGTAGGGGATGATGAAGCGGAAATCGTTCCGGGTTTGCATCAGCAGGCTGATGCAGACGTAGCAGATGACCAGCCCCAGCACCGATTGTGCCGGCCCCAGGTACCTTTCGGCAACGAAGGGGACAATCGCCAGGCGGATGATGTAGGTCAGGAAGAGTCCGACCAACAAGCCGAAATAGACGGCGGTGATCGTATCCAGACGTTTTCGGCGGACGGAGACGTCGGCTAGGATGACGCCCAAGGCCAGCAACAGCAGTCCGCAGAACACGCTCCAGGCCAACGGGGGCGAATCTTCCGGCAGGACGCCGAATTGCAGGAACGACACTGCCAGCCCGGCCGCCACTAAAATAAATACGCAACGCAGGATGACCAGACCCATGATGAATTCTCCGTGTATGAATATAGGGATAGTAGTTATCGGCAATCAGTCGTGACTGACCGCCGAGAACTCAGATGACACCCTAATTGTATGTGTCGTAATAGCTAAGTGGAAGCGCCCCCCCTTTCTTCGCGCTTGAAATCCGGTCACAATTAGCGGCATGAAGACCAACAGCCCCCCCCTTGCCCGATTGGACGCCGCCGCGTCGGCCGGAAAGCTGTCGCCCGCGGCCGCGGCAAACATCCGTAAATGGCTGCAAGAGCCATACCTGGCCGAGTATGCCCCCCAAGTGGCCGAACATCTCGCGGCCGAAAAATGGCCGGAACTCGAAGAGGCCTTCTGGACCACGATCCGCTTCGGCACCGGCGGACGCCGCGGACGGATGTATCCGATCGGCTGCAACGCCATCAACGAGCGGACCATCGGCGAGACCGCGCAGGGCCTGGCCGACTATGTGAAATCGCAGCCTCGACGTGTAGCACAGCCGCCATCGGCTGTGCCGGGCCACCAAGTACAACCGGGGGCGGTTGCCCCACACTCCTGCGCAATAGCCTACGATACGCGGCATCGCTCGCGGCAGTTCGCCGAGCTGTGCGCGGAAATCATGGTCGAGGCCGGATTCCGGGTCCATTTTCTCGACGGCTTCCGCAGCACGCCCGAGTTGTCCTTCGCCGTGCGCCATTTTCAGTGCGATTGCGGAATCATCATCACGGCCAGCCACAATCCGCCCAGCGACAACGCCGTGAAGGTCTACGGCGCCAGCGGCGGGCAGTACGTGCCGCCCCACGACGTCGATTCGATCGGGCGGATGCAGCACGTCACGTTCGTCAAACGCACTTCCTTTGCCAAGGCGTTGGCCGACGGCCGGATAGCCTACTGCCAGGACGAGGTGGACGCCGCTTTCATCCGGGCGGTGTTGAGGCAGAGCGCGCCCGGCCCGCGCAGATCTGAGTATTCTCTACTCGCCGCTGCACGGCGTGGGCGCGTCGGCCGTGGTGCCCGTGCTGCTGGAGGCGGGCTTCAAGAAGGTGGAAATCTTCCCGCCCCACGCCGCACCCGACGGCGATTTCCCCAACGTGCCGAACCACGTGGCCAACCCGGAAAATCCGGCCGTCTTCGACGCCATGATCGAGTACGCCCGGCACAGCGGCGCGGAGTTGATCCTGGCCACCGATCCGGATTGCGACCGGCTGGGCTGCGCCGTGCGGAAGTCGCTCGAGCCGAACGCCGAGTGGGTCACGCTGACCGGCAATCAGCTCGGCGCGTTGTTGGCCGATTTCCTGCTCGATGCCCGCCGCACGGCCGGCACGCTCACGCCGGACCATTACGTCGTCAAGACGCTGGTTACGACGGAGTTGACCCGCCGCGTAGCCGAGCATTACGGCGTGCAGACGGCCGGCAATTTGCACGTCGGCTTCAAGTGGATCGGCGCGGAGATGGACGCCCGCGGCCCGGAGCGGTTCGTCTTCGGCACGGAAGAGTCGTACGGATTCCTGGCCGGCGATCACGTCCGCGACAAGGACGGGGCGGTCGCCTCGCTGCTGACGGCCGAACTGGCCGCCCGGCTGAAAGCGGAAGGCAAAACGCTCTACGAGCGGCTCGACGAGTTGTTCGGCCAGTACGGCTGTTTCACCGAAGGGCAGATCAATCTGAAAATGCCGGGCGAAAAAGGAATGGAGGACATGCTGGCGTTGATGAGCCGTTTGCGCCACCCGCCCCCCCTGCTGCCTCGGCGGCATGGCCGTGGCCGGGGTCCGCGATTACCTGAAACTCGAACCGAAGGGAGACGTGGTCTTCTTCGACCTCGAGGCGAAAGGGAACTACGCCGCGGTGCGTCCCTCGGGCACGGAGCCGAAAGTCAAGATTTATCTCTTCGCTTGCGATCCCCCCTCGGCCGCCGATCTCGAATTGACCAAGGCCGCTCAGGCCGACCGGATCAAGGCCATCGGCGACGACCTGCGGGCAACGGCGGTGGGGTAGAAGCGTGTAGGGTGGGACAAGCGCAGCGCGGTCCCACCAGCAACGGCGAAAAACCTGGTGGGACCGCGCTTTGCTTGTCCCACCCTACGATCCGCAAGAGAAACTTATTTTCGAGATTCATTGGCCTTCCGAATACCCGTTGGATATAATTCCCCCGATTGTTTCCAACATCTCTTTCGGAGAGACCGATCATGGCAAGCCTGCTGCACATCGTGGCCAGCCCCCGGGCGGAATCGTACTCGACCCGCTTGGCGAATCAATTCGTGTCGGCATACCGCCAGGCGCATCCCCAGGACGCGATCGAACAGCTTGACCTGTTCACAGCCGAGATCCCCCCCTTCCTCGCGCCACAGGCCAAGGCCAAGTACGCCGTCTTGGGCGGCCAAACTCCGACCAGCGAGGCCGAAATCGCCTGGAACGAAATTATCGAAACGATCGACCGCTTCAAACGCTTCGACAAGTACGTTCTCTCCAGCGGAATGTGGAACTTCGGCACCCCCTACCGCCTGAAACAGTACATCGACGTCATCGTCCAGCCGGGGCTGACGTTCGCCTTCTCGCCCGGAAAGGGATACTCGGGCCTGGTGACGGGCAAGCCCCTGATGTTGCTCCTGGCCAGCGGCGGCGTCTACAAGCCGGGCAATCCCACCGAAACCCACGACTTCCTCGAACCGTATCTCCGCGGCATTTTCGGCTTCATCGGCTTTACGGACGTCAAATCCATCCGCATCCAAGGGACCCTGCAAAACAAGCCCGAGCAGATCGAGTCGGACCTGCAAGCCGCACAGGCCGCCGCCGCGTCCGCGGCCAAGGGGTTCTGAAACGAAAAAGCCCACCCGTCGCAACGGGTGGGCTTGTTTTCAACGACTAATTGCCGGTCGGCGGATCACTCCGCTTTGGCCGGCAAATGGTGGACCGCCAGCGAGAGCATGATCCACGTCCAGCCGTGGAACAGCATTTCGATGCCGATCAACAATCCCAGCACCCAGAGCGCCGAAACGGGGGCACGCTCGAAGAGCCGGTAGATCACCACGCCCATCAGGAACGTGACGATGCCGTTCAACAGCGACCATCCCCAATACGGGTAGCGGACCGCCAACGAGGATACGATGCGGAATCCGCCCACCACGATAAAGAACGCGGCGATGATGACGGTCAACCCCAGACCTGTTTTGATCGGCGCGTCCTGGATCATGAAGCCCACGACCACGTACAGGATGCCCACGAAGAGCTGACCCAACATGCCGCTCCACTTGCCTGCCCAAAAGGCGTGAATGATCGTGGCCACGCCGGCGATCATCAACACGATCGCCAACACGACCATCGCGGCCACGGTGGTAACGGCCGGAAAGACGATCGCCGCCATCCCGCAGACGACCAGCAGTATGCCGTACAGAAACAGCCACCACCAATCCGACCGCAGGTGACGAAACTCTTGCTCCAGCAGTTGACAACCGGAGCCGCACTTGTTTTCTTCGTTCATGTCTCTAGTCCTTTCCTGACAATCGAGGATACGAAATTCGACGGTTTTCTTATGTGATGTCCGCCCCTAAAAAATAGGACACAATATCTTACCGCATGGGAAAAGGGGGCGAAAAAGTCGGCCGTGAGGGCTGTGACAATTATACCGAATCGGGAGGTTGCTATTCGTTTAGCCCCGGCGTCCACGCCGGGAGAGCAACGCTGCCGGGAAAGTGACCTGAAATTCCCGGCGTGGACACCGGGGCTAAACGGGACTTAACGCGCCGACGCTGGTTGACAGCGGTCCCAAACGGTTGGTAACATACCGGCGTCAGACTCCTACGCATAATGCCCACTGTCGCCCAAATCGCCGCCGTGCTCGAAGAACTCGCCCCCGCCCGGCTGGCCGAGGAATGGGACAACGTGGGACTGCTGGTCGGCGATCAGACTCGGCAAGTCCGGCGGCTGATGACCTGCCTGACGATCACGCCGGCCAGCGCGGCCGAGGCGGTCCGGGCCGGGGCCGAGATGATCGTCTCGCACCACCCGTTGCCCTTCATCGCCACGCGGCGGCTGACCGCCGACACCACCGCCGGCCGGTTGCTGCTCGAGTTGATCGCCGCGGGGGTGGCCGTGTACAGCGCTCATACCGCGTTCGATTCGGCCGGCGAGGGAATCAATCAACGGCTGGCCGAAGGGCTGGAGTTGCGGGGGATTGCGCCCTGGCTCCACACCCGGAAGGCCAGGGGACGGGCCGCTGGGGTTGGCTCGGCGAGCCGATCCCGCTGGAGGACTTGGCTGGGCGATTGATGCGTTTCTTGAAAATCGACCGGTTGCAGATGGTCGGCCCGCCCGACCGGCCGGTCCGCACGGTGGCGGTCGGTTGCGGAGCGGCCGACGAGTTGTTCGGGCTGGCCCGCGAAAACGGCTGCGATGCGATGGTGCTGGGCGAGGCGCGCTTCCACACCTGTCTCGAGGCCGAGGCGGCGGGCGTCGGCCTGCTCCTGCCCGGCCACTTCGCCAGCGAGCGGTTCGCGGTCGAGCGATTGGCCGAAGCCATCAAGGGTCGAATCCCGGAGTTGGGGGTTTGGGTCAGCCGTGAGGAATGCAATCCGCTGCGGTGGATCGGTTGTTGAGTGTCAGAAAATGGACCTCGTAATGGCCGGGGGACTAGTGCTCTGTCCATTTTGTCTTTACCAGTTGGGTGCCACTGCTGGCTTGTCCAGCAGTGCCGGAAACACGGGTGGACAAGCCACCCGTGGCACCCGTAAACTCAATTTGGACAGAGCACTAGCCGCCGGCTACTTGTTTTCAAGAAATACGTTGAAATCAATAGATTAGTATGGAAACACAAGCGGCGACGAATATACCCACGCTCCATTGGATCGGCGGCGTCGATGGCCTGCTGCGGCTGATCGACCAGACCAAGCTGCCCCTCGAACTGGCCGAGATCGACTGTTGCGACGCGGCGGCGGTTTGGGAGGCGATCAAGTCGCTCCGCGTGCGCGGGCGCCGGCCATCGGCATCGCCGCCGCTTACGGCGTGTGCCTCGGCGCGCAAAACGCCGTCGGCGGGGATGAAGAGACTTTCTTCCGCCGGCTGCATGAGACCGCCGATTACCTGGCGACCAGCCGTCCGACGGCCGTCAATCTCTTCTGGGCGCTGGAACGGATGAAGCGTACGGCCGAGCAATTGCACGGCCGCCCCTCGGCGGAAATCGCCGCCGCCTTGCTGGCCGAGGCCCACGCGATCTACGAGGAAGACCGGCGGATGTGCCGGGCGATGGGCCGCCACGGGGCCGAACTGTTCGCCGACGGCAACGGCGTGCTGACGCATTGCAACGCGGGCGGGCTGGCCACGGCCGACTACGGCACCGCCCTGGCCGCGATCTTCACCGCCGCCGAGGCCGGCAAAACGCTGCACGTCTTCGCCGACGAGACCCGGCCGCTGCTCCAGGGCGCCCGCCTGACGGCCTGGGAACTGCACCAGCGGGGCATCGACGTGACGGTGATCTGCGACAACATGGCCGCCCAGGTGATGCGCGAAGGCCGCGTCCAGGCGGTCATCACCGGCGCCGACCGGATCGCCGCCAACGGAGACACGGCCAACAAGATCGGCACCTACGGCGTGGCGGTGCTGGCCGCCGCACATCACATTCCGTTCTACGTCGCCGCCCCGAGCAGCACGTTCGATCTGTCCATCTCCTCCGGCAAGGAAATTCCGATCGAGCAGCGCGACCCGCGCGAAGTCGCCCACGGCTTCGGCCGGCAGACCGTGCCCGAGGGGGTTGCGGTCTACAACCCGGCGTTCGACGTGACCCCGGCGGAACTGATCGCGGCGATCATCTGCGAGCGCGGCGTGATCCGGCCGGTCTGCCGCGAGTCGATCGCGGCGATGCTGGCGTGATTTCCATGACCCTTGTTCCCACGCTCCGCGTGGGAACACACTGCCGCGACGCTCCGCGTCGATGGCGGCGTCCTACGGTGTCGCTCATTCCCGCGGACGCTGAGCGTCCGGGCAGTGCGTCCCCATGCGGAGCATGGGAACGAGGAGTAATATTTCACTGCGAAACGGTTGCCGGTATAATTTCCCGGATGTACGAAACCTTCGAGCACACCGCCGACGTGGGCATCCGGGTCCGGGCCGCGGGGCTTGAGGAGTTGTTCGCCGACGCGGGCCGCGGGCTGCTCTCGGTGATGGTGGCCAACCCGGCGTCCGTCCGGCCCAGCGAAGAGGTTGCGTTCAGCATTAGCGCCGACGGCGTCGATGAGTTGTTGCACGACTGGCTGGACGAGTTGCTGTACACGTTTTACGCCCGGCGGTTGGCGCTGGCGGAATTTAGCGTGCATCTCGACGAAAAAAAGGGGGCAGGCACCTCGCGGAACATTGAGCACCAAAGGCTTGCGTCTCACGGCACGGAGCCAGTCCCCATTTTTTCGACATTGACGGCCACGGCCCGGGGCGAGCCGATCGACCCCGCCCGGCACGAAATCGATGCCGAAGTGAAAGCGATCACCTGGCACGAGTTGAAAGTCGAACGGTGCGACGGGGGCTGGATGGCGGAAGTGATTGTGGATATTTAGAAAATAGTGGTTAGTGGTTAGTGGCTAGTGGTTAGTGGCTAGCAGCGAAGGCCCGCGTTATTGACGTTTTTTTGGGGGAGGGCAGTTCAACCGCCACCCGAACATCTTATTTACGATCACTAGCCACTAGCCACTTTCCACTAGCCACTAATGGAGTGAACCATGCCCAAACAAGGCTATTCCGGCCCACTGGAGCGGATCGACGAATGCTGCTGGCGGATTCCACAGAGCTACAAACCGGGGATGAGGGTCGAGGGGCGAATCTTCGCCGACCAACGGCTGATGGAGAACATCCGCGCCGACCAGGCCCCGGAGCAGGTGGCCAACGTAGCGTTCCTGCCGGGCCTGCAAATGGCCAGCCTGGCCATGCCCGACATCCATTGGGGATACGGCTTCTGCATCGGCGGCGTGGCGGCCAGCGATCCGGCCGAGGGCGGCGTGGTTTCGCCCGGCGGCGTCGGCTACGACATCAACTGCGGCGTGCGGCTGATGCGGACCAACCTCGACCGCGAAGACGTGCAGCCGCGGATGGGCCAGTTGATGGACGTGCTCTTCCGCGGTATTCCCGCCGGCGTGGGCACCGGCGGACCGTTCCTCTTCGACCACAAGGAACTCCGCCGCCTGATGGCCGAGGGAGCGAAGTATCTGGCCACGCGCGGCTGGGCCACGCCGGACGACCTCGAACACACCGAGGCCGGCGGCTGCCTAGACGGTGCCCAGCCGGATGCGGTCAGCGATCGGGCCATCGGCCGCGGCGGCGACCAGTGCGGCACGCTCGGCTCGGGCAACCACTTCCTCGAAGTCCAAGTCGTGGACGAGATATTCAATCAACCGGCCGCGGAAACGATGGGGCTCAGCGAGGGACAGATCTGCGTGATGATCCATTCCGGCTCGCGCGGGCTGGGCTATCAGGTCTGCGACGATTCGCTGGCCGCGCTCCGCAAGGCGCCGTCGAAGTACGGCATCGAGTTGCCCGACCGGCAGTTGGCCTGCGCCCCCGTTCACAGTCCCGAGGGGCAGGCGTATCTCGCGGCGATGCGTTGCGCGGCCAACTACGCCTGGGCCAACCGCCAGTTGCTCATGTGGCAAACGCGCGAACTGATGGCCGAGTTCTTCGGCCGGCCGTGGGAAGAGTTGGGCCTGGAGCTGGTCTACGACGTCGCCCACAACATCGCCAAGATGGAGGAGCACGAGGTCGGCGGCGTGCGGCGGCTGCTCTGCGTGCATCGCAAGGGGGCCACCCGGGCCTTCCCCGCCGGACACCCCGACGTTGCCCAGCGCTATCGGCAAATCGGCCAGCCGGTAATCATCCCCGGCGACATGGGCCGGGCGAGCTGGGTCCTGGTCGGGATGCCGGGCAGCATGGAAAAAACGTTCGGCACCACCTGCCACGGCGCGGGCCGCGTGATGAGTCGCACCGCCGCGGTCAAAAACGCCCAGGGCCGGCGGATCGACCGCGAGCTGGCCGAGAAGGGCGTCATCGCCAAGTGCCGAAGCTGGAAGGGATTGGCCGAGGAACAGCCCGCCGCCTATAAGGACGTGAGCCTGGTGGTCGACGTGGTCCACCGCGCGGGCCTGGCCGCCAAGGTCGCCCGCCTGCGGCCGCTGGGGGTGGTGAAGGGATAGGAGTACAATGTTCGGAGTGTTTCATTTAGCCCGCCGTAAATACACCGCGGGCAGAGCGGCTGAACACGGCGGACCGTGCCCCCGGTGTATTCACCGGGGGCTAAATGGCATGTTGGTTAATTGAACGGCGGGGCAGATTCGCATACAATGCCGCAATCCAAAGAAACCGCGATGCAAACCTCCATCCATGCACCATTCAGCCGTCGCCGGCTGCTCTCTTGCGCCGCAATGGCGACGGACGTCAATGGTCGGCTCGCCCCGCTGCCGGCTGCTGCTGGACTGCAAGGCGATGACGACGGATGAGAAAGTGGAGGGCGTTTCTGTGCCGGAGAAAAGGGGGAAAGGGGACAGCCCCCTTTTGCCGGAACGGCCCGCAGGGGGCTCCGCCCAAAAGGGGACTGTCCCCTTTTTCTCTTCGCCGAAAAAGCAGAATGTCCCCTTTTTCTGGGTCCGGCCCCGAGCGGCTGGCGCGGGAAAGCATCGATTATCTACGGCGCTGCGCGGCGAAGCTCGAATGAGCGATCCAATTATAATTGCCGGCGCGAACTTCTCTGTTTAGCCCCGGCGTCCACGCCGGGTCACAGCAATGCCCGCTTTTGACGCACCGCACAACCCGGCGTGGAGAGATCGTCCGGTTTATTTGGATGCATGGGCAGTTTGGGAGTTATTATCCCGAAGGGATTTTGTAGGACAGCCCAGGGTTGACGCGAAGCGTCTACCCTGGGTGAATGTGTTGAGCAAAACGTCTTACCCCGAAGGGGTTGCGGAATGGCGGCGCCACTCCGCAACCCTTTCAGGGTTGAATGTATCCTCGACGCCGCAACCCAGGGTAGCCGCTTCGCGTCAACCCTGGGCTACCTTAAGAAAGCCCTTCGGGCTATTCGGAATAGACTGTAAAACCGCGAAATATCACAACTTAAAAACCGGACGATCTCTGGACGCCGGGGCTAAACGATTCGTATGGAATATGAGTTTTCATTACCCCAGCACCGTTGCCAGACGCGACAGAAATCCGCATAATGCGGCCGGGTCGGCGAGGCGGAACCGGGCGGGAGCCGGAGCGCCGGGGCCGACGCCGATGGTGATGCCCGCCACGGCGGCGACGGCCTCGAAGGCGTCGGCGTCGTTCCCGCCGTCGCCGGCGTAGATCGCCATCGCCCGGGGTTCGTCGAGATGTTCGAGAATCATCCGCACGGCCGTCCCCTTGTTCCATCCCAACTCGGGCGAGATTTCCCAGGCCATCGGACCGGCAACGAGCCGCAATCCGCCTTCCGCAGGCAGGGCGATTTTCTCGACGCGGCCCCGCAATCGCTCGATCTGCTCGGCCGCCACGTCGCGGTAGTGAACGGTGCAGGCAAAGCGTTTGTCCTCGACCCAGCGCCCGGAAATTCGGCCGTCGCTTCCTGGAGCCGGGAGATCAGCCCGGCCGTCCGCGCTTCGGCCTTCTCGGCCAACGGATGCACGACGCGATTGCCGCGGAGGTCCAACTCCATCCCGGCGGCGCCGGCGTAGTAGATGCCGGGCAGATTGACCAGGGCCTGTAGCTCGTCCAGTTTTCGCCCGCTGATGACACCCACGCGGACGCGCGGCAGCACGGCCAATCGCCCCAGCAGCCGCCGGGTGTCGGGCGCGAGCGTCGCCAGTTCGGGCCGGGCGACGATCGGCGTCAGCGTGCCGTCGTAGTCCAGCAGCAACGCCAAACCGCCCCCGTCGAGATACAGCACGCGCAACGCCTCGAGCGCATGCTCGAGCGAGGGAGTCAGAACGTGTTTTGAAAATCTCCCCTCTCCCTTTGGGAGAGGGGCAGGGGGCGAGGGCCGGGCAAGTCGTTGTGAATTTCCGTGCATGTCTTGACTCGCACTGCCCTCACCCTAACCCTCTCCCAAAGGGAGAGGGGACCATATTTTACATTACCCTAACCCTCTCCCAAAGGGAGAGGGGACCATATTTTACATTACCCTAACCCTCTCCCAAAGGGAGAGGGGACCATATTTTACATTTCAAAACACGTTCTCATGCCAGCGCCTCCTCGAGCGGCCGCGGCTCCGATTCGACGGCGATTTGCCGGGCCTCGACGAGTTTGCCCGCCTCGGAGAGCAATTCGCCCGCCCAGCGATAGACGTTGTTGTCCTCGACCTGCTGCCTCATGCGGCGCATCCGCTGCTGCTGCTCCTCGGGTGACATCATCAGCGCCGCGTAGAGGGCGTCGGCGAACTCGTCCGTGGCGTAGGGGTTGATCATCAGGGCGTCGGTCAACTCGCGGGCGGCGCCCGTGAACCGCGACAGCAGCAGCACGCCCTGCTCGTCTTCCCGCGCGGCGATGAACTCCTTCGCCACCAGGTTCATGCCGTCGTGCAGCGACGAGACCACGCAGCCGGCGGCGATCCGATAGAGCGGGAAGATGCGCTCGGGGCCGAAATGCTCGTTGACGAAGACGATCGGCCGCCAGGAGCCCTGCCCGTGCCGCCAGTTAATCTCCTCGACCAGCGTGTCGAGCCGCTCGTTCAGCCGGCGATAGGCGGGAATGTGGACGCGGCTCGGCGCGCCGATCTGCAGCAGCACGAAGCTGCCTTTCATCTCCGGGTGCAACTCGAGCATCCGGTCCACCGCCGCGAAGCGCTCGGGAATGCCCTTCGTGTAATCCACTCGATCGACCGCGACGAGCAGCTTCCGGTCGCGCAGGCCGAACTGCTTGCGCAGACTGTGCTCGACCCCTTCGATGGCCGGCGGCAGCCAGGCCCGCACTGCGTCCGGGTCGATGCTGATCGGCTGCGGGCGGACGAGCGTGGTGCGGCCGCCGCGGGTGACGGAGAACTGTTCCATGTCCACTTTGGCCTCGATTGCCCGGTCCACCGTGTCGAGAAAATTGTTGCAGTGATATTGGACGTGGAAGGCGAGCAGGTCGTTGCCCAGCAGCCCGTCGAGAATCTCTTCGCCCCAGGGACAAACGCGAAACACCTCGCGGTTGGGCCAGGGAATGTGCCAGAACTGGACGACGACCAGGTCGTCGCGGGCGTCTTTCAGCATCCGCGGCAGCAGGGCGAAATGGTAGTCCTGGATGAACACGGCCGCCGGCCCGTCGCCTACCTCCTCCAAAACCGCGTCGGCGAACTTGCGGTTCACCCGCTGGTACTGTTTCCAATGCCGGGAATCGAAGCGGGGGCGCGTGTAGGCCACGTGGCAGAGCGGCCAGAGGGCCTCGTTCGAGAAACCGTAGTAGTAACCCCGCTCTTCCGCCTTTGTGAGCCAGACGCGGCGGAGCGTGTAGGCGGGGTCTTCCGGGGGGACGCCCACGCGGTCGAACGGATCGACCGTGGCGCGATCGGCGTTGCCGCCGCCGTGGGCCACCCATACGCCCCCGCACGCCCGCATCACGGGATCCAGCGCGGTCGTCAGTCCGCTGGCCGGTCGAACGCAACGGATATCATCTTCTTCGTAGACGTGGATGTATGGTTCGCGGTTGGCGACGACCACCAATTTGGCGTCCCCCAATCGTTCCCGCACCACGTCTTCCAGCCGCTGTTTAGTCCAAGCCATGAGTTACTCCTTTTCCATGCGAAAACTATATAACCATTCGCGATTGTGGGAGCAAATCCGTTTAGCCCCGGCGTCCACGCCGGGTGCGCAACCGGACGGGAAAACAGTCTTTTCTTCCCGGCGTGGACGCCGGGGCTAAACGATCTACTTCTCCCAAGATCGCGCAATTCCATTTAGACGACGAGACTGTCGGGTTCCGGGCGATCCAAACTCAGCAACATCGTGAAATAGTCGCGTAAATGCCGGGTGAGGAGAAAATGTTCGCGGACAAACTCGTAACCGTTTTGTCCCATCCGCATCCGTTTGTCGCCGTAGCGCATCAGGTAGCGGATGCGATAGGCGGCGCCCTCGGGCGAATGGACCAGGAATCCGGTGTGATAATCGTGAACTTGCAGGGTGATTCCGCCGCAGGCCCCGCCGATCACCGGCTTTCCCTTCCAGAGGGCCTCGGTCACGGTCAGTCCGAATCCCTCGCGGATCGACTTTTGCAGCACCACGATCGCCGAGCGCTGCAAGGCGTTGATGTCGCGGTGGGCGTCGGGCGGGAGCATCAGCACCTTCAAGTCCGGGTCTTCGCCCGCCCAGTCGAGCACCTCGCGGAGGACCTCGGCCCCCTCGGGATCGTCCTCGGCCGGCCCGCCGGCCAGCACTAGTTGCAACGCCGGGTGATAGGGCTTCAACAGCCGGTAGGCCTCGATCACTCCCAGCGGGTCCTTGAACCGGTCGAACCGCGACACTTGCAGCAGCATCGGCCGATCCGGGTCGATGCCCAGCCGGGTCAATACTTCCAGGCGCTCCGCTTCGGCGATCGGGCAGTTCTTGTCCGCCAACGGGTCGATCGACGGGGGAATCAAAAACATCGGGCAGGCCACCGGCCGGGTGAACGCGGCCATCGAAAAAACCGTCGCTTCATATTGCCGCAGGGCCGCCTCCAAGTGCTTCCAGACGCCCCGATTCGGCCGCGAGGCGTCGATGTGGCACCGCCAAATCCACCGGCCCACCTGCCCTTGGGGCGTAAACTGCGGCAAGTAGATCGGCTGCGGATCATGCACGAACACCACGTCCGCTTGCAGATTCAGCCGCTCGGCGTTTTGGCGGTTAATATCGACGTGCAGGTCGTAATCGCGTTTCTTCAGCGAAACCGGCAACCCCTGCAGACCGTTGTGGAAGGACTTGGTGACGCGGTAGAAGTCGGCCGAGCCTTCGATCACCTCCCAACTGGCGTCGATGCCCAGTTCCTGCATCAGGGGGATCATCCAGCGGAGGATTTCGGCGACGCCGCCGCCGTTGCGGGTAGAGTTGACGTGGACCACCCGCTTGCCCGCCAGCCGCTCGGCCAAACGGTACAAACGCTGTATTTCATGGTGGCCCACCACCTCTTCGTATCGATCGAGTAACTTCATGCTTACATCCCGGCGGCCATTGGCACGGACTCAAGGATCGTAGGGTGGGACAAGCGAAGCGCGGTCCCACCATGTTTTTCACCATTGTTGGTGGGACCGCGCTTCGCTTGTCCCACCCTACACACGCTTTCGGCAACAGTTACTACTTACATCCCGGCGGCCATCGGCACGGACGATTGTTGTTGAAACAAAGTGAGAATTTCCTGACGCAACTGACTCAGGTTGAGAAAGTAAAAATCGATTTCCCGCACGCTCTTCGCCAAGGACTGGCAGGTTTCAAATTGTTCCAGCCAGAGCGAGAAATCGTCGGTCTGCCCGCCGGTCCGCCGCCGGGCCTCATGCACGTGGAAAAACAGCGATCGGGCCGACATCCGTTCGATGGTTTCGGCTAAGGCGGCGGGCGTTGGTATCCGCTCGCCCGTGTCGTAGGCCACCAACCGCGAGGCGATCAGGTGCAATTCCAAACCCGGCCGGCACCAGGGAATGCGGTCCAGCCCCCACAAGCGATCCTCAATCGCGTCGATCAGCGTGGAACGCAGGCCGGCGATCGAGGTCTCCTTGTAAGGATCGACCAGACCGAGTTCCTCGGCCAACACCGGATCGCCCAACGCCTCCCAGCACCAGCGGGCCAGATCGTTGGGGAACTCGTACATCTCGAAGTAATCCTCCAGCGGACAGCGCAGCATGTGGTGTTCCAGCACGGCGTCGGGCGCCGTGCGGACGGCGTCGAGCAACTCGCGCAGATTCGAGCAACTCCGGCCGATGGCCCGCCGCGCCAAACTGCAATCCACCAACGCAAATGGTTCAACGTCCATCTTCCGACCTCAACCTCCGTTTAAAATGTGGTTGCCCAGCAGGTTGGCCGCAATCCACGCCGAGACCGCCGCGATCGACAACGACCAGGCGTAGCGGCGAAAATCCTTCCAGGTGGACCGATCGCCGGCGCTGGTGGTCCCCTGTCCCGATCGTTGATCCAGCCAACGGGAGCAAATCATCAACCCCGCGACGACGAAGAACACGATGTCCAGCACCGTCGCCCAGCCGCTCCCCGAGGAGACGATGCCCCACAACGCAAACAGCAACAACAGCGGCCCGAGGGCCATCCAAAAAATATGCGTCCCCAGCACGGCGATGCTGGTCACCGCGACCGGTTCCTGCGGTTCTTTCCGCTTGTCTTCTGTGTTCATGGCACACCTCCAACCAGGTCCTGGTTTCGGTCGATTGTATTTCCGCCGATAGTATTCTACGGAGTGCGTAAACTGCACTTATGTACGCCGTGGCTGGTGCGCTTGCCGCACCCTGCGAATCGTGTTGCCAAACGCCTGCGTCCGGCGAGCCTCGCTCTCCGTACGCCCTACCCGTCATGGCGGCGGCAACCACATTGCCCGTGGGCGAAGTGTTCGCCTCAACGACCCCCCATCGGGGTCCGCCGCCGGAACACGGAACGACATCAGAACGCCCCGCTGTTGTCCTCAGCGCGATGTCGGAACCACTCAACCCTACGATATAACAAATGAGAAGTATACCGAGGTGCGACTCGTAACTGCCCCTGATTGTACACGATCGGGGCGTTTTCGGGAACCGGCAGGGCAGAAATGACCGTAATTCGTTGTGCGCCAAGGCGTTACGAAATTGCTTTTCATGCCACTCTCTGCGGGGGGTCTTCCTGTTCAACCGCCGTGTGTCCCATCCACGCCCGGATTGTTTATGGGCCTTCCATTCCGATTCGTGGTATGCTTGCCGAGTGGGAAATCATTGCAGCACAAAGCCGCGACCGTTGCTCGCGCCAAGCGAGGGAAAACCTTGTGTTATACCAGCGCAGGGGCGCGACCAACGGTCGCGGCTTTGTGCTGCCCGTCCGGAGTGAACATCGATGTCCGACCGCCCGTCCGAATTGCGATTCATCCACCCCCTGCCGTATGGGGCCATCATCCACGACGGCGGGGTCCAGTTCGTCGTCTTCAGCCGTATGGCAACTGCCATGAGGCTCTTATTATACGATCGCCCCGTCGATCCCGAGCCGGCCCAGATCGTACACTTCGATCCCGAACTGAACCGCTGGGGGGACATCTGGAGCATCTTCGTCCTCGGCGTGAAAGCGGGCCAACTCTACCACTTCCAGGCCGACGGGCCCTTCGACCCCGACCACGGGCTGCGCTTCGACGGCCGCGCCCGGCTGATCGACCCCTACGCCAAGGCCCTGGCCGGCGATTTCCTCGCGGCCGACGACAACGTCGTCCGCCCGCCGAAGTGCGTCGTCACGAGCGACGAGTTCGACTGGGAGGGCGACCGCCATCTCCGCCGCAGTCTGAGCGAAACGGTGATCTACGAATTGCACGTCCGCGGTTTTACCCGGGACCAGTCGAGCGGCGTCGCTCATCCCGGCGTCTATCGCGGAGTGATCGAAAAAATCCCCTACCTCCAATCTCTGGGCGTTACGGCGGTCGAGCTGATGCCGGTCTTCGAGTTCCCCATCAACGATTGCACGGGCCAGCCCAGCCGGCCGACCGACTACTGGGGCTACGATCCGCTGGCCTTCTTCGCGCCCCATCGCGGCTACGCCCACGGCGCGGCGCCGGGCTGCCAGGTGCAGGAGTTCAAGGAGATGGTCCTCGCCCTGCACAAGGCCGGCATCGAGGTCATCCTCGACGTGGTCTTCAACCACACCGCCGAAGGAAACCAGGACGGCCCGACCCTGAGCTTCAAGGGGCTGGAGAATCGCGTCTATTACATGCTCGAAAACGGCGGCCGCGACTATCGCAACTATTCCGGCTGCGGCAACACCCTGAACGGCAACCATCCGATCGTCCGCGAGATGATCTTCCATTGCCTCCGCTACTGGGTCCACAACTACCACGTCGACGGCTTTCGCTTCGATCTGGCGTCGATCCTCAGCCGCGGGCTGAACGGCGAACTGCTGCCCAACCCGCCGGTGATCGAAGCCATCGCCGAAGACCCGCTGCTGGCCGACTCGAAGATCATCGCCGAGGCCTGGGATGCCGCCGGCGCCTATCAGGTGGGCACTTTCGGCAACCGCCGCTGGGCCGAATGGAACGGCCGCTACCGCGACGACCTCCGCCGCTTCTGGCGCGGCGATCCGAACATGATCGGCTCGCTCGCCACGCGGCTGGCCGGTTCCAGCGACCTCTATCAGGCCGGCGGGCGAAAGCCCTTCAACAGCATCAACTTCATCACCTCCCACGACGGCTTCACGCTGAACGACCTCGTCTCCTACAGCGAAAAACACAACGAGGCCAACGGCGAGGAGAACCGCGACGGCGGCGCCGACAACTACAGCTACAACTACGGCGCCGAAGGGCCCATTGTAGGACAGGTTGCTAACCTGTCCACTAAGACCGCAGGACAGGTTGACAACCTGTCCCCCAAAACCCCTGGACAGGTTGACAACCTGTCCTACAAGATCGAATCGGTCCGCCTGCGGCAAATCAAAAACCTGATGACCTCGCTGCTGCTAAGCCAGGGCGTGCCGATGCTGCTCGCCGGCGACGAATGTCGCCGCACCCAACGCGGCAACAACAACGCCTACTGCCAGGACAACCAAATCTCCTGGTTCGATTGGCGATTGGTGAAAGATCACGAGGAACTGCGGCGGTTCTGCGCGGCGCTGATCGGCTTTCGCCGTTCGGAGCCGACGGTCCGGCAGATGGACTTCCTCCGCGGCGGGCCGGCGCGGCCGGACGGTTTGCCCGACGCGAGCTGGTTCGCCCCCAGCGGCGGCGAGGTGGACTGGTCGGCCGATTCGCGGAGCCTGGTCTGTCTGTTCGGGGCCGCCCCGCCGGAAGACCCCCGTTCGCCGCCGAACCATCATCTGCTGATCCTGATCCACGCCGGCAGCGATTCCCGGCACTTCATCCTGCCGCACGCGATCCGTAATCTCGAGTGGCGGCTGCTGTTGAACACGGCGGCCGCCAGCCCCGAGGACATCCATCCCGAGTTGGACGGCCCCCCGCCGCCGAAAAACAACGTGGTGACGATGGAGCCGCGCTCGATGTTGGTCTACGTCGCCCGCGACCTGCCGCCGCGCCGCTGACGCCCTGGATTCATTCCGCTTTCTTTCCTTGGCCGCCTCCGGCTGGTATATTGGAATTCGCGTAGGGTGGGTCAAGTGCAGCGCAGCCCCACCATAATCCGCGCAACCTCGTGGTGGGGTCTCGCCGCCGCCTGACCCACCCCACTTGCCTCTCTTTAAGGATTGACCGTCCCGTACGTTCTGGAAGCCGCTTGCGGTTTCGCAATGGAATCACCGAGCAGCCATATAACCGGGAGCACCCCAACCATGAAAACCATCCTCACGCGGCGCAATTTCCTCGGCGTCTCGGCGGCGGCCGCGGCTGCCTTGACCGTCGGCAAAATCCCCGGCGCGTCGGCCGAAATTCCCGCGGCCGACACCGCCGGCTTCCGCTTCGTCCATCTGACCGACATCCACTTGCAGCCCGAGCTTCACGCTGCCGATGGCTTGCGGTCCTGCCTCGCGGCGGTCAACAAACTGACGCCCAAGCCGGACTTCATCCTCACCGGCGGCGACAACGTCATGGACGCCCTCGGCCAGACCCACGAGCGGGCGAAATTGCTCTTCACGCTGCTGAAAAAGACGATGGCCGATCATGCCGGCATCCCGGTGAAGTTCTGCCTGGGCAACCACGACGTTTTCGGCTGGTCGATGAAAAAGGGCGTCAAGACGAGCGATCCGCAGTACGGCAAGAAGATGTATTGCGAGATGCTCGAACTGCCGAGCACGTACTATCGGTTCGACCACCAGGGCTGGCGGTTCTACGTGCTCGACGACGTTCAGCCGGCCGAGTTTCCCGCCACGAAAATCGCCTACGGCTACATATCGTACATCGACGACGCCCAGATGGACTGGTTGAAACGGGAATTGCAGGCCAAGCCGGCGGAAATGCCCGCGGCCGTCGTCTGCCACATTCCCATCTTCAGCATGACGGTCTTCGAGGACACGAAAGACCACGACGCCCGGGCGGTGCCCCACGGCCTGATGTGCCGCAACGCCCGGGCGCTGGCCGAACTGCTGAACCGGCACAACGTGCGGCTGGCTCTGTCCGGCCATCAGCACCAGGTCGATCAGGTCAAGTTCCGCGACCTGACTTTCGTCTGCGACGGCGCCGTCTCCGGCGCCTGGTGGGGCGGACCCTTCAAAGGTTTTCAAGAAGGCTTCGGCATCCTCGACCTCGCCGCGGACGGAAATCTCCGGCATCAGTATTACGATTACGGGTGGACGGCGAAAAGATGACAACCGAGCCGTAATGAACGGCTAGTTAAAGTCGTTCCGACGCCGGCAATGAGTGATACAAAGTTGACAATAATGTCGTCGTAACCATTGTTAGACAACCGCGCAGGGAGCCGCAGCATGCTCAAGATTCCGCAGACGTTGGTGATTATGTTGACCGTCGTTGTTTGCCAATTGTCCGGTTTGCCGGCAATCTGCGCCGATTCGCCCTGTGCGCCGGCCACGCTGGACCGGCTGCCGTTGCTGCCGCGGAACGTCAGCGTCGAACAAATCTCCAGTCACAACAAGAAAGGGCTTAACGGCGACGCCGGTTGGTTCTTGTACAAAGACGGACACGGCGATGCGGTCATTTTCGATGCCGCGGGACCGGGCTGCCTCCGTAGCTTCTGGGAAACCTGCATCGACGCCGGGCAAGTCTTCAAGTTCTACTTCGACGGCGAGTCGCAGCCGCGATTCGCCATACCCGCCATCGAGTTGTTTCAGGGCAAGCATCCGCTCCTCCCCGCGCCTTTGGTCTACTACGAAAAACTGGGGTACTACGGCGAAGACCCCCGGGCGGGAAACTGCTTCGTGCCGATCCCTTTCGCCAAGTCGCTGAAAATCAGCGTTCAAGGCAAGGTCATGTTCCATCACTTCATCTACGAACGGTATCCCTACGGAACGCCGGTCGTCACGTTCACCGGCAAGGAGGATCGGACATATTTGTCGCGGGCCTTCGCACGGCCGGGCGAAGAGCTTCAGCCGCCGGCCGATGCGGAAACGATCCACACCACGGCCGACGCCGTGAATCCCGGCAATCGGCTGGAATTATTGAACGTCGCAAAGGCCGGAACGGTCGTCTGCGTCACCATCGAGGGCGATGCAACTGAGGCGTTTTTGCAGGGCACGGAAATCGAGATGCTGTGGGACGAATCGTCGCGGCCCGACGTGCTGGCCCCGCTGGGCATGTTCTTCGCCGTGGGATCAGAGGTTACGGACGTGCGGGCGCTGCCGATCAGGGTGGATGAACTGCCGGGCAATCGAGTGCGGCTGACCAGCCGTTTTCGCATGCCCTTTTGGCACAAAGGACGCATCGCGCTGGTGAACCGTTCGGAGAAGCCCGTTGGCCGCATCGCCGCCGAGGTGAAGCTGGCGCCGCCGCGATACGCCGAAAATAAAGCCGGCCGCTTCCACGCCGTGTACCGCGACGGCCGCACCGTCATGGGCCGCGACTGGCTCTTCTGCGACGCCGCCGGGACCGGCTGGTTCGTAGGCGTCGTGCAGACCATGCTCGGTTCGCATTACTGCGAGGGCGACGAGCGATTCACTATCGACGGCGCCGGCATCCGCAAATTAACGGCACGGGCACCGAAGACTATTACCTGGCCTGCCTCTGGCCGACCCCCGTTTTCAACAAGCCCTTTGTCGGCTGCACGAGCGATATTGTCGATACCGTCCTTAGCCCAAGGTCCTTCAAGTTCAAGCCCTCTCCGGCGTGCTACTACCGCTTCCATCTGGACGCTCCGATTCCGTTCTACCGTTCGCTCGACGCCCGCATCCAGCACGGCGGCCGGAGCGACATCGTTTCGCGGTACCGGAGCCTCGGTTATTATTATCTCAGCCGGCGGCCGCGGCTGCGGCAGACTGACTTCCTGGACGTGGCCAATCCTACCGGCGAGCGCGCCCACGACTATCGGGCGAGCAATTCCAAACTGACCGGGAAGCTGGAATCGGCCTACGAAGGCGGCGGCGACGAAACGCTGGTGCGCGACTCCGGCCGCAGCCATGCCGGCGGCGAGATCAATTTCACGGTGGCCATCGACCCGCGCAACGAAGGCGTGCATCTCCGCCGCCGGCTCGATCAAGCCGGTCCGCGCCAGGCGGCCGAGGTGTTTGTGGATGGCCGCCCAGCCGGCACGTGGTATCATTCCGACCGGAATGAGTTCTTGCGTTGGTTCGATTCGGATTTCGATTTGCCGGCCGACTTGACCCGAGGTAAATCGGTATTGAAGATCCGGATTACCGTGAAGCAGGGTCAAGGCTACGGCGACTACACGGATTTTCGTTACGAAGTGCTGACGTTCGCGGAGTAGACGGGATGAATAGAGAGGGGACGCGGGATTAGCAATATCGTAACCGTTCACAGGGGACTGTCCCAATTTTCGCGGCACGAGGGACGTAGCCCCGCGAATGAGCTTTGCCGCCGCGAGAATGGGACTGTCCCCCTGGAGCGGCGGGAGGGGGACCGGTCCATGTTTTCGGCCCACGGATTATCGATGAAATTACGTTTTCCCGCCGAAAAATGGACCACTCCCCTGCCGCTCCGTGAACGGTTACGCAATATCGATGCGTCGAGGACGCATTCTACTTATCAGACAAACCCCAGGCGGCCAGACGGCGCATGCCTTCCGCCGTCGAGACGAGCGGGCGATAGCCGAGGTCCCGGCGGGCGCGGGTGATGTCGAAATAGTGCGAGGCCGACAACTGCGCCGCCAGGAAGCGGTTCATCGGCGGCTCGTCGCGGCGGTCCAGCAGCCGGTAATACGCCTCGTAGAACATGCCCGAGAGCCACGCCGCGCGGGCCGAGATGGCCTTTCGCACCGGCGGCAGCCCGGCCAGCGCGAGCAGCTCGTCGATCCATCGCCAGCAGTTCACCGGCTCGCCCTGGGAGATGAAGTACGCCCGGCCGGCGGCGGGCGCGCCAGGCCGCAGGGCGTCGGCCGCCAGCAGATGGGCCGCGGCCGCGTTTTCGACGTACACCGTGTCGATCAGGTTCGTGCCGTCGCCCACCCGCCGCAGCCGGCCCGAGCGGGCCCTGTCCAGCAGCCGCGGAATCAGGTATCGGTCGCGCGGGCCCCAAATCAGATGCGGCCGCAGGGCGCAGGTCAGCAGCCCGTCACGGCCGTTGGCCGCCAGCACGTGCCGCTCGGCCAGCGCCTTCGAGTGCGGATAATGGCAGAGCCAGCGGCGCGGATAGGGGGCCGATTCGTCGACGCCCCGCTGGCTCCGGCCGTCGAAGGTCACGCTCGGGCTGCTGGTGAAGACCAGCCGGCCGACGCCGTGCGTCAGGCAGCCCTCGACGACGTGCCGGGTGGCGAGCGTGTTGTTCTCGAAATAGTGTTTCCAAGTGCCGCCGAAACCGGTCACACCGCCGATGTGAAACACAACGTCCATGCCGCGGCAGGCATCAATGAGCGCCTGCCGGTTGCGCAGATCGGCGCGGATCGACTCGACGCCCAGGGCGTCGAGCCGCGGGCAATCATGGCGGCAGATCGCCCGGACCCGGTCGCCGCGTTCGATGAGTTGTTCGACGACGTACAGCCCGAGAAAGCCGCCGCCGCCGGTGACCAATGCGTTCACAAGGTTCTTTCCGCACGGTAGGGTGGGACAAGCGTTAGCGCGGTCCCACCATATTGAGTTTGCGACGTTGTCGATCCATTTAGCCACCGGTGAATACACCGGGGGCACGGCACGGAGCGCCGACCGACATTGCCCCCCTGTATTCACGGGGGGGGCTAAATTATACGAATGCTAAATGAAACGTATGCCGGACGCTCACATGCAAACAATTTACTCCGCGGGCGGTTCCCTCCGCAGCCGGATCCAATCGCTATGAAACACGCCTTCGCGGTCGATGCGGTTGTAGGTATGGGCGCCGAAGTAGTCGCGCTGGGCCTGCAACAGGTTGGCCGGCAGCCGTGCGCTGCGATAGCCGTCGTAATAGGCCAGCGCGGCCGACAGGGCGGGGACGGGTATGCCCAGCCGCACGGCCGTCGTCACCACGGCCCGCCACGCGACCTGCGCCTTGCGGACCGCCGTCTTGAAGTACGGCGCCAGCAGCAGGTTTTCCGGCGGCTTGCGAGCGTCGAAGGCCTCCTTGATCCGTTCGAGGAACACCGCCCGGATGATGCACCCGCCCCGCCAGAGCATGGCGATTTCGCCGTATTTCAGGGGCCAGTCGTGCTCCCGCGCCGCGGCCTGCATCTGCACGAAGCCCTGGGCGTAGCTGCAAATCTTCGCGGCATACAGGGCCTGCCGCACCTGCTCGATGAACTTCGCCCGGTCGCCGCGGAATTTTCCCGTCGGCCCGCGCAGCACCTTGCTCGCCCGAACTCGCGCGTCCTTCATCGCCGAGAGGCAGCGGGCATAGACGGCCTCGGTCACAAGCGTGCTCGGCACGCCCAGGTCGAGGGCCAACTGGCTCATCCACTTGCCAGTCCCCTTCGCCCCGGCGGTGTCCAGGATCATATCGACCAGGTATTCGCCGGTCGCCTCGTCGCGGACGCTGAAAATGTCGCGGGTAATTTCGATCAGGTAGCTGTTCAGATCGCCTTTGTACCACTGCTGGAAGACGTCGTACAGTTCGTCGTTCGTCAGGCCGGCGGCTTGTTTCAGCAGCCAGTAGGCCTCGCAGATCAACTGCATGTCGCCGTACTCGATGCCGTTGTGGACCATTTTGACGTAGTGGCCGGCGCCGCGCGGCCCAACCCATTCGCAGCAGGGCACGTCGCCGTTCGGTCCGACCTTGGCTGCGATGGCCTGGAAGATCGGCTTGACCAGCGGCCAGGCGGCGTCGCTGCCGCCGGGCATCATGCTGGGGCCTTTCAGCGCCCCCTCTTCGCCGCCGGAGACGCCCGTGCCGACGTAGAGCAGGCCCTTCGATTCGACGTAGTTGGTCCGCCGCTCGGTATCGCTGAACAGCGTGTTTCCGCCGTCGATAATCACGTCGCCCGGCGCGAGCAGCGGGATCAGCCGCTCGATGAACTCATCGACGGCCGGCCCGGCCTTGACCATGAGCATCACTTTCCGCGGGCTGGCGAGGCTCTCGACCAGCTCTTCGAGCGAGTGGCAGCCGACGAAGTTTTTACCCTTCGCCCGGCCGTTGATTAAATCGTCAACTTTGCTGACGGTGCGGTTAAAGACCGCGATGGAGAACCCCCGGCTTTCGATGTTCAGGGCCAGGTTTTCGCCCATCACGGCCAGGCCGATCAGTCCGATGTCGCATTTCATGGTAGTGGGGAGTGGTTAGTGGTTGGTTTTCGGTGGTCAGTTATCAGTTGAGCCGCCGCGTCCATGCGGCGGTAGATCGAGTTTTTATAACCAGTGCTGCTCAAACATTCTGTATTCATTCACAGCGAATAATGTTTTCCATCGACAGTCCATCGGGATATTCGTCATTTTCAAAACTTTCATAAGCCGTGCCAACCCCATATTTAGGAAGACCAAGTGCATTCATTAAGTCCGCATGACGCTCGCACTCAAAGGTGTAACCATCATCATCGTAGGACGATTTCCGAAGAATATTTTCCAGGGCAGCCGGATCAGTGGAGCAAAACGCAGCCGATAATCTTGCTGCATCACCTCCGGCGGGAGTGGAGGGTTCTGCCGTAGGATCAAAATAACCGGGGCTGGAATCGTATTGATCGCTCAGAGTGCCATTATTATAAAGTTGATACCATAGAATGTCGTCGTCGTGGTTCAGTATTGCCAGCACTGGACATTGAAATTGACCTGATAAATGTGCAGCTAAGTTCCCGATCACTTCTTGATCCTGCTCATCGGATTGTTCGTCAAAAACTACAACACATTCATTCTGTGCAGGTGTTACCACAGCCTTGCGGCCAACAATAGCCTTGGCAACGGCCTGCTGACTCGGGCCTCGTAGCATATAGTTTGTGTAAAAATTACCCATGAATATGCCCTTTCCGTTGTATGTGGACCATTT
Organism: uncultured Planctomycetota bacterium; assembly: GCA_963733145.1. Classification (GTDB taxonomy): domain Bacteria; phylum Planctomycetota; class Planctomycetia; order Pirellulales; family Thermoguttaceae; genus JAHIKV01. The sequence goes on along the minus strand of CAVTCJ010000013.1, from coordinate 555,460 downwards.
GCCCGTCTTCGACGGCAGCTATATAAGGCACGCTGTCTGCATCACGGTGGATGAACTCGCAATTCTGTTTCGCGTCAATACATCGAACAGCCATAATTGCGACCGTCGTGTCGTCACGCGATCGCATGCTAGTACTAAACGATTGCCGTTATTTTCACCGCGTGGACGCGGCGGCTAAACGAAAAAACTACGCTTTGTTATTCTGCTTCTTCTGATTCCAGCGCCTTCACCTGTTTCGGCAGCTTCTTCTGCTCCGACTCCACCCGCCGCTCGATCTTCTTGATGTCTTCCGCCGGGGGCAATTGCTCGGGCACGATGCCGCGCTTTCCGAGCAGCTTTCGGACCTCGGCGTTGTTTTTGACGTGCTCGCTGGAAATCGAGCTTTCCGCCCACAGGTCGTCGCGTTTGATGTTGAAATTGGTGATCTCGTTGGCGAAGTCCTTGGCCTTGATTGTAATCGTGGGCAGGAAGTCGGCCAGCGGGCGGCTGTTGGGGACTTTCAATCGCGCTTTCATCTGCTGCGTCGTTCGCCCGCCGAAGAGCGCTTGGTCGCCGCGGCTGCGGATCCGCCCAAAACTCTTTTCATCGCCGACCCGCTCGAAAATGATCCCCGAGAGTTCTTTTTCGGAAAACGTCAACTTTCTTCTCGCGCCAAGCCGTTCCGCCTCGACAATCCGTTGCGCGATAAGCTCCTGTTTTCTGGTCTGGACAGCGAAATACGTTTGGGCGAACGCAATCGGGGCTTTGGTCGAGTCGCCATTCTGGGCGATCAGGTAGCAGGCGTATCGGGTGAGCATATAGTCGCCCACTTCCCGCTCCGCACCCGACCCGAGGGGGACCATTTTGCTGACCTCGGCAAAATGGTCCCTGGGGTTGTAACCTGCGTTCTGGCAGGCAGTTACGGCTTTCTCAATAACCTGCTCAAAACTCCTCCAGGTTTGGTAATCCAGTATCTTTTGCAAGTCCCGGGCCAGCCAAAACTCGATCCCGCTCTCCTCTTCACTATGCACCAATTGCTCGAAGCTGGCGTGAAGTTGAACGATGAGTTCTTTTTCCATCAAGAAGTTCTCCAGTGATATTGGGCCATATTCGTGGGCCGTCGTGCCGACGGCCGCTAAACGTCACTCCGCTACCTTCGCCGCGTGGACGCGGCGGCTAAACGGGCCGACATCCGGCAAGCCAACTTCCAACTACTGAATACTAACCACTTAACCACTAAACACTAGCCACTATCCACAAACCACTATTCCCCCGCCTCCCACGGCGGCCGTTCCGGCAAATGCCGGTCGAACTCGGCCAGCAACGCCGCCTCGTACTCGCCGGCGAACGTGCCGGCGAAGAAGCGGTCGATGCCTTCCTCGAAAAACCGCCGCCAACTGGCCTCCTCCGCGCCGGGGTTGATGGGGAAAAACAACGCACGATTGGCCACGGCCGCCTTGTGGTCGCCGGGGGCGTCGCCGATCATCAGCGTGTGGGCGGCCGGATACTTCGCCGCCGCCGCGAGCGATTCACGCTTCGTGCCGATCTCCTGCCCGCAGATGGCGACGGTGTAGCGGTCCAGATCGTGCTCGGCCCATTCGCGGTGCAGGGCTTCGTTCGGCGTGGCCGAGACCACGAGCACGTCCGCCCGGCTGCCGAGCTTCTCCAGGCTCTCGCGGACGAAGGGGAACGGCGGCACGCCGCGGACCATCAGGGCGATAGACTCGTTCACCGCCCGGGACCAATCCAAGGCGTGGACCAGGTCCGGGTCGCCGGTCCGCTCGACCTCGACCTCCAGGGCGGGATTGCCCAGCTTCGTCTCGCTTTTTATCCAGTTGCGGAGCGATTTCGGGATCTCGACGCGGACGCCGCGGGCCTTGACCTCCGGCCGGCGGTTGAGCCATTCCATAACCTCGACCAGCGCCGGGAAGCGGTTGATGCCCCGGCTCTTCGAGTAGAGGTTGACGAACTCGGCCGCCTCGCGGGCGTAGCGGCTCACGCCCTGCAATTCGTAAAAGTTGATGATGTTGGGAATGAAACACTCCTTGTGCTTCAGTTCCATCGTGTCGAACGCGCAGCCGTCCGAGTCGATGCCCACCAGGAAGTCGTGTCGGGGTGTGAAGTCAATCATGGTGTCGTCGGTGAATACAATGTCTCCGTCTAGCGGCCGTCGGCACGACGGCCTGGAGTTGAACCCGGGCCATCGTGCCGACGGCCGCTAAACATGAATGGTGATTGTTTATTATCCGGGCGCGACCAACGGTCGCGGCTTTATGATTTTCTTGCGATCCGCTTGCGGTATGTACTTGTCCAATTTTTGCTCGGCGAAGATCGGCTGGAACCGGGTCATCCGTTGCCGGCCGTCGATCGTCGGCAGACTAATCATATCGTTGCCTACAAGCGGCTTGGCGTAGCGGACGAAATCGTCGGTCACGTCGCAGCCGCTGGGGTCGATCCAGTTCGCGGGGAACGCCCGCTCGCTGTTGGCCACCTCGGCCAGCGGCACCTTGTCGTACCGCACGCTGTAGATCGGCCCCGGCTCGCGGAGGATCGTGGCCATGAAACCGCTACAGCCCCCGGCGGCCAACTCGACCGCCTTCTGGCCCAGGCGATAAGCCTCGTCCAGATCGACCGCCGAGGCGTAGGCCATCGTGTGGCGTTGATCGGTGCCGGGCACGTCGCCCCGGGCCGTGCCCTTGCAGGGCAGACCGGCCTGGTTGAGGTAGTTCACCACGGCTTGCGCGACGGAGATCTTCGACGCGCCGAACTCGACGTGGCCGAACGAGTCTTTCACGTAGGACAGGTTGTCAACCTGTCCTGGAATCGCTGGGGACAGGTTGCCAACCTGTCCTACCTCGAACCCCTCGCTGATGACGACCATGCACCGGCCCGCGCGGCGCAATTGGTCGTGTACCTGGTCGGCAAGCTGTTGCAGGCTGCAATGGCTTTCGGACAGATAGATTTGCAGGGGCATTTCCCGCGCGGGGTCGGCCAGCCGGGCGGCGGCCGGAATGAAGCCGATCCGGCGCCCCATCGCCTGCATTACCAGTACCGGATCGGCCGGCGACGAACCGGCGTTCTCCTCGTTCGCCTCCTGGACCTTGTGCATCCAATATCGGGCGACCGAGCCGTAGCCGGGCGTGTGGTCGATCAGCCGGAACTGGGCATCGCCCACGTCGTTGTCGATCGTCTTCGGCACGCCCACGGCCACGAGGTCCGCGCCCCGCTCGCGGGCCAGCCGGGCGATTTTGTTCGCCGTGTCCATCGAGTCGTTGCCGCCGATGTAGAGCAAGTAGCCGACTTGATGCGCGCGGAAGACCTCGAGGACCCGGTCGAAATCTTCGCCCTGGTTTTCCCGCAATTTGTAGCGGCAGGTGCCGATCGAACCGGCGGCCGGCGTGAACCGCAGCAGGGCAACCTCTTCGGCCGACTGCGCCGAAAGGTCGAGCAATTCTTCCTTGAGCACGCCTTCGATGCCGTGCCGGGCGCCGAACACGGTTCCGATGTTCCGGCACTCGCGGGCGGCCTCAATGATTCCCCGCAGACTGCTGTTGATGACCGGAGTCGGGCCGCCGCTCTGGGCCACCACCAAATTCCGCACGATATTCATAATTCCGCACCTTTGGCCGTAAAAACAGCGATTCTATCGCCGTTTAGGAGAGCGGGCAAGGTGCTGCCGGAGGGGGGATTATGCGGCGATCTGTTCCGAGTCGGCAAAATACGGCTCGCTGAACGAATCCCGAACCAGCATCACCACGATCTGTTCCAGGCCGGCCGCCAGGACGCGGTTCTTCAAGGAGTATCCGAGGCGATGACGATCCAGGACCCGATCGACCTCGGCCGGCAAGGACTCGGCCGCTTGCGCCCTGGCGTAGCCTCTGATTTCGGGAATGCCCATGCAGTGGGTGCGGGGGCAAATCCGCCGCCAGATATCGGAGCGACATTCCCGGGCCGCTTCGCCACCCAGTTGATCGACCAGACTGGAGTGGTGCCACGGAAACAAGAAGGCGAGCAGTGTTGAGGTGAAGCTGCTGGTATTCACGGCCTAAACCCCGTCCGAAGGTGTATTACTTGTATCGGCGATAATGAGTGGGCCGGTCAAACCTCGAACGGGAAATCTTCGGATTATGCCAGTTCTGCGCGTTGAATTTGGCTGCAAACGGCATGAAGTTGGGAGCGGAAAATAAGGTATACCGAATGTCCGGGTTGTACGGGCGGATCACCGCCGATGGAAAATTCCGCATCCTGAAAATCGGGAGGGCAAGTGCGCCTCTTCCCTCGCGGCCGGACGTTTGATATGATTCGGGTCGTGACGGCAAACTTTGCCGATTGTGCCGCCGTTGGTAACGAATATGCCGGTCGGCATCCGATACCAATAGTCGCCCTACATGGCGCCGTAGCCAAGTGGCTAAGGCAGCGGATTGCAAATCCGCCATCGTGGGTTCAACTCCCACCGGCGCCTCATTTTTTAAGTCATTACCCCGCAACCGGTTACGTTGATCGGTGCGGGGTTTCTTGTTTTTTCTTCACGGTTTACCCCAAAAATCCGCTAGGGGCCTCCCCCCCAGCCGAATTTCTGCTATGATTACTGGGGTAAGCTCCACTGACTAGTTCTGGGGGCAAACCAGCAGTGTCCGCCAAGACCCCCATGATACGGCGGAATCTGAGCCCGACGACGGGCAATATACAAACTACAACTTTCGCAATTTTCGGGAGAAAAACATGACTAACAAAATCAGATTGTTGATCGCCGACGACCACGAAGTGGTGCGTTGCGGATTGAAGACCATGTTGGCCGACACGGAAGTGAAGGTGGTTGGCGAAGTGTCCACCGGCGCGGCCGCCGTCAAGTTCGCCTTGGAGAACGAGGTGGACGTTGTGCTGTTGGACATTCGCATGCCCGACGGCGATGGACTGACCTCTCTGGGCCGGATCAAGCTGGACAAGCCCGACCTGCCGATCATGATCCTTTCGACCTTCGACAACCCGACCTACGTGGCCCGGGCGGTGGCCCTCGGCGCGAGCGGCTACCTGCTGAAGGGCTGCACGCGCGACGCCTTGATTGCCGCCATCCGCACCGCGGCCTCGGGCGAAAGCGCCTGGACCCGCGAGGAGCTGCGCCGCGTCACCGGCGCGTTGGCCACGCCACGGCTGACCGCTGACGTCGAAGTCCCCCTGACCCAACGCGAGAGCGAAGTCCTCCGCCAGTTGGCCTACGGCCTGACGAACAAGGAAATCGCCAACGCGCTGCACATCAGCTACGAGACGGTCAAGGAGCACGTGCAGCACATCCTGCGGAAGATCGGCGTCTCCGATCGGACCCAGGCCGCGGTCTGGGCCGTCCGCAAAGAACTGGTCTGAGCGGAATTGAATCAATAAGCCGCTTGCGGCTTCGCGACGCTTATTTACCGCTTGCGGTTTCTCAAGGCGCGACCTGATGGTCGCGGCTTTTCGTGCGCCGCCCAGCCGCCGAATCACCTCCTCGACCGCCGCCAGTTGATCTTGCAGGTCTTTCAGACTGTCGCGTTCTTTTTGGACCACCTCGGCCGGGGCGCGCTCGACGAAGTTCGCGTTCGTTAGCTTCTTTTCCTTCGCGGCGATGAAGCCGGTCAGTCGTTCCCGCTCTTGCCGATTGCGGACAAGCTCGGCCTCGGGATCGATCAGCCCGGCCAGATCGACGAACACCTCAATGTTCGACAGCGTTTGCGTCGCGCTTAGCGGCGGCGTGGCGGCGTCGGGGCCGAACTCGACCGCCGTGGCCCCGGCCATCGCGGGAAAGTAGGGCTTCATCGGCTCGAGCAGTTCGGCCACGTCCCGCCCGCAGCGGACCGAGAACTTGACCGGCGTCTTGGGCGGCACGTTCTGCCGGGCGCGGATGTCGCGGACCGCGCGGAGCACCTCCTGGAACCGGGCAAACTGGGCCTCGATTTCCGGGTCCTGCCGCAGCGGATCGCACTCCGGCCAGGGGGCGATCATCACGCTTTCGGCCGCCGGCCGCGGCTCGTCTACTCCCCGCTCCGGCGCCAATTCGCCCAACCGCTGCCAAACGTCCTCGGTCAGGAACGGGATCATCGGATGCAGCAGCCGCAGCAGCACGTCGAGCGCGTGGGCCAGCACCCGCTGGGCCGTCATCCGCTGAACTTCGTCCTGCAAACGGCCCTTGACCATCTCGACGTAAAAGCTGCAAAACTCGTCCCAGGCGAAATCGTACAGCGTCCGGGCCGCGTCCGAGTAGCGATACTCTTCCAACGCCGCGGTCACTTGCCCGGTGACGGTCGCCAGCCGGCTCAAGAGCCACGAGTCCTCGACGAACAGCTCGTCGTCGGCCACCGCGCCCGGCTGGAAACCTTCCATGTTCATCAGGGCGAAGCGCGAGGCGTTCCAGAGTTTGTTGCAGAAGTTGCGGGCCAGCTCGAACCGCTCGCTGACCACCGCCCCGCGCGGCAGGGCCTTGTCTTCGGGCTTCTCGGCCCATTGCGTGGAGAACGGCTTTTTGCAATGCGGGCACTCGATCCGCGGCAGCACGCGGTTCTTCTTCGTCTGCTCGATCGGCTTCGTGCAGTGCGGGCACTCGAACTCGACCGGCACCCGCACGTCCTGCGTCTCGGTCGTCAGATGGGCCATGCCGAACCGCAGGGCGTCGGCCCCGAACTTGTCCATCACGTCGATCGGATCGACGCCGTTCCCCTTCGATTTCGACATCCCCTCGCCGTAGCCGTCGAGGATTTTCGGATGGATGTAGACCTCGTGGAAGGGGATTTCGCCCACGTTGTGCAGCCCCATCAGCACCATCCGCGCGACCCACAGCGAGATGATGTCGCGGTTGGTGATCAGCACGCTGGTCGGATAGTAGTATTGCAGACAGCCCTTCAAATCCTCCGGCGGATCGGGCCAGCCCAATGTTGAATGCGGCCAGAGAGCGGAACTGAACCAGGTGTCGAGAACGTCCTGCTCTCGCTTGACAAAGCTGAAGCAATCCAACTCGCGTTCAACTTCTACTTCTCCACTCCGAACGCAGATGTAATAACAACGATCATAGCGAAAGAACATTTGTCCTGTATCTCGGCAGTCGACCATATGCATCATTCGCGATAACTCGTCCATGCTGTCCAAATCTGCCTGCGTATGTTCGGAACGAATACACAGTTGGTCCGATTCTTCAAGTTGGACGCAAACTCGTCCCTCAGCTTTCCACTTTTCCAGTAGTGTCTTGAGTTTTTCTTCTTCCTTACACAGACGGTCACTCTCTCCCTCGTCGTTTACATCGCTGGAAATTAGCGTCCATACGGGCATCCTGTGTCCCCACCAAAGTTGCCGGCCGATGGGCCAGTCGCGTTTCTCGCTGAGCCAATCGATATAGCCTTTGGCGTAACGCTCGGGGATAATTTTCACGCGGCCATCAACAACCGCGTCCATTGCCGTTTGGGCAAGTTCATCCATCTTGATGAACCACTGGTCAACTAACATTGGCTCGATTGGCGTCTTCGAGCGGTCGCTGTGGGCCAGGTCGATCTCGCGGTCCTCACAATCTGTTCCGGGATCGTATAACCCCGCTTGCTCCATGTCGGCCACCACCGCCTCGCGGGCTTTTTTGACCGTCATGCCGCGATACTTTTTCGGTACATTGTCGTTCAAAGTTCCATCGGGATTGAGAATGTTGATGCACTCAACCGATGTATTATGTCGCTGCCACACCTCGTAATCGTTTTGATCGTGTGCTGGTGTGATTTTTACGCAACCTGTGCCTAACTCTGGTTTTGCCCATTGGTCCAGGATGAGCGGTATTGTGCGGCCTGTTAGCGGCAATTCCAAATAAGTTTGACTGGAAACCATGTCGCGTAGCATTTCCAATCGCGGCAACATTTCGACGCGCCGCCGCTCAATTTCGTCGATCTGCTTCTGAATGTCCGGCTTCTCCTTGGCCGGGGCGTCCGCAAGCCGCTCGCGCAATTCGTTTTCCGCCTGCTTCAGCGCCGCGGCCGGATCGGGATGCACCGCCACGGCCGTGTCGCCGAGCATCGTCTCGGGCCGGGTGGTGGCGATGGTGATGTGCGTCGGCTCGCCCGGCTTCGGATCGACGACCGGATAGCGGAAGTGCCAGAAGTGCCCCTTGACCGGCTCGTGGAAGACCTCGTCGTCGCTGACGGCGGTTTGCAGATAGGTGTCCCAATTGACGAGCCGCTTGCCGCGATAGATTTTGCCCTCCTTGAAGAGTTGGAAAAAGGTCTCGCGGACCGCCCGGGCGCAGACGTCGTCGAGCGTGAAGCGGAGCCGCGACCAGTCGCAGCTACAGCCCATCTGCTTCAACTGGCCGATGATGCGGGCCTCGTAGGCGTCCTTCCATTTCCATATTCGCTCGACGAGTCCCTCGCGGCCGAGGTCGTGCCGGCTGAGTTTTTCCTCTTCGAGCAGCCGCCGCTCGACGACCGCCTGGGTGGCGATGCCGGCGTGGTCCGTGCCCGGCAGCCACAGGGTCTCGAAGCCCTGCATCCGTTTCATGCGGATGAGGATGTCCTGGAGCGTGTTGTTCAGGGCGTGGCCGAGGTGCAGCGCCCCGGTGACGTTCGGCGGCGGAATGACGATCGTGTATGGCTCGCGGGTCGGGTCCGGCTCGCTATGAAAATATCCCTGCTGCTCCCAGAACGGATACCAGCGCCGCTGGGCGGAGGCGTGGTCGTATTGCTTGGGCAGTTCGTTGAGCGTCGTATCGGTGGACATTGGGGGGCGGAGTAAGGGGTGGCTAAGGGTAGGTTATGCTTCAGCACAACATCTCAATGGTTTCTAAGTTATGCTGAAGCATAACCTACCAGTTTGTACAGAAAACAGGCGGTTAGGGCAATGCGGCAGGTTCTGAATAGCCCCACCCCACGCCGCGTGGAGGCGGCGGCTATTGACTGTCAGGTTGACAATGCCGTGAACAATAGCCGGCGGCCATCATTCACGACAAGCGGCGTTCAATATCGTAAACAGACCGGGGGCCAATGGCCCCCGGTTCGTTTCGGCGGTTGCTATCCGACCGTCGTTAGCCCACGTCATCCAGGCTGCCGACGATCTCCCGCATTTCGGCCGTCTCGTGCTTGCTCCGCCAGACCGCCCAGAGGGTCAAGCAGGACGCAAACCACGACAACGATAATGCCGACCTGCCACTCGGTAGGCAGATTGGCCAGTGTGTCGCTGACGGGCATGTTCTTGTCGAACTTGGCCACGTCGGGATGGACGCCCGCCACGTTGTAGGCCAGGACCAGTCCGAGGCCCAAGCAGGCTGACCATGTTCATCACCTTGACCATGGGGTTGATGGCCGGTCCGGCGGTGTCCTTCAGCGGATCGCCGACGGTGTCGCCGGTGACGGCGGCCTTGTGCTTTCGGACTTCCCTTGCCGGTGGTGGCGGTGCGGGGCTCGTCCTCGATCAGTTTCTTGGCATTGTCCCAAGCGCCGCCGGCGTTGGCCATGAAGACGGCCAGGAGTTGGCCGACCAGGATCATGCCGGCCAGGAATCCGCCCAGGGCGTAAGGCCCGAGCAGGAAGCCCACGGCGAACGGGGCGGTGATGGCCAGCAGGCCCGGACCGATCAGTTCTTTCTGGGCGGTGTTGGTGCAGATGTTGACCACGCGCCCGTAGTTGGGCAGTCTTCTTGCCGGCCATGATGTCCGGGTCCTTGAACTGCACGCGGCACTCCTTGACGATGAAGAAGGCCGCGCGGCCCACCGCCCGAATCAGCATCGAGCTGAACAGGAACGGCACGCAGCCGCCGATCAGCAGCCCGATCAACACTTTCGGGTCGGCCACGGTGAGGAAGCCGGAGAAGTAGTTGTACTGCGCGGTGGTCATTTCGCCGAGTTTGTCCTCGCTGCCGACGGCGATGACGGCGATGAAGCTGGCGAACAGCGAGACGGCGGCGATGACGGCCGAGCCGATGGCGATGCCCTTGGTCTCGGCCTTGGTGGTGTTGCCCACCGCGTCGAGGTCGGCGAGGATTTGGCGCGACCGCTTGTAGTCCTCGGGGGTCATGTATCCATCCTGGCCGGGCTTAAGTTCCTGGCCCGCCATGTCCTTGTTGTAGCCCATCTCGCCGATGCCGTTGGCGTTGTCGGCCACGGGTCCGAAGACGTCCATCGAGATGGTGTTGCCGGTGAGGGTCAACATGCCGATGCCGGTCATGGCGACGCCGTAGGCGACGAACACCGCCGGCATGCCCCAGTAGCAGAGCACCGAGAGGATGATCGACCCGGCGAGCACCAACAAGGCGGCCACGGTGCTCTCATAGCCCACGGCGAAGCCCTGGATGATGTTCGTGGCGTCGCCCGTCTGGCAGCTGCGGACCAGCGATTTCACCGGGGTATGCGAGGTGTGCGTGTAGTAGCTGGTCACCTTGTTCAAGGCGATGGCCAGGAACACGCCGATCAGGCAGGTCAAGGCCGGCCGCATGTCGAGGCCCGGCCACGCCGAAGTTGAACCAATGGCGAGAGATTCGCGGGGTCGCCGCCGGGGAAATCCCGCCAGCGGCCATCCCGTAATCCTTCAGATATTCCGCCGGGAATCGCAGGTAGAACCAGCCGATCACGAAAAAGCCCGCGATCGAGATCATCGAGCCGATCCAGAAGCCGCGATGGACGCTCTTCAAGGCGGTGTCCGAGGTGTCGTTCGGCCCGGCCTTGACGGTGTAGGTGCTGATGATCGAGCCCAGCACGCCGATGCCGCGGACCAGCAAGGGGAAGATCACGCCCTTGTGCCCGAAGCTGGCCAGGCCGAGGATCATGGCGGCCACGATGGTGACTTCGTAGCTCTCGAAGATGTCGGCGGCCATGCCGGCACAGTCGCCCACGTTGTCGCCCACGTTGTCGGCGATGGTGGCGGCGTTGCGGGGATCGTCCTCGGGGATGCCGGCCTCGACCTTGCCGACCAGGTCGGCGCCGACGTCGGCGGCCTTGGTGTAGATGCCGCCGCCGACCCGCATGAACAGGGCCAGCAGCGTGCCGCCGAAGCCGAAGCCCAGCAGGGCCTCGTAGGCCTGCTCGCCGAAGATCAGGAAGATGCAGGTGCCGCCCAACAGGCCCAGGCCGTCGGTCAACATGCCGGTGATCGTGCCGGTGCGGTAGCCGAGCTGCATGGCTTCGCCGTAGCTCCGCTTGGCGGCGGCGGCCACCCGCAGGTTGCCGGTGGTGGCCAGACGCATGCCCACGAAACCGACCGTCCAGCTAAACAGCGAGCCGAGCAGGAACGCGCCGGCGCGGCCGAAGGCGAAGGGCAGGTCTTGCGGCGTCTGCCGTATTTCGTAAAGAACAAGGCGACCGTAATGATGATAATCAGCGGGCCGATCTTCTTGAACTGGGCCCCCAGATAGGCGTTGGCCCCTTCGCGTACGGCACGGGCGATCTCCTGCATCTTGGGCGTGCCCTGGTCGGCCTCCTTGACCTGTTTGACCAACATGCGGGCGTAGACCAGTCCCGCCACGGCCACCAACAGCACGGCGATCAGGGCAACCTGCTCGCCGATGGGGTACTTTTCACTGTTCAACAACGGCTGGAAGAGTTGCACGCCTTTGTGCTCGACCGGCGCGACGGGCGCAGCGGCCGCTGCCGCATCGAGCGCCGTTTTCCCGTCCGTCTGGCCCACGGCCAAGTTGTCCCAGATGAAGGCGGTCAAAAAGCCGCCGGCCACCACGGCCAAACACCCCAGGTGCAGCCAAGTTTTCAGCCGCCTCCTGGACAATCGATCTCCCTTGCCGAAATTCGCAAATCGCATTATTGGGGACTCCTCGAGGAAAAACAGTGGACACCGTAAGACGGATTTCCCAATCCGCCAACGTCATAAGACGGATCTGGAAATCCGCCCTTCAAGGCAATAAACCCGACATTTTGCCATACCCCGTCGATAACCGCAAGGGGAGGGCAGGCATTGCCACCTCAGGTGTAAAAACTGCCACCCGATGATCGTCACTGCCCGGCAGATTTCGTGCAATAATGCCGAGAATTGGCCATTTTTCTATGCTGGTCCGGCGGCTCGGACTATCGATCGGCCAGGAGTGGCCTGGGAGGACTTGATTTACGGCGAAGACCGTGAATTCAGGACCGTATCCCGCGCTCTACGGCGAACTTCGGCCGCGTGGCGCGCCACTTGCCCGCGGTGAAGTCGGGACACTCGACCGGCTGGCTGCCGGCGGCGAGCGAACGGGCGGAGAGCGGAACGACGACGCTCATCGTCACCGAATCGTACACGTCGATCGGCGTCGGCGTCTTCGCGCGGACGGAGCGGATGAACTCGCGGAGCTCGATCGAGTCCGTGCCGCCGTGGCCTTGGCGGAGCAACTCCGCCGACGAGTTTTTCCAGAGGGCGTGCTCGTACTTCTTTTGATACGGCCCGAACGGCTCCCACTCCTCGTGCTTGGGGCTGACGCCCTCGATGTACACGGCGTCGCGCTGCTCGTTGTACAAGCCGCGGGTGCCCTGGATCAGCCAGCGGTTGTCGTAGGGCCGGGGCAACTGCATGTCGTTGGCGATGACGATCGTGTTCCCCTTGACCGTCTTGACCATCGTGGTCACAATGTCGCCCTGTTTGTAGGGGAGCTTGGCCGGCGGATGGTCCTTGCCGTATTTGCGCTCGAGTTGGTCCTTGATGCCCAGCGTGCGGGTGGACATCGACACGAGATAATCGAAACGGTCACCGCAATTGATGTCCATCCAGCTCAGCACCGGGCCGAGGCTGTGCGTGGGATACTGGTCGGCGTTGCGGTTGAGCAGGTGATTGCCGCTCCAGCGCGGGCGGCCCTGGGCGTCGAAGTACCAGTGGATGCAGTTGTGCGAATGGGCGCAGTGGCAATGGACGATCTCGCCGAACAGCCCGGCGCGGATCATGTTCAACACGGCCAGGTTGTCGCGGCGGAAGCTCCAGTTTTCCAGCATCATGCAAGGCACGCCGGTCGCTTCGTGCGTGCGGACCAGTTCCCAGCACTGGTCGAGCTCGATCGCGCAGGGGACCTCGACGCCGGCGTACTTGCCCTGCTTCATGGCCTCGACGGCCATCGGCGTGTGCCATTCCCAGGGCGTGGCGATGAGCACCGCATCCAGGTCGCCGCGGCGCATGAGGCGGCGGAAGTCCTCGTCGCCTTTGGTGTAGAGCTCCGGCGCTTTGCGGCCGCGTTTGACGAGCAGCTTGCTCGCCCGGTCGGCGGCGGCGAGGTCAATGTCGCACACGGCCGGGACTTCGACGCCTTCGAGAGAGAGCAGCGCTTTCAGCAAACTCGTGCCGCGATTGCCCACGCCGACCGATCCGACGCGGACGGGCTTCTTGTCATCTTCGGCGGCAAAGCCGGCAGCCGCGGGGGCCAGCATCAGACCGGCGGCGGCCACGCCGGTTTTGAGGAAATCACGTCGGACAAATGTTTGTGAGATGGTATTCATGGCAGGAACTTGCTTGGGATAACAAGTGCAACATTTCGCATCTTTGTTATAGTTATACGAAAAAGCCCACGCGATGCAAGCCGTGGGCCCGAAAAGCAGGTTCAGTGGCGGGATGGTGAAACACCGTAAGCGGTCGTCCAAAAACAACTTGTGGTGCAGGCATCCCGCCTGCTCCGTGCAGCCGCGACGGCCGCACCACAAAACACGAAGTTGTATTTGGCCGACAACTTAATATGCTTTAGCGTCAATCGGCGTGCCGTCCTCGCGGTTGCCAAGCAACAGATGGACGTTCGCGTCGATGGTGTAGCTGATCCACTGGACCGAACCGTCGCAGAACGACATGTTCAGTCCGCCGGCGTGAGCGCTGCCGAAGTAGCTGACGGGCGTGGTATAGTATCCCGGCGTATCTTGCATGGGCGGTTGGTAGGTGCAGCGGTAGTTGTCGTTTTCGTAGCCGGTCATCAGGTTCGAGTTGTCGGCGCCGTCGATGCCCGTCTCGTAGTTGTCCGGCATGAGGTATCTCTCGCCGGCGAGATAAGTGTTGCTCGTGCCGTCGGTGACCTGGGCGACGCGGATCATGCTCCGCTGGAAGGAGATGCCGGTGTGGTAAGGGTAAGTTCCGCCGGCGGGATTCGACAGATTTGGCCAATTGAACGTCTTGGCGGCGGCGAATGAAGCGGGCTGAGCCGTGGATGGTGTCTCGACGTAATTCTGACTGCCGCAGTTGATGGCGTAGTCGCCGCGTGCCGACCATTTGGTGTTCGGGGCGTCCATGTTGAGTTTGATGACCGTTCCCGCCGGGCCGTTGTAGACGAAGGGATACAGGATGGCGCCCGCCGCGTGGGGCAGTTGAACATCGCCAGCGGCTGCGCTTGCAGCACGATGCGGCTCTGCATTTTCTGCGCGTCGGTCTCGCCCGAACCTATATCGCGCAGGGCCTGCTGTTCGAGCCAGGGCAGGATGTTGAAAATCCACCCACCGGGCTGATCGACGCCGAAGCCGCGATCGGGATCGCCTTGCCACTGATACCCCCAGCCGCCGGCGGGATAATGACGATGCACCTCTTCGTGTGAAAGGCAGGCCAGGGAGATTTGCTTGAGGTTGTTCTGGCACTGCAATCGTCGCGCCGCCTCGCGGGCGGCCTGAACAGCGGGCAGCAGGAGCGCGATCAGGATGCCGATGATCGTGATTACAACCAAAAGCTCAACCAAAGTGAATGCCGATTTCTGATTGCGGGCCATGAACGGTCGAGTCGAGTTCATAATGGTAGTTCTTAAAAACACCTTATCGGACGGCAAATTATGGATGGTGGATGCGCCCGCTTCTACGCATCCACCATCCGCCCTCCGAGTTCCGGGGCAGCAGTTCAACGGCCGCTCCGACTAATCTAACGTTGGGCGGCAGTTGAACTGCCGCCCCAACCGAGCAATTGCCCCCTCAAAAATGGTTGTCACTTGCATTTTTTCCACGCATAGGCCAGCAGACCGAATAGACCGGCGGCCAACAAGGCCAGGGTGGAAGGCTCTGGAACAGGGAAGGAACTGATAACAACGTTGTCAATGCGGCCGCCGGGAGTGGGGCCCACCCTGACTTGAATCACGTTCCAATCCGGAAGGTTCCAATGAGCGTAGTCGTTGGGGGTTCCGCTGTTGGAAACGATAATCGGTGACCCCTCATACAGGCGCCCACTGTTATCCGTTATATTTTCGTAGTAGGGTTGCACGCTGAATTGGCCGGGGGTAATTGTGGGGGTCACAACCGATCCAACGCGGAAGACTTTATCATCATTGACAGTAAGGCCAAGGGAGGCTAGGGTTTTCGAGGCCTGCGTGCCGCCGGCAAACCACCATAATCCGGACGATCCATGAACTCCCGATAATAGAGCGTTGTTTCCGGAACTGGCGCTGGGGCCGTAAAATTGCGTCCCTCCATGAGCATAATAATAGCCCGAGCCGTTGCCGCCGACTTGAACCACGCAGGAGACATCGAAGGCTTGTGTGGAATCGATCGTGTAAGACCAGTTCACGTTATTGGTGCGGTAGTCCTGTGTGTCGATAATTCCGCTGGTCACCTGAGTGACGTAATTTCCACTCCATCCGGGTGCCCCACTGGCAACTTGCAGGGTTCCCGTTCCCGAACCTGCTTTGACCCAATTGTCCTGGCCATAGAGCGCTCCGGTGGTCAACGGAACCCCAACATGGCTGTCAAAGTCATACACATACATGTAACTGGCCGCGGCATTGCCGGCCAACATTCCCACGAAAGCAACCGCGATTACCACTACCATCAGTTTGCGAAATGAACGCAACATCGGACACCTCCATTAGAGAAAGAAACAGGAGTTGTGAAGTCTCGATCCCGGACACGCGCCGGAAACATTTTTCACCGTTACACTAAACATCATTCGCTTACATTTGCACCGTTACGATTCGCGCCCTTGCTGTTTTCCTTTCGCTTTGCGCCTTCCGTGGTTGAGCGAGGATTACCGATCGGCGCCATGTCCAGCACCGGGTCGCCGAAGACGACACAGTCGCGAGCGATTGTGTTCCCCGCATCTGTGGAAACCAGCGTGAGGAACCTGTCCTTCGGACCAAGCTCGAGATTGATTGGAAACGGGCCGTCCTGAGGGAGAAGCTTCAGCCGCTTGAACTTCAGCCGTCCGTCGACGAAGACCCAAACATCGGCCATTCCGTTTTCGCCCTTGGCGTCTGGATGCGCCGCTAAGTAGTCTCCCAAGCCAGCCACGGCCCGAAATCTCGCCGGCCGAACTTCGGGGAATATTTTACGGGCGGCTTCCAGGTCAAACGTCAAACCTTTGTTCGGGGGAAGGGACATTAGTCCCCGACCCTCGGGCATGAATTGCCGGCTGGGGCCAATATCGTATATCCATCCGTGTGCGTACTGCTCCGGCATAACCTCCGCCCCACGGGTCCAAACGGGTCCGCCCGTCGCGCCGGAGATCGAGGGGAAACCGTCAAACGTGTGGCCGGCCGAGTCCAGTTGGACGGGTTCGAGACTATCGACGGGGACGAACACGCCGTCGATGAGGCTGTTCCATCGGACTCGCCGATAATCGCCGTATCCATGCCGCCAGTCGTCGAGCAACTCGAACTGCCGGTTGCCCGAAAGCGGGTCGATGCCGCAGCCCCGGGCCTTGCCCGTGCCGTTGCCGCCGGCGACGACGTCCAGCAGATCGAGGAACTTGGGCGGCTCGTAGAGACGACGGGCGAACTCCGGCGCGGCGCCGATCGCGACGCCGGTTACGATCAGCGGCCTGCCGGTTTTTTTGTCCATTTCCACCCGCGCCGATTCATTGGCCCGCAGTACAATGTTATTGGATTGGCCGTCCCCGACCGTTTGCACTTTTACCCTGCCGCGGAAGACGGACGAAGTAGTGCCGCCCTCTTGGTCTACCTCGACGCCGAACTCCGTGCCCAGGTCGGTGACGATCGCCGTGGGAGTGCGGACGGAGAACAAGGATGAAGGATGAAGGATGAAGGATGATGCCTTGGCCCCGATATCTGACCCCTGTCCCCTGACCCCCGACCCCTTCTTCTCCACCCGCGCCGTCAGTTTTCCCAGCGTCAGATAGCCGCTCTGCGGCGGATTCGACCGTATACGTGCAGGGACCTTCGAGGATAACTGTAGCACCGCTTTTAAAAGTAACTTCCATCAGCCCGGCGGATAGGGCGTAGCTGCGGCCCAAGGGGACTGAGGAGCCGAGGTAGGCTTGCGTAGCCGGATCGGCCCAGAGGCAATCCTTCATGCCGGTAACGCGGCCGACGAAGACCATTTCGCGGTTTTCGGGAAAAGAGTAATCCTGGGATGGCCCGCGAACCACTTCTTGCCGGTATTGGGTGACCTTGTAGGCCCAAGCCCCCAGCAACATCACGCCCAAAATCAGCGTGGCGACCAGGTATGAAAATACCGGCCCGCCGACGAAGGGAGTGGCTAGTGGATAGTGGCTAGTGGCTAGTGGAGGAAGCGAACAGGGAATCACGGAGGGCGAATGGCCGGCCGCGTCAGCGGCCGGTATGAGGTTGCAAAGGGTTACTTCAGGCCGCGAATCATCAACCGCCGCTTCCAAAGTCCCGCCGTCCGAATCTCCCGAGAACGTCTCACTGGAACTGCCCGCCGCCCGCCAGGCAAGGTCCACGTCCAGGGCCACGAATCGCCGATACATATCCTGGGCCGCCGGATCGTCGAGCAACAGCGCCTCCAAACGATCCCAGCCGGGCTGCTCCAGCGCGTCGTCGCACAGCTGCGAGAGCAAACCGTTCAGTTCGGCGAATTTTGCGACAGATCGATTCACCCCCTCCTCCTTTCGGAAAGGGCGCGTTGCATACATTCCAACAAACCACTGCGGATGCGCCCCAGGGCGTAATAGACGGCCTTCGCCGAACGGCCAATCCGCTCGGCCACGCTTTGCACCGTCGCGCCCGGTTCGTAGCGGAGATCGATCAAGTCCCGATCCTGCTCGGGGAGTTTCGCCACGCACGACTCGAAAGCCTCGACCTCGTCGTTCCGCCGAGCCGCGTTCTCGACGGCGCTGTCGGCCAATTGATCGACCAACGCATCGCTGAAACGGAGCCGGCTGCGGAGTTGCCGCTTGCGATGAGTGAGCACCTGGAAGTGGGCCACCCGACAGGCCCAGGCCATGAAGTTCGTGCCCAACTCGTACTGCTCGGCGTTGCGCCAGAGAAAGAGGTTGGTCTCTTGCAGCACCTCTTCGGCGTCCGCCCGATTGGGGACCAGCGTGCGAACGTAGCGCGTAAGCTGTTGCTCGAGCGCCGGTGAGCAACTCCAGCATCTTATCGTTGCGATTTTCGTCCGCGCCGTTCACTCGACACCCCCGCAGGCCGGAACATAATCCGAAGCGTTGAAGAGAGTCCGCTACTATCTCTACTATGGCGCAAGCCGGTTCAATTTCCCGAAAAATGCGCACTGTAGTATCTGCGTGGGGTGACTCGTTGCAATCGGCGAGGGGTTTTCGCTATTCACCCGTCAAAATTACCACCAGTCGCTTCGGACCGTGGACGCCGAGAATCAGAATCTTCTCGATGTCGGCCGTGCGGCTCGGCCCGGTGACGATCACGAATTCGCCGCTGAGCTGCGGATCGGCCGCCCGGGCCACGATCGACGGCCAGACGGCCGGCAGATTTTCGGCCAATTGGTCAACCCGCGCGATCACCACGCATGCCGGCGGCAGGTAACAGAGCAGCCGGTCCTGGGCCGTGGGACAGGAGATCAGACAAGAGCCGGTGTCGGCCAGCAGGCAATCCGCCTCGATCACCGAGGCCGAGAACTCGGCGATTTTCCGCGGCTGCCAATCGGACGCCGCCCATTCAAGCGACCCGGGCGGCAATCCGCTCGCGGCCTCGCGGACCGTCGGCCGATCCATCCCGCACAACAATTTCCATTCGGACGACTTCGCCAGATCGGTCAATTTGCCCCGCGCCTCTTCCATCGACGCGGCTCGAATCACCTCGCCATGGACGGCGGTCAATTCCTCGGCGAACCGCCGGGCCATCTCCGCCGGCGCGGGATTGGCACGCGGCCAGACCTCGACCGGCGCCGGCTCAGAGACCGGCCGGGATTTCGACAATTCAGTACGCAAACGTTGCAGGATGGCGTCGCGAGTGCTCATGGTTGATATTCGCAATGTAAATCCAATAGTAGCGTCTGTGAGTTTTTCCTTTTTATTCCGTGATTGTGTCTTTGGACATTCGCCGGGAAGTTGAACACCAAGGCTTCCACAACCGTCCGGCGATTTTCGATCTTCGCGCCGGAATGATAGAAGTGGTCCCGTGTGACAACGTGAAATCGACTCCATAAGGAATCGAGGAATGGGTTGCTCCGAAAGTCATTATGATGCCAAGTCGAAAGAATGAACTTAGCCGATGTCGTCGAAAGCAGATGAAACAATTGGTGCTCATCTTCCTCAGTCCATCCGCTGTAGTAATCGACATATCGCCCGATGTAAGGGGGGTCGCAATAGATTATGTCCTCATCCGTGGCCTGGGAAATCACCTTCTCGAAATTCTCAGTCATAAACTGCCACTCCGGCTGGATGAGACAAGCAACATCGTGGACCTGGTTGACGATCTTCGTGATGTAGGCCCGCGAAAATCGTCCCGGCTTTTGGCAAAATGGTATGTTCCACTTACCGCGGCGATTAAATCGCATCATACCGTTAAAGCCGGCGCGGGAAAGAAACAAAAGGTCAAAGGGATCGTACGTGGTATTGAAACGGTCGCGGATCGCTCGAAAATGCGAGTATCCGTTTTCCGGCGATTTTTCGAGTTGGCGACCCTCCCGTTCCAAGTATTCGCGAACCAGATTCGGCGTAATCTCCCGGTCCTTGACTGCTTGATAGAACCGAATGATGTGAGGGTTGACATCGCTCAGAGTGGCTTTCTTGAATCCGGAGTTAAACGCCACGACTCCCGTGCCGAGGAATGGCTCGATCCATCGGCCTTGCACGGAGGGCGTCAACGATTGAATCCAAGGCACTAGTTTCGTCTTGATGCCTTGGCTCTTGATGGGAGGAACTATGACCCTCATTTTCCGTCCTTCGGTATCCTTTGTTTGGTCTTCATGCATACCACTTTGCGAGTGTCGGCGCCCTTGAACTCCAGAAAATCTACGATGGATCGAATCGGCCTCGCCATGCCGTCCTTGATTGTCGTGGCCACGCCGTGGTTCATCCAGTATTCGTCGAACCATTTTTCGCCAAGTTTCGCGAAAACGCCGTTTCCGCTCAAAATGTCGTCGATGTAGGTGATCGATCCTATATTGGCCGTATTTCCCGATCCCTGCTTGTCGCTTGCGAGTTGCCACTTCTCACAAACAAAAAACTGAAAATCCTTGACAACGGACGCGATGGATCGAAGGCTATCGACCGTGGTCGATCGGTAGCGGCGCGAGGGTTTGCGTGTTTCGCCTTCGTCAAGCTCCGCCACGTGAATCACCTGCGTTTCGTCCAAGTCTCTTCCGTCGTTTCGCGTATAGATGATCCCGAGACAGTAGTGCCCCGCGTAATCGGCATACGGAAACTGGATGTTTTTGGTGGACGTTCTGCTTTTGAAGTAAGCACCGTGGCTACCGAGGGTAAACCCGTTGACATGGCCCGGGAAGTCGGGATCGCGGTAGGTGGTTTTGATGTCCACGGCAAACTTCACCGCCGGGTTGTCTATTTTCACAAAACTCAAATCGGGATACCAGTTCTGGTGTTCCGCCAGGACGATCGAGAACCCCGCTTCCTCGGCGAAGCGGAGTATCTGCGGAAACAAATGGATTTCAAGAATCTTCGAGACAATTTTCGTATCGGCGCTGATGGTATAAACGTTTTTGTAAACGTCGATGAATCCCTTTACCGTCCATTGCCCGTCATCAGCCGAAACGTACTCCGTCAAACCGCGGACATATTTCGAGAGGGCGGCATTAAATGCCTTTTTTTCTTCGTTAAGTTGCTTTGTTGTCAGCTTCATCTTGCCGCTCACTTCTCAAAACGATTTTTGTTTTTTCGCCACCATTTTCGGAAATCCGGCCCGGGGACCTTGGGCAACTCGCGGCCGCGGGTCCAAGCGCCCAGCTTGCCGGGATGCCAGGGCAGGAATTTTGACAACCGCACGCCGATCCGCACGCCGGTCATGGTCAGTTTATAGCGCAACGGGCCGCCCATCATAAACGCCCAGCCGGCCCAGGTCAGCCGCTCGGTCCAGGAACGCATCGGCGAGGGTTCGTTCACCGCGCGGTGGCGGAGATGGACGAGCTGGTGCGGAATGTCGATTTTCACCGGGCAAACCTCGCCGCACGCCCCGCACAGCGACGAGGCGAAGGGGAGCTTGCCCGCTACCTTCATGCCGAGCAACTGAGGGCTGAGAATCGAGCCGATCGGGCCGGGATAGACCCAGCCGTAGGCCCAGCCGCCGACGTGGCGATAGACCGGGCAGTTGTTGATGCACGCCCCGCAGCGGATGCAATACAAGACGGACCGGGCCGCCGGATCGAGCAGCACGTTGCTCCGCCCGTTGTCGATGATGATGACGTACAGCTTGCGGCCCGGCGCGGGACCGTGGATCAGGTGCGTGTAGCTGGTCAGCTTCTGGCCCGTGCCGCTGCGGGGGAGCAGATTCAGGAACAGCGGCAGGTCCTCAAGCCGGGGCAGCACTTTCTCGATCCCCACCACGGCGACGTGCACCGGCGGCGTGGCTGTGCTCAAGCCGGCGTTCCCCTCGTTCTCGATCACCACGGCCGTGCCGGTGTTGGCAACGGCGAAATTGCAGCCCGAGACGCCCATGTCCGCCGCCAGATACTCCTCGCGGAGGTGCCGCCGGGCAACGTCGGTCAGCTTGGTGTGTTCCTCGGTGAACGGCTCGCCGAGCTTTTCGGCGAACAGCCGGCCCACGTCGGCCGCCGACATGTGAATGGCGGGCGTAACGATATGCACGGGCCGCTGGCCGGCCAGTTGCACGATGTACTCGCCCAGATCGGTCTCGACGGCGCGGATGCCCTCGGCCTCGAGCACGTGGTTCAACTCCATCTCCTCGGTGACCATTGATTTCGACTTGACCACGCTTTTGACGTTGTGCTCGCGGGCGATGCGGAGCACGTGCTCGTTGGCTTCCTTGGCGCCGTTGGCCCAGAGCACGGTCGCCCCGCGGGCGGAGATGTTCCGCTCGAACTCGACCAGCAGCTTGTCGAGATTGGCGATGGCGTATTCTTTGACGCGATAGGCCGCCTCGCGCCAATCCTGGAAATAGGGGACCGAGTCGGTGACGGCCCGATTCGATTTGCTGGAGCGTTCGGCGTTGATACCCAGCGATTTCGGGGCCGAAGGCTCGTAGAGACCCTTGGTCTTTTCGGTAAGGAATTCGGCGCCGTCGAGATGGTGTGGTGTGGTCATAGTCTGTGTAATTTAGACAGTAAACTAAACATTTCTTTTTGACGCATAGTGGTATCCATCTCGGGCGATGAACTTGCCTTGATTCCTACTTTATTAGCGATTTTATTTGCCACAATCTCAAAGTCCTTGTATGCGTCATTAACGGCGTAGGTATGTGCTCCAATCGCACCGTCAGCGGCTTTAAGAAAAAACATCGGCTTGTGGACTTCTTGCGCCAATGGCATCAGGCTTCGATAATCTTTGAGCTTAGCGATGCAGTGGGGATCAGTATCGACCGTAACGTCTTCAAGCCGTTCGCGGCGTAAGACGGCACTAGCATAAACCGATGGAATTTGGTCCATCCAACGTTCAAATGCTTTTACAGCGCGGTCCAACCGTATGGAATGACGAATAACCATGTAGCCAATCGGTTTGATGTTCCCCGATGGCAGTTCAACGTCTTTCAATGGATTTTTTTCAAGCCGCTCGGTCCAGCCCTCGCGCCAAGAACGAATCGCAGGGCCAAGATTTCTGAGGCCTTGGAGTGAGAATAGATCCGGTCCCAATGGAACCACGACAAAGTCCGCTGCTATCAACGCCGCTCTATTGATAGCGCCCAAATTTGGTCCAAGATCAACCAGAATCATGTTTGCTTCATGTTTTGATCCCGCTGACTGAATGAGCCGCCAAAACGCCGAAATCACACGAAATGCTCGCTGATCCCGATCCAAACATTTGGGCCACACCTGCGACAAATCGTCTTCAAAGGTAGAAAGTGACATGTCGCCGAGAATCAGACCAAGGCGGTCGGAGACGATTTCGACGTGAGTTTCGGCAATATCGCCCAGGCCGTCTTTCAGCGGCTGTATAGCACTGAAGACCGTTGGTTTCTCCTTCTCTTGCGAAAGGGCTTCTTCGATCTGGTCCTCGTCAAGGAAGAACGCGGTGAGATTGCATTGCGGATCAAGATCGGCGGCGACAACGCGAAATCCCATATTTGAAAACATCCAGGCGAGGTGATAGACCAGCGAGGTCTTGCCGACGCCGCCTTTGTTGTTGAAAAATGCGATGACCGGAATGCTCATGATCGCCTCCTGATGATGGCCGCGATACAGGAATCCTCGACCTGAAACTCCAGCGGTGGATTTCCGTTCTTTTCCAATTCTCGCCGGGCAATGGCAATGCCAAACCCGAATCGCTGGACGTAGCCGAGGTCTTTCATGGCGGCTGCGAGATTTGGATTACGGTAATCGCAAGCTCCGGGCGTGCCAAAGTTTTCCTTCGTGACCTGCCCAAACGGTCCACCGGGATTCTGTATTTCCACGCGATCGCTAAACCAATAAAGCCGCACGGGGGCATTGGTGTTCTCGTAGGAACGATGCAGAATCGCATTTCGGACAATTTGCTGTAGCGCAACAAGCGGGTAATCGGGTTTTCGCACCTCGACGCGCTCCGACGTGAAATCGACGGAGGTCTGATTGTTTGCTTTGAGCAAGTCTTCGATCTCGTTGAGCAAATCCGGCAAAGCGCCGCGAACTTCCCGCGAGTCCTTGATTGGATCACCTAGGGCGGCTCCGTCAACCCTCAAAAACTGCACATAGGCACAGGGAATCCAATCGGTCGGCATTTTGCCGACGGCCAGAATGCCAAGCACGGTCGGACATACCGGGTCACCCGGATGCGCGAACTTCAACGCAAGAAGTTGATGTTTCACTGTCCGTTGATTCTGCTCAAGGACATCAACTGAAACGGCGGACGGTAAATAGGTGCGTTGAAACAATAGATCGTCGAGATCGGCCAGGCTTGCGGACACGAGGGGACGAATGTCCGTCGGCAAATCCAGAAAACGGCGTTTCTCGTTCAGTCGCCGCTCGTCATCCGGGTTTGCCACCCCTCTGCGCGGACCGGAACGAATCCAAACCGTGCCCTTAAATCTCACCGGCGGCGCGTTGGAGGGGTGAACAAAAACGACTGCCACGTCTTGGCCTTTCAATCGTCGTTTCTGAACGTCCAGAGAAGGAAGCGGGATTACATTTCCGTCATCTCGCATGGAAGCCAGATTTTGCAGCAATTGATCGGTAATTGGCGCCCCCGTCGGTTGTCCCTTGTCCGTGACGCCGACAAACAGCACGCCGACTTGCCGATGGTCCGGCAGATTGTTGGCAAATGCGCATACCGCTTGACGAAACTTGTCGCCGTTCGTGGTCGATTCGGTCCGTTCCGCGCGGTCGGATTCCAGGTCGTCAAGCATTCGTTCGAGTTCTGCTTCGGTCATGGGAAATATCCTCTGCATCGTTCTCCATACTGATATGATTCTCGACTTACACACGCAGTGCCAATATCTCCACCACGTCCTTTTCCGTCAAATCCTGGCGTTCGCCGAGCGGCATACTGCGTTTCGCCAACCGCGTGGCGGCCAACTCGGCGACTTCGGCCGGAATGTCGTAATCCGATAGCCGCGTGCGGACGCCGAGGGAGCGGAAGAACTCTTCGGTGCGGTCGATGGCCCGATCCACGCGGGCGTCTTCGCTGCCTTGGTCCGCGGAGATGCCCCAGATGCGTTCGGCATATTGGAGCAGCTTCGCCCGTTTGCGGTCGCGCTGTTGCCGCAACATGCCGGGCAGCACGACGGCCAGCGATCGAGCATGGTCGATGCCATACAGCGCGGTCAATTCGTGGCCCAGGGCGTGGGTGGCCCAATCCTGCGGAACGCCGCAGCCGATCAGGCCGTTCAGGGCCTGCGTGGCGCACCACATCAGGTTCGCCCGAACCTCGTAATTTCGCGGGTCGGCCAGGGCCTTCGGGCCTTCCTCGATGAGCGTCAGCAGGATCGCCTCGGCTTGCCGGTCCTGCAGCGGTGCGTCGGCCGGATAAGTCAAATACTGCTCGGTCGTGTGCACGTAGGCATCGACCACGCCGTTGGCCGTCTGCCGCGGCGGCAGCGTGTAGGTCGTCTCGGGATCGAGGATCGAGAAGCGGGGAAAACTGTGCTCCGAGTTGAAGAACAGCTTTTCGCAGGTCTCCCGGCGGGTGATGACCGTGCCGCAGTTCATCTCCGAGCCGGTCGCCGGCAGGGTCATCACGCAGCCGACCGGCAGCGCGTCGGGCGGCACGCGGGCCCAGTTGAACATCATGTCCCAGGGGTCCTCGCCCTTGTAGACCGCGGCGGCGGCGATGAACTTCGTCGCGTCCAGCGCCGATCCGCCCCCGACCGAGAGCAGGAAATCGAACCCTTCGTCCCGCACGCGTTCGACGGCCTTCAGGCACGTTTCGTAATGCGGGTTCGGCTCGATGCCGGCGAACTCGGCCGGCGGATTGCGCTTCAGCGCGGCCATCACCTGATCGTAGACGCCGTTTTGTTTGATCGAGCCGCCGCCGTAGATCATCAGGGTTTTGGCGTCCTTCGGGACCAGCCGCGCGAGTTGGGCGATCGAGCCGCGGCCGAAAACGATTTTCACGGGATTGTAGTAGGTGAAGTTGAGCATGGGGGTATATATTATCAAATGTTTAGCGGCCGCCGGCACGGCGGCCTTGGTTGCGGACGATTCCGGGCCGCCGTGCCGGCGGCCGCTAAACTACTCTTCCTCCCATCCGCTCACCAGCACCTCGGCGATGTGCATCGTGCGGATGTGTTTGGTTTCCGGTTTGCGGCGGAGTATGCCGTCGATGTGCATCAGGCAACTGATGTCGTTGCTGGCGACCACGTCCGCCCCGCTGCGGACGATGTTCTCGACCTTTGTTTCGCCCATCGCCAGCGACGTGCCGGGCATCTTCACGCTGAACGTGCCGCCGAAACCGCAGCACTCCTCGATATTCTCCAGCGGGCAATAGGTCATGCCGCGGACGCTTTCCAGCAGCCGCAGCGGCGGGTCGGCCACGCCCAACTCGCGCCGGCTGTGGCAGCCGATGTGCAGCGCCGTTTTGTGGGGGAACGTGGCCCCGGTGTCGGTCACGCCGAGGATGTCGTGCAGGAACTCGGTCAGCTCGAACACCCGGCGGCCGACGGCCACGATCCGCGGATCGGGGTCGGCCTGCCCGAAGAACACCCGGCACATCGTGGTACAAGAGCCCGACGGGCAAACGATCCAGCGGTGCGGCTCGAAGACGTCGCAGAAATGACGGATCACCCGCCGCGCCTCTTCCCAGTAGCCCGAGTTGAAGGCCGGCTGGCCGCAGCAGGTTTGCGCCTCGGGATAGACCACCGGCACGCCGTACCGTTTCAGCAGCCGGGCCGTGGCCTGCGCGATGCTAGGGTAAAACTGGTCGATGTAGCAGGGGATGAACAGCGCCGCCGGTTCGCCCGGTTTATACGGCGGGTCGTCCTGGCGCGGGGCCACGCTGATGGGTGATTGGTTCATGGCCTCTTTATAGCCGTTCGGCACTCGTTTTACCAGTACGCCCGGCGTGTGACACCGTCGCATGGGTGGGCGAAAAATAGTACAATGTCATATAGCCTAAAGGAGTTGCAGCCATGATCCAAGGACTTATATTGCTGGTTTCACTGCTGGGGGCGCAGGCCGGACAATCGGCCGAGGAGTTGCGGGCCGAAGTCGCCCGGCTGATCCGGCAACTCGATGACCCGCAATTGGAGCAGCGTGACGCAGCCGAGGCGGCGCTGATCGAACGCGGTCCGGCCGCGCTCGATCTGCTGCCCGAGGACACTCCGCAGACCCCGGACGAGGTGCGGTATCGCCTGGCCCGCATCCGGCAGAAGCTCGAACAGCGGGCCTCCGCTGCCGCGGCCGATGCCTCGACGATCACGCTCAAGGCCGAAGCCATGCCGTTGGCCGAGGTGTTGGCCACTTTCGCGCGACAGTCGGGCAATAAGATCATCGATTACCGCGGCCGCTTCGGCCAGCCGACGCCCAATCCGACGCTCAAAATCGACTTCGACCGGACCCCTTTCTGGCCGGCGCTCGATCGGGTGTTGGATCAGGCCGGGCTAACAGTTTACCCATACACCGAGCACGGAGCGATCGGCGTGGTTTCCGGCTCGGGCAAGAAGCAAATCCAGCGATTCGGCCGGGCGAGCTACAGCGGTCCCTTCCGCTTCGAGGCCGTGAGCGTAGTCGCCCGGCGGGACCTGCTCGAAAAAAACGGCCGCTCGCTTGACCGTCACGGTCGAGGCCGCCTGGGAACCCCGCTTGCGGCCCATCATCCTTTTGCAACGCATGGCCGACGTATCGGCGGTCGATGCGGCGGGCCGGCCGCTGCCGGTCGCCGATCCCCAGGCCATATTGGAGGCGACCGCCGGCGGCACGGCCTCAGCCGTGAAACTTGCCCTGGCGTTCGTTCCGCCATCGGACGGCGCTCGTCAAATCGCCTCGCTCAAGGGCAAGCTGACGGCCACGTTGCCCGGCCGGATCGAGACGTTCCGCTTCCGCGACCTGACGGCCGCGAAGAACGTCAAGCGGCGTATTGCCGCCGCGACGGTCACGCTGGAGCAGGTTCGCAAATCGTCCCACAAAGCCGCGACCGGCAGTCGCGTCCCGGATGATCGTGCGGCGACGGAAACCTGGGAAGTCCGCATCCGCGTCCGTTTCGACGACGCCGGCAACGCGCTCGAATCGCATCGCACGTGGATTTTCGACAATCCGGCGTATCTCGAAGGCCCGGACGGCAAGACCATCGCGCCGGACGGCTACGAAACGACGGCTCAAAGCGAGAACGAGGTGGGCGTGGCCTTCTTCTTCACCGTCTCGAAGCCGATCGATCAATACAGCTTCGTCTACAAGACCCCCGGCTCGATCATCACCCGCGGCTATGAGTATGAATTGAAAGACATTCCGTTGCCGTAACTGATGTAGGGTGGGACAAGCGCTGCGCTGTCCCACCAGAACCGCGCAATATCCGCAATCCAGGAACCAGATGGTGGGACAGCGCGGCTCGTCCCACCCTACATTTCTCATGCCGCCGGGCGCTTGGCGGCGTACAGATACGGATTCATCGTCGGGTCGTTGTACATTTTGAACTGACGATAGACCTTCAGCCGCTTCCGGCCGGCGTAGAGATCGGCGACCAGTTCGGCCAGCGAGTTCGACAGGTCGCGGTGCTGCTCGCGGAGGACTTCCAGCCGGGCCTTGGCCTTGGCCACGTGGGCGGCCGAGGCGTCGCTCCGCCGCGCCTGCTCCTCCATGTGGTAGAGCCGCAGAGAGAGGATCGAGAGCCGGTCGATCGCGCTGCCGGGCGTTTCGGTGTTCAGCCGGGCCTCGGCCTCCGGCCGGATTCCCGCCGCCGCCAGATCGGCCACCAGATAGTCGTCCAGCCGCTCGATCAGGTCGTTCCGCTGCTGGTTCAGCTTGTCGATCGACCGTTTGACGCCGGCCACCTCCATGTCACCGACGTCGGGGCTACGGGCGATGTCCTCCTGGTGCCAGAGGCGGAAGTTCTGCTGGAACTGAAAACAAACGATCCGCAGAAACCCCTCGTAAGGGTTGTCGATCGCCCGCTCGTGCCACGCGGCCACCATTTTTTGCTGTAAGGCGGTGATCTCTCGAACTTCGATCATTGCGCGACTCCGTTCAGATTGTTTGGAAATCCAAGTTGGAAAGATAGTCGAAATCGACGATTCGGGGCAATATGAAAACTTTGGCGTTATCATAAATAAGAGAACGCGGTACAATTCCAAAAGCAGCGGGAGAGGTGAATTTCTGTGGGCCAAAACGCCAAAATTATGGATTTTTTTCGCATGGGAACCAGGCTAACGCTCCTGTTGGCGGCGGTAGCGGCGGCCGCGGCGATGGCCCTGGCCGGGTGGAAACTGGTCTGGGACCGCGGCGCCAACGGCGAGGCCGCCGCAGCGGGCCCCCAGCTTACGCTGAAAGACATCCCCTTCAACGGCGCCCGGGCCTACGATTATCTCAAGCAGCTTTGTGCGATCGGCCCCCGCCCCAGCGGCTCGCCCGGCATGGCGAAGCAGCAAAAGCTGTTGGCCGAGCATTTTCAGAAACTGGGCGGACAGGTCGAGTTCCAGCGGTTCCGCGCCCCCGATCCCCGCGACGGCCGGTGGGTGTCGATGGCGAACATCATCGTCCGCTGGAATCCGAAGAGCAGAGCCCGCATCCTGATCTGCGCCCATTACGACACGCTTCCCTATCCGATGATGGATCGGGATAATCCCCGCGGCACGTTCGTCGGCGCGAACGACAACGCCAGCGGCGTGGCCTTGTTGATGGAACTGGCCCACGACATACCCGCGCTGAAACTCAACGTCGGCGTCGATTTCGTCCTGCTCGATGCGGAGGAATACATTTTCCGTCAGGGGGATCGGATGTTCCTGGGCGCGGATTTCTTTGCCCGGGAGTACGTCAAAGAGCAACAACAGCGGCATCCGAAATATCGCTACCGCTGGGGCGTGCTGCTGGACATGATCGGCGACGCCGATCTGCGGATCCCGCAGGAGCGGAACGGGCTGTTTTGGCGCGACACGAGGCCGCTGTATGCCGAGATTTGGGGCACCGCGGCCCGGCTCGGCGTGCGCGAGTTCGTCCCCGCCCGGGGAGAAGAGATCGAGGACGACCATATCATCCTGCACAACATCGGCCGGATTCCCTGCATCGACTTGATCGATTTCGACTATCCGCCCTGGCACACGCAGGGTGACACGCCGGACAAATGCTCGCCGCTCAGTCTGGCCAAGGTCGGCTGGGTGATTCGGGAGTGGTTGAAGACGGTTAAGTGAATGGTATTTTCATTTTTCGGTAATATCTGTTTAGCGGCCGCCGGCACGGCGGCCATGAATCCACCACAAGCCGCCGTGCCGGCGGCTGCTAAACAATGACGGACTTCCTCACCATTCTCGCCTTTTCGATCGTGCTGCTGCTGGCGGCGGCGGGGATGATGTACGTCCACCTGCGGACCTGGACGTCGGCGCGGGAAAGGACCTCGACCCCGCAGAGTTCGACTACCTCCGCCGGCAATTCCGCCGCCGAATGCAGACCAGTGCCATGCTCGCCCTACTGGCCGTCGCGCTCACGCTGGGCGATGCCGTAACCAGATGGTGGATTCGCTCGCCCTGGTTCGCCGCCGTGTACTGGCTGGGCGTCATGCTGTTGGCGTGCTGGGTCGGGCTGTTGGCCCTGGTCGACATCTGGGCGACCAAGCATTACTACGGCCGGCTCCGCCACAATTGCCTGGTGGAACGCGTCAAACTCGAAGCGGAACTGCGGCGGTTGCAGTCCGTCGAGGGGAACGGGCAGAAGAGGGAAGAGAGAAGGGAGAAGGGAGAAGAGAGAAAGAGTGTGTGATACGGTTTCCAGTTCAATACTGTAATCTTTCTTCTGCCTTCAATGGATCAAACGCCCAACACGTTCTGCAAACCGCTTGCGGTTTCGCAATTCGGTCGCCGTCACGCATTAAAACCGCGGCCCGATTTTTCGCAAGCGCCGCTCAGTTTCCGCCATCAACTCGTCCTCGGCCGGCTCGTCGGCGGCCTCATAAGTGACCGAGAAGCGGAGGTACGCCCCGGCGTCGTCCCAGGGGACGGTGCAGATCGAGTGCTCGGCGATGAGGAACTGGCTGAACTCTTCGGCGGCGGCGAAGCGTGTGCCGTCGGCGATTTCTCGGGGGCTGCGGGCGTAGAGGAAATAGGTTCCGCCCGGCATCCGGCAATCGAAGCCGCAACGGCCCAGTGCGGCGACGAGCTTTTCCAGCCGCCGGCCGTACTTTTTCCGCGTGCGGCGGGGGATTTCCGGGTCGTCCAGCGCCGCGGCCGCCGCCTTCTGGATGGCGATGAACTGGCCCGAGTCGCAGTTGTCCTTCACGTCGGCAAAGGCCCGGACCAGCCGCTCATGGCCGCAAATCCAACCCATCCGCCAGCCGATCATGTTCCAGCCCTTCGAGAGCGAATGTAGCTCGACGCCCACCTCGCGGGCACCGGGCGTTTGCAGAAAACTCCGCGGCGGCCGGTCGTAGCTGAGCATCGCATGCGCCGCGTCCTGCACCACCACAATGCGGTTGCGACGAGCGAACTCGACCACGCGCTCGAAGAACTCCGGCGCGGCCGTCTTGCCCGTCGGACTGTTCGGATAGTTGACCACCAGCAGCTTCGCCCGGCGCAGCACGTCGGCGGGGATCGAGTCCAGGTCGGGATAGAAATCGTTCTCGGCCAGCAGCGGCAGCCGGTAGACCTCGCCGCCGTAGTATCGCGTATGCGTGCCGGCGACCGGGTAGCCGGGCACGGTCATCAGCGTTACGTCGCCGGGGTCGATCAGCACTGCCGGCAGCATCGCCAAGGCCGGCTTCGTGCCGATGCAATGGTTGATCTCCGTGGCCGGATCGAGTTGGACGCCGAACTCCCGCAGCATCAGCCGGGCGGCCGCTTCCCTGAAAGCCGCGATGCCGTTGTCGGCATAGCCCCGGTTCTCCGGTTTGCCGAGTTCCTCGGCCATCACGCGGCAGACCGCCGGATCGGCCGGTTCGTCGTTCTCGCCGATGCCGAAGTCGAGCAGCTTTCGCTCGGAATGCTCAGCCAGGGCCTTCCGCTTGGCCCGCTTGATCTTCTCGAACTTGTAGATCGCGGTCCCTTTGCCGTAATCAGCCCCGCCGATCCGCGCGGCGAACAACGCTTGAAAGTATGGGTCGGACATGTTGGGAGCAGAGGTCAGGGGCCGTGGGTCAGAGGTTGGACGTCTCTGGATGATACTGGACGAATATCCGTTTATTGACTGTCAGATGGAAAATGTCGCAATAGTTTAGCGGCCGCCGGCACGGCGGCCCGTGTACCAACGCTGGCCGACGTGCCGTCGGCCGCTAAACGGGCGACATTATCAACCTGACACTCAATAAACAAGAGACTCCATCCAAAGCAATTAAAATGTATCGGGCCTGACCCCTTTCCACAACGTCGGCTTTATGTCGGCGGCAAAACATGCTATTGTAATACGGATGTCCAACAAGGCCGAGCCGACCGCCGAACCTTACCCGCCCGAGGAGGGCCGCCGCGTCTTCTTGCCCGTCTTCTTGCTGCTGGCCACCTGCGTCTCGACGTTTTGGGTCGGAGCGGTCGATTGGAAGCCGGTCGTCCATCTCGAATTGCTGTACAACGGCGTGGTGAAGGGCTTGAATTGGCAGCAGGGGCTGCTCTACATGGGGGTCGTGCTGGCGGTGCTGCTGACCCACGAGATGGGCCACTTCCTGATGGCCGTGCGGTATCGCGTCCCCGCCAGCTTGCCCTACTTCATTCCCCTGCCGATAGTCCCCTTTGGCACGCTGGGCGCGGTGATCGGCATGGAGGGATCGCAGGCGAACCGCCGCGAAATGTTCGACCTGGGCGTGGCCGGCCCCCTGGCGGGCCTGGCCGTGACGCTGCCCATCGCTTGGATCGGCATCCGGCTGCTGAGGCCGATTCCGCCCGGGCCGGGCGAGATCTGCTTCCACAACCCGCTGCTGCTGCAATACATGATCGCCTGGATTCAGCCCAAATACCCAACGCCGGAAGTGCTCTACCTGAACCAATTCAATTCGGCCTATCTGATGGCCGCTTGGATGGGGCTGCTGGTGACGGGCTTGAACATGCTGCCGATCAGCCAGTTCGACGGCGGGCACGTGGCCTACGCCCTGCTGGGCCGCCGCGGCGCTCACGCACTCGCCCGCGGACTGTTGATCGCCGCCATTCTGTTTGTGCTCTATAAGGAAAACTACGGCTGGGTGCTGCTGTTGGTGCTGGTGATCCTGTTGGGCGTCGATCACCCGCCCACCGCCGACGACCGTTGCAAGCTGGGCTGGCTGCGGCTGGTCATCGGCTGGCTGGCGATATTGATTCCCATCCTCTGTTTCCCGCCGATGGGCATCACGGCGCGATAAGTAGGACAGGTTGGCAACCTGTCCCACAAGGTCACTTTCAGCAATAGCCGGGACAGGCTGACAACCTGTCCTACGGAATCGTGCGCCGGCCTACACCAATCCCTTCCGCACGGCCCAAACCGCGGCCTGGGTGCGGTCGCTGACGGCGATCTTCCGCAAAATGTTCTGCACGTGCTCCTTCACCGTCTCCACGCTGATCTCCAACGACTTGCCAATCTCCTTGTTGCTCAGCCCGAGGGCCACGTGCCGCAGCACCTGCGTCTCGCGTTGCGTCAAGGGGACGTCGTCGTCGTCGATCAGTTGGCGGATCTTCATCGTGCCGGCGATCTTCTTCAGTTCGCCGCGCGGGCTGGGCGACTCGCCCCGCGCCGCCGCCGTGATCGTGGCGATCAGGTCGTCGCGCGGCGAACCCTTCAGGGCGTAATCGGCCGCGCCCAGGGCCACCGCTCGGGCGACGTACGTCGGGTTGTCGTAGGTCGAGAGCATGACCACCTTGCACTCCGGCACTTTTGCCCGCATTTTCTCCAACGTCGACAATCCATCGGAGTCCGGCATGCGGATGTCGAGCAGGATCACGTCCGGTTTTTCCTTCTGCGCGAGCCGCAGGGCGTCTTTGCCGTTCGCCGCCTCGGCGACAATCTCGATCTCGGTCCCCGCAAAGAGACTGGCCAGACCGGTGCGAATGACCTCATGGTCGTCGCAAATAAGAATTCGAATACTCATGTTGATCTCCCGTAATGTGTGGAGTTGGATACCCTTCCCATGCAACAATCATACAATCATAAACCACCATCGGGCAGGATTGTATCCCCCTGTACAACGAATTAACCCCCCCGACCCAGCGGGATAAGTCGCCGTTTTTCGGCCAAGTCGAGGGGGTTAGTATATGTCGGCCTAAAATATTTTTCCAGCCGGGCGGAGAAAATAATAGTCCACTCGCCATCTGAATGGTGGGATAATGTACGAAGTCATGCGCACAAACGAGAAAAGCGGTTCCAGAGTTGGTAGTGGATGTGTTGTATGTAAGGTCACTACCAAACAGGAGAACCGCTATGACAAGTGTAGCAGAAAAACGAAGGTTAGCCCGGATTATTCATAAACACGAAGGAACATTGTCATTCTGAGCGCAGCGAAGAATCTGGGCTGTTTGCGGCGCATCGGAGATCCTTCGCTGCGCTCAGGATGACGTTTATGAATAATCCGGGTTAGGGCCGGCGAATCAATAAGTGGGGGACTGTCCCAATTTTCGTTCGACGAAAATGGGACTGTCCCCTTCTGAAATGCGACAGTTATTAATTTGCCGATCCTTGGGGATTTTCAGGAGTTGATTCGTGCTGACCAGGAGGAACTCCGGGGGCACCTGAAGGAGTTGGTGCGGGAGTCCGTGGAAGAGACCCTCAACGCGATGCTCGACGCCGAGGCCGACGCCCAGTGCGGGGCCAAGCGTTACGAACGGACGCCGGAGCGGTTGGACAAGCGGGCCGGGCATTATGAGCGCAAGTTGCTGACTTCCTCCGGCAAGGTGACGCTTTCGGTGCCGCGGCTGCGGAAGCTGAAGTTGACGGTCAACGAAACGAAGACGCACGTCTGCCGCCTGCCTGTCGAATCGTTCGACTTCCTTGGGTACACGTTTGGCCGGATGTATTCACCGCGAACGGGCGGGGCCTATCTCGGCGCGACCGGCGCGCCAGGCGGGAACCGGGCAGCACACCCGTACCGGAACCTGTTTGCAAACCACCACCGGGACGCATCTCGTGACCGTGTAGGGGACTTGCTTTGGCACTTTCCGCACGCGGTAGACCGTCTTGGTGCCGGAAAAGCGGACATCACTGATTTGGGGAGAGTAGGAAGGCAGAAATGAGTGTTGTGCCCTTTTCCGTCTCCACATTTTTCTCGCTCGCCCTTTTCAATCTGACAATCAATCAGCAATTTTTTGCCCGAGATCGCGGACTGTTTCCTCCCGACGTTCCTTGTCCGGCCTCTTCGCCGCCTATGCCGTCCGCCTGTGCCCTAGGAACATCCAGCCGGAGGCGGTAAACAAGCCGATGGCGATGAGCGACAGCGTGGAAGGTTCGGGGATGGAGACAGGGCTAAATTCCAAGTTGATTGTTCCCTCGGCAGTCGCCGTACCAATGTAGGCATTATGCAA
Source organism: uncultured Planctomycetota bacterium (assembly GCA_963733145.1). Taxonomy (GTDB): domain Bacteria; phylum Planctomycetota; class Planctomycetia; order Pirellulales; family Thermoguttaceae; genus JAHIKV01. The sequence continues at coordinate 520,243 of CAVTCJ010000013.1, read as the reverse complement.
TGGATTCCGACCCGTTATGTAGGCATTGTAGCGGAATCTGCAACGTGACCCGCCTCCAGGATCCCCGTGTTCTCGTACTGGAAGAGACTGCCCCGTGGTCAGATATCGATTGTTCATAAACCCGGTGGTAAATAATGTCGCAGAGGCGGTTACGTCGCTCATTTGATGCGACAACGTCGCCTCCTGTGTTCCGGCTGTCATCAGCAGATTCGAAAAGAAATAATACTCAAGATCCATCCCCGACGTATTTTCAATCCGAATATATGGGGACGATTGAGTCGAAACTGCTGCAAATGAATCATCTAAGCCATCATAGTAATTTGAGAAACGAAAGTCGATCTTGAACCTGGCAGAGTCTGGATTACTGAAAAAGTCGTAATCCGCAATTGCAATTACATTGCCCTGCTTGTTCGCCGTTACGCCGGACTCATTAAATGGCAAGCCGGTAATCGTTCGGTCGGCAACAGTCGCAGCTCCGGTATACGAACGGGAAGCGGTAGTCGAGACCGTCGGGGTATTGTTCAGTGCGACAATCGACTCGCCGTTTACACCCGTAACAAGAATGGTCGTTAGGAACAGGGCGATTGCTGGCTTAAGAATTGAGTTCATTATTGGTACCAGGCTGGGGGTGAAAGGAATGAGGATCGCCAGATAGCACAAAGAGAAGCGAAATTACCAACCTATTTCCCTACTATTTTTATGGGATATTGCCTATTTGTCAATCCCCCCATTCACGCGCAGGCCGAGATTATGGACTATTTGTCGGTCATGTCGTGAATTGTGGTCGTGGGGGTGGTGGTTGTATCGGCACTCCGTGGTAGTGTTTAACTGCCACTACAACGTGGGTTACGATTAGCACTGTCCTGGGGCGTCCACACTTTTGGTGGGGAAGAGAAGTTTTTCGCCGAAATTGGTGGGACCGCGCTTCGCTTGTCCCGCCCTACGACCACTTTCCGCAACAGAGACTAAAGAGCATCCGCCAAGAAACAGCGGCGGCCGAACCTTTTGGAGGGGTTCGGCCGCCGTGCGTTGGCTAGACCAAGCCTTCCGCCGGTCGTCGGAAGGCATGCGCTTCGTAGAGCGCCGAGCTAGTTGCAGCCCGCGGCCGGCGCACACGCCTTCGGGGCTTCGCAGCAGGCCGGAACCGGGCAGCACACCCGTACCGGAACCTGTTTGCAAACCACCACCGGGACGCATCGCGTGACCGTGTAGGGGACTTGCTTCGCCACTTTCTGCACGCAGTAGACCGTCTTGGTGCAGCACACGGGCTTGCAGACCTTGTACGGCACCTGCTTGACGCACTGCTGTTGCACCATGTGGCACACCTTGTAGCAGCAGGTCTTGACGCGCTGCTCGGGCACCATGTGGCACACCTTGTAGCAGCAGGTCTTGACGCGCTGTTCGGGCACCATCTTGCAGACCTTATAGGTGCAGGTCTTCACGCGGTTCTCCTGCACCATGTGGCAGACCTTGTAGGTGCAGGTCTTCACGCGCTGCTCGGGAACCATCTTGCAGACCTTGTACGTGCAAGTCTTGACGCGCTGCTCGGGCACCATCTTGCAGACCTTGTAGGTGCAAGTCTTGACCCGTTGCTCGGGCACCATCTTGCAAACCGTGTAGGTGCAGGTCTTCACGTGGTTCTCTTGCACCATGTGGCAGACCTTGTAGGTGCAGGTCTTCACGCGCTGCTCGGGAACCATCTTGCAGACCTTGTAGGTGCAGGTCTTTACGCGCTGCTCGGGCACCATCTTGCAAACCTTATAGGTGCAGGTTTGCACGCGGTTCTCTTGCACCATGTGGCAGACCTTGTAGGTGCAGGTCTTCACGCGCTGCTCGGGAACCATCTTGCAAACCTTGTAGGTGCAGGTCTTCACGCGCTGCTCGGGCACCATCTTGCACACCGTGTAGGGGATCCGCTTCTCGCATTGCTCCCTGACAATGTGGCAAACCTTGTAGGTGCAGGTCTTGACGCGCTGCTCGGGCACCATCTTGCAGACGGTGTAGGGGACCTTTTTCACGCAGGTCTCGCGCACGTACTTGGTGCATTCGACCTGCCGCTCCTGAATCTCAGGCACCCATACGCGGCACTGACGCACCGGGTCGCAGCAACCCTGCGGGGCGCAGGTCTTGGCCGGCTCGCAGCAGGCCACGTCGCGGGTTTCCCAGTGGCCCGTGCAAACCTTGATGGTCTTGGTGCACTTCACCGGCTTGCACACCGAGTAGCACACCTCGCGCTCGCAGGTCTCCTGGACCGGCTTGCAAACGGTGTAGCAGATTTCCTTGGTCTTGGTTTCCCACACCGGCTTGCAGACCGTGTAGCGGCAAACCTTTTCCCGGGTCTCATATACCGGTTTGCAGACCGTGTAGCAATACTGCTTGGTGCGGGTTTCCCACACCGGCTTGCAGACCGTGTAGCAGATTTCCTTGGTCTTCGTTTCCCACACCGGTTTGCAGACCGTGTAGCAGGTTTGCTTGGTCTTGGTTTCCCAAACGGGCTTGCAGACTGTGTAGCAATACTGCTTGGTGCGGGTTTCCCAAACGGGCTTGCACACCGTGTAGCAGATTTCCTTGGTCTTGGTTTCCCACACCGGCTTGCAGATCGTGTAGGGAATCTCTTTCGTGCGGGTCTCATACACCGGCTTGCAGACCGTGTAGCAATACTGCTTGGTGCGGGTTTCCCACACGGGTTTGCAGACTGTGTAGCAATACTGCTTGGTGCGGGTTTCCCAAACGGGTTTGCACACCGTGTAGCAGATTTCCTTGGTCTTCGTCTCCCACACCGGCTTGCAGACGGTGTAGCAGACGTCCTTGGTGCGGGTTTCCCACACCGGCTTGCAGACCGTGTAGCAATACTGCTTAGTGCGGGTTTCCCACACCGGCTTGCAAACCGTATAGCAGATTTGCTTGGTCTTGGTCTCCCACACCGGCTTGCAAACCGTGTAAGTGCATTCCCGATAGCAGGTCTCATGCACGTACTTGGTGTAGTTGACGGTTTGGGGGACGCGGACCCGCTCGTAGCAGGTCTTGTAGCAAGTGTACTGCCGCTGCTCGTACACCACTTGTTTGCAGGTCTTCATGACCGTATAGCACTGTTGCTGGCAACTTTCGGCTGGGCAGCAGCAGGCTCGCCTCCAGCATTGGAATCTTGCGGCGCCGCAGTAGCAGGCATCTGCCGTACTGACTGCGATTGCCAGCAGGGCCGCTGCGATCAGCGGCACTCCCAATAATCTTTTCATCGCATGTCTCCTTCAATCATCGAAAACCGGATAGGGCTTGGCCTAACGGGCAGAATCTGCCATATAGCATCATCGACCCGCCTACATCACCCACATTAGCCGTGTTGCCCTGAATAATCTCATCGCCCAATTCGGCAACACGACGTAAACAACGCAAACAAACGTGCGTTGGGGCTGTTATGTAGTCGCTATCGTCAAGATGAGGCACTTGCTTGATGTGCGCTGTTTGGGAATAGTGGAATTGTCGCGGGAATTAGAGAACCACGTCGCGTGGTAGCGATAGACGCGGTTCTGCCGCGTATCACGGGGTTTGCGCATGGCGGATTTTTTTCCTGCGGCGAAAAGCCCCCGGCCTGTGACGGAGACGCCGATTGTGCCGGTTTTATCGCCAACCCGTTTGGTGTTTGTGGCTCTTGTAGGGTGCGTGCAATGCGCCGCCACCCCGTTTTGTCACCGGCCAACACTAGCCCGAAGCGCAAGCGAGGGCCGCGCAACGGATTGCCCTGGCTGGCACTTCGGGCTAGTGTTGAACATTTTGTGCCAAACTCCCCCTGGGCGGCGAGAAAAGCGCGTAGAGGCGGCGCAAAGTGCGTTTCACGCACCCGACGGATTGTGCGGGTAGAGAAAATGCGAAAACTCGCTTGACCAATCCCTACCCGCAACCTAGGTAATCAATACACGGTTAATTGATAGGCTAGTCTCCATCAATACCCCCGCAACAAGAGCCCCACGAATCACTTGTATCCACAGGAGCCGGTAGTTATGGCTACGAATCGCAGAGATGCCTTCACCTTGATCGAAGTGCTGATTGTCGTCATCATCATGGCGGTCCTGGCCGCCACGATCATTCCGCAATTCTCCTCGTCGACAAACGACGCCAAGGAGAGTTCGCTGAAGTTCAATCTGCACACCATCCGTTCGCAGATCGAGATGTACAAGGTCCATCACTCCGGCAAGGTCCCCACTCTGGACAACTTTCAGGACCAGATGACCAAGCCCACGGACATCAACGGCAACACCAGCGGGTCGAACCTGGATTACGGTCCGTATTTCCAGGGCCAAGTGCCGGCCAATCCGTTTAACAACTTCAACCTGTTGAAAACCACCACGGCCACGACCGAAGCGGCGGCGAAGGCGGCCGTCGGCGGTGACTACGGCTGGCTCTACAACGAAACCACCGGCGACTTCTATCCGAACAACGCCGAGTATTACCCCTAACCCGGATTATTCATAAACACGAAGGAACATTGTCATTCTGAGCGCCGCGAAGAATCTGGGCTGTTTGCGGCGCATCGGAGATCCTTCGCTGCGCTCAGGATGACGTTTATGAATAATCCGGGCTAATAATTGAGCTTTGTTGCGGGGCAGACTTCCGGAACAGAGAGGCGTGGCAAGCCCTTTCCGACCAGTTCGGATGGGGCTTTGCCGTTTCTTGGGCCCCACTCTGGTCTATACCCATTCTTGTCACCCTGCCAGCAGGGCTTGCAGAGGACGGGCGAAACCCCATAAAATAGCGACTCTGGATTCAGCAACTCCCTTTTATTCGTAGATTGGAGCGCGGACAGTGTCGCAAGTCGAAACGAAACTACCCTTCAAAGTAGCCGACCTTTCACTAGCCGAGTGGGGGCGAAAAGAGATTCAACTGGCCGAACAGGAAATGCCCGGCCTGATGGCCCTGCGGCGGAAATACGGCAAGTCGAAGCCGCTGGCCGGCGCCCACGTCGCCGGCTGCCTGCACATGACCATTCAGACCGCGGTGCTGATCGAGACCCTCCGCGAGTTGGGGGCCGAGGTCCAGTGGAGCAGTTGCAACAAGTTTTCGACCCAGGACCACGCCGCCTCCGCAATCGCCGCGACCGGTGTGCCCGTCTATGCCTGGAAGGGTGAAACCGACGCCGAGTACGACTGGTGCATCGAGCAGACCCTCTTCTTCCCCGACGGAAAACCGCTCGACTTGATCGTCGATGACGGCGGCGATCTGACCGCGATGGTCCACACAGAGCAGTATCGCCACCTGTTGGCCGGCATCCGCGGCCTCTCGGAAGAGACCACCACCGGCGTCCATCGCCTCTACCAGATGCACGAGCGGGGCGAACTGGGCGTCGCCGCCATGAACGTCAACGACTCGGTCACCAAGAGCAAGTTCGACAACCTCTACGGCTGCCGCGAATCGCTGGCCGACGGCATCAAACGGGCCACCGACATCATGGTCGCCGGCAAAATCGTGGTCATCGCGGGCTACGGTGACGTCGGCAAGGGCTGCTCCCAGTCGATGCGCTCCTACGGCGCCCGGGTGCTGATTACCGAGATCGATCCGATCTGCGCGTTGCAGGCGGCGATGGAGGGTTTCGAGGTCACCACGATGGACGACGCCGCTTCGCGCGGCAACATCTTCGTCACCGCCACCGGCTGCCGCGACGTGATCACTGCCGAACATATCAAGCAGATGCGCGAGGACGCGATCGTCTGCAACATCGGACACTTTGATCTCGAGATCGACGTGGCCGGCTTGCAGGCCATCCCCGGCGTGAAGCGGGTGAACATCAAGCCGCTGGTCGATCGCTACACGCTGCCCAGCGGCCGATCCGTCATCCTGCTCGCCGAAGGGCGGCTGGTCAACCTCGGCTGCGCGACCGGCCATCCGTCGTTCGTGATGTCCAACTCGTTCACCAACCAGGTGCTCGCCCAGATTGCGCTGTGGTCGGAACCGGACAAATATCCAATCGGCGTTTACACGCTGCCGAAGCACCTCGACGAGGAGGTCGCCCGGCTGCACCTCGACCAGCTCGGCGTGAAGCTGTCGAAGCTCACCCAAAAGCAGGCCGAGTATCTCGGCGTGCCGGTCACGGGGCCGTTCAAGCCGGATTACTATAGGTATTAGCCCGCTGGCTTGTTGACTTTCCTCCCTACTTGCTGCCGCCGACGGCTATGGTAAAATATTGTAGGCAAGAATCAGGTGAGGATGGATTAAGTTGAGGGAATCATGAACGTCGTGTTGCACGGAACCGTCCACGGCCGGACAGTCGAATTGGATCGCGACCCGGGAATCGGGGAAAACCGGGTGGTTGAAGTCATCCTGCGGACCAAGCAGTTGCCTGGCGACCAGGAAACGACGGCAACCACATTAGAGGCGTACTTGAGGAAGATGCCCGACGTGGGGACGGATGCGGATTTCTCAAGAATCGAGGGATCGCTTCGGGACATTGATCTCGCCGAGTGATGCGGTACTTGCTCGACACCAACGTCGTTTCCGAACTCCGGAAGGGAGTTCGCTGTGATCGCGCGGTTCGCGCTGGGAGCAAGCGGAACTGATTCCGCACGGCGGGGCCATTTCGGTGCTTACCATTGGTGAGATTCGTAAGGGCATCCAATTGATCAACCGACGCGACCGGCAACAGGCTGCGCGGCTGGAATCCTGGCTGATCGGCCTCGTTCAGGATTTCGCGGGTCGGATCTTGCCAGTGTCGGCGGACGTTGCGGAGCAGTGGGGGCGTTTGAATGCGATGCGTCCGCTTCCCGCGGTCGATTCTCTGCTAGGGGCGACCGCCAAGGTTCACGCCCTTATTCTGGCCACTCGTAATGTACAGGATCTGCGCGCCGTGGGCCTTCATGTTGTCAATCCATTCGAGTTCTTCACTGGCCCATGAAATGCTTCACCGACAGGGGATCGGCGCCGCCGCGCTGGATCTGCTGAACGCCACCGAAGCCTTATTGTTTGACCTGACATTGGCAACGCATAATACCAAGGACTTCCAGACGATCCCTGGCCTGCGGCTGGAGGACTGGTTGGCGTCATAAGGTTGCGATTCGCCAATTCCGCCGGCGAATGTCCCATATTGCTTTGCGGACGAATACAGATGGAACCTAACCCGGATCTGATCGCCGAAATCTACCGCGAACGCGTTCGCCGGGCGCGCGAGACGCCGCCGGCGGAGAAATTGCTGGCGGGACTGACGCTTTTCGAGCTTAGCGTGGGAATCACAATCGACGGCATCCGCAGCCAATTTCCCGACGCCGATGAACGCAGGGTCCGGGAAATTCTCCGTCAGCGGTTGGCGTTGGCCAGGCGATTGGAGGACGGCCCATGACATCGCAGGAAGCGACGGCCGCCGTGATTGACGCGCTGGAGGAAATGCGGATTCCATACATGTTGGTCGGCTCTCTTTCGAGCAACTTCTATGCGATTCCCCGCGCCACCCAAGACGCGGATTTCGTCGTTCAACTGAAGCCGACTGAGATAGCGTCGCTGGCGGAGCGCCTTGGTCCCAGATTTCGATTGGATCGGCAAATGTCGTTTGAAACCGTGACCGCCACCACACGTGTCATTTTTCGCCTGACGGATACGGTGTTCACAATCGAGTTGTTCTTGTTGAGCGACGACGAGCACGACCAGGAACGATTTGCACGCCGCCGGCGCGAGCAGATCATGGACCGCACGGTGGCCATTCCCACGGCCGAAGACGTCATCGTCACAAAACTCCGCTGGTCACGTGCCGGCCGGCGGACCAAGGACGTCGAGGACGTGCGAAACGTCATCGCCGTCCAAGGGGACCGCATTGACTGGAGCTACGTCTATTCCTGGTCCGACAAGCACGGAACACGCGGACTCCTTGATGAGATACGCCAGAGCGTCTCTTCCATGGGCGTCTGACGTTCGGAGGAAATGCGTCGGAATTCAGCGGGGACCGTGGCTCCCGTCGTAAGGCTGGCGTGAAATGCAGGCTCTATGCAAAACGGCTATGAAACGCTAAATTCTATTGTTTTCGATAAGCCGTTTCCTAACCGACCTCTGGCCCCCCCGGCCACCAACCCCTTTCACCCGATTATGCCCGAGATTCAAGCCTTCCGTGGAGTCCGCTACAACCTGGGCCGTGTCGGCTCGCTGAGCGATGTTGTCACGCCGCCATACGATGTGATCGACGCCGATCTGCAAGACTACTTCTACAAGCTGCACCCGAACAACTTCATCCGCATCGATCTGAACCGCATCGAGCCGGGCGACGACGACGAGCGGAACAACCGCTACACCCGCGCGGCCAAGTTCTACAAACAATGGCGCGACGAGGGCGTGTTGACCGTCGAGGCCGATCCGGCCGTCTACGTCTATCACCAGGAGTTCACCGCCGAGGGCCGCAAGCACGTCCGCCGCGGCTTCCTCGCCCGGCAGCGGCTGAGCCGCTTCGGCGAGGGCCAGGTCTTCCCGCACGAGGAAACCCTGCCCGGCGCGAAGGCCGACCGGCTGATGCTCACCGTGGTCACAAAGACGCAGTTCAGTCCGCAGTTCGGCCTCTATCCCGATCCGGATTGCGAGGCCCAAAACCTGCTGGACGACGCTGTCGCCGGCAAGACGCCGCTGGTGGCCACCGATCACCTGGGCGTGGTCCATCGGCTCTGGCCGGTCACCGACATTGAGGTCCACTCCAAGCTCGCGGCCCTGATGGGACCGAAGCCGATGTTCATCGCCGACGGCCACCACCGCTACGAGACCGCCTGCAACTATCGCGACCAGGTCTACGACAGCGGTTTCCTCTCGAAGGAGCATCCGGCCAACTACACGCTGATGATGTGCGTGGCGATGGACGATCCGGGCATGATCGTCATGCCCACCCACCGGCTGTTCCGCACGAAGGGTCCTGCGGCGGACGGTAAGCCGGTTGAACTGCCGCCCGAACAACTGAATCTGACCGCCGAGGAGTTGGCGGCCAAGCTGAAGCCGTACTTCGCGTCCCGGCCGGCGGGCGAAGGCCCCGACGCCGCCGCCACTGTCTGGGAAGACATCGAGACGACCGGCAAGCAGGGCGAGATCGGCCTCTATACGCAAAAGGACGGCCGCTGGTCGATCGTATCGGTCACCGCCGCCGGCGCCGCCCGCATGGCCGAAGTCGCCCAGGAGCACAGCGACGAGTGGCGCGGCCTGGGCGTCAGCCTCCTGCACCGCTTGATCGTCGAGGACATCCTCGGCTGCAAGACCATTCCCAAGCCGAAATACGTCCACCTGATCGAGGAAGTGGTCGATGGGCTGAAGACCGGCGAGTTCCCCTTGGCCGCGGTGGTCATGCCCGCCACGGTCGAAAACGTCCGCTCGATCAGCCTCGGCGGCGAGCGCATGCCGGCCAAGAGCACGTACTTCTATCCGAAGCTGCTCAGCGGGTTGGTGATCAATCCGGTGGAGTAGTGAGGGAGTGGCTAGTGGCTAGTGGCTAGTGAACGGAAAGCCGCTTGCGGCTTCGCAACGTCCAACACACCGCTTGCGGTTTCGCAGTATCGTCCATAGCGCTTGCGATTTCGTGCGGTCGTCGCGTTTTCACATTGCGCGTTCCACGTGAAACGGGAAACTTGCGATGTTTGGCAGTTTCCCGTGAAACGTAGGGAAGAATCGCTCTGAAGGGCATTTTCCTCCTGTACGTTCGGCGCATCACCCCGCCCCACCGCCCCACCGATTCCAAAAAATTGCCATTCCCCCCGCGGGCGATTCCTTGCTAGAATCCGCGCCGAAGTGAGTTTTTCACTGTTGGACGGACACCCCTTATGATCGAAGTAATAATATAGGGGAACAGCCGCTACCCCATCCTTAGAGGGGTGCGTCGCGGCGATTGCATGGAGGTAACTGATCGTGAGCAAGGATCGACGACTGGGACGCGGACTGGCGGCGCTGCTCGGGCAGTTGCCCGCCCGCAATGAGCCGGCCGAGCAGTCGAGGGACGATCGGCCTCCGGACAGCCCGCCGACGCCATCGTCGGCCGAATCGCCGCCGACGGCAGCGCCGGCAATGCCCTCGGCCGAGGCCATGTTCTGGCTGGATCAACCGCACAAGACGCCGGGCCAGTTCGCCCAGCCGCACTCGCCGCCGGAGCGCGCCCCGCAGCCGGCGCTGGTCGCCAAATCCGCTCAGCCGGAAACCGCGCAGGCAAACGCCGCCCGGGTGCCCGTCCGTCAGATCGACAGCAACCCCGCCCAACCCCGGCAACATTTCGACCCGGAGGAGATGCAGTCGCTGGCCGATTCGATTTCGGCCCACGGGCTGTTGCAGCCGGTCGTCGTCCGCCAAGTGCACAACCGCTATCAACTGGTCGCCGGCGAGCGGCGGCTCCGGGCGGCGATTCAGGCCGGCTGGGTCGACGTGCCCGTCAACGTCGTCGAGGCCGACGACCGGCAGATGGCCGAGCTGGCCATCGTCGAAAACCTCCAGCGGAAAGACCTCAACGCGCTGGAAAAGGCCGCCTCCTTCCAAAAATATCTCGAACAATACGGCTGCACGCAGGAGGAGCTGGCCGGGCGGTTGAAGCTCGACCGCTCGACCATCGCCAACCTGATCCGGCTGCTCGAGCTGCCCGAGCCGGTCCAGGACGCGCTTCGCCGCGGCGAGATCACGCAGGGCCACGCCCGGGCGCTGCTCCCGCTGGGCGATCCCCGCGAGCAGATCGAGTTCTGCCGGCGGATTCAGCGCGAGGGGCTCAACGTCCGCCAGACGGAGAGCATCGTGCAGGAGACGATCGACACGGCCGACCTCGACCCGCTCGACGTGCCCGCGCCGACCAAACCGACGCGCTCCGGCCGGGTGAAGAGCGAGCAGACCGCCGCGTTGGAGCAGGAGTTCCGCACGGCGTTGGGCATGAAGGCTACGATCACCCACAACGCCCGCGGCCGCGGCCGGCTGGTCGTCCACTTCCGCAATCACGAAGAGTTCGAGCGGCTGAAACGGCAGGTCTGCGGCGGGTAGGGATCAGGGGCCAGGGATCAGGGGCCAGTGAAATGTTTAGCCGCCGCGTCCACGCGGCGTTTCTTTCCCCCCTCCCCCCTCCCCTCTGCCCCCTGACCTCCGCCATCTGACCCCTGACCTCTGTCCCCTGATCTCTGTCCTCTTGGCTTCCTCCCCATGCCGTGATAGACTTGTAATACTCGCGGGGCGTGGCGCAGTCTGGCTAGCGCGTCTGGTTTGGGACCAGAAGGTCGGAGGTTCAAATCCTCTCGCCCCGACTTCCGTCGTTGATAGGGAGTGTGTTATGGTCTATCGCGGCAAAGTGAAAAACGGGGGTCGTGCTGTTCGATCCGGGCCCTGCGCTGCCGGACGCCACTGAGGTTCGCGTCGAGCCGTTGGCGTCCGGTGAAGGCCTGGCCGCCGAAGGGCCGACGCTGGCCGAGCAGTTTGCGGACATAATCGGGACCGTGCCCGATTTGCCGTCCGACATGGCGGCCCAGCACGATCACTACCGGCACGGAGCCCCAAAGCGATGAAGCGGATTTTCGCCGGTTCGTATTTCTTTTTCGCGCTCCTCTCTTTTCCTTTCCCACAATCTGGGTTTGACTCGACACGCGGCAGTCAGGTAGATTTGTTGCCACAGGGGGCTGAATCGCACGGGCCACGGGCAAGGAGGACGTATCTTGTCAGCACCAAAACAACTTGCCAAGCGTCAAAGATTGGAACGGAAGCGGCGGCGAAAACAACAGGCGCTGCGTCGCCATCAAAGAAAACAGCAATTTGCCTCTCTTCCCGGCGACTTCCTCGATGCCTTTCCCGCGGTAAGCGGACCGATAGGGGGCGTCAAGATGTCCACCGTGCTCGAAGAATTCGTTGCCCCGATGTTTGACGTGGCCGAAGGATACGAGGCGTGTTCGACGGTCATATCGATAGGGATCGTTGCGTGGAACGCGGCCCTGGAGCCCGACTATCGGCGGGCGGCGTTCATCAGTTCCGCCATCGACGCGGCGATGAAAGACGCGGACATCCATGAGCGCCTGAGGTGCAAGGCGCTGATCGAGAACCTCGTAGTCCGCAAATTGCAGCACTTCGCCGAGTATCGCCGTCCCATTCTCGCATTTCATCTCAACGAACTTGACGACGGCGGTTTCTATCTGTCTGTGGCGTCCGCGGTGGTTCTGATACTCCTCGCGCTGCCCCGCCGTATCCTGCCGGAAAAATTAGAAAATTGGGGGGACAGGCGCATACAATGGGCAGCATAGATTGTCTGGGATGATTGTCGCGTCCGAATCCACGCGATCATATTTAGCTACATTGCCTACGCCGCTCAATATATGCGCCTGTCGCCTTTTTTGTCCAGTAGTTACAAATTCCAGCAAAAAATAAGGTGGGACCGCACTTCGCCAGTCCCACCTTGCTGTCCGCTCAAAATTCGCAACGGATTCTGCTGCTAGGCCGCTCGCCGTCGCCGGTTCCAGCCGAAGGCGATGCCGAAGGCTGCCAGCAACGACCAAACGACCAGCGTGGCCGGCTCGGGAACGGGATTAACAACCTGAGTAACGGTTACGCTGTTATCACCCTCGTTCTCCGGGAGAGTGTAGAAGAGGTTAGCGCTGCTAACGGATGTTTGGGAGTACCCTAACTGCTCGACCACCGGGGTGCTTAGAAAACCTTCAATGTGCAGCCAGAAGTCATTTGTCGAAGGGGCAAAATCAACGGTATCCGTGTCAACTTGGATGCCACCCACCCGCAAAGTTCCGGCAGGAAACCCGCCATCCGCGCCGGGGTGGTAGTTGAATGAGATCGCCGATCCCAATGCAATATTTAAGCTATTCAACGTGATGCCGGCGGTTGCATTAGTATAGTCCAGCGCTGGGTCGAATGTAATTTCAAAACTGCCCACAACAGGATCGACTGGCGCCGAATCCACTCCAACGCCTGTAGAAAAATTGACGGCGCTGAAAGTGACATCGTAAGTCATCACCGAGGCATTCGCAGGGGAGGTTGCCAACAATGCGAGCATCACGGCAAGCGAAACGTAAACCGATCGCCTTACGGCGGTTTTTACTCCGTCATTCAGGATGGTCAATCGAGCGTAGGTTTTCATGAGATTTCTCCAAAAATAGGATTCACAAAACGATCTTTCACCGGCCTGTCGAGTTTCTTTTGTTGCCCGGCCACTGGAGGTCCATGCAATAGATCATATTGGGCCGCATTTCTGAAATCATATAGACCGCCGGTCCGCCATTCCTGACGGCGGAAAGAAAATATTTCTCCAAAATGGTGGCATTTCCGATCCGGCGATAGGGAAAACTCGCATGAAATGCGACGAACAGGGGGTCATCGGCTCACCGACAAAAATTAGGCGCCCACAGGACAGATCGACGGACTGATTTCCGGCATCAGGCATCCCCCGAATCATTTCGGAACGATACGCCCCGGGGTGCATTTGACAGGCCGGCCGTTTCCGATCAACATGACGGCCGCTGGCCTGCCGCCGAGGGGGGCCCCGGCAGGCGCGAGACGGGTATCCGCCCCTCGCACTCTTACTGACCACGGGAGGAAGCATTATGCACCACTCAGTCCGGCCTGCTCTCTTTCGTCTGCTCAGCCGTTCGCCGGAAGGCGAGGGCAACCTCGAAATGATGTACCGGGATCGGCTCGGTTTCGTGACGGCGGGCGTGGGGTTCAAGATCGACCCCCGTAACCTGGCGCATGACATGACTTGGCTCAGAAACACGGACCACCTACCCGCCGGACCCCAGGAAATCGACACCGAATGGAATTCCGTGAAGTCACGACAAGTGCAGTACGGACGAAATCTGCACCTCTCGCCCGCCGAAATCAACCGGGTGTTCGACGAGCGGATGTACGGCTTCGCCTGCGAACTGGTCAGGATATTTCCGCAGTTTGAACGCTACCCTCCCGACGCCCAGTGCGGAATGCTCGTCCACGCTTGGGGAGTGGGCACCGGACGGCTACGGTCGACATGGCATAACTACACGCGGGCCTGTCTTGCGGGGGATTGGGCCCGCGCGTCGCGCGAATGCCATTGGAACGGCATTCGCCCCTGCCGGCGCCACGATATGGAAGTGCTCTTCAACAATGCACACGTGGTGGAATCCACGACTACCTATTCACGCGAGATGGTGATTTGGCCCATGGAAGCGGGCATGATGGCACGACGCTGAATTAATGGAATTCGCGCCGGTGTAGCCGCCCCCACTCACCATTTTCGTCCAACTCCGTCCCGTTCTCATCTTTCCCTTTGCTCTTTCCTTGCCTGTATTTCAACAAATTGGGGGTGTCCGCTATCCTCATAGACAATACACTACTGTAGGGAACACCGCCCCAGTTTAGTGTCTATCACGACCTACAGGGATTTTCTGCAAGGAACCTTATCTTGCCGCAAGTGGACTGGCATATCGGGCTGACGTTGGGGCTGCTGCTCAGCACGGCCCTGGTGGGCGGATTGCTGGCCGAACGGCTGCACCTGCCCAAGGTCACCGCTTATCTACTGGTAGGACTGCTGCTGGGCCCGAAGACGGCCGAATCGCTGCCCCACGTGCTGGTCGCCATAGTGCCCGACGGCTGGCTCAAAGTGATGACAATTCCCGCGGCGCATCTGCCGATTCTCGAGCCCGCGGCCAAGCTGGCGATGGCCCTGGTGTTGTTCAACATGGGCTGCGGCTTCACCTTCGGGCGGTTTCGGCGGCGGATCGGCAAAATCCTCCGCTTCTCGCGGGGCGAACTGGCAGCGACGTTCCTGCTCGTCTCGCTGGGGCTGCTGCTGCTCGGCGAAAGCTGGCAGGCGGCGCTCCTGCTCGGCGCTGGCCCTGGCCACCGCCCCCGCCACGACGGTCCTGGTGTTCAAGGAAAATCAATCCGAGGGGCCAATCACCAACTACGCCAATATGCTGGTCGCCCTGAACAACCTCTGGTGCGTGGTCGTCTTCGAGGTCCTCTTTGCCTGCATCATGGTCCTGCAAGGGAAAACCGACGCCTCGCTGGCCTACGAGTTGGGCAAGCTGGCCCTGGAGCTGTTCGGCGCCGTCGGGCTGGGCTTCGTCGCCGGCGTCGGCGTCAGCTTCGGCTGCGCCGTGCTCGGCCGGCGAAGCTGGCTGGTAATGTTGATCGCCGCCACCACCCTGATCCTGGGCCTGACCCAACAGTGGCAAATCCCCTACCTGCTGACCTTCCTGGTCATGGGCGCCACGGTCGCCAACACCTCCGACCGCACCAAGGACGTCGTCTTCCAGCTCGACGAGTTGACCGGCCTGTTGTGCGTCGTGTTCTTCGTCGTCCACGGGGCGGAAATGGACCTCCGGGCGCTCGTCGCCGCCGGCATGATCGGCCTGGGCTACATCACACTGCGGGCCGGCGGAAAGTATTTCGGCATCTACCTCTCCGCCACCCGGAAAGACGGCAAGCAAATGCGCCGCTGGCTCGGCGCCACGCTCATGTCGCAAGCCGGCGCGGCCATCGCCCTGTCGGCCGTAGCCGTCGAGCGCTATCCCGAACTGGGCCATCACCTGATGGACGTCATCCTGGGGACCGTAATCGTCTTCGAGCTGGCCGGTCCGCTGCTGATCCGGCAGGCAGTGATCCGCTCGGGCGAGGCCCCGCTGACCCGTCGCGTCCACCGCCGGGTCGCCTCCCCGCGGAAGGAAATCCGTGCCCTGGCGAACCGGTTGCTGATGGCCATCGGCGCCGATCCCTGGCGGAAACGGGACCACAGCGACCTGCGCGTGTCCGACATCATGCGGAGCGAGGTCTACGGCATCCATGCCGGCACGCCCTTCGGCGGAGTCCGCGACGCCTTTCTCCGCTCCCACGAGGACACCCTGGCGGTCGTTGACGCCGAGGGCGCAGTGATCGGCATCATCCGCTACCAGGACCTGCACGGCGAGTATTTCGATCTCGAACTCGGCGCGTTGGTCAATGCGGAGGACCTGGCCCTCGATTCGTTTCCCAAGCTGCATCCGGAGGATTCGTTGTACAACGCCTGGCGGGAGTTCCAGAAGTGCAGCGACGACTCGCTGCCGGTCGTAACCAAACAGAAGCCCCACCGCCTGGCCGGCACCCTCTGGCGCCGCGACGTGCTGCGCTTCTCGCCCCGCTGAGAATCCACAGAACAGAACGGGCCACCGAAACGGCGGCCCTTGGAGCAGTCTGTCTTGTGCGCGGACGGAACGGCAGCCGAACTGCCGTCCCGGTGGTGCGGATCAATATCAGCCAATCGTCATCGCCGCCGCCAGACCCGCATCCCCAGCCAACTCGACGCACAGAGCAACGACCAGACGATCAGCGTGGCCGGCTCGGGGACCGGCGGATCGTCAATGTCGCCGGCGTACCCAGTTGGCTGTCGGGGGACACGCACCGAATATGACACAATCGGCAAGTGAATGATCTTGTGTTTACTCTTGCTACAAAGTACGGCACGGCGGGCGCGATTGACGACATCATGTCCCGGCTGGCCACAATCGGCGACGGCACCGACGCCTACGCCTCATACAAATACCTGGGCGCGGGCCGGGTCGTCGTCGACCACTAGGGGGACATAAACCGATTATGGATGTTTGCGTAATTTCGACGGGCGACCTGCTTTTCGCGGGTGGAGAGTTCGACGGACCGCGCGCTCCAGATGCAGCACAAAACTGACGCTGCCCAACGGACAGCCCGTGCGGCCGTGCTCTCGTAAATCTCGCAGTTCCTCTTCTGGAATTGCACTGTTCAAGAAGCCGCGCCAATCGGCAATCATCGCCAGCAGCGGGGCGACCCGGACCACTCGGTCGTCGCGGCCCGACAGGCGCGCCTGGGCACTGCTCCACGGCCAATCCGCGGCGTCGGCCGCCAAGCCGGCGCGAATCGGATTCAACTCGCCATATCGCGCGGCGGCCAGCAAGTACGGCTCGTCCATTATGAAGGAAGCGAAGCGGCCTTGCCAGAGGTAGCCGCGCCATCTTTCGCGGAAATTGATCCGCCGCGTGTAACGTCGATGGGCCTCTCCGATGGCCCGTCGCAGGCCGTCGGCGGTCTGCGGCACGGCGATCAGATGAACGTGATTCGGCATGAGGCAATAGCCCCAAATCTCCACGCCTTTCTCACGGCACCAATCGCCCATAAGTTCCAGATATGCCGCATAGTCGTCGGCATTGAAGAAGGTCTGCTGCCGCCGGTTGCCGCGTTGCGTGACATGGTGTGGAAAGCCAGGGATGACCAGTCGCGCCAATCTTGCCATGTCCGAAGAATATAGGATATTGCCTATTTTGTCAATACTCCCGCTGTCAAGTCTCAATCGCAACCGGATAGCCTGGAGGCGAGGACTTCGTTGGGAGTTTTGTAGCCGAGGCGTTTTCTCGGACGATCGTTAAGAAGTTGTTGAACTTTCGTAAAACGATGTTTGGGAATGTTGGCCAAATCCGTGCCCTTGGGAAAGAACTGACGGACCAGGCCGTTGGTGTTCTCGTTCAAGCCTCGTTGCCACGCCGAGTAGGGCTTCGCAAAGTAAATCTTCAACGCCGCATCCAACTCCAACTGCTCGTGTTCGGCAAACTCCTTCCCGTTGTCCAGCGTCAAGGTTTTTCGCAGCTTCGGCGGCGTGGCTTGATACAATTCGGCGGCGGTGTGACGGACCGTCGCCGCACGCAAATCGAGCGTCCGGCCCAGCAGCAAATAGCCCGACTTCCGCTCGACCAGCGTGACCGCTCCGCCGCGTCGGGCCGCGCCGACGATCGTGTCGCCTTCCCAATCGCCGAAACGGCCCCGACGATCGACGACCGCGGGCCGCCCTTCGATGCTCGTTCCGGTGCGGTTTCGCCCGCGTTTTTCCCAGTCCGGCCGCTTTCGGCCCCGTCGTCGGAGACAGCCTTGCCAGTGCCGTCCGGCGGCCTCCTCGGCGCCGATCCAGACATAGATCGTCTGGTGCGAAATCCAACGTCGCCGATCGCCCGGGAAGTCGTCGCGCGAGCGGCCCGCGATCTGATCGGGCGACCAGCGCCACCGCAGACGTTCACCGACATAGCGTCGCACCTGGGGCCGTTGCATTTTAGGCGTCCACGGGCGTTCGCTCCGGCGTCGCGCGGCCTTCCGGTCAGCGGCAACGGCCCAGTAGCCGTTGCGGCTGCGGTTACGCCGCAGTTCGCGGGAAATCGTGCTCTTGCTGCGGCCAAGCCGCCCGGCGATTTGCACCTGCATTTTCCCGTTCTTGTGCATGTGGGCTATGATTTCGCGTTCTTCCAGGGTAAGATGATTCGCCATCGCAGGGACCCCTTTCAGTTGGAACGTTCGGTAAAACGCCCATTGAAACATCCCTGCGATGTTTTCACCTATACCAATTCTTCAGCCTCGGTTGCATTTCAATTATGACAGCGGGACTAGTATTGTGTCCCCGGATAAGTTTTGTGTCTCCGGATAACGTTTGAACGTTTGTCCCCGCGTTATGGGGTGCCCAAAGAATATGGAATATTGCCTATTTTGTCAATACTAGTATTGTGTCCCCTCCCTGAAAGAGCCTTGTGTGTCAAGGGTGGTCTCTGCGAATTGTATCGCTTGTGAGTGGTTGTTTTTCGAGTGCATGTACAAACGATCTACGCGGTTCGCATTGGCGAACTGTTTGGAATATGGAACCGTTTTTTGCCGCTCCGTGTGCGGATGTCTCGTGTGAGTGCCTTTTTTTGACTCGTTTCCGTGTTACGATTTCTTCCGCGAGGTCTGTTCGGTCGTTCTTTTCTAAATGCGACCGTGCCTCAACCCGTCCCTTCGTGGACGCCCGCGAACCGTCAATTACGTCCGCGCTCGGGCGCGATTCGCCCGACACCGATAAAATCTTTCGATCGTCCTGCGGGACTCCTCGCCGCTCCAATCAGGATCACGCCTAGTCATGCGACCAAGTCAAGGGGACACATCGGAGCTGGCGTGGAGCCGCAGGGATTCGCTCGCCGAAAGCGGCGAATCAACACCGTCACAAAGTCAAAAATGTTTCTCCAAGGTACTTGCGTTAATGCTACACTTTTTCAACCTGGGCGAAGGGTAGGGCAACGGTGGGAACCGACCCGAGCGTCGCGCCAGGGCTCGAAGAGGAATGAGGGCGGGCCAAACGGTTCGCCCTCGTTCTTTTCATGGCCTTGCACTCCTCTTTGAGCTTTCCGCGTTAAATCCTTCGGGGGCTCGGGGGACGTCCCCCGAAAAACCTGCCTTTAGTCCTTCATGCCGCTTCCGTTGAGCCTTCAAACTCCACGAATTCCCGGTGTTTCTTGATCGGCAACGCATAGCGGTACTTCTGTTTCTTCTTCAACATGTGCCACATAATCGTCGCCATACGCCGCATCACGGCCACCCTCGCGATCTTCGAGCCGCGACGCTGCTTGATGCGCTTGAACCAAGCACGCATTACGCCGTCGAATCGCAACACTTTGATCACAGCCTGCCCGAGCAAGTGGCGGACGATCCTGCTGCCTTGTTTCGTGATCGAACCAAGGCGCTGCGTTGCTTCGCCCGAGTTGCGGCAGCCGGGCGTCAATCCGAAATAGTTCGCCAGGCTGTCGGGCCGCTTAAACCGCTCGATGTCGCCGATCCGCGACGTAATGGCCACGGCGCGTGTAATGTCCCATGCCCGGCATCGACTCCAGCAGTTTCGCTTGTTCGTCGGCCGCCGCACGCTCCGCAATCTTCGCTTCGACGACTTCCAACTGTTCGTCGAGCAACTCCCATTGCGGCAACAACAAGTTCATCTCCAGCCGATCGATTGCGGGCAAGTTCATCTCGACCAGCCAGCGGCGGACCTTTTGCGTCTGAAAAACCTTCGTCGGACACTCCTGCTCCAAATTGTGTTTCCGCAAAATCTTGTGGATGCCGTTGAGCGCCGCCGTGCGCTTCTTCGTCAGCCGAGCACGCAACGCCGTAAGCTGCCGATCGTCGGCCTCCTGGGCCGTGGGCGGCTGGACGCGCCGCAGCCCGAGCGGATGCTTTCCATCGAGAAACTGTTGGCGATGAACCCACAGCGAGTGGCCCAACTGGCCGGCATCGCGACGGTCGGTCTTCTGCTTGGATCGCTCCGTCGGCTGGATCACGACGATTTCTCGACAACCGTATTCTTTGAGCATGTCCAATAGCCAGGGGTTCATGCCGCAAACTTCGACAATCGCCAGAAAGCCGCCCTCCGGCTCCGCCTTTTCGGCAAGATCGTCAAAGAAGACGCGAACCTTCTCCCACTGCGTGCTCACCTGCCGCTTGAGGATCACCGATCCGTCTTCGTTGCGCAAATTCACCGTCAATTGTCGCTTGTGCTGGTCGATACCGAGGTATAACATGCTGGGGTCTCCTGGAAAGGGTCAACTTGGGGTTTGGAAACGCTCCCAAGCGTACTTTTCTTGGAGACCCCGGCTCTTTCATGGTATCTGGATAATCACTCTATTTCTTCAACGTGAATCCAAACACATCAGGTCTCCTCATAACAGCCGGACGTGATAAATATCCTTCCAAAACAGTCTGACGACGTGCAGGTGTCGCTATTCCTATGTATTGCTGGATTTCGTGAGCAAAGTCGAGTCCGACCCGCGACGTGCAGTCTTCCAGGATTGATAGACCGGTTATTACGTCGCGCAGTCGAGTTCATCGTTGTCAATCAGCAGAAGAGGAATCGCAATCCGAACTAATTCTTGCGAGCCTCTCATTAGGGCAAGGACAGCCGTGCGAATCGCGAATGTTGCGATACAATACGCGCCATTGAAATCTATCATAGACCGAACCATAAGAAGTGATTCGGGACCCATAGATTGCACAACCGATGACACTCGCCTAGCGCAACTTCTTCAGCCGGCAACGGAATTGCCAAGTCTCCACCCATCGGGAATTCAAAGTCGGCCGGATAGGACTGCAATAATGTTCGAATAATCTCAGAAAGACCTCTGTCACACATGGCTTTCTCCTGGGAATCCAGATACCATGAAAGAGCCGGGGTCTCCAAGAAAAGTACGCTTGGGAGCGTTTCCAAACCCCAAGTTGACCCTTTCCAGGAGACCCCAGCATGTTATACCTCGGTATCGACCAGCACAAGCGACAATTGACGGTGAATTTGCGCAACGAAGACGGATCGGTGATCCTCAAGCGGCAGGTGAGCACGCAGTGGGAGAAGGTTCGCGTCTTCTTTGACGATCTTGCCGAAAAGGCGGAGCCGGAGGGCGGCTTTCTGGCGATTGTCGAAGTTTGCGGCATGAACCCCTGGCTATTGGACATGCTCAAAGAATACGGTTGTCGAGAAATCGTCGTGATCCAGCCGACGGAGCGATCCAAGCAGAAGACCGACCGTCGCGATGCCGGCCAGTTGGGCCACTCGCTGTGGGTTCATCGCCAACAGTTTCTCGATGGAAAGCATCCGCTCGGGCTGCGGCGCGTCCAGCCGCCCACGGCCCAGGAGGCCGACGATCGGCAGCTTACGGCGTTGCGTGCTCGGCTGACGAAGAAGCGCACGGCGGCGCTCAACGGCATCCACAAGATTTTGCGGAAACACAATTTGGAGCAGGAGTGTCCGACGAAGGTTTTTCAGACGCAAAAGGTCCGCCGCTGGCTGGTCGAGATGAACTTGCCCACAATCGATCGGCTGGAGATGAACTTGTTGTTGCCGCAATGGGAGTTGCTCGACGAACAGTTGGAAGTCGTCGAAGCGAAGATTGCGGAGCGTGCGGCGGCCGACGAACAAGCGAAACTGCTGGAGTCGATGCCGGGCATGGGACATTACAGCGCCGTGGCCATTACGTCGCGGATCGGCGACATCGAGCGGTTTAAGCGGCCCGACAGCCTGGCGAACTATTTCGGATTGACGCCCGGCTGCCGCAACTCGGGCGAAGCAACGCAGCGCCTTGGTTCGATCACGAAACAAGGCAGCAGGATCGTCCGCCACTTGCTCGGGCAGGCTGTGATCAAAGTGTTGCGATTCGACGGCGTAATGCGTGCTTGGTTCAAGCGCATCAAGCAGCGTCGCGGCTCGAAGATCGCGAGGGTGGCCGTGATGCGGCGTATGGCGACGATTATGTGGCACATGTTGAAGAAGAAACAGAAGTACCGCTATGCGTTGCCGATCAAGAAACACCGGGAATTCGTGGAGTTTGAAGGCTCAACGGAAGCGGCATGAAGGACTAAAGGCAGGTTTTTCGGGGGACGTCCCCCGAGCCCCCGAAGGATTTAACGCGGAAAGCTCAAAGAGGAGTGCAAGGCAATGAAAAGAACGAGGGCGAACCGTTTGGCCCGCCCTCATTCCTCTTCGAGCCCTGGCGCGACGCTCGGGTCGGTTCCCACCGTTGCCCTACCCTTCGCCCAGGTTGAAAAAGTGTAGCATTAACGCAAGTACCTTGGAGAAACATTTTTGCCTTTGTGACGGTGTTGATTCGCCGCTTTCGGCGAGCGAATCCCTGCGGCTCCACGCCGAGCTCGATGTGTCCCCTTGACTTGGTCGCATGACTAGGCGTGATCCTGATTGGAGCGGCGAGGAGTCCCGCAGGACGATCGAAAGATTTTATCGGTGTCGGGCGAATCGCGCCCGAGCGCGGACGTAATTGACGGTTCGCGGGCGTCCACGAAGGGACGGGTTGAGGCACGGTCGCATTTAGAAAAGAACGACCGAACAGACCTCGCGGAAGAAATCGTAACACGGAAACGAGTCAAAAAAAGGCACTCACACGAGACATCCGCACACGGAGCGGCAAAAAACGGTTCCATATTCCAAACAGTTCGCCAATGCGAACCGCGTAGATCGTTTGTACATGCACTCGAAAAACAACCACTCACAAGCGATACAATTCGCAGAGACCACCCTTGACACACAAGGCTCTTTCAGGGAGGGCTGGTCGCCGTGTCGCGTTTCGATATCCCGCGAGCCCCTTGCCAAGGTATTCCAAGTTCCATCTGCACGATGTCTCCGGGGAGGCTTGCCTTCCGGGGCACTGGCAGCCGCTCAAACCCAGAAGGCAGCACAGGCAACTGACTGCGCCGCCAGCCGCGAATATGTTCCCGAATATGTGAGCGTCACACATACCGCGATCCTCGCTGGTTAGATTCACCAAGTCCAGCTATCCCAATCAAATGTCTGCGGTGTTTCACCCTCTGGGTCGGGGACACAATACCAGTTATGGTATTCTGCGTAATTTTGACGGACGGCCGCCTTTCTGCGGTCGCAGGACACGGCCGACCTTGCTTTCCAAACGGTCGAGAAACGAAGCACTTCCAAGCGGACGCCCGGTGCGACCGTGCCCTCGCAATTCCTCGATTTCCTGCGCGCTCATCGCACTGTCCAGAAAGCCGCGCCAATCGGCGACCAGCGCCAGCAGCGGTGCGACTTTCACCAAGCGGTCGTCGCGGCCGGAGAGGTGGGCCTTCGCACTGCTCCAAGGCCACTGGCCGGCCGCCTCGACCAGTTTCGCCCGCACGGGATTCAACTCCACGTAACTGCGCAGCGGCCAGCAAGTACGGCTCGTCCATTATGAAGGAAGCGAAGCGGCCTTGCCAGAGGTAGCCGCGCCATCTTTCGCGGAAATTGATCCGCCGCGTGTAACGTCGATGGGCCTCGCCGATGGCCCGTCGCAGGCCGTCGGCGGTTTGCGGCACGGCGATCAGATGAACGTGATTCGGCATGAGGCAATAGCCCCAAATCTCCACGCCTTCCTCACGGCACCACTCCGAGATTAGTTTCAGGCAGGCCGCGTAATCATCGTCGCAAAAGGTAACCGTTCACAGGGGACTGGCCCAATTTTCGCGGCGTGAGGGACTTAGCCCCGCGAATGAGCTTTATCGCCGCGAAAATGGGACTGTCCCCCTGGGCGGCGGGAGGCGGACAGGTCCATGTTTTCGGCCCATGCGTTATCCGTGAAATCACGTTTTCACGCCGAAAAATGGACCAGTCCCCTGCCGCCCCGTGAACAGTTACCGCAAAAAAACGTCTGTTGGCGACGGTTCCCGCGCTGTGTCAGATGAAGCGGCAGACCAGGGATAAGCAACCGTGCCAACCTTGTCATGCCCGGAGATTATACGCATCTGCCTATTTTTTCAATACTCGTATTATGTCACCGGAATAATCCATACCGGGATAATACGTTATCTTCTTACCGAACCGCCTGGAGCGCTTTGGCGGCTGCGGCGCGAACGGCCTTGTTGGGGTCGGATTGGGCCGCTTTTTGCAGGGCGGGAGCGGCGTCGCGGGCCAGCGGGCCCAGGCTGCCGAGCGCCTCCGCCGCCGCCTCGCGGGTCTCCGGCAGGGAATCGCTCAGACCGGCCGTCAGCACGGGCACCGCTTTGGCGGCCGCCTCAGCCGAGCCGGGGTGAATCTCCGTCAAGGCCGTGGCGGCAGTCACGGCCAGCGAACCGTCCTTGCTCTCCATCGCCTTGAGGATCAGCGGTTCCGCCTGGGCGGCGTCCGGGCCGATCCTTCCCAGTGCAATGATGATTGCGTGTTTGTTGGTTTCCTTTTCCTGCAAGGCGTTGCACAAGGCGGGCACGGCGGCCTTCGCGCCCGGGCCGATCTTGGCCAACGCCAACGCCGCTTCCGTAGCCAGGTTGAGGTCCCGATCGTCCACCAGCTTGGCCAGTGCTTCGGTGGCCGGCGCTGCGTCCGGGCCAATCTGACCCAGCACGTAGGCCGCCTGAACGCGAAGCTTTTTGTGATTCTCCAGAATGTTCACCAGATGCGGCACGGCCGGCGCACCGATCGTGGCCAGGGCGTTCAGCGCGGCCTGCACGGTCGCCTCGTCGGCGCCCTTCAGGGCCTTCTCCAGAATGGGCAGGGTAATCTGCGGAGCGGGCGGCAATGCGGCCAACGCCCGGGCCGCCACCACGCGAACCATCGGATCCGGGTCTTTCAGCCGTTCCACGATGTTCTCGGTGGCCTCGCGGCGGAGCTGCACGTCGTCCGGATGAACGCGGGCCAGCGCCCAGTAACTAATCGTGCTGATCGACTTGTCGTCGCTCTTGGTGTTGGCGAGGATTTTTTTCTCGGCCTCCGGCGGGATCTTTCCCAGCACGCCGAGGACGAAGGTTGCCGATCCGCGGGCGAACTCGTCGTCCAGGGCGGCGGCGATCTGGGGCACGGCCGGCAGCGCCGCCGGGCCCATCGAGCCGAGAGCCAGTACGGCCTCGCGGCGAATTTCGGGGCTCGGATCGTTGAGCTTCTTGATCAGCGCCGGGACGGCGGCTTTGGCCTTGGGAC
The DNA here is from genome assembly GCA_963733145.1 of uncultured Planctomycetota bacterium. Classification (GTDB taxonomy): domain Bacteria; phylum Planctomycetota; class Planctomycetia; order Pirellulales; family Thermoguttaceae; genus JAHIKV01. The sequence continues at coordinate 495,114 of CAVTCJ010000013.1, read as the reverse complement.
CCATGCCGCGCAAGACGATGCAGGCCCAATAGGCCAATTTGTCGTTGTCCAGGGCGCGGATCAATCCCGGCACGGCCACGGGGCCGGCCTCGGTGATGGCGTTCAGGATCCGCGAGTGCAAGCCCGGGTCGGTGTCGTTCATCAGTTTGATGAACAACGGAACCATCACTTTCGGACCGGGCTTGATGGCGGCCAACGCGCCGACGGCGTGTCTGCGCACCACCGGGTCGGGGTCTTTCAACAGCACGATCAAGTCGGGCGCGGCCACGGCGGCATCATGGCCCTCGGCGGCAAGCTGGTCGATGGCCTTCAGCCGAACCTCCCGGTCGGGAGAGTTAAGCGCGCCGATCGCGTCTTTAATGGAATTTTCCGCCGCCAAGCTGATTGAGCCGGCCAGAACTATCAATCCTCCGACGACGAGCAGGAGGGCCTTTCGAGGTGTGTATGCGACCATTTGGGTGAGCTCCAATTTGATTGATTTCGCTGGTGTGAAAAAATGTTCGCTGGCGATCCGCAATTGCTCCGATGTGGGACAGGTTGGCAACCTGTCCTACGGATACCTAGCCGCCGAGGCCTGTCTTGGTGGTGGCGTAGATCAAGCTGCGGAGGAACTGCTTGTTGGCAATGTAGTCGTCGGCCGGAATGCTGGAAATATCCGTCTTCATCGAGTCGAACATCGATTCGATCGTTGCCCGGGCCTTCATCTGGTCCGGATAGCTGAGCCGGCCGTAGGTCGCCAGCTTCGCCGACATCTGATCCATTTCCTTGCGCTGCGGGGCAAAGCTGTCCTGCATCAGATACTCGGGCCAGGCGATCTGACCCGTGGCGCGATTCAGTTCGCTGGGCGAGATCGGGGCGGGGGCGGCGTCGCGGGCCCAGCGGGCCAACTGCTCCTGCGTCGGCGCCGGCCCTCGCTGCTTCGCCTGCCAGGCTTGATTCTCGTCGCGCATCTGGAAATAGGTGCTCGCTCCCAGTTGCCGATTCTGGATTTCATTCTTTTGGGCCTGGGTCATATTGACCGCCGCGGCCGAGTTGGAGAGATGCATGCTACCCGCCGAACTCATTGCGCTGCCCAGTCCGTTCAGCGCGTTGCCGGCGGCGGTGCCTCCCCCGCCGCCATAGCCGCCATAGCCTCCGTAGTAATTCGAGGACGATTGCGCGGGCACGACCGGCACATAGGGCTGAGACTTGTAGTTCGGCTCCCCGTGCTGCGGGGCTTCGCCCTGGGCGAAGACGACGGCGGTTAAGGCCAGGATTGCGGCCACACACGTGAAAATGTCCCTACGATTCATTGCAGATGCTCCTGCCATGAGAGAAAAAATACGAGTGATCCGGGGACAAAATATCGACCGGAGACAATGATTCATCGGAAGAGGGCTCCGCCAATGCGTTGCCCGCTGGTTTCCCCCCTGAGACTCCACCCCCCCGTAAACTGGCTAGATTCTGTTAATGTATAGATTATAGGTTGTAAAACAACCCCCCGCCGGTGACTGGGGGGATTAAATCCGCCTTGGTAGCGAGCGAAGTCCAACATCTCGTTCCCTTGCGGATCATGGGAATGAGCGGGTCGGATGTTGGGGTGGCAGTTGTACTGCCACCCAAGGGTGGCTGGAGGGGGACAGGTCCATGTTTTCGGCCCACGGTTTATCGGTAAGATGACGTTTTCCCACCGAAAAATGGACCAGTCCCCTGCCGCCCCAACAAGACTGTTTTACCTGGAACCAGCTCTTTTCCAGGTGCTAAATCGCCCCATTTCATCCATCTATCCAAGTCTGCTTATTCTCCAGTGTCGGATCGGCCGATGTCGAATTAACGCGTGGTTATGCGCATTGCAATAATTCGGTGGGCAGATCATGTCAAAATTGAAATGGGATCCGATGCACCAAACCGTTCGACCTAAGGCGAAGGGCGGTGTGCCAGTGCTGATGTGCCTGCTGGTGGCGGGCCTGACCGCCTTGGTCGTTTATCGCTGGGGGTTTGCGAAGTGGCTCCCCGTCCGCGCCAAGCCTACGTTCACGGCGACGGCCTACGTGGTTGGACCGGCGGACGAAAACGCGGCTGCCGCTCGCCCCGGTATTGCTGCCCCAGGGGGACAGTCCCATTTTCGCGGCGGTAAAGCTAATTCGCAAGGCAACGTCTCTCGCGCCGCGGAAATTGGGACAGTCCCCGGCAAGTCTCGCGTTCCGTTCGCCGGCACGAGCGCCGATCCCCAGGCCGCGCAAAAGGCCGCCCACGCCCTGGCCGAAGCGTTCATCAGCGACCAGCAAAAGGGATGGAAAGCTAGTGTGGACAAGCAACTGAGCGAGACGCGCCAGGCGGTGGAAGAGACGCGTCGCCGGCACGACGAGAGCATGGCCCAACTCGCTGCGTTCGAGAAAACGCTCCGCGATGCCGAGGCCCGCGACCAATCCGCGACGGCGGACGCTAAGCCTCGCGCGGCGATGGTGATGAATCCGCGTTGGCTCGAACTCGAACGCCAATCGGCCGAGTTGACCCGCCGCCGCGAAGAATTGATGATCGACCGCACGCCGCTCCATCCGGCGGTGATGGAGGTCTCGGACAAGATCGTCGAGATCGAGCGGAAGATGGCCGATATTCCGCGGGAAATCCCCGACGCCAAGGCCGAGGCCGAAATCGAAGCCGCCGAGCGCCAAGCCGTCGAGCGGCTCGCCCAATCGGGCGGGCGGAAACACGCGGAACTCGCCGCGGCTGTCAATCAGACCCGCAAAGACTGCGCGGCAGCCGAGTTTGCCGCGCGGCAAGCGGCCGAGCGGAGAAAATCGCCGCCGCGATATTCCATCGGGCAGGCCGGAGTCCTGGAAAATCCGCCCCCGGTCGATTACGGCTGGCGGCGTTTGATGTGGACCACGCTGGCGACCGGCCTGATGATGGTCTTCGGCTTCGGAACGCTCTCATTGGGGACGGGCATCGAACCGCCCGTGGCCACTGCCGCCGAAGTCCGTGAAAAGACGCGAAAATCCATCATCGGCCGGATCCCGGACGAGGACGCCGCCGTTGACCCGGCCCGAATCGGCCGCCAGTGGTTGATCCGCCGCACGACGATCGGCCTGGGCTTGCTGCTGATGCTCTTATGTCCCGCGGTGGCAATCTGGGGCGTGCTGGGAATCTGAGTGCCCGTAATAACCGTCAAGAATCGGTTTATTGATTTCTCCGGCGGCTGCCGAATTGATGGAATGGGATAAAGCCTAAATGGCTGACGGTTTGCGCCATTATAGGCAAAATGCGGGAAGATTAAGGAAGGATAGGCGATGTATATCGGCAATTTCGGCCCAAATCGGCGCCCCTTTGCGTCCGTGCCGCTGGTGGATCACTATTTTCCGGCCGCGGCCATCGAAGGCTCGCGGACCACGCTCGTCCGCTGCCTGCAGCGCGGCGAGGGGGCGGGCCTGGTCGTCGGTCCATCGGGAACCGGAAAAACCCTGCTCTGCCTGATGTTGGCCGAGCAGTTCCGCAACGATTTCCAGGTGGTGATGCTCGCCAGCGGCAGGCTCAGTTCGCGCAAGGCCCTTTTCCAGGCGATCCTCTACGAACTCGGCCGCCCCTATCGCGACATGGACGAGGGTGAACTGCGGCTGGCCGTGATCGACTACCTCAACTGCGGCGAAGGCAACCCCAACGGCATGGTCCTGATGGTCGATGAAGCGCACAGTTTGCCCTTGCGGTTGCTGGAAGAGATTCGCATGTTGAGCAATCTGACGCGGCACGGTCAACCGCTGGTGCGGATGGTCCTGGCCGGCGCGCCGCGCTCGAGGAGCGTTTCGCCAGTCCGAAACTCGATTCGTTCAGCCAACGGCTCGGCGCCCGCTGCTATCTCGAAGCGTTTAACCGCACGGAGACGATAGAATACATCCAGTCGCGGGCCAACTCGGCGGCCGCGCCGGGCGAAGCGGTCTTTCCCGAGCCGACCTGCCAGAGCGTGTATCAGGCCACCGGCGGCGTGCCCCGGCTGATCAATCAGGTCTGCGACCACGTGCTGCTGTTGGCCTACGTCGCCGGGCGGAAGACGATCGAGCCGGCCAACGTCGAGGAGGCATGGTCCGACTTGCAGCAGTTGCCTGCCCCTTGCAACGCCGAACGTGCCGCCGAGGAGCCCGACCACGGGGTGATCGAGTTCGGTCCCCTGGACGATGCGGCCGAGAAGGCGGCCGGCGGCTCGAAGGCCGCCGTGTTCCGCGTGGCCTCGGTCGAGGACGAACAGGCCCAGGCGGACAACGACGCCGAGCCGGACGGGCAAATCCACCGCATCGAGCGGCTGCTGGCCAAGGCCGACGAAGAGTTCCAGCCCGCCGGATCGATCGGTCCCGAGGTCGAGCTGAACTTCGAGAAGAGCATCCATCCCTTCCAGGAAAAGTTTGAGGAGGAAGAGGTCGTCTCGGACCGCTACGCCGGGCGCGGGCCAAGCAGCCGATGACCTTCGGCACCTCGGCCTACGCGGTCGAGTACGATCCGCCGGCGGCTTCCAACGCGGCGCCGAACGTCTGCATTGCCGAGGAACCCGAACCGGGCTACGAGGCCAACGAGGCGGATAATCCCCGTTCGGCGGCCGAAACGTGGCACGACGACGAACTCCGCCACCGGGAATACCGACAGTTGTTTTCACGGCTTCGCCGAGGTTGATCCGATGACCGCAACGTGGGATGCCACCCAACATGACGGAACCGGAACGCCGCCGCCGGTGATATTGCCGCTCCGGACGGACGAAGAACAGAGTACGGTCGATAATAAAACGTGTCCAGAGGGGTGTGCCACTGCTGGCCTGTCCAGCCGTGCCCGGTACTCGTCCCGCAAAATCACTGCTGGACAAGCCAGCAGTGGCGCCCCGGATGGACTGAACGGCGGTCTACAGTTTTCCTTTCCCGAGTTGCCCCCGCCGGCGATGGAGCCGCCCGCCGCCGGTGCGCCGATCGCGGTTTGGCCGCCCGGCGGACAGCCGGATGTAGTCCGGGCGTGCGCCGAAGCCGCCGAGACGATCTACCGCCGCTTGCAGCCGAACTCCTCGACGATTCTGGCGTTGACCAGCCCCTGCGACGGAGACGGCAAAACCAGCCTGATGATTTCGCTGGCCCCGGAGTTGGCGAAACGGGTTGGCGGCACGTTGGTGATCGACGCCGATTTTCGCAAGGCCGATCTCTCCGCCCGGCTGATCCTTTCGGCCTGCAAGGCCACGACCGACTCGTCGGCCTTGATCTATCCGACCAACCGTCCCGGCCTGAACGTCCTGCCGATGTCGTCGCTGCACAAGTTCGCGGCCTCGACGTTGCATAACGGCCAGGGGCTGACAGCGTCCAGCATTCATCATTGGAACCGCGAATGGTTCGCCGATTTGCGGGACCGCTGGCCGCTGGTGCTGCTGGACACGCCGTCGCTGGAACACGAGGAGCCGACGCCGATCACGCGCTATTGCGACGGGGTGTATCTGGTGGTCCGGCTGGGTCGAACGCCGCAGCGCGCCGTGGCCGAGGCCGTCGAAGCAATCAACGCCCGCGGCGGACGATTGTTGGGAAACCTGGTCGTCGGTTAATATAACCGTGACCGCTGGCCGCGCCCACACAAAGCCGCGCCCGTTGGTCGCGCCCGTTGCAGACGTGGCGTTTCAGATATTTCATCTTGGCGCGACCAACGATCGCGGCTTTATGAACGCCCAAAGCGCTCGGCCTGCGCGGCGATGTCGACGCCCACCGCGCGGCTCCAAGCCGCCAGAAGCTTGCCGAAAACCGTGCCCGGCGCCCGGCGCCGATGGGCCGGCCGTCGAGCCGCGTCACCGGCACGATGCACGTCGAGGTGCTGGTGAGCAGCGCCTCGTCGGCCGTCGCCACGTCCTCGACCGTTAAATCGCGATGCCGGAAAGGAATGTCCAAACCTGCGGCAAGTTCCACGGCCATCGACATGCTGATGCCGGGCAAAATCTTCTCCGCCGGCGGCGAAATCAGCCCCTCGCCGGCGCGGTAAACCAGCAGATTGGCCGTCGACGCCTCGGTGACGAACCCATCCTCGTCCAACAGCAAGGCCCTGGCGTGCGGGTGCGCGGCGGCGGCCTCCCGATCGGCAAGGTAGTAGTGCATCCGGCTGCGGCACTTCAGCGCGGCGGGCCAACAGCTCGTCGGCACCTGCCGCACTCTAGTGACCGCCAGCGCCACGCCGTGGCGATACTGGTCGGCCCAGAGATGGAACGCCAACGGATGCGTGTGCATGCAGACCGTGGGCACAGAGGCAACGTCTTGTAGCACAGCCGCCCCCGGCTGTGTTGCCTGGTGAATCACAGCCGGGGGCGGCTGTGCTACATGGCCAATCACAGCCGAGGGCGGCTGTGCAACATTCCGACGTCCGTAGGCCGGATGCACGCCGGGCGTAATCACGACCGCCAACCGCAGATCGTCGTCCGGCTCCAGCAGACGATGGTTCCGCGCGGCCAGTTCCGCGGCGATCGCAGCGATTTCATTCAAGCTCAAGCCGGGGTCCACGCCGACGATCTCCAGCGAATGGGCCAGCCGGGCAAGGTGCTCCTCCAGCCGGAACAGCTTGCCGCCGAAGGTCCGCAACTGTTCGGCGACCGTTGCGCCCAGCACAAAGCCGGCGTCGTCGACCGAAATCGCCGCCGCGGACGCCGGAATCCAATTGCCGTTCAAAAACGCCGCCGGTTCATTCATGGTGTGGGATGTTTTCGTCCGTTTAGCCCCCGCGTCCACGCGGGGTGCTCGTTTAGCCCCCGCGTCCACGCGGGGTAAGCGCCGTCTTAATTTCACCGCAATCCCACCCCGCGTGGACGCGGGGGCTAAACGACGCGGGGGCTAAACAATGATCGTTCGCAATCGCACATGTCCCATACGCGTGTGGAAAACACACCGTATTCATGCTAATATACCGCTTTAATCGTCGGTCGGATAGCGCCGTCCGATTTGCCGCGAGCCTTGATGCGGAGGAAGCCGTGAACCACGTCGAACGATTCCGGGCCCTGATGGATTTTCAGCCGGTCGATCGGCTGCCGCGTTGGGAATGGGCCATGTGGTGGGACAAGACCATCGACCGCTGGAAGCAGCGAGGGTCTGCCCGGCCGGCTGGAGATCGGTGTTCGACATCGCCCAATACTTCGGCCTGGACCCCTACCAGCAGTTCTGGTTTTCGACCACCGATCCGACGATCGAGGCCGTGCAGCACCACGTCGAGGGCATCGTCTCGAACATGGACGACTACCTGCGGCTGCGGCCGGAGTTCTTTCCCGATCACGGCCGCGGCCATCGAGTCGATGCGGCCCTGGGCGGCGCTGCAGCAGCGCGGCGAGGCCGTCGTCTGGATCACGCTGGAAGGCTATTTCTGGTTCCCGCGCACGCTGATGGGCTTCACCAAGGTCAGCCTGGCCCTCTACGACCAGCCGGAGCTGATCCACCGGATCAACCAGGACCTGACGGACTTCAATCTGAGCATCATCGAGCGGGTGGCGAAGGTGTGCCGGCCCACGTTCGCCACGATCGCCGAGGACATGTCGTACAACAACGGCCCGATGATCTCCGAGCGGCACTTCGACGAGTTCATCGCCCCGTACTATCGGCAAATCGTGCCGCGGCTGCGGGAACTGGGGGCCACGGTCGCTCGTCGATACCGACGGCGACGTCACCCGGATGGTCCCCTGGCTGATGCGCGAAGGGATTCACGGCGTGCTGCCGCTGGAACGGCAGGCCGGCGTGGACGGCATGGCCCTTCGCAAGCTTGTTCCCGCAGGTCCGCATGGTCGGGCACTTCGACAAGATGGTGATGAACCGCGGCGAGGCGGCCGTCCGCGCCGAGTTCGAGCGGCTCGCTGCCGCTGATGCGCTCCGGCGGATTCATTCCCAGCGTCGACCACCAAACCCCGCCGGGCGTCTCGCTCGAACAGTATCGCACCTACTTGCGGCTGCTCGACGAATATACCGAGCCGTGCCGTGGATGAATGTATTTTCAGTACATAACCCGTTTAGCCCCCGCGTCCACGCGGGGTGCGGTGCGCGATGAAAATGCAACGACATTCTCCCCGCGTGGACGCGGGGGCTAAACGAGTGCGCTTCCGCCGACATCGAGCAATTCTATTCGTCGAGAAACGTGTACTCCGCCCAGCGATCGACCACGGCTTCGGCCGAGCAATAACAGCGCCAATCGTGGGGCCTGCCGACCGTGCAGCTTACGTCGATGACCTCGACTTTTGCCGGCTCGTCGACGCAGCACGGGCCGACGAAACCCATCGCTTCCGGCCCGCCGCGGCCGTATAGCCAGGGATACCAGCGCAACACTCCGATCGCAGCCGTTTTCGGTAATCAAAACCTTCTCCAGCATCGAGAGGCGCCGGCTGCTCCGTCCGCAGGGGGCGAAACTGCCGGCGTCGACGGCGGCCGCCAGCAGCACGGCGCGGAGCGGGTTCCGCTTGCCCGACTTCCAGGCGGCGACCGTTTCGGCGGGGAGTTGCCGGCCCGAGATTTCGCCGCCGGCCAGCAGATGGGCGGCGCCGGCGATGATCCGCGGTCCGAAGCTGTGCCCCGCCAGACCGACTTTCGTCCCCGTGGGCAGCGTGTTCAGCCAGGCGGCCAGATAATAGCTCTCCACGTCGCAGAACGCGGCCTTCAAGGGGACGTCGTTGCGGTTCCGGCGGCAGACCCGCTCGGCGGGCCAGGACCAGATCACGTAGCGGAACGCCCGATCGCCGACCGCCCCGCGGATCGAGCGGTAGGCATACATGCCTTTCGTCACCGCCTGACAGGCGTCGGTGTCGTTGCCGTGGATGAAGACGACGGTCGGCGACGTGCCGTCGGCCTGAAAGTCCGCCGCCTCGGCCTGCTCCAAGCGGCAATCGTCCTGCAACCGCCAGTAGCGGATGCCTTCGGGGGCCGACTGCAACGGGCCGCAGCGCGGGCGCAGCGCGTGCTCACCACCCAAACGTCCTCCGGCCGCTCGCCGGCACGCGCGGCGATGGCAAAGAGCAAGGCCAGCGCGAAGAGGACAATGGGAACTACGGGGACTCGCCGTAAACGTAGGGTGGGACAAGCGCAGCGCGGTCCCACCAGGCGACCGTTCCGGAACAAGTTTGGTGTTGTCTGAAGGGGTCTGCCCTCACCCCCGGCCCCTCTCCCATAGGGCGAGGGGACAAAATATGGTGGGACCGCGCTGCGCTTGTCCCACCCTACGCACTTCGTCATTTTGAACGTCATTCCAATGCGCCTACACAGATTGCCGGATCGGAGCAACCGCGACGGAGCGTAAACTTTGCCCGATCCTCAAGCAAGTGTAGCATACACACAACGCGCGCGGTGGCAATCGGGCAACAGAATGTTTCCCAAAAAACGCAACCGTTGCATTTGCACATCGTCAATCCTGGTGTAGAGTTTCCTGGCAAAGAGTATTGCTCAGGAACGTAACCATTTCGATGGGAGATTCCAGAAATGAAGAGGCTGTTGATATTAACGGCTGTAGGGACGCTGGTTCTCGGCGTGTCGGGATGCCGGTTTTGGAACTGTCTGTGGCGCGGTCCGGCGACTCAGTCCTGCCCGCCGCCGGCGGTAACCTGCCCGACCGTCTGCCCGCCGTCCAGTCCCTGCGACCCCTGTTCGGCGCTCCGGGGGCCGTGGTGCCCGGGCCGGTAACCACCTACGCGCCCTCGTGATGATCGGTAGAAGAGGCCAAACATGAAGAGACTTCTGATTCTAACAGTATTTGTTGTATTGCTCGGGGCCGCAAGCGGCTGCCGCATCGGTGAGTGCTGGCGATACGCCTGGAACTCCCGCTTCCACCCCGAGCGAAACGCCGCCCCCGCGCAGCAGGTGATGATCGTCGATCCGTGCGAAGAATCGTGCGGCGTGCCGTGCGGCGATCCCTGCGGCGGCGCCTGCGGAGCGCCCGCGGTCATGTCCGCGCCCGTAGCGCATCAATAACGGCGGGAACTGTAGGAGGCGACTCCCCTCGCCGACCTTTCCGGCAAACAAGTTCATCGCGTGCCGGCCGCGCCGCCCTGATCGCGGCCGACCGCGATGAACGACGGTAATTGTAGCGGCATTGTGATGATTGGGGCTAAACGGCGGAGCGCAAGTCGCCGCCCCTGCCACCAGCGCCGCAGCCGCAGAATCTGCGCCCGCGGGCTAAGCGGCGGGAAGTGGCTGTAACGCATAATGGGGACCGTCCGCGTCTGAAAACGCCGCTTGCTTTCCGGCGAGCCGACGCCCATGTCGTAAATCCGGTCGCCGCGGGCGAAGCTGTCGCGGAGGGTGTAGGCCAGGAGCACGTTTCCCGCCCCGTCGCGCGTCTGCCGCGCGTCGTAGCCCCGCCGCAGGCCGTAAACGTAGCCCCGCCAGTGATAGCCGTAGATGAACGCGACGGGCTTTCCGCCCAGCAGCAACAGGTTCAGATCGACCGCGCCGGCCGCGGCGGCGGCTGCATGGACCTCGCGGAAAAATTCGCGGACCGGCTCGTCCGAGAGTGTGGTGCCGTCGGTCGCCTCGGACTGCCAACTTTGCCGGGCGAGATTTTCGCAGGCGTCGTACAGGTCCCAGCGGGGCGCGCCGTCGTCTAGTTCCAGCGCACGGGTGGCCACTGCTGGCTTGTCCAGCAGTGTTCCCCACACTGCTGGACAAGCCAGCAGTCGGCACCCAACGAGCCTAACTCGAGCGGTTGTTCCAATAGACCGGCCGGACGGTAACGCGCGTAAGTCAACGCGCCCTGCTCGGCAAGTTTCCGCTCGTCGTGGCGGAAGCGCCGCAGCCAGGCCCCCTTCCGCGCCGACCAGTACGCCTCCCACGTGCCGTCGAGATCGACGATCGAGGTGCGGTTCCAGACGGTCGGATAGGCCTGAAAGCCGGCGTCGATCATCGCCCCGCGCGTATCCAGCGGCTCGGCGCCGATGGCCCCTTGCCAGCGCAGATCCAGGACGTCCCAGTCGCGCCGCGTGCGGCGGACGTGTTCCAGGCCGGCGCGGAGAATCGCGGCCCGGTCGGGTCCGATGGGACCGTAGAATGAACCCCAATCGTGCAGCGGATAGGTGAGGACGCGGAGCCGGCCGAGTTTCGTCTTCTCGGGCCGCACGACCAGCGGCAGTATGCCCGTCGGGCGGCCGTCGGCCATTCCGACCAGCACGCGGAGGGTTTGCCCGGCGGCGAAATGCCGCCAATATGCCTCCAGCCAGGGGAGCGATTGGAAAAACGACGCCCCCGCGGTCCGATCGAGCAGAGCCGCCCAGTCGGGGCCGAATTGGGCCAGGTCTTCGATCCGGTTGATTTCGAGAATCCGGGGCATGGGAAACTCTACTTTATTCCGGGAAGCATTAGCCGAGCCAGCGGCGACGGTGCTGGGTTCGCGCGCCACCCGTCCGGCCAACACGCGACAACGGTCGCGGCTTTGCGACGCAATTCGCTTCACGTCGTCGCGATCCCGGCCATCTAATTCCGAATCGCGGCCCCCGCGACGGTGTTGCAATATGATCCGATGGGCTATACTTCCCCGGTAACTGTCTCCTTCCACATATTTGGACTGAGACAAAATGGGCCGCGGCTGGTTGAAAAACCGGCTCGCGGCCCTGTTTTTTTCCTGCGGAAATGCCCTGCACCCGATAGGGGACGGGTCCATTTTTCGGCTAATTGGCCCAATTTTCGACAAACGGCGGACCGAAAACATGGACCTCTCCACTCCTGCGACGCACCCCCACTAAAAGATGGTGGACGGCATGAAACACGCAAGTATAATAATGGTAGCTGTCTCTTCCTCCCCGAGACCAAACCTAACGGCTTACGAACTCGGGGCGAGACATGTGGGCCGCGACCGGCCAAGGCTTTATGCCGCGATCGCGGCCCTTTTCATTTTCCCTGCCGGCGCGGAAATCGGCAGTCAAGCCGAAATCGTTCAACTCGCATTTGCCGCCGACCGTACACTAGCCCGATGCGCAAGCGAGGGCGACTCGTTCCATCCCTCGCTTGCGCTTCGGGCTGGTGTGGGACAATTCGTGTTGATTATCGCATGTGCGGCGAGAAGGGCGGGCTACTCCTCCATCACCTCTTTCTCCCGCGCCTTGGCCAGTTCCGTGGCCTGCGATTCGTAGGTCTTGATGAGGTCCTGGATTTCTTCCTTGACCTGATCGCGGTCGTCCTCGGAGAAATCCTTGTCCTTCTCGCCGGTGTCGGCCTGCTTGTTGCCGTCGCGGCGGACGTTGCGCAGGGCGACCTTGGTCTCCTCGGCCAGTTCCTTCACCCGGCCGACCATCTTGCGGCGGACCTCGGTCGACAGCGGCGGGATGCCCAGCCGGATGATGCGGCCGTCGTTCTGCGGATTCAGCCCCAGGTCGCTGGCCAGGATCGCCTTTTCGATGTCCTTCAGCGTGCCGGGATCGTAGGGGCGAATGACGATCTGGTTCGGCTCGGGAGCGCCGACCGAGGCCACCTGTTTGATCGGCACGGCGGAGCCGTAGACCTCGACCCGCAGCGAATCGACCAGGGCCGGATTGGCCCGGCCCGTGCGGATTCCGGCCAGGTCCTCTTTCAGTTTGCGGATGGCCTTCTCCATCCGCTCTTCAACGTCGAGCAGGATTTCGTCGGTGGACATGTTGGACCTTAGGTTTTGGGTCTTAGGTCGTAGGTCTTAGGTCTTGGGTCTTGGGTCTTGGGTTTCGCGCTTTTGCTAAGACCTAAGTCCTAAGACCTAAGACCTAAGACCTTCCATCATTCGTGAATCAACGTACCAATCCGCTGTCCGAGCACGGCGTTTTCGATGTTTCCTTCCTTGCGGAAGTTGAACACCAGGATGGGCATGTTGTACTCGGCGCACTTGGTGATCGCTTCGTGGTCCATCACCCGCAGGTTTTGCCGGCGGACGTCGTCGTAGCTCAATTCGCTGTAGAGGACGGCGTGGGGGTTTTTCTCGGGATCGTCGCTGAACACGCCGTCGACGCGGGTGGCCTTTAAGAGGATTTCGGCGTCGAGTTCCAGCGCCCGCTGCGCCGCGGCGGTGTCGGTGGTGACGAAGGGGCTGCCCGTTCCGCCGGCGAGGATCACGATGCGGCCTTTTTCCAGGTGCCGCCGCGCCCGGCGGCGGATGTACGGCTCGGCCACGCCGTCGGTCCGCACGGCGGTCATCAGCCGCGTATCGCAGCCCAGCGACTCGAGCGCGTCCTGCAGGGCCAGTCCGTTGATCATCGTGGCCAGCATGCCCATGTAATGGGCGGTCGCCTCGTGGACGCACGAATTGCCCGAGGTGAACTGCGCCCCGCGGAGGATGTTCCCCCCGCCGATGACGATGGCGATCCGCACTCCGTGCTGGGCGGCGCTGAGCGTCTGCCGGGCGATGTGCAGCACCGAATCCATGGCAATCCCCCGCTCGCCCGGGTGCATGAACCCTTCGCCGGAAATCTTCAACACCACGCGGCGATATTTCGGCGCCCCGTTCGATTGCGCGTCTTCTGCCATGTCAAACTACTCCTTGGGCAATTCCCGCCCGCTCTCAATGTTTAGCGGCCGTCGAGCACGACGGCCATCGCCGACGCTACATCGCCGTGCCTTCGGCTGCTAAACGATGCGGCGCTGATCCAACCCTACTCACTATTCCTTGGGCAATTCCCAGTGGACGAAGCGTTTCAGCTTCATGCCGGCCTCTTTGGCCACCGCGCCGACCGATTTCTTGCCGAACTTCATTTCGTTGGCGATCGGCTGGTCTTCGAGGCAGTGCGTGGCGTAATAGTCCCGCATGCGCCCCTCGACCATTTTGACGACGATGTTTTCCGGCTTGCCTTCCTTCCGCGAGATCTCGGCCAGGATTTCCCGCTCCTTCTCGACTTCGGCCGGGTTCAACTCGTCGCGGCGGAGGACCCGCGGCCGCAAGGCGGCGACGTGCATGCAAATATCGCGGGCCAGCTCGCCCCCGTCGCCCTCGAATTGCAGCAGCACGGCGGCCGCGGCGTTATGATGGGCGTATCCGCCCGCCGGTCCGTCGATCCGCACGATCCGCTCGAGCCGGAACACCTCGCGAATGCGGTTCACCAGATCGTCGAACTGCCGGCGGAGCGTCGCGGCCTTGCCGCTGGGCGAAGGCTGGTCGAGCAACTCGTCGGGCGTCGCGGCGCCGGGGCCCTCGGCCAATTGCTGGGCCAGATCGTTGGCCAGTTGAATGAACTCGTCGTTGGCGGCCACCGGGTGCTCTCGCAGCGGAGGTCGACCATCGCCGCCCGACCGCCGTCGGGCGAGATGTAGATGGCGATTCGCCCGGAAGAGGTTGCCCGGCCAGAGCGTTTTTCCATCAGTTTCGCCCCGCTCTTGCGGAGCAGCTCGACCGCTTTGCCGGCGTCGCCGCCCGTCTCTTGCAGGGCCTTTTTGCAGTCCATCATCGGCAGCCCGGTCAACTCGCGCAGTGATTTGACGGCCGCCGCGGTAATTTCTGGCATCGTTCGTGTTCTCCCGTCTATCGGATAGGTATGTTGATGGTTGTTAGCTTCTAATCGCCCGCCGCAGGCACCGTAGGACAGGTTGTCAACCTGTCCCGTGCTTTCCCGGTGACCCGTAGGACAGGTTGTCAACGTGTCCCACACCGCCGCGACCGTTGTCGGCGACGCCGGACAGGTTAACAACCTGTCCTACACCGGCCGGCCGCTACGCCCCGACCGGTTCGGCCACGGCGCCTTCGGCCTGCTCCTGCTTCTGCCCGCCGGCGGCGTTCTTGCCCGCCAGGATCGCGTCGGCCATCAGCTTCACGATCAACTCGATGGAACGGATGCTGTCGTCGTTGCCGGGGACCGGCAGGTCCACCTCGTCGGGATCGCAGTCGGTGTCGATCAGCGCCACGGTGGTGATGCCCAGCTTGCGGGCCTCGGCGATGGCGTTCTTCTCTTTCCGCGGATCGACGACCAGCAGACACTCGGGCAGGCGGCTCAACGAGCGAATGCCGTTGAGGTTCCGGTACATCTTGCGATACTCGCGGTTCAACGAGGACTGCATCTTCTTGGAGTAAGCGGCGATCTTATCGGTGCTCCGCAGCTCCTCCAGCTCCTCCAACCGCGAGAGCCGGCTGCGGATCGTGCGGAAGTTGGTCAGTGTGCCGCCCAGCCAGCGGTCGCTGACGAAGGGCATGCCGCAACGGACGCCCTGCTGATCGATCACGTCGCTGGCCTGCCGCTTGGTGCCGACCATCAGCACCAAGCTTCCCCGGGCGGCGACCTGCTGCAAGTAACGCCGCGCCCGCAACAGGCCGCGGATCGTCTCGCGGACGTCGATAATGTGAATCTGATTGCGCCGGGCGTAGATGTACGGGCGCATCTTCGGGTTCCAACGGCTCGCGCGATGTCCGAAATGAACCCCCGCTTCGATCAAGTCCTTTACTAAAACAGTAGCCACAAAAACTCCTTCTCCACAGGCACACCGGCGATGTCCCCTTGGGCGTCCGGCGTTAGGTCGAAAATCCGGTCTGATTTCATAGCCCACCGCCCTGGACCGTTCAAGACGGGAAACCCCATAGCGTAACAGACGCGGCGAGCGAGGTCAACGGCTCAGTACGCCTCCACCCGAAGGTGTGGTATATCGGCGAAATGGGCCGGATTCCGCGTTACCAAGCAATGCCCGGTGCCCAGCGCCGTGGCGGCAATCAACACATCCATGTCCCCCGCCGGTCGGCCGATCCGCCGCAGATGGGCCTTCGTTTCGCCATACGACCGCGCGGACGATTCGGAAAACTCCAGAATGGCGTCGAGATGAAGTAAAACGGTGAGCAGGCGAGCCTCGTCCCGCTCACGCAGGCGCGAAAGCTCAATGCCAACATAAACTTCGGCCAGATTCAGCCGGGTAGTCACGATGGCTTCGCCGCGCCCGGCCAATTCCTCGATCTTTGCCAGCGCACTACGCCGCCGCTCCGGATTCGAGCGCAGCAGATCGATCAAGATGGTGGTGTCCAAGCAGGCCATCAGAACTCTCGGTTCGAGGGCCGGTGTCGTTCGTGTATTTGCTGCTCGATTGCCTCGATCGCCTCATCGCTCAGCGAGGATCGTTCGATGTCCCTCCGGAACGCCTCGACGTCGAACGGCGGCTTCACCACCCGCTTGATTACCTGGCTGAACGACTCGTGTTCTTGCCGTACCGCCCGGAGCCGCTCGTAGGCTTCCAGGTCGATGGAAATTGTCTTCGTTGCCATAATGGCTGGCCCTGTGGTTGCTTCGGCTCGATGCACACACACACACGTATGTGCATTCTATCGTGGGGTTTCCAAGGTGTCAAATCGAAGGTGCCGTGGGTGTGTGACCAGCGTTCTGGGCGGCCTTAAGTCGTGACAGGGCGGGCGTTTGGCCAGACTTGGCCCCATTGACCGTTTCTGTCCAGCGTATCAAGGGCCGCGACGGCCGTGGCGTTGGGCCGGTCCCAGCGACGACCGTAGCCTTTCAGCCGCTTTGTGCATAGTTTGCATTGCGACTCGGTCGGGCCGCTGCCAATCTGCCAGCCGCGCTCGCGGAACTCCGGATAGCGGATCATGTTCCTGCGCGCCGAGATGAAGTGCAACAACCGATCCGTCGCCTTGCGCTTCACCTTGCCTCGCAATGTCGTTCGCCACGGGAGAATGCGTTCCCAAGCCGCCGTGCATCCTTCGTGCTTGAATACGTGCATCAGTTCGTCCGCCCACGTTTTGCCTTCCGGCGATTCCTCGCCAAACACTTTGCGCCGCGCGCGATGAACGTTTTCGCTCAAGTGGTAAAAGTCCAAGCCTAACCCATCCAACTCGGCAAAATGCAACTGCATCTGCTGGCGAATCCATGTCGCCCCGTCCACCAAGCCTACGCGTTCGTCGGCCTTCTGGAACCGCAGCCTGTCCGCTTCACGACGGAGCAGCTTGCCCGCCGCAATGTGATTGCCGTGCGTGAACGCCACATGCTGATGCTTTCCGCCCTCGCTGTAAAAGAAGGCGACCTTGAACTCTTTCCAAGACCGATCCGAGCCTCGCCGTCGCGGCGGCAACGGCTTGCACTTCTTGCCGCAACGCCGCCGCTTGGCTTTTACGTTGTCGCGGCGTTTGATCTTCTCGACGTCGGTGATGATCGGGACCATCACACCGTCGCAACCCGTGTAAACGCGTGTTTTCTCGCTGGTTTCATCGTCCGGCGCGACGCAATCTTCCGCGTGCCACGTCACGGCGATGGTATCGTCTTGCTGGGCTTTCAGCACGCGACGCCCGGCCGCCTCCACCTCTTGCCGCAGTCGCTCGCCGCTGAGTTTCACCTGCGCCGTGCGTTCCAAAGCCGCCTGCCGCTCGGACGAAGCTCGTCGCCGACAAGTTCACGCGGCACGCCATCTCCAACACGCCAGGCGTGATGGTTGTCTCGCTACGATCGAGAATCGCGTCCGCCGGTGCGACACTCCCGATCTGCGGTCCATGCCACCAGCGTCGCACGATTTTGATTTTGCCGTTGATGGTGAGAACCTTGTGCGACTGCCGGCCTTTATTCGCCAGCCGCTTGCCGGTGGTCGGATGGTGCGGAGGGGGGAAAAGCGGCTTCCGCCGCATCAACCCGCTGCTGTAGCGCACGTTCAAAAACCTTACGGCGCATCTCCGCCGAAAGATCGCGAACGCGTTCTTCGCTGCCGGCAATCCACTCGCCATCCGGGGCTTTGTTGACGGCCTCCATCACATCCTTGGCGTACTGCTCGATCTCGTCCTTCATCGTCTCGACGAACTTCTCTGGCGCGACTTGCGATGTCGGGTTCATGCCATGCTCCTTGCTTGGATTCCTGATTGAAATACTCCATGCAAGCAGTTTACCTAAACCCCGCAGATCGCGCCAGTGGAAATTGTCACACACTGCCGTGGCCGCATTGAGGGCTTGCAGACTGGCCCTCGCGTCATTTTCCGCATTTTGCCGTTATCTCGGGCTGATTTGAAGAAACACTATCGTCACTCGTCCTCGGGATGGGGCGACTTATCATCTTGCGCTCCGTCATTTTTTTCTTCTTCAGCCGGCCGCGCCGGCGGATACGGGGAAGCCGATGGTTCAGCTTGCGGCTTGGCTGGTTGCGTCTCCGCGGCTGGAGCGTCGGCGTGCTGCGCGGAGACAACGCCTTGAACCGTGCTGCCGTAACTCGTCAAGGCCATCATCGCAAACCAACCGTTCACATTGGGCAAAGGAAGCGTGTTTCGCGATACGAATTCGATCCCGTATTTAGACCGGCGGAACGTCGCAATGCTGGGATCGAGGTGCCGATAGATTGCGGGAGGAGACGGCATTAGCGATAAATCGACCTCACAGCCGCCCTGCCGCAGCCCATTGGTAATCGCGGGGCTGTAAAAAGACAAGATATTGTAGCAGAATCGGAACAAGGACGTGGCGTCGCAGTAGGCCAATCCCATCGGCCCCTTGCCCTGCGAAAACAGTTCGGCCACCACCGGGACGCTGGCGAGCGATTTCTGCTTCTTGCCGCGGGCCAAAAAAGCCTTCACGCTCTGCGGCGACAGCCCGAACACTATTTCCCCCTTCGTCATGCACCATGCCGGCGCAAGCGGTCCGTAATTCAGGCAATACACATCGTGGCCCGCAAAGGCGAATTTTTCAAGTTGCGGTTGCATGTTCGAGAGATCACCGCTCATCTCCAGAGGAGTGTCGCGTTTCGGGGCGGACTGTTGTGCGAGCTTCATCAGCCGCTCGTAGATGGCTTTCGTCCGCGGCGCGTCGCGGAGCGAGACTACGGTTATCGGCCAGCCGCCCTCGTTTGTCGAGGCGTAGACGCACCAGGTGTCGCCCAGCCCCTTCAAGACGTCGCCGCGCAGATCGATGCCCGAATCTTTCTTTATCTTGGCGAGGGTGTCCAAAATTGTTTTTCTAGCGTCAGGGTCGAGCTTTTCCGCCGCGGACAGCACGATGTCCAGAGCGGCTTGGGCGTCAAAACGGAAAACCGCGGCTGCGCCGGCGTCACTGGGAATTAGCGCGAGGTCTTTAGTCGTCAGCGGCCGTTGCGAAAGCAGCCGCAGCAACCCTTGCGGTTCGCCGTTCAGCATAAGCAGAGATTTTGCCGCGAAGCCGCGGCCCTCCAGCCCCCAGACTTCGATCCAGGCCCGCGCGTTGTTCAGCCCGAGTACGTCCAGGGCCAATCGGGCCTCCTTCAATTCTTTTTCATCTTTGCCGGCAACGAATATATCCACCCAGGGAAGAAAATCGACGTAGATTGTGATCGTCCGCCGCTCGATGGGCAGTTTTTCGCGTATGTCCGACCACCACTGCGGCGGCTTCTTGTCCATCCGGGCCAGAATGTCTTTGAACACCGCCTCCGTCGAAGCGGCAATCATATAGTTGCCGCGAAAACCAAATACGACCGTCGTTTTGTGCGGCTCATGCGGCATTTGCCAATACCAGTCCTCGCCTTCGAGCGGAATGACTTTGAAGAATTTCCCCTTCGGCTCGTTGGTCGAGGCGATCTTCTGGAACTTGCTCCTGATTCGAGACTTCAGCGCCGCAGCGTCGGCCCCCAGAGCAAAGACGGCCCCCATTTCGATATCTTGCGGGAATTGCAGTGCGCCGAACGGGTCGAGCGCGGTTTTCGGCGATTCCTCCGACTGCTGATCCGAATGGGCGTCGTCCTCGGCGGAATCGGCTTCGTCGCCCTCGCCTTCCGCCGTTTTTTTAGCGGCCGAATCGGTGTTCTTGGCCGGGGCCTGCTTCTCGATTTTGTTGGACTTGGCGGGCAGCTTGATTTTCGTGATGAAAAACGCCCCCGGCCGAGCGGTGATTGACTTGGCCAACGCCAGAGCTTCGCCGGCGAGTTCCTTCTCTTCGGCATCGCTGATCCGTTCAATCCCTTTTTCCATTCCTTTACGAATGGCCCCGCCGATCTGGGCGAGGAAGTTTTGCACTTCCGGCTCCGCCAGGAGTTGTTCGGTTTGATTGCTGCTGTTTCGTTCCGGGGAGACGGTCTCCGCCCAACTCAAATAGAATAAGCAATGGTCCGGGGCAACGCGGCCCATCATCGCGTCTTCAGGCCCCGGAGGGACTCCGAAAGGAAGGCCCACTCCGCCCAGCACCGACGAGATCAGCACGCTTGCCATGCACGACGACAATCCTGCCATGGGAATCGCTCCTTGAAAAAAACCATCCTTTGATCCGATATGTAATGCCTACGCACCTCCGAGCGGTTCGGTTTTCGCCAGATTCAGGGCATCGTCTCCGAAGTGCAGCCCGAGGTCAAGCCCTGCGTCAGACAGGTAGTTCCAACACACCGCAGTGAGATTGCTTTATATAAAGGTGACAGGCACCAAATATGGGTAATCCGGGGCGTTTGGACCGCAAAAATATGGCCTATATATCCCAGATTTGGTGGCTGTCACCTTTTCCGGCACTCGGCTTTACACGCCGGGGGAGGCTGGGTATGCTTCGCCTCCCAAAACTACCGTCTTCCTGGGGTAACCAAATATGAGCCATTTGTCCCTGCTGATCGTGTTGGCGGCCATCGGGGCTACAGCCAAGGCCGCCGCGCCGCCGCCTGGCGTCGAACCGGCGGCCGTCGATTTCCGCGTCGATAACGCGGTCTTCCTCGGCGAAGAGAAGGAGCCTGTGTGCCGCAGCACCACGATTTTTCACACCGGCGTGGTCTACGATTGCATGAAGGCGCCGGCCGAAACGATCGTCTTCGAGATGTCGGCCGGGCGGTTCATCCTCTTGAATCTGAAGGCCCGGACTCGCGCCCAATTGAGCATCGGCGAGGTGACCACGTTCACCGACCGCTTGCAGGAGGACGCCGCCCATAAGGATACCGATCCACTGATCAAGTATCTGGCCGCGCCGAAGTTCCGCGAGCAATTCGATCCGGCCTCGAACACCTTGACGCTGGACAGCCCGATGGTCGTCTATCGGATCACGCTGGCCACGGAACGGGACCCGAGCGTGGCGGAGCAGTACCATCAGTTCTCGGACTGGTACGCCCGGCTGAACGCGTTGCTGTCGCCCGGCTCGCTGCCGCCGTTCGGGCGGCTGGTGGCTAACGCGGCCTTGGCCCAGCGGAACGCGACCGCGGCGCGAGTGACGCTGAAACTGTCGCCCGGAGGCAAGTGGGCCAGGGTTTATCCGCCCCTGATCCGCAGCGAGCATCAGCTCATCCGCTCGCTAACGGCGGCCGATCTGGAGCGCGTCGAGCAGGCGCGGAAGCAGATGGCCGACTTCAGGCCGATCTCCTTCGCTGAATACCGCAAGGCAAAAATGCGGCTGATTCGCAATGCAGGCCATTAGTTTTTGGGATTGAGAAAACGCCCTCAATCTTTGATGGTCTTGGGTCTTAGGTCTTGGGTCTTCGTGCTAAGACCTAAGACCCAAGACCCAAGACCTAAGATCACAATGCTAGGGCATGGTTGCGAATCGTTCAGCGACAACCTATCATGGTATAAGCATCCGCAACAGGAGAATTATGCCGTGTATGACCGTCTCGCTCCGTTGGCCGCGCTGGCCGTCGCCATGTTTTTCCCGTGTTTTCAGGCTTTTTCGGCCGAGATCACTGTCGAACGCTCCGAGCGGGGTGCGGTGGTCAAGATCGACGGCCGGCTCTTCACCGAGTACCTGATCCGCTCGGGCACAAAGCCGATTCTGTGGCCCATCATCGGGCCGACCGGCCAGCGGATGACCCGCGATTATCCGATGCTCGATCGGCCGGGCGAGAATAAGGACCATCCGCATCAGCGCTCGATCTTCTTCACGCACGGGAACGTCAGCGGCGTGAACTTCTGGTCCGAGAGCGGCCGGGTGGGCACGATCAAGCACCTCGAGTTCACCAAGCTCGCCGGCGGCCGGCCGGCTACGATCGCCGCCCGCGACGCCTGGCTCGACCCGGACGGCAAGAAGCTGCTCGAGGACAGCCGCACGTTGCATTTCGACACCGACGGCGACGCCCGCTGGATCGACTTCGACATCACCCTGAAAGCGACCGACGGCAAAGTCACCTTCGGCGATACGAAGGAAGGGTCGTTCGGCATCCGCGTGGCCGATACGATGCGCGTCGAGCGGGGCCTGGGCGGGGAGATCGTCAACAGCCTGCATCAGCGGAACAAAGCGGCCTGGGGAAAACGCGCCGCGTGGGTCGATTACCACGGACCAGTCGACGGCCAAACGGTCGGCATCGCGGTGCTCAACCATCCCGGCAGTTTCCGCTTTCCCACCTGCTGGCACGTGCGGCCGTACGGCCTGCTGGCCGCCAACCCCTTCGGCCTGCGCGAGTTCATCGGCAAGGACTCAGACGGGGCAAAGACCCTCGCCGCAGGCGAGGAGCTTGACCCTGCGCTACCGCGTCCTGCTGCACCGCGGAGACGAGCGTCAGGGGCGCGTGGCCAAGGCCTACTCCGTTTACACCGGAGCATCAAAATAGGTGAAAAGCTGCGTAGGGTGGGACAAGCTTTAGCGCGGTCCCACCAAGACCGGCGAAAAACATGGTGGGACTGCGCTAAAGCTTGTCCCACCCTACGATCCACAACAGCATCAAAATAGGCGAAAAGTGGGGCAAAGACCGGTTTTTCCGGCGGGCATCGACTTGAGAAAAAAAGTCGCCCGGCATCGCCGCCGGCCGTTCAAAGTAGACCGATCTTCTTGTGTTGCTTGAGTTAAGAGGCCGTCAGGGTCGCCGGTATTTTTCGCAGGCAGCCGAGAATGCCCGAAATACTCAGACGAATTATTCTCGCTGATTATGCCGATAGTTTTCATTGCCGGCATTCACCCCACATTATCTTAACCGTGCGAAACTGCCCATTATCTCAGCTTCGCACACATTCAGGAGACTATAAACAACAATGTTGACTCGTTTTCAACAGATTGGAAGCGTCCACGATCTTCGAGACTTTGTCAACACCACCATCTGTAACCGTTACCAACTTCAAGAGGGAGTCTTTTCGCTGACCGAGAGGGTTCTGATGAGGGGCGGCAAACCCTGCGGTATTTACTTCTGCCTGCACGGACCCCGTGCCACCAAGTTCACCGCGATCTGGGAGACCGATCGCAATCAGGTGCTGTTCTACAGTTGCCACGGAGAACGGTTCCTCAAGACCCAATTGCTCGAAGGGCCGGCCCTCGATTCGGCCGCCGCCTAGAGGCAGGAAAAATCTCTCGCCGGGATTGACCCGACTCGCCTACATATATACATTAGTATAGATTCATCACCGGGAGGTCGAACGATGTTGGTCTTATCCAGACGCGAGAGCGAAAAAATCAAACTCGGCGACAAGATCGTCGTGACGGTGGTCAGGGTCGCCGGCGACCGCGTCCGACTGGGGATCGAGGCCCCAACCGACCTCCTGATCCTGCGGGGAGAACTGGAACCGCACTCGGTCGCGGCCACGCTGCCGTTGAAGGCCTCCGCGTGAGCCCAATCCGGGCTGTTCTAAGCTAGTGTAGCGTCTCACGCAGATGGTTACTTATGCGGCGGAGGGTGCCACTGCTGGCTTGTCCAGCAGTGTTGACCGCTGTTGCACTTCCGCACTGCTGGACAAGCCAGCAGTGGCACCCAACTCCACTATTCTCAGCAAAATAAGACGCCGTACTTACGAGACACTACACTAGACCATCGAACGCCGCGGTTCGGCGGCAGTTGAGCCTGTGGTTGGGGCGGCAGTTTAACTGCCACCCCAACGCCATTTTTCCAGGCAAATCCGACCGCCGCCTCAAAACGAGCGCCGACAGTTCAAGTGCAAGAAACGCCAATCCCGAGAGAGCCTCGGTATCGACGGCTTTGGCGGTGCCAGAGATGCCTCAAGCGCGTGGGCGCACCGCCCCGGTCAGACCGCTGTAGTCCGATCTGTCGCTGGGATGCCACAAGGGCTGCCCGCGAAGCACCCGCTCTGCCAAAATGTCGATCTTCGCACGCGAGCCGGCGGGCGCCTCGGTCGCGTCGAACTCCTCTGTTTCCACGGGCATGAAATCCTCATCGTGCCCACACTCCAAAATCGCTTCAAACACGTTCCTCATTACCAATCAACTCCATCGAAACACGGGAATAAACCGGAACACATCCGCGGCCCGGGGAGGGTCGCTCCACTGTTTCGCAACGGGCGGCCGTGTTCCGTAAGAAAACCGCCCATCGCGGATTTGAGGCAAACCGCAAACCACCTCCCGTCACAATGCATATCCTGTTCCGGGAGGATTATAAACATATCATTATTACCGTTGTGTGAGCTTAGTCAAGGGGCTGGAACCAAAAAAACCCCCGACTGAACCAAATCCGCCCTGAAAAACGGCTTATTCACCTCCCTTGAAAGAATCGAACTGTTTTAACAGGACACCCCAAAACACCAAATTTTCAAGGCATCCGATCGCGTCAATTCACGAACACCCCCATTGTTGCCGGGGAGCGAGTACATCCGCACTGGCCTGCTCCATCCGTTCCTCTTCATCTACCGTAGCGGCACGAGGCGATAGCGGCATGGCCGGCCGTCGGCCGTGAGCCTTCGATAGTCGGTCAGAACGTTGTCGGCGTCGGCCAATCGCGACAGGGGAAAATCGCCCCGCTGGCCTGTTTTATCCAACGGCTCGGCCAGCAGCAAGTGGGTATAGCCCGCTTCCCGCAACAGCGCCCCGGCCTCTTCGGCCGACAGCGAAGAGCGGCCGATTTTCAGCAGGCGATCGTCGCCGCCGATCCACGTCGTGGGGTGGTCGAAGTAGAACGTGCGGCGGTCCTGGCTGAGGATGCGGGCGCCGGCCCGCAAGAGGTGGTTGGCCACGACGGCGGCCGTGTACGTCGGCTCGCACCGCACGAGATACGACTCGCGGTCCTCGATACCCAACGACACCCGGAAGGCGTCGGCCGGCCGGTCCAGCGCTTTCGCCGCGCCCAGGGCCAGCATCAGCCCAATCGCCGCCACGGCAGCCCGGCGCGCCCCGACGGGAAACCGACGCAGTTCGATCCATACCCATACGCCCGCCACGCTCAGCAGCGGAACCGCTGCGAACAGCAGTCGGGCGTCGCCGCCGATCGACAGCGCCAACCCGGCAAACGCCGCCGCCGTGAAAACCACCGGCCATAGTCCCCGCAAACGCCGCACGATCAGCAGCCCCGGCGCCACGGCCAACAGCGCCAATCCGAAGTAATCGGAAATGGGGTTGTGGCGGTGCATTACAGCGATGGTTCTGTTTAGCGGCCGACGGCACGTCGGCCACAGTGGTTCTGTTTAGCGGCCGACGGCACGTCGGCCTCGGTTGGCTGCGCAGGACCGACGTGCCGTCGGCCGCTAAAGAGAACATCCCAGTCGTAAGTGGGCAAGAGCATCGCGCCGCCTACGGCCAGGGCGACCAGCCCTGCGGCCGCTCCGCCGCGGAGCAGAAATCGCCGTTGCTCTCGGCGACGAAAAGCGGACCAGGCCAAAGCGGCGGCCAGCGGCAACGCCAACAGAGCGGCCGCCGGATCGACGCCCACCGCGCCGCCGGCCATGAGGCCCGAGATTGTAAACCATTGGGCATCGCCGCCGTGGGCGACCGCCCGCCACCACGCCGCCAGCGCCAGCACGGCCAACGCGGCCAGGGCAACGTACCGGGTGGGCAAGCTCATCTGTTGGTTCAACTCGGGCGTCAACACGACCAGCGCCCCGGCGATCCACGACCAGCGGCTTCCCAGCAACGGCGCGGCCAGCACGACCGTGGCCAGCGCCAACAGCATTCCCAATCCCCACTCGGCCAATTGCGCAGACGCCACCGTCGAGCGTCATGGCCCAGGCCTGCCACAGGGCAACCGGCAGCGACGCCCTGGCGGCAGAAGGGGACGGGTCCATGTCGATTCGCTGCTCGAGGCAAAAGTGTTTCGCCAGGTCCAGCGGACCGGCCAGCGCGGTCTCGGTTGTCGGCGGAACCAAGGCCCCGAGCAACGCCGCAGCACAGGCCGCCGCGGCCGCCGCCAAAACGGCCGCCAGCAGCCAACGATTCGGCTCGGGCCAAGGCTGCTCGGGCTGTTCTTCCGCATCGACGGACAAGGGCAAACGCACCTTCGGCCACAATATCGCCCCGGCTATCTCCATCACAGCCCAGCAACAGCCGGCCATCGTCAACAGCACGATCGGCAACGGCCGCAACAGGCCGGCCAGCCCCAGCAACAGCAGGATACCCGCCGCGGCCGTCATTCCGAGGCCCAAGCTGAACGCCGCCGTCGCCGGCCCGTCCGTGTCGCCGGCACCGAGCAGCCGCCACAGCGGCCGGCCGAGTCCGTACGCGGCCACCGCCATCGCCGCGAATACGAAGATTGAAAGGAACGAGTTTCCCATAATATCTCCCCTCTCCTTCCGGGAGAGGGGCCGGGGGTGAGGGCTTTTATTTCGTCTCCCCTCTCCTTCCGGGAGAGGGGCCGGGGGTGAGGGCTTTTATTTCGTCTCCCCTCTCCTTCCGGGAGAGGGGCCGGGGGTGAGGGCTTTTATTTCGTCTCCCCTCTCCTTCCGGGAGAGGGGCCGGGGGTGAGGGCAATGAGCGAATATTCTCTTGAATACACGACTCTTTCCCGCTGCTCGCCCTCACCCTAACCCTCTCCCAAAGGGCGAGGGGACCAAGTTGCAGGTGGCCATCTTCAAAACAGGGCGACGATCGCCTGAAATCCGGCCCAGACGGCCACGGCTACCAGCCAGCCGGCGAACAGCCACGCCTTCCAGCGGACCAGCGGCGGGGCGTCGTCGGCCTGTGCGGCCCGCGGCGGAAGCAGCGTCGCCGCCAACAGCCCGCGCATGCGGCGCACGCGCCGAATGGCGGGGTGGCTCCTCGGGGGGACGGATGAAAGCGATCATTACACCTGCGCGTACTCGCGGTTCAGGGCTGCCATGCGGCTGCGCAGGGCCGGCTGGTGGTCCAGCAGGCTGGCAATCCGTTGCCAATCCAAACGCTCCGGCCCCAGGGCCTCGAACAGAACCAGAGCGTGGTCCCAATCCTCCTCCATGTCAACCGTCAATCGCACGTCATCCCGGTCGATCTCGGCCGGCGCCGGAATCAAACGGAGATTGAACAGTTCCGGGTGCGAATAGATGTAACGGGTGACCTGTTCGCGGTCCGGCTTCTCCCGGGCCAGACGGTTGGCCTCGTGCAACGCCCCGGCGCGAAACCACTCGGCGTACACGCCCACCGGCGAGAGGATCGCCGGCCGGCCGTCCCGCGAACAATAACTCACGTAGTCGCAATTCGGATGCTCCTCGGCCGTGGTGGCCAAGCGGTCGATCATGCTCGGATCGACGAACAGATTATCGCCCCGGATCAGCACCACGCCCTCGGCCGGATATTGCTCCAAAGCCTTGCAGAAGCGGGCCAGGGCGTCCTCCCCCAGGCACTGGCAGACCGGCACGTCGCGGGGGACCATGTCGCCCAGGGCCTTACAGCCCTCCATTCCGCAGGCCACGACGATCACGCCGTCCAGCCGGAGCGAGTCGGTCACGCGGCGGATCACCCACTCCAGAATCGGCCGCCCACCCAGCCGCCGCATGGCGTTGCAGCGGAACCGCGGCTGAGAGAAACACGCCTGCACAATCCCTAAATGTTTAAGCATCGGGTTCCCCCCTCCCAAAATCCGTTTCGTTTGTGCAGCAACCCCCGCCATCCCCATCTGAAAAAACACTACTGAATGTAGCAGTTTTTACGCCAATCCGTCAATAGGGGGCTTGCTTAGACTCGGGGGAGAATAATGAATGTAACCGTTCGTAGGGGACTGTCCCAATTTTCGCGGCACGAAGCACATCGCCCCGCGAATTAGCTTTATCGCCGCGAAAATGGGACTGTTCCCCCGTGGCGGCGCGATTGATGATCGCAGGTCCGCTCGCCTCCTACTAAACCACACTTGCCCAGCTTAGCTTGCTTCGTCAAACACTAATCAACACTGATCGACGCTAATTCAGGAGATTAGCGGAGATTAGCGATAATCAGCGTTCCCTATCG
Organism: uncultured Planctomycetota bacterium; assembly: GCA_963733145.1. GTDB lineage: Bacteria > Planctomycetota > Planctomycetia > Pirellulales > Thermoguttaceae > JAHIKV01. The sequence continues at coordinate 467,270 of CAVTCJ010000013.1, read as the reverse complement.
AAGTTTCCAAACACATTGGCGTTACATACGTAACAATGATATTCGCAAAAAATGCCGCCGTCCCTCTCTCGGCAAGCACTTTTCACTACACCTTATGATGGACGAGCCGAAACTGTCTGCTGGTGCTATTTCGCTCTGGCAGCACGGGCTTTGGTGAGCCAATCGACAATCTGGCGGTGAACGGCCTCGGTTTGGTTGACCACAAGAAGTGACCCATCGCCGCAGAAGCAGCCGTCGATGGTTCCGCTCCCGGGATTATCGGCCCAGAGAGCGGGAGCAACATCTGACTTTATCTTGGCTATCAACGTGTCCAAATCATTCCGCCCCACGGACCGCCCGTTGTGACGGAGCAGAAGGTTTGCCACCGGATAGAATGAACGGGACCACTGCTCTGGAGGATTATCGGACGGCCGCCCATTGCCCCCTTTCAGTCCATCAACCAGCCGTTTAGCCAGATCCAAGGAATCCTTGGGCGGAGGTCCGCTATCCCAAAATGGGCCGACTGGATAGCGCACTGCCGGCTTGCCGGCGGCGACGTCGGCGGCCATTCGGCGCACCAGCGCCAACATCTCGACGACTTCGTCATGCACCAGGTCGGCCTGCTCGATGACAAGCACACCGCGGCGGCCGAAGGAGAGGCAAACCATGCTGCCGGGACCGGCCACCCCGTGGTATCATTCGATCGGTTCGACAGTGGCCAGAATGAGATCGCCCAGTGCGTCGGGGTTCATGCCCAGCGACGGATACGCCACTGTGGACAGTGCCCGCGCCGATTGGTCACGAGTCATAATCAGAAGCATGCCATATTCGATGCGCCATCCGAGCTTCAAAGGCATGAGCAGCCTGCGCAAAACCGACCGCGCCTCTTCGTTCTCGGCAATCACGGTAACGGGTTCTTTGCCGGTAATCTCCATGTGCCCGGTCGGGTCTTTGAAATCGGTGGCCACTCCCAGCCCGGCGCGACGGCCGATCTCCTTCAACACGTCTGCCAACGGCGCTTTGATGCGCCGAAGCGAGACCTTCTTGCGGAGCGCTTTCAGGACCTCTTCCCTGGCCGTCCACTCTGTCGGCGAGTAGTAGCAGGGGATGGCCGGGGCCTCTCGGCGGGCGTCTGCGGTCAAATCCCGGCCAAGCGTGCGGAGCAAATCGAGTCCGTTCTCCACACGTCGTTCGCCGATGATATACGGCCGGTCGACCACCAAAAACGGACGGCCGGCGATCGAGAGCAGATCGGCCCTGTTGTCATGCGGAACCTCCATGGCAGCCATGAAGTCATTTGGTGAAATCGGGCCCGGCTTGGCCGCGGATCCCAGCAGATCGTCCACCGGATAGACCGAGGTTAAACGCCCCGCAACGACTTGCGCACTCCAATCCATTGTCAAAAGCCATTGCCCGTTTTCCTCTTCGACGCTGAAATCAAGGTCTCTTACTAAACGACGCAGGGCTGTCCCGAGCGAAACGTTCTTTACGTGCAGCGTAACGGTCGTATCGTCGAAGCGGTCTTCGTAGCGGAACTTCAAGCCATATCGGGAAGTCAGTTGGTCGAGCACCGTTTTCAGCGGCGCCGCATCGAAGTCCAGCGTCACCTTCTGGAGCAAGGTTTGGGCAATCTTGCCGAGCGGCGAGTCGTCGTGATAGACCGGCTGCATGGCTGTCGGCGGGTCGCGGAGGACTCTCCGCAACAGAGCCAACAACCGGCTGATTTGTTCATGTGCCTCGGCCGTCTGCCGAATGCGGAGCAACAACGTTTCACCGTCGCCTGCCACGTCCATTCCGCCGCCGTTGCCGGGCTCCCAGGAGTCGGGCCCGAAGTTTTCATGGATCAACTCGTAGATCAGCCCGGCAAGCGGGGCGACGTCGTAGGTCGTCTTGCCCGACGCACCGGGTTGAGCCGCGAGGTTGCCCACTGGGTAGGATTTCTCCAAAAATGGCGTATTTGCAGCCGGCGGGATCCATTTTGTCAACGAAAAGCGGTCGCACAATTGGTGGAGATAATGCCCGATGCCCGACCGGTCCACAAAACGCTCGAAGCGAACCGCTTTCTTCTCTTTTGTGGAGAGGGAGACGGTTACCGTATCGGCATCCCATGTCCAGCGCGCCTTTGGACCTATACGGTAGCGCGTCAGCGTGCGGGCCAGTTGCCGCCAATCGTTCGGGCTCAAGGCAACCGAACCGGCGTCTCGCTTCTCGCGCGGGGGCTTGGCAAAAGGAAAATGCTGCCAGGCTCGCACCCGCTCCGGCTCGGATCCCCTGAATAGAAACTCATAGGAGACATTGCTGAAGCGTCCCCCGGAGTCGTACGTAATCCGCATCTCGTCGTTCGGGCCGAGTCCCAGCAATTCCGGCCCGAAGACATCGAACATTGCCGACCGCTTATGCACGGCCGACTCTTCCGGTGTTGCCGCAGCGGCTGGTTTCTCCGTCGCTTGCTTGCCCGGTGGCCGTGCATCTATGCTGCGGCATAACAGCACGATTGCCAAAACCTGCGACAAGCGAACCGTCCATAAAAGCAGGTGGAAGATCATATGGGCGGGAGCATTTGTTTTTGTTTCGGTTTGCATTGGCTGGCCTCGAACACACTACGTGGATTGGAGTCCCAACTGTCTCGCATCATAGAGAGTGAAGAGGTGACGTAGCTACTTGTGCAACGACTCCTTACCACCCCCGCTATCAGAGGCGTTGTCGTCACGCTCTGAGCATAACTCTTCTCAGAGGGGCAGTCAATCAAGGACCATCAAGGGCGTATAGGGGAATACTCAACTTTTCGCTGCAACCCATTTCCCGTACAGCTCCCGAAATTCCTCTCTTTTCTTCCAAAAACGTCAAGCCACCCTACCGACCGACGCCGGCGTTGGCACAAAAACTGCCGTTGACTTTCGCGGGAATGTAGTGTACATAAGTTGATGTATATCTCTTAACGAAGGCGTCCCGCGGACCCGATCGGCTTGATGCGGCGGGCGGCGGCCTTCTTTTCTCGACTCGAACCACAAACGGCCATGTCTTTCCTGACTGAAAATCGCAAACGCTGCAAGCTCGACGAACAGAAACGCCGACAGATAATCGCCCTGATCACCAACGGGAGCAGCCGGCGGGTGGCCGCGCAACGGGTCGGCTGCGCGGCCAGCACCGTCACCCGCTGTGCCGCCCGGGACCCCAAGTTCGCACTCGGTTCTGCTCGAGGCCGAACACTCCGCCGAAGTGCTCCTGCTGCGCCGCATCCAGGCCGCCGCCGAAGACCCCAAGCACTGGCGGGCGGCCGCCTGGCTGCTCGAACGGCGGAACCCATCAGACTTCTTCCTCCGGCCGCCAACCCTCATCACCCCGGAGCAGATGAAGGCGCTCATGGAACAATTCGTCTCGTTTCTCCACGAAGACCTGCCCCAGAAAAACTATCGCCGCATCATCCATAAGATCAGGAAACTCTCCCGGGAGTGCGATGCCGCTAATGCCCCGCTGATCACCGAGCAGGAAGACGAGTGGGAAATGATCCAATCGGAAGATGCCGGCGGCGCAGTCGCCCAAACGCGCACAATGCCCATCCGTCCGAAAGCACCGGATTTGCGGACGCAACACCCCACCGCCAAAAGGAGTACGAATTCGCGACTGGCGAAATCGACGCAACCACAAGTGAATCAATACCTTACGACGACGGGCAACAACCCGGGCCGCCATGCAACACTTGAAATTCTGTTGCATAGCCGCAGCCGTTGAAAGGGCGATCAGCCTTCCGCAGTCGCCGCCAGGTCGTCCACCCAACATTCGATCAGCGTGGATTGATTGGCGTTGCGGTCGATCTGGGCGGCGGCGTCGAGCGAGCGGTCGAGCCGGGCGGCGGCCGAGCGGGGATTGGTCTGGCCGTTCTGCATCGCCCGGCGAACGTGGGTTTCCAGTTCCCGGTCTTCGGACGCCGGCGCGTCGCATTGCAGACGCAACAGTTGGCGGTGAAACTCGGCGGCGAAGGCGACCACCTGGCGGAAGCGGGCGCGGCGGGCCGGGGCCTCCTTGCCCGCCTCGTTCACGAAAGCGGCAATCGATCCGGCCAGCCCGACGCTGTCGAGCGGCGATGCGGAGAGCCGCTCGTAGAGCGCGTTGCGGAAGGTCCACAGCTCGGGGTCGGCCAACTCCACTGCCCGTTGTATGCTCCCCTCGCTGTATTGGGCCAGCCGCGGGGCGGCCGCCGCGTCGGGGACGAGCGACTTCGACGCCAGCAGTTCGGCCACCACGTCGGTCGGCAGCGGCTGGAAGCGGACCAGTTGGCAGCGCGAGCGGATCGTGGGGAGTTGCTTGGCCGCGGAGGTGCCGATCAGGATCAGCACGGACTTCGGCGGCGGCTCTTCGAGGGTTTTCAACAGCGCGTTGGCCCCCTCGGCGTTGAGGTAGTCGGCGTCGTCGATCACGGCGACTTTCCGCCCGCCCATCGACGGCTTCAAGCTGATATTATGACAGAGCCCTTCGCGGCGGCGGTGGTCGGCGTCGCCGATCAGGAGCTCCAGCGGGATGAACGATTTGCCTTCCGGTTTGGCGAGTTGGTCGAGGTCCGGGTGCGTGCCGGCCGCCACTTGGGCACAAGAGGGGCAGGTTCCGCAGGGGTCCAGCGCCGCCTCGGGCCGCTGCCGGCAGAGCAGGGCCTGGGCCAGCTTCAAGGCGAACGTCCGCTTGCCCACGCCGGCCGGACCGGCAAAGAGGAAACTGCTCGCCAGCCGCCCATTGGCGAGCGCCCGGCGAAACCGCTCGACAACGTCGTCGTGTCCGTAAATGCCGTGCCACATGGTCAGAGGTCAGAGGTCAGAGGTCAGAGGTCAGAGATTGTAGGTGTTTAGCCGCCGCGTCCACGCGGCGAAGAACTTCGCAACAACGTCGCCGGCCGCTTGCGGTTTCGCAACTGCTTGGTGTTATTCTATTTTCAATCGTTTCCGCACAACATTCCGAATGTTCTCCTGCACTTCGTCGGCCGGACCGGAGGCATCGACGACGACGATCCGCCGCGGCTCTCGGGCGGCCTCGGCCAAAAATCCTTCGCGGACGCGGGCGTGGAACGCGGCGCCCTGCAACTCCATGCGGTCCAACGGCCGGTCGAGCCGCGCCGCGGCCACCTCGGGCGGAACGTCGAGCACTATGGTCAACTCGGGCATCAAACCGCCGGTGGCGATGCGTCCGACCTCCCAGAGCGTCGGCACGTCCAGACCTCCGGCGTGCCCTTGATAGACCACGTTGGCCAGCAGATAGCGGTCGCTGAGGACGGTTTTGTCCTGTTCCAGGGCCGGCCGGATGACCTCCTCGGCCAACTGCGCCGAGCGGCCATGTAGAGCAGCATCTCGCCGCGGCGGTGGATATTCAGATCGTGGCGGTCGAGGAGGATGTTGCGGACGGCCTCGCCCAGCGGGGTGCTGCCGGGGTCGCGGCAGACGACGACCTGCCGGCTTTGTGCTCGCAACCAGTCGGCGAGCAATTCGACCTGCGTCGATTTACCGGCGCCGTCGCCGCCGTCGATGGAGATAAACATGCAAGATTCCGAGGGTTGTGCGTCAAAGGGGACCCGGTCCCCAGCCATCGGCCGCCGGCATTGTACACGACCGGCCGCCGACGGCCAACTCCCTCGGAAGGAATCCCACAGCGGATTACGCCGTCCGACGCTGTTCGCAGTTACGAAGCGCAGGCGGCGGGTTCATCGCTGGAGGCGAACTGGTCCAGCGTAATGGCCAAGATCTTCCTGTCGAAGGGCTTGACCACGAAATCCGCGGCGCCGAGCTTGAAGGCGTCCTTGAGCACGCTTTTGTGTCCCAACGCGCTGACGACGACCACCTTCGCGTTCGGGTCCAGGGCCAGGATTTCACGGAGGGCATAGATGCCGTCGAATTCGGGCATCACCAGATCGAGGGTCACGACGGCCGGCCGCAAATCGGCGTACCGCTGGACCGCTTCCTGCCCGTGGCCGGCCTCGCCGACGATGCACCAGCCGTCCTCTCGCGCCGCTTCCTTGATCTTCTCGCGGACAATTGCCGCGTCGTCAACAACGAGCAATGTTTTCGTCATAACGGCGTATTTCCTTGTATTAGATGGTTCGAGACGGTTGGCCGATGCTCTCCACTGTGACCCGGCCCGTAGCCAGATCGAACGATATTCTGCGTCCCGCTACGCCGCCGACCTCGCGGCCGGCGATGGGGATGCCGGCCGCCTCGAGCGCTCCGACGGCAGCCCGCACGTTGGCCTCTCCGATCCGGGTTTGCGCGGCGTCGCCGAACATCCGGCGCCGCCGGCGATTTTGGCGATCAGCCGGCCGGGCTTGGCCCCGCGGCCCTGCAACACGGTGCGCATGTAGGACACGGCGGAGTCGGCGAACTTGGCGGGGCACGCCCGGCGGCCGTTCGACCGCGGTAAGACCACGTGGCTCAACATGCCCAGCCGTAGCTCGGGGCAATATATGGCCACGCCCACGCAGGAGCCGAGGATCGCCGTCAGTCGGGCGGGCGCGGCGGCCAACACCGCCAGCCCCATGCCGACCGACGATTCCTCCACCCGGTCGAGAATCGCGGTATTCATCGTTTCGGCGCAAGTCATTGACATAAGCGGTTGTCCAAGATTACGTGTGGCACAGCCGCCCTCGGCTGTGCGGAGTCGCCCAAGACAGCCGAGGGCGGCTGTCCCACAAACGCCGCAAACTGTTCTTGTTTCAGGCCGTTCTCGATCGCCGTGCGGAGGGCGACGGTGGGCACAAACAGCAGCAGCCAGTTCAACTCCCGGCCCGCCTGGTGAAAGACGGTGCGGCAAACCAGCACGGAATCGGCGGCCGCGGCCTGTGCGGTCAGCGCCTGCTGGAGCACGCTCGCGCCATAGTCGCGGACAAAGTAGGGCACGGAGGGGACCATCCGCCGGTCGATCAAGCGGGCGATCGCGCCCACGTAGGCGCAACTCAGAATGTTGCCCGTTTCGGTCAGCGCCGAGACGTCCATCTCGCTCCAGCCGCAGGCGTTTTCGCCGTCTTTTCCCAGCAGCAAGGCGGCCAGCCGGCGGCCGTTCTCTTCGTCGAACATCAGCACGATCGTGCCGCCGATTTCGTCTTCGAGCGTGTGCGCCACCATCGCCAACTGCTCGTCGCCGTCGCATATCGCTCCGCAGGCGTCTTCCAGCGGAAGCTCGCACGCCTCGTCCAAGGTCAAACGAATGGCACTATTCGTCCAGCGGCACATGGCCCGGGAGGCCTCGTCGTTCGCCGCGGCGAACAGCCGGTGCAGACCCTGTTTTACTTCTCCCTCGCAACATAATGGCGTCATCGGGCGTTCTCCTGGTTGTTGGTCGCATTCAGATCATTGTGCGGTTGGACTTCGAGCAGGGCGGAGGGATCGAGGATCAGGCAGACGCGGCCGTCGCCGAAAATGCTCGCCCCGGCGATGCCGGGCACGTGGCGCCAGTTGGCGGCCAGCGATTTGACCACCACGTCTTCCTCGCCGAAGACGCGGTCCACGGCCAGCCCGACTTGGCGATCCCCTTGGCCGATGACGACCAACAGGCAACCTTCGCCGTTTGAAGGGGACTGTCCCAATTTGTTCGGCGCGGAAAGCATTTGGTCGCCGGTGTGTGCGGCCGCCGCAAGAATGGGACTGGCCCCCTGGGGCTGCGTGAAGGGGACAGGTCCCTGTTTTCGGTCCACCGTTTCACGGCAAGAGGCGCCTTCGCGCCGAAAAATGGACCAGTCCCCGCCCCAAGACGAGTCTCCCTCCCGGCATTCGCCCAGCAGGGATGCCAAATTGACGATGGGGACGACCCGATTGCGGACGCGGGCGGCCGGGCGTCCCACCACGCCGGCGACTGTCGCTGCGGCCGACGTTGACGATCTCGGCGACCGACTCCAGCGGGACGGCCAGCGGTTCTCCCTCGATTTCCACCATCATGCAGGGCAGAATCGCCAGCGTCAGGGGGAGTTTGATCGAGGCGGTCGTGCCCCGGCCCGGCTCGCTCTCCAGCTCGACGGTTCCGTTAAGCCGCTCGATCTTCGCGCGGACGATGTCCATGCCCATGCCGCGGCCGGAAACGGCGCTGATTTTCTCCGCCGTGCTCAGGCCCGGCAACCAGACGAGTTGCAGCAACTGTTGGCGGTTCATTTTTTCGGCGCCGGCGGCCGCGAGGAGTCCTTTCTCGACGGCCTTGTCGCGGAGGCGCTCGATGTCGATGCCGCGGCCGTCGTCCGCCAGGCGGATGACGACGTTGCCGCCGCGATGATATGCCTCCACGGAGATCGTGCCTTGGGGCGGCTTTCCCAAGGCGGCGCGGGCGTCGGGCGATTCGATGCCGTGGTCCGCGGCGTTGCGGATCAGATGGATCAACGGATCGCCCAGCTCGTCGATCATCCGCTTGTCGAGTTCGGTGTTTTCGCCGCGGATGTTCAGACGGATATTTTTGCCGCCGCTCCGGGCAACGTCGCGGATCACGCGGTGGAAGCGCGTCAGCAGCGGCCCGATGGGGACCATCCGCAAGCCCAGGGTCCCGTGTTGGATGTCCTCGCTCGTCCGCTCCAGCGAGTGCAGCGCGTCGTCGAGTTTGGCGACGAGGGCTTCGGCCGAACGGTTGCCGGCCACCGCCGATTTCAATTCGCCGGCTATCCGCGCGAGCCGCGACTTGCTCAGGGTCAACTCTCCGGCACGGTTCATCAGGCGGTCGAGCCGTTCGACATCGACGCGGATGGTTTCGGCGGGTTTGTGTTCAAGAAGAGCGTCCGGCGTTGGCGCGGGAACAACGTCTATCAAGGTCCCGGCGGCGAGCGGCTCGGCCAGAATGCGCTTCATGCCCGCCATGCGGGCCTGACGGCGAACGGTCTCGGGCGGGTATTGCGTCACGAGGCCGAAGAGCACTTCGTCCAACTCCTCGAGCCGTTCGATGCCCTCGGCGGGAGGATCGAAGTAGCGGACCGCTCCCAGATTCGAGAGTTTTTCGTAGAGCAGCCGGGCCTTCAAGCCGATCAAGGGGAAATTCCGCTCGAAGACGACCTTTCCCACCAGGGTCGTTTCGCGCTGGTCTTCACCGACGGCCGCCGCCACCCGCCGGTGTACGTCGTCGCCGATCTCCGACCGCGCTGCCGCCGCGGGTGAAATTGCCGGCACGATCCGACGGCGGCCGTCAACCGTTCGGCCAAGGCGTCGAGCGGTGCGTCGTCCGTTTGGCCCGACCGCAGCCGATCGATGTACGCCCGCAAACCGTCGGCGAAGGCCAACAGCGCGTCGGCGACCTCGGGCGGCGGCGTCTTGCCGCCGTCGATCAATTTCTGCAACAAGTCTTCGGTGAGATGGGCCAGCCTGGCGATGCGGCTGCAAGCCGATCGAAGCGGCCGAACCTTTCAACCGGTGTGCGGCAATGAGCGATTGCCTGGCGGCCGCCCGCCGGCCGCCCGCTTCCCAAGCCAACAACGCGTCGGTGATCTCGTCGAGGGTATGCTGGGCCTCGTCGATAAACATGGGCAGATATTCCGACGCGGCGGACCAATCGTCGTGCGCTCCGGCAAGCGGGTGTGCCAGAATCTTCATGTGGCACGGCCGCCTTCGGCTGTGCGGAATCGCCCAAGACAGCCGAGGGCGGCTGTCCCACAAGCTCCAAAGGTATACTTGGACACCCGGCGAGCGGCGTGGCGAGGGCGTCGGCGTTGGTTGCGGTCGGTTGCATTTATTGGCCCGGTCGTTGGTGCAGCCAGGGTTCGATTCGTTGCAGGTTCTTCAGTAACGAGGTTGCCCCCTCGGCGGCGCCGGTCATCAGGAATCCGCCCGGCTTCAGCGTCGCGCAGACGTTGCGGATCACGGTGGATTTCGACTTCGCGTCGAAATAGATCAGCACATTTTTCAGCATTATCAGATCGAAGCCGCCCTCGTCGAGCGGTTCCATGAGGTTATGGCGTCGGAAGGCGAGCATGTCGGCGACGACGGGCCGGACGCGCCAGGCTTCGCTGCCGGTAAGCTTGGTGAAGAAACGGCGCCGATAGCCCTCGGGCACAAGTCGCATTGCCCCGGGACCGAATGCGCCCCCGGCGGCCTGCCCCAGCGCTCCGCGTCCGACGTCGGTGCCGAGCACTTGAATTCGCCATTGCCTGAAGTTGGGTAGTGCGGCGGCGATGCAGCAGGCGGCGCTGACCGGTTCGTCGCCCGTGCTGCACGCGGCCGACCAGATTCGCAGCGTGCGAGGGGCCTCGCCCCGCCGCGCCGCGGCCGCCAGGCCGGTCAAAAACACGTCGCGGAACCACTCCCAATGCGTCTCGTCGCGGAAGAGATACGTTTCGTGGGTGGTGACTTCCTGGATGAAGGCGTCCCATTCGGGATCATCGGCCGGAAGCCGCAGGAGATGGTTGTAATAGCGGCCGAAGTCCGCGATGCCGGTCCGACGCAGCCGCCGCCGCAGACGGTTCGACAACAACAGCCGCTTCCGCAAGGGGATGCGAACTCCGCAGCGCCGGTAAATCAGTTCGGCGAACTGCCGCAATTGGACGTCCGTGAACCGGTCCGGACAAAAGGGAGTGGCGGCCGGAGATGTGGCTTCTTTGACGATCATGGCTGTGCGATGGGGACGCTGCCCTGGCGGCGCAAAGGGCCCGTCCGCCGTCTTTTCGTTCTGGCGAGACCCGCGCCGCAACAATCCGGTTCACCAATTTTCTTGTTGCGCCCCAAATATGCTCATGCCCCCGGGTAGGTTATGCTTCAGCATAACAACAAAAATACTTGTTATGCCATTAGTTTTTGGGATTGAGAAATCGTCCTCAATCTTTGACGGTCTTGGGTCTTAGGTCTTGGGTCTTAGGTCTTGGCACGAAGACCCAAGACCTAAGACCCAAGACCCAAGACCACAATTGGTTGCGGCTAAGCCGCGTTAGGCTGAAACATAACCTACGTGCTCGGATGCCGCATTCTCCCGGTCTTCGAGCAAGATTTCGATGTCCAGCAGGATCAACAGCCGGTCGTCCAACTGAACCAATCCGGTCAGGTACTCGCGGCCCGGCCCGGCGACGGACGGCGGCGGCGGTACAATGCGGTCTTCGGCGATCCGCAGGACCTCGCTCACCGCATCGACCGTCATTCCCCACGTTTTTCCGCCGACGTCGGCCACTACCACTCGGGCGTCATCGGACGGTTCCCGCGAGGGCAGTCCCAATCGGCGCCGCAGATCGACGACGGGAATCACTTCGCTGCGGAGGTTGATCAGCCCAAGCACGTAGTCCGGCGCGCGCGGCAGGCGCGTAACCGGGACCGGCCGGATTATCTCCCGCACCTTGGTGATCTCGATCGCGTACTCCTCTGCCGCCAGCCGAAAACCGATCAATTGGATGTTTTCGGCCGTCCGGTCTGGAATGCCGCGCCGTTCGACGGTTGTGGAAAATGTAGCGGCCACCGGTGATTCCTTATCTGGTAACGCACTAATTATAGGTTACGCAGCGGGGCCAGACGCCTTCCGGGCTTGAGCGTAGGACGGATTTTCCAATCCGTCCTACGACCGGGTGGAGCGTCGGATAATGCCGATTGTGACGGTTATCCGGCCGGCGCGATCTCGACCACGCGCTGACGGCGATGAAAGGTCAAGCGGGTGCCGCGGAGAAGTTGGCGGAGAAGTTCGTCGACGGTGGCGTTTTCGACTTTGAGCGACACGCGCTGATCGAGCGAGATGCCCGCCGCCGCGATGGCCTTGCGGTCGATCCGCAGATCGAGGCCGAGCCGGCCGGCCAACTGATCGAGGACCGGGCCGAGCGGTTTTTCCCGCACCACCAGCCGGTCGATGCGAATCTGATCGATGTTCGCCGGCGACGTTGACGCCGGTTTTTTGCCCGGCTGAAGCGGCGCGGCGGCGCGGCGTTCCGGGGCGGCTGCCGGGATGTCTTTCGGCAGGGGGACGAGCTCCAGACGCTGTCCGGCGCTCGAAATCCGGTAGGTCAAATCGAACTGAAAGGCGATCAAGGTCAGCCGATCGGCCAGCGGGAGCGGAGGGAGATCGGCCCCGGCCCAGAGATCGTGAGGAATCCGTTCCAAACCGCCGACGGTCAAATCGTTTTGTCGGGCGAGTTGCGCGAGCAATTCCCGCGGCTCGGCAAGGTCCGACCAGGCCATTTTTTTGCGCTGAAAATACTTTCGTTGCACGGGCACGGGGAGCCGATGGATTTTCGCCTTGAACTCGTTCGAGACGGCGCCCAGCCGATCCGCGGCGGCCGCGGGGCCAAGATAGAGAACGTCGCCCAATTGAAAGACGCCCAGTCCCAGACCACGGGCGACCCGCTGCAAGGCGGATTCCAGGGGCACTGCTTTCAACGAAACGCTCAGCTCCGCTCCGGGATCGACGCGCCGATCGATCAGCACCGCCACCCGGCGGGCTTGAGAGAGGCTACTGATCGCTTCGCGGAGGGGATTTTTCGGCCAATAAATGTCTACCGGATCGGCGAGTTGTAATTTCAGGGCAGGCCCGGTGGCCCAATCGACATCCTCGGCAAACAAACCCGCACACGGAATAGCGAGGATGCCGGCGACGATCACCGCTGCAACAAGGCGCAACCCGACGGGCATGAGATTCACCTGATTTTGGAAATCCCGTGATTTCGGGAGAAATAGTCTTTCCCACCGCTTAGGATCGGGGAATCAATAACTGTCATCCTGAGCGCAGCGAAGGATCTCCGTGCATCCAGAACCAGATCCTTCGCTACGCTCAGGATGACTGCCAATTCCGACAGTTATTGATTCGCCCATCCTTAGTGTATCATCCGGCGGACAGAGCCGCCCCCCCAAATGGCGATTAATCTCTGCGGCGGTTGCGACATTTGCCGCTCGATTCTCTTCCATTGTACCACCTCGGCTCCCCCCATCGACGAAAATCGTTGGAGATTCTCGGCCGGTCTAATTACAATCAAGGAATACAGTGCGAATTGTTGTGTTCTTTTCGGGGGTTCCGAACCGTGAGCATCGATCCCACACGGCCGCCGCTGCTGTCGGTTTTATACCAACAGTACCTCGACCATCAGGACGCGGGCGAATTCGCCCGCGGGGCTTCGAGAATCTACTCGCCCGGCACTCTCCAGCGGCTGGCAGTTAATCCGAGCCACGAACTCCGCCGCGCGGCCGTGCTCGCTTTGGGATTTCTCGGCGACTACGACGTGAACCACACAATGGGCTGCGCGCTGCTGGACGACGACCGCACGGTCCGCACGCTGGCCGACAACGGCATCCGCAACATTTGGACCCGGGCGGGAAACGAGGCGGAGCGCAAGGAACTCGAGGCGATCGTGCGGCTCAACGCCGCCCGCTTGCACAAACAGGCCGTAGGCCGGGCCACCTGGATGATCGAACGGACCCCCTGGTTCGCCGAGGCGTGGCATCAACGCGCCGTGGCCCAAGCCGCCTTGGGACGGCTGGCCGATTCGATCCGCGATTGCCATCAAACGCTGGAGATCAATCCCTATCACTTCGTCGCCGCCACGAGCATGGGCCAGGCCTATCTGCGATTGGGCAATCCCATCTCCGCGTTGGAATGTTTTCGCCGCGCATTGCGGCTGAATCCCGGCTTGGAAGGGGTCCGCGCCCAGGTGGAGCGGTTGAAGCGGCTGGTCGAGGACAACCACTAATCAAAACTCGTCCTGATATTCCCCGAATTCCTCGTAGGGTTTTTGGGCCAGGTTCTCGAAACGGGTGTGCTTGTCGAACCAGGCCAGCTTAACGTCGTCGGTCGGTCCGTTGCGCTGCTTGGCGACGATCACGTCGGCCACGCCCGTGATGCCCTTCTCCATCGCTTCCTCGCGGGTGTGGTAATACTCTTCGCGGTGCAGGAACATCACCACGTCGGCGTCCTGCTCGATGGCGCCCGACTCGCGGAGGTGGCTCAGACGGGGGCGATGTCCCTCCTTGCCCGCCTCCACCTGCCGGTTCAACTGCGCCAGGCAGAGCACCGGAATCTTCAACTCGCGGGCAAGCCCCTTCAGCCGCCGGGCCATTTTCGCCACCTGCTCCTGACGCGGATCGCGGGAATCGTCGGGCTGGATCAATTGCATGTAGTCGATCACCACCAAACCGAGATTCGACTTCCGCTTCAGCCGTCGGGCGGAGGCGGCAATCTCGGTGCAGGTCCGCGACGGCGTGTCATCGACCCACAGCGGGGCCTTGCCCAGCTTGGCCGAGGCCTCCACCAGCTTTTTGCGGTCCTCGCCCGAGAGAAACCCGCTGCGGAACTTGTTGGCGTCGATCCGCCCCTGCGAACAGAGCATCCGTTGGGCCAACTCCACCCGGGCCATCTCCAGGCTGACGATGAGGGTGGGCACACCCGCCTCGATCGACACGTATTCGGCGATGTTCGTGGCCAGGGCCGTCTTGCCCATGCTCGGACGCGAGGCCAGCACGACCAACTCCGAATCGTGCAGGCCGCCGGTCAGGTTGTCGAGGTCCTGGAAACCGGTGGGCACGCCCACCCCCTCGCGGTGTTCCAGCCGGGCGTCGATCCGCTCGAACGCCTCGACCAGCAAGTCGTGAACCGGCGTAACCTGGTCGTTGCTCCGCTGGTCGTGGACGGCGAAGATCATCTCCTCGGCGCGGCCGACCAACTCGGCCGGGGCGAGCGTCGGCTCGTAGGCGTCGCGGAGCACCTCCGTGCTGGCGCGGATCAGCGCCCGAAGCGTGGCCTTGTCGCGGACGATCTCGGCGTAGTATACGGCGTTGGCGGCGTGCGGGACCGAATGCACCACCTCGGCCAGATACGCCGCCCCGCCGACCAACTCGAGGTCGCCGGACGTATCGAGCCGCTCCAGCAGCAGCGTGGCGTCGATCCGCTTCCCTTCGTCGTGCATCGCCAACAGGTGGGCGTACAGCTTCTGGTTGGCGTCGGCGTAAAAGTCGTCCGGGCGCAGGATCAGCGCCACGTCGTCGCAGAGATTCGGATCCAACAGCAGGCTGCCGACCACGCCCCGTTCGGCGTCGAGATTTTGCGGCGGCATCCGGTCGAGTATTTCGGAACCGACCTGGGCCGTGCCGCGGCCGGAGTCGGTGCGATAAGCGGTAGCCATGACATCACCAAATATTCGAGCGAAGCCGCAAGCGGCTTTTTTTTGCGGTGCGAAACCGCAAGCGGTTAATTACATCGAACATAACCGCGAGCGACGGTGGAAGCATGATAGAGGGTTGGAGGAGAACTGGCAAGCCACCGCCCCCCGTCAGCGGACGGCGATCTCAAACGTGCAGCAGGGCGCGCCTTCGTGGCGGCAGGCGATCCGCCGGACCGGACAACCCAGCACGTCGTTCAGCATTTCCTGGTCGATCTGGCAGACGTAAAGATGCGGGTCGGCCATGCTGATGAAAGGGCAACTCCGCTTGTGCAGCGACAATTTGCCCCCCTCCTCCTTCACAATGTCGACCAGCCTTCCTTCCCCCGCAAGCAGGTCGATCAACTGCCGGAGCCGGTCCTGCGGCCGCTTGGCGGTGATCTGGCGGCTGTAGTGCCCGGCCAGGGCGCGGCTCACTCGTTTGATGACCTTTTTTATCAGTTCATCGCCGCCCAGATCGTGGAGCGCCTGCCACAAGGCGGGCACGAGCACTCCCTGGTTGCCGACGAACAACAACGACAGGGCGGCATCGGTTGCCCTGTAAAGGTGCCGCGGCCGGCCGCGGCCGGCAGACCGCTGGGTCTCGCGCTCGACGAATCCCGCGACTTGCAGCTCGCCAAGCTGTTCGGTTACGGCGGTGCGCGTCACGTCGGCGGCGCGCGTCAACTGGGCTACCGTTTGCGGGGGATTGCCCACCAACAGCTTGACAATCCGCAGTCCGGCGGGAGTAATGATAATGTCGGCCATGAATACCGCCCGTTTCATTCGGCAGCCTGTGGGAACAGCATCAAAAGCGCCTTATTTTTGCCATGATAATCTGTCGCGAGCCGGGGTACAACACCACCCGGCTGAAAAATGAATCCGGGAAACCGTCGCCGGGTAGCTATCGCGGCAAATGACTGCTACAATAAAAGTTGACATTTCCGCCAGCAAATGTCCTCATTCATTCCCCTGAAAGGATTAGCGATGCCCACCGAAAAAAGCACTTCCACCCGTCGTACGTTTCTGAAAACCACCGGCAGCATTGCCGCGGCCTCGGCCCTGGCCGGCACGTCTCTGGCCGGCGCGGGCGTGCCCCGTGTCCACGCCGCCGAGAACAACACCATTCGCCTGGCCCTGATCGGCAGCGGCAGCCGGGGCACGGGCGCGGCCCGCCAAGCCCTTTCCGTGCCGAACGAACAGATCAAGCTCGTCGCCATGGCCGACATCTTTCCCGAGCGGCTGGATGCCAGTTACAAACATCTGAAGAAACTCAAGGGCGAAAAGGTCGACGTCCCCGAAGACCGCAAGTTCATCGGCTTCGATGCCTACAAGAAGGCGATGGACTGCCTGGAGCCGGGCGACGTGGCTATTTTTGCCACTCCGCCGGCCTTCCGCTGGGTGTTCTTTGAATACGCCGTCGCCAAGGGACTGAACGTCTTCATGGAGAAGCCGGTCACGGTCGATGGCCCCACCACCCGCAAAATGCTCGATCTGGCCAAGAAATCGGTTGATAAGAACCTCAAGGTGGGCGTGGGCCTGATGTGCCGTCACGCACTGGACCGCATCGAACTCCGCGATCGAATCCGGCAAGGCGAATTGGGCCAGATTGTTTTGATGAGGGCCTACCGCCTGCACGGACCGGCCGGCTTTTTCGCCTCGCCGCCGAAACCCGACGGAATCACCGATCTCCTCTATCAGATTAAACGTTTTCACAGTTTCATCTGGGCCAGCGGCGGCTGCTTCAACGACTTCTACATCCACAACATCGACGAGTGCTGCATGATGAAGGACGCCTGGCCGACAAAGGCCCAGGCCCTCGGCGGACGGCACTACCGGGGCAATTCGGTAGATCAGAACTTCGACACCTATTCGGTCGAATACACCTTCCCCGACGGCACGAAGCTGATCTTTGACGGTCGCTGCATGGACGGCTGCTACTCGGACCATTCCAGTTGGATTCACGGGACGAAAGGCTCGGCGATGATTTCGATCGCCGGCCACAGCTATAACAAGAGTTGCATTTTCAAGAACCAGGACGCCAGCCCCGACAACAAGGACTACGCCTGGAAATACTCCCAGCCCGGCATCCTGCACTATCAAAAGGAGTGGAACGACCTGATCGAGGCCATCCGGCAGGACAAGCCTTATAACGAAGTGGAGCGGGGAGCGATCGCCAGCCTGGTCTCGTCGATGGGCCGCTGGGCCGCTCACACCGGCCGGGTCATCACCTACGACAAAATACTCAACAACGACGTTGAGTATGCCCCCGACGTGGATAAGTTGACGATGGACTCGCCCGCCCCCTTGCTGGCCGACGCCAACGGCAAATATCCCGTCCCGCAGCCGGGAATCGTCACGGATCGCGAGTATTGATCTGTTTTCACCGAGAATCCGTTGGGGTGGCAGTTCTACTGCCACCCCATTTTTGTTATACTGCCGCGCAAACCGTTCACGGGGCGGCAGGGGACTGGTCCATTTTTCGGCGGGAAAACGTAATTTCATCAATAAACCGTGGGCCGAAAACATGGGCCGGGTACCCTCTGGGTGCCCCTCCCGCCCCAGGGGGACAGTCCCATTTTCGCGGCGGGAAAGCGAATTCGCGGGGCTACGTCCCTCACGCCGCGAAAATTGGGACGGTCCCCGGTGAACGGTTACTACTGCCGCCCTAGCCCGGATTATTCATAAACGTCATCCTGAGCGCAGCGAAGGATCTCCGATGCGCCGCAAACAGCCCAGATTCTTCGCTGCGCTAAGAATGACAATGTTCCTTCGTGTTTATGAATAATCCGGGCTGAGCGTTTTCGGGACAGATCCCACGGACATTGGACTACATCCCATGGATAAGGATTTCGACTGCGTGCTCTGCGGCTCGTGCGTGGCCGATCTGCTGGTCCGGCCCGTCCCCTTGACCGTGGCGATCGGTCCCGGGCGATTATTCGAGACCGATCCGGTCGAGGTGGTCACGGGCGGGATCGTGTGCAACTCGGGCATTGCCCTGGCCCGCTTGGGCTTGAAAGCCGCCGCCTTCAGCTACGTCGGCCGGGACGATTGGGGCCGGCTCATCCGCCGCCGGCTGGAGGCCGAGGGGGTCGATTGCGGCCGGCTGCTGCCCCATCCGACCGCCGCCACCAGCACCACGGCCGCGCTGATCGACGGCGACGGCCAGCGGAGTTTCGCCCATTGCGTCGGTGCGCCGAAGCTGATCGACAAAACCCTCTTGCTCGACAACCTCGACCTGTTCGCCCGCAGCCGGATGACGCTCGTCGGCTACTACTCGCTGATGCCGAACCTCGAGGGGGACCTGCCCGAGGTGTTCGCCAAGATTCGCGAGACGGGCTGCCGCACCGCGTTGGACGCGGCCGGCGACGGCGGCGCGATGCAACCGCTAGACCGCATTCTGCCGCATCTGGATTTATACGTGCCCAGCCTCGACGAGGCCGCCCGCCAGACCGGCCTGAGCGATCCGCGGCGGATCATCGACGCCTACCGCGCCTGCGGTGCGCCGGGAGTGCTGGGCGTGAAGCTCGGCGCGCGTGGCGCGCTGCTCAGTCCCGCCGCGGGGCAATACGTCGAAATCCCCGCCGCCGCTCCGCCCGGCCCCGTCATCGACACCACCGGGGCGGGCGATTGTTTCCTGGCCGGCCTGATCGCCGGGCTGCTTCGCGGGCTGGGCGTGGCAACCGCCGGCCGATTGGCTGCCGCCGCGGGCGCGTGTTGCGTGACCGGACTCGGCGCCACGGCCGGGCTACTCGACTTCGACCGCACGGCAGCCGTCGCCGGGCTGTAGCGCTCGATACGACGCGTCCCGCCCTACTTGCGAAAATGGCGGAATCCTGATAGAATCGCATTGTAATTTGTCCCTTCCTTGGGGTGGCTGCCAGTCCTGCCTGTGGCGCCCGGTGTTGTTTCCTTCAACAGGGAGTATTTTGTCATGCCTCAACACGAAAACGACGGGGCGCCGTTTCACGCCCATTGTTGCCCTTGCGGAAACCATTCAGCGGACGGCATCAGCCGCCGCGGTTTTATCGGCGGCGCGGCCGCCCTGGGGGGCATCGCCATGACCGGCCTAACCTGGTCCGCCCTGGCCGCCGGCGAAAACGACGAGTTCCAATCGCCCCAGCGGCGGGCGCTGATCGTCAAACCGCTGTTGTGCTATGACATTCCCAAACCCCGTTCCCAAACCAGTTGGCGATCCTGGGGCGGAGTGCAAACCCGGCAAGATGTGGACAAGGAAATTGCCCGCATCAAGGGCGAGCTTGCCAAGCTCCAGGCCGCGGCCGATTTTCCCGTCAAGTTCCTGCCGATCACGGCCGGGCAGGGCGCCGGCGGATTGCAGGACGCCAAGGACGAAATCGCTTCCGCCGACGTTCTGCCTGTTCTATGCGGCGGGCGGCTGGGGCGCCCTGGAAATGGTCGGCAAGACGGCCAAGGACATGATCGTCTTTTGCCGCCATAACTCGGGTCCGACGTACCTCTGGTATGAGACCATCAGCCCGCTCTACCTCCGCCGCAACGGCGCAGGACCCGTATCCGACACCCGCGTCAATGAAAAATTCACCGATCAGGACGTGGTGATCGACGATCAGAAGGAAATTCTCTGGCGGCTGCGGTCGCTGTGCGGGCTGCGAAATACGATCGGCGCCAGGATTTTGGCCATCGGAGGCCCCAGCGGTTGGTACGTTCCAGAAGCTCCAAAATTGGCCAGGGACCGCTTCCAGCTCGACATCCGCACCGTCTCCTACGACGAACTGGGCAAGCTCATCAAGGAAGCCCGGGCCGACCGGTCCGCCGTCGACCGCGCCCGCGGCCGGGCCGAAGAGTATCTCAGGCTGCCCGGCACCAAGCTGGAGACCGAGCGGAAGTACGTCGATAACGCCTTCCTGCTGGAGCAGGTCTTCCGCGGGCTGATGAAGCAAGCCGATTGCCGGGCGATTACCATCAACAGTTGCATGGGCACGATCATGCCCATCTCGGATACCACCGCCTGCCTGCCGCTGAGCACGTTGAACGACGACGGCTACATGGCCTTCTGCGAGTCGGATTTCGTGGTCGTGCCCGCCGGGATGCTGCTGCGGAACATCGCCGACGTGCCGCAGTTCATGAACGATCCGACCTATCCGCACGCCGGCGTGATCACGCTGGCCCATTGCACCGGCCCGCGGAAGATGGACGGCAAAACGGTCTTGCCGGCACGGATTCTGACCCACTTCGAGTCGGACTACGGCGCCGCCCCGAAGGTCGAGATGCGCAAGGGGCAGGTTGTCACGAACATCATCCCCGATTTTAAGGCCGAGCGCTACGTGGGCCTGCGGGGCGAGATCGTCGAGGCCCCCTTCCTGCCGATCTGCCGCGATCAGATCGACATCCGCTTCACGTGCGACAGCCTGAAGCTGGCCGAGCGGATGCCCGGCTTCCACTGGATGACCTGCTACGGCGATTATCTGAAGGAATACGGCTACGCCCTGCGGCGGGTCGGCATCCAGTGGGAAAACATGGGATAACGAAAACCGCCAGCCCCTGAGGGAAGATGCGTGTCCGAAGATGCGTGTTTGAATATGCCTGTTTGAAGATGCGTGTTCATAGTCCCGAAGGGACGTTAGTCAATAGCCAGGGGCGTAAGCCCCTGGGAGAAGATCGCCCGCTTCCATCGGAGCCGCGAAGCGGCGGCAGAAGCTGCTGTCGCCCCTTGCGGGGCTTGATGAGGAAAATCAACTTCAACCCCAGAGGCTAACGCCCCTGGCTATAAAACTACCGCCGCTCCGCGGCTGAATCATCACGAAGGAGCCCCACGTGAAACGCAATAAACCCATCGTCTCCCGCCGGCGATTTCTGGCCGCTGCCGCCGGAGCCGGCGCGGCGCTGGTCGCCGCCCCGACCCTGGTCCCCGGCCGCGCGCTCGGCATGGACGGCGCCACCGCCCCCAGCAACCGCATCGTCATGGCCGGCATCGGCATCCGCAATCGCGGCGGTTACGACCTCGACAACATGATGCAAGAGCCGGTCATGCAGTTCGTCGCCATCGCCGACGTGCGGAAGGACTCCCGCGAGCATATCAAGCAGATTACCGAGGCGAAATACGGGCCCGGCGTGAAGACCTATCGCGATTTCCGCGATATGCTCCCCCGCGAGGACATCGACGCCGTGCTGATCGCCACCGGCGACCGCTGGCACACGCCGGCCTCGATCTACGCGGCCCGCGCGGGCAAGGACATCTACTGCGAGAAGCCCTGTTCGTTGACCATCGCCGAGAGCCTGGCCCTGGCCGACACGATGCGCCGCTACGGCCGCGTCTACCAGGCCGGCACCCAGCGCCGCAGCATCGACAACTTCATCTTCGCCAAGAACCTCTGCCGCGACGGCAAGCTCGGCCCGCTGACCGCCGTCCACGCCAACACGCTCTACCCGGCCACCTCGCACGACTGGCTGCCCGGTCAGCCCGAGCCGCCGCGGGACGATGTCGATTGGGACCTCTGGCTGGGCACCACGCCTTGGCGGCCGTTTAACCAGCAGTACGTCGACGGCGGCTGGCGCGGGTTCTTCGACTTCCACGGCGGCGGCATCCTCGAATGGGGCGCCCACACCGTCGATCTCTGCAACTGGGCCGGCACCGACGACAAGGAAATGCCCATCCTCTACGAGCCCACCCCCAGCGGCTGCAATACGACCTACAAGTCCGGGCTGAAGCTCATCATGCGCGACCACGGCTGGCTCGGCTTGGGCACGTGCAGCGTCCGCTACGAGGGAAAAGACGGCTGGGTCGAGACCGGCGACAGCGGCCGGCTCGAATTCTCCTCCGGCAAGTTGCGGTCCGAGCAGCGGCAATGCAATGAGGTGGGCACCTCGTCCGTGAGCCACATCAAGAACTTCTTCGAGTGCATCCGCACCCGCAAGCCGACCCACTCGAACGCCGAGGTCGTCGCCCGCAGCCACGTCATCTGCCACGCGGCCTACATCGCCTGGCAGCTCGGCCGCCCGCTGAAGCTCGATCCCGAGAAGAACGAGTTCATCGGCGACGACGAGGCCAATCGGATGCGCAGCCGGGCGTGGCGCGATCCGTGGCGGATCTGAGCGCGGATACGAGAAGAGAGAAGGGGGAAGAGAGAAGAGAGAAGAGCGAGAAAACGACATTAGCCGCTTGCGGTTTCGCAACCATATAAGTAAAGGATTTTCCATGCGAACTACACGACATTATCTGAGCGATCGTAGGGTGGGACAATCGCAGCGCAGTCCCACCAAGGTTTTACGTGTCATTGGTGGGACCGCGCTGCGCTTGTCCCACCCTACAATCTTGATGCTCGCCGTACTGCTGGCTCCGGCCGCCGCGCTGGCCCAGGGCAACGCCAAGGAGATCATGGCGAAAAGGCCGGCCGAGTTGATCGAGATTCTCAATAACGCCAACGCCACGACGTTCGAGAAGGCCAAGGCCTGCCAGCGGCTGGCCGTCGTGGGCACGAAGGACGCCGTTCCCGCGCTGGCCGCGCTGCTGCCCGACGAGAAGCTGAACGTCTACGCCCGGACCGCGTTGGAAAACATCCCCGGCCCGGAGCCCGCCGCCGCGTTGCGCGAAGCGGCCAAGACCCTCAAGGGCCGGCCGCTGGTCGGGGTGATCGACTCGATTGGGCAACGTTGGGGCAGGCAACAACCCGTTACGGACCCTCGACTTGAGGTCGAGGCCGCCAAGGATGCCGACATCCTGGTGAAGTTATTGACCGACAAGGACACCAGCATAGCATCGGCCGCCGCAGGAGCAATCGGCCGCGTCGGTGCGAGGGAAGCTACAGAGGGGCTGTGGGAGGCAATCCGGTTCGGATCCCCGATAAAGACCGCAGCAGCGGATGGGCTTTTGAATTGGGTTGAGCTACTCGCGAAAGTCTCCGCGATGGAGGCTGAGAAGGAACACAACTGGAAAATTATGGAGGAGCCCGCCGATTATTTCGCGGGCATTGGCGGAGTCATCGACTTTAAGGAGTACCTCAACAACCTTCCAAAACCAACCAAGGTTGCCGGCCTTTACGGCATGTTCAGGTCAATGGGCAAGTGTGAGGGCGCTTTGTATGTGGACGCCGAAGTGCGGTGCTTGTTGACACAACTCCGCTCGCCGGACAGGGACTTCTTCAACGTTGGCCTTGCCGTGGCTCGCGAATTGCGCGGCGAGAAAGTCACCGCGGCCTTGGCGGCCGAACTGGACAAGCTGCCGCCGGAGCGACGGGCATTGTTGTTGTTGGCACTGGCCGATCGTGAAGATAAGCCGGAACTTGAAGTGATTATCAAGGAAAGCAAGAGCGACTCGGAAGAGGTCCGCAAGGCGGCGGTTTATGCGCTGACGCAACGGGCCGACGCTGATGCCGCCAAGGCGCTGATCGACATCGCGCTGGGCGAAGGCCCGGTCGCCGCGGCCGCGCAGAAAGGGCTGGTCAACATCCGCGGCAAGGGAATCGACTCGACGATCACCGACAAATACGCCTCGGCCGACGAGCAGGCCAAAGTAACGCTGCTCGGGCTGATCGGCGACCGGCAAATCACCGCGGCAATTCCGCTGACCAAAACGGCCATCGACGACGCGAATCAGTCCGTCCGCCTGGCCGCACTGGCCGCGATGGCCAAACTGATCGACGTGGCCGACCTCGACGTGCTCGTCGGCCGGGCATTGGCCGCGGATAAATCCAAGGAAGAGACCGCCGCCGCAAGGTCGGCCCTCGACGTGGCCGTCCTGCGGATGGGCGACCGCGACGCTACGGCCGCCAAGCTCGCCGAGCACATCGAAAACGCCTCGCCCGCGAACCGCTCGTACATCTACGACCTGCTGCGGAACGTGAGCGGGAAGAAGGCGCTCGAGGCGGTCGTGGCCGGCGCGAAGTCGGCCGACGCGGCCCAGAAGGACGCCGCCACCCGCGTGCTCGGCGAATGGGTGAACACCGACGCGGCCCCCGCCCTGCTGGAGATCGCCAAGAACGACCCGGACCGCAAGTATCGCATCCGCGCCCTGCGGGGTTACATCCGCATCGCCCGGCAACTGGAAATCCCCTGGTGGGAGGCGTCCGACGCCCCGGCGGTCAAGCTCAAAATGTACGACGCCGCGATGGTCGTTGCCGGGCGCAACGAGGAAAAACAACTGGCCTTGGACATCCTCACGCGGATTCCCTCGCCGGAGACGCTTTCCCGGGCGGTCGCCTGCCTCGCCGATCCGGCCCTGAAGGAAGCGGCCGCCGCCACTGTGGTGCAGATCGCCGGCCACGTGATCGGCGGCCAGCCCAAGGCCGTCGCCGCCGCGATGCACAAGGTCCTCGACGCCAAAATCACCGGCAAGACCGGCGATCAGGCCCGGCAATTGCTCGAACGCGCAGGCGGATAAGGCGGGAGGCGGGAGGCGGGAGGACAGCGGCGTCAAATCCGTACATCTTGATTTTATCGCCTCCCACGTCCCACCTACAGCCTACAGCCTACAGCCTACAGCCTACAGCCTACAGCCTACAGCCTCAGTCTATAACTATGAAACTATATCTAATCCGACACGGCGAGAGCACCTACAACGCCGAGGGGCGCATCCAGGGTCAATCGAATGTGCCGCTCTCGGAATTGGGCCGTCGTCAGAGTCTGGCCATAGCCGATGCGCTGGCCGGCGTGCCGGTCGATGCGGTCTATTCCAGCCCGCTGCTGCGGGCGTTGACCGTGGCGCAGGACGTCGCCGCGCGGCACGAGCTGCCGGTTCGCACCGATCCGCGGCTGAAGGAGATCAGCGTCGGCGTGTTCCAGGACCGGTTACGGGGCGATTTGGAGGTGGAGTATCCGGCCGAGTTGGCCCGCTGGATGAGCGGCGACGAGGACTTCGTCATCCCCGGCGGCGAATCGCGGCGTCAACTGGCCGCGCGCGGGTCCGAGGCGCTCCGCTCGATCGCGGCCGACGGCAATCGGACCGTGGTCGTCGTCGCCCACGGCGGATTGCTCCGCTACTCCCTGCGCGTGTTGATCCCGTCGCAAACGCCGTTCACCTTGCGGAACGGCTCGATCACCACGGTAATCTCGGATGGCGACGGACAATTCCGCGTGGAATCGCTCGACGACGTGGAACATCTCCGCGAGGTCGGCATCTCGCAGGGCAAGGATTTATAGCGTTTGCACCGGCATCGTGCATAGTTTGTCTATTTAGCCCCCGGTGAATCCACCGGGGGCACGGCCTGAATCGCCCCGCCACGTTGCCCCCGATGTATTCACCGGGGGCTAGCCCGGATTATTCGTAAACGCTGTCTGTTCGTGCTGGCTGGCGGTGGGAAGAGGCAAGAGAAGACGATGGGGTTGTGGAAAGACACAAGGCCCCCTTCTCCCCGTGGCCAAAAGCTGGTGGGCGCGGCAGAGGAAGTTGTCGGCAGGGGCTAACTGCTGTTGGGAGCCGCTCCGGCAAGGACGAGAATCCGCTGGCTGACCTGTTGAAAGTGGTGCAGGTAAGGCCAGTTCGATGAGAGTTCCACTACCACGCGGCGAGTGGTTTCACGCACGTACGCGCCGACTTTAATCAAGCGCGTCCGCCAGGTACAGGGTTGCCCTTTGCCCAGCGGATCGCGCTCGCGGCGGTGATTGTGCCAGCGGCGGCGATCATGGTCGGCGAGGGCTTCCAGGGGGACTTCCGCAGAAGCCGGCGGCGGAGGCGGATCGGCGAGAGGGTGGGCTGGCTGGCCAGATCGTCGTCGGTCGTGGAGCGATCGCAGAGGAGCTTGAAGATCGGATCGCTGCGCAGCACGTCGTGGTCGTTCTGGTCAGGATAGTCGGCGAGTATGCCATAGACCCGCATGCGGGTCATCTCCAGCAGGGGATGATCGACGTATCCGGGATGCCGTCGGTCGCTGAGCGCATTGGCGAACTGCCGCGTCAGCCCCAGACGCTCGTCGAGTTGCCGAAAAGGCAACAAGCCCGCGTCGCTGGAAGCCTGTGCCGCTGCGGGCTCTACCACAATCGCCTTCGATGTGAGAAAATCGAAGGAAACCTGAAAAGCAGACTGCTTTACCACAATGCGCCTCCGTGGGTTGTCCAAAATGTATGTGGCTTAACACTTTAGACGCTCGCGGAGGCGCTTTTGTTTGCAGATTTACGAATAATCCGGGCTGGTCCATTTTTCGGTGGGAAAACGTGATTTTATCGGATAAACGGTGGGCCGAAAACATGGACCTGTCCCCCTCCCGCCGCCCCAGGAGGACAGTCCCATTTTCGCGGCAGCAAAGCTAATTCGCGGGGTTACGTCCCTCACGCCGCGAAAATTGGGACAGTCCCCTGTGAACGGTTACGATTCGTCTCTGACCGTGCCGGCTATTTTCCCACGCAAACGTGCAGCCGCACCACGGCCGTCTCGCCGCGATGGTTGGTGCGGGAAACGGTGACGATATAATCGCCCGGCTTCGCGAAACGATGTTTCACCTTGGCGTAACCGTCCTTGGCGTGCATCTCCGTGCGAGCGCCGTTCGGCTGCACCACCACCGGCACGGAGCGGGTTTCAGCCGTCCGGCTGCCATCGCCGAAATCCCACCGCTCGTGCCCGTCGTCCTTCGCAAAGGCGAACGAACGGACCAGGAACGTCACGTCCTCGCCGGGCTTGATGCCGACGCTTGGCCAGTAATCGGCGTCGATCGTCGGCGTTGCTTCCTTGGGCCGGCTGCGGTCGCAGACCACCACCACGGCGAAATCGTAAGCCGCCCGGCCGTCGGCATCGGTCACTTTAAGCGTCTCGCAGTACTGGCCGCTGCGGTCGTAGCGCCGCTTGACGGTCGGACCGTCGGCCGTCGTGCCGTCGCCAAACAGCCAGCGATAGCCGACGATGTGTTTCGGGCCTTCGGCGCTCCACGATCGGCTGCCGTCGAGTTCCACATCCTCGCCGACCCAGGCCAGCCGGTGCGGCCGGGCGACGGCCTCGAGCTTCTCGCCCGAGGCCCGGTGATACGCCTGCCAGACGAAGGCGTAGCCGTCCGTCACACCGAACCGTCCGCTGGGCTGCGGCGTGTCGATCTCGAAATGCAGGTGGGCCCAACCGCCGCTGCCGCCTTCCTTGCCGAGGATGCCGACCTTTTGCCCCATCTTGATCCGCGCGCCCAACTCGATGGCCGGGTCGATCGAGTGTAGATGGCTATAGCGATAGTACCAGCCGCGGCCGTCGCGGAGATAAACCACGTCCGCACGCGGACTGACTACGTCCGGAATGTCGGGCGATGGAATCGTTTTCCCCCGGGCCGAAACCACCACGCCGTCGGTGGCCGCGATGACCTCGGTCAACCCCTCCGCCCCGCCGAAGTCGAGGGCGTAGTGATAGTACACCGCGGTCAGGCCGGGCAGATCGCAGGCGTTGACGAAACACGGCTCGTTGGACATCTGCGTGTTGCCGACGAACCACCGCTGCCGGGCCGGATAGACGAACGTGCCGGGCCGGATCCACGGCGAGCCGGCCGGCCACAGCCGCAGCCGGGCGTCCTTGTCCAATGCCCAGGGGTTCCCGTCCGGCTGCACGCAGCCCTTGGTCACGGCGCAGTCGATCTGCACGCTGCCGACGGCGGTCGGCAGCCGGTAGTTGGCCGCCCCCAGGGTCGCCTTTCGTCCGTTGACCTCGACCGTCACCAGGGCCTTGCGGACGGCATTGCGGAGATCGTCGCGGGTCTCCTTCAAATCCAGGAGTTTGACCGTCGCCGTCGAGCCGTCGGCCAGCGTCACTTCGCGCGACTCGCCCACGTTCAGGTCGACCGAGCGCACGAGCGGTTCGATCGGCGGCGGCCAATTATCGGCCGTCATGCCAAGACTCGCGGCCAGCAGAAGAATGGGAAGCATGATGAATCGGTCCTTTCGGCTAGATCTCGAAAACGGCTTCGATTTCAACTGCGACGCCCAGCGGCAGGGCGGCGACGCCGACGGCGCTGCGGGCGCCGACCCCGGCCTCGCGGCCGAAGACCTCGGCGAACAATTCGCTGCACCCGTTGACGACGGCCGGCTGCTGGGTGAAGTCGGGGGTGCAACTGACGAGGCCGAGGATTTTCACCACCCGCTTAATGCGATCGAGGCTGCCGAGTTCCGCCCGGAGCGAGGCCAGGATGTTCAGGCCGGCCAACTGGGCCGCCTTGCCGCCCGCCGCAACGTCGAGTTCCGCGCCCAGCCGGCCGAGCGTCAATTTGCCGGCGGCGTCGGCGGGCAGATGGCCGGAGGTGTGGGCCAGATTGCCGGAGATCAACACGGATTTGTAAAGACCCTTCGGCGCCGGGGCGGGCGGGAGTTGAAGGCCGAGTTTTTCGAGCGTGGCGGTTAGATTGCTTTCG
This sequence comes from uncultured Planctomycetota bacterium, assembly GCA_963733145.1. Lineage (GTDB taxonomy): Bacteria > Planctomycetota > Planctomycetia > Pirellulales > Thermoguttaceae > JAHIKV01. The sequence continues at coordinate 438,968 of CAVTCJ010000013.1, read as the reverse complement.
ATGGACATGGGGAGGTAGTGGTTAGGGGTTAGTGGTTGGCGGTTAGCGAACGGCGCCGATTGTGTACTGATTCAGTGATGAACCGATCTTGATCTTGACTTCCGCTTGCGGTTTCACAGGAACATCCAAGAAATCAGTCACGACAAACAATATCATCATAACCGGTGCGAAAACTACTCGCCAGGGGGGTAATACATTGGTTAGAAAGCGCGTAGATCGGCTGTCGCCGCCTTTTGTGCAGTAATTCAACTATTTCGGTCGAATACTTCCAGGAAACGTATTTTGGTGTTCAACTCGAAAGGGCCGGTCTCGTGCAACGCTCGCTTTCGGTGCTGCTTCCGGTGAGGGATGACCAATCCACTCTGAACGAATCGGTCGCCGAGATTCTCGACTTCGCGACGGATTGCGCAGCGGTTCGAGGTGCTGATAATCGACGACGGGTCGAACGATGCGACGAACGAAGTGGCCCACGAGCTGACGCGCCTCTTTCCGCAGGTCCGCCTGTTTCGCCACGAGGCGCCGCTGGGACAGGAGGCGGCGATCCGCACCGGCCTGGCGCACAGCCGCGGCGAAATGGTCGTGCTGCGCGACGGCTGCCAGGGGAGCTACCGGGTCATCGAGCGGCAATCGCCTCCGCCACGGCCCTCGTCCAGCCGGCCGGCGCAGCCCAATTTCCTCCGCCGGCTGAAGAGCTTCGCGTTGGGCGAGTGAAGGTCCCCTCTCCCTTTGGGAAATGGTTAGATGACAATCGTCCCCTCTCCCTTTGGGAGAGGGTTAGGGTGAGGGGCAGTTTGAGCGGAATAGCACATAGATATCGGAGCGCTGTGGGGCCGCTCTATCATCCGGCCACTCTCGCGCTTGTAGGATGAGGGGAGATCGCTTCAGCCCTCACCCCCGGCCCCTCTCCCAAAGGGAGAGGGGAGGTAAGGAATTCATGGTTTGCGCGGCGGGGGATAACGGACCGGCGGATACTCGATGGCCGCCCGGTCCAGCCAGGACCGATCGCCGTAGACGCCCGCCCGGCTGAAATCGAACGGCTGGAATCCGATCTTTTCGGCGGGCGAGCCGGGCCGCAAGCGGAAGTCGTACCGGGCCGCGTCGACGAACTTCGGATCGGCGACGATCGAACCGGCGTCCTTGCCCGACGCCTGCCACGCCTTGAAGTCCAGACCATCGAAATCGACCGGTTTACCCGATGCGTCCCAGTAAAGATTGTGATTCAAATTATAATTGGAGGTTTTCCACAAGCCGTACAGCAGGCAGCCGGTGTTCCAGTACACGATGTTCCGGCTAAAAGTGAAGGAGATGTGGTTTTCGACGCGCGAACGCTGCAATTGGCCGCTGCTGCCGAAGGCGAAGATGTTGTTGCGGATGACGTTCTCGCGACCATAGTGTTGGTGATACCCGCCGGTCTTGGTGTTGCAAACCAAATTGTTTTCCACCACGATGTCGGAACTGCCTTCATCGCAGTAGATTCCCCAGCCGCCGCGGCCGCAGAGGTCGTAGGAAGAGACGTCATGGATGCGGTTGTTGCTGACGGTAGTGCCGGGCGAGACGCCGAGGGTATAGACGCCTGCCATGTCGCTCAACACGCCCCAGCCGATGTGGTGGATGTGGTTGAACGCGATGCGGTTGTGATGGGCCGCGCTGGGCGCGTAGCCCCAGATCCAGCCGACCGATACGCCGGTGTAGCGGAGATCGGAAATGTCGTTGTGGGCAACCTCATTGTGAGCGCTATTGCCGATCCAGACGCCGACGGCGCCCCGGTCGGTATGGCCGCCGGAGCGGAGGATGTTGTTGTCCACGACGCAATGGCCGGTGGCGTCGGCCGCCGAGGGATGGCTGTTTTCATGCCCTTGTCCGATGCGGACGCCTCCGCCGCCCAGGTCCTCGATCAAGCAATGCTCGACGCGGCAATTCTGGCAGCCGCGGCGGAAATGAACCGCGTAGCCGCCGATGTGCGAGATTTCGCAATTCTTCAGCGCTACGTGCCGCGCGCCGTCGGCGGTTATGGCGGCCGGCATCGTTACCGCGGCCTGGCCGCAACTGAGTCCTTTCGGCGGCAGGCGAAAACTATCGTGCTGGAAGCCGAGCCCCTCGAAGACGATGTTTTCGACAAATCGGCCGCTTTTCGGATCGCCCTGGAATCGCACCAGGCGGCTCACCGCCGGAGCAACGACTTCCACTTTCGAGATGTCTTCGCCGGGCAGCGGCTTATAATACAGGTCGCCGCCGCGGTCCAAAAACCATTCTCCCGGCGCGTCCAAAGCCGCACGGAAGTTCTCCAGGTGGTAGCGCTGGTATTTCGGCCCCCAGTCGAAAAACGGCCAGCGCACCTCGCCGGCCAGCACCACCGCGCCGGTCCGCGGATCGACCGAAGCGATCGGCGTCATGGCGCTCTCCCAGGAAAAGTACGCGACCACCACGGCGTCGCGGAGTTGATCCTTCGACAATGCCGTCAGTGGAGCGATGTCCTTCGGATCGGCCGTGAATGCGCGATTCGGCAGCGAATCGACCTTGCCCCGCATGTAGTAGTAGAACTCGTTCGGCTCGCGGGCGCGGACGGCGCGGCGACCGCCCACGTAGAGGTCCGCGAAGTACCAGCGGCCGGCGGCGACCTCGGGCAAATGGACTTTCCAGAGTCCGCCCTCGACGGCCGCGAAGCCCTCGATTTTGCGTCCGCCGGAGATGACTGGCCGGGCCCCTTTCGCCGCTCGATAGACGACCGGCGCGTCGGCCGCGCCGCCGTCTTGCGGCTCGAAGACCAGGGTTTCCCGGAGCGGATAGAATCCGTCGGCCACGATCACTGCTGCGCCCTTCATGCCGTCGGGGCTTTTCGCCCGTTCCTTCCGCAGTGCGTCTCGGGCGGCGGCCAGGGAAGCCAGCGGTCCATCCGTGCGGGCCGCGTTCGGCCGTTCCAGTTCGCCCGACCAGGAATCGTTGCCGGCCGGGGCAACATAGAGCGTGACGGCCGACGCCCGCATGGTCGCCGGAGCGGCCCACAAGACAATCGTCAAAACGGCACTGAACAATCGGAATCGTTGAGGCGACATAACCGAGCACTCCGGGGCGGGTTGTTTTGGCAGGAAAAAACGCCGCGATGCCGGCATTTTCTAAAGTCCATATTGTAACAAGTGCCCATTGCTAAAAGTAGGGTGGGACAAGCGAAGCGCGGTCCCACCACCATGTTTGCCGTTATTGGTGGGACCGCGCTTCGCTTGTCCCACCCTACGATCCGGCGGAAAATTTGGTACAATGCTTGGCTTAGCTTGTGCCGGTCGGTGTCGCGAGTCGCCTCCTACAGTTCGGTCGCCTCCTACAATTCACCTACTTCTACGTGAGATTCTTATGAAGCAATGGGACACTGTGGCCATCGTGGGGGTCGGGATGATCGGCGGCTCGATCGGGCTGGCCCTGCGTCAGCGTGAACTGGCGAAAAACATCGTCGGCATCGGCCGCTCGCAGGGCCCTCTACGCACGGCCCGCCGCGTCGGCGCAGTGACCAACACCACCATCGACCTGAACCGCGGCGTGGCCGACGCCGAACTAGTCGTGGTTTGCACGCCCGTAGACGGCATCGTGGAAACGGTCAAGCAAGCCGCGCAGCATTGCCCCGAGCGGTCGCTGATTAGCGACGTCGGCGGCGTGAAGCGGGCGGTGGTCGAGCCGCTGGACGAGGGCCTCGCCCGCGGCTGCCGCTTCCTCGGCGCTCATCCGCTGATCGGCAGCGAAAAGACCGGCGTGCTCAACTCGCGGGCGGACCTGTTCGACGGCCGGCTGACGATCCTCACGCCCACCAAGAACACCCGGGCCGAAGACTTCGACCTGCTCGAAGTGTTCTGGCAGTCGCTCGGCTCCGTGGTCGTGCGGATGTCGCCCGAGGACCACGATCGGGCCGCGGCGACGATCGCCCATCTGCCGTATCTATCGGCGGCGGCGCTGGCGGCCGCGCTGCCCGAGCGGTACTTCCGCCTCAGTGCCGGCGACTTTTCCGCCGCCACCCGGCAGGCGTCCGGCGATCCCGAGTCGTGGCGGCAATTGCTCGTGCTGAATCGCGATAACGTGTTGACGGCGTTGGAGCAATACGGCACGAAACTGGCCGCCGTTCACGCCGCGCTCCGCGATGGGAAGCAGGACGAGCTTCTGCAATTCCTCACCCTGGCAAAGAAGAACCGCGAAGCGCTGGGGAGTTGACGGCAAAATCCACCGCCCAACTCAACTATTGCTGTCGTTACCCCAACGTCAATCAGACATTCTGAAAAGTTGGCGAATCGGCTTCGATCTCGACCCGTGCCACGGAACAACCGGCCTTTTGCACGTCGGCAATCGCCGAGCGAATGGCGGTTTCCAGTGAATCGGCCTCGCGGCTGAATCCGATCCAGGCAACTCCGCCCGACGAGATTGGCGTGCCGTCGTCGCAACCGGCCTCAAACAGGGCATCGGCCAAGTCGTCGTCAATGGCCGATAGACCGGCCAGGACAACGGAAAACTCGTACAATTTCATGGGACGCTCCTTAGCGTGTATGTGCGCAATTATTGACTTCTCGGCGAATCCAGCGGGCATGATTTTCCGGGCTGCGTGGCGTTGAGAAAACCGAAATGCGACAACCGGATCGGTCGCCTTGCGGGCAATACAATTTTCCCCAAATATGCGCTCTCGATCCGGCCTTCCGCAATATCCAGCCCTTCGCCAGGGCGTAGTCAATCGCTCCGCGGATGTGCTTGTTCGCGTGGTCGTTCACTGGGGCTTGCTTCTTGCAATACTAAACTGTAGCGTCTTCGTCTTGCCGGTAAATGTATCGGATTGCGTTCATAACGTAAGGATACCACCCTGATGCGATTAGTTCAATGTCGTGCTCCGCCAATAGGGCAAGACCAACGGTTGCGCAGACGTGTTTTTCGACAACAACGCTCCCCTCCAATCCCACCCGGCCGCGATTTGTTACAATGGGCCGATTCAACGTTTTACCCTTGCCGAAAAGAAATCCGATGCTTTGGGGAGTTGACTTTATTGCCATATAATGATATGGTAATATATATGGTTCTAGCTGGCGGGAAAGGTCGGTTTCATGGCGAAAACGACGTTCGAGTGGGACGAGCGTAAAGCGGCCGAGAATGAACGCAAGCACGGGGTTTCGTTCACGCTGGCCCAGCAGGCGTTTTTTGACCCCAATCGTATCATTGCCCGGGATATGAAACATAGCGAGACAGAGCAGCGGTATTTCTGTATTGGGCGCGTCGGGGATGGAATCGTTACCGTGCGGTTTACGTATCGAGGACAAACAGTGCGTATAATTGGCGCAGGCTATTGGCGACAAGGGAAGAAACTCTATGAAAAGCAAAATCAAATACACGAATGAGCCGTTGGAGATGCAAGTAGTGGAGGATTTTCTTCCTCCGCCCAGCCAACTCGCATTGAAACAAGACACGGTCAAAGTCACCATTGGCTTGAGCAAACCGACGGTCGATTTTTTCAAGGCCCAGGCGCGGCGGAATCATACGCAATATCAAAAGATGATCCGCCGTTTGCTGGATTTGTATGCGGCTCGGTTTCGGTGAGCGCGGCCGGCTGAATGATTATAGCAGGCGAAGAAAATCGTCCAATGAAAGGTTCGCCTGTTTGAGAATATGGGCGAGGGTGGTTCTGTTAACCAATCGATAACCGGGAACGACCAACTTCACCGTCTCGGGTGTCGTGTGCTTATCGAGTCGGACATGGCTCCCCCTTTGGCGAACCACAATCCAGCCGTCGTGCTGAAGAGCATGAACGACTTGAACACCGGTCGCCTTCGGCCAATCTTTGCCTCTTTTACGCCGGAACCAACATTTCAGTTGGCGGAGAATCGTCGTCAATAGGTTCCACATAGAGGGCGATCGCTTCTCCAATGTTTTGCAGGGCTTCTTCCGTCGAATTGCCTTCCGAAATACAACCGGGCATCGACGGCACGGTAACGGTGAAACCGCCTTCGTCGCTCTTTTCTAAAACCACTTGCACATTCATTTGCACAGCCCCTTCTCACGACGACACCAAACTACGCTTTTTTCAGCTTTCGCAAAATGTGGCGAGCGAGATGTTCCTTGATCTCGTTATGTCGCGGAATCGGCTGGCAAACACCGGTTTGAGGATTCTGAAACCAGTCATGCTTTCCGCCGTGCCGGATAAGCACGCATCCTTGCTGCTCAATTTGGCGGATTAAGTCGAGCCGTTTCATGCAATCGGCAATTCCGCGACGTGGCGAACGCCGGGGATTATGCCCCCGCTCAGGTCAGCGTAAAGGTCCCGAAGGTTTTCCTGGAGTTCTTCCAAGGTGGCTCCCTGGGTCATGTAATCGGGGAACTCCTCCAAGTAACCCAGCCATGCATCTTCGTCTTGCCAGTAAACGTATCGGATTGCGTTCATAGTATAAGGATACCACCCTGGTTTGATTATTTCAATGTTGTTCTCCGCCAATAGGGGCAAGACCAACGGTAGCGGAGATGTGTTTTTCGGCAACGACACCCCCGCCCCCCATCCCATTCGGCCGCGATTTGTTACAATGGACCAATTCAATGTTTTGCTCTTGCCGAAATGAAATCCGATGCTCTGGGAAGTTGACATCTATCCAGCCCTGGGTCGGCCCGACGTGGGCGCCCGCGACGTGGCCGCCTCGGCCGCCGAATTGCACATCGCCGACACGCTGGCCGTGGCCTCCGCCCGGGGATATTTGATCCAGGGCGACTTGGACCGCCCGGCGGTCGAGCGCATCGCCGCCGAGTTGCTCTCCGACCAGGTGGTCGAGCGGACAGTGGTGGCCTCAGCAGGCGATCCAGTATTGTCCGAGTTGCCTGATGGGCTGAGCCCATTTGATTCACGTCCTCCCCAAGCCCGGCGTGATGGACCCCGTGGCCCAAAGCGCCATGCAGGCCATCGCCGATTTCGGCATCCGGGCCGAGGCCGTCCGCACGCTGCGAAAATACGCCGTCGGTCCCCTGCCGGATGACCGGCTGGCCCTGCTCTGCTCGAAAGTGCTGGCCAACGACGCCGTCGAGCAGGTGATCGTCGGCCCGCTGCCGTTCGAGCGGCTGGAGGTCGGCGCGCCATATCAATTCCAACTCATCACCGTGCCCCTCCGGGCGATGGACGACGCCGCGTTGGAAAAATTGAGCCGCGACGGCCAGTTGTTCCTCTCGGTCGTCGAGATGCGGACCATCCAGGCCCAGTTCAACCAACTCGGCCGCGATCCGACCGACGTGGAACTGGAGACCATCGCCCAAACCTGGAGCGAACATTGTAGCCACAAGACCCTGGCCGGGCGGATCGATTATCGCGGGCCGGACGGCGAACGGCATTTTGAGAACATGCTGAAAGAAACGATCTTCGCCGCCACGCAGCAAATCCGCCGCGAGTTGGGCGAAAACGACTGGTGCGTCAGCGTCTTCGCCGACAACGCCGGCGTGATCCGCTTCGACGAGCGGTACAACGTGGTCTTCAAGGTCGAAACGCACAATCACCCCTCGGCCCTGGAGCCTTACGGCGGAGCGAACACCGGCATCGGCGGCGTGATCCGCGATCCGATGGGGACCGGCATGGGCGCCAAGCCGATCTGCAACACCGACGTCTTCTGCTTTGCTCCGCCGGACGTGCCGGCCGAGCAACTTCCGCCCGGCGTGCTCCATCCCCGCCGCGTCATCAAAGGCGTGGTGGCCGGCGTCCGCGACTACGGCAACCGCATGGGCATTCCCACCGTCAACGGCGCGATCTACTTCGACGAGCGCTACCTCGGCAACCCGCTGGTCTATTGCGGCAACGTCGGCCTGATCCCTCGCGATAAATCGGAAAAGCATCCGCAGCCGAACGATCTGATCGTCGCCCTGGGCGGACGCACCGGACGCGACGGCATTCACGGCGCCACGTTCAGCTCCGCCGAGTTGACCAGCCACAGCGAAACCCTCTCCGGCGGCGCCGTGCAGATCGGCAACGCAATCACCGAGAAGATGCTGCTCGACGTGCTGCTGGCGGCCCGCGATCGGGGGTTGTACAACGCCGTAACCGACTGCGGGGCCGGCGGGTTCTCCAGCGCGGTGGGCGAAATGGGCGAGCACATCGGCGCCGAGGTCTGGCTGGAACGCATTCCGTTGAAATACGAAGGGCTGTCCTATACGGAAATGTGGATTTCCGAGGCCCAGGAGCGGATGGTGGTCTCCGTTCCACAGGAAAAATGGAACGAGCTCTTGGCGCTGTGCGCGTCGGAAGGGGTCGAGGCTACGGTAATCGGCCAGTTCACGCCGACCGGCCGGCTGACGCTCAACTACGGCGAGCACAAAGTGGCCGACCTGTCGATGGAATTTGTCCACGACGGCCGCCCGCCCGTGGTCCGCGAGGCGGTCTACAACCCACCGCCTTTTATCCCCCTTGTAGCACAGCCGCCCTCGGCTGTGCCTGATTCGCCATCGGCTGTGAAAGAATCAACTGCATCCTGCACAGCCGAGGGCGGCTGTGCTACACGATTTACCGACACCTTGAACAAAATCCTCGGCTCGCTCAACGTTTGCAGCAAGGCGTGGGTGATCCGCCAGTACGACCACGAGGTGCAAGGCGGCAGCGTGCTGAAGCCGTTGGTGGGCGCGGCGAACGACGGCCCGGGCGACGCCGCCGTGTTGCGGCCCGTGCTGGACAGCCGCCGCGGTATCGTGATCTCCTGCGGCATGAATCCCCGCTACGGCGATTTCGACACTTACTGGATGGCCGCCTCGGCGATCGACGAGGCGGTGCGGAACTGCGTGGCCGTGGGGGCCGATCCCGCGCGGATCGCCATCCTCGACAACTTCTGCTGGGGCACGACCGATAGGCCGGAGACGCTCGGCTCGCTGGTCCGGGCGGCGCTGGCCTGCCACGAGGTGGCCGTCGCGCTGGGCACGCCCTTCATCAGCGGCAAGGACAGCCTGAACAACGAATTCCGCCCACTGGCCGGAAAAGGGGACAGTCCCCTTTTGTGCGCAGCACCCGAAGGGCCGTTCCGGCAAAAGGGGGCTGTCCCCTTTTCCGGCGCCGAGCCGATCTCCATTCCGCCCTCGCTGCTGATCAGCGCAATCGGGCAAGTCGAGGATGTGGCTCGTTGCATCTCGATGGACCTGAAAGAGCCGGGCAATCTGCTCTACATCGTCGGCGAGACGAAGGACGAACTGGGCGGCTCGCACTTCGCCCTGGTCGAAGGTCTCTCGGGCGGCGAAGTGCCCAAGGTCGACGCCCGGCGCGCCCGAGCGACGTTCGCCGCGTTGCACTCGGCGATCGACGCCGGTCTGGTTCGGGCGTGCCACGATCTGTCCGAAGGCGGGCTGGCCGCGGCCGCCGCCGAAATGGCTTTCGCCGGCGGATTGGGGGCGAAAATCTCGCTCCACTCTCTCCCCTCTCCCGCTGGGAGAGGGGCCGGGGGTGAGGGCAGAACTGATCTCCCCTCGCCTTTCGGGAGAGGGGCAGGGGGTGAGGGCAGAACTGATCTCCCCTCGCCTTTCGGGAGAGGGGCCGGGGGTGAGGGCAGAACTGATCTCCCCTCGCCTTTCGGGAGAGGGGCAGGGGGTGTGGGCGGTATGAGTGGTGTTCAACCTCTTTCCGACCCCGCCCTCCTGTTCAGCGAATCGAACACGCGGTTCCTTTGCGAAGTCCGCCCCGAGAACGCCGCCGCGTTCGAGTCGGCCTTGGGGGCAATTCCCCACGCTCAAATCGGCGAAGTGAACGGCAGCGGCAAGCTGGAGATCATCGCCGAGACGCCGCTCGTTCAGGCCGACCTGCACGCATTGAAAGAGGCCTGGCAGAAGCCGCTGCGATGGTAGTGCGGCATAAATCATCGAGGGTTGGTCGCGCCAGTAATTACGTAGGTTATGCTTCAGCATAACACGCAAACCGCGCGGGTAGGGATTGTTATGCCATTAGTTTTTGGGATTGAGAAATCGTCCTCAATCTTTGACGGTCTTGGGTCTTGGGTCTTAGGTCTTGGCACGAAGACCCAAGACCTAAGACCCAAGACCCAAGACCACAATTGGTTGCGGCTACGCCGCGCTAGGCTGAAGCATAACCTACATTCTTATCGCCCCGCCGCGCTGTCCCGGCGCGGCGTTTCGATCACCACGTGCCCGTCGGCGTAGGTTCTCGTGGTGACCCGCGTGCCGTGCGAGTCGCGCTCGTCGGTGAAAGCGACCACCGGCCCGTGGAGCGGATCGGCGGCGAGATAATTGGCCGGCAGCCCGGGCGGCGTTTTCGCGGGAACGGCGGCCGCTGACTTCTCCGGCGACTCGATCCGCCGCCAGTTTGTTGCCGCAAGGCAAGCAGGGCGGTAGTAGACAGGTTGCCCACAGCGGAACCAAACGCCGGTCACCGCAGTCGGCCCCGGGTCGTAGGGCCGGCCGATCTGAGCGGCGGTCCGCTTCGCTCCTTGGATGTCGCCCTGGGCCGCTTGAACGATGGCGATACGGTTCATGGCCCAGGTTCGGGCGGCGTCGTGCATTTCGGCAAGGCAGCCCGACGCCCCATCCGTAGGCAACGCGGCCGCAACCGTAGTTGTCAACACTGCCGAAGCCAAAAAACCGCAAACCGCAACCACCCGCCAAACCGACCGGATCGTGGACATGGCCTTACACCCTGTTGCGAGCGCCGTAGAAGTCGCTTTTCCCCGACTTCCACCTGAATGAGGAGTATAAGCTCTAGCGTAATTACGGCCGAGGCGGATGTCAAATGACTGCCGGCGAGCTCCGGCATTTCCGGCGACGGCTGGAATAAATCGCGTGATGCGGCTACACTTTGACCATTGGCGGACGCGGGAGCGTCCGGGCCGTGCGATCCCATGTGGAGCATGGGAACGAGCGATTTTCGCCGCGTGGACGCGGCGGCTAAACGTTCCGCCGCCTCGCCCCCCCGCGACCGCAGTCGCGGGGCGTTATCCCCGAACCCCCGAATCCCCGAATCCCCGAACCCCGACCTCTCTCGATGCCCACTCCCAACGTCATTATCCTCCGAGCCCCCGGCACGAATTGCGACGCGGAAACCGCCTTCGCTTTCGAGCGGGTCGGGGCTAAAACGGAAACCCTGCATGTCAACCGGCTGCTGGAGCGGCCCGAGTTGTTTCGGCAGTTCCAGATTCTCTGCGTCCCCGGCGGCTTCAGCTACGGCGATGACCTGGGCGCCGGCCGCATCCTAGGCAACCAGATTCAGCATCACCTTTCCGACGAACTGGTTCGTTTCAAGGGCGAGGGGAAGCTGATCCTGGGCATCTGCAACGGGTTCCAGGTGTTGATGAAATCGCCCGTGCTGCTGGAAAAAGACGCCGCCGAGGTCCCGCCGGCCACGCTGACCTGGAACGACTCGGGCCGATACTACGACGGCTGGGTCCGGCTGGAGGCGCGCGGCTCGAAGTCGGTCTTTCTCGCGGGCATAGAGCGAATGTACCTGCCAGTGGCCCACGCCGAGGGAAAGTTCGTCGCCCGGGACGAGCAGACGTTGCAAACGCTGGAGGCCGCCGGGCAATTGCCGCTGTGCTACGCGGCCGAAGACAATCCGAACGGCTCAATGGCCCAGGTGGCGGGCGTGTGCGACTCGACGGGCCGGGTGTTGGGGCTGATGCCGCATCCCGAGCGGCACATCGACCCGACGCAGCATCCCCGCTGGACCCGCGGCGAGGCGGGCCCAGAGGGCGACGGGCTGGCGATGTTCCGCAACGCGGTGGGGTATTTTGCCTAAATTGTGTCTGTCGCGGCGCGTAGGGTGGGTCAAGCGGGAGCGCAGCCCCACCAATATCCGCGCGACTTCGTGGTGGGGCTGCACTGCGCTTGACCCACCCTACGCGAGCCTTCCGCAACAGGTGCTAAATAGGACAGTATCCTTGAAAACATGCTATCGTAATGCTATATTTCAAGGATGATCCCCAGATTACTCACACATAAAGTCCTTGAGTCGCTCGGAAAATTCCCTGTAGTTGGGCTGATCGGACCTCGTCAAGCAGGCAAAACCACTCTTGCGAAGGGTATCGCAACCCAACGACCGGACAGGGTCGCATATCTGGACCTCGAACTCCCTTCCGACCGCGCGAAACTGGAGGAAGCGGAACTCTATCTTCGGCATCATCCGGCGGAACTGATCGTTCTCGATGAGATTCAGCGCGTGCCGGAATTGTTCCCGCTGCTTCGCGCGGTGGTGGACGAACGAGACCGGCCGGGGCAATTCCTCATTCTCGGCTCTGCCTCGCCATCGCTGCTGCGGCAGTCGTCGGAGAGTCTGGCTGGAAGGATCATCTATCACGAATTGGAGCCGCTGGTGTTGAAGGAACTGCCCGGCGGCGATGCGATTGCCGATTCGCTTTGGCTTCGCGGCGGTTTTCCGCGGAGTTATTTGGCGGCGACCGATCGAGACTCGTTTCAGTGGCGAGACTCCTTCATCCGCGCCTGCTTGGAGCGTGATCTGCCGCAGTTCGGCGCGTCTGCCGGTGGCGACGCTGCACCGGCTATGGATGATGATCGCCCATTGTCACGGACAACTCTGGAACGCCGTCAAGATTGCATCCAGCCTGGGAATCAACGCGGGAACGGTGAAGAACTATCTCGATCTGCTGACCGATTTGTATCTCTTGCGGCAATTGCAGCCGCTATTTCCGAACATTAAAAAGCGACTGGTCAAGAGTCCGAAGGTGTACGTCCGCGACAGTGGGCTGCTGCACTGCATGTTGGGAATCAAGGATCGGGAGGACCTCTTCGGATATCCGAACGCCGGCGCTTCCTGGGAAGGCTGGGCAATCGAACAGGTGCTGTCGCTCGCGCCCGCGAATGGGATCGAGCTTTCTACCGTACCCACGCCGGAGCGGAAATCGACCTCGTGCTCGACCCCGGCGGCGGAAAACCGCGTTTGGCAATCGAGATGAAATGCTCTTCGTCGGGTCAGCCCTCAAAAGGATTCTGGTCGGCCTTGGAAGACCTCCAACCTGCGCGGGGGTTTGTGGTATATCCCGAAAAAGAGGCGTATCCAATCAATGATCAGGCAATGGTCGTTCCCATCAGCCGGCTGGATATTATTCTCGGCGATTGAGGCTCAGTTAAAATTTTCTGAAAACGCTGAGTACCTGGGAAACGGCCGCCAAATCTTCCAATCGATTCAAGCAACGAACTCCTCAAGGTCGCGAAACGCGGGGCATTTTCGGGAGACCTTTTTCAGGTCGAGGTGCTTGGCCATTTGTTCGTTGTGAACGGCGTGGATGTATCGCGGTCTCTGACGGCAGGTGCGGCTCAGTTTTTCCAGATATTCCTTGGGGCGAGAAATCGCCTCGGGATTGCGGATTGCCGCCGGCATCCACGACGAAAAAATGTTGGTCGCGCACTCGATGTCCGCGAGAATCCAGGCCTCCAACTCTTGGACGGGAATGACGATGCAATAGTCTCTGCGAATCCCCGACGGGTTGATGATCCTGTTTTTCACCCGCTCACGGTTGGGGATGGGATCGGGTCCGTCGGCGTCGTGGCAGACGATGAACCGGGTGCATCCCAAGTTTTGGAACAGCCGCAACTGGCTGGCTCCTTTGCGAAGCATTTGTGCGCATCCGCCGAAGCCTCCCGGTGCATTCATCGGTGGCTATCTGACAAGATGTAGCGTCGCCAATTCTCGGACATCCTCACAATATTTGTAACATTTCGGCCGGTTCAATATCGAAGATTCCCGCCCCGAAATCGCGGCTGGCGGATGAGGCCGCGGCGGGCTGGGATTTTTCGGCGGGGGCTTTGTGCGGACCGTGGGGTTTTTCGGCCCCTTGAATCCGGGTGGTGGCCGTCGCCGCAAAAGCGTCTCCATCGAAATCTTCGTAGCTGGGGACGTAGCCCGGCAGTTTCGAGTTGGCCTTCTCCTCCTCGAACGCCTGGATCACCCGCTGCTGGATCATCTCCCGGCAAAGGGAGTTGATCGGGTGGGCGATGTCGGCGTAGAGTTTCGCCCGGCCGTCGTCGTCCCGCGTCGACGAGGGCTCTTTCATCCGCTTGCCGCACTGGTTGCAGTAGTTCGCCCGAAGGTGATTTTTGCACCCGCACTGCGGACAATGCGTGGTCAGCTTTCGGCTGGGCATGGCCACGAACGGGCCGGTGACCCCCTCAATGATCTTCAAGTCGCGGACCACGAACGCATCGTCGAAGGTAATCGAGCAGAAGGCCTGGAGCCGCTCGCCCGGCTCTTCCATCAGTTTGACGCGAACCTCGGTGATTTCCACGGCTGGTCTCCTTGCGCAGACAGGCCGCGACGCAACCCGGTGAGACGAGGGCCGCAGGTTATGCGTGAGCGTAGGTTATGCTTCAGCATAACAAGGCAGTGCAAGACGTCCTGTTATGCTGAAGCATAACCTACGAGTATGCACTGCGGCCATTCTCCCGGCGGGCCAAATCAACGGCAACTCCGCACGGCAAACACAACGTCAAATCCTCTTGCCCGCAAACGCCCCGCGCTGCGTCGCGCGTGACGAACGTTCCGGCAAACTCCATAGTACGACGTGCCGCTTCCACTCATTCCGTGCCCCAGGAGGTCCAATTGGCCGAATTCTCGTTCCAATCGCGCCACCCAAGGCGACAACCTTCCGGCCGCCGGTTGCAGGCGGTTCCACAACCGCCGGCCGATATGTTTCCAATCTCCCCGCCCGAGCGCTTCGACCAGCGGTTCGACCGACCGGGGCTGCTCGGCAGCCTGACAGGCGGCATACACGGCCGCGGTGGCCAATCCGGCCGGCGGACGCACCAGGACGAAAAATAAGTTCCCCACTCCCTCGACCGGCGTGACCCGTTCACCGCGTCCTCGGCAAATCGCCGGACCATCGGCGAGGAAAAAGGGCACATCGCTGCCCAATTCACCCGCCCAGCGGGCCAACTCGCCACGCGACCGGCCGAGCCGCCAGACTTCGTTAGCGGCGACCAGTGCGGCCGCGGCGTCGCTCGAACCGCCTCCCAACCCGGCAGCGGCCGGAATCCGCTTGACCAATAATATATCCGCGCCGCGGTTTACACCGGCACGGCGGCGGACCAGTTCCACCGCACGCACGACGAGGTTGTCCGGTCCGTCGGAAACCTGATCGAGGCCGCGACCCCGTGGGCCCTCCGCGCCGAACACCCGATGGCATCTCAACCGCACCGAACCGACCGGCAGGTCTATAAAGCGCAAGGTATCGTACAGGCCGATCGGGCACATGAGGGTCTCGACCTCGTGATACCCGTCGTCTCGTTTGCCGAGCACTTCAAAGAACAGATTCAATTTGGCGGGGGCCAGCACAATTACCCCCGCGGCCGATCGGCGGATGTGCATCCATCCCGGTCCTTCTTCAATAGCCGGCCGAAGCCCGGAATCGGGCCTCGCCGAACCGCTGTACGCCGGAAGCACATACCCACACTAGTACCGAAAATTGTACAGAAGCCAACGTATTCCGTCAATAGGGTAGACGGTCTATCCGCCCGAAAAGGGGTCATACCGAAAACGGCCGGAGAATGCGGAATGTGCCGCGGCTAAGTGGAAAACCCCGTTTTTTTGCTGTCGTAAAGATCGGCGCTACCCACCCGATTTCCAGCCGGGACCACCCCATCGGCATCCGGGGAGGCCTCCTGCATAATGAGTGCCGTCCCCTTGCAATCCATTATGGGGCGGGTATCGTATCTAGTGTAGCCGGGGGTCAGTAATCCGGCAATCTCACGAGAAGAGGTAGTCCTTCATGGCAGACGAAAAAAACACGGCCGAAGCCCCCCAATATACCGGCAAGAAAATCCTGCTGGTTGACGACGATCACGAGATCATCGAGTCGATGCGGTATGCCTTGACGGCGGCGGGCTATGAAATTTTCGTCGCCCGGGACGGAAACCAGGGCCTCGCCCTGGCCGAGCGTGAAGACCCCGACCTGGTCATTCTCGACATGATGATGCCCAAGCGGAGCGGCTTCCTGGTGCTCGAAAAGCTCCGCCGCACCCGACCGGTGCCGATCAAAATCATCATGGTGACGGCCAACGAAGGGAGCCGCCACAAGGCTTACGCCGAGACGTTGGGCGTGGACGACTACATCCGAAAACCCTTCGCCATGGACCGGCTGCTGAACAGCGTGCAGCGGCTGTTGGGTTCGTAGTTCGGGAGGAGCTTGACGACCGCGGGTGTGGTTTCTTACGATCGCCCGGCTTCTCTCCAGGCCTACTTCAGTTCCGCACTCTTCGGCCGGCTCCTGCCTTCCCGTTTGTATTTTTCCAGCAGGGACTGAGTTTACGCACGATATCGGGCCGTTGGCCGTACAGATTCGTGCGTTCGGAGGGATCTTTGTCGAGGTTGTATAATTCGCCGGGGAAATGGTGCGGCGTGTATCCGCGCTGTTTTTTCAACCAATCCGGCTCCCGATTGTCGTCGCCGGTCGGTGCATCGATAAACACCCACGGTCCTTGCCGAATGGCAAAATGTCCCCGGCAACTATGATGCACGGTGGCTTCACGGATCGGTCCGATGTATTTCTCACCTAATATGGCAGGCAGGATATTGTAACTGTCTTCGCCGGCGTCGTCTGGCAACCGGGCGCCGAGCAACGCCGCGCAGGTGGCCATCAGATCCACGTTGCACACCACCTCCGGGCTGGTCGAGCCGGGTTTGATATGCCCCGGCCAACGGGCGATAAACGCCACGCGGTGTCCGCCTTCCCAGATGTCGCGTTTTAATCCCCGCCAGTCACCCATGCTGTAATGACCGAATTTGCGGATGCGTTCATAAGCAAACCATTCCGGCCCGTTGTCGCTGGTGACGATGACCAACGTATTGTTCGCCAGTCCGGCTTTATCCAGCGCGTCGAGCACACGCCCGATGCTTGCGTCGTTCTGGTGGACCCAATCCCCGTAGGGTCCAACCTTGGTCGTGCCCTGGAATTCCCGCGTGGGAACGATGGGATAATGCGGGCCGGGGAGGGCGAAATAGATGAAAAACGGCTGGTGTGGAGAGCGTTTCCCCGCGGCTTCGACGTATGCGACGGCCTTGTCGGTCAGCGTCGGCAGCACTTTGGTCAGGTCCCAGCCGGGAAGTGCCGGGCCGGGGTTGCAGCCGATGGGTCCAAAAACGTGCTTGCCCTCCCATTTTCCAAAAGCGGGATTGCTCTCCAATGTTTTCGTCGACAGCGGTTCTGTGGGGATTCCGAGGGTGTGGTTGTTTTCCAGGAAACAATACGGTGGATAATTCGGACAATCCATGCCGAAGAAGTAGTCGAATCCGACGGAAGTCGGCCCTCCCGAAAACGGCTTCGAGAAATCGACGTTGCCCCCCTGCCTTTCGGGCGGCCGGCCGTCGATGGTCGCCCAGTTCATGCCCAGGTGCCATTTGCCGAAAGCCGCCGTATCGTAACCGTGCTCCTTGAACAGGGCGGGCAGGGTCAAACGCCCCTTTTCGATCAAGGGTGGCTTGAACGGGAGAAGAACCAGTTTTTTCAGCCTTCCCCGCCAGCAGTAACGCCCGGTGAGGATCGAATACCGCGTGGGGGTGCATACCGATGACGGATCATGGGCGTCTGTGAAACGGATGCCCTCGGCGGCCAGCCGATCCATGCTCGGCGTGGGAATTTTCGAGTGGCGATTGTAGCAGCCCACGTCGCCGAAGCCCAAGTCGTCGGCCAGGATGACAACGACGTTCGGCTTTCGGTTTTCCTCTTCCCGGATGGGGATTTTGGGCTCTTCCTTTTCCTGAATGCGAGCTTTGGATCGACCATTTTCGAGAGTGACTTGGCGCCGTCGGGTCCTGTCGGCTTCTTCGGCGTCAGGATCAGCGTCACCGGCGTGCCCATTGGGGGAATTCGCCCGGTGAAGGCGCGGAACGCCAGATCGGCGTTGTCGCTGCTGCTTTTGATGGGCAGATCGAGCATCGCGCTGGGGAAGTTGGAGACGCAGATGAAATCGCCGCTCTCGGCCTCGTACATGCGCTTTCCGGTTGCTTCGTTGACCCAGAAACCGCTGCCCGCGAAGACCCACGAATGCTGCATCGCCTTGCCGGTCTTGATGTTGCGGATCCAGTCTTGCGCCCGGGCGGTTTGGATCTTGCCTTTGTCGTCTTTCCAACGGACGGCGACGTCGATTTCGGTGCCGCTGGCGGGGACGTATTGCGGAGTGAACCGCACGGTATGGCCCGCGTTGGCCCCGGCGGCCAACAACGCGGCGTGGACCGTCAACGCTTTGCAGGGGACCGACACGACCGACTCGTGCTCCTTGGTGTTGGCCGTGCAGGCGAACATCTCGAGCAGGGCATCGGTTCTGGCAGACCTGTCCCAGCAGGACGACCCGTTTGCCTACCCGATCGAGCCAGACGGTTCCCACCGGATCGAGCCGTTTCAGCCGCTCCGGGTGATCGACCAGCGGGGCGCCGAGCTTGAGGGTTTTTTCCGCCGGTTCGGCCGGAGCCGCGGGCTTCTTCTCCTCGGCCGAACGCCCGACGGCGGCGCTCAGTGTCATCGCAAATACGAAAGCCAAGAGGGGTGAAATGCAAAATATACGTTTCATGGTTTGGGGCTTCTGGAGGGGATTCCGCTGTTTAGCCCCGGCGTCCACGCCGGGAGCAGATGGACTGATTCCCATGAAAGTGCCTTCCCAGCGTGGACGCCGGGGCTAAACAGATATTCGCCCGGAATCACGAAAGGTGATTTCTCCATTCATGTAGGATAACCGCGGAGTAGACGAATGCAAGCCGGATCGCCGGAGCGGCATTAGCAACTTGGTGAACAAATCGCCGCCGGCTATTTGGCCATTTGCTCGCTTACGAGGCCTCTTCCCGGCAGATACGGCGGATTTCGTCTTTGCAGCGGAAGAAGGCTTCGATTACGGCGGGGTCCCATTGCTGTCCCGCCCCGGCCCGGAGAATTTCATCGACCCTCTCGTCGGACATGCCCTTGCGGTAAGGCCGGTCGCTGCTCATGGCGTCGAAGGCGTCGGCCACGGCGACGATCCGCGCGGCCGGGGGGATATGCTCGGTGGCGAGCCGGTGCGGATAGCCGCCGCCGTCCCACGACTCGTGGTGATGCAGCACCACGGGTAGGACTTCCCCCAGCTTCGAGAGGTCGTGGAGAATGTGGTGTCCGATTTCGGCGTGCCGCTTGATGTGTTCGTATTCGTCGTCGGTGAGCTTTCCCGCCTTGCGGAGCACGCTGTCCTCGACGCCGATTTTGCCCACGTCGTGCAGCAAACCCGCCAAATGGATCGTTTTCAACATGGCGGCGTCGCAGCCCATCTCCTCGGCCAGCCGGACCGCGACGCGGGCGACCCGATCGCTATGGCCGCAGGTGTAGGGGTCCTTGGCGTCGATGGCCGAGCTGAGCGAGCGGATGATCCCTTCGATCAGTTCCGACTGCTGCCGGTAGAGTTCGATGTTTCCGCCGTGGATGCCCAGGATGGCAGCCACGGAGTTGAGCAGATTCGCCTCGACCGTGCCGAACTCGGCGTCGTCGACGTGGTTCAAGGCGGCCAGCCAGCCGAAACTGTTTTCCCC
Organism: uncultured Planctomycetota bacterium; assembly: GCA_963733145.1. Taxonomy (GTDB): domain Bacteria; phylum Planctomycetota; class Planctomycetia; order Pirellulales; family Thermoguttaceae; genus JAHIKV01. The sequence continues at coordinate 419,497 of CAVTCJ010000013.1, read as the reverse complement.
CTCGGCCAAGGGCACGGCAATCAACTGGCGGACCCGCGGACAGGGCCAGTCGGCCCGCGCGGTGATCGACCGGTTGAGGACGATCGGCCCGCGCGAGCTTTCGTTCTTATTAGTTGTGGTGCAGGCGTCTCGCCTGCCCGGTGCAGCCGAGACGGCCGCACCACAATCTCGAACGCGATCCTTGGAAATGGTCTGAAGGAAGGACATCAGCGCGGAGAACTCGGCGGCGTCGATCGGGCAATCTCCGCTGACGAGAAAGACCGGCCGGCTGCGGTCGGGCTTGAGAGCCGATTTCACGGCCTCCGCCGAGGGAGTCAACCGGATCGCCAGCCCCGCCGCCGGCACCACCTCGCCCAGCCACTCCAAGGCAATGCGGCCCAGTTCTTCGTCGCTCTTCGAGAGTTTCAAGTTCTGCGTCAGGCGATACAGCAGGCTGATTTCTTCGTAGGTCGAGGCCAGGTTGAGCGAGAGCTTTTCGGCCTCCTCCTGCAGCGCGCGAAGGCGGAGCTCCGATTGGGCATTGTTCAGAACCAGGTTGGTGATCTGCTTCAGGGCCTCGGCGGACCAGGGCTTTTGGCGGGCGGCCCATGCCCGCAACTCGCCGGGGTTCATGCCCAACCGTCGCGCGGGGCCGGAAAGATCCTCGTCCGCCGCCGTCGGCCGAGCCAGAAAGGAGGCCACCGCCACGGTTCCCCGCCCTTCCGCGTCCAGGCAGGGAATGGCCAAGGTCAACAGCGGGTCGTCGTCATCGAGAAACTCGGGCCGGCCCCGCCGCGCGACGGCCCGGCACAACTCGCCGCAGCGCCCCCAATCGCGCGAGGGCTGTTCCGGCGAATGTTCGATGACTTCGCCCCCCTCGGCGTCGAGGATCGTAAATCGGGCGTCGAACGCCCGCTCCAACAGCGACTTCATTATGACGCCGGACGTGCCCGGCCCGCCGGTCGTCGCCAAGGTGGAATCGGATACGGTAGTCTCTTCAGTGTGTGGTGAAACCAACATGGTGTGTCCTGCCCGAGTTGACGTAACGTGGGGCAAACATTGTGGTTCGTTTAACCCGGATTATTCATAAACACGAAGGAACATTGTCATTCTGAGCGCAGCGAAGAATCTGGGCTGTTTGCGGCGCATCGGAGATCCTTCGCTGCGCTCAGGATGACGTTTATGAATAATCCGGGTTAACCCGAAGCCAACGGCGACGGGGGCAGCGGTGTTGGCTCTGGGTTAAACGAACTTGACATGGAAACAACACAAGACTCCAAGGCAAATGTAGGTTAGGAGAGGGGGCGTGCAAAACACCGCGCCCCGGAAGTAACAACGGATGTTGTTGGTTAGTCCGAGGACTTTTTCGAGGATCGGACCGATTGCACCGGTTGTACGGATATTCCCCTTATCTTTCCCTGCTTGCTCAACCGATAAAAGCATGATGGCGGTGTGCCCCCGGCAGCCCTATCCCGAAAGGTGTCCAATGTTAGAGAACAACTGCCTGGCCGACGAAGTGCAGGAAATAGTCTGGGCGCTGGTGGACGATTATGCGACCGAGGAGCAGGTGCAGCATCTGGAGGAGTTGTTGCTCGACGATCCCCAGGCCCGCCACGTCTACGTCACTTGCATGCAGATGCACGCCGACCTGCACTATCTGCTGGGCGGCAAGCGGCCGAGCCTGCCCGCCGCCGTCGTGAATGCGATCGAGGCTGAGCGGCGGAAGAAGTCGGCGTTGGCGCCGCTGCCGGCGGCGATTCTGCCGGCGGGCGCAATCAACGTGCAGATTCCCGACGCCTTCGCGTAACGGACCGCAATCGCTTCTTCCATTATTTAGCCCCCGGTGAATACACCGGGGGCACGGTTGGAAGTGCTCTACCGCTCGGCCCCCCGTGTATTCACGGGGAGCTAAATGGTCCGACTGCAACTACCGTCGCCGTGCGCGCCAGGCGCGGATGAACTCGACGACCATGGGCATTACCGAGATGGCGATGATCGCCAGCTCGACCAGAAAAAAGTGCTCTTTTACCAGCGGGAAGTTGCCGAACCAGTAGCCGCCGAAGACGAACAGCGCCACCCAGGCAATTCCGCCCACGACGTTGTAGACGATGAACCGCGTATAGTTCATCGCCCCGATGCCGCCGACGAACGGGGCAAACGTGCGGACGATGGGGACGAAGCGGGCAATGACGATCGTCTTTCCGCCGTATTTCTCGTAGAAGGCGTGGGTGCGGTCGAGATATTTCTTCTTGAGGAAGCGGATTTTGCCGCTGAACGCCCGCGGACCGATGAAGGCCCCGATCCAATAATTCGCCGTGTCGCCGGCAATCGCCGCCGCGCTCATCAATACCAGCAACCACACGGGATCAAGCGCGCTGTTCGGCCGAGCGGCCATTATGCCCGCCGCAAACAACAGCGAATCGCCCGGCAACAAGGGCGTGACGACCAACCCCGTCTCGCAAAAAATGATCGCAAACAGAATCAAGTACGTCCAAGCCTGATAGCTCTGGATAATTTGATCCAGATGCGTGTCCAGGTGCATGAAGACGTCCCAGAAATATGCAAGCCATTCCATGTGCGGGGGTTTCCTTAACGGAGACTCTAAATAGTTACTGTTGCGGAAAGGGCGAGTAGGCCGGATTGTCGCCTTTCCGCAACAGAAAGCAAATAGCTTGAAACACCACCGGGTATTGCATAGGCCCCCGCCCAGTATTAGCAGCCCAAAAGCAAGTTTACCGCATTATCACCGCGAAACATGCTTGTTTTTCACTGCTCCGATACGCGCGGGGGAGCCTTGACAGCGGCATTTTAAACGATTAGCATCATAACAAGCGCGGTATCTGCAAGATAGTGGATTCTGTGGAGGTCCTTCCTTGAAGCATACGATTTCCGGCCTGGTCAAGAACCGTCCAGGCATTCTAGCCCAGCTTGTGGCGGTGTTCAAAAAGTTCGCCGTAAACATCAAGAGCATCGCCGTCAGCGAAACCGATCTGTTCGACACCTCGCGGCTGACGATCGTCGTCGAGGGACACGACAAGGAGGTCCGCGACGTCACCGCGCAGTTGAAAAAAGTCCGCGACGTGCTGGACATCGACGATCTCTCGCGGCAGGGGTTTCTCGATCGGGAACTGGCGCTGGTGAAGGTCCATTTCCGGCCCGAGGAGTTCAGCCAGTTGACGCAGACGGCCGAGGTCTTCGGCGCCCAGGTGCTGGCGATGGGCAAGAAGACGATCACCTTCGAGATCTCCGGCGTCGAGGAGCGGGTGGACGGTTTCATCAACGCCTTGAACTCTTTCGGCATTCGCGCCTTGGCCCGCAGCGGGTTGGTGGCGTTGAAGCGGGGCGACGAGGTGTGAGATGCCCCGGCAGAAGAAAATTCGCAGTCTGAAGGACCTGCTCGATCTCGCCACGAAAATGCCCGGCCAAAAAGTGCTGGCCCTAGCCGGCGCCGAGCAGGAAGAAGGGCTGAAAAGCGTTCACGAGGGCTATCGGCATGGTCTGATCAAGCCTCTGTTAATCGGCGACAAGAAGCGTATTGAGCAGCTCTGCCGCTCGTTGAAAATCCCGTTGCGCGGCGTCGAAATCGTCGATGAATGCGATCCCAGGCAGATGACCGCCAAGGCGGTGGCGTTCTGCCGCGAAGGCCGGGCCGACATCCTGATGAAGGGGACCGTCGGAACGGCCGACGTGCTGCACGCCATCCTCAACCGCGACACCGGGCTGGGCCACGGCGGATTGCTGAGCAACATCACACTCTTCGATTCGCCCATCGAGAAGCGGCTGATGTTCATGACCGACCCGGCGGTGAACATCAACCCCGACGTCGGCCGCAAGGTGGACCTGCTGCGGAACGCGATCCAGGTGGCCCATCGGCTGGGCTTCGCGCGGCCGAAGGTGGCCGTTCTGGCGGCCATCGAAAAGGTCAACGAGGACATGCCCGCCACGGTCGACGCCCACATGCTCGCCCAAATGGCCCAGGCGGGGCAGTTCCCCGACGCCGACGTCGCCGGCCCCTACGCCCTGGACATTGCCGTGTCGAAAAAAGCCGCCGCGATGAAGCACATCGAGGGTCCCGTCGCCGGCCAGGCCGACGTCCTCCTCTGCCCGGAAATCAACTCGGCGAACATCCTCTACAAGTCGCTGGTCAATTTCTCCGGCAGGGAGATGGCCAACGCATTGGTGGGCGTCAAGTCGCCGATCGTCATGACTTCGCGCTCCGATAGTTATTTGACGAAGCTGTACACAATGGCGCTCTCCGCGGTTTTGGCGGGGGAGGAAGAGTAGCACAGCCGCCCCCGGCTGTGAAAAGAAGAGCACAGCCGCCCCCGGCTGTGAAAAGAAGAGCACAGCCGCCCCCGGCTGTGAAAATATGGCGAGGAGTTGGGAGCTACGCTGAGGCGGCGGTTCAACTGCCACCCCAGCGAACACAGCCGAGAGTGGCTGTGCTACCAGCGAAATGTTATACGTAAGTGAAGAATGATGAGCGACAGCGACAAAAAACGCGATCAGGTGATTGTCGTCAATCCCGGCTCGACCTCCACTAAGTTGGCGCTCTATCGCGGGCCGGAGTGCCTGGCCGCCGAGGAGATCAGCCATCCGAAACAAGAGCTGGCCAAGTTCGCCCGCGTGGTCGATCAATACGAGTTTCGCCGCGACGCCGTGCTGCGGTTCATCGCCGAGCGGGGGATCGACCTGAAGCGGACCTTGGCGGTCGCCGGCCGGGGCGGCTTGACCAAGCCCATCGCCGGCGGAGTCTACAAAGTCAACGCCAAGATGATCCGCGACCTGCGGAGCGGCAAATGGGGCGAACACCCTTCGAGCCTCGGCGCCCCGCTGGCCAACGAGATCGGCCGCCGCGCCGGCGCCCCGGCCTTCATCGCCGACCCGGTGGTGGTGGACGAGTTCTGGCCGTTTGCGCGATATGCGGGCCACCCGTCCTTTGAGCGGAAGAGCCGGTTTCACGCCCTCTCGCAGCGGGCCGCCGCCCGAAAAGCCGCCCAGGATTTGGGCGTGGCCTATGAGAAACGGAACTTCATCGTGGTCCACATGGGCGGGGGCATCTCGGTAGGCGCCCATCGCCGCGGCCGCGTGGTCGACGTCAACGACGCCCTGGACGGAGACGGCCCCTTCTCGCCCGAGCGGAGCGGTTCGTTGCCCACCGGCCCCCTGATCGCCGTGTGCTTCGACAACCTGCACACCCACGACGAGGTCTGGAAGATGCTCGTCGGCCACGGCGGGATGTACGCCTATCTGGGAACGAACGACTGCCGCGCGGTCGAGGATCGCATCCGCCGCAAAGACGCCAAGGCCGCGGAGGTCTATGAGGCGATGGCCTATCAGATCGCCAAGTGGATCGGCGCGTCGGCGGCGGTGTTGTCCGGCCGGGTGAAGGCGGTGGTGTTCGCCGGCGGACTGGCCCGCTCTAAGTTGCTGATTCGCTTGATAAAGAAGTACGCCGGATTCGTGGCCCCGTTCATGGTCTATCCGGAAACCGAGGAGATGAACGCCCTGGCCACCGCCGCCCAGGCCGCGATGGCCCGGAAAATCAAAGTCCAGGAGTATCGTTAATTTGAGCGCGCGAGTATCGTTAGTTCATTAGTCCCCTCTCCCTTTGGGAGAGATATATTTCAGTCCCCTCTCCCTTTGGGAGAGATATTTTAGTCCCCTCTCCCTTTGGGAGAGGGTTAGGGTGAGGGCCGAGAAAGCTCGCCTACAACGAAGTTCTCGCCGCCCTCACCCCCGGCGCCTCTCCCATAGGGAGAGGGGAGTGAGGTCAAAAATGTCTCGAATCGTAATCGACCCGGAAATGTGCAAGGCGTGCGAGCTGTGCATCTCAGTCTGTCCGAAGGGCTGCATCGAGCAGAGCGACACCTTGAATCGATACGGCGTGTATCCGATGCGGATGCGTGAATTGGCCGAATGCACCGGCTGCACGCTCTGCGCCACGATGTGCCCGGACGCCGCCATCGAGGTTTATCGAACCGTGGCGGAGAAATCGTCGAATCAGGAGGTGGCAACGTGAGCAAGGTATTGATGAGCGGAAACGACGCGGTCGTCGAGGGCGCGATCCGGGCGGGACTGGACTGTTACTTCGGCTACCCCATCACGCCGCAGAACGAAATTATCGCCGGCATGGCGGCGCGGCTGCTCCCGCTGGGACGGGTGTTCCTGCAATCGGAGAGCGAGCTGGCCGCCATCAGCATGGTTCACGGCGCTGCCGCCGCCGGCAAAAGGGCCATGACCACCTCCTCCAGCCCCGGCATCTCGCTGATGCAGGAGGGAATCAGCTACATGGCCGGAAGCCAACTCCCCGCGGTGATCGTCAACGTGCAGCGCGGCGGACCGGGCCTGGGCAACATCGCCGCCGCTCAGGGCGACTACTTCCAGGCCACCCGCGGCGGCGGAAACGGCGATTACCGCACCATCGTCCTGGCCCCCGACAGCGCCCAGGAAATGCTCGACTTCACCTTTGAAGCCTTCGATCTGGCCGACCAGTACCGCACGCCGGTGATGGTCCTCAGCGACGGCCGGTTGGGACAGATGATGGAGCCGGTCGAACTGCGCGATCCGCCCGCAAAAAAACGGGTGGAAAAACCCTGGGCGCTGACCGGCGCGAAGGGGCGCGACTCCTTTTTCACCTGCTCGCTGCATCTGCCCGTTCCCGAATTGTCCGAGCACAACCGCAAGCTGCAAAAGGTCTACGCCGAGATCGAGCGCCGCGAGCCGCGGGCCGAGGCCTATTGCACCGACGACGCCCGGCTGGTCTTCACCGGCTACGGAACCTGCGCCCGGCTCTGCCGCGAAGCGGTCGATCTGCTCCGCGACGAGGGTCTTCCGGCCGGATTGCTGCGGCCGATCACCCTCTGGCCCTTCCCTTACAAGCAACTGCTGGCCGCCGTGAAAAAGGCCAGAACCCTCGTCGTCGTCGAGATGAGCTACGGTCAGATGGTCGATGACGTGCGGCTGGCCGTCGAGGGGCAGTTGCCGATCGAATTTCTCGGGTTTGCCGGCGGCGACGCGCCGTCGGTCAAGGAGTTGGTCGCCTTGGGGCGCAAGCTGTTGAAAAAGCCCAGCCGAAACGGAAAACACCGATAGACGGAAAACACCGATAAAATGAACTTGTAGGAGGCGACTCCCGTCGCCGATGGTTTCCATTGCGAAACCGCAAGCGGATGGATAGTTTGCAAAGCCGCAAGCGGCGAATCCCCGAATCCCCGAATCCCCGAACCCTCATGTAATCCGATGATTGCCACTGCCCCGGAAAAAAAGGTCTTTGCCCGAACGCCGGTTTTGACGCCGCGCCTCACCCACTATTGTCCCGGCTGCGGACACGGCATCGCCCATCGCCTGGTGGCCGAGGCCATTGAGCACTACGGCATCCGCGAGCGGACCGTTTGCGTGGCCCCCGTCGGCTGTTCGGTGCTGGCTTATAAGTACCTCGACATCGACATGTCGGAGGCCGCCCACGGCCGGGCGCCGGCGGTGGCGACGGGCATCAAGCGGGCCCGGCCCGACCTCTTCGTCATGACCTATCAGGGCGACGGCGACCTGGCCGCCATCGGCACCGCCGAGATCGTCCACGCCGCCAATCGGGGCGAAAACATCTCCGTAATCTTCGTCAACAACGCCGTCTACGGCATGACCGGCGGACAGATGGCCCCGACGACCATCCTCGGCCAAAAGACCACCACCACCCCGACCGGCCGCGCGGAGAACGAAGGCCCGCCGATCAAGGTCTGCGAGATGCTCAGCCAGTTGGAAGGGCCGAGCTACATTGCCCGGGTGACGATCGACAAACCGGCCGCGGTCCGCAAGGCCAAGCAGGCGATCATCACCGCCTTCGGACGGCAGTTGGACAACAAAGGCTTCAGTCTGGTCGAGATCCTTTCGCCCTGCCCGACCTACTGGCGGCTGCCGCCGGCGAAGGCCATGAAACGGATCGAGGAGTGGATGGTGCATACGTTCCCGCTCGGCGTGTACAAGGATAAGGAACAGAAGTCGGAATAATCCGGAATAACATTGTGCGGGGAGAGAGATCGGGGCGCGGAGTTGATGGTTTTGTGATTTCGGAATTGGCCGCTTGCGGCTGCGCAATCTATCCATCCGCTGGCGGTTTTGCATCCGACTTGACCCCCGGGCCTTTCATATCAACCAGGAGGCGGCAAATGGCCAAGACGAAGACGAAGAAACACGACGAAAAGAAGAAAGCCGTGAAACAAAAAAAAGCGGACAAGAAGCCGAAGAAAGCCCCCGCACTCGAGGCCACCAAGGAAATCCTCCTGGCCGGCAGCGGCGGACAGGGCGTCATCCTGGCCGGCAAGATGCTGGCCCAGGCGGCCGTGGCCGAGGGCTTCAACGCCACCTACATCCCCAGCTATGGCGCCGAGGTCCGCGGCGGCACCGCCAATTGCCACATCAAGGTCGGCCGCCGCGCGATCGGCTCGCCCATCGTCGAGGACGCCACGATCGTCGTGGCCATGAACGAACCGTCGTACCGCGCCTTCTCGCCGCTGCTGCGGAAAGGCTCGACGCTGGTCGTCAATTCCTCGCTCGTGCCGTCCGTCGGCGAGCATCCGGGCGTAAAGGTCGTCGAGCTCGAACTGACTAAGATCGCCTCGGAGATGGGCAGCCTCCGTTCGGCCAACATGCTGGTCTTTGGTCTCTGCGCCGGCCTGTTGGGTTTGGCCAACCGCGAGTTGCTCGTCGAACTGCTAACCTCCAAGCTCGGCAAGAAGAATCCGGCCATGTTGGAGACCAACCTGCAAATCCTCGCCAAAGGCGTCGATCTCGGCGAGGAAGCGGCCGCGAAATAACTAATGGATTCCGCATTAGATGCGGTACAGCATAGTATTAGCCCTCTTGTTGGTGGATGCTATCGAGGCTAAAATTGAAATAGCCATAAAGCTCAATGCCTTACTTTCAATTTATTTGGACCGATGAGGCAATCGAGCATATTGGCGAGCACGATATATCTTCGGAAGACTTTGAAAATGTGGTTCGTCATCCGGTAGGCATCGGCAGGAGTCGTTCTTCCGATTTGCTTATTGCTTTCGGCTACACCGAGGACGGTCGATACATTATCGCAGTATACAAATTGCTGGATGAGATTACGGTCTTTCCCGTTACGGCCTACGAGGTCAATGGCGATTGAAAGCCGCGACAACGCATCCGAGCGATCTCATGAGCAACACGAAGAACACCCCTGTTTCGCGGCCGGCAACCGCTGATGAGCGAGTCGAGATGCGGCGACTCCGTGAGCAAATTGAGAGAGATTTGCCCGAACTGCGAAAACAAGCTCAGCGGGCAGAGCGCGACATGCGCGAATCGTCCATGCTAGAACCGACCGTCAGCGGCCAACTTCGCCGCGCTATTTACGACAGCGGGATGGACCAGCGCGAACTTGCCGCTCAGACGGGTCTTTCGCCCAAAGCACTGGCTGAGTTTTTAGTGGGTGCAGCCCCGCTCGATTCCCCAGCCATCGACCGGCTCGCGGCTTCGCTTCATCAGCATCTGACTCCGATCGGCTAATTCGCAATCAACCAACGAATTTCCATCAATACTCACCGCCCCATCCGCCCCATCTGTTGCAGCATTCCGCCGATGTGGTCGTGAACGCCGTCGGGGCGCTGACGACCAGGGCGTGGCCGGGGGCCCAGTAGTAGATCGTGCCCGGCCCGCCGTTTCGCGCCCAGGTGAGCGGCGAGATGGTCCGTTCGATCAAGTCGACGAGTTCCGCGCCGGCGTCACGGGGCGATAGACCTTGGGGACGGTTGGGTGCGCCGCGATTCGGCCCGGCCTGCGCCGGGCGGCCCGGCAAGTTGAGCCAGGGCGTTATCCTTCCCCGCTCGATCGACCGATTTCGGCCGCTGCGCATCCGCCCGGTCTTTTGCCACTCGCCGGCCGAGCTTTTCGGCCAGATCGGCCAGCCGGCCACGAACCTTGCTCGTCAGTCGAGCGCGGGTGCTCTTCGCCAGGGCCGTGTCGCGTTGGAGATCGCCGTACAGGTTGAGAAGCTCGCGGGCGGCCGGTTCGAGTTGATCTTCGCTCGGCTTGGCCCAATGCCGCAGAGCGTCGTGAACGGCCTGGTCCAATTGATGGCCCGAGAGCGCGGGCGTCGCCTTTTGATCCGCGGCCTGTGCGACAGCGGTCAGCATGACGGCCGTCAACGCAACGAGAAAGAAAAGGATTCGCATGGCAGAGACCTCCTCGTGTTCCAGGAAACTCATGCCCGAGCCTATACACGCTATCCTATCTCTTTCGGCTAAAAGCGGCAATCCCCCATTTCGACCGCCCACTGGAATGCAGTGCAGATTGAACCCAGCGACGGAAGCTGATACTCCCTGATAGCAACGGCAGAAGAGAGAACGCATCCTGCGGCACTTGCCTAAACTGTCAGCACCAAATGCGTCTGATCGGCTTTCTCACTCCCTGACATTCTATGCCATTAGTTTTTGGGATTGAGAAATCGTCCTCAATCTTTGACGGTCTTGGGTCTTAGGTCTTGGGTCTTAGGTCTTGGCACGAAGACCCAAGACCTAAGACCCAAGACCCAAGACCACAATTGGTTGCGGCTAAGCCGCGCTAGGGAGATGAATTAGGCATTCTGTATCCTCACGAAAACAACCAGCATCGCCAGGGAAACGAGGAAGCTGATCGGGTAGAATACCAGTCCTTGCAGATAATTCCCAAGGATGACGGCTGCAACTGAAGCCACAGCCCAAACGACGCAACCAAAAGCCGCAACGATCGCACCAGCCATCAGGGCGATCTCTGCCCATGCGGAATAAAAGAAGCCGGTGCGTTTCAGGCGTGGTTCAGGCTCCAAAGGGAAGTCGTAGCCACAATGAGAACACACCGTGTCCTGTGCCTTCATCTCCCCTTTGCATTTTGGGCAGTACGCCATAGTGTACCGAGCCTTATACCTGAAAATGGGGTGACAAATGGGTCAGAACGATTAATTTTCGATCGGTGGGGGCTTTCAAACCGTAAGACGGTTCTTGCTCCTATTTCAGCCGATTGCTTCACCTATTTCAACTCTTTCTGAGTTGCCGGACCAAGCGGTCATATTCGGCGTGGGAACCGATCCAAAACCAAGTGATTTCTTGATCGTCAAACACACCGACCGCCCTGTAGTGGATGCCGATTCGCACGGAGAAAATCGGACGAGCCGAGTGAATGCGTTTGAAATGCAAACTCGGATGATACGGATCGGAAACGAATAGAGTATAAGTCTCGCGCGCGCAGTTGTCTCACCTCGGACGGCAACGCGGAATAGCGCTTCCAAAACTGAGCGGTAGTAGCGGACTTCATAGTCTGTCGAGATCCAAGGGCGTCGTTTGGCCTTGCCGTTTCGCTTCCAACGCTTCGTCGGCTAAGCTTTTCGAGAACGTCCTCCGACTCCGCAAACGATTCAGACCACCTCTTTTCGGATTGCAGCTCTTCGAGCAGCCACTTCGCCAGCGCGTTTTGCTCGACGTCGGGGAGTTGCGTCGCTTGATCAAAGGCTTGTGCCAGCAATGTGGTCATAAAACACCTCCAAAGATCATTATAGCGTACCGCCTTGGACGGAAAAGGGAACGGTGGCACCGGGGGGGCGGCTCCTTCGCCGTCCCCACTTCAGGCGGAGAGAATTGTCGCTGTTTCAGTTTCCGCCTGAAGGCGGGACTACGAACGCCAAAAAATAAACAAACCGGCCGCTCAACTCTTCGTCAGCGCGACGAACCGCTCTTTCAACTGCCGGGTGATCTGGCCCGGCTTGCCTTCGCCGATCACGCGGCCGTCGATCTTCACCACGGCGATGACCTCGGCCGCCGAGCCGGTCAGGAAGCACTCGTCGGCCACGTAGGCGTCGTACTTGCTCAACGAGACTTCATGCACTTCGAGGCCCATTTCGCGGGCAAGTTCGATGACGGTGTTCCGCGTGATGCCTTCGAGGATTCCGGCATTGAGCGGAGGGGTGAGCAGCCGGCCCTTGCGGACCAGGAAGATGTTGTCGCCGGTGCATTCGGCCACCTCGCCCTTGTGGTTGAGCATCAGGGCCTCGATGCAGCCGGCCTGCTTCCCCTCGATCTTGGCCATGATGTTGTTCAGATAGTTGAGCGACTTGATCCGCGGGCTGAGGGCCGCGGGATGGATCCGCGGCGAGCTGACCGTGACGATCTCCAGCCCCTTCTCGTACAACTCCGGCGGATACAGGGCGATCCCGGCGGCAATGATGACTATGCTCGGCTTGACGCATTTCGCCGGATCAAGCCCCAGGTCGCCCACGCCGCGGGAGACGACCAGGCGGATGTAGCCGTCCTTGACTCCGTTCAAGGCGACGGTCTCCTCCGATGGCCTTTATCATCTCCGCCTTGGTCATCGGGATCGTCACCCAGATGGCCTTCGCCGAGTCCCACAGGCGGTCGATGTGCTCGGCCATTTTGAAGACTTTTCCGCCGTAGACGCGGATGCCCTCGAAAACGCCGTCGCCGTACAGAAAGCCGTGGTCGAACACGCTGACCTTGGCGTCTTGTTTGTCGTAATAGTCGCCGTCGATGTAGATTTTCATGGTCGGGGTAAGGGGTTCGGGGATTCGGGGGGCACCTTGTTCCCACGCTCCGCGTGGGAACACACTGCCCGGACGCTCCGCGTCCGCGCGGCCGGATTGCGTCCAAAATCCAGCGGACGCGGAGCGTCCCAAGAGTGCGTTCCCATGCGGAGCATGGGAACGAGACATTACAACTCGATCCGCCCCTCGGACAGGCGGACGATGCGATCGGCCTGGCCGGCGATGGAACGGTCGTGCGTGACCATCACTATAGTGAGGTTTCGCTGGCGGTTCAAGTCCCGCAGAATGCGGATGATTTCCAGGCCGGTGGCCTGATCGAGGTTGCCGGTCGGCTCGTCGGCCAGCAGGAGGCGGGGGTTGGTGATCAGGGCCCGGGCGATGGCCGCCCGCTGCATCTCGCCGCCGGAGAGTTCCCGGGGACGATGCCGCAGCCGATGGCCCAGCCCGACCGTTTCCAGCAGCTTTTTGGCCTCGGCGCGGTATTTTCGCCGCCGGGCGAGGAAGGCCCAGGTGCCGTGCCGAATCATCAGCGGGGCCAGCACGTTTTCCAGCGTGCTCAGCTCGGGCAGCAGGTGGTAGAACTGAAAGATCATGCCGAAATGACGGTTCCGCAGGTGGTCGCGGTCGGCCGCGGGAGGTTGTCGATGCGTCGTCCGTCGTAATGGATTTCGCCCCGGTCGGGCGCGTCGAGCGTGCCCAGCAGGTGCAGCAGCGTGCTCTTGCCGCAGCCGCTTTGGCCGACGATGGCCAGAAACTCGCCCGGACGAACCACCATGCTCACGCCCCGCAGCACGGGCACTTCGACCGGCCCCTTGCGATAGCTCTTGTGCAGGCCGATCGTCCGCAGTTGGTCAATAACGGGGTTCGGGGATGCGGGGACGTGGGGATGCGGGAGTACGGATTGAACTGTCAACGCCGCTCGCGAAGTCTCGAGGCCCCGAGTCCCTAGCCCCGAGCCCCGATTTGTCCAATCGCTCACCGGCCTCTCGCGCAGTCAAATTACTCATACCGTAATGCCTCCACCGGATGCAGCCGGGCGGCGCGGCGGGCGGGCAAAATGCTCGCCCCCACGGCTATCGCCAACGCCCCAACGACGATCCAAAACACCGTCCACGGCAACACGACCGCCGGTATCTTGTAGAAGTAGTAGATCGACGGATCGAACACCGGCTGCCCGGTCGCCCAGCCGATCAAGTCGGCGATCTGGTTGATGTAATGGACGAACAGCAGGCCGATCACCATGCCCACGCCCGAGCCGACCAGGCCCAGCGAGAGGCCGTAGCCGAGGAAGATGCCCATCACGCCGCGGCTCGACGCGCCGAGCGATTTGAGGATGCCGATGTCCCGGGTCTTCTCGACGACGATCATATAGAAGATGGCCAGGATGCCGAAACCGGCCACGGCGATAATCATGAACAGGAGGATGTTGAGGATGCGGGTTTCCATGTCCACGGCGGCCAGCAGTGCGCCGCGTTCGTCGCGCCAAGTGTTGACGACGTAGCGGTCGGGAGGAAACACCGCCCGCAGCTTGTCGCGGACCTCGTCGCCGTTCGCGCCGGGCTTGAGCTTGATCTGGATGGCGTTGAACCGCCCGATGCCGGTCGCCGGATCGATCATCCCCCGCATCTCCTGCAATTTGCGGATCGGCACGAAGACGAACTTCGAGTCGAACTCGCTCATCTTACATTCGTAGAAATCGACGACCGTGAAGGTGTCGCTGGTCTCCTTTGGCGGTTGGCCGACGGTGACAGTGGTCAGTTTCATGTCGTCGCCGGGGAGGATCTGAAACCGATCCTCGCCGTCGGGCGTGCGGTAACTGGCCAGGGCAATCCCCAGCACCGCGCCGGTGTGCTGTTCTTTTCCGGGATCGAAGCGGTTCACCTCGTCTTGGAAGTGGTGGCCTGGCGAAGGGATCGGAGGTCGGACCGGCGTCGGCCGCGGCGGCGTTCTCCGGCTTCGGTTTCAGATATTCCCGCTGATAACCATCGATTCGGGCCTGCTCGCGGCGGTGCTTCCATCCGGCATCGCCCATCTGCGTTCGCTCGAGGGCGTCGGGGCCGGACTGGTGATCGCGGACGTCGTAGCCGTCCTCCCGCAGATCGAAGCTCATCGCCTTGCGGTTTTCCGGATGCTGGAGATACTTGCCGAAATCGCCGACGGCGCTCTGGGTCTTTTCGTCGATCCCCACCAAATCCACCTGTAAGGTGACCCAGTTGCCGTGAACCGGTAGTTGAGCATCGCCGGCACCGCCACCGTGGGCGAGAGGGCCTCGACCTGGCCGCCCACCGCATTGCGCATCGGCCGCGGCGTGGGCGTCGTAGTCCCAGGCCCCTTCCAGGCTCCGGCTCTTGATGATGATGTCGGAAACCACGCCGCGGATGCGGTTCTGCATCTCGCCGGTGAAGCCCTGCATTACGCTGTTGACCACGATCATCGTGGCCACCCCCAGCGTAACGCTGACGATCGACGCCAGCGCGATGTAGCGCGTGCGGAGGTAACGCCAGCAGAGAAGTAATTTGTACATGGATCGGGGAATAGGGGTTCGGGGCTCGGGAATTTGCCGCTTGCGGCTTCGCAATCCAACTATCCGCTTGCGGTTTCGCAAATTACACGAACGTCCTCCTTCTCCGGCCTTAATAACGGGAACAAAATCACCTCGCGGATCGACTGCGAGTTGGTCAACAACATCACCAGCCGGTCGATGCCGACTCCCAGGCCGCCGGCCGGGGGCATCCCGTGCCGCAACGCGCGGATGAAATCGCGGTCCATCTTGGCCATCGACTCTTCCGCGGGCAAACCGGCAAGCTGCTTGGTGAACAATTCCTCCTGCAAGTCGGGATCGTTCAACTCCGTGTAGGCGTTGGCCACCTCCATGCCCTGGATGAACAGCTCGAACCGCTCGGCAACCGCCGGGTCCGTAGCCTTTCGCTTGGTCAACGGGCAGATGCTCGACGGGTAATCGGTGACGAATATCGGCCCGGCCAATGCCGGCTCGACCTTCTCCTCGAAGACGAAACTCTTGACCACGTCCGGGTGTTTTCCGGCCGTGTCGAAGCCGATCTGCCCGGCCAGCCTGGCGATGCCCGCGAGGTCGTCGGCCGCCACACCGGCGTGTTCGGCCAACAATTCGTCGTAGGTCTTTCGCGTGAAGGGCGGCGTAAAGTCGATTTCCTTCTCGCCCCAGGGGAGTTTCAATTCCGCATGTAGCACAGCCGCCCCCGGCTGTGGCGAATCCTTCAACACAGCCGAGCGTGCGGCTTTGTGCTCACGATCATCGCCCGAATCGCATCAACGATCATCGCCTCGGTCAGGTCCATCATCGTCTCGTAGTTGCCGTACGCCTGATAGACCTCGAGCATGGTGAACTCGGGGTTATGCCGGGCGTCGATCCCCTCGTTGCGATAAACGCGGCCCAGTTCGTATACCCGTTCGATCCCGCCGACCAGCAGCCGCTTCAGATGCAGTTCCAGGGCGATCCGCAGATAGAGGTCGATGTCCAGGGCGTTGTGGTGCGTGATGAACGGCCGGGCGGCCGCTCCGCCGGCGATCGTCTGCAAGCGTCGGCCCCTCGACCTCGACGAACCCCCGGCTGCCGAGCGTCCGGCGGATCGACTCGACGATCTTCGCCCGCCGCAGGAACGTCTCCAGCACGCCGTCGGTATGGATCAAATCGAGGTATCGCATCCGCTGGCGAAGCTCGGGATCGGCGAGCCCCTTGTGCTTCTCGGGCGGAGTGGCGATGGCTTTGGTCAGCAACGTCAGGTCCTCGGCGAAGATGGTCAGTTCGCCGGTGCGGGTGCGTTTCATCTCGCCTTCAACGCCGACGATGTCGCCCAGGTCGAAGCATTTCGCCAGCTCGAAGTTCTCGTCGCCGACCTGGGACTTGCCGATCATCGCCTGGACGGTGCCGGTCCAATCGCGGATTTGCAGCCAGTGAATCTTGCCCGAGGGGCGGCGGAGCACGATTCGCCCGGCCGCGCGGACCTTGGGGCCATGCTGTTCGGGCTGACCGGCCTCGGCATCTTCGGCCGGCACGACGCGGATTTCGCCCTCCTTTGCCCGGATTTCGCCGATCGGCTGATGATCGTCGAAGCGAGCGCCCCAGGGATCGACGCCCAGTTCGCGTATTTTGCGCAGTTTTTCTCTTCTGGCGGCTTCGAGCGCGGAATCACTGACGGCGGGTTGCGGGGCGGGTGTGTCGTTCATTCTGGCATTTTGCGCAAGCAAAGGCATAGTTACGGATCATAAGGCCGAGGCATTGTAGTGGAATGGGGGGTTGGGTCAATATCAGTCGTAACCTTTTGATACTGCTTCCGAGCCGCGGAGAAGTAACGCTCTTGACGTATGTAAGCCGCCGCAGGACAATCCGCCGGCACGCAACCATTCGCGACGGTTCCACCCCGGCTTGAGGACTGCAATGCCAAGGCTATGTCTGACGCTCGTCGGCCTGCTGGCGATTCTGATCGCTGCGCAGGGCCTTGCGCTGTCGGCCGAGCAAACGCCCCAAGCACCGGGCCCCGCCCTTGCCGCCGGCGAAACGGTGGTTTCCGACGGGCCCGTCGCCCCGGATGAAAAGGTGAAAAGCACCCCGGCAACTTCGCTGAGCGAGTTGATGGGATACCGCTTCGGGGCAAACCCGGCCGATCAGGCGACGCCGGAATCCGCCCATGCTTCATCGGTCGCCGGCAAGGCAATCGACCTGGGCGGCGCGACGGAGGAAGTCCCGGTCCTCGCGCTCAGCGACTTCATGGGCTACCGCTATTCGACCAGTTCGCTCGACTGGATCCCCGGCGGAGGCGATCAGTTCGGCATGTTTTCGATCGTCTGGGATCACTTCCAGAAGGCGGGAATACACAATGGACTCAGCACGGGCGTGGGCATTCACTTCCTCGCCGGGCCAAGACAGACCGACATGCCGCCCCGGGTGTACGACTTCAGCCTCGGATACCAGTTCCGCCAGCGGTTGGGGCCGCTGGCCTTCGATCTGGCCGCGTCCGTGTTGGCGGCCAGCGACTTCAAGGGCTGCGCGCGGAAAGGAATCCTCTTTCCCAGCCACGGCGTGGGCTATCTCACCGTCCGGCCGGACATCGACCTCGTCTTCGGCGTCGATTACCTCGACCGCGGCGACGTCAAACTCCTGCCGGTCGGCGGCGTGGTCTGGACGCCTACGCCCGAGCTGCGCTTCGAGCTGGTCTTCCCGCGGCCCCGGGCGGTGTTTCAATTCAACGACAGCAGCCGCTTCTATGTGTCCGGCGAGCTGGGCGGCGGCACTTGGGCCATCGAGCGCGTGACCCACGCAAACGATCTGGCCACCTACCACGACCTCCGCGTCTGCGTCGGGATCGAAACCGTTCAGAAGGACGGGCGAAGCACGGCCTTCGAGGTCGGCTACCTCTTCGACCGCCGCCTGCAATACACCTCCGGCATCGGCAACATGCCGCTCGACGACTCGGTTATTCTACGACTGGTGACGCTTTACTGAGCCGCCGGCCATCGCATCGTTTAACCCGTAGCCAACGGCGACGGGAGCAGTGGTGAAGACGTCCCATCGCGTGGGCAGGGTAAGCTGATCCTCCGCGAGACCTTCCGCGGCCATCGCCCAACTTTGGGAAGAGCATCACCAACGCCGCTTCAATCACGGCTACCGGCTCTGGTCGCTGCTGATCCTGGAATTGTGGCAGCGGGAGTGTCGTGACGATTGCTCGCGCTCCACGAGCGTGCCCGCCAGGCTCCGAATAGTCCTTCTCGGTCTCTGAAAGGGTTTCCACCCCCTCTGTCGGGATTGACAAATCCGTGCTCGGCCGCGAAAATAATTTGATGCTCGGCCGCATTTTCGCGGTCGAATACCTGTTCGCCGTAATCTGACGTCTCGTGAAATTCCATACCGCAAGAGATGACTGGCCGTTCGCGGACCCGAAGAACGTCGCGGTTTTCACCACCGTACAGGTCCTGCGGCTTCGCCAACCCATCGTGTATGTTTCACACGATGAGGAAGATGGTGCATGGCAGTTTCATACCGGGGCGCAGCGGGTTTCCATAAAGGTAAGCGTTCACGGGTTTATGGAGAGCGACCGCAGAACTACGGCGGTAGCGGAAAAACAAGGGCAGAAAGAACGCCGTCAGGGGCCTGACGGCAGGAGCGAGGGCGGCAAACCGCCGCTGAAATAAGCATGGATCGAATCCATAAGAAACTTGAACGCCGAACGACCCTGCTGGGCACAGGTGGCGACGACCGTCCAAATCCGCTCGCACCAGCGGCGGCCGGTTTCGCTCCGCGTGCCCTGGGTAATCCGCCGGTCGATCACCACAAAGCGGATCGCCTGTTCGGCCAAGTTGTTGGTCGGCTCGATGCCCGGCGTGGTGATGAAACGGAAGTAGGCCTCGCCATGCTCGCGGAAACGTTTGGCCAAGTTTTGAGCGTGATTTCCTTGGGGCACGCGGGTGGTTGCGGCCTTCATCACCTGCTCCCGCGCCGCCTCCAACGCCTTTTGGAAAGCCGCTGCCGTCATTTTCTCGCGGCGATGAATCACGGCAAACAGTTCCCGCAGCGACTCCCGCACGCGCTTCCCATAGGCCCGGTCCTCGCGTCCGGCAGCGTCATCAGGAACTTCACGTCGCGGATCAGGTGGGCCAGGCAGAACTGCACCAGCACGTCGAACTCACGCATGTACTTCCGGTAGGCCCCGAAGTAATCGCAGCCCAGCACGCCGTTGAACTCCTTGCCCAGCACCTCGATCAGAACCTTCGAGCCGCGCGACTTGTCGATGCGAAACAGCGTGTAGAGTTGGGCGCGAAAGCACCACGTCCAAAACTTCCGCCTTCTTCCTTGTGGCCCGTCTCGTCGATGTTCAACACGGGTTCGCCCGGCAGCCGCTCGAACAATTCGGCATAGGCCGCGGCCAACGACTCGCTCGCCTTGGCGATCAGCTTGGCCAAGTAGCCGCGGGAAACGTCCACCTGCGCCACGTCGCGGAGAAACTTGCGGATGGTGGAGAACGAGGCGTGGCAAACGCCCTTCATAAAGGCGACCAAGGCCGTCAGCCGCGGGCCGAACAGCCCCGCCTTGACCACGGCGTCCGGCAACGGCGCGTATGAAACTTCCGACAGTGCGGGCACCAGTAGGCCAAGCCTTGATGCTCGGTGACGACGGTCGGCGTCTCGGTGATTTCCATCTGTTGCAACACGTCGGGCGGACGCTTGGCAAGCCGAAGCGAACCGCCGCAGTCGGGACAACAATCCAGCGTGTGCGGTTCGATATGGTTGACGGCTTCGGGCGGGAAAAGCGGCCGCAAGTGTTGGGGATGTCCCGGCTGGGCGCCGCGTTTCCGCTTTTTGCGGTTTTTTGCGGGCGGCTTGGGCGGTTTGACCATATCGCTCGACGGCGGCTTGGAAGAGTTCGAGGAGTCCTTTTTCGCTTTGGCCAGTTCCGCCTCCAAGGCGGCAATCCGTTCGAGCAGCGGCACCGTGGCCTTGGCCACCGCCTCTGCAATCATTCTGTCCACGTCCTTGCGGCTGAAAACTCTTGCCATGCCCTTCCATAACCAAAATATCCCAATCCTTCAATATCAGTTTTTAACCCCGTGAACGGTTACCCATAAAGGATGCTTTGCTCGTGGCGTTGAGCGAAATGGTTGAACACGACCCGAGCATTTGCGAGTTGGCAGATTTGCCGTGTGGTTGGTTCGCGGAGCGCGACAGCGTTGGCAGTCCTTGGAGGAGAGGCCGGAAATGACTGAGGGGAGCCAAACATCGGCGATCAAACCGGCTGCAGGCACGCCCGGATCGCGTCTCGGTTGGTAATTGGGCGTCATCGGCCCGGAGCCGGTGAGCCATTGGGAGTGCGAACCTTGAAGAATCCAACGCTACGAGACCCTACGATCGGGAGCCAGTTGAAATGAACGCTCCTTGGAGACCTAAAACGATTGGCGAGATTCTTGGCCAGGACCAGGGCGATTCGCCAGGAGCCAAGGTGTTCCGCCGGTACTTGGAGCTTGATATCAACTCGCAAGAGAAGCTGCGAGCACTGGCTGCGCCTGACCAATATCTCTGGTTGATTTACTGGCTCTATGGTGAGGTGCAAAACGGCGGCATCGACCAATTCCTGTGGAATTCGTCGGGCGAGTACGCCTTGGAGACGCTGGAAGCCCTACAAGCGGTCGGTGCGGCGGAGTCATATCGAGTGCTTAAAGAGGCATGCGACCTGTTCCCTGATGCGAGACCAAGCCAAGACCAGGAAATTCGTCAGGATCAGATCCGGGCAATCAACGCTCACTTTGAAGGAAAGCACATAGACGACATAGTTGACGGTGATCTTGATGCCAATCTGATAGAGTTGCTTTGGGAGTATCATCGGACCCACGCAACGGCACTTATGCAATGATCGGCCGAGGTGTTCAGGCATCCAGTGGGCATGCCCGCTAACAACCGTATGCAGCGTAACCAGTCACGGCGGTAGCGGCAGGAGGGAGGGGAGTGGTTGATCTGTGAAGTAGGCGATGACCGAATCGTGGATGAACTGGAAGGCGGAACGGCCTTGCTCAGCGCAGGTGGCCAGCACGGTCCAAACGCGGCTCGCACCAGCGACGGCCGGCCTCGCCGCGAGTGCCTTGGGTGATTTTGCGGTCGATGGCCAGGAAGCGGATTTGACGTTCCGGCCCGTTGTTCGTCGGTTCGATGCCGGGCGTGTCCAGAAAAGTGAAATAGGCGTCGCCGTGATCGCGGAACCGTTTGGCCATGTTCTGGGCTTCCGTCCGCAGCGGCGCCCGCTTCGCCACGGCCGATACTTCCGCCCGGACTTTGGCTATGGCGCGTTGCCATCGCGCTGGGGACGCTTGCCCGCGGCGATGCCACACGCGGAACAAGGCCTTGATCTTGTCGAGCAGCCGGTGGCCGTAGTTGCAAGTGACTCGATCCGTCAGCGTGGTGAGGTACTTAACATCCCGGATCAAATGCGCCCAACACAATTGCAGCCACACGTTGGTGTCGCGCAAAAACTTCCGATAGGCCGAAAAGTAGTCGCAGCCGACGATGCCGTCAAACGCCTCGCCAAGGTATTGCTTCAGCACCTTCGAGCCCCGCGAGGGGTCGATGTGGAACCAAGTGAAACGGTCTTCGCCCGGCACGTGGAAACACCAACTCCACAAGCCGCGGCCGCGTTCGTGGTGCCCGGTCTCGTCGATTCCCATGTACGCCTGCCGCGGCAAGGAGTTCTGCAACTCCTCGTGGGAAAGCTCGAGCGCCGTGCTGACCTTCCGCACCGCCTTCATCACTTGCCCGTGGCTGATCGGCAAGCGAAACACGTCGCCGAGAAATCTGCGGATCGTCTCGACCGACATGTGACAGGCCCCTTTCTGATAGGCCACCAACGCCGTCAGCCGCGGCCCGAGCAGTCCGCAGCGCCGCACCTCGGGCGGCAACGGAGCCGCCATAATCTGGCCGGTGCGGAGGTTTTCATACAGCCGGGCGCGATGCTCGGTGACCGTGCAAGGCTTCTCTGCCAGTTCGACTTGTTGGACGACGCGAAACTGGTCGAGCGGCCTCCATCCCGGCGGCACTTTCTCCCACTCGTAGTCCCAAGTTGTGTCAACTTGCTCCGGCGGAAATGCCGGCCGAGTGTGGCGGGCATGCCCCAATTGGCCGCCGGGGCGTCGCTTGCCCCGTTTGCCGCCGCTCTTTGGCGGGCGTGGCGGCTTGACGATGTCGCTGCTGGGCGGCTTCGAGGAGGTCGTCGAGTTCTTCTTCAGCTTGGCGATTTCGGCCTTCAACCGTTCGTTTTCGGCCTCCAACTCCGCGATCCGCACCTTCAACGGAGCGACCGCTTCCTCGATCAACCGACGTACATCTTCTTCCGTAAACCATCGCGCCATGGCATATTGATAACCGATCAACCGCCCTGGCGCAATACCAATTTTTCACGAAAACCGTGACCGGTTACTATGCAGCCGACCGGGCACGCGGACGGCTTGTTGGTAGAATTGAGTCAGTCGTTGCGTGTCCGGCGACTGATGCGTGTCGTTTGGCCGCTTAACCATGCCATGCTTACCACCGACCAGCAGAAGTCAGCGTTGGGCGCAGCGTCAGCCCCGTTGAGGTTTCTCGTGAGTCCAGAACGCCGCGCCAAGAAGCCGACCGGGATGGAGAGCTTCTCGGAGTCCGCTTGTTTTCATCGGTTGTATGACTTGTTGTGGACGCTGCGCGAGCCAGATGTAGTAGCTTTATTGAGCGAAGATGAGCGGGCGGCATTAACGGAGTTCAGCCGTGTATTTGCGTCGCTGCCTTGGCGCGTCATCGAAGCACATCCGCACATTAGCGAGTTGCCGGATGATGATTTGTCACCACTGATTCCGGCGGGCGACAAGTTATTGCGGATGCTTGAGGCACGGACAGCACGTTATCAGCGTTTCGGATGGTTGCGTCGGTTGTTCGGATAATTTAGAGTGAGCCACGTATCAGCGGCCTAACACCGCGCTAGAGCCATCGCCGACCGCCCCTTGAGTTGATGGACGGTTTGAGTTATACAACGATTATCGAGTTTGCAGAGCCATTCGTCCGTCGGCGTGGCTCAGCATTGGATCATTCGGCTACGATATGCACATGAAACAAAGATGTGTGGCTTGTGGTCTGGAGAAAGATACCGACGCAAAGGAGGTTTATCCTTTTCCAGACGATGGCGTGATCGATGATGAACCGATTTCCCCATTGATGGAGATAGACTGCCAAGGCGCAGCAGACTGGCGTGTTGTTACCGTGTGCCACACCTGTTTTCACAAGCTTGACGTTGATATGTGGATCAGCCAGCGTTGCTGGGAGTCGTTGAAGCCGAGGACACCATTTGAGAAGCTCCCAAAGGTGCGTACGACTTGATTGGCCGAATAAGATTTCTGCAGCTAACGCCGGCTGGGCGCCTCAGTTCCGCATTCATGGTTCCCGTCAGCAGAATCAGTATGTTTTGTGTGATTGAGGGTATGCGATGACCGACGGCACCAACGGAAAAGAACGCATCGAGTCGGCCAGGCGGTTAGCCAAGACCTGTGACCTCGATGTCTTGGGATGGAACGACAGGCCCGGCGAAGAATTCCTCAGCCTCAAAGGAGACGGCCCGCTGTCATAATTGAAATGCAACCGAGGCTGAAGAATTGGTATAGGTGAAAACATCGCAGGGATGTTTCAATGGGCGTTTTACCGAACGTTCCAACTGAAAGGGGTCCCTGCGATGGCGAATCATCTTACCCTGGAAGAACGCGAAATCATAGCCCACATGCACAAGAACGGGAAAATGCAGGTGCAAATCGCCGGGCGGCTTGGCCGCAGCAAGAGCACGATTTCCCGCGAACTGCGGCGCAACCGCAGCCGCAACGGCTACTGGGCCGTTGCCGCTGACCGGAAGGCCGCGCGACGCCGGAGCGAACGCCCGTGGACGCCAAAAATGCAACGGCCCCAGGTGCGACGCTATGTCGGTGAACGTCTGCGGTGGCGCTGGTCGCCCGATCAGATCGCGGGCCGCTCGCGCGACGACTTCCCGGGCGATCGGCGACGTTGGATTTCGCACCAGACGATCTATGTCTGGATCGGCGCCGAGGAGGCCGCCGGACGGCACTGGCAAGGCTGTCTCCGACGACGGGGCCGAAAGCGGCCGGACTGGGAAAAACGCGGGCGAAACCGCACCGGAACGAGCATCGAAGGGCGGCCCGCGGTCGTCGATCGTCGGGGCCGTTTCGGCGATTGGGAAGGCGACACGATCGTCGGCGCGGCCCGACGCGGCGGAGCGGTCACGCTGGTCGAGCGGAAGTCGGGCTATTTGCTGCTGGGCCGGACGCTCGATTTGCGTGCGGCGACGGTCCGTCACACCGCCGCCGAATTGTATCAAGCCACGCCGCCGAAGCTGCGAAAAACCTTGACGCTGGACAACGGGAAGGAGTTTGCCGAACACGAGCAGTTGGAGTTGGATGCGGCGTTGAAGATTTACTTTGCGAAGCCCTACTCGGCGTGGCAACGAGGCTTGAACGAGAACACCAACGGCCTGGTCCGTCAGTTCTTTCCCAAGGGCACGGATTTGGCCAACATTCCCAAACATCGTTTTACGAAAGTTCAACAACTTCTTAAC
Source organism: uncultured Planctomycetota bacterium (assembly GCA_963733145.1). Taxonomy (GTDB): domain Bacteria; phylum Planctomycetota; class Planctomycetia; order Pirellulales; family Thermoguttaceae; genus JAHIKV01. The sequence goes on along the minus strand of CAVTCJ010000013.1, from coordinate 394,865 downwards.
GATCGTCCGAGAAAACGCCTCGGCTACAAAACTCCCAACGAAGTCCTCGCCTCCAGGCTATCCGGTTGCGATTGAGACTTGACAGCGGGCGGAGATAATCTGCAAATATATTGGAAAGAACTTGAGAAGGAGGGGTGGCACGCTTGGCCTGTCGATGAAGCGCTAGAAGGTTGCTTTATGGACTTCAGCTTGTACCCTCCTGTGCAGGATCTTCCTAAGAATAAGAGCGACATTGGGCCGGATGAGGAGCCTGAAGTGTCAATACTCATCGGCGACGATTACTGCTATCGGGGTCCGGACAGCCTATTTTTGCGGAACGTTCTGGCTATTTCTGTGGCGTGTGGTGTTATCACACTGGTTGGCTGGCTTAGAGGCGCACGGTCGCCAACGTTATTTGCGCGGGTTATAATCCTCTGGATCGTGGTCACGCTCATTTTTTTGGTCCTCAATTGGGTCGAGGTCTCGGCAGATAAGTGTAATCTGGCCGTCCGGACTTACTTTTTCGGCAGACGGATCGTCGTGCCGCTTGCAGACATCAAACGGGTGGGGCTTTACAAGGAGCGAGATAGACGAGGTCGCATTGATAAATTCGTTGACGTAGATCTGAAGTCTGGAAAGTCTTTTGATTTCCCGCTGTCAAGTCTCAATCGCAACCGGATAGCCTGGAGGCGAGGACTTCGTTGGGAGTTTTGTAGCCGAGGCGTTTTCTCGGACGATCGTTAAGAAGTTGTTGAACTTTCGTAAAACGATGTTTGGGAATGTTGGCCAAATCCGTGCCCTTGGGAAAGAACTGACGGACCAGGCCGTTGGTGTTCTCGTTCAAGCCTCGTTGCCACGCCGAGTAGGGCTTCGCAAAGTAAATCTTCAACGCCGCATCCAACTCCAACTGCTCGTGTTCGGCAAACTCCTTCCCGTTGTCCAGCGTCAAGGTTTTTCGCAGCTTCGGCGGCGTGGCTTGATACAATTCGGCGGCGGTGTGACGGACCGTCGCCGCACGCAAATCGAGCGTCCGGCCCAGCAGCAAATAGCCCGACTTCCGCTCGACCAGCGTGACCGCTCCGCCGCGTCGGGCCGCGCCGACGATCGTGTCGCCTTCCCAATCGCCGAAACGGCCCCGACGATCGACGACCGCGGGCCGCCCTTCGATGCTCGTTCCGGTGCGGTTTCGCCCGCGTTTTTCCCAGTCCGGCCGCTTTCGGCCCCGTCGTCGGAGACAGCCTTGCCAGTGCCGTCCGGCGGCCTCCTCGGCGCCGATCCAGACATAGATCGTCTGGTGCGAAATCCAACGTCGCCGATCGCCCGGGAAGTCGTCGCGCGAGCGGCCCGCGATCTGATCGGGCGACCAGCGCCACCGCAGACGTTCACCGACATAGCGTCGCACCTGGGGCCGTTGCATTTTAGGCGTCCACGGGCGTTCGCTCCGGCGTCGCGCGGCCTTCCGGTCAGCGGCAACGGCCCAGTAGCCGTTGCGGCTGCGGTTGCGCCGCAGTTCGCGGGAAATCGTGCTCTTGCTGCGGCCAAGCCGCCCGGCGATTTGCACCTGCATTTTCCCGTTCTTGTGCATGTGGGCTATGATTTCGCGTTCTTCCAGGGTAAGATGATTCGCCATCGCAGGGACCCCTTTCAGTTGGAACGTTCGGTAAAACGCCCATTGAAACATCCCTGCGATGTTTTCACCTATACCAATTCTTCAGCCTCGGTTGCATTTCAATTATGACAGCGGGTTTATTCTTGCCCAAGAAGAAGCTCGGCGAGTTTGTGGCGTTCATCAAGAATCGGACAGCGCCATGACAAAGAGCTGAGCCATGCATCTCAGCAAGTGCCCCGCGCCGCCGCCGGTCTTCTGCGTTCCCTGCGCACGTCGGTCGCCCCCACAGGAGGCATTTTTGTCACGGCTGCAGCGCACGTTGGTCAGTCGACTGCAAGCGTTTTTTGATGGGCATGGCTGAGACGAGACACACCGTGGAACGACCGCTTCCCGACACGCACCCCAGCCGTAAACCCGAGCAAATCGTGGCTTTAACTGATCCGGACCCGCTCTCACGGGGCGCTACACGATTCACACATTTTGATCGACAAGTATGGGGTCTTGGGTCTTAGGGCTTGGGGCTTGGTCTCAACATCGACATTTGCGACTAAGACCCAAGACCCAAGACCTAAGCCCCACTTGCGGAACCCCACCGCTTGCGGGAAAATACCGGCTTTCATCACCAATTCAAGGAGCGAGACATGACTCGACCTGTAACGCTTTGCACCGCCCAATGGGCGGACCTGCCCGTGGCCGAACTGGCCCGGAAATGCAACGAATTCGGCTTCGACGGACTGGAATTGGCCTGCTGGGGCGACCATTTTGAGGTCGAAAAGGCCCTGACCCAGGACGATTACTGCGTGAAGAAGCGCGAGCTGCTGGAAAAGAACAACCAGCAGGTGTTCGCCATCAGCAACCATCTGGTCGGCCAGGCGGTGCTGGACAACATCGACGCCCGGCACAAGGCCATCCTGCCCCCCTACGTCTGGGGCGACGGCAATCCGGCCGAGGTCAACGACCGGGCGGCCGAGGAACTGAAGAACACGGCCCGGGCGGCGCAGAAACTGGGCGTCGACGTGGTCAACGGCTTCACCGGCTCGAGCATCTGGCACCTGTTCTACTCGTTCCCGCCGAATCTGCCCGAGATGATCGACGACGGCTTCAAGCTGCTGGCCGAGCGGTTCAATCCGATCCTCGACGTGTTCGGCGAGTGCGGCGTGAAGTTCGCCCTCGAGGTCCATCCGACGGAAATCGCCTTCGACATCTACACCGCCGAGCGGGCGTTGGAGGCGCTGAACTACCGCGAGGAGTTCGGCTTCAACTTCGATCCGAGCCACCTGCTCTGGCAGGGCGTCGATCCGGTGGAGTTCATCCGCGCGTTCCCCGACCGCATCTATCACGTGCCACATGAAGGACGCCATCGTGACGCTCAACGGACGGAGCGGCATTCTGGCCAGCCATTTGAACTTCGGCGATCCGTGCCGCGGCTGGGACTTCCGCTCGCTGGGCCGCGGCGGTGTGAACTTCGAGGAGATCATCCGCGCCCTGAACGCCGTCGGCTACAACGGCCCGTTGTCGGTCGAATGGGAAGACAGCGGCATGGACCGCGAGCACGGGGCGAAAGAGGCCCTGGAGTTCGTCCGCCGGCTGGATTTCGAGCCCAGCAAAGTCGCCTTCGACGCGGCGTTCGACAAGGAAGAGCAGACGAAGTGAGGGATGAAGGATGGAGGATGAGGGATGAGGAAACGATGTTGGGGCGGCAGTTGAACTGCCGCCCCAATACATAGATGGGTGTCTCGAGTCAAAACGCCCCCGGACTGCGGTCCGGGGATATGATAATAGTGCGAGAAACACTCACTTCTGTCCTGTTGAGGCAGCCGGAATTGTCAACCGACGGGAAGAACCATTCCTGACAGCGGTTTTGTCGATCATTTTTCGCTGTAACGCTGTTTTTCGCTTGGTTGAACTTGTCTCGTGCATACACCTGTGCATATAATAACCTATGTTTGAGTGGGACCCGAACAAGGACCGGCTGAATCGACGGAAACACGGTGTCGCTTTTGCCGACACCTTTGCGGTGTTCGAGGATCCCGGTGCGTTGACCAGAGAAGATGATGAACACGAAGAAGAGCGATACGTGACGATGGGAATGGACTGCTTCGGCCGGGTGCTCGTGGTTGTGTATACCTGGCGCGATGACATCGTCCGAATTATATCGGCCAGAAAGGCAAACCGCTCGGAGGTGCGGCAATATGAGGGCTAACTACGATTTCAGCAAGGCGCGGCGGGGCGCGGTGGTTCCGGCGGCGGGAAACAAAGTGCGGATCACCATCCGCCTGGACAAGAACATCATCGAGTGGTTCAAGGCCCGGGTCGAGAAGGCCGGCGGCGGAAACTATCAGACATTGCTTAACGACGCCCTGCGGGAGTACATCGGACACAAGGAGGAACCGCTGGAAAAGGTCCTCCGGCGGGTCGTCCGTGAGGAATTGCACGCCGCAAAATAGAACGACCGAAATCCACTATGACCGCAAAGCAATTTTTCGATTGGCAAACCTCCGGCGGCACGGACGACGTGATGCGGATGGTGGATTGTCTGGAACGGGCGGACGTCGCCTGGTGCGCCATCGGCGGCGTGGCCGTGAATCATTGGGCACGCGAGCCGATGGTGACGCAAGACGTGGATATTGTGGTCGCCGCGGAAGACGTCGATCGTGTCGTATCGTTGCTCGAAGCGGCCGGCTTTCGGTCGGAGCGGTTCGACGGATCGGAAAACTTCAAGGCAGGCTCGAAGGTAAGCATACAACTCAGCACGGAAGATTTTTACCGCGCGTTCCCCGCCCGAGCGACGCCGGCCGACGTGCATGGCATACTAATGCGAGTGGCTTCGCTGGAAGACACCTTGCGCGGTAAAATTGAGGCTTGGAGCGATTCCGAGCGAAGGCAGAGCAAACGAATCAAGGACTTAGCCGACGTCGCTCGGCTGGTGGAGAGCCATCCGCAACTGTGGAACCTGCTGACGGACGAGTTGAAACGAGAAATTCAACCGCCAGACGATATTTCGTAGGGTGGGACAAGCGAAGCGATGTCCCACCAAAACAAAAATGCAATTTATCGCCGGTGGGACCGCGCTTTGCTTGTCCCACCCTACGCTGCCCTACGCCCGCACAACGCCGCGTAGACGCGGCGGCTAAACTATATTAACTACCCGAAACCAGCTCCCCCAGCCCCGAATCCCCGAACCCCGCCATGCTCACCCGCAAAGCCATCGTCGATCAAGCCATCCATTTCCAGCGTCCGCCGCGGATTCCGCTGTGGTTCGTCAATTGCGATCAGACCGAGGGTGACGTGATGGTCTATCATCTGTCGCTCAATCGCGCGGACGGCAGTGGCGACCACGAATGGGGCTACCACCTGGAGAAACTCGACGACGGCACGATGGGCCATCCGACCGCGCCGCACCTGCCCGACTGGGAGACGGCCGAGCGGTTCACCGCCCCGCCACTCGACGAAGAAGCCCGGATGGCCCCGCTGCCGGCGTTCCTCGACGAGTGCGGCGACCGCTACCGGTTGGCCTCGCTCGACCTGAGCGGATTCACGGTCTACACGCTGTTGCGGGGCTTCGAGAACAGCATGATGGACTTCCTCGTCGAGCCGGAGCGGTTCGCCCGGCTGATGGACACGATCATCGACTTCGAGTGCGAGCTGATGGAGCTTTGCGCCCGGCGGGGATTTCACGGCATCCACTTCGCCGACGACTGGGGGACGCAGAGCGGGCTGATGATCTCGCCGCCGCTGTGGCGAAAACTGTTCAAGCCCCGCTACCAGCGGCAGTTCGCCCGGGCGCACGAACTGGGCCTGCACGTCTGGTTCCACTGCTGCGGCAACTTCGCGGAGATCGTCGACGACTTCCACGAGATCGGCGTGGACGTGCTGAACATCTCGCAGCCGAACGTAATCGACATCCCGCCGATCGGCGCGCGGCTCCGCGGCAAGCAGTGCTTCCTGATGCCGATCAGCTATCAGACGGTCTCGATCTCCGGCACGGTCGAGGAGATCTACGCCGAGGCCCGGCGGCTGTTCGACCTGGTCGGCACGCCCGGGGGCGGCTTGATCGGCTACGTCGAGGAGTACGGCTGCATGGGCATGTCGCGGGAGAACTACCTGGCCTGTGCCGAGGCCTTCCGGCGGCTGGTTTAACGTCGCTCTGGCGGTAAGTAGGGTGGGACAAGCGAAGCGCAGTCCCACCACTGTCTTCCCCGTTCTTGGTGGGACTGCGCTTCGCTTGTCCCGCCCTACGTTATCAAATGGTCCCGAGACCTTCATTTCCCGTAACCGTTCACAGGGGACTGTCCCCCTGGGGCGGCGGGCGGGGGACAGGTCCATGTTTTCGGCTTACGGTTTATCGATAAAGTCACGTTTTCCCGCCGAAAAATGGACCAGTCCCCTGCCGCCCCGTGAACGGTTACCATTTCCCGTGGCACCTTTTTTCAGGCGGCGACGAAGGCCGCCCCCATCTTCACGAGCGAGGCGTAGGCATCGGCGGTCTTCGCCCGCAACTCCGCCACCGGCAGCACCGGCGGGACCGGCCGGTCGACGACCTTCGTCCGGTTGTGTTCGGCCACCACGCCGACCGACGGGGCGGAGATGGTCGCGGTGATTTCGCCGCCGGCGTAGACTTCGTCGATGGCGTTGCTGGCGGTGATGGCGTGCGCCGCGCTGCCGATGTCGCCCCAGGCGCGGACGCGATGGATGTTCGTGATTGTGATGCCGGGTCATCAGAAGAGACTCCCGACCCCATTAGGGGTTCTGCTGGGTCTTGTCGGATCGACTGCGATCCCTGCCCGCGCCGGCACGATTGTCAACATAGATTCCGGCGGTCCAATTAGTGCCGCGGTCAACAGCACGACCAAGTATTATTTCACCGTGTCCGGCGTGGGCCAAATCGCGGATGTAGATATTAGATTCTCGGGCTACTCCACGTGGATCAGCGATATCTCGGGTTCGACTAACGTCGCCCCAATCCACGCAGTTCGTTCTCTTCAACGGCATCAACGCGACGAACCCGAACGACAATCTTCAGGACACGTACCTGGACGACGAATCCACAAACGGGAATATCGGGAAAAGCGGTTATACGACGCCGCCTTGCGCAGGTCCGGAATACGTCGGCGGCTCGACGTACAAGCCCAGCTACGATTTATTGAGCAAGTTCGACGGACAGAACGCCGACGGCACTTGGATGCTCGATGTTTACAACCGGTACGGTTCAGCGGGCTACGTCTACCAGGCGGGTCAAACGCCGCGCTGGGGCGGCACCGCCATCGGCACGCAGTTGATTTTCACTCCGGTCCCCGAACCTTCCACGCTGTCGCTCATCGCCATCGGCCTGTTTACCGCCTCCGGCTGGTTCTTCCTGCGGCGCAGACGGACGGGGAGTGATAAACGGGACAGGTCTAATTAACGTGTTCATTTGGCGATAGCCCCCGCCATAGGGACTATTGTTCTCCAGGCCATTCTCGTCTTTTTTGGAGAACGGTGAAGTAAACGGCAATGAACGAATAGGCGATAATTAGACCTGTCCCGTTTAATCGCCTCTCCCGTTTAATCGCCTCGTCTGAACACTCTCCGGCGTTACTGGACTCATCGTCAATCGCCTCGTTCCTTGCTGCTTCGTCCGCACCCTGAAACCAAGTCCCCTTCGCTCCACCGGCATTACCCGGCTTCTACACTACTACGGGCCTCTCCGCCATCCCGCACGGCCGGACCTGCTCCTCGCGGAGTTTCCGTTGCAGCCTTGCCGGCCGCACCGCCGGGACTTCCCGGGTTGCTTGCCGTTCCTTCCTGACATGCCCTCGCCTGCCACCCCGGCGAAGCAAGCCGAACCGTCGTCCAGTTTGTTCGCCTCGTGCCAGCCTTCCCCCAGTCCAGGCAGGGTCGGCCTTCGCATCGTGCCTTTCGGGGCCCATTCGGCGTTCACTCGCGTTATGGCCTATCAAGTTGCAGACGGCCCCAGGCCGCCTTCTGTCTCCCAAGCTCCGAACGCTTCGTTACCTCCACATCCGTTGGGATAGCTACCCGGCCGGGACGACCTTTGCCGGGACAGGACTTTCACCTGCTGGAACTACAAACCTTTCACGGCGCACCTGGACCGGCACACCGTCCCCGGAACTTGCCGTCCCCGGAACTTGCCCGAACTTGCCCGGCTTCCCAACACACAGTTGTCAATTATCGCTGTACTGGCACACCTATAATTTCCCTGACCAAGAAAATGGAACTCTATTTTCCCAATTCCTTATCCGTGACTTCTCTGACAACTCGAAAGCCCACATTATCACCTGCATAGCAGGGCGAAAGACCATCTCGCGAAGCGCAGCGGCAATCGAATGGCCCATTAAGCCACGATCCTCCTCTAACTACACGTAGATTGGCCCCAGGTGCATTATTGGACGAGGATTTCTGATATTGAGGGGCCTCCAAAGCTGATTGTCTGTACCATCTGAACAAATCCCAGCACCATTCATGAACATTTCCCTGCATATCGAAAAGCCCAAAGGTGTTAGCCTTAAAACTGCCCACTGGGGACGTAAACACATAGCCATCATCACCATGTATTGCATCCCCCTCGGGACGCATGCGAGGAAATTTGGCCTTGAATTCGGCATCAGCAGTATTGTCATTAATCGCCAGTTTTTCTGGATCGTCCCCGAACCAATAGCGTGTCGTTGTGCCCGCACGACACGCATATTCCCATTCTCCTTCACAAGGCAAGCGATACTTTTTGCCTTCCTTGCGGCTGAGCCATTCGCAAAAAGCGTTGGCATCGTTCCAACTAACGTCTACGACGGGGTGGTTATCAGTCTGATGGAAGACGACATTACGCCACGAATGATTGGGCTGAAATTGGAAGAAATCTCCCGTCCTGATATTGACCTCCATCGCTCCCGGATTGTGGCCTCTCTCGGCATCTGTAATATATTTAGTTTCCTTCGCGAACTGACGGAATTGGCCTCGTGTCACAGGATATATTCCCATGTAAAATGGCTTACGAATCTTGACTAAGTGGAGTGGCTGTTCGGTTTTGAAGGCACCTTTGGTGATACTTAAATTGTATTGTCTAAGAAACGGTTTTTCTTCTTGAAGGGAGCGATGGTTACCCATCATAAACTGTCCTGCCGGAATCAGCACAAGTCTCATACCAATACTGTTCTTTATTGGAATTGCGCCTTCGTGCAAGTTTATGTGGCTTAAGTCTTGTGGACGATCTGGTTCCTCACCATAAACGGTTGACTGAGGCTGCAATTGTGCCTTTTGAATATCGGAGGTAACCGTTAAGATAACGAATACCGGCAGGAGAACAAATATACGCCGCAAGCAGGTTTCATATTCACGATGTTTAACATAAAATGAATATGGCATACAAGTATACCTCATTATCACTTATTTATGATCCAATGGAACTACCGTAGTATGTTTATTTGTCAGATTCGCGGGATGTCAGATTCGCGGGACACGAACCAATTTTGGCTGTTTGAGTAATTTCAATGGACGGCCTGCCTTTTCGCAGTGTCAAGACACGAACAACAAAGCTCTCCGAACGGTCGAAGGGAGCGAAAAGGTTAGGCAGTTTTGAATCGCAACGACGCTCATCGCCCCCACTGTCAGAGGCATTGCCGCCACGCTCTGAGCATAGCTCTTCTCCGAGGGAAGGTCAATCGAGGGCTGTCGGCAGTTGCCGGGAGTAGGTCCCGCCTGCCGGGCGGGACTTGCGTCCGGCTGGCCAGCCCGACATACGGCCACTTTTCGTTCCTCTAGTCCCGTCCGGCAGACGGGACCTACATCCGTGTCCCGTCCGGCGGAGGAAATGTGGCGTGGCACAATTCTTGAGATTGAACGGGCCCAACCAGGCTGGTAGGATGAGCGGTGGCCGATGGTCTTAGGGCTTGGGTCTTGGGTCTTCGGCCTTGGCCGAAAATGTCGATGCCGGAACCAAGATCCAAGTCCAAAGACCTAAGGCCCGCGGGCAAACACAGGCTTGAATCGCTTGCCGATGCAACACCTTGCCGTCACAAGAGGGGGACGGCGGCGGCCGTTTTTCGGTTTGCAAGTGATTGCCGCACAATGTGTTGCGTCACTGTGCAGGCGTCCGGTGCAGAACTGGCAAATTGAAATTCTGTTGCATAGCGACACGGCTATTTCCGACTCGGGAGGGGGGGGCAAAAGGTCTTATACCCTACACGGCGAGTAGTGACACATTTTCAAAGGTTTGAAATCTGTGGGTGATGAGGTTGTCGATTTCGTCCTTGTACGTGGTCGTGAGCTGGTTGAGGCAGCGGTCAATGGCAGCGTGGAAGTCGGCGTAGTTTGTATGGTGGCGGCAATGCAGCGATTTCTTCTTGACAAACTTCCACAACCGCTCGATCAGGTTTAGGTTTGGTGAATACGACGGCAGAAACAAGAGTTCAATCCCCAACTCGCAGGCCAGACTCTGTACCAGTTTACAGCGTTGGTAGGCGGCATTGTCGAGCACCAGCGTGATCGGAGTCGTCAATCCTGCCGCGGCGATCTTCCGCAACAGTTCACACACCGTTTCCGCCGTTATGTACGTGTGGTTGGTCACGCGGGTCAGTTCATGGGTGACGGCATCCAATGCGCCCAACACGTTGTACCGCTGTCGTCCAGACGCTCCGCGCACGAACAGGCGAGTTGCACACCACAGCCACCCCAGAAACGACCCTAACACGAAGTGAGCGGCGTCCACGAAGAACACCGTCCGTTGTCCCGCACGGGCCGCGGCGAGTCTCGGCTCAATTTCTTCCTTTTAAAAAAGCCGCCTGTGTGCGGGCGTGCTCCTCGACCGATTGTTTGGGCGGTACGGGCACGGCAGCCACCTTGCGCCAGCGCAACCCCAACCTATCGCGCAGAAACAGCCGGACTTGTGTGGGCCTACGAACCACGCCTGTCAGTTGCTCAATGCGGGTGCAAGCCTCGGCGATGGTGCGCGGCGGTCTTTCGCGGAACTCGATTTCCAACGACCCTTTATGCAGAACCAGATGGTTGGCCTTTCCCTTATAGTCAAAATGCCGCACGGCTTCCAATCGTCCCGCCTCGAAAAGGTCCAGCACCCGCTGAACGGTGCGCCGCCCCACTCCAGCCAACTGTGCGATACGCTCGTGCCGCTCTCCCTGAGACTTCAACCACAGTATTTCCATTCGCCGCTGAACACGTGGGTCAGGATGGTGATATCGTTCCCCGGCGATGGCCTGCTTCTCTTTCTTCGTGAACTCAAATCGGCGCATCCATGCACCTCGCTTTCCCAAAGACAACCCTTCCCGATCAATCTGCGTATGTTCTCTAATATTGCCCTTTTCGTCCACCCCAATTTGTGCCATATTCACCCACGCGCGGTATAAACTGGAAATTAGAGGGTTTGCTGATCCACTCGATGGGCCTGCCGATGACGCCAGTTTTGCCACTGGTTCAGGCGGAAGATGAACCGCCGACCCGGGGTGGCAGTGCAACTGTCGGTCGTTTATCCCCGGCGCTTGTGCCGGGGATAAACTTCCCGGAGTTAATGTTCGCGGTGATTCCGTTGCGAAACCGCAAGCGGTTTGCAGAACGGATGGGACGGTCGATTCTTAAAGTTAGTGAAAATCAGCGTAGCTTTGAACTGGAAACCGTATTAGTCCCAGCATCGACATTTGCGGCTTGAGCCCCAAGACCCAAGCCCCAAGACCCAAGACCGGTGTACTAAGATATTAGGGCTATTTCGCCGCCGGCACTTCGCGGCGGGCCAGCGACGACTTCGGTCCCAACGCGATGCCGATCCAGCCGTCGTCGATTACGAACTGCGTGATTGCCGCGTCGTCCAGCTTCTTCCCGTTGATGGCCGGATTGTTCACCAGCGTCAAGGGAGCGTCCTTGGCCAGCACGTGGGAGAAGATGCCCCGCAAGGCGATTTGCGAACCCAGCGAGAGCCGGTCTCCGATCAATTGGACCACGCCGTCGCGGACCAGTTGCGCCGAACGGCCTTTGACCTGGGGCCGATAGAAGGCGCGGATTTGGAACTCCTTCCAACTCCGCGGCGACTTGCTGAGCCGATGGATGGAGAGCGTCAGCACCGCCCGGCCGTCCTCGCAGTGGACGACGATCGGGTTCGTTCGCGCGAAGGTGATCTTCACGTCCTGGTTTTCGGGGGCGGTTTCCCACGGCGGCGGGCAGCTCAGCCGGGCCGAAATGTGGTCGGCCAGTTCCGGCAGGGTGAACGTCCGGCCCGCCAACTGCAACCGCTGGATGCCGTTGTTCAGCACCGTCTCGTGCAGTTGCACGCTCGCCAGGCTGTCGGACGGGGCCCGCGGACGCGGGGTGTGGCTGCCCAACTGGTCCTCGCCGGCCAGGCGCAGCCGCATCGTGAGCCGCTCCTTGGTGGTGTCGGCCTCGATCAATTCCGGGGCGAGGGCCAGGGAGTTCAGCGGCTCGAACACCCGCCGGTTCAACCGCTCGACGACGCCGGCGAATTTTTCGTGGACCTCGGCGTCGATGCGTTTTTTCGCCCGGGCGGCCACCTTGCCGCGGACCTCGCGTTCGGCCGCCGGTTTGTTCTGTTCGGCCTGCGAGCGGGCCACGCCCTCGAACACCTTGCTCAACAACGGCACGCGGTCCATTGAGGTGTTCACGTCGCGGAGGCGGGTTTCATTGCGGACCTTCACTTCCACCGGCCAGAGCGAGATTCCGCCCAGGTCCACCTGGATCGGCTTCCGCGCGATGTAGTACGAATCGCTCCTGTTATGGAACCGGGCCATTCCGGCGTCCGTGGTCGTGTTGGCGGCGATCTCGCCGGTGATTTCCAGGATCAGGCGCACGTGTTTCGGATCGGGGTGCAGGCGGATGGCGGCCTCGGTGGCCATCAGGCTTTCCCCCGTTGTCGGATAACCTTGCACCGTGTCGTCGACCGGCGCGTACTCCAGGTTCTGTTCGGGGATCAGATCGTTGAGCAATTCCTCGGTCAAGGCGATGCGGAAATTGGCATTTCGATAATGCAGATCGAGCCGGGCGGCCAACGCCCGCAGCGACTTCGACCCGCCGCCGGCCAGATACTGGCAATCCATCGCCAGGCGTCGGGCGTCGCTGGGCAGTCCGGTTCTGCTCGTAGCGCTCGACGTGGGCGAGCAGCGCGGCCGGCGAGATCGGCTCGGCCGCCCACAGCCGCAATTCATCCCGCAACGCCGTAACCGCTTTGCCGCCGACTAAATCCTGCTGAGCGGGCGTCAACGGGGTCTGCGTCATTCGCGCCATTACCTGCCGGGCGATGTGCCGCAGCTTGGCCGCATCGGGCGAATCGCCCAACGCGAGAGCCGCTTTGATTTCGCCGACCATCAGGAATTGCCGCCAGGCCCGGCCGCCGGCCGAATCGCCCGTGAGCTTGCCAATCGCAGCCAAACACCGCGACAGCTTCCGCGGGTCGAGGACCACGGGAATGATCGCGCCGATCGGCGGCGCGCCAGGCTGAAAGACCTGCTCCCAGAGATCGAGCCGGCGGCCCAGGGCGTAACCGGCCCTGCGCAGGCGTCGGGCTTGGGCTTTATCGGGCGTTTTTGCGGCCAGTTCGTAGGCCGCGCGCTCGAGTTTGGCCAGGTCGGCGACGATCGCCGGCGACTGGTCCGAATCGGCGTCGGCTGCATGGCCCAGGGCCTGAATGCGATTGATAACTTCCTGGGCCCAACGGTTCGACGGTCCGTCGTCCGACAGTTGCTGCAACTGCTCGATCAGGGCAGTCGGCGCCGGCCATACCTTTTTCGCTTGCTTCGGCTTGACCGCGATCGGCAGCGGCTTGGCCTCCGGCACGGGCAACGCGGCCGGGTGAGAATGGGTGCCACTGCTGGCTTGTCCAGCAGTGCGGTGAGGTACAGCAGGTGTTTCACTGCCGGGCAAGCCAGCAGTGGCACCCGCGGCGGCGTTGGGGGATGATGTTTTGTCAGTCGTTTGACCGTTGCCCACGATTTCCGGCAGGCTCGGCAAATGGAGGCCGGCAACGTAGGCCGGCAAACGCCGGGCCCATTCAGGCAGCGGAAGCACGGGCGGCCCCTGTGCCGGCTTCTCGGCCGGTTGAACATGGCTGCCACTCTCGGCCGGTTGAGAAAGGGTGCCACTGCTGGCTTGTCCAGCAGTGCGGTGGGGTAAAGCAGGGGTTTCACTGCTGGGCAAGCCAGCAGTGGCACCCAACTTCCCCGTCTCCGGTGTCGTTGCCGGTGCAATCAGGCTGGGCCCGGTTCGGCCCACATCGGGCGCACCGGCCGTGCCCGGCTCATCCACGTGAGAGGCGATCCGGTCGGCCATTTCCGCCGGGTTTGACTCGGCGGGCGCGAGCAACTCGGCCTCCTCCACCAGCGGATCGGCTTGGATCGGCGTCTGATAGGCGGATTCGTCCACTTCCGTGAAACGGTACAGGTCCGGCTCCGGCGGGGTCGCCAAAGTGAGCTTATGTACCGCCGCTTGAGAATCCTTGAGCGGCTTGGATGCCCCGAGCTGATCCCACAACTGGCGGGGGGCGAAACTCAACGCCAGCAGGCACGCCGCTGCCGACAGCAGAATCCACATTGTATAGCGACGCTGGACCATTGTTCGTTCCTTCGATTTGGCGCAATCCGAATAATCATACCGGCCGGTATCTGTTTTCATCGGTTGCCGGGAAGGATATAGTCCACCGAGAGGCGACGGGAAAAGTTCCAGTTGTCGCTGGCGGTGAAGAGGGGAGGTATGGGATGTATGGGTAGCGGGACGCCGGGCTAAACGCAATACGGTTAAGATAGCAGGAACCTGTTTGGCAACAGGGTCTTGGGTCTTGGGCTAAGACCCAAGACCCAAGACCTAACCCGGATTATTCATAAACGTCATCCTGAGCGCAGCGAAGGATCTCAATGCGCCGCAAACAGCCCAGATTCTTCGCTGCGCTCAGAATGACAATGTTCCTTCGTGTTTATGAATAATCCGGGCTAACACTTGCGAAAAATGCCCACCACCGCGGGCGGGTATGAGCGGACGTTCCATCCGTCGGGGTCGGGAAGCAGGCGGAAATCGAATCGCGCGTCCGCCTCGACCACGAAAATGCTCTCCGCCGGGGCCGAGCGGATCAATCCCTCGATTAGCTCCAGCATCTCCGCGGACCGCTCGACGTAGAAATCATAGGGGGGCGAGCAAAACACCACCCAGGCCGTGCGGAACGGCGTCTCGTCCGAAATAAAGACTTCCGACCCTTTCATTCGCCAGATGAAAGCGTTGGCGGAGACGACTTCGGCCTGGGCCTCAAGCCCCAGTTCGGTCACGTTCCGGCGAATGAGGCTTGCGGTCGGAAAGTGCTGTTCGATGAGAGTGGCCCGGTCGGCGCCCGGCTGAGGGCCTCCAGGGCCAGCGCCCCGGTGCCGGCGAACAGGTCCAGGACGTGTTTGCCCCGGATGCTCGGACCGATGAGGTTGAAGATCGCTTCGCGGAGGCGGTCTTTCATCGGTCTGGTGCGGGCGTCGCCCGAGTAATTAATGCGGCGTCCGCGGAGCTGTCCGCCGATGATCCGCACTCCGGCGACGGTTTTCGCGGCGTCCCGGCCGGGGCGTCCGGGGTTCGATTTGCGGTTTTTCTTGGCCATCTGCGTTGTTGTAGTGTGCGTGAAATGCACGCAATTCCGGTCGTAGTGTGCGTGAAACGCACCACTGTTTAGCCCCGGCGCTCGCACCGGGAGTGATGCGGTGGAAATATTTCCGGCGTGGACGCCGGGGCTAAACAAACGGGCCGGCTCGTGCAAGCCCATTAAGGATACTGTAGAATGAAGAGTGGAGGAAGGAGCGCCTACGCCGCAGAACCCACGGAGTACAGCCATGATCGCACGTTTTTTACTGACGCCGGCTTTGATTTTGCTGCTCTTGCCGGCACTGTTGTTTGCGGCCGCCGGCGCGGCGCCCGCCCCCAATCGCGGCCCTGAGGCGAAGGAGTTTTATCGCATCCAGGGCGAGATGAACGAAATCCTGGGAAAACTGGGCGGCCTGCAGATGAAGTATCGAACGGCCTCCGAGCAGCAGCAAGACCAAATCAAGCTGCAATGGAAGGATTTGATGGCCCAAGGGGAGAAGATCGAGCCGAAATTGATCGACTCGGCAAAAAAAGCGTTTCTGGAAGCGCCGAACGCCGACCCACAGATCACCCTGTTCCTGGTGCGGCTGATGGCGCAGTGGGTGCACGAGGACGATTACGAACCGGCCTTCACCATCGGCCAAATGCTGATGGAGAACAAGTGCGTCGACCCGAAGATCGCCAACTTTGCGGGGATCGCCGCCTTTGCCACCAACCACTTCGACGCCGCCGAGAAGTATCTGGTGGTGGCCGCCGAAAAAGGGCTCTACAAATCCCCCTCGGAAAAAGACGAGGCCGTCAAAACCGGCGCACTCGACTTGCAGTTGATCCCCTACTACAAACACGTCTGGCCACAGGAGGAAGCCCTCCGCGAGCGCCAGGCGAAGGCCGACAATCTGCCGCGGGTGCTGCTGAAGACCACCAAGGGGGACATCCTCCTCGAACTGTTCGAGAACGAGGCCCCCAACACCGTGGCCAACTTCATCTCCCTGGTCGAGAAGGGATTTTACGACGGCCTGACCTTCCACCGCGTGACGAAGGGATTCATGGCCCAGGGCGGCGACCCGCGGGGCAACGGCACCGGCGGACCCGGCTACTCCATCGCCTGCGAATGTTACCAGCCGAACCATCGGCTTCACTTCCGCGGCAGCCTGAGCATGGCCAACGCCGGCCGCGACACCGGCGGCTCGCAGTTCTTTCTGACCTTCGTGCCCGCGCCACAACTGGACGGCAATAAAACGGTATTCGGCCGGGTAATCAAGGGGATGGACGTCCTCTCGAAAATTCAGCGGCGCGATCCCGACGACAAGAACGCCCCGTTGCCCGACCGGATCATCGAGGCCAAAGTCGTCCGCCAGCGGCCCCACGAGTACAAGCCGGAAAAAATGCCGGAATAGTATTTATTTGTTGCGAAAATTCCTGGGCGTGTAGGGTGGGTCAAGCGAAGCGCAGCCCCACCAACTGCGGGAAAAACGATGGTGGGCCTGCGCTTCGCTTGACCCACCCTACACGAACAAAATTCTTGAGCCACAATCAAGTGCCGCGATTATTCGATATCTACCGGCCCGCGTTGGCGTTGCTGACCGACCTCTACGAAATGACGATGGCCTGCGGCTATTGGAAGGTAGGCCGGGCCGGGCAGGAGGCGGCGTTTTACCTGTCGTTCCGCGAAAAACCCTTCGGCGGCGGTTACGCGGTCGTCGCCGGATTGGAGTACGTCGTCGAGCATCTGCGGGGATTCCGCTTTTCGACCGAGGATCTCGACTATCTGGCGACGCTTCAGGGTAACGACGGGCGTCCCCTGTTCCCGGCCGATTTTCTCGCCTATCTGGCTGGATGCAAACTCGAAGTGGACGTCGATGCAATCCCTGAAGGCACCGTCGTCTTTCCCCAGGAGCCGTTGATCCGCGTGCAGGGGCCGATCCTGCAATGCCAGCTTCTCGAAACGGCCCTGCTGAACGCGATCAACTATCAGACGCTCGTTGCCACCAAGGCGGCGCGAATCTGCCGGGCGGCCGAGGGCGAGCCCGTGCTGGAGTTCGGTCTGCGGCGCGCACAGGGGATCGACGGTGGCCTGACCGCGAGCCGCGCGGCATACATCGGCGGTTGCGCGGCGACCTCGAACCTGCTGGCGGGCCGGCTCTTCGGCATTCCCGTCCGCGGCACACACGCCCACAGTTGGGTGATGGCCTTCGACACGGAGTTGGCGGCCTTTGAGAGCTACGCCGAGGCGTTGCCCAACAATTGCGTCTTCCTCGTCGATACCTACGACACCCTCGAAGGAGTGCGCAGCGCGATCCGCGTCGGCCGGCAACTGCGCGCCAAGGGGCACCGGCTGGCCGGCGTCCGCCTGGATTCCGGCGACTTGGCCTATCTGAGCATCGAGGCCCGGCGGCTGCTGGACAAGGCCGGTTTCCCGGACGCGGCCATCCTGGCCAGCAACGATCTGGACGAATACCTCATCGCCAGCCTGAAAAACCAGGGGGCCAAGGTCGCCGTCTGGGGCGTCGGCACCCGGCTGGTCACCGCCTACGATCAGCCGGCCCTGGGGGGCGTGTACAAACTTAGCGCGCTCAGGGCGGAAGACGGCGCCTGGCATCCGAAAGTGAAGCTCTCCGAACAGGCGCTCAAGACTTCGACGCCGGGAATCCTGCAAGTCCGCCGCTATCGAAACGACACCCGAGCCGCGGCCGACATGATTTACAACGAGCTGTCGATGCTGCCCGAGGAGCCGGTCATCGTCGATCCGCTCGATCCTACCCGCCGCCGCGCGGTGCGGAAAGGCGAGCCGTACACCGACCTGCTGACGCCGATCGCGCGGGGCGGAAGCGTGGTCTACGAACTGCCGCCGCTCGGAGCTATTCACCGCCGCACGCGGGAACAACTCGACCTGTTCCACCCCGGCGTCCTCCGTCACGAAAATCCGCATCGCTATCCGGTCGGGCTGGAGTGCGGGCTGTACGACTTGAAGACGGAATTGATACTCCGCGCGCGGAATCGGTTGTAATGAAAAAAGTCCCCTCTCCCTTTGGGAGAGGGTTAGGGTGAGGGCCGATGGAAAGAAAAGAGCCCCCTCTCCCTTTGGGAGAGGGTTAGGGTGAGGGCCGATGGTCCGGAACAAATCTCGCCGTTGCTTGTTTATGATCGCCAAGCCCTCACCCCCCGGCCCCTCTCCCAAAGGGAGAGGGGAGAAAGAGAAAAGGACGGTTGTTGTGAACGCGCTTATCGTAGTGGACCTGCAGAATGATTTTGCCCCCGGCGGCGCGTTGGCGGTGCCCGAAGGCGATTTGGCCGTGCCCGTGGCCAATCGTCTGATGGCCGGTTTCGATCTGGTCGCGGCCACCAAGGATTGGCATCCGCCCGATCACTTGAGTTTCGCCAGCCAACATCCGGGCAAGCAGGTCGGGGAGCTTGTCCAACTCGAAAGGCTAGAGCAGACGTTATGGCCCGACCACTGCGTGCAAGGCACGCGCGGGGCGGAACTGATCGCCGGGCTGGACCGGTCCCGGATCGGCCGCGTTTTCGAGAAGGGCGTCGATCGCACGATCGACAGCTACAGCGGTTTCTTCGACAACGGCCATCGCCGCAGCACCGGACTGGGCGAGTTCCTCCGCGACCGCGGCGCCACCGACGTCTACATCATGGGCCTGGCGACCGACTATTGCGTAAAATACAGTGCCCTGGACGCGGTCTCCCTGGGCTTCAAGACGCATGTCGTCCTCGAAGGCTGCCGGGGCATCGACCTCAGCGAGGGCGACGTCCGGCGGGCCCTCGAGACGATGCGCTCGGCCGGGGTCGAGGTCGTTGAAAATATGTGCCAACCCAATCCATTTAGCCCACCGTGAATACACGGGTGGCGGCGCCTGCGCCGAATCCAACTCTTGCCCCCGGTGTATTCACCGGGGGCTAAATAGTTTTCGGTTGCGGAGCGTAGGGTGGGACAAGCGAAGCCCTGCCCCACCATCTTTTTCGCCGTTCTTGGTGGGACCGCGCTGCGCTTGTCCCACCCTACGGTCCTCGCCACCGGCGTAATCACCGGGGGGGGGCTAAATAACGCACGGCAGTGCGATCACCGCGCGCCTGCATAGGCCGGTTTGTTGACCGCCGCCTGGTAGCGCTCTTTCACGGTATCCCAGTTGATTACGTTGAAGAAGGCCTTCACGTACTCGGCGCGGCGATTCTGATACTTCAGGTAGTAGGCGTGTTCCCAAACGTCGAGGCCCAGGATCGGAATGTGTCCGAACATCAAGGGGCTGTCCTGATTGGGCGTGCTCTCGATGAGCAGTTTGTGGCCGGCGTCGAGGCAGAGCCAGGCCCAGCCGCTGCCAAAGCGGCCCATCGCGGCGGCGGTGAACTGCTTGGTGAAGGTCTCGAAACCGCCGAGTTGCTCGTCCATGACCTTGAGCAGTTCGCGTCCCGGCCGGCCCCCGCCGTTCTCGGTCATGAGAGTCCAGAACAGCGAGTGGTTGGCGTGTCCGCCGCCGTTGTTGCGAACCGCCGGGCGGATTTCCTCGGGCAGGGTGTTCAACGCGGTCATCAAGTCCTCGACGTCGGGGATGTCGATGTGATGACCTTCGATAGCCGCGTTCAAGTTGGTCACGTAGGCGGCGTGGTGTCCCTTGTAGTGGACCTCCATCGTACGGGCGTCAATGTGCGGCTCCAAGGCGTTGTACGCGTAGGGTAATTCGGGCAATGTGTAACGCATGATTTTTGCTCCAGGCAAGGTGTTTCTGACATAAATCGAGCCAACAGGCCGTCCACGGCCCCGGATGCCCGTCCGTCGGTGGGACATAAAATGACAGGCATGGCTGTTATTATTCTACGCCGGGATTGGCGCCGGGCAAGGGCGGCGGGCGAGGGTGTGTGCTTTCAGCGTCCTCGTTTAGCCCCGGCGTCCACGCCGGGTGGATCTATGGCGGCATTTATGCCATATTCTCCCGGCGTGGACGCCAGGGCTAAACGAACGGAGCCCTTGCTTTCGTTGACAGGCGAAAAATCATGCAGTAGAATCGCCGGCTTAGTACGACAGCATTGCGTTGACAGTCGAAAATGGGGACAGGCACCGTCGCCGGCGAGGTTCTTTATCGGGGCGCAACTGGCTCAAGGCGACGGAGCCAGTCCCCATTTTCGACGCTTTCCGCCTTTATCCCACCGGCAGGTCCATGACTCCACGGGAAATCGTCCGCCGCGCTATCCGGTTTGAATCTCCGCCCCGGCTCCCTTTCTGGCAGCACTGGAACCACAAGACTCCCTGGGCGCCCGACGACGTCTGCAATATATGGGAGATGGACCGCCAGCAGGCCGGTTGGTTCTTTGATACGCCGGGCGGGGACGACTGGGGCTGTGGTTGGGCCGTCACCGAGGTCCGCTCGATCGGACAGGTGACCGAGAACCCCCTAGAGACCTGGGCGGACCTGGACCGTTACCGGCCGCCCGACCCGCGCAATCCGTTCTATTACGAGCGGCTGGGACCGTTGATCGACGAGGCCGGCGACCGCTACGTGGCGCTGACCGCCCATTCGCTATTGTTCTCGCGGCTGCACAAGCTCCGCGGATTCGCCGCCACGATGCAGGATTTTTATCTCGAGCCCGAGAAGGTCCATCGGGTGCTGGACATGATTACGGAGTTCAAGATCGAGCAGTGCCACGAGTTGCACCGCCGGTTTCCCGGCCGCATCGACGGGCTCTTTATGACCGACGACTGGGGGACTCAGCAGGGCACTTTGGTCAGCCGGCGGACGTTCGACGAGTTTTTCGCGTCGCGATACAAGCAGATATTCGACGTGCTGCACGGCTATGGCTGGGACGTGATTCTGCATAGTTGCGGCCGGGTCAACGACTTCGTGCCCCGGCTGATCGAGCTGGGCGCCGACGTGTTGAACATGCAACAGACGCGGAACTACGGCCTGGTGGAGTTTGGTGAGCAGTTTCGCGGGCAGGTGTGTTTTCTGGCGACGGTGGACATTCAGGCCACGCTGCCCCACGGCGACGAGGCGGCAATCCGCGAGGAGGCGCGGGAGATCGTCCGCCACTGGAGCACGCCCCAGGGCGGCGTGATTGCCTTCGACTACGGCGATTGGGGCGCGGTCGACGTGAAACCCCAGAGCTTCAACGCCATGTTCGACGAGTTCGTCAAGCTGCAAACCTACTGGCGGGATCGGGCGTGAGTCGCCGGGACTAAACGGCAGGTAGGGTGGGACAAGCGAAGCGCGGTCCCACCACCGTGTTTCAATGGTGGGACCGCGCTCCGCTTGTCCCACCCTACGTTCTGCCACTACTCCTTCACCTTCACTTCGATCCGTTTTGCGGGAGTGGGAGCGGTCTTCGTCAAACGCAGCGTCAACACGCCGTTGACGTATTGGGCGTCGACGTTCTCGGTGTCCACGCCCTCGGGCAGCGGGATCGTGCGATGGAACGAGCCGTAGCGGGTTTCGCACTGGTGGAAGCCCTTCTCGTCGGTCTCGCTGGTCTCTTTCTTCTCGCCGCTGAGGACGAGTTGATTGCCCGTGACCGAGACGTTCAGGTCCTTCGGATCGATGCCGGGCAACTCGGCCCGGACGGTCAATTCCTTGTCGCTTTCGGCGACGTCGATGGCCGGGGTCCACTTGTCTGATTTCCAGAGCGGCCAGTCCAGCGAACCGAACGGCTCGCGGAGAAATGAATCGAACAGGCGATCGACCTCGCTCCGCAGGGCGAACATGGGCGACATTTCGCCGGACGGGGATTCACGTTTGTTACGCCAAGGGATAAGACTCATGGAACTGTGCTCCTTTTCTGAATGGTTTGTCGTTGGCCCCTGGTGTATTCACCGGGGGCTAAATGTAACATGCACCAGCACGTGACACACAATTTTACGCGGCCCCGACGGCGATTTTTCGCGGCTTGGCGGCTTCGGCCTTGGGCAAGTGTAGCGTCAAAACGCCGTCGGCGTAATTGGCCGAAATCTTTCCCGCGTCGATCGCCTCGCTCACGTGGAACGTGCGGTAATAATCGCCCACGCCGTATTCCCGCAGCAAGTAGTCCTGGTCGTCGTTCTGCCGGGGCTCGACGAGGGCGTGAATCTCCAGCGTACCGTCCTCGAAATTGACGTCGATCGAATCGGCCCGGGCACCGGGCACGTCGGCCAGGACCAACAACTCGTCGCCCTGCTCGAGGATGTCGACGTTGGGTCGATAGCACTGCCCGCAACGGGTTCGCTCGGCCGTGGCGGCCTGTTCGGCGGTCGGTTTGGAAATGGTTTTTTCAGTGTCCATGTTGATTGCTCCTTATTTCTTCCCCCCGGTGTATTCACCGGGGGCGATGAACGCATGTAACATAAGCAACGTAGGGTGGGACAAGCGAAGCGCGGTCCCACCAAGTATTTGCCGTTATTGGTGGGACCGCACTTCGCTTGTCCCACCCTTCGCACTGCCGCAAGCCGCCGTGCCGGCGGCTGCTAAACGGCGTTGGCGTTGTTGTCCAATGCCGATTATCCATCGGAACGTCACGCGCTGTTGACGGCGATTTTTCGCGGTTTCGCGGTCTCCGCTTTGGGCAAAGTAATGGTCAGCACCCCGTCGCGGATTTCGGCCTCGACCTTGTCCGCGTCGACGTCGAAGGGGAGCCGCAGGATGCGGTTGAACGATCCGACCGGGCGTTCGCGGCGGTGGTACGTGACTCCCTCCTCGTTCTGCTGGGGACGATCGATTTTGACGGAAAGTTCTCCACCGGCCACCGAAACGTCCACTTGGTCGGCTTTCGTGCCGGGCGCTTCCAATTCCACCACCAAGGCCTCCTCGCGCTCCCAGACGTTGACGGCGGGCTGGCCGCGGAACAGTTGCGGCAAAAGGCCCTCGGCCGCCGGGCCGAGATAGCCCGACAAAAGACGATCCATTTCGTCGCGCAACTGACGAAAGGGGTGACGAACGTTGCGATTGCCGGAAATCATGATAGACCTCCCGAAATGTATTGTGTTGGGGTCGCACCTTCTGTAAGAGGGATACGCAAAAGCCGTACCGAAATCGCGGATTGCAGACGTTAATAATTGTAGGACAAGGACTTACGAGTCGGAGACAATGTTCAACAAAGTCGGGCAATCTGCCATATTGGCAGCCTTTGACGGCATTATCGACAAAAAATTCCCGGCATTGCCGACCGCGCCGAAGCGGGCGCCGGGGGGTGAGATCAATATAACTTGGTTCGGGGCAATGGGATGCGTAAAATCGCCTCGAAGGTCTCGGCTGGAGTTGTAGATAGATACCCCGATCGGTATACTAGTGAGTTTGAGTTTTTCCACGTGGCCGCGTTTTGCCCAAGCCGATTATCTTTCCAAAGGTCTCATGCGGTTTGCTCTGATCGATCGCATCGTCGAACTGGAACCGGGTGTGCGCATCACGGCGGTAAAAACGCTGACGATGTCGGAAGAGTATTTGGCCGATCACTTCCCGCATTTCCCGGTGATGCCCGGCGTGTTGATGCTCGAAGCCCTGACCCAAGCCGGGGCTTGGCTGGTGCGGGTCGGCGAGGACTTCGCGCATAGCATGGTCGTGCTCAAACAGGCCAACAACGTAAAATACGCACAGTTCGTCGAGCCGGGCCAAACCCTGACAGTCACGGCCGAAATACTCAAATACGGCGAAGGAGAGGTAAAGCTGAAAGGAGTGGGAACTGTCAACGGGCGGCTCACCGTGGGTGCCCGGTTCACCTTGGCCTGCTATAATCAGGCCGACTCCGGTCCGCAGCACGCGGAGACCGACCGCGCGATGCGGAGAGAACTGCGGAGCCAACTGGCATTGATCTATCATCCGCAGGTTGAAGCCGCAACGGCATCCAGCACTTCGTAAAGAGAATCCATGCGATTTGAAGGCAAAACGGCGATCGTGACGGGCGGGAGCCGCGGCATCGGCCGCGCCTGCGTGGCCCGTTTGGCCTCCGAAGGGGCGAAAGTCGCCTTCATCTACAACAGCAACCGGCAGGCCGCCGAAAGCCTGGCGGAGGAACTGAAATCGGCCCCCGGCGAGGTCCGCGCTTTGCAGGCCGACGTCCGCGACTTGCAGCGGGCGCACCAGTTGGTCGACGCCCTGTTCGAGGAGTGGGAAAAGATCGACGTGTTGATCAACTCGGCGGGGATCGTCCGGGACGGGTTGCTGGGCGCGATGACCGCCGATCAGTGGCGGGACGTGATCGAGACGAACCTTGGCGGGACGTTCAACTACTGCCACGCGGTGACGCAGCCGATGATGATGGCCCGCCGCGGGAGCATCGTCAATCTGTCGAGCACGGCGGCCGAGTTCGCCGCCCGGGGGCAGGTGAACTACGCGGCCAGCAAAGGGGGCATCAACGGGCTGACCCGCTCGCTGGCCAAGGAATTGGCCCCCCGCAACGTGCGCGTAAACGCCATCGCCCCGGGGATGATCGAAACCGACATGAGCCAGGTGGTCCGCGGCATCGCCGGCGATCAGATCAAAAAGATGATTCCGCTGAAACGCATCGGACGGCCGGAGGAGGTTGCCGCGGTGGCCGCGTTCCTCGCCGGCGACGACGCCGCGTATGTGACCGGCCAGGTGCTGCGGGTGGACGGCGGGTTGAGTTTGGGGGGGTATTGAGGGATGAGGGATGAGGGATGAGGGATGAGGGATTAGTTTAGCCCCGGCGTCCACGCCGGGTTTGGAAAATAGTAGGGTGCGTGAAACGCACCATGGATTATTTACGATGGCGGCGGTGCGTTTCACGCACCCTGAGACAACTACAATCGGTCCGTTTGGAGGTTCCGTTCAATGCCTACGAAGGAAGAAGTCTTTGAGAAGATTCAGGCCGCTTTGGTCGATGCGCTCGGCGTCGACGACGAAGACGTCAAACCGGAAGCCACGCTGGTCGGCGACTTGGGCGCCGAGTCGATCGACTTTCTGGACATCGTCTTCCGCCTGGAGAAGGCGTTCGACATCAAAATCCCCCGCGGCGAGTTGTTTCCCGAGGACATCCTCACCGACTCGAAGTACGTCCAGGACGGCAAGGTCACCGAGACGGGCCTGTCGGAACTGCGGAAACGCATGCCCTTCGCCAATCTCGACAAGTTCGCCCAGAATCCGGCCGTGCAGGACTTCGCCAACCTCCTGACCGTGGCCGACATGTGCCGCTTCGTCGAGGGCAAAGTGGAAGTGACCGACTGAGAGTGGGTTACAACGTTGTAGGAGGCGACTCCCGTCGCCGATTGAAGTTACAACCCAGTTCAATCGGCGACAGGAGTCGCCTCCTACAGGTTTTTTCACCTTGAGGGCGGCAGACTGTTATGCGATGGTATTGGATCGATAGATTTATCGAGTTCCACAGCGGGCAATCGGCCAAGGCGATCAAGAACGTCTCGCTGGCCGAGGACCACCTGCACGACCACTTCAAGTATTACCCGATGCTGCCCAACTCGCTGGTGATCGAGGGGATGGCGCAGACCGGGGGGCTGCTGGTCTGCGAGCACGGCCATTTTCAAGAGAAGGTGGTGCTGGCCAAGGTCCCGAAGGCGGTGTTCCATTGCGAGGCGAAGCCCGGCGACACCCTCGTTTACTCGGTAAAGATCGAGTACATCCGGGCGGAGGGGGCGATGGTCTCGGCCACCAGCCACAAGGGCGACGTGCTGCACGCCGAGGCGGAGATCGTCTTTGCCCATCTGAACGACGCCCGCCTGGGCAGTCTCTTCGACCCCGCCACGTTTCTGCGGATGATGCGTCTGCTGGGGGCGTTCGACGTGGGCGTGGCCGCCGACGGCAGCCGCTTGCAGCCCCCCGCCCATCTTGTCGAGGCCGTCGAGAACGGCGGGGCGTGACTGTTCCGCGCCGCCGATCGGTGGTAGAATTGATGCGGTGAATCATGCGCCTCGATAAGTGAGAATGCAGGTATGAGGGGATAAACCATGCAAAAAACCAACCTGCTCGAGCGGATTTCAATCGACCCGAACGTCTGTTTTGGAAAACCCTGCATTCGCGGACACCGCATTTGGGTCTCGCTGATTCTCGATCTGTTGGCCGACAAATGCAGCGTGGAACAGATTCTTGCCGACTATCCCGGATTGGATGAAGCCGACGTCAGGGCCTGCATTGCCTATGGTGCCGAGATGTCCCGCGAGCGCTACGTCGAGATTCCCGGATGAAGCCCGCCCTATGAGGATTGAGATATGGAACTGACGCCTTATCAAGACTTTACGACGCGGCTCAAATTGTTGATCGGCAAATACCCGGAGCTTATCACAACCACGCTGAGCAATATTTTCACTATGCGGCTGATCGGCAACAAGACCCACGGAGACCTTGCCGAGATCGCCATCGCCGAATTCATCAATCAATACATGTACGATTTCCGGTCCATCCACGTTGGAAAAGACCTTTATCGAGCCAAAACGCACGAAGAAGACATCCAAATCGTCAATGAGATCACGAAGGCTGAATTTCCGGTCAGTCTGAAGGCTTATGGGGACGGTCCGCTGCAATTGTCGACCGACAGGGATTGCAGGATGTTTCCTCGATTGGAGAGTGAATCCAATGATATCAGCGAATAAGAAAACGATAAGGCGAAAGTATTTTTGGATCCCGCGTTCGCCGATTTCAGGAACATCAATGTACTGCCTCTCATTTACGACGAAAAGAAAAAACGATGTAACATACTCGTTTATGACTACGACCGGGCAATGAACAGCACCGCCCGAATTAGCCGCGAAGATGCCGGCAGAGGAAGAAAACACGCGGTATATCGCTTCTACGACGCCGAAGACGGCTATATCTGCGAAGTCAGATACGGCAGCGCCGCCGCAAATGCACTGCAAAGGGGACTCTGGACGCACACCAAGAATGGATTGAAATACTTCGACAGCGTCACAAACGGTTGGATCGACTACTCGCACAACCTCATCTTGGTGAAGTTGTTCTCTCACGCGCTGGTATCGTCAAGCGCGGGCCACGAGTCGGCCCTTGAGAAGATCAAAGAAGACATTGCCCTTCTCAAGAAAAAGTCGGGATTAACACGATGAGCGGCACTCTCTCCCTATTTCAGGACGTGGCGGTCGATGTAACTCCCACCGAGGGCGTAAAGTACGCCGGTTCCAAACTCAAGTTGATTCCCGCACATCCTTCATTTGGCCGGGAAAGTTGATGCCCGGACCGTTTTGGACGGGTTTTCGGGGACCACTCGCGTGTCGCAGGCCCTTGCGAAGAATGGCTATCGGGTATATTGCAACGATGTCTCGGTTTGGTCGGAGGTGTTCGGAACGTGCTATCTTCTGAACGACAAGCCGCCGGCGTCTTACCGCGAACTCATTCGACACTTGAACTCGCTGAAACCCATCGACGGATGGTTCACGGAACACTACGGAGGATTCCCCAATGGAGGGCGTGCCGCCCAAATAGACGGCCTAAAAAAACCCTGGCAGGTTCACAACACAAGAAAACTGGATGCGATCAGGGAGGAAATCGAGCGATTGGCTTTGCCGCCGTTAGACAAGGCCGTTGCCATTTACCAGCCTTATCCTCGCTCTCGATCAAGTTGACAGCACGCTGGGACACTTTGTATCCTATCTGCAAGACTGGTCGCCAAGGTCCTACAACGATCTGATTCTCGAGTTCCGAAAGTTTTTATCAACGAAGAAGAGCATCGCGTGTATCGACGCGATATATTCGACCTGACGCCGACAATCGAGGCCGATCTCGCTTACTTCGATCCTCCCTATGGGTCGAACAACGAGAAAATGCCCCCCTCCCGCGTCAGATACGCCTCTTACTACCACCTTTGGACGACTATTTGCCTGAACGACAAGCCGCCGTTGTTCGGCAAGGCGAAACGCAGAAGGGATTCGTCCGATACCATCGCAGGCTCCGTTTTCGAGGAATTCCGAAAGAATGACCGCGGAAGATTCATCGCCGTCGATGCTATTGATCGGTTGCTCCGCCTTGTGAAAGCACGCTGGATCATTCTATCGTATAGCTCTGGAGGCAGAGCTACCGCCGATGAACTCAACACGGTATTATCGGAAAACGGAAAAATCACTCGATGTCGTTGAATTGGACTATAAAAAAAACGTCATGGCCAGTATGAAATGGACGAATGAGTGGATTAAGGACTCGGAACAACCAAACTGCGAATTTCTGTTTCTGATTGAAAAAAGATGAGTGAGATCACTTGTATGAGACGACGAGTTGTAGTTACCGGCATCGGCTGCGTCACGCCGCTGGGGACGGACGCGGAGACGATGTGGAAAAAGCTGATGGCTGGGGAATCCGGCGTGGGATACATCTCCATATTCGACGCCTCCGGCTTCCCCACCAAAATCGCCGCCGAGGTCCGCGATTGGGACATCTCCCAGGCCGGCGAGGATCCCGAGGACTGGAAATATCAGGGCCGGCACACCCACTTCGCCGTCGGCGCGGCCAAGCAGGCTGATGGCCGACTCGGGCCTGGACCTCGAAAAGCTCGATCCCACCCGCTTCGGCGTCTACACCGGCTGCGGCGAAGGGCAGCAGGACTTCAACCGCTTCACCGAGATGATGGTGGCCGCCCTGGACGGGCACAAAGACCGCTTGGACGTGACCAAGTTCGTCCTTAAGGGCGTGGAGACGCTGCACCCGATCGCCGAGTTGGAGCAGGAGCCGAACATGCCCGCCGGACACTTGGCCGCGCTGTTCGGCGCCCAGGGTCCGAACGTGAATTGTCTGACGGCCTGCGCGGCCAGCAGCCAGGCGATCGGCGAGGCGGTCGAGATCATCCGCCGCGGCGAGGCCGACGTGATGCTCTCCGGCGGTGCGCATACGATGATCCATCCCTTCGGCGTGACGGGCTTCAACCTGCTGACGGCCATCAGCACCCGCAACGACGAGCCGACCCGCGCCTCGCGCCCCTTCGACCGCGACCGCGACGGCTTCGTGCTCGGCGAGGGCTCGAGCATGGTGATTCTCGAAAGCCTGGAAGGGGCTCAGGCCCGGGCGCGAAAATCTACGGCGAGATCGTCGGCTACGGCTCGACGGCCGACGCCTTCCGCATCACCGACACGCATCCCGAGGGCCGGGGCGCCATTTCCTGCATGAAAATGGCCATCGACGACGCCGGCCTGAGCGCGGACGACGTGGACTACATCAACGCCCACGGCACCAGCACCACGGTCAACGACAAGGTGGAGACGCTGGCCATCAAGCGGGTGTTCGGCGACCGGGCCTACAAGATTCCCGTCTCCAGCACGAAGAGCATGATGGGCCATCTGATCGCCGCGGCCGGGGCCACGGAGCTGATCATTTGCCTGCTGGCCATCCGCGACAACGCGGTTCCGCCCACGACGAACTACGAGAACCCCGATCCCGAGTGCGACTTGGACTACGTGCCGAACGTCGCCCGGCAGCACCGCTGCGACGTGGCGTTGAGCAACAGTTTCGGCTTCGGCGGGCAGAACATCTCGCTGCTGGCGCGGCGGTTCGACGGGTAGAATGTATAGAGAGCGCTTCAAATGGACATTTTCATCCGAATAAAACGTCTTGTCGTGGCCAGGCAGGTGGTATTTACGGAAAAGGCGGAGACCGAGATGGTTGTCGATGCGTTGACGCCGGAACTGGTGTACGAGTCAATTCTCAACGCGCCGGCGATTTTCAAAACCGTCCGTTCCCGCAACCCCCGCACGAAGCGAGCGGAAAAGCTTTACGTCATCAAAGGCATGACTTTTGACGGACTTGACATATACACGAAGGGTAAGATCCTGACGCAGAAGGGAGCGGATGTTTTTTATGTCCTTATCTCATCAAAGAAGAGCACCGATCTCTGAACCTTTCGATTGCCCCGAATGTGGCGAAACAGCGATGGTTTCCGTCGTGGAAAACTGTCGCCTGGCCGACGGATTCTCCCTTAAACGCCTTAGGCACTACAGATGCCGAGCCTGTGGCGTCCGTCTTTTCGATGACGCAGCTATGCACCTTATTCAGCAGGAGCGAGTGAAACACGCGGCGACAATGGTACGATAGGGATTTTTTCAGGGACGGAAGATGGGGCGGCAACGGAAACGGCAGGGAGTCTTTGGGTCAGCCTCCGCACCCTAAAAACTTGACTTCCCCCCACGATGGACGACAATGTGGTATGGTTGTCGTGTATCGAATTTATGGGAGGAGGCGCTCATGCAAGCCCTGGCCCGCTTTTCTCACCAGTCGTTCACTAGCCCGACGCGCAAGCGAGGGTGGCGTAACGGACTGCCCTCGCTTGCGCTTCGGGCTAGTGTTGAACGCTCGGTGTCTATTTCTCGCCGAGTCGGCAAGCCGATCGGCCCTCACCCCCGGCCCCTCTCCCAAAGGGAGAGGGGAGGATTGCTTGGCCGCCGCGTCCACGCGGCGTGGGTGATATTTCTTCTGGCCGGGGCCTGGATCGCCACATCGGCCGGCGCGTCCCGCGGGGCCGAGATTATTATGAAGGACGGCCGCACGCTGCGGGGTAAACTGGGCCGGGTGGCCAGTCTGGCCGAATTGCCCAAGCCGATCCAGCCCGACAGCGGGGCCCCGATCCAGAACATCCTCCTGTTGGATGACGACCTGCGGCGGACGTTCGTCTCCGACCGGCTGGTCCGCCAGGTTGCGCCCGAAGAGAACCAGCAAGTCGAGGAAAAGTTCTTCATCCGCCAACGGGTGCTGCGCGGCGGCCAGGGCATCAGCAGCGTCGGCCAGCCGATGCGGATCGAGCCCTTCGACCAATACGGCCGGCGGATCTTCACCATGCTCACCGTGCGCGGCCCGCTGCACGTGATCCAGGGCATCACCGAGTTGACGCCGCAATGGGCCAAAGTCGAGGGCATCTCGCACATCTGGGACATGCGGATCGCCACCAGCAACATCCCCTCCGACACGCTGCACGACATTCTCTTCAATCAGATCGACCCGAAGAACCCCGAGCACTACAAGAAGATCGCCCGCTTCTATATACAATGCCAGCGCTACCGCGAGGCCAAGCAGGTGCTGGACGACATGTTGAAGGCGTTTCCCGACAAGCCCGAACTAAAGGAGCAGTTGGCCGCTTCGCTGCTGACGATCAAACAGCTTGCGGCCGAGCAAGTGGTCCGTGACCTTCGCCTCCGCCGCGACGCCGGCCAGCACCGCTACGTATACGCCATGCTGCAGCATTTTCCTTCGGAGGGCGTGGGCGGCGAGATTCTCCAATCCGTCCGCGAGATGCTCCAGGACTATAAAACCCGTCTGGCGCGGTACGCGGAGATCGTCAAGCGGCTCAAGGACCTGGCCGGGCAGTTGAAGGACACCGCCGCCAAGAAGAACCTCGCTCCGATCATCGACGAGATCGCCGCCGAGTTGAGCATGGACACGCTCGATCGGATGGCGGCCTTCATGCAGAACGCCGATGACGCGAAAATGCCCCCCGAGGAGAAGATTTCGCTGGCCGTCAGCGGCTGGCTGCTGGGGACCGACTCGGCCGCGACGAACCTGACCGAGGCGCTATCGGCCTACAAGGTCCGCAACCTGATCCGCGAATATCTGAACGAATCGTCCGCCCCCGACCGGCGGCGGACGTTCGACTACATTAAGCTGGAGCCGGCGGGCAAGCCGGAGATCGTGGCCAAGCTGCTGGCGAACATGAAGCCGCCCGCCCCGTTGCCAGAATGGTCGCCCGGGAAACAGGGCTACATGCAACTCGAGGCCCCGGGCCTGACCAACGAGCAGCCGATCACCTACTACGTGCAGTTGCCGCTGGAATACGATCCCTACCGGCACTATCCGACGATCGTCACGCTCTGCGGCGAGGCCACCACGCCCGAACAGCAGATCGACTGGTGGGCCGGACCTTGGAGCAAAGGCGGCGCACGGACCGGACAGGCCGGCCGCCACGGATACATCGTCATCGCGCCGGTGTGGACCGTCGAGCACCAGACGAAGTACGGCTACTCAGCCCGGGAACACGCCGCCGTGCTCAATTCGCTGCGCGACGCCTGCCGGCGGTTTGCCATCGACACCGACCGGGTTTACCTGTCGGGCTACTCGATCGGCGGCGACGCGGCCTGGGACATCGCCCTGGCCCATCCGGACCTGTGGGCGGGCGTGATCCCCATCGTGGCCCAATCGGCCAAGTACTGCAATTTGTATTGGGAGAACGCCCGCTACGTGCCGTTCTACGTGGTGGCCGGCGAATTGGACGGCCGCAAGCTGATCGAAAACGCCCGCGACCTGGACCGCTACCTCCGCCGCGGCTTCGACACCACGGTGGTCGAGTACCGCGGCCGGGGGCACGAGGACTTTTCCGACGAGATTCTGCGGCTCTTCGATTGGATGGGCCGCTTCCACCGCGATTTCTTCCCCCGCGACTTCGCCTGCGTCTCGATGCGGGCCTGGGACAATTTCTTCTGGTGGGTCGAGATGCGGGGGCTGCCGCCGCGCTCCGAAGTCGATCCGTCCAACTGGCCCCCGCCGGCCGGCGCGCAGCCGGTGCAGGTCAAGGCCTCGATCAACAAGACCAACGGCGTCAACGTCCGGGCGGGCGCGGCTCAAGTGACCGTCTGGCTCTCGCCGAAAATGATCGACTTCGACCGCCGTTCGATCGTCACCGTCAACGGCCGCCGCTTCAACAACAACGAGCAGAAAATTCGCCCCGACTTGCAGGTGCTGCTCGAAGACGTCCGCACCCGCGGCGACCGTCAACATCCCTTCTGGGCGCGGCTGGAAGGCGCCAGCGGAAGGGTGTCGGTCCGGCATTGAACCTGCCGCTGCGGTAATTGCGGTGGACCTGAAACAGACGGCGTGAGAAGTAGCACGCCTGTCAGGCTTTTATGCGTGCCGTAACTCTCAGACGCCCAAGCGGTTAGCGACCTTTGCGGCCGCGCCCGCCGCCGGCGAATTTTCCCCTCTCCTTTCGGGAGAGGGGCAGGGGGTGAGGGCCGCATTGGCCAACTCCCCTCTCCTTTCGGGAGAGGGGCAGGGGGTGAGGGCCGCCTTGGCCAACTCCCCTCGCCCTTTGGGAGAGGGGCCGGGGGTGAGGGCGACGATGCCGCGTTTGGCCTCTTCGACTGGATGGACTGGTCGGATGTCGACGCGGCGGAAGATTTCGTCCAGCTCGCCCCGGACGATTCGGCCTACGTTGACATCGACCCTTTCGAGGTCAACGAGTACGAGCCGGCCTTCTGATTTTCTCCGACGGCGAGTCGGCCCGTGGACGGAGCGCGCGCATCACGGAATTTGCCCTCGACAGGCGGTCGGATGGGCCGCTTGAATGGCTTTTGGATGCTGCTGATGCGCCCTTGCTGGCGGTCAAGGGTGCCGGAAGGGTGGTGCGGCCATGGCCGCACCACCCTTCCGGCACCCTTGACATACCTTTCCTCTATGGTAAAATCACCGGCATTGGTGAGAAATCAAAGTTCCTATCAGTGACCCCTTTGCCGGTCCTGGCGCAAGGACGGCCGCGCAAGGTGCCTGCACCGTGATTACTCGAAAAACGACTTCCGACCCCTTTGCCGGTCCCCACTGAGATACCCATGCCAAGTGAGCCGGTACGATGTCCGAGTTGCGGGTTTGGCGATGCTCGTCAGTCCGGCATCGATTCCTATTATTGCGATTACTGCAAGAGCAACTTTCGTTGGGTGGACTCGACGAAAACCACGGTTGTAAACAAACCCGCCGTGTGCGCCTGTGGCAGGGTTGCCACGGCTCTCTGCGTCCGTTGCGGCGCACCCTTATGTCGCGAGCACGGCGGTGCAGGCTCCGCCGAGACGCGAAAACTATCTGATGACCAACTCGATTATTACCTCGACGCCGAAGATGGCGACGAAGCCATCTTGTGTACGAAATGCGCTGGGGAGTGGAACCGGCAATCGAAACAGGGCAGTTGGGGCCAGAAAAGGGCCAGAAAAGGGGACATCACTGATTATGGTAAACTGGGAAAGCATAATCAGTGATGTCCCCTTTTCCGTTCCCATGATGACCACGTTCCGCGTTGTGCTCGGGATCGGCGCCTTGTTGACGGCCGGCCAGGTGACGGCGCAGCCCGGCACGCCGGCAGCTTGCCGCGTGGGGCCAGAAAAGGGGACATCACTGATTATGGTAAACTGGGAAAGCATAATCAGTGATGTCCCCTTTTCCGTTCCCATGATGACCACGTTCCGCGTTGTGCTCGGGATCGGCGCCTGTTGACGGCCGGCCAGGTGACGGCGCAGCCCGGCACGCCGGCAGCTTGCCGCGTGGTGCAGCAAGAACAGCGCGTCGAGTTGCATTCGCCCTTTTTCGTTTTCCGCCTCGATACTGCGGCCGGACTGCGGGCACACTCATGGAAGAACCGGCTGAACGGTGAGACCCTATCTCTGGGCGACGGGCCGGAAATAGGGCTTGACATCGGCCTGCCCGACCATCCCCTCCAGACGCCCCCCTTGGTGGTCTCGGCCATCGAGGTCCGGCACGAAGGAGACGCCGGCGAAGTCGTCTTTACGCTTGCGGCGAAGACGCCGGCGCTTTCCGCCGAGGTCACGTATCGCTGGAACGCGAAGCAACCGGTTCTGCGAAAGCTGGCGACGATCACCAACCGGGGCGACCGCGAGCTGAACCGCTTGTTGAACGTCCGCCTCGGCGACTATCGCACCAGTGCCAAGACCTCCCAGCATGCTCCCCTCTATTTCAACGGAGCGGCGCTGGGGGCGACGATTCCCGAGTCGGAGCGGGGACAAGGATTCCCTCTCTACCTCAACCAGGAATTCTTTATGAGCTTGGCCCATCCGGCGGGTTGGGCGACGGGCAAGGACGGCCAGATCAGCCTCCGGCAGTATCCCGGGGCCAGAATCGCGCCCGGAAAGGACTTCCCCTGCATGGAGGCGGTCTACGGCGTCGGCGCCCGGCGAGGCGCGGCAAGCCTTTGTGGCTTACCTTCATGGCCGCATGCGGCGGGTTATCCGCGGACACGACAAACCGTACGCCATCTTCGAGCCCTTCGGCGGCATGCCCAACAGTGACCCCAACCGGAACGACTTCGAGCAGACCGAAGCGTACATTCTGGCGAACCTCAAGAAGCTGACTCAAGGTCAGCACGAAACCGGCTGCCGCTTCGACTTCTATTCGCTCGAGTTTTGGGTCGATTACAACGGCGATCTGAAACGCTTCGATCCGGTCCGTTTCCCACATGGCATGACGGACATCCGCGCCGCGCTGGAGAAGCTGGGTACGGCGCCGGGCCTGTGGATCGACAGTTCGTGGCGGGCGTGGTCGATCGGCGGCAATCCAGCCGTCCAAGGCGCACTGAATTGGGGCGCGGAAAAGGACGCTTCCCGCCTGCCGTTGCACCGCGTCTGCTTCTGCCGGGCCACCGAGCCGATCAAGTCGATGTACACCGACGCCTTCCGCTATCACATTCGTCACAACGGCGTGCGGCTGCTGAAGTTCGACAATTTCGAGACGACCTGCCTGAATCCGGCCCACGGACATCTGCCCGGCCGCTATTCGACCGAGCCGATCATCGACGCGGCGATCGAGTTCCTACAAGCGATGGATGCGGAAAACCCCGATGTCTTTCTGATGCTCTACTGGGGATACCGTTCGCCGTGGTGGCTCTTGTACGCCGACACGGTCTTCGATTCGGGTCTTGGGATTGAGGCCTCGACCCCCAGCGACTCGCCCACACCGTACGCCCGAGACAGCATCACGCAGAAGTTGGACCAGGCCCAATGGAACACGATGCGGGGGGGTGATTTCCCGGCGCTGGGCAAAGATTCGCTCGGCGTCTGGCTTTCCGACTGGCCTTGGAACAGCCAGATCGGCAAGGAACGATGGCAGGAAGGCTTTGTCATGGACCTCTGCCGCGGCAGCCTCCTGGCCCAGCCATGGAGCGATACGGCTTGGCTCTCACTGCCGGAACGGCGGCAAATGGCGGAATTCGTCGCCCTGCTAAGGGCGCGCCCCAAGTGCTTCGGCAATCCGCGCTTCGTCGTGGGCAGCCCCTGGAAAAACGAGCCGTACGGCTACTGTTGCAGCGATGGCCGACGGGCGTTCCTGGCGTTGCACAACGCCTGTTGGAAGGATCGCGCCCTCCCGCTGGAGTTGAACTCCGCCTGGGGATTGCCCGACGCAAGCGATTGGGACCTCTACCGCTGGTATCCCCAACCGGCAAGACTTCGCGGCGAGAATGCGGCATTCGGCGAAAAGGTCTCTCTCGGCTTGCGGCCGTTCGAAATCGTGTTGTTGGAGGCGGTGCCGCACGGCCAATCGCCCACCCTCAATCGGCGCTTCGAGTCGACGCCGATTCCGACCGATTTCGCCCAGCCGAGCCGTTCGCTCGAAATCCGGGTGACTTCGGCGAAGCCTCCGCCGACGACTTTGCGGCCGGCTGAGCCGCACGCGGTGGTGATCGAGGGACAAGTCCCGGCGTCGCGCGACGGGGGCACACTCGTAGTGTGCGCCCAAACCGTGCCGCGGTGGGACATGCGGGCCAGAAAAGGGGACATCACTGATTATGGTAAACTGGGAAAGCATAATCAGTGATGTCCCCTTTTCCGTTCGCGTTCGACTTCTCGCGGTCCGCGGGGATATGGATATCGGCCATCAGCACCCACAGATTGGGATCGGTCGCGGTTTCCTCGGCCAACAGCCGGCGCGGCAAGAGCAAGCCCGAGCCCGCGGCCAGTGTTCCGGCCAGGAAACGACGACGGTTGATCGGCGGAGTGTGGATCGGCATGGGGGCAACCTCGCAACGAGGGAAGGCGGGACTTTGGAATGGGTTAAGCTTTAGGTTGAGGTTTCTGCTCGTATTGCGCACTTATAGGATTGCAAATTGAAGAATGCAAATTGAAAATTGCAAATTGAAAACAGAAATGACTTGCGTCAATCTGCAATTTTCAATTTGCATTTTACAATTTTCAATTTGCAATAAGCATTTGTTTGGTTGCGGCCGTTGTGCACGCCAGAGCAAGCTCATTTCAACGAAATTATAACGAAAATCTTCTCTGGGCGAAACGCCTGCGCAAATAAGCTCCTCCGTTCCCACCCAGCGCCGCATTACCTGGCGGCAGTCACGCCCAGGGCCTGGTCGATCAATTCGATGAGCACTTTTGGGGCGGGCGGTTTGCGGAGGCAATAAATGCTGCCGCCGTCGAAGCTGCGGCGAATAACGTCGGTCAGTTGGGCGCCCGAGAGGAGCAAGGCCGGCACGCCTTCCATCCCCGGCCGACACTTGATGCGTTGATACGTTTCCAGGCTGTTCTCGGCCTGCAAGTTCATTTCGCAGACCAGCAAGTCGGGCGGGGCCGTCTCGACGGCGGCGATGGCCTCGTCGGCGGTCGTGCAGCAGTGCGAGCTGAAATCCGCCTCGCCCAGCACAGTGGTGATTTCATCCAATACTTCCCGCTGGTGATCGACCACCAACACCAGCGGACGCGATAGGCCGGAGTTATTCATCGTGCTCGTGAATGTAGAGTTCCGAATCGAAACAGGGTCAGGCGTCCGCCTGCCTTCGGACCACTCAACGTAATGAATTTCGACCGCCCGGCGTCTGCAATTCACTAGAGTTTCGCCAAAGCCCCCGATTGGCACAATCGGAAAATACCGAAGGCTTGATGCAGGGTGGGACGAGCTTCAGCACAGTCCCACCAACAGCCGGAAAATCGTAGTGGGACCGCGCTGAAGCTTGTCCCACCCTACTTTCCGCATCACTATCTAAATGGGGTCTGTTCCCGCCCGCACCTTCACGAAATACGTCAACACCAGGAAGTCATACAGTCCGTGGACCAGCACCGGAACCAGCAGATTGCCGGTGGCCAGCCAAATCCAGCCGAGATAGAGCCCGATCAGCCCGGCCAGCAAGGCATAAGCGGGGGTTATGGTATGTAGAAACCCGAAGAGCGCCGCCGCTGCGAGCAGGCCGAGCCACAGTCCGCGCGGGCCGCCGATCCACTCGGCGACCGCCGCCTGCACCACGCCGCGAAAGACCATCTCCTCGCCCAGTCCGGCCAGCGCCGCGATCACCACCAACTGCCACACCCGGCAATCCCGAAACAGCGGCACGATCATCTCGTCGACGATCCGGGCGATTTCCTTCAACGGCGTCAACGGCAACTTGAGGCAAAGCAAAAACAAGATCAGGGGAGGCGCCGTCGCCCCGAGCGCCAGCAAAGCGTCGCGGAAATTGAAGTGAAACGTCGCCAGCGGTTCTGATTCCCAGCAGCCACCCCAGCACGATCGCCACCGCCACCAGACTCCCCTCGAAGGCCGCGGTCATCAGGGGGAAGTTTTTCATAGCGGGGGTATTCATCAACAGAAATTATTTTGCCCCCGGTGTAACCGTTCACGGGGCGGCAGGGGACTGGTCCATTTTTCGGCGGGAAAATGTGATTTTATCGATAAACCATGGGCCGAAAACATGGACCTGTCCCCCTCCCGCCGCCCCAGGGGGACAGTCCCATTTTCGCGGCGGTAAAGCTAATTCGCGGAGCTACGTCCATCACGCCGCGAAAATTGGGACAGTCCCCTGTGAACGGTTACGCCCCCGGTGAATACACCGGGGGCACGGCTTGCGGTTTTCCGCAACTTCGCCCACCGTGTAACCGCGGCGGGCTAAATGGTTCAATTTCCGGAACTCCTCCATGATACACGGTGGCGGGGTCCTGCCGCTATGCCAACCGGCGGCTGCCGGGGGCGGCGGGCCGGCGTTCACTTGACAAAGGCCATGTAAGACGGTATCTTACTATTATGAGAACGAGCATTTCTTCCAAGGGGCAAGTGGTGTTGCCGGCCGAATTGCGCCGCCGGGATCACATTCGTCCCGGCGAAGAGTTCGACGTAGAGCGTTTGGCGCCCGGGCAATATCTGCTCACCAAACAGTTGCCGCCGGGCAAAGCGGGTGTCATCGACTGGCTGCTCGCCTGTCCGGACAAAGACTGGTTTTGCCCCCTGCCCTCCGATTCTACGGATACAATCTGACCGCTCCCCAATAGGCCGAACGTGAACTTTCTCGTCGACGCCAATGTGCTGAGCGAGGCGACCAAGCCGCAACCTGCACCATCAGTTGTGGATTGGCTGCGGACCAACGAGCGGCATCTTATCGTCAATCCGATCATTTTGGGCGAGCTCGAGTACGGGATACTGCTTCTTCCCCCCGGAAGGAAACGTACGCGGCTGGAAAACTGGTTCGCCGGCGGAGCGAAAAAATTGCATCTCTTGAACCTGGACGTAGACACGGCCAGGGTTTGGGCCGGCCTGTTGGCCGAGTTGAAACGGAAGGGCCGTGCGATGCCGGTCAAGGATAGCCTCATCGCCGCCACCGCCCGCCAGTATCGACTGACCGTCGCCACCAGAAACGTGGACGACTACCGCCATGCCGGCGTGGAATTGGTGAATCCGTTCGAGAAGTAACACCGGTTCCAATTCAAATCCGCAAGGTGATTCCGTTGCGAAACCGCAAGCGGTTTGCAGAACGTAAGTGCCCATCAATCCTTACAGACCGGTAGAATCGGCACACCTTCATACTGAATAACGTATAAAACCTCGATCCTTGACGTTCCCCGGACCGACTGATACACTTTTTTGCTTGTTTTGCTCGACGATTCGACAAAAAACAATCCAAATCGGCAATTTTTTTGTGACAAATCACTAAGGAAGGCGGCCATGACCCAAAAGTACGTGTATTTCTTCGGCCCGGATGGGACTGAAGGCGATGCCAAGATGAAAAACGAGTTGGGAGGCAAGGGAGCGAACCTGGCGGAGATGGCGAAACTGAATATGCCCGTCCCCGCCGGTTTCACCATCAGCACCCAGTTCTGCACCGCTTTCTTCGCCGAGGGAAAACAATTCCCGCAGTCGCTTCGCGACGAAGTGGCCGCCGCCATGCAAAAGACGGAAGCCGTGATGGGGATGAAGTTCGGCGACCCGCAAAATCCGCTGCTGCTGAGCTGCCGCAGCGGCGCCCGCGCCTCCATGCCCGGCATGATGGAAACCGTGTTGAACGTCGGCCTCTGCTCGAAGACGATCCCCGGGCTGGTGAAGAAGACCGGCAACGAGCGTTTCGTTTACGACGCCTATCGCCGGCTGATTATGATGTATTCCGACGTGGTAATGGAGAAGGCCGAGGACATCGAGCCGGCCGAGGGGAAGGGCGTCCGCGTCCAGCTCGAGCGTCTTATGGCCCGGGCGAAGAAGACCAAGGCCCGCTCGCTGGGCAAGCCGGCCAAGGACGTGTTGGACACCGACCTGGAAACCGCCGACCTGAAGCGGCTGTGCAAAAATTTCAAGAAGAAGGTGCAGGAAGTCCTCGGCCGCGAGTTCCCCGACGATCCGGACGAGCAGCTTTGGGGCGCGGTCGGCGCGGTGTTCAAGAGTTGGGAAGGGCGCCGGGCGGTTTCATATCGCAAGATCGAGGGCATTCCCGTCGAATGGGGCACCGCCTGCAACGTGCAGAGCATGGTCTTCGGCAACTTGGGCGCCACGTCGGCCACCGGTGTGGCCTTCTCGCGCAACCCGGCCACCGGCGAGAACAAGTTCTACGGCGAGTGGCTCGTGAACGCCCAGGGCGAGGACGTGGTGGCCGGCATCCGCACGCCCAATCCGCTGAACGAAGAGACGAAAAATCCGCAGAACCGGCACCTGCCGTCGCTGCAAACCGAGTGGCCCGACCTCTACCGGCAACTCGACGAAATCCGCTCCCGGCTGGAGCATCACTATCACGACATGCAGGACATCGAGTTCACGATTCAAGACGGCAAGCTGTACATGCTCCAGTGCCGCGTGGGCAAGCGGACCGGCACCGCCGCCTTGAACATGGCGATGGACATGATCGGCGAAGGATTGATCGACGAGCAGACGGCCGTGATGCGCGTGCAGCCGGCGCAGTTGGACGAGCTGCTGCATCCGATCGTCAATCCCGAGGCCGAAAAGGCCGCCGTGCCGTTTCTCCACGGACTGCCGGCCGGGCCGGGCGGGGCCTTCGGTAAGATCGTCTTCACCTCGGTCGACGCCGTGGCCGCGGCCAAGCGGGGCGAAAAAGTGATCCTCGTCCGCGAAGAGACCAACCCCGAGGACGTCGAGGGGATGCGCGCCGCCGAGGGCATCCTCACCGCCCGCGGCGGCATGACCAGCCACGCCGCGCTGGTCGCCCGCGGCTGGGGCAAGTGCTGCATCGTCGGCGCCGGCGACGCCAAGATCGAGGCCGGCACGAAGCGCATGACCGTCGGCGACGTGAAGCTCAAGGACGGCGACATGCTGACCCTGAACGGCACGAAGGGCTGCGTCTACCAGGGCGCCCTGGCGATGATCGACGCCACCGAAAACCCGCGCTTCCAGGGCTTCATGCAACTGGTCGACCAGCACCGCACGCTGGGTGTGCGGACCAATGCCGACACGCCGGAGGACGCCCGCGTCGCCCGCGGCTTCGGCGCCGAGGGCATCGGCCTGTTCCGCACCGAGCACATGTTCTACGGCGTCGGCTCGGACGAGCCGCTGTTCTTCCTGCGAAAAATGATCCTCAGCAAGACGGTCGAGGAGCGGAAGACGGCTTTGGCCGAATTGTTCCCGTTCGTCAAGGCGAGCATGAAGGGCACGCTGGAGGCGATGGACGGCCTGCCGGTAACCATGCGGCTGCTCGATCCCCCGCTGCACGAGTTCGTTCCACAGGACCCGTCTCGTCAGAAGGAGCTGGCCGCCGCGCTGGGCATCCGCGCCTTCGACATCAAGAAGCGCGGCGAGGCCCTGCACGAGACCAACCCCATGATGGGCCATCGCGGCGTCCGGCTGGGGATCACTTATCCCGAAGTGACCGAGATGCAGCTCCGCGCGATATTCGAGGCTGCCGCCGAACTGAAGAAGGAGGGCAAGAATCCCCAGCCGGAATTGATGGTCCCCGTCACCTGCGACGTGCGGGAACTCGACGTGACGAAGGTCATCTTCGACCGCGTGAAGAATGAGGTTCAACAGCAGATGGGCGTCGAGATCCACTGCCTCTACGGTACGATGATCGAGATTCCCCGGGCGTGCCTGCTGGCCGACCGGCATGGCGAAGACCGCCCAGTTCTTCTCCTTCGGTACGAACGACCTGACGCAGATGACCTTCGGCTTCAGCCGCGACGACATCGGCGGCTTTCTGCACGATTACCTCGACGACAACGTGCTCGAGGCCGATCCGTTCCAGACGATCGACCAAAACGGCGTGGGGCAGTTGATCCAGATGGCGGTGGTCAAGGGCCGCTCGACCCGGGCGGACCTCAAAATCGGCATCTGCGGCGAGCAGGGCGGCGATCCGGCCAGCGTCGAGTTCTGCTTCCGCACGGGCCTGAACTACGTCAGTTGCAGCCCCTATCGCGTGCCCAT
This sequence comes from uncultured Planctomycetota bacterium, assembly GCA_963733145.1. Taxonomy (GTDB): domain Bacteria; phylum Planctomycetota; class Planctomycetia; order Pirellulales; family Thermoguttaceae; genus JAHIKV01. The sequence goes on along the minus strand of CAVTCJ010000013.1, from coordinate 352,463 downwards.
CGCCCGGCTGGCCGCCGCCCAGGCCGCCATCAAGGCGAAGAAGTAAACCACCAACTCCCCTCTCCCTTTGTGAAGATAAAGGGGTCGGGAGTCTTTGTTCTTGACAAAAGCGAAGGATATTGATAATATCCGTCCATGCCACGACGATTACGAATTTCCAGCGGAGGATATGCCTATCACGTGCTGAACCGAGCCGTGGGGCGAATGCGCATTTTTGGAAAACAGCGAGACTTTGAAGCCTTCGAGGAGGTGATCGAGGAGGCCAAAGCCCGTCTGCCGATGCGGGTTTTGGCGTGGTGCGTGATGTCCAATCACTGGCATTTCACGCTTTGGCCCCGCGGCGACGGCGACTTGTCGGAGTTCATGCGATGGTTGACGGTTACCCATACGCAACGTTGGCACGCGGCACATCGCACGGCAGGCACGGGCCCGCTGTACCAGGGCCGCTTCAAGTCGTTTCCCATCCAGGAAGACGATCATTTATGGGCGGTGCTCCGCTATGTGGAACGAAATTCGTTGCGGGCGAATCTCGTGGAACAAGCCGAGGAGTGGCGCTGGTCGAGTCTTTGGCATCGCGCCCACGGCAACAAGGCCGGGCTGTTGGATGAAGGTCCGCTGGCGTTGCCGGGCCGTTGGCGTCAGCATGTGCAAAAACCGCAGACGGAAGCGGAGTTGGAGGCCTTGCGGCGTTCGGTTGTGCGTGGTGCGCCGTTTGGCGAGACCTCCTGGCAGGAGCGAACGGCCAAGCGATTGGGCCTCCAATCCACACTGCGCCTCGCGGTCGGCCGTGGAAATCACCGCCGCAATGAAACAAAGACTCCCGACCCCTTTGTCGGTCTATATTGATCCAGCCACCAATTCCTACAAATGGATAGGCACGCCGGAGGTCACCGATCAGGCCGGTGTGGGAGGTCAAAACTCGACAAATCCGCAATCTCTCTTCGGCAACCACCAAATTGTTAAGGTGGTTACGAAAGACGGCTCTGGAAACGATGTAACAACGTTCTACGATCCATCCTACGGCCTAACATACACCAGCCTCGCCAATATGGAGGCCACAGTCATCGCTGGGTACATTAAATTGACCACCATTCAGATTGGTGGCATAAACTATCTTGTGTATCATATTCGAACGAACGATCTTGGCGGCCATTTGGTCGCCTCTTATGAAACATACTGACGGTAACGAATCGAAAGGGATAATGTGATGAAGTCTCGCAGATCGACCATTATTGCAGCAGTCTCCCTATTGCAGGCGGTCCTGCTCGGTGCGACCGTTTCCTATTGTGGCGAGGATAAAGACGTGTCACGCGCCAATTCTGGAAACAATCAAGAAGTCCCGCCCAAGTCAAAGCAAGTCGTTAAACCCTCGCCTGAGTGGTCACCCGCATTCTTGGTCATTCATCACGGAGAATGGCATATCACCATCAAAAAGGATGGCAGCGGTTTGATTGGGCACGGGGACCAAATCGGCGTGTATTTCCCCGCCAAGACATTTGACGTGCAAGCCATCGATCGTGAGTTACAGCCTCACCTATCGCTCAAACCGAAGACACAGGAAGATCGGCTTCGGATTATAGGAAAATGCTATGGCGTCACTTACTACACAAAGGAGAAGCCGAAAGGGACATTCTATTTCACTGGCGGCCCGACTCCTGTTGCCAAAATATTTGAACGGTTCAGGATTGCGTGTCGCACGGTAAAGCCCATTCCACAGAAAAGCAGCCTAGCTATAGAAAAGGCTTGGCGTGAACATCCGCCAACGCCTATAAGCAAACCCTGGGATGCGGAAGAAAAAGACGCGACAACTCTTTCAAAAAATAAAGGAAAAAGGTGACAGCCACCAAATCCAGGTAATATGAGCAGTATAGGCAACCATAATCCGGGGACACAAACCGTTTATGGAATAATGGGCAAGATTATTATCGCTAGACCTACGACGCCGCCGGCGACGTGACGGCCGTCCGGGACCCGCTGGGCGGCAGGTATTGCTGATTCGCGGGACACAAACCAATTATGGCAACATAGGCAAACGCATTAAATGAACATTCGTGGACACGTTCTCGCGGCCATATAATGTAACGTTATATCCCGTCGCCGAAGCCGTCCTGCCGGTCAACTCCGGCTGGGAGGAGGAGGGCGCGGTGCGCCTTGGCCGGGTGTACGAGAGCCGCGTTTACAACATTGACCCCGACGACGGGACGATCGGCCCATTCCTGCCCGCTTATACCTGGTACGACGCCCGCGGGTCGGTCGTCAGGACCGATAAAGGGGTCGGGAGTCTTTAATTGGGCTGAATGATCGCCGAAATCTCCCCTCTCCCACTGGGAGAGGGCCAGGGTGAGGGCTTCGCCACTCGCCATTACGCCTAGGATATTCCGGTGACACAATACTAGTTATGGCAAAATAGGTAAATGTGTATGATCTTGGAAATCAGTTGGACACAATAACAGTTGTGGCAAGATAGGCAAGTGGGTTTTTCGCCTTCGTGGACGGAAAAGGGGACATCACTGATATTGGCAGAATGGGCAAGGAGGCTAGAAGGGGGACAGGCGCGTAATTGACAAGAAATCAGGATTGTGATAGTCCCTGGAAATGCCACACGCCGTACGAGTTGATTCGCGGGACACGAACCGATATTGACGTTCTGGGTAAGATGCGATAGATTCGCGCTATGCCTTGATTAGCGAGATTGGTTGTGCCCGGCTTGCCGCATCAGGGCGAGTAAACGGGCGAGTAAACGGGACAGGCGAGTAAACGGGACAGGTCCAATTAAAGGCGATAATTAGACGCGTCCCCGATACTTTTACGTCTCCACCAATTCCAACCGCAGCCCCAGCGCTTCGGCAATCGCCTCAACGCTGGAAAGTTTCGTATCGCGGCCGTATTCAATATCGCGGACCGTATTGGGGTTCGGCACTCCCGCCCGTTTTGCAACCGCGTACCATGTAAGCCCCTGTGTTTCCCGGGCTGCGCGGATTGCGGCGCCGACGCCCTCGGTCGCGGGACGAAGACGCGGCGGATTTCGCGGCGGGAACTCCTGGCGGACCTTCTCGCGGATTTGTTGCAGCCGTTTGCGTTCCGCGTTGCTTTGCGGACCATGTCGGCGGATTCGGCCGGTGATCTTTTTCTTTTCCATTGCGCTCAGCCCTCTCGTTGCTCCGGCGCTTCATAAGCAGTCACCGGATAAATGGCGTCCCGATCGACTTGTTCATACACCACGATGATGAAGTCGCCGCCCGGCGTATATCCAAAACAGCAAGGCCGTCCGGTGCTGCTGCTCAACTCCTCTTTCGTCGGGTTCTCGATCACGTGCTCGACGTCCTCCATTGTCAGGCCGTGTTCGGCGATATGCTGGACGTTTCCGTCGGGCAGATCGTCGTCATCCCAGATAATCTGCACGAATCTCATCGGCCGTTCTCCTTCAGGCCCTTATTCTATTATAGCATTGGGTTGCAATAATGCAACAGGATGCGATAACAGAAAAAAGGGGTCAGAACTATTTTCGGCGGGGCAGCAAGAGGGGGCAAAACCATTTTTCGGCCAGTGCATGGCCGGGGGCCGCGAAATTGCTCGATAAAATAGTTCTGACCCCTTTTTCATTCCGGTGTTTGACATTTCCTCCAGCCGCGGCAATAATGGCCGCGAAAGGAGAACGGCATGAATCTTCGTCTGACAAGAAAAAAGGGGTCAGAACTATTTTCGGCGGGGCAGCAAGAGGGGGCAAGACTATTTTTCGGCCAGTGTATGGCCGGTCGCCGCGGAATTGCTCGATAAAATAGTTCTGACCCCTTTTTCATTTGTTCAGGGATAGCGATAATTGCCGCGAAAGGAGCATGCCGTGTATCTTCGCATGGCTATTATCGATTGTATGTTGTTCGCTGGCTTGGCAGCAACCCTTCGCGCCGAGAAAATGGCCGCCGATCCGATCGACCACTCGCGGTTGACGGAATATCGCGCGGCCGATGGGCGGGCGCTGCCGGTGCGAACGAAGGCCGATTGGGACGCGCGGCGGCGGCAGATCATCGCCGGAATGGAAGCGGTGATGGGGCAGTTGCCCGACCGGGCGAAATTGCCGGCCCCGGAAGTAAAAATCCTGGGGCGGATGGAGACCGATGCCTTCGTCCGGCTGGAAATCAAGTATCTCGCCGAGCCGGACAATTGGGTGCCGGCCTTGTTGTATCTGCCGAAGAATCGGCCCGCCGGGCGGCGCGTGCCGGCGATCATGGCCCTGCACCCGACCTCGCCGCAGGGGAAGAAAAACATCGCACTGGAGGACGGTGCCCCGGCGAATCGCGGTTACGCCACGGAGCTCGCCCGGCGGGGATACGTCGTGCTGGCCCCCGACTATCCGTCGTTCGGCGACTGCCCTTTTGACATCCACAAGAGCAAGTTCGCCTCGGGGACGATGCTGGGCATTTTCAACCACATCCGCGGCGTCGATCTGCTCGCCGCCCGCGAGGAGGTCGATCCGCAACGGATCGGCGCGATCGGCCATTCGCTGGGCGGACACAACGCCATGTTCCTCGGCGCGTTCGATCCGCGGGTGAAGGTCGTCGTCTCGAGCTGCGGCTGGACGCCGTTCCATCATTACTACGGCGGCAAGCTCGACGGCTGGGGCAGGACCGCTACATGCCGCGGATCCGCGACCGCTACGGGCTGGACCCCGACCGCGTGCCGTTCGACATGACCGAAGTGGCGGCGGCCATTGCGCCGCGGGCGTTCCTCTCGATTTCACCGCTGCGGGACAGCAATTTCGCCGTGGCGGGCGTGAAGGAAGCCGAGCCGCGGCTTCACGCGGTATACGCGCTGTTGGGTGCCGCCGACCGGCTGCAATTTCCTCTATCCCGACTGCGAACACGACTTCCCGCCGGAGATGCGGGAGAAGGCCTACGCCTTCATCGACCGTTGTTTAGCCCCGGCATCCACGCCGGGAAGGTGATGGGCTCATTGCCGGTTCAATTTTCCGGCGGGGATGCCGGGGATAAACACAACATCGTTGAATTAGCAAAATTCAACACCTTGTTCCCACGCTCCGCGTGGGAATACACTGCCCGGACGCTCTGAGGATGTGAATTTTTGCCAGTCACCACTGTAGGAGGCGACTCCTGTCGCCGATTTTCACGCTGTTTCGCCACACAATCGGCGACAGGAGTCGCCTCCTACAATAAATATTTACAACCTCTCTGCGTCCGTGCGGCTGGAATATGTTTAACTTAGCCCGGGTTATTCATAAACGTCATCCTGAGCGCAGCGAAGGATCTCCGATGCGCCGCAAACAGCCCAGATTCTTCGCGGCGCTCGGAATGACAATGTTCCTTCGTGTTTATGAATAATCCGGGTTAGCTGGGCTGCGGCACGGACGCGGAGCGTCCGAACAGTGCGTTCCCATGCGGAGCGTGGGAACGAGCGATCTCGGAATCACGCCGGTCGATTCAGAAAATAAAATTGGGCGGCGCGCCTTACGACATGCATCGGGGCGCGCCGTCCAATATGCGATTCGCATTTTCTGTTTTTCGACGGCGTCTTACTTGGTCGGCGCCGGCGCCGGCGTCGGCGGGAGCGGCTTAGGCGGCTCCGTCATCTGATGCTGCTGCATCCCCTGCTCGGAACCATGCTGCTCCATGCCCTCATGCGGGGCGTTCGGCTGGCAGCACGGCTGCTCGTAGCTGCAACTCATGCAACCGGATTGACACATGTTGCAACAGGCTTTCCGGCTGCGTTTCTTGGCGACAACAAGTTGTCTGGCAGCAGGATTGTTGCGGACAACAGCTTTTCTGGCAGCTTGTCTGGCAGCAGGTTTTCTGCGGACAACAAGTCTTCTCACAGCAGGTCTTCTTCGGACAACAAGTTTTCTGGCAACATGAAGTCTGACAGCACGTGTTCTCGTAGCAGCAGCACTTCTTCCGCGCCCGCCGTCCGCCACGGGCCGACGCCGTTTCGGCCGCGATGAAGCAGACCATCAACAACACCACCGCGGAAATCGCAATACGTCGCATGGCAATCGCCTCCATTGAGAGATGGGAAACAAACAACGCAGCGGGCTGAAATCCGATCCATCCCGCCCCGGGGCCAATCCAGCCCTGTGGATATGATTCGCAGGGGAGGGCCGGCCGCACAGTGCAAGTTTTTTTTGGCGAAAATTGTGAATGCGGGCAACGCGCCCCTCGCCACTGAAGCAACCAGCCGGGCAGATATTGCCCGCATTTGCTGCCCAAGCGGCATATTGCGGGCTTTTCGCCCAGTTTTCGCAGGAAGAAAACGTGCCGGCAACCCCCGGCAATCGGCCGGCATCTCCAGACTTACAGGGTGGCGATCAGACAGAGACCCATCGTCGAGTAAGAAACTTTCCTACAGAATGAAAGCGAACTTTCCCACCATGTTGAGGCGGTGCATTTGTTTTTACACGATCATGCACTCAGAAACACGTGCGTCTCACGCACCCTACGGAGCCTCGGCAGTAATGAGAAACATCGGCAGGTGGACCACCCGGGCGGCGCTATCCAGCGCGGCGTCGGTTCGCCGTGCTTGATCCAGTTCGGCCCGCTCGCCATCGGTCAGGGGCAGCTCGCCGAGCAGGTCGAACCGCAGCGGAGAGGGCGGTTCCAGACGGTCGAGCAGGTCCGCGCGGACGTCGAAGCCGGCCGCGGCCAGCGCCGCCGGCAGCTTGCGGCCGACGCAGGGATCGGCCCCGGCCCGTTCGAGCGCGGAGCGCCACAGCCAACCGACGGCGATTTCCGGCGGATGCTCGATCAGGCCGCCGTAGTCCGGTTCGATGGCGGCCAATGCCCCGCCGGGCAGCAGCACGCGGCGAATTTCAGCCACGGCCGCCGAAAGGTCGAGCCACACGAGCGCGAACTGGCAGAAGACCAGGTCGAACGTCGCGTCGGCGAAGGGCAGCCGCTCGGCGTCGCCGCGGACGACCGTCGCGCCGCGAAAGGGCTTGTCCAACTCAAAATGTGGCCCAGCCGCCCTCGGCTGGGCGGTATTGCTCATCACAGCCGAGGGCGGCTGTGCCACAATCAGGTTTTCAGATAGCTTCGCAGTCAACTCAGCGAGCGCGCTCCAGTCGCGGTCCAGGGCCACGACTTCTCCGCCCGAGCGGCGGAGCAGCTCTTCGACGGTCGTCCCGCCGGCGCAGGCCAGATCGAGCAGGCGTCGGCGTCGGGCGACGTTCGCCCGCCGCAGCAGCCGCGCCCGGGCGGGGGCCAGCCAGGCCGCCTGCGCTTCGAGTAGTCGCCGGGATGGAAGGTCGTAGTTCATGGTGCGAAACCGCAAGCGGAAATCAGGTCGGTGAAAAACTGCAAGCGGTTATACGGATTTGTTTATCTCCCGCCGCCGGCGCAGGCGCAGGCAGGCGCAACCGGCGCAGGCGCAGCCGCCGCCCCCACCGCCTCCGCCGCCGCCGGAGCTGGCCAGGGCCGAGAAAAACTCGCCGGCGACGTGGTCGGCCCCGCTGAGATTGAGGAATCCGCCCGCGCTGGTGGGCAGAGTCAACGATCCCGGCGCGATGGCCGAGGCCATTTTGCCCATCGTGTTTTCAGCCCAGCCGGAGAAGCTGGAGGCCACGTCGCCGAAGGATGTGCTTCCGCCACCGCCGCCGCCGCTCGGCACAGTTACGCCTCCGCCGGGCGTGGAAAACGATCCGCCCCGCATCCAGATCGGCCAATACGTCGGCCCGTAGTCGAACACGGGGCCGTAATGGTCGCCCATCAGTATCCACTCGAAGTTGCGGTCGATGGTCTTCTCGCGTTGGGGGATGTCGCCGATGGCCGCGGCCTGCTCGGTCGCCCGGCGGATGATCGACCGATAGTAGTCCCTCGTGTCGGAGAGATCGAAGCCTTTCATGCGATTGGCGGTGCTTTCGATGAGGTTTTTCATGGGCAACGCGAACTGGATCTCGCGGACGGGCGTGCCGGCGTTGTTTTGCAACAGGAAGAGGAAAGGATGCTCGTAGTTGTGGATCACGACGCCGCGTTTCACGCCCACCTCTTGATACGCCTTGGCCCGATCCGGCTCGCTGGCCAGCATCGTCTTATGGTCCAGCCGGAAGGCTTCGTCCACCTCGACCGTGAGCGGATCGGCCGCGGTTTGGCGGAGGACGCCCTTTTTCAACAGGCCGAAGATGACCAGCGAGAGGACTTTGGCCACGGGCAGTTCGAGCAGGACGGCAGCCTCGGGGGCGGTCAGTCCGCGTTTGATGCCGCCCCCTTCGACCTGGGCGATGGGCGGCATGTAATGCGCCTTCCGCCGGCCCAGCAGCCACTCGTTCAGCCCGAGCAGCACTACGATCACGGGCATCGCCAGCAGGTGTATGCCCGGATGATAGGCGAATACGAACCCCGACGCGACGGCCAAGACGACGAACACCGAGAAGCCGGTGCCGCCGCTGAAGCGGAAGAACACCACGGCCAGCAGGACCATGAACACGCCGCCCAGCAGGAGCCGCGCCCCTGGGATTTTGCGAACCATTTCACCAGCAGGTCGATGGCCGTCTGATGGATGACCCGTTGATTCGGTCCTTTGGGGAAGGAAACGCCGACAATATGCTCGCCGGTCAGCCGCACGGCGGGGAAGTTCCAGCCGACTATCGCCCCCTCGTCGGTCGCCGCCTTCAGCGAGAAGGGCGCTTTCGGATTTTGGTAGAGCACCTGGTCGGGCTTCACGTCCTTGGGCAGTTGGATCGCCACAAGCAGATGCGTGAGGCCCTGCACGTACTGCTCGCCGAACCAGGTGGGCGTGATTCGCAGCGAGGCGTAATCCGAACGGGTCGTGTCCTGATAGACCATGTCCGGCATGGCGAACTCGACGTGCAGCGTGCCCGTGCCGCCCGGCGGGATGGCGAATTGCCCCAGATGGACCTCGAAGCCCGGTTTGACGTACTGCGAGACGCGGACGTCGGAGAGCGGATGGCCGCCGATTGAGGCCCGGACGTTGGCGAGATTGTAGCCCGCGTGCGGCGTGCCGATGTCCACCACGTCGATGGCGTGTCCGACGGGGTTGTTGCGGAAGGTGACGACATAGACGATCGTGGCCGAGGCGTCCGCGTTGGGCGTAACCAGCATCTTCATCTGCGGCACGTTGAAGAGGTAATCCTGCCCGGCGGCCGGCGTCGCGACAGACGCGAATAAGATGATTCCTCCGCAAAAAACAGCGCTAAATCGAAGTATAGATTGCATGGCGAAATCCTTGTCGTGCGAAACCGCAAGCGGCAAATATGCTCTTCACTAACAACTAGCCACTAGCCACTAATTCCACTGGCCCAGCCAGCCGGTTCGCGGGGACAGTCGGCCGCGCAAATCGACAATCCGGGACAATCGACGCAACGGGTGTCGCTTTGCAGCCGGGCGCGATACCGGGCGAACGGCCGGCTCTGTTCGATCTGCTCCCACTCGTCTTCCAGCAGATTGCCGGCCGGTTCGGCCGGGCCGCGGGGGGCGAAGACCGTGCCGTCCGGCTCGACGCGGATGGACCAATCGCCGCCGGCGCGCGGGCCGCCGCAAAGCTGCTCGCCCAGCGGAATCGCCGGATCGAACCGCGCGGTCGGCTGCCACATCAGCCGCAAGCCCAGCCGCTCGGCCGCCTCTTCGATCAGTGCGGCGGCGGGGGGCAGTTCGCCGGCCGACATCGCCTCGGACCCGTCGGCCTCGACCGTCGCCACGGCGAAGATGCAGGCGTTTTCGATCCCGTGTCCGGCGATGACCTGCAACGTCCGGTCGATTGTGGCCAGGGTGGAGCGCGTCAGGGCGAGTTGGGCCACCGCGCAGATGTCGTTCTTCAGCGCCGCGGCCAGTGCCCGGACGGCCATTTTGCCATCGCCGCGGCCGGCCAGGGCGTCGTGGATTTTTTCGTCGGCCGAAAAACAGCAGACATCAAGGTGGTCCAGCCCGGCGGCGGCCATATCGTTGATCCGCGACCCGGCGGCCAGCTCCGTGCCGCGGCCGCGGACGCCGGTAATCAGCCCCAAATCGCTCCCCCGCTCGACGGCGCGGACCAGGTGCGACTCGTCGCAATCGCGGCCGGCGATGAAAGTCACGTGCGGTATGCCCAGATTCCAGAGGCGTTCCATGATCCGGGCCGAATGGAACGGCGCACAGAGCGGCACGTCGGCCGCAATCGGACGCGCCAGCGGCAGCGCCTTCGGACCCAGGGCCGGGTCGGTCAGGTTGAGGATCGGGTATCCGCCCGTGGGCGATTCCATCCGCCCGATCAACGCGGCCACGGCGTCCACGTCCGATGCGATTTGCGCGGCTGTCGCCCCACGGAAACTGTTCTTCGTGCGGGCGACGATCGCCGCGCGATCTACGCCTTCGAGCAACCCCTTGGCGATGACCACGCCGGAAGGCGACAACCGGGCCATCGCCGCCGCGTTGGCCGTCAGCAAGCCGTCGCCGCCCGCATCGACGCGGAGGTGGAATCGGGCGGTCGCGCCGTCCGCCTCACGGACGAAATGATACAGCCCCGGCCGAACGGCGCCGGGCGTGGGGCGGGTGATTTTCAACAGCCGCGATATGTTCATGGTCTTAATCCTTTAACGCCGGACGATTTCCAGCGGCACGGACGCGGAGCGTCCGGGCAGTGTGTTCCCACGCGGAGCGTGGGAACAAGATGTTTTGTCGTGTTCTCTCTCCAGCGGACACCCGCCGCCGCAGATCGGCAGGTCGGGGCAATCCCAGCAGCGCTCGGGCAGGCCGGCGGCGCGGGGATCGGCCGTCCGGCGGCGAAATCCGCGGAACAGCGTGCTCTCCCAAATGTCTTCCCAACGGTCGCGGAGGATATTGCCCGCCGCCACGTAATACGATTGGCAGGGAATCACGTCGCCGTTCGGCTCAATGCAGATCGAATACTCGCCGGCGTTGCAGCGGCGGGGGCCCAACTCCAGTTCGACCGGCGAGAGGCGGCAATACTCGGTGGGCGTGTACCAGAGGAAGCGCATCTTCAGCTCGACGGCCCGATCGCGGACCTGGGCCAGCACGGGGGCCAACCGCTCGGCCGCTATCGCGTCGCCGCAGGTTTGCCCGCCGCCGGAAAAGATCATGCCGTTGCAGGCGAAGGTCCGCACGCCGAGGCCGTGCAGAAACTCGACGAGCCGGGCCGCCCCGGCAACGTTCTGCCGGGTGAGCGTGGTGTTGGTGATGGTGTGCAGCCCGGCGGCCAGCGAGTTTTCCACTCCGCGGAGTGTCTCGTTGAAGGCCGCAGTGCCGCTCATGGCGTCGTGAATGGCCGGATCGGGCGATTGAAGCGTGATTTGCACGTGATCCAACCCGGCCTCGCTGAGCGAGCGGACAAACGCCGGATCGCTCAGCCGCCGGCCGTTGGTGTTCAGACCGGAGACCAATCCCAGTTCGGTCGCGCGGCGGATCAGGTCGGGCAGTCCGTCGCAGAGGGTCGGCTCGCCGCCGGTGAAAATGATGTGTGGGATGCCGACGGCCGCCAGGCGGTCGAGGACTTTTTGCCACTGATCGAGGGAGAGAGGAGAGGGGAGAGAGGAGAGGGGAGAGTTGACGCGGTCTAAACGCCCCGCGACTGCGCTCGCGGAGGGGGCCGTGCGTTGGCACTGATTGTAACAATGCGGGCAGCGGTTGTTGCAGCCGTAGCTCAACGCCAGATCGGCCTTGTAAGGAGCGGAGACCGGCACACTGAACGGCGGCGACCATTGCACGGTTTCCTCCCTGAGGCCGCAGGTCGGACAGGTCCCGGTGAATTGTGGTGCAGGCGTCTCGCCTGCATTTATTTCTCGGGCAGGCGAGACGCCTGCATTTATTTCTCGGGCAGGCGTCTCGCCTGCATTTATTTCGTGGGCAGGCGAGACGCCTGCACCACAATAGAGTTCGTCACCGTTGCCAAGATCGGTCAATCGCTCGATCAAGGCGTAGACCTGCCTGGCGGCCGCTCGGGACTCGGCCGCGCCGACGCCGCGGAATCGGCTGCGAAGCACGGCCGCCGCGCGCGCGAGGGGAACTTCCTCCAGGGCGAGTTGGGCCAAAAGCGCCGCGGTCGGGTTAAGGTGGATCGCGTCCATGGCGTCAATCAGCAGCACGGCGGCGCCGTCGGGGTTGGTGCGGAGATGGAACCGCCGCCGCCCGCCCGGCCGGAGAACGTCGTAGACCTTCAAACCGGGCGTGGGTTTAGCAAAGTAGGGTGGGACAAGCGCAGCGCGGTCCCACCAGGATTTCCGAGCGGTTGATTTTCGGGCGGCAGATTTTCCTGTTTCTGGTGGGGCTGCGCTGCGCTTGACCCACCCTACGTTTGATCGGGCAGCGCGTTGCTTGACCCACCCTACGACGTTCACCATTTCGGCGCCTCCTCGATCTGATAGGTTGCGCCACAGTATTGGCAGTTGATGAAGACGGCCCCGGCCTTCACGGTGACCGATTCCTTGCCCAGCGTTCCGCCGCAGGAGCGGCATTTGAGGTCTTCCAGGCTGACGTCGCCCGAGAGGTCGATCTTCTGAATCACGGTGGTGACCGAGGGCTTGGGCTTCAACAGGGCCAGCACAACGAGCGCCCCGGCCGCGAGCAGCAGGATCACGCCCACGATGATATGCCAGTATTGCCCGCTGCCTCCCGAGACGACGAACATCAGGCCGAAGAAAGTCAGCAGCGCGGCCAGCGGATAGGCGACGAGTTTCATGGGCGGCTCCGAGAGTACGTTTTGGTTATTCGTGTGTGGCGATTGGATATTGGATGCGACAACGATTTTCCGATATCCAGTAGTTCCAAATTTTGTCTTGATGCCGTTTAGCGGCCGTCGGCACGACGGCCTGGTTGGCGATGCTTCAGCTCGCCGTTCCGGCGGCTGCTAAACGAACTCTTCGCCAGAAATTGGAGTTACTCCTTCATTACACTATACCACCTCCGCTCCGGCGGCAGGCTGGCAGACATAAACTGCCGGCGAAAGCCCGGTGCGTTTTTCGTACGCGGCGGCTGTGTGGCTGACGAAATCTTCGGCCTCTGCGGCGCGGACCAGGGCCACCGCGCAGCCGCCGAAGCCGGCTCCGGTCATCCGGGCGCCGAAACACGCCCCATGCTCCGAAGCACACTCGACCATCGCGTTCAGGGCATCACTGGAGACTTCGTAATCGTCGCGGAGGCTGCGGTGACTCTGCTGCATCAGGCGGCCCAGCTCGACCGCATCGCCGCGGTGCATGGCGTCGGCCGCCCGCAGCGAGCGGTCGTTCTCGGCAATCACGTGCCGGGCGCGGCGAAACACGACCGGGTCCAGCTTGTCGGCCGAATGGTCCAGAAGATCGAGTGTCGCATCCCGCAGGGCTGCGACATTCAGCAGCCGGGCGGCCTCCTCGCATTGGCTCCGCCGCTGGTTGTAGGCCGAATCGACCAGCCCGCGACGGGTGGCCGTGTCGAGCACGACGACGGCCGTGCCCGGCGGCAAGGGCGCCGGTTCGACGTGCAGCGAGCGGCAGTCGATCAGCAGGGCGCCGCCGGCGCGGCCGGCGGCGGAGATCAACTGGTCCATGATTCCGCAATTGACGCCGACCCAGCGGTTTTCGGCCCGCTGGCCGAGCAGGGCCATTTCGGCCGGCGTCCAGGGGAGTTCAGCGGCGGCGGCCATTGCCCGGGCCGCGGCCATCTCCAGCGCCGCCGACGAAGACAAGCCGGCCCCGAGCGGCACGTCGCCGGCCAGCACGCCTTCCCAGCCGCTCAGCCGCCGTCCGGAGTCTTGCAGGCTCCAGGCGGTTCCCTTGACGTATTCGATCCAGCCGGACACAAAGCCGCGACCGTTGGTCGCGCCGGAAGATGTAGGGTGGGACAAGCGCAGCGCGGTCCCACCATTCAAAGCGTCAGCATCGCTGGTATTGGTGGGACCGCGCTGCGCTTGTCCCACCCTACATGAACCCACCCTACATGAACCCACCGTACATGACCCCTCCGAGACAGACTCGAGCGAGAACTCGGCCTGCTGATCGAAATCGACCGAGTAGATCGAGACGATCCGATCGTTTCGCGGCCGCAGGGCGATCCAAACGGCCCGATCTATGGCCATCGGCAGGACGAACCCGTCGTTATAATCGGTGTGTTCGCCGATCAGGTTCACCCGGCCCGGCGCTCGGACAATCCAGCGGGGGAGTTGGCCGAAGCGATCGGCGAATCGGGCGGAGACGTCGGCGGCGGCAAGGGGCATGTATCAAACTCCCGGAAAAATATCCGATCCATTCGTTTTTGCGTCTCGCACGCCCATCGTGGCGTTTTCGGGCTAATGGGTCAAGGAGGCTTGGCGAACGGCAACAACACGTGGCGCTCCGCATTGCGGTCGAAACGAATGACTTCGGTGTTTTCAAAAACGATCAGCCCTCACCCCAGGCCCATCTTCCAGAGGGGAAGGGAGGAACGACCGTTTTGCCAGAAATGGCAGGTGCATCATCTTGAAGGGGACCTGTATTGTAATTGATGGCAAGAGTTTCAAACCCGCGGCAACTATGTATTGGCGGCTTCGGTTGCCGGGCCAGTTTATTCGATCGTCGTAAATCTTATCGCAATAACGGTTTATCGCAATTTAGCGAGATTTTTTCGGGGCCGCTTTGATTCGATTGTATCGATTGGGCACGGCAATTGCATCTGAAAAGGGCGTCATGGAACGCTGAGAGGTTCGGAACACTGATCTGCCTCCGATGGCGGGGTGTCTACGCATGAGAGGCAAAAATGCGTAGAATTTGGAGGTCGGAAAGGGCCGCACCAATCGGCGACCGCCGGTTTTCGTTCGGAAGCGAACCCTTTTCTACACGGAAGCGTAACTATTATGAACGGCACGATTGAACAAATACGACTGCGTGCCCGCGGCCCCAACCCGCTGGTCTCTTGGACTGACGAGAAGCTCTTGTTGAGCTATCGTTCGGAGCGGGACGGCCGGGTATTCGAGGAACTGGTCCACCGCTATGAAAAGGAGTTGTTCGGCTACCTGAAGCATTATCTCGGCAGCGCCGAGATGGCCGAAGACGTTTTTCAACAGACGTTCTTGCAGGTCCACTTGAAATGCGATCAGTTCGAGCCGGGCCGGCCGGTTCGCCCGTGGCTGTATACGGTGGCCACGAATCAGGCGATCGACTATCAGCGGCGGAATCGGCGGCATCGGTTGTGCAGTCTCGATCGAACCGTTCAGCGGAACTCGGAAGAGGGAACGAGCGGATTGGCGGGGTTGCTTGGCGTCGCGGCGGACGGTCCGGCCGAAGACGCGGAAGCGGCCGAACAACACGAGGCGCTTCGCCGGGAAGTCGACAAACTCCCCAGCTTGTCGCGGCAGGTGGTTTTGCTGGTGTATTTTCAAGGTTTGAAGTATCGCGAGGCGGCCGAGGTCCTGTCCGTGCCCGTCGGCACGGTCAAGAGCCGGCTGCACGCCGCCCTGCAGAAACTCACCGAATCGCTTTCCCACGTGAGCCTCCCATAGTAAACTAAACCGGACTCGGGCACCTGACCGACTGCGTTTCGTATGACGGATTCGTTACACCAGCAATTGCTTGGCCACTTGCTCGGCGCGTTGGACGACGACGAGCAAGAGTGGCTGGACGAGCGGCTCGAGCACGATGAAACGTGCCGGCTGGCGTTGTCCGAGTGGCGGCGCCGGCTGTCCCCGCTCGCGGCGTTGCGGCCCGACTTCGATCCGCCTTTGGGCTTGGCCGGGCGGACCTGCCGGCTGGTCGCCGCTTACGGTCCGGCGCCGGCGCGATCCGCCTCTCCCGCGATGGGGATGAGCCCTGATCCGACGGCGCCCGTCGCGGTTTCCGGCACGAGTTGGCACGACATGGTCGCCTTGGGGGTGTTGTTTCTCACCGCCGTCGCCTTGCTCTTTCCGGCGATCGATATCAGCCGGTTCCACTCCACCTTGATCTCCTGCCAGAACAACATGCGGCAGTTCGGTGTGGCGATGAATCAATACGGTCAGCACCAGTGCGAGGCGGTAACTCAATTGGCGGACGAAGGAAGGCTGACCGCGGCGGGCATCGCCGCCGCCGACTTGCTCGACGACGCCGATGACGCGGTCGGGGAACAGAACTTGTGTCCCGAGGCGTGGTTGGCCGCGCAAGACACCGGCGGCAACTGGCCCGCGGCGGACGATAATGGGCTGGTCTACCCTGTTTCCAGTTCCGGGACGGTGGATTTCTCCACCGCGGACAATTGGTCCGGCACGTGGCGTGACGGGACGGAGGGTGGTTGCGGCGGTTATCTGCCGGACACCCAGGCGCTGTTTGCCGACGATCCCAGCGTCGCCCTGCCGGGCCGTAGGATCTTCGGCCATCGCGGCCGGGGCCGGAACCTCTTCTTCCGGGACGGCCGCATCCGGTTTGTCCCCTGTTCGGTCGCCGACGCCGATTCGGGCACCCGGACATCTACCCATCGCCGGCGGGCGCCGAGACCTATGGCGACTTCGAGCCGTCGTCCCCCTCTCGGGTTTCGGCCCCGATCATCTTCGTCAACGGGTCGGGGCATTGACACCCCACCATTGATTGGCGCATTCGCCGGGCCGTATCTCTTGACTAAGTGCCCTTGGGGCTGGTAGCCTGAATGGTTTCGACCATCCGCAAAGGCGCCCAGCCGACGGACAGCAACCCATGCGACGCAACGACATCCGCAACGTGGCCATTATCGCGCACGTCGACCACGGCAAGACCAGCCTGGTCGATTGCATGTTGCGCCAGAGCGGACGCTTTCGGGAAACGCAGCTCGTCGGACAGCAGATTCTCGACACCAACGAACTGGAGCGGGAACGGGGCATCACGATCCTCTCGAAAAACATCGCCATCCCCTACAAGGACGTGCGGATCAACCTCATCGACACGCCGGGCCACTCCGATTTCGGCGGCGAGGTGGAGCGGGTGCTGCGGATGGCCGACGGCGCCCTGGTGCTGGTCGACGCCGCCGAAGGCCCCATGCCCCAGACCAGATTCGTGCTCTCGAAGGCCTTCGAGTGCGGACTGCGGCCGATCGTGGTGGTCAACAAGATCGACCGCCCCGACGCCCGGCCCAACGAAGTCCTCGACGAAGTCCTGGAACTGTTCCTGCAACTCGGCGCCGACGACCTGCTGGCCGACTTTCCCTATCTCTACGCCAGCGCGAAATTGGGCTACACCACCTCCGACCCCGCCCGGACAACCGACGGCGTGCAGCCGCTGATGGATATGATCCTGGAGAAAATCCCCGGCCCGGAGGTCGAACTGGACGAGCCGCTGCAAATGCTCGTCACCACTCTCGATTGGTCGGACTATGTGGGACGGATCGCCATCGGCCGGGTCCAGTCGGGCACGCTCCGCAAGGGGCAAAACGTGGTCCTGATGCAGACCGGCGGCCGAATCACGCCCGCCAAGGCCGTCTCCGTCTTCCTCTTCGAGGACCTCGGCCGCAAGGAGGTCCACGAGATTGACGCCGGCGAAATCTGCGCCGTCGTGGGACTCGAAGGGATCGAGATCGGCGACACCGTGGCCTCGCCCCAGGACCCCAAGGCCCTGCCGCGGGTGAAGGTGGACGAGCCGACCCTGCAGATGACCTTCGGCGTAAACACCTCGCCGCTGGCCGGCCGCGAGGGGAAATTTCTCACCAGCCGGCACCTCCGCGACCGGCTGTTACGCGAACTCGAGCGGAACGTCGCCCTGCGGGTTGAGCCGATTCCCAACACCGAGCAGTTCGCCGTCTCCGGCCGCGGCGTGTTGCACCTCTCGATCCTCATCGAGACCATGCGCCGCGAGGGATACGAGCTTTCGATCGGCAAGCCGCGGGTGATTTTCCGCGAGATCGACGGCAAGCCCCACGAGCCTTACGAGACGCTCGTGGTCGAGGCCCCCATCGACCGCACCGGGCCGGTGATGGAACTGGTCGGGGCGCGGCGCGGGCAGTTGGTCGAAATGACCGCCCACCACGATTACAATTTCCTGGTCTTCTCCATTCCCGCCCGAGGACTGATCGGACTGCGCACCCGGCTGCTGAACGCCACCGCCGGCACGGCCGTGGTCCACCACATTTTCGACAAATACGGACCGATGGCCGAGGCGATTCCCGATCGGGCGACCGGCGTGCTGGTCTCGATCGCCGCCGGATCGGCCGTGGCCTTCGCCCTGGACAGTCTTCAGGAGCGGTCCGAGTTGCACGTCGGGCACGGAGACGTGGTCTACGAGGGAATGATCGTCGGCGAGAATAGCCGCTCGGGCGACATGAACGTGAATCCCACGAAGGAAAAGAAGCTGTCCAACATGCGGGCCGCGGGCCACGACCGGAACGTGCTCTTGAAGCCCGCCCGGCGGCTCTCGCTCGAAGAGGCGTTGGAGTTCATTGCCGACGACGAACTGGTCGAGGTGACGCCGGGCCAGATTCGCTTGCGGAAGGTCCTTCTGAAAGAGACCGACCGCCGCCGGGCGGCGCGGCAGTCGTCGTAGAGCCGTCGGGCCAACGCGGATACTCTTCTCTGCTCGCTTTGATATTTCTCCTCAACCGGCGGGATGCGATTGTCTTGCGGGACATGTGGGCAATGTGGGATGTGGATGCCTGCATTTAGGTGGTGTTCGTCAGCCGCATCTATATATTTTCAAAGCACTTACGTCGACACGCGAAAAGGTGCGCCGCGTGATTCTGATTGAGAAATCGCCGAAACGGCAACCGAAAACGAGGAATCATATTGATTTCTGACTCAATGTTATTGACTTCTATGCCGACAGATGATATTGTAGGCGAAAACAAGGAGAAATTGAGCAGTGAGAGAAAAAACCCCGGAAAAGATCGATTGCCGACGAGTTGAACTGGATGGTGTCCGTTACGTCATCCTTCGAGAAACACTCTTTCAGACATTGTGCCGGAAGGCGCATGTCGAGGATCAAGTGCCCACGTCCGATGAGGAATCGCTGTCCGTTGGCATCGACTTGGATCGAGCGTCGCTGGCGAGGAAATTGATGAGGCGCCGGCTGACCGCAGGACTAACCCAGGCCGAGCTAGCGCGGCGGGCCGGTGTTCGGCCGGAGACCCTCAACCGCATTGAGCGCGGGAAGACTACGCCGGACTACGCTACGATCCGCAAACTCGTGGAAGCGATGAAAGCGGCCGAGAGCGAACAAGCCGCTGCTGCAATACGCCAGGATACCAAAAAGGAGATAAATCATGTTGCCGCAAACTGAATCCTTAAATCCAGCTATCTCCGAGCCAGCCAAGGTCGTGGAAGACGTCAGGCGGATAGCTGCGGAAATATCAGGAATGCCTCCCACCTCGATCCGCGACGATCAAACGTTGACCGGCGATCTGGCGTGGGACAGCTTGGATGTTGTCGAGTGTGCGATGGAAATCGAAGAGACCTTTGACGTATCCGTGCCGGAAGACCTGACGGACAGCGTGCGCACCGTTCACGATTTGATCGAGGGGGTGTGTCGATTGGTGGCGGATCAGCGGGGCGAATGAACGATCAATAGCATCACAATTTGGCGGGGCAGTTGTTTGCTCGCCCGCTAATGTGTTACAATCAATTAGGTTACGGATAGGGAATCAATCAAGGCAAGCCGGTCATGGGCGATAAAACGGCGCGATTGGCTGACGAGATTACACTTCCCGCCAGCGTTTGGCGGGTGGTGGAACAGGGGGTCCGCGCCGTCGATCCGCGGCGGGTGGTCCTATTCGGATCTCGCGCCCGAGGCGATGCGCGTGAGAATTCGGACTTCGATTTGGCCTTTGAATTTCCCGAAGCGCAGCGCGGCAACTGGCTCCGCTTCCTAGCCGATCTGGACGACGCCGCACTGACGTTGCGGCCTGTCGATCTGGTCGATTGGAACGAGGCCGCGGCGCCGTTGCGGGAGCAAATTCGCAAGGAAGGAATCGGACTCTATGAGCGCGGCTCAGGCGGTTGAGAATTTCGGCAAGGCGTTGGCAAAGCTCCGTGAGTTCGCCGCCATGCCCATTGCGAACGACCGCGACCGGGCGGGAATCATTCAGGCGTTCGAGTTCACCTTCGAGCAATGCTGGAAGGCGTTTCAACGAATCGCGGCGGCAGAAGGCGTCACCGCTGTTAGCCCCCGCAAGTCCTTGGAAGCCGCTCTGCAACTGAAACTGATCGACGCGGCCGACGAGACGTCGTGGCTGGAAATGCTCCACGACCGGAACATGACTTCACATCTCTATCAAGAGTCTCTCGCACACGAAATATCTCAAAGGATAGTTGGCAGTTATCTGGCGCTGCTTGACAAGGCATACCAAAATATCGTGTGAGCCGATAGTATTCCCGTTTCAACCTGATACTCGCTCGATCCTCGCGGCCAATTCGTCGGGGTCGAGGCCGCGGATCAGGAAGCGCTTCTGGCGGGAGGTTTCGCCGGCGAGGAGTTCGATCTGCGATTTTCGCAGCCCCAGCGACTTCGCCAGCAGTTCGATCACCGCTTTGTTGGCCTTGCCCTTCTCGGGCGCTTGGGTTACGCCGATTTTGAGTTGACCGTTCTGCAGGCCGCGGATCTCGTTGCGCCACGCGCCCGGATGGACGCTGACCGGGAGGATCGAGCCTTCGGGATGGGGGTCGAAGTGAGGCATGGGGCTTGTTGGCGTTCAGAAAGATGTCGAGTCGATTATTGCGAAACCGCAAGCGGCGGATCGGGTTTTCACTAGCCACTAGCCACTAGCCACTAGCCACTACTCACCAATCACTCCCTCGAAGAGCGCGGAGCCGATCCGCACGATGGTCGCGCCCTCTTCGATCGCCGCCTCGAAGTCGGCGCTCATGCCCATCGAAAGCTCATCGAGCGTGACGCCCGGCGGACAAACCGCTTGCAGCCGATCGCGGAGCCGGCGGAGGGCGGCGAAATCGCGGCGGGCCTCGTCCGGCCCGCCCTCCAGGCCGGCCATGCACATCAGCCCTCGAACCGACACGTTCGCGTATTTCGGCAACTCCGCCAGCAGCGGCTCGATCCGCTCGGCCGGCAGTCCGGTTTTGGCCTCCTCGCCCGAGACGTTCACCTCCAGCAGAACGGGGATCGGCTTCATCCCTCGCGGATGTCCAAAAATCACTTGTGGCACAGCCGCCCTCGGCTGTGCGGAATCGCCCAAGACAGCCGAGGGCGGCTGTCCCACAAACTCCAAAGTTGTACTGGGACACCCACCCCGCGCTTCTTCGTCGATCGCCGCCAATAGCCGGACGCTGTCGATTGAGTGGATCAACGTCGTCAGCGGCAAAGTGCGGCGAATCTTGTTCCGCTGGAGGTGGCCGATCATATGCCAGCAGATCGGCAGATCAGCCAGAGCGGCCGCCTTCTCCCAGAGCAGTTGCGGGCGGCTCTCGCCAAGGTCGAAACAGCCGGCCCCGACCAGCGGGCGGACCAGATCGGCCGCAACGTATTTGGTCACCGCCACCAGGGACACCTGCTCGGCCGTCCGGCCGCTGCGCACGGCGGCCAGCGCGATCCGTTGGCGGATGCGGGCGACATTGTCGGCGATGATTTCTGATTGCATCGGCAGTTTATTCTTTCGCCCCCCGCGACCGCAGTCGCGGGGCGTTTCTCCCGAACCCCGAACCCCCATCCCTACCCCGAATCCCGACCTCCTCTCTCATTCCCCGACCGGCACGACGTATTGTGCATCCGGCAGCAGCGTACACGAGGAGTATTGGCGGAAAAGCCGCGTCAACTCGTCGGGATTTTCCAGCGGAATCATGTCCAACGCCTCGACCGCCGCCGGATCGAGCCGGCTCAGCAGATAGATTTTGTTGCGATCCAAGGCCGTGGCGAGTTGTGCGGCGGGCAGCGCATCCACCGGGCGATGATGGCTGACGTGGCGAAGGGCCTCGGCCCGGGTCGAGTCACTCGCCAGGTGGCGCAAGGCAGGGCCGGGCGGCGCGTCCAAATCGCAGCAGACGGCGATCGCGCCCTCTTCTTCGACAAAATTCCCCGCCGCTTCGAGCGACCGGCCGAGGTTCTCCCAGGACTGTTCGGCGGGCGGGCCATCAATGGCGGCGACGACCAGAGCGGCCCGCCGCGAGACCGGACGGCGCCAGTGTGCATCGTACAATTCGCGGCCGCGGCGGCGCACCGACTCGCTCTCGCCGGCCAGGACGTGCAAAATTTGCCCTCTGCCGCCGGGCACCACTTGGATCGTCAGATAGACCCCCAACAGCCAGGCGACGTGATCGACCTGCGCGGTCAGCGCCTGCTTTCGCTCGCCCGAGTGATTCAGGGAACCCAGCCCGCGGAACCGCTGGAGGGTTTTTGCGTCGGAGAAGGCGGGATAAACGGCGCTGTGGATGCCGAAATAGCCGGCCGCCCCGCGGTCGCGGAGGCAGCCGATCGGCAGGACCACGTCGGCGTCGTGCAAGGCCCGGTTGACGAGAATCGCCTCGCCCGACTCGTCGGCGGCCAGATAGGCCAACTGTTTTCGATCGGCCGGATCGTGGGTCAAAATCCGCAGGCGGCTCCGCTGGTCGGGATCGACCAGCCGGCAGGGGTCGTCGGCCTCGGCGGAACCGTTCGCCTGGGAGAGCAGAAGGGAAATGCCGTCCGCGCCGATGCCGGAGCGGAGCAGCGAGTGGACTACGGCGGCCGTGACTTCGGCGGCCACGGGAAGGCCGCGGTCCAGGACCAGCACGACGCGGTCGCCGGGAGTGGTGCATTTTGCCAGCGGGGGATAATCGAGCGGGTCGAGCAGCGCGGCCGCGGCGGCCTCGCCCGGATCGGCCAGCGGCTCGCAGCCTGGCGCGCTGGGTACATTCAGCCCCAGCCCGTCGGCCTCCTCGATCTCCACACTCGATTTGTAACCGAATCGCAAGACAGCCATTGGGCACACTGGCAAAAATAAGTTGTTTGGGTAAAACGAATACGCGCCACACCCTTATTATCCAGTCAAAACTCGGGCTGGTCAAGAAGTCGAGCTTTACGGGCGGGGGGAGTTTGCGAATAATGGTGCGTCGTGAATAGCTTGGTGATTGAACTTTGGATAATCACGCATCAATCGTTTAGCGGCCGCCGGCACGGCGGCCCGGGTTCCGCTGCAAGCCGCCGTGCCGGCGGCCGCTAAACGGTGTTGCATTGCTATCCTTTCGCACAATTGCCTGGGGGACTTCCTTTTATCAAACACTCGGAAAGAACGCTCAAATGACGAAATTGCTGAAGAACATGCGGAACCCATACGCGGCCGTCGCCCTTTGCATGGGTTTGGCTCTTTCGCTGGGCTGCACCCGCCGGCACGCCGCCAAAGGGAAAGGACTCGCCCGGCGCGAAGGCCAAGGCTAAGACCCCGGCGGCGGATGCGCAGTCGCCGGACAAGTTGCCGGAGCAGAAGGGGCCAGAGCAGCCGAACCGCTGCCGATGGCCGGAAGATTCTCCAGCAGATGGTCGACGCCTATCAGAAAGCCGAAAGTTACGCCGACAAGGGGCAAGTGCGGCTGGATTTTTCGGTCAGCGGCCAGAGAGGCGGCGGTCCCGCCCCCTTCTCGCTGGCGTTTGAACGGCCGAACAAGCTGCGCATGGATGCGTACGGCGCGATGGTGGTCTGTGACGGCAAGGACCTCTTCGCTTCGATCCAGGACGCTCCCGAACAAGTGATGCGCACCCCCGCGCCGGAGCGTTTGAAGCTGGTCTCATTGTTCAAGGATCCCCTGCTGGTGAAAGCCTGGACGTTGGGCTTTGGCGGACCGATGCCGCAAGTTATGCTCCTTTTGGACAAAGACCCCATGGGCATCCTCCTGGATAACACGGACGAGGTGGAGGTATTGGAGTCGGGAGAAATCGACGGCCGCGGCTGCTATCGGGTGCGCATCGAGCGGCCGGACGGGGCGGCCACCTTCTGGATCGATCAAAAATCATTCGTCTTGCGGCGGGTTGTAATGCCCACCGACACGATCCGGCGCGAACTGAGCAAGGACGGCATGGTGGAGAGTGTTTCGCTGGTGGCCGATTTTTTCAACGCCGAGCTGAACGGCAAAATCGACCCGAAGGCGTTCCAGTTCGAGGTCCCGGCGGAAGCCAAGGTCGTGAAACATTTCTTTCCGCCGGGGATGCTGTTGCTCGGCAAGAAGGCGCCTGAGTTGCATTTCGTCGACCTCGACGGCAAGCCGGTCACGTTTGCCTGGCCGAGCGGAAAAGTGGTCGTGCTCGACTTCTGGGCGACCTGGTGCGGGCCTTGCAGGGATTCCTTGCCGAGGATGGAAAAAGCCTATCTGCAGTTGAAAAACAATCCCCAGGTGGCGTTCTACGCGGTCAGTGTCGACAAGCCGGAAACGGACAACAAGGAGGTGCAAAAGACCCTTGAACAATTGAAGGTCGACATTCCGATTTTGCGCGATCCGAAACAATCGGCCGCGGCGTTGGACTTCAGCGGCATCCCCACCACGTTTGTGATCGGCCCGGACGGCGTGGTGCAGCTCTGCGAAATCGGATACAACCCGGATGCGAATTTTGCCGAGCAACTTCCCGCAAAAATCGGCGAACTGCTGGCCGGGAAGAGTATCTATGAGAAATCCCTGCAGGATTTCGACAAGCAGATCGAAGTGTTCGCCAAGGCGATGGAGGCCCAATTCACGGCGGAGGAGAAGGGGGTCGGCGAGAAGCCCACGGTCGAGGAGATGAAGCTGCCCGAGGTGAAGACGGCCCCGCGGAGCGAACCCACCCGGCTGAAGTTGGCGCCGCTGTGGAAATGCGCCGCGGTGAAATCGCCCGGCAACGTCACGGTGGTCAGCCCGGCGCCGGCCCGGCCCGGCTGCTGGTGGTCGAGAACTGGAACTCGGTGGCCGAGCTCGATGCGGATGGGAAACTGATCGCCCTGCACGATAAATTGGACCTCGGCCCGGGGGAGCGGATCGGCACGGTGCGGACCGCCGTGGGCCGCGACGGCCGGCGCTGCTACGCCGCCTATCTGCTCGGCCAGCAGCGCTGCCACGTCTACGACGAGAACTGGCGGCTGGTGGCCCATTACCCCGAGGACGCGCTGAAAAATCCCCATCGCGGAATCTCCGACGTGCGGCTGGGCGACCTCGACGGCGATGGAAAACTGAACCTCTACGTCGGCTATTGGGGCGTAGTCGGCGTGCAGGCGGCGACTCTCGATGGAAAGCGGCTCTGGAGTAACCGCTCGCTGAGCGAGGTCTCCTGCCTGGCCATCGGCGGCCCCGACTCCGCCGGACGACGCGACTTATTCTGCACCGGCGGCACGGGCGCGATCGTGGTCCTCAATGCAAAAGGCGACCGGCGTGGCGAATTCCGCGTCCGCAACCGCATGATGCAGTGGATCGCCGCGGCCGACCTCCGCGGCGACGGCCGGCTGCTGTGGTGCGGCCTGGCCGAACCGAAACTCGGCGGCAACCTGGCCGTCGGCTTCACGCCGTCGGGCGAGGAATCGTGGAGCTACAACCTGCCCGCCGGAATCCCGCCACAGCCGATCGAGCCGATCGTCGCCGGGCATCTCGCCGTCAGCGGGCCGGGCGAATGGCTGCTGCCCGGCGTGGACGGCTCGATCCACATTCTCACGGCCGACGGCCTCCCCTTCGACAAGTTCAACTACGGCGCCGTGCTGCACGGCCTGGCCACGATGGAAATCGGCGGCCGTCCGGCGTTGATCGTGGCCACGCAGGCCGGAGTTGAGGCGTGGGAAGTGGGTGGAAAATAGTGGCTAGTCGTCAGTGACTTGTGGTCAGTGGTCCGTTGAAAACGTCCCGCGCCGCGGTTGCGGTCAATCAACCGCTTGCGGTTTCGCAACAGTCCGCTCAAAAATACGCACATACAACAACATCATAAATTACGGAGTATTTCATCATGACAGTCACAACCGAATCGATGGCCGTCTGGTGCCGGAAACTGCTGGGGGGCGAGGCAAACGAACCGCGTTTGACTCTGGAGCAGTATCTGGCGAGCATTCCGCGCCTGGATTGTCTGGGCGGGCTGCCCCAGGGCACGCCCGTGCTCGTCCGCGGCGACGTGGACGCCAAGCCGGGTCCGGCCGTCGGCGATGGCGACATCCGGCTGCGGTCGATGAAGGAGACGCTCGAGTTCGGCCGGCGGCAGGGCTGGAAGCAGATCATTTTCGGCCACGTCGGCCGCGAGCCGGAAAAATCGCTGGCGAAGGTCGCCGCGCGGATCGGCGAAATCCTCGGCTGCCCGGTCGAGTTCGTCGCCGATTGGCTCGATCCCGAGACCACGACGATCAAGTCCGAGGCCGTGGAGGCGATTGCCCGCCTCCCGGCGGGCGGCGTGATCGTGCTGGAAAACACCCGCAAATATCCGATCGAGCGCGTGCTTTGGAAGGCCAAGCCGGAGGACGCCGCCGGACTGGCCGAGCCGCTGGCCCGGCTGGCGAACGAGTTTGCCGAGAAGGTGGCCCGGGCGTACGTCCACGAGGCGTTTTCGGCCGGCAGCCTGGACGCCTCGAGCGTGGTCGTGCCCGCCGCGATGGAAAAGGTCGCCCTGGGCCGATACGAGGCCGAGCAATTCGAGCAGCACCTGAAGGAATGTCTCGCCGCGCGGATGGTCGTCTTCAGCGGACTGAAGATCGACAAGCTCGACGACCTGCAAGCGATGATCGACCGGGGAACGATCCGCACGGTGATCGCGGCCGGCTCGCTGGCCGTGGGGTTGAAAAAGGCCGCCGCCCGGCTCGAAGGCCGGGAGTTCAACATCGGCCTGTCCGAAGACCCGGGTCACAAGTCCGAGCCGTTCTACATTTCCCCCGCGCGCGTCGATCAGGCGGGGCGAATGATCACCGAAGGCCGGGCGAAGGGGATCGAGTTCGTTCTGCCCGTCGATTTCGTGCTCCAGGACGGCCGGGTGTCGGAGACGATCGGGCCGGGCAACCAGCAGTTCGACGTCGGTCCCGCCTCCAGTGCGCTGTACGAAAAGACGGTGAGCGATTTCATCGCCGCCCACCGGGCCGATCGCCCCCCGGCGGTGGTCTTTCACAACGGCGTGTTCGGCATGTTTGAGCAAGAAAAGTTCGCCGAAGGCACCAAAAAATTCATTCCGCAACTGAATCGCATGACCGATGCCGGAATCAAAGTTTATGTCGGCGGCGGCGAGGGTGGAACTGCACTCGAAAAGTATGGTCAACCGAATTGGGTCACATACTGTTTCACTGCTGGCGGCACGGTGCTCAATGCGCTTGGCAGCGAGCCAGTGCCGTATCTCGTTGCGCTGCGTATGGCTGCCGAGAAGATGGGGCCATCGCCGCATAAATAAAGGCGATTGCCGCAGTCAATTCACAGCCAATCCGCCGCATATCGCCATTGGTTCGCCACTGCCGGAGCTACGTTTTGTTCTATCACGGTTTGCTTTTCAACAAATATGTTGTGCCGGTTCGCGTAGTGCTGATATTGGTTTTCGGCAATGCTTCACGAAGGCGCGATAGTCCGTCATCCGTCAATTGTGAATCGGCGATTTGCAGGTCGATCAGAGTTTTCAGCGTGGAAAGGTACTCAACTGCCCCATCCGTTAGTTGACTTCGATCGTTTTCTCCGTATCGTATCGTCTTTGACAACCAAAGGTGTTGAAGCTGCTTGAAGTGTCCCAGTGATCGCAAGCCTTTGTCCGTGATTGCGCAGTCGCAAAGATCGAGTAGGACAAGCTCGGGCAGCTTTCCGATCCTTGGCAAGCCGGCGTCCGTAACTTGCGTTCCTCCAAGGTAGAGATTCACAAGCTGAGGCATATTGGCCAAGGCTTTGAGGTCGTCGTCACTCACCTTGCAGGCTTCCATCCGTAGCGACAAAAGGTCTGGCAGGGTTGACACCATGCCGAGCGCCTTTCCGGTTGCGTTTGTGAATGACAAATCCAGCCCACGCAGAGAACGCAGTCTCTTGAGTGGTTCCAGAGCATCATCGGAAACGTCGGAGAAACTGAGATCGAGCCATTCGAGCGTGGAGATGGACGCAACTTGTTGGAGTGTTTCCCGGCTTATCGCCGCCTTATCGGCGGTCGAACGACCTCTTAGAGTGATGTTCCGAATGTTGCCATTTTCATCCCGCATGATTTTGGCCTCGCGCGGAAGCTGCTGCTTCTCCATCGCGCCGAGAATCGGTTTGTGGGCATCATCGCGGGAGTCCGGTTCGTTCTCAAAAGTTCTTGTAATCGTGAGAAACCGTTTCAGAAACTCCGGGCTTGTGTCAGACGGGTAAGCAATGCTAACCCAAAGGTGAAGATCATCCTTGGCGGAATACGGTGCCATCAGTAATTGCTTGAACTCGTGCTTGTCCAATGTCATGGGTTCATACTGATGGTTCCCGCGTGGAATGAGGCTCAATTGCCCGCGATACGGGCCTTTTTCAAGATACACACTGCATAGAATTCCACCTTTCTTCGGCCCGCGCTGAGTCGTGGCTTCGTGCTTCTTTTCCTTTGGTCCTGTGTACGGAAACTCGTATGTCGTGACGTTGTGCTCAAAACGAAGGCCGTCATGTCCGCTATTCAGACATTGAGCCGTCGGATAGTATTCCTTGAAGAGCGGTTGTAGCTTGGCGTACACGCTGTCGAGCGCGGTATACGACTTCGGCCGTTCCTGCTCGCCCTGAACGACGCCCCCGTCATCGGTACGTTTGGCGTTCTTGTTCACATTCCACAGCTTGATCGTCTTGTCATAACTCCCCGAGGCCAAAGTGTTACCATCTGGGCTGAATGCCACGGACGAAACAGTCCTTGCATGTCCGTTCAGCATGGCCGTTTCTTTGACGGCAGCGACATCCCACAACCTGATCGTGTTGTCTTGACTTCCCGAAGCCAATGTCTTGCCGTCAGGGCTGAAAGCGACGGCGTGGATAACATCGGTGTGACCGTTGAAGACTGCCGTATTCTTGCCGGTGGCTACGTCCCACAGCTTGACGGTATTGTCGGACGCCCCGATGGTGGATGCCCCCGTGGCCAAATGCTTTCCGTCTGGGCTGAACGCCACGGAGTAGAGACAGGCAGGAAACACGTTGAATGTGGCCGTATTCTTTCTGCTGACCATATTCCACAATTCGATCGTGCTGCCTCCGGCAGCAGCCAGTGTTTTGCCATCTGGGCTTAGTGCCAAATACCACGCGAGCTTGTTACGCCCATTGAAAATTGCTGTAATCTTCCCATTGGTTACGTCGCAAAGCCTGATCGTATCACCTGGAATCCCCGAAGCAATCAGGAATTTGCCGTTCGGACTGAATATCACGGAATGACAATTTCCTATATTATTCTCAGAGAAGCTGACGATCCTTTTTCTCGCAGCCACGTCCCAGAGCCTGACTTCATCAGAACTTCCCGATGCCAGAGTTCTGCCGTCCGGGCTAAAGGCAATAGACGATGTTACAAACACAACGGCACTATTGAACCCGTTCAGCTTGGCAAGATTCTTCCCCGAAGCCACGTCCCATAAATTGACTTCCGAACCACTTCCCGAAGCCAAAGTTTTTCCATCGGGGCTGAACGCAACACACAGGACTTCGGCGTCATCTCCGGTAAATGTCTTCTCGGCTGTTTTCTCGATCGTTTTCACCCCGACCGACGCCGCCATGTCGGCATCCGGCGCTGCTTGAACGACTCTTATGCCGGCGATCGACAGCCCTAGCAGCAGAAATGCGGCTATCAACGCCGCAGCGGTCCAACGATTTAGTCGAATCATAACCCGCCTCCTTCGGTCCAAAAGGTCGGCAACGCGATCTTCCAGTCGCCAGCGACAATGGAATAGGCCGAGCGTTGCAGGTTTCGAGGATATGTCCATAAGTAACTGAGACAACTCCAATAGCGTCCGCGCGTAGCGGTGACCATCGCTACGGCGCAGGACATAGTTGTCACAGACTTCCTCTCTCGCCCGAGCCAGTTCGCGGTTCAAGATATGTACCAGCGGATGGAACCAGAACAACACCCCTGCCACTCGCTGCAACAGCGCGACTACGTGGTGTCGGCAAACCGCGTGAGCACATTCATGGACCAAAATGTCGGTTAATTGCGGTTCGTGCAGGGTCCGCAGGGCGTCTTCTGGCAAAATCACCAGCGGACGGATCAGTCCGACCATGATGGGCCGGTCCAAGCCAACCGATGTTGCGATCGGCGGCAGTTGGTCCGCTCGCACGGCTTGCCGGACCTGGCACAGCAGTTCCATCATAGTATTGCCGTCGAGCGGCTTTGCTGTCCGTCGCAACCTAGCAATCAGGTACAACCCGTGGCACCAGCGAGCCAAGAGTAAAGCCGTTCCGAGCAGCCAGATCAGCAGAGCCACTCCCACGAACGCCCGCAGAATGTTGGAGAGAGAGTGGGGGGCGGGGGTTTCGGCTCGGAGATTTTGCGCGAGATTTCTTGCCTCCAAATTGACCGGCTGTGCCGTGGCAAGCTGTGCAGCGGGCGTCTCGACAAGGGTGGACTCCGGCACGCGAGCCACTGGAACGTGCGTGGGTTCGACCGAGCGAGCGGTTTGAGCAGGTGGGCGTAGCGTTACCAACGCGATGCCGTTTTTTTGCATGACCCACGACAACGCGGGACTGGCCAGCACGCAGACGAGCGCAGCGAAAAATACGGTGTGACGCCAAGCCGCGTTCCAGCGACTCCCCAGCCGCCCAAGAAGCCAGGCTGCCAAAATTACCACTGTCACTTGAACAAGGAGGTTAGCGATTAGGACGGCGCAGCCATCCCCAGGATACATTCGCAAAAACGTGTTCATTACTCGCCCTCCCGCATCTCGATTTCCGCCTTTTCGAGCATCGACCTAATCCGTTCGACTTCCTCAGCCGACAAGCGACCGCCTTCCAGAAGCGTGAGCACCAGCCCTTCGGCCGAACCTTGAAAAGCCGCATCTACGAGTCGATGGACCATCCGTGGCAAGACCTTCTCGCGGGGATGCGTGGCCGAGTACAGAAAAGTTCCCCCGATGACCCGATGACGCAACCAACCCTTTTCTTCCAGCCGCGTAACCATCGTGGAGACCGTGTTGCGCGATACCGGACGGCGTTTGCTCAGGGCCTTCCAAACCTCACCGACAGTCGCTTTGCCCTGGTCCCAAACAATGTTGATGATTTCCAACTGTGCCTCCGAGAGGGGCGGCAGTTCCGGTTTCGTCATGCGTCATCTCCTTTAATCGTGTGCCTACAGGTGTCATTATATCGACATCTGTAGGCGCGTCAATAGACTCTGGAAGTTTTTTCTATGGATGTACCGTCACCTGACCACCGCTCAGGCCGCTGTCCACCTGGCACCCTACGGTCGGGTGGTACAGATTGGATGGGTTGGCGGCGGCCATGTTCCCAACGAAAGCAAAACGAGGTAGAATCACACGATAGATTGAACTGACGCCTTTGGCGTCGAAAACTGCTTCCTACGAAACCGCTAACCTGGACCGCAAGGCCCTTGAATAAGCGAAGCAGTGCAAGCCCGTTCCTGCAAAAGGGAACGCCGGCATTGTGCTGTTCGCTTATGCCTCTTAGCGCAGGTCGTACAAGCAGCCTTGATGGCGTTCACTTTTACATTGGACTTGCATCAAATCTTTACCCCACCCCCCCTTGATAACGTATGGGCGACAGATATCAGGGAACTCTTGGGGGCCGCAGCGATGGGCCCGCCGCCGCATGGGCCGGAAGGACAAAACCGGTAGCAGACGGATGGAGTTTGGGAGAATAAGAAGAGAGAAGAGGGAAGGGGGAAGAGGGATTTGCTTGACCTTACTCTTCTCTCTCTCTTCGCCCTTCTCTCTTCCCTCTTCTGTTCCGATCCCCGACGGCACGACTTTTGCTACGCCGGTTTGCCGCCGCGGATGCGGCCGCAGAGATCGACCAACTCCGTGACGGCCTCGTGGATCTGCTCGGCCGACTCGTTTTCGGAGATGGCGCGTTCCACGCGGTTCGCGGCGGGCGAGATCGACTCGAACCCGTAACTGCCGGCGGCGCCTTTAAGTTGATGAGCGGTCCGCCGCAGTTCGGTCCAGTTCTCGTCGTCCAGTTGGCGGAGCAGTTTTCCCACGCGGCCGGGCATCTCCTCGACAAACTGGTTGAGGATGTCCTCCAGATCGTGATCGCCCCCCAGCCGAGAGTAGATGCACTCTTCGATGGTCTTTTCCTGAATCATTTTATGCCCCATTTGTGTGGTTGATTGGATGTTCATCCACGTCATTAAACGTAACTCCATTCAAACATAGGTTAAGGACTACAGGGCGCTTCGTTTAACCCGGAGCCAACGGCAACAGGTCGGCTCTGGCATGCCCCGCCTACGCCCGTCGCCGTTGGCTTCGGGTTAAACGAGATTTGAAGCCGAGTACGTCGTTACAGACGGCATAGGCTGCATGGGCGTTATAAGTGTAATGGGATAGTTGTGTGATGTAGATGAAATAGGGTCTCTGGTTAAGGATTTTCAGGCAGTTCGTCGATAGCCACTCCTAGCTTGGATCCAAAACCATTACATGCGCGTTTTTCGCGAGTATCCCTCAAGGTCTTTCCTAACAAAGGAGTACCTCCCATGTTGCGTCGTATTTTGTTGCCGGCGCTGGCCGTTGCCACCTTAGTGGCAGTGATCGGCGTCTCCAACGCTCACGCGAGCCTGCTGGGCAAGGGTTGTTGTGAGCCGGCCTGTTGTGCTCCGGCTGCCTGTCAACCCGCCACATGTGCTCCGGCCGCTTGCGAGCCGGCCACCTGTGCCCCGAAGTGCTGCAAGGTGAAGCGTTGCCGCAAGGCTCGGACCTGCCGTCCGAAGTGCTGCGGCGAGGTCAAGTGCTGCGAGGAAGTGAAGACTTGCGCACCGGCCTGCTGCGAGCCCGCCACCTGCGCCCCGAAGTGCTGCAAGGTGAAGCGTTGCCGCAAGGCTCGGACCTGCCGTCCGAAGTGCTGCGGCGCGGTCGAGTGCTGCGAGGAAGTGAAGCCTTGCGCTCCGGCCTGCTGCGAGCCCGCCACCTGCGCCCCGAAGTGCTGCAAGGTGAAACGTTGCCGCAAGGCCCGGACTTGCCGTCCGAAGTGCTGCGCTCCGAAGTGCTGCGAGGAAGTCAAGGCCTGTGAGCCCGCCTGCTGCGAACCGGCCACCTGCGCCCCGAAGTGCTGCAAGGTGAAACGTTGCCGCAAGGCCCGGTCCTGCCGTCCGAAGTGCTGCGCTCCGAAGTGCTGCGAGGAAGTCAAGGCCTGCGCTCCGGCCTGCTGCGAACCGGCCACCTGCGCCCCGAAGTGCTGCAAGGTGAAACGTTGCCGCAAGGCCCGGACCTGCCGTCCGAAGTGCTGTGCGGTCGAGTGCTGCGAGCAAGTCAAGGCCTGCGCCCCGGCTTGCTGCGAACCGGCTCAGCTGCAAATGAGCGAGTGATTGAGCGCCGCTTGGACTCAACCCCGATCCGAGTTTGAGCCTGCTCCTTTATCACAGAACCAAACGGCTCGGTCGAACTTCGGCCGAGCCGTTTGGTGTTTCTTGCGGTTGTCCAAAAACAAATTCGGTATATGTAGGACAGCCGCCCCCGGCTGTCCAGGGCGATTCGCACAGCCGAGGGCGGCTGTGCTACAAGTTGTTTTTGGACGGCCGCTTGGGGTTGTCCAAAAACAAATTGTGGTGCAGGCGTCCCGCCTGCTTGGTGCAGCCGAGACGGCCGCACCATAATACACGAAGTTGTTTTTGGATGGCGACTTGGCGGCGATTTACTCCGGAAACAACTTCGTCGACAGATACCGCTCGCCGAGGTCCGGCAGAATGACGACGATCAGCTTGCCGGCGTTCTCCGGGCGCCGGGCGAGTTGCAGCGCCGCCCAGGCGGCCGCCCCGCAACTGATCCCGCACATGAAGCCCTCGAGCCGGGCCAGTTGCCGGGCCGTCTCCATCGCGTCCTCGTCGCCGACTTGAACCACCTCGTCGATCACCGCCAGGTTCAGGACGTCGGGAATAAATCCGGCGCCGATCCCCTGGATGGTGTGCTTGCCGGGCTGAAGCGGCTGTCCGGCCAGCCGCTGGCTGATCACCGGGCTGGCGGAGGGCTCGACCGCCACCATGCGGAGCGTGGGCTTGCGCGGCTTGAGCGCCTCGCCGATGCCGGTGATCGTCCCGCCGGTGCCCACGCCGGAGACCACCAGATCGACCCGCCCGCCGGTGTCGCGCCAGATTTCCTCGGCGGTCGTGCGGCGGTGGATTTCCGGGTTGGCGGGATTCTTGAACTGCTGGGGCATGAAGTAGTTGGCGTCGTCGGCCGCCAATTCCTCGGCCTTGCGGACGGCGCCGGGCATGCCCTCGGCCGCCGGCGTCAGCACGATCTCCGCCCCCAACGCCTTCAGCAGCCGGCGCCGCTCCAGGCTCATGCTCTCCGGCATGGCGACCTTCAGCCGGTATCCGCGGGCGGCGCAGACGAAGGCCAACCCGATGCCCGTGTTGCCGCTGGTCGGCTCGATGATTACCGTGTTTTTGCCGATTTTTCCGTCCCGCTCGGCCGCGTCGATCATCGCCCGGGCGATGCGGTCCTTGACGCTCCAGAGCGGGTTGAGGTTTTCCAGTTTGCCCGCCACCGTGGCCCCGCAGCCGTCGGTGATCCTCCGCAGCCGCACTAGCGGCGTATTGCCGGTGCACTGGGTAATGTCGTCGAAAACGCGGCCGGATTCGGCAGTTGGCATAACGGGGCTCCTTGTTGATTTACAATTCCGCGGGACCGGACTCTTTCAAGGCCGGGGGCTTTTCGGCGTTGCTCTTTTCGGCTTTCGGCGGCGGTTCGGCGGGGAACTCGTGCCGCTGGAAAAACGGCCGCAGCAGTCCAAAAAGGACGTCGTAGCGGGCCTTTACCGCGGCGTCCGGTTCGTTTTGCCACGTCTCGCCCATCCGCGTGTCGTTCCACAGCGAGCCGAAGCCCACGGCCATCACCGCCCCTTCTCTGTAGCGAACCGTTGCAGCTACCGGAAGTTTATCGAGCCAGGCAAGGGGTTGCCCGCCGGAGACTTCGCAGGCCGGCTCGATGTCCACCGCCGGCAGCGACACGGTCGTGCTCAGTTTTCCCTTCCAGGCCCGGCCGTGACGGATCGTCAGTCCGAACGGCCAGAGCAGCGTGTTGGCCTTCGAACCGGCGTTTTCCGGCGAGTCGATCACCAGCAGCCGCCCGCCCTCGGCGACGTATTTTTTCAATCCCTCAAGATATTCCTCGGACAGCGGTTTGCTCGGGCAAATAATTACCAGCACGTCGCCGGAGAACGCCGCGGGGCCCGCCTTGCGGACTGTTTCGCAATCCATCCGGGAGAGCCAGGCCTCCAGAATGCCGTAGCCAGCGTCGTTTCCTTGAGGATACAGGCCCGAGGCCAAGGGGACGTTCGATGCGGTGCGATCGACGACCACGAGCGGCTCGGGGTGAATGCGTTGAGGCGTGGGCATGGCCCAGGCGTGGGCGGCGTTGACCGCCAGCCCGCCGACGACCCAACCGCACGATCCGGCGGCCAGCAGCAGGAGCCACACGCCGGCCGTGGACTGTCCCCTCTCCCTTCGGGAGAGGGATAGGGTAAGGGCCTTTGCCGTCGGTCCCCTCTCCCTTTGGGAGAGGGCTAGGGTGAGGGCCTCTGTCGTCTCGGCGCCGCCCTCACCCCCGGCCCCTCTCCCAAAGGGAGAGGGGAGACTAAACGCCAGCCACAATCCGGCGGCCAGCGGCGCGAGGCCCAGCAGGATCAGCCAGGGCCGCGGATCGGTCCAGGGGGCGGCGTGATTGAGCCATTCGACCAGCCCCAGCATCAGTTCCGACTTGCCCGGCTGGCCGACGCAGAAGTTCGAGAAGATTGTCGAGTCGGTGAAGGCCGCGGCGCGGCCGCGTCCATAGCGGCCCGACCACGCCTGGACGAAGGCCCCGTAGCGCATTTCGGGGCAATGCTGGGGCACGGGATGAAAATTCTCGTTGTGATATTCGGGGCCCATGCTCCACAGGCCCGTGTTGGCGATGATCGCCCGGCCCCGGCTCGTGCCCGGATCGATCGAGCAGGAGACGGCGAAATCCATCGGCCCGACGTGCTGCACCGCCGGATGCGGCACCGCCGGTTCGAGGTAGCTTTGCTCGTAGGGCGACTGCTCGAAGCTGAACAGCAGATCGTCGCGGAAGATAAACCCCATCGGGCGGACAAGGTCGTTCATGATCGTCGACGAACGCTCGTAGTTGGTATGGTCGCCGACCAACAGCAGCCCGCCGCCCCGCTCGACGAACCGCCGCACCGCCTCGGCCTCCTCGGGGCTATAGCGCGCGGTGGGCGTTTTCACGATCAGCACGTCGCACTTCGACAGAGTCTCATCGTCGATCTTGTCGCCCTCCAACAGCCGCGACATGTCGTAGTACTGACCTAGATAACGGTAGACGCGGGCGTAGTTGTAGCCCGATCCCTCGTCGAACAATTTCGGCTCGACGAACCACTTTGTATCGTAAGGCTTCGTGGTCGGCTCCCACTGCGAGTGGCGTTCGACGACCATCACGCGGCCGGATTTACGCGTGCCCGGCGGGTCCCAGCAGACGGCCGCCGTAAAAATCGCCGCGGCCAACGCGATCAACGCGGCGGCGTAGCACAGCCGCCCTCGGCTGTGACGGGCGCCGCTGCCGGCTTGCCCAGCATGGTTGTCGGAAACCACGGCCGAGGGCGGCCGTGCCACAAATTGCCACGCCAGCAACATCGGCGCTACCAACAGCAGGAGCAGCATCCACGGCGAGAAGATGTGGTTCATCGCGTGCAAGGGGCGATCGGGGGCGGTGCTTAGCACGCGCTGCAGATAGACGGCCATCAGCAGCCCCGCCCGCACCGGCAGCCAGACCAGCACGATTAGCGTCAAAATCCGCAGATCTCGAATCCAGAGCCGCCATCCCACAAAGCCGCGACCGTTGGTCGTGCCGTCGTCAAGTTGGGGTGGCAGTTCAACTGCCATCCCAGCAAAGTTGACAAGCGGCAGCACGACCAGCGCCCCGACGAAAAACAGCAGCGTGGCCGGGTCCAACAGCAGTTCCCAGGTAGCGGCCAGCCGGGCCGTCTCGCGCATCGAGTGCACAACGACGGCCGAACCGTCGGCCGCGGCGTCGATGCCCAGGAGCCCGGCGACGCCGGCCAGCGCGTCCGTCAGCGGCCAGGGCAGGTCATGCGACTGGGCGGTCTGACCGATGTACAACTGCAAAATCAGCGCCTGGAGGAACAGCGCCACGCCGGCCGCAATGGTCCCGCCGGCCAGCCAGTCGGTCCAGCGCCGCCTGGGCAGCAGCCGCAGCGCCAAGCCGCAGGCGATCAGCAGCGGCGCGGCCCGATAGGGCCAGGGCGCGAACCACACGGCCGGGAGAAACAGCACCAGCGCGACGGCTTCGAGCGGACGGTCGGGCCGCACTTCGTTCTTGGCCTTTCCCAGCAGCACGACGGCCGCCGCCACCGCGGCCGCCCAGGCCCAGGGGCTGGCCGGGTAGAAATAGTCCAGCCCCAGCAGCCAGGAGCCGGCCAGCAACGCCGTTGCGATCCAAAAGCGAAGGTTCATGTGATTCGAGCCAATCCGTAGGGTGCGTGAAACGCACCGGGCACTAACTGAGTTCTACATTGCGAAACCGCAAGCGGAAGTCGACGTTATCGGTTGCGGTGCGTTTCACGCACTCTGCAAAACTACAAAGCTATTCTCCATCTTTAGCCGCGGATTCATCTTGCTGTTCATCGCCGCCCGCGGGATTCTCTTTGGCGGCCGGCGGTTCCCAGGGCGTCTGGCCGGCGACGACGTGGCTGAGCAGCCATCGCCAGAAGCGGCCCGAGCCGGCCGGGTCGAAGGTGTTGTTGGCGTTGTCGGCGTTGTGCGTATCGCCGATGACGACGAACGAGCCGCCGCCCAAGCGACGACGCAGCGCGAGCGACCAGACCTCAGGCCCTTCGGTCCAATAGACGAGTTGCTCGGCCTGTTCGGCTTGCTCGGTCTGTTCGGCTTTCCCTCTCTGTTCGGTGTCGTCTCCGACCGACTCGACCGGCCATGCCGCGTAGAAGGGACCTTGCACGGTCCCCATTCTCGGTCCGGCCGTATTTTCTAATTTCTTCACCCGCGATCGGCGGCGGTTCGTGGGCATTGTCGCCCGGCGGAACGGGCGAGTAGGGCACGCGCAGCCCGAAGTCGGCCAGCAGCGGGGCGCTGGGCCGGGCGTCCTCGGCCCCGACCAGGCAGATCATTGTCCCGCCGTCCTCGACGAACTTGTAAATCGCCTTCCGCTCGTCGGGCGAAAACGCGCGGTGCGGTCCGATCGAGATCACCAGCCCGCACCGCTCCAGCCGGTCCGCCTCCAGGTCCGGGGCGAACAGCGGCAGATAGCCCTGCCGCATCAGCTTGCGGAGCAGTTCGGCCACGCCGTGCTCCGCCCAGAGGTCGCCGCTGTACGATTCCAGGTGCGAGGCGTCGATGTAGGCAATGTTGTTCAGCGAGCGTTGGCGGCCGTCGGGCAACACCCGCCCCGACCAATAGCCCGTCGCCGAACACCACATCAACACCAACGCCAACACCGACGGCGTCAGCATCATCTGCCAGGCCACGGGCCGCCACGCCAGTAATACCACCGTCGCCGCCAACGCGGCCAGCGCGATCAACTGCCGCCAGAGCGCCCGGGGGCTCGTGCGGTGATCGGCCAGATAGCCGAGCAACCGGCCCACGAAGGAATAACTGCCGGCGAGCGCTTCGTTGTGCAGGGGCGTGGTCTCGCCGAGGACCACTACCCGGCCTTGGCCGAACGGCTGCTCGGCGGCCAGGACCAAATCGCCCAGCCGTTCGCCGGCGGCGAAGGACGAAACGCCGGTCAATGCGGCGTCGCTGCCCGGCTCGCTCCAGCCCCAGCGGCCGATCAACAGCGGTTGGGCCAGCCAGCCGGCCTCAAGCGACGAGCCGGCCTGCATCCCGAACGGATTCCGCTCGTCGCTCAGGCCGACGGCGGCCGGATGGGAAGAAACGTCGTAAGATTGCTCCCAATTGCCGGTCCTGGCGACGGCCGTATCGAAGCGGACCCGCATCGCCAGCGGTTCAAGCACCTCGTTGAAGCTGCTTTTCGAGTCGCCGCTCCGCACGGCCGGACCGGCGGCCACGAGCAGTGTCCCGCCGCGGCGGACATAGTCCCAAATCCGCTCCAGCTTTTCCCGCGGCCACGGCCGGTCTGGGTGGACGAGCAGCAGCACGTCGGCCGCGGCGAGGTCCTGCGGGGTGAGGTCCTTCGAGACCACAAACTTTCCACCCAAGCTCTCCACGAACACCGGCAACAGGCCGTAATTGCCGACGACGTTGGAATCGAACTCGGGCTTGAGCCAGTCGAGCATGAACCCCTGTCCGGAGGCGACGACCGTCTTGCCGGCGAGGTCGGCGTTGCCCATCGTCAGCGATGCCGACAGGACCGCCGCGACGGCCAGCACCGCCGGACCAAACCACCAACGCCCCTCTCCCTTTGGGAGAGGGGCCGGGCGTGAGGGCGGCCGCTTTTTGACTTCATAAGCGCTGGGCTCGACCACCGGCCGCCACCGCGTTGAAGCGACCATCGCCGCGGCGATCGTCCCCTGAATGACCATCGCCAGCAGCGGCAGGTTCCAGGGAAGCAGCGTCCGCAGGCCGTTGCCGATCGTCCATAGGCCGACGCGGCTGGTTTCGTCGTCGATCGGGACCACGGTTTCGGGCAGCAGCGCGAGCAGCTTGTCCGCATTGGCCAACACGATCAGGTAGACGAGTTGCCCGGCGATGATTGCCGCGGCGGCCCAAATCGCCCGCCGGCGGCGCGGCGGCGGAGTATAGACCAGCCAGCCCGCGTAAACCACGGCGGCAAGAACCAGGAAGTCCATCCCGCCAAAAGTTGCGCCGACTTCCAGACGGCTGCCGGCGATCCATCCGGCCAGCCGGCCCATGCCCGGCCGGCTCCATCGGCGGCGTGCCAGAAGAGCGGGCTGGAAGCGCAGGCGAAACGGAAGCATCCCAACACGGTTGCGGCCAGCGCCGAGCAAAACCACCCGCGCGGTCGCGCCGCGGCCGACCTGGGCAATCGCCGCCAGAACGACCGCCACGGCGAAGACGTTTATCGGCGGGAGTTCGGAGGCGGTGAAGCACAAACCGAGTATTGCGCCGACGGCCAAAATCGCCCAGCTTCGGAACGAGCGCGGCTCCGCCGGCCATGCGGCGACGATGGCCACGGCCAGTGCGATCCAGGTCAGGGCGTGCCGCAAGGGATGGCCGAGCAGCCCGGTCGATCCGGCGGCGAACCAGGCGGCCGCCATGCCGGCAACCAGGATCACCACCGCCCGGACGGGCAGGGCTGCGAACGCTTCGCCATTTGCCGCAACTTGGCTATTTTCGGGGGTTTCGGTTGCCATCGTCGCCTCATCCGAGCGGATGACGTAGTATGTCGGCAACCGTGCCCCAAGGCAAGGGGAGTAACCGTTTGACTTTCGACGTTTAGCCCCCGCGTCCACGCGGGGTTGTTGCACTTTCCACGTTTAGCCCCCGCGTCCACGCGGGGTTTTTGCACTTTCCACGTTTAGCCCCCGCGTCCACGCGGGGTTGTTGCACTTTCCACGTTTAGCCCCCGCGTCCACGCGGGGTTGTTGCACTTTCCATGTTTAGCCCCCGCGTCCACGCGGGGTTGTTGCACTTTCCACGTTTAGCCCCCGCGTCCACGCGGGGTTGTTGCACGAAGACCCTCCGCTGACTAAACTTCCCTTCATGGTCGTCGCCTATCACATAATCTTCGGGGCTTATGGATTTTGGCTCCCCAACGATCCGCGCGGATCGTGGTCCACCGAAGTCTGGGCCGGCCATCTAAAACGCTTCGGTGAAGCCACAAAAGTGAACACGCGAAAATCGTTGGCCGGACGCGGGCATGATCGCTATTCCCGCATGGAAGCCAAGCGGCAACTTCTATATCCTCCCGTCGCCTTCAATCGGGAACAAATATCAACTGTCGCGGGCGCTTTTGAGGAGGCCGTCGCCAATTTGAAACTCGAGGTCTACGCCTGCTCGATTATGCCCGATCACGTGCATATAGTAACCGGGCGACCCGGCCCCACTGCTGAATACGTGACGGGATTTCTCAAGCGGGCAGCCACGCGGCGACTGCTGGCCGATGGTCTCCATCCGTTGCAGGCGCACCGGCAGACAAACGGCCGGATTCCAAGCCCGTGGGTGCTAGGCGGATGGTTTGTGTATTTGAATTCACCAGCCGAAGTTCGGGGTCGTATCCATTACGTTGAGGAAAATCCCCGCAAAGCTGGCTTGCTGCCGCAACGGTGGGCGTTTGTAAGGGAGTACGCGCCGGAGTTGCATTCCCCGCGTGGACGCGGGGGCTAAACGTGGAATACAGAACCACCCCGCGTGGACGCGGGGGCTAAACGTGGGTGTCGAAAAGTCGCCGCGTGGATGCGCGGTTCAAACGATTTCGATTTCATCCACTTCCAGCCGCACGATCTCCCGCTTCCAACCCTCTTCGTGGATCGGCCAACATTGAATCGAGCAGGGGCCTTTGCGGAATCGCAGGGGACGGCAAAGCTGATGCACGTGGCGGCGGCACTCCGCCTCGGCAGGCAACGGCGGCGGCGTCCGGCCCGGCAGATTACCCCGGCGGAACGTCAGCCGGCCCTGGTCGAAAATGCTGATCACCACCGGCGTCTGACATTCCAGCATCCGCCGGGCGATCAGTTCGTGGCTGGCCGTGCGGAAGCGGGCTTTCAAATCGAGCAGGTCCCAGCCGCAGGCCGCCCCCTCGGCCGCGAACCATTCGCTGGGCAGCAGCAGCCGGCCGGCCATGTTGTTGGCCACCGTCTCGCGCGCCGCCGGGTCGGTCTCGCGGGGATCGACGCCCCAGCGGTCGAAGACGCGATAGGCGACGTGCTCGCCGATTTCGTGGGCGACGGCCCATTGCCGCCGCTCGCCGCGGGGATCGGGGCGGAGCAGGATCGTCGCCCGCGAGCGGCCCGCGAATCGGCCGCCGAGCCGGACGTATCTCGCCCGGCCCGACTGCCGATCGTCCCAGGCCAATTCGATTCCCAGCCGCCGGGCGACGTCGAAGGCATCGACCGGCGGACACCGCACGCCCGCCTCGGCGAGCACCTCCTCGGCGACGCAGTCCAAACCGGCGGCCAATTCTTCGCGGGTGTATTCGGGCAGCATGGCGGAAGGCCCCTGTTGTTGCTATAAGTGTATTTATGTATACTATAGCACGCCGGGCGGATACCGCAAGCGGCGGATTGGGCCACTTACACTCCGGCGGCGAGTGGGGTAGGATGAGGGTTAATCGTTTAGCCCCCGCGTCCACGCGGGGTATTTTCACCTTCGACGTTTAGCCCCCGCGTCCACGCGGGGGGGAGTTGCTTTACCGCCACAACCCCGCGTGGACGCGGGGGCTAGACGGTTTGTTCTCGAAATATCGCCACGCACATAAATCACTTGAACGAACAGCAAGAACACCCCCCACGCACTTTTGCCCTGATTAGCCTCGGCTGCCCGAAAAACCTGGTCGATAGCGAGCGGATGGCCGGCCTGTTGCATCGAGAGGGCTACCGCTTGGTCGCCGAGGCCGACGGCGCCGATCTGGCGTTGGTCAACACCTGCGGATTCATCGACGACGCCCGGGCGGAATCGTACCAGACGATCGAAGAGATGCTGCGGCTGAAGGCGTCGGGGCGGCTGCGGTGGGTGATCGTGGCCGGCTGTCTCGCCGAGCGCGACCGGGAGCGGCTGTTCGAGCGGTTTCCCGGGCTGGATCGAATAATTGGCGTTTTTGCCCGAGACGAAATTGTCGCCGCCGTCCAGCAGCTAAAAAAAGG
The DNA here is from genome assembly GCA_963733145.1 of uncultured Planctomycetota bacterium. Classification (GTDB taxonomy): domain Bacteria; phylum Planctomycetota; class Planctomycetia; order Pirellulales; family Thermoguttaceae; genus JAHIKV01. Next base: position 309,860 of record CAVTCJ010000013.1, on the reverse strand, counting down.
GGACGCAGCTTTTTTTTTAGAAAAGAGCTGCGTCCCCTTTTCCAGCTTCCGTCCGCCGGCCAGTCCGCCCTTGCCGGACGGGGGCCGGCTGCGGATCACGCTGCCGCACGTGGCCTATCTGAAGATCGCCGAAGGCTGCAACCGGTCGTGCGGATTCTGTTCGATTCCGCGGATGCGGGGCCCTTATGCCAGCAAGCCGATCGAACAGGCGGCGGCCGAGGCCGAGGAGTTGGCGGCCGACGGCGTGCGGGAACTGGTCCTCGTGGCGCAGGACACGACGTTCTACGGCATGGACACCGACGGCCGTCCCCGGCTGGCCGAACTGCTCCGCCGCTTGGACGAGATCGAGGGCCTCGACTGGATCCGGCTGATGTACATGTATCCGCTGCACGTGACCGACGAACTAATTGAGACGATCGCCGAGGGAAATAAAATCTTGCCGTATCTCGACATTCCCCTGCAACACATCAACGACGAGGTGCTGCGGCGGATGCGGCGCGGCGTCGGCCGCGCGGATACCGAAAAACTGCTCGACCGGCTGCGCGAGGGGATCGAATCGCTGGTCCTGCGGACCACGTTGATTACCGGTTATCCGGGCGAGACCGAGGAGCAATTCGAGGAACTGGTGGAGTTCGTCCGGCGGCGGCGGTTCGAGCGGCTGGGGGTGTTCGACTTCCGCGACGAGCCGGACACCCCGTCCGCAGGGCTTGACGGACAAGTGCCTAAAGAGGTAAGAATCGCCCGTCGCGACCGGCTGATGTCCGTGCAGCAGGAGATTACCTTCGCCTGGAACGGCACGTGGGTGGGAAAACGGCTGGAGGCGATGATCGACCAGCCTGTCCCGGGCGAAGAGCGGGCATCGATCGGCCGCGGATATGCCGACGCCCCGGAGATCGACGGACAGGTCTACGTGACCGGCGCGGGGCTCGTGCCGGGGGAGATCGTCGCCTGTGAGGTTGTCGCCGCCAGCGGTTATGATCTAATAGCCGTTGCATAGCGTCGGTTTTTCCGCCGATGACAATACTGGCCGCCGCGCCGGCGGCCGCTAAACTGATCCAATACTAATCGAAAAGCGATTTCCGGCATGGACACCGACGGCTTGCGTCCCGACAACGTGCGAAAGGCGATGTTCAACCTACCCAACCAGTTGACCGCGCTGCGGCTGCTGCTGTCGGTGGTGCTGTTCTGTTTCATGGTCGAGGAGCATCACTACTTCTGGTGCTTCTGGCTGTTCATCGTGGCCGCCGGCACCGACTGGCTCGACGGCTATTACGCCCGCCGGTACGGGCAAGTCACCACGCTGGGGCGGATCCTCGATCCCTTCGCCGACAAGGTGATTATCTGCGGCACGTTCATCCTGCTGGCGGCGACGCCGGCGCTGATGCAAATCCGCTGGGGCCTGCAAGCCTGGATGGTGGTGATCGTCGTCGGCCGCGAATTGCTCGTCACTACGCTGCGGAGCTTCATCGAGCAGCGGGGCTCCGATTTTTCGGCGAAGATGTCGGGCAAGCTGAAGATGGTGCTGCAATGCGTGGCGGCGGCCGCCTGCTTGTTCTACCTCTCATACAACAACCCGCAGACCAACGCCCCCGTCTGGTGCTGGTGGCTGATGGTCGGCTCCGTGTGGGCGGCGGTCGCGTTGACCGTGTATTCTGGGGCGGTTTACGTCGCGGCCGCGACGCGGCTGCTGCGGGCGGAATGAGCAGCGGGGATGGATTCCGATCATTTGTTTAGCCCCGGCGTGGACGCCGGGTGCATCGTGGTATACTATTCACACAATGTCCTCCCGGCGTGGACGCCGGGGCTAAACGAGTGAATTTCCCGAATCTTCCGCTTGCGGTTTCGCAACGAACGATCGCAACCAGATCAATGCCCCTTCTCGCCGCACAATTCCCGGATGTTCTTGTTCTGCTGGCTCTTGCGGCGCTTGGGGCGTTCGGGGCGATCTGGTTGGCGGCGATTGCCCGCGTGCAGACGGGCCGGCCGATGATCGATTATCGTCCGCGTCGGCCCGTGCCCTGGGGAGCGATCGATGTGGCCTTCGTGGTGTTGATCTACCTGGCCGCGCAGGCGTGTGTGTTGATTCTGGCCGCAAAGTATCTCGGCCCGGACGCCCTGCGAGCTCCCGCCGCTTTCGATGCCGACAAAGAAAGCACCACGCACTTCGCGCTGCAATTGATGTCCGAGGCAGACGTGTGGGTGTTGCTGTTGTGCGGAATTTCGACGGTCGTCGTGGCGCCGGTGGTCGAGGAGTTTCTGTTTCGCGTGGTCTTGCAGGGCTGGCTGGAAGCGCTCGAAAGCCGACACCGGCGGCGGATGCCCACGCTGCGGCGCTTGCTGCCCCGGGCCTTCATGCCGATCACCCTGACTTCGCTGCTGTTCGCGATGATGCACTTCCGCGTGGAAGGGCCGCCGCCCGACAAACGCTTTCTGCTGTTCATGATGATCGGCGGTTCGGCGGCGGGGCTGGTGACGGCGGCCTTGGCCGCCCTCGCCCTGCATTGGCGGGTCGGGGCGACCGCCGCCGATTTCGGCTGGTCGCCGCGGACGATCGGCCGCGACGCGGGGCTGGGAATGGCGGCCTTCGGAGCGGTCGCCGTGCCGATCTACGTCCTGCAGATCGTCCTCTTTCAATTCTTTCCGAAATACGTGTCGGCCGATCCGATTACGCTGTTTCTGTTCGCGCTCGTGTTGGGCACGCTCTTCTTCCGCACGCATCGCATCGTGCCGTCGATCGTGCTGCACGCCTCGTTGAACGCGACGAGTTTTCTGCTGGCGTTGCTGGGGTGAGCAAGTGCGTAGGGCGGGACAAGCGCAGCGCGGTCCCACCAAAGCGACGAATTAGTTACTGTTGCGGAAAGTAGGGTGGGACAAGCGCAGCGCGGTCCCACCAAAGCGACGAATTAGTTACTGTTGCGGAAAGTAGGGTGGGACAAGCGCAGCGCGGTCCCACCAAAGCGACGAATAATCACGGTGGGACCGCGCTGCGCTTGTCCCACCCTACGACTGAACGGCCGGCCCTTTTTTGTGCGCTGGATTGGACCGCGTTGAACGCATCTCCCGGCGCCGACCCGGTGTGGACGCCGGGGCTAAACGGCCCCATATTCTGCGTATTATTCACTCTTCCCTCTTCCCCTTCCCTCTTCCCTCCTCCCTCTTCACCGTTCATTCTTCCCGCTCTATAATGGCGTTTTCCGTCGTGATAGCATCCGCTTCAGAGGAGCGCCTTTCTATGCCCACAGGTTTCGGCATTATCGGTTGCGGAATGATCGCCAGATTTCACGCGCGGGCGATCGGCGACGTGCGGGGGGCCAAGCTCGTGGCCTGCTACGATTCCATTCCCGCCGCCGCCGACCGGTTGGCCGAGGAGACCGGCTGCAAGGCGTATCACGACCTGGACGCGATGCTGGCCGATCCGGCGGTCGAGGTGGTCACGATCGGCACGCCCAGCGGGGCGCATCTCGAGCCGGCCGTGGCGGCCGCGCGGGCGGGCAAACACGTCATCGTCGAAAAACCGCTGGAAATCACGCTGAAACGCTGCGACCGGATCATCGACGAGTGCCGCCAGGCGGGCGTGACCCTCTCGACCATCTTTCCCGCCCGCTTCCACGACTCCAGCGTCGAGCTGCGCCGGGCGATGGACCAGGGCCGCTTCGGACGGCTGACGGTCGGCGACGCCATCGTCAAATGGTATCGCCCGCAGAGCTATTACGACAGCGGCGCGTGGCGCGGAACTTGGCAGCTCGACGGCGGCGGGGCGCTGATGAACCAGGCCATCCACAGCGTCGATCTGCTGCTCTGGCTGATGGGGCCGGCCGCCGAGGTCCGCGCCGGATCGGACTGTTGGCCCACGAGCGGATCGCCGTCGAGGACGTGGCCCAGGCCACGCTGGCCTTCGAGAACGGGGCCTTCGGCATGATCGAGGCCAGCACCGCAATCTATCCCGGCTATCTGAAGCACATCGAGATCCACGGCAGCGAGGGCTCGGCGATCACCGAGGAAGAGGACATCGTCAAGTGGGACTTCGCCAGGAAGATGAAGCGCGACGCCGCGATTCATGCCGCCATGAAAAACCGCAAAAGCGGCGGCGGCGGGGCCGCCGATCCGAAGGCCATCGGACACCACGGCCACACGCGGCAGTTCCAGGACGTGCTCGGCGCCATCGAGAAGGGGACGAAGCCGTCGATCGACGGCCCCGAGGGACGCCGCTCGGTTGAATTGATCCTGGCCATCTACAAGGCCGCCGAGACCGGCCGGGCGGTGACGCTGCCGTTGCAGGCCGACCCGGCGCTGAAGGCCAGAAAAGTCGGCGTGGGAAAATTGTAATACAATCAGGTTCTGTTGCGGAGAGTAGGGTGGGACAAGCTTTAGCGCGGTCCCACCGCCATTTTCACCGTTACTGGTGGGACCACGCTAAAGATTGTCCCACCCTACGAATGAACTACGAAGGAACAACATGACAACGACCCATTCCCCGCGATTTTATTTTGCCGCGGCGATCGGCGCGATCGCCGTGCTGGTTTCTCTACTTGTCGAGCCGCCGCTGGCGTCGGCCGCGCCGGGGGCGGAGCGGGTGATCCTTACGCCCAAGCCGCCGGAAACGCCGCGGATCAACGGGGCGCGGATTTTCGGCGTGCGGCCGGGCCACCCCTTCCTGTTTACCATCCCCGCCACCGGACAGCGACCGATGACCTTCGCCGTCGACGGGCTGCCGCAGGGATTGAAGGTCGATCCGCAAACCGGACATATCACCGGCACGATCGAAAAGCCGGGCGAATACCTGGTCGCGTTCCGCGCGAAGAACGCCCTGGGCGAGAACGCGCGAAAGTTCAAGATTGTCTGCGGCGATACGCTGGCCTTGACGCCGCACATGGGCTGGAACAGTTGGTACATCTGGGAAGGCCGCATCAGCGACCAGATCATGCACGCGGCCGCCGACGCGATGGTCTCGACCGGGATGATCGACCACGGCTACCAGTACGTGAACATCGACGCCTGCTGGCAGGTTTATCAAGGATCGAAGGATCCGCTGCTCGGCGGCCCGCCCCGCGACGCACAAGGAAACTTGAACACCAACAAAATGTTCCCCGACATGAAAGCCTTGGCCGACTACATCCACGCCAAGGGATTGAAGGCCGGACTCTATACGTCTCCTGGTCCGTATACGTGTGGGGGCCGTTATGAAGGCGCTTACCAACACGAGCAGCAAGACGCCCGGCGCTTCGCCGAGTGGGGGTACGATTTCCTCAAGTACGATTGGTGTTCCTACGCCAAGGTCATAAACATCGGGCAGAACACGAAGAATCCCGATCTGAATGAATTGAAAAAACCCTATCGTAAGATGGGCGAGCTACTCAAAAAGCAAGACCGCGACATTGTCTTCAACCTGTGCCAATACGGCATGGGCGACGTGTGGAAATGGGGCCGCGGGGTGGGCGGGCATAGCTGGCGCACCGCCGGCGACCTCGGCGCCGAATTCGATCGGCCCTTCCACGCCATCTCCGGAGTGTTCGACCTCTACGGCCGCAACGAAGTGCAAAAGTACGCCGGGCCGGGCGCCTGGAACGATCCCGACTACATCCTCCTCGGCTATCTCCACAATTGGAAGACCAGAACTATGGAGCCGACGCGTCTGACGCCCAACGAGCAATACACCCACGTCTCGCTCTGGAGCCTGCTCAGCGCGCCGCTGATCTTCAGCGGCGACATCGCCCGGCTCGACGACTTCACCCTCGGCCTGCTCTGCAACGACGAAGTGATCGACGTCGATCAGGACCCGTTGGGCCGCTCCGCGTTGCGCGCGGCCAAACAGGGCGGGCTGGAAGTCTGGGCCAAGGAAATGGAGGACGGCTCGAAGGCCGTCGGCCTGTTCAATCGCAACGAGGACGAACAGAAGGTGACCGCCCGGTGGTCCGACCTGGGACTTTCCGGCAAACAGATTGTCCGCGACCTCTGGCGGCAGAAGGACCTGGGCCAGTTCGAGGGCGAATTTTCCGCCCCGGTCGGCCGTCACGGCGTGGTGCTGGTCCGCCTTCGGCCGGCCGAGGTTAGATGAAATTCAAAAATAATCTGATATAATCATCGTAGGTGCGAGATGTAGTGTGCGTGAAACGCACCATAACCGATGGCAACGCATGGTGCGTTTTACGCACCCTACGACCGATCCTGCCCGCCTTCATATAAGGAGATCCCTCCCGTGAAACAAACCAGTTTTGACCGCCGCAATTTTCTCAAGACCTCGGCGGCCGCGGCGGCGGCCCTTTCGATTCCCACGATTATCCCCTCCCGCGTCCTCGGCGGGCCGGACCAACCGGGCGCCAACGACATGGTCAACGTCGCCGTGATCGGCTGCGGCGGCCGCTCCCGAGATATTTGCAAGGAAGCAAGAGACGTGAAGACGTTCCGCCTGGTGGCTTTGTGCGATTGTTTTCTGCCGCGAACGCACGCACTGCAGGCCCACCTGGCGCAACAGAAGCTATACGGCTCGTTAAAGCTGTACGACGATTTCCGCCGGATGATCGACAAGGAAAAGCTCGACGGCGTGATGGTCGAGACCACCACCCACGCCCGGGCTTGGATCGCCATGCAGGCCATGCAGGCGGGAATGGATGCCTACATCGAAAAGCCGATGAGCCTGACCATCTCCGAGGGGCGGACGATGGTCCGTGCCGCGCGGAAACTCGGCCGCGTCACCCAGGTCGGCACCCAGCAGCGCTCGATGCCGATCAACAACTGGGCCAGCGACCTCGTGAAAAACGGGGCGCTGGGCAAGGTGCTGACCGTGATCGCCCCGAACTTCGTCGGTCCCGACAGGTGGATCGACCGACCCGCCGATCCGCTGCCCAAGGGCGGAAGCGAAAATTGGTGGGACGTCTGGACGAATCAGGCCGTCGCCCGGCCATATCACGTCAACATTCAACATGGCTGGGACCGCTGGTGGGACTATGACGGCGGCGGCCGCTGCTTCGGCGTCACCGGCTGGGGCACACACTCCTACGACCAGGTCAACCGCGCCTTGGGCACGGACGACACCGGCCCGGTCGAGGTCCTGCTCGAAGAGCCGGTCAAGGTCGAGGAGACCGGCAAGTTCGCCCCCGAACTCCGCTCCACCGGACTGGTCGGCGAAGAGGATACCGGCACGCCGTATCACGGAATGGCGAAGCTCGTCGGCCCCCGGGCCAAGGTCACGATGACCTTCGCCAATGGCACGAAACTGAAGCTGCATCTCGACGGCGACCGCGGCCCCGGCCTGGGCGCCATTTTCGTCGGCGAGAAGGGCAAGATCGAGATCAACCGCAACAAGATCGCCGCCAATCCGAAGAGCCTCATCCAGTCGCCGCACAATCCCGGCCCGAACAAGCGGCCCGAGACGGCCTATCACATCGAGAACTGGCTCGATTGCATCAAGAGCCGCAACCGCTGCAACGCGGACATCGAGATCGGCCAGCGGGCGACCACGCTCTGCTACCTGGTGAACATCGTCCGCGACGTCGGCCGCGTCGGCGAGCCGCTGAAATGGGACCCCAAGTCGGAGCGCTTCACCAACAGCGACGCAGCGAACAAGCTGCTCGAACGCCCGCGGCGCAAGGGCTATGAACTGCCCGAGATCGCGTAGCGGCGAATGACTCCGGACTTCGTTGGGGTGGCAGTTGCACCGCCACCCCGCTGAAGGGCAGAAACGGGGCGGCAGTACAACTGCCGCCCCACCTTTTTTCACCCCCGCCCGATTTTTTCGTGATAATTGGTAACCGTTCACGGGGCGGCAGGGGACTGGTCCATTTTTCGGCGGGAAAACGTGATTTCACCGAACAACTGTGGCCCGAAAACATGGACCTGTCCCCCTCCCGCGGCGCAAGGGGCGACTTTCTCCGACAAACGGGGCGACGTTTCTCGGTTCATCGGCTCTCGCTCTGATCGGGGGTCGGGGTCGGGGCCTTTTTTCGGCGAGATGCTTGTTTTTGGGGGGCAACATCGCCCGAAAACTCCCCTTGCGGCGCCACCTCCTCTGGATGAATTCGATTCCCGTGCCGCCGGCTGGTGGTCGGAACGAACGCGAAGCGGTATAATGGCCTAAATCTTTCCTTACGGAACCGCTCAATCGCATTTATTCCTGCCAGGTGAAAGAAAATGTGCTGCCGCCGGCGTGATTTGGTTCGTTCGTTTCCGGTGATTCTCTTGCTTCTGCTGGCCGTCTCGGCCGCCCGGGCGGAAACGGCCCGTGTCTTCGCCGAGGGACGCTCCGGCGGCGGCGAGTTGCGGTATATCAACGACCTGCCCGTGCTGATCGTCGCGGGCACGCCCGAGGAGATCGGCCGCCAGAAGGGTGTTCTCACCGCCGCGGCGGTGAAGAAAATCGCCGAATATCCGCAAATGCTGTTGAAGCGGGCGGGAATCAATGACGACCAGTTGAAAAAGTGCCGCGAGAGGTGCGAACAGTTGGCCCGGCAACTGCCCGAGGACTATCGCGTGGAATTGCGGGCGGCCTCGAAGGAATACGGCGTAGACCGCGACCTTGGTCTGCTGGCCAACATGCTGCCCGACATCTACCGCGGCGGTTTCTCCTGCTCCTCGCTGATGGTCGATGCCGCGCACAGCAAGACGAAGGGGCCGCTGTTCGGCCGCAATCTCGATTTCTACACCCTCGGCATCCTCGACAAATACAGCCTGGTCACGGTGCATCGCCCCAAAGGGAAGCACGCCTTCGCCTCGATCGGTTTTCCGGGCCTGTTCGGCTGCCTGTCGGGCATCAACGACGCCGGCCTCTCGCTGGCCGTCCACGAGGTCTACCTCGCCCGCGACGGCGCGGCGATGTTCAACCCCAAGGGCATGCCCTACACCTTCGCCTTCCGCCGCGTGCTCGAGGAGTGTGCTACGGTGCAAGAGGCCGAGAAGATGCTCCGCGCCACTCCGCGGACGACGATCCTCAGCCTGGCGCTGTGCGACCCGCGGGACGCGGTGGTGCTCGAAATGACCCCCAAGACCGTCGAGGCCCGGCACGCCATCGACGGCATCTGCGCCTGCACCAACCACTTCCGCACCAGCGAGTTGGCGGTCTTCACCTGGTGTCCGCGCTATCGCAAGCTGATCCAAACCCGCATGTTCGACCAGGTGGGCATCGCCGACGTCTACCGGAAACTGCAAGAGGTGCATCTGGGCAAGCTCACGGTGCAGACCATGATCTTCGAGCCCGCCGCATTGAAGCTCCATCTGGCGATCGGCTCCTGCCCCTCCTCCTCGCTGCCGCTGAAGTTGCTGGAGTTGAAGCCGCTGTTTACTCCTGGGGCGGACGGGAATGCCTACCACAAAGGCACAAAGACACAAAAAATATCTGAGTGACTTTTGTGTCTTCGTGTCTTTGTGGTGAGATATACGCCTTCTCCCCACCCTACGAGACACGTCCGCAGCAGATATTCAAAGAATGATTCTCTTTATCCCATCTTTGATGAGTGGAACGTTGAAATTGATCAGCAGCCCCAAGCGGTGGCCGGTTAATTTCAGATAGGTGAGCAGTTGGGCGTCAAACAGCGGGTTGTGTTTCTCGACAGCTTTCAGTTCCACGATCACCGCTTCGGCCGCCAGCACGTCCAATCGCAGCCCGGCGTCCAGCCGGACACCGTCATAAACCACGGGCAAAGTTACCTGAGTGCGGAAGGCAATTCCCCGTTTCTTCAACTCGTGACACAGACACACTTCGTACACCGATTCCAGCAACCCTGGTCCAAGATTCTTGTGAACTTGAAAAGCCGCATCCACAATTTGTTTCGCGATTCGTTCGGTCTCTTGAGGAATAGGTTGATACTGATTCACAAGACTTCTCCTTTGCGCCTTTGGGTCTTTGTGGTAAATCCCTTTCCGGCTATAGTTTCACTGGAAAGAGACAAAAGAGGACATTCTTCTTTATGTCACAAAATAGGCAATATACTGAAGCGTGAATGGCCGCAAAAGTAGAACGTCCCCTTTGTTCTGGCGCATTCATATTCCGCCCTTTCGCAACAGCAGGACCATGCCGACCAATGCCGCCAACAACACCGCCCACAGCCCAATGGCGATGCGGGTGGCTTTCGCGGCCCGGTCTTTCTCCCACCAGGTCGTCGGGTGAATGCCCTGCACCAGAAACGTCGTAACGCCGGCAAGGTTGACGCAAATCAGGTTCACCAGAAACAGCGATAGGGCGCCAATGGCCAACACCGGATGCCCGCCGCCCAGCAGCAGCCCGAACGCCACCAACGGCGGCAACAGCGCCACCGCCACCATCACGCCGACCAACGTCGCCGAGACACCGGTGGTGAACGCCAGCGCGCCCGCGCAGCCCGACGCCAAGGCCACCGCGACGTCGCCCAGCACCACTCGCGTGCGCGACGCCACTTCGGTCAGTGCCGGGTCCACTTGCACCAGCCCGCCGATGAGCACCGACAACACCATCACCAATGCAATCCCGGTCAGGCTCGTGCGGAGCGCGCGCCACAGCAGCGACAAATCACCCAACGTCGTGCCGAGCGACAACGCCATGTTCGGCCCGAGCAAGGGCGCAATCACCATCGCCCCGATGATGACGGCCACGCTGTTTTGGCGCAGACCGATGGCGGCCACGATGGTGGACAACACCACCATTGCCATGTAGACCCGCGAACACCGCGCGGCATCTTTGATGTCCTCGTACAATTCCTCCCGGCTAATCCGTTCCGGCGTCTTTTCCTCCGGCGTCGGTTGTCCGGGCGTGTCGGCCGACTCCGGCTCGGCTCGTGGCAATGTGGCCTCGACCGGCAGGATCACCACCCGGTTGCCCTCCGCGCCGGCGTACTGATTCCCCAACAGATCCAGCACGGCCTCGCTCTGTTCCGCGTCCAACAGAATCCGCACCAGCACTTCCCCGTCGGACAATCGGACCTGCCGGTGTTCGAGGACCTTGTGCTCCTTGAGGAGCTCGCGGACTTCCTTGCCATCCTTCTCCGGCAACACCATCTCGATCAAACGTAGGGCCATTGCGGTGTTATCCTTTCCATTTCCATTTCCGGATTACCTTGACCACGGTCGCCGAGAAAAACGATGGGGGAGGAAAGGGGACGGAATAGGGGGACAGGACGCATTTATGCCTTCCTGATTTCCTGAAATGAATGACGTCCCCTTTACCGGCCTCTTTTTCCGGCCTGAAATGAGTGATGTCCCCTTTTCCGGCCTTTCCGGCAGTGAAATGAATGACATCCCCTTTACCGGCCCCTTTTTCCGGACTGAAAGAGTGATGTCCCCTTTTCCGGCCCTCCTTTTCCGGCCCTTTTCCGGCCCAAGACTTCTCCTTTGCGCCTTTGGGTCTTTGTGGTAAATACCTTTCCGACTATTGTTTTACTGGAAAGAGACAAAAGAGGACATTCTACTTTATGTCACAAAATAGGCAATATACTGAAGCGTGAATGGCCGCAAAAGTAAAATATCCCCTTTGTTCCCCTGAAGCTGCTGGAGTTGAAGCCGCTGTTCGCGCCCTGAGCGAGGTCGTTTAGCCCGGCCCTTGTGCCGGGCGCCCGCGCAGAGCACGGGACTAAACTTCCTTGGCGGGGTAAAGCGGTCGCGTGTCTTTACGTTGACGGATCGAAAACGAATCGCAAGTCAAAAGCAAAGACTTTCGACCCCATTATCCTTCCCTCTCGTCGGGTTTGTGACCTGTGGCCTCGCCATGATCGTAGTAGCTCGGGAGGGGGTTGATTAGTCCGCTGCTTTTTTGTAAACTTAAGTCAATTCCGCCGGGTCACGCCGCCCACGCCGAACGAGGACGTAAGGCTGAAGAGATCGAATCGGGAAGAAAACATTGAATGAGTCAATTCCCTATTTCATAGCCAAAATTGGCTGTGCCATCAGGGTAATTGCAAATGGCGGCCCAAGATTTTCCTTTGGATGGTTAACAAAAAGAAAGGATACAACAGTGACCTCAGAAGCAGAAACCGTCAGGAGGCTTGAGCAGGAGTATCTGCCCATGTTTCAGAGAGGAGCCTGTGGCCCACCTATGACGCCACGTGACGCCAAGGTAACATTTAAGGGCCTCCTCCAAAAGGCGCGAGAAGCATCTCTCAGGGACGGGTTCATAGACATCAACGCCGACAAGTTGCTCGCTCTTGCGGAGCAAAACCCGAAAGTACGCGCGGATTTTGAGTGGAAACACAAAGAGGGCGTTCGGGAACAAGATTTCCGTTGGTGGTGGGATATGCATGACCTTGAACGGCAATTCATCCTTCTGGTCGATGATATGCTTGTACGTTATCCGCATTACCATGCTTGCCGGGAATCAGGATCAAGCAAGGATGAAGCCATGCGATCCGTGAACCAGAATCTTGCGAGATTTGTTTTGTTAATAACAGCTATCAGTGAACCCATGACCGCAGATAGCCCGCTGCCAATCGAACTGAAAGACAGAGTCAATTGTTGGATTTTGAGATTTGCCCAACTTCCCACCGGTCTTGAAGAATTCTACCAGCTAAAAAAACATGCTACTTCATTGAACGCGCTTATCCGACAGGAAATTAGGAAGGGCAATATCTAGTTTTGGAAATGCAAAAAGGGTTAATGCGAAATCCTGTTCACCAGAATGCTGTATCTTTGTATTTTGGACTTATACAGGTGACTGCAAGAAAAAGGGTGAATGAAAAGATGCCGGAAACCATTCATCTATGGGACGATGGAAATTGATTATTTGAGCAGAAAATGGCTTTCAAAACCTTCATTCCACCCAATCAGGAATGCAATCATCAGAAGTGTTAGCCGCAATAGAACTCACGATAAAAAATAGGAGTCGAAACATGGCCGTTTTCGATGAAGTACGCGAGTCCCTTGAGCGAATTGAAAAGTGGGTCGATATGATGTTTCCCAATGACTCTGGCCATCCCTTCTGGGAGCAAGAACCATATAAGGGAATGCTCTTTGCCATTTTTTTCGAGACCTACCCTAGAATGAGACTTCATGGGGACAGAATCGTTGAGCATTTTCGTGAAACTTGGCGGAGGGATCATTCCGAAAAGGAATGGGAAACCCTAAATAATATCTTTCGTGCTTGGAATCAATGGGTCTATGCATGGGACAAGCATCCTGCGGCGAAAGATGGGGCGGCCCAGAATTGATTAAGCCAGGGACACAATACTAGTTATGGCATTGTGGGTAATTTTACTTGCTGGCCTTCATTTCTGGAAGCGAAAAGGCGGCGCAGCTTTTTGTACAACGACGCCGTATCTCCCCTACTGTTAGAGGCGTTGCCGCCACGCTCTGAGCATAGCTCTTCGCTGCGGGACAGTCAATCAAGGGTTGTCGGCAGTTGCCGGGAGTAGGTCCCGCCTTCCGGGCGGGACTTGCGTCCGGCTCGCCTGCCCGATATACGGCCACTTTTCGTTCCTCAGTCCCGTCCGGCAGACGGGACCTACATCCGTGTCCCGTCCGGCGGCGGAAATGTTGCTTGGCACAATTCTTGAGATTGAATAGGCCCAACCCGGCTGGTAGGATTAGCGGCGGCTGGCTCGGGATTGGGTCTTGGGGCTTAGTCTTGGGTCTTGGGTCTTGGGGCTTAGGTCTTGGCCGGAAATCTCGATGCCGGGACCAATATCCAAAGCCCAAAGACCTAAGACCTAATGCCGGCTGGACGAACAGGCTTGGATGTCTTGCCGATGCAACACCCTGCCGACAAATGTGGGGGATAAAAACGGCCGTTTCGCAATCCACAAGTGATTGCTGTATAATGAGTTGCGTTATTATGACACTGTCGAACGCCGAACGCGCAAAGTGAAATTCTGTTGCATAGCGACACGGCTATTTCTTACTCTGGAGGTGGGGTAAGAGGTCTTAAACTGGAAATTCGAGGGTTTGCTGACCAACTGGAAACACGCGGGGGGGAAAACGCGGCGCAAGCGAGGGCAAACTCCACCACTCGCGCGGATCGTCAATTCCCCGACGGGCATCCGTGTTGGAAAACCGCCCCCTTGACATATCTTTCCTACCCGGTAGAATCGATACCATGGTAGATTAGCGTCAAATAGCGGCACTTTCCAGCGTCACTGCAAACGAGTGCTTAGACCCCCATTTGTTTTAACAGCGAAGGATAGACCTCATGCGAACCATATCCCTTACCTTGGCTTTCGCTTTCGGCATCGTACTGTCGTGCGGAAACGCGGCTCTGGCCACCGTCACCTGGGAAGGCTACGACTGGCAGGGCAAATACTTTAGCAGCGACCCAACCGTAAGCGGCACCGACCTCATCGTTCCCTTGGATGGCGACTTCTACAGCAGTTCCGGCTTCTACTTCCGCAACGGCAGCGTCGTCTCGGACGATCCGAGTTTCGCCGCCTTGGGGAACGCCATCGTCTCCGTTGCCGTCGCCGATCCGGGGCCGCTGGGTGGTGGCGACACTCAGAACGCCGGCTTCCGCATCGATCTGAGCGAAGACCTCACGGGGGCCTCGCCCTCCGATCCGAAGTTTGCCATGACGTTCGGCGCCTATCCGGGCGACGGTGTCTACTTTCTCGACCTCAAGCGATACGAAAGCGGCAGCAGCGCGGGCCGCTATCTCAATACCTATGTGGCCCGCTCGGCCGGCGATCACATCTTCGCCCTGGAGCGCGACGGCGCGAACAATCTGCGTTTCTACATCGACGGCGTTTTGTCCGATACGATCACCTCGGCGACGCTGACCAACGACGGCACGACGGGACTTTCCCTCGACCCGGCGTTCACCTGGAATGACGTCACGCTGGGCGGCTGGCTGGCGGACATGAACAACCCGCCGAGCAGCGATGCCTCGATCACCTTTCACTCCTTCGCCGCCCTCGCCGTCCCCGAACCATCGTCGCTCGCACTGCTCGCCATCGCGCTGGCGTCGCTCATTTTCGTCGCATGGCGGCGTGCATAGCTCCGCCGTGGCTGCGTTTCAGGCCCGCCGGCAGTGCCTGTGTTGCCACGGATTCAGGCGGCAGTTGAATCGCCGACCCGCCTGTTAACGATGCTGTTTTTCCCCTTTCCGCGACGTGCGGCGGCGCGTCTGGCGAAAAAAGGGGACAGGCACCGTGGCGTTGACGTTTTTCTCACTGCCAAAGCAACTTGTACCACGGAGCCAGTCCCCATTTGTCCGCCGATCCTGTGCAGTAGAGTTAGACGGCCGCCTCGCCTTCCTGCTCCACCTCTTCGAGCGCCTTGTCCGTGCTGGCCGGATCGACGTGGCGGCAGCTTTCGGTGAGCCGGGCGGCGATCTCGCCCAGGTCGGCGCGCCATTCTTCTTCGGACGCGTCGGGCGGGCAAAGCTGCCTGAACTCGGCCACCAGCAGGATCAGCCGCAGCACGTGGCGGAAGATCACGCCCTCCTGCTTTTGCAGGGCCTTGCTGGTGACGTACTTGTTGAAATCGCCGCCGAACTGGAGCAGCTCGCCCGCCGCCCAGACCGGCGCGGTCCGCAGGTCGTGAACGCCGGCGAAATCGTAGTCGAACAGGCGGCGGAGCTTGTCGGCCAGCGTGAGCACCCACACCCGCTCGTCATCGTCGTAGGAGTGCCGCGGGCCGCGGGGCTGCTCGTCGTTGGCCTGCTGCGAGATTTCTTCCGGCGTGGCCAGCCCGAGTTGCAGCAGGTGCGGATCGAGCCGCAGCGTGGCCAGCGGGCCGGGCGGCAATTCGTCGTGCCGCGGCACGCGGACGAAGCGGCCCACCGAGCGCGGCAGTTCGAGCACGCTCTCCATGGCCTGCACCCGCTCGTTGCGGTCGGCGATGCCCAACTGATTCATCAGAAACACGGCGTACAGCGGATGGATGCCGCGGAACATCAGCAGCTTCGCCATGCTCTCGGTCGGATGGGCAAACGTCGGCCGGTACTGAGGAATTTCCACCTCGATGGGCTTTTCAGCGAAACCGAAACTGAAACTGAGCCGCTTCTCCTCCTGGGCCTTCTTCTCGGCCGCGTCCGCCTGCAATTCGGCGAGTTCCTCTTCCTTCGGCGGCGGCGGATCGAGCGTCACGTAGCCCGCCCGCCAGAGGATCATCAGCATCCGGTCGAGGTCCTTCTGCCCGGCTTCGAGCCGCTTGGGGTCCATCAGCCGCTTGCCGACCAGGCGGCGGATTCGCTCGACCTCGGGCGAGGCGTCGAGCATGTAGGCCAGCAGCCGCCAGGGGAGCGGCCCGCGGCTGTGCAGATGCACCGGCGGGGCCGCGCAGAGCTTGCTAAACTGGGCCTCGTTCCAGTATTGCACGTTCGCCCGGCGCGTGGGCATCTTCTTCTTCAACGCCTTCTTGGCCTTCATCAGGCCGAGGTCTTTCGTGTTCTCGGGGATCTGGTCGTATTTTTCCCGCCAGCGGGCGATTTTCACGTCGTCCTCGTGGGCCAGGGCGAAGACGTGTCCGTGATCGTCGTACTGCGGACGCCCGGCACGGCCGAATATCTGGTGGGCCGTGCTCGGATCGAGCAGCTTCTGCTTATCGAAGGCGCCCTTCATCAGGCTGGGCACGACGACCGAGCGGGCCGGCAGGTTGATGCCCGCCGACAGGGTCTCGGTGCAAACCACGATGGTCAGCAGTTTTCGCTGGAACAGCTCCTCGACGATGCGGCGAAACTTGGGCAGCACGCCGGCATGATGGACCCCCACGCCGCGCATCAGCAGTTGCTTGAGCTTCGGACCGGCGCCGGTCGAGAAGTCGTAGCGCTCCAGCTCGGCGGCCAGGCGCTTCTGCTGGTCGCCGCTGAGTATCCGCTTTCCCTTCAGTTGCTCGGCGACCGTCCAACACTCCTCGCGGTTGAAGCAGAACACCAGTGCGGGCGTCATGCGGGCCTGGTCGTTGGCCTGGGCCATCTCCTCGAGCTGTTCGGTCAGCAGTTCGTCGCCGACCCAATGGAAGGTGAGCGGCACTTTGCGCTCGTTGCCGGTGACGAGGTCCAGTTTGCGATCGTGACTGTTCCGCAGCCAGCCGAGAAACTCGACGGCGTTTCCCACCGTGGCCGAGAGCAGCAGCGTGCGGACGTGTTTCGGCAGCAGGCCGAGCGTCAGTTCCCAGACGACGCCCCGCTCGATGTCGTTGAAACTGTGGAACTCGTCCATCACCACGGCGCTGACACGGTCGAAATCGAAGGCGGCGGCTTCCGTCCCCTCTCCCTTTGGGAGAGGGTTAGGGAGCGGGGGGCGATTTGGGGATTTCGGGACCAGCCGCTTGCGGTTTCGCATCCGCCGCGGCGTACTCCGTACTCCGTACTCCGACGCCGCCGTGCAACAACCGGTTCAGCAGAATCTCAGCCACGACGACCAGCACCCGGGCGTCGGGGTTTTCGCGGCGGTTGCCGGTGACCAGTCCCACGTCGTCCGGCTGGAATCCCCAGCGGACGGCGGCCGACTGCATCTCGCGGAACTTCTGCTCGCACAGCGCGATCAGCGGCGTGGTGTAGTAGGCCATGGTGCCGTTGTGCAGGGCCTCGAACAGCGCGGCCTCGGCGATCATCGTCTTGCCGGTCCCCGTCGGCGTGCAGACCAGCACTCCCTGCTCGGCGGCGAACCACGCCAGCAGCGCCTCCTCCTGCACCGGATACGGCTCGTAAGGAAGCTGATCGAGATACAGGCCGACAAGTTCGTCGCGGGTGTGGGGCATTTTTTCTCGGGGGTTGGCGTGAGTTGTTGGCTCGTTTCCATACAATGATACAAGAATTCTTGCCGGATGTCCCCTAGTCCGCGATAGACCGCAGTTTTCGCCGCTATTGCTTGTCGCGGAAGCGGGACCACTGAATGCCGAGTTTCCGCATTCTCGCCCGCAGCGTGTGGGGATTGATCCGCAACATGGCGGCGGCGCCGCGGCGGCCCTCGATTTGTCCTCCCGCGGCGCTCAATGCCGCCTCGATGTGCCGGCGGATGGACGTCTCCAGCGGCTCGATCGGCGGGGCGGGGGAATGTTCCGCCGGGGCGGTGGGAGAATCCGCTGGGGCACCGAGAGAATCCGTTGGGGTGGCAGTTGAACTGCCGCCCCAACCAGCCATTGGAGCGGCAGTTGAACCGCCGTTCCAGTTCGAGGCCGCGCCGACGCCCAGCGCGGTGGCCACTTCCAGCCGCTTTCCGTCGCCGAGGATGGCGGCCCGGTCGATTACGGCGGCCAACTCCCGCACGTTCCCCGGCCAGGCGTAATCTGCCAACAGAGCGAGGTCTTCCGGCGTGGGCGAGGCCGGGGCCAGTCCGAACCGTGTGGCCGCCCGCCCGGCGAAGTGGACGGCCAGCTTGGCGATGTCCTCGCGCCGCTCGCGCAGCGGCGGCAGCACGATCGGAAACACCGCGATCCGATACCACAAGTCCTCGCGGAAGGAGCCTTCGGCCACCATCCGGGCCAGGTCGCGATGAGTGGCGGCGACAATCCGCACGTTGACGTTGATCGGTTTTTCGGCCCCCACGCGCTCCATCCAGCCGTCTTGAAGGATACGCAACATGCGGACCTGCGCGGCCGGGGGCAGTTCGCCGATTTCGTCGAGAAACAGCGTGCCGCCGTCGGCCCGCTCGAACCAGCCGCGGCGTCCGCCCACCGCGCCGGTGAACGCGCCCCGCTCGTGCCCGAAGAGTTGGGTGTCGATCAACTCGGGCGGGATGGCCCCGCAGTTCACCCGATCGAACGGACCCTGACTGCGGGCCGAGCGGTTGTGTATCGCCCGGGCGACAAGTTCCTTGCCGGTGCCGGTCTCGCCGAAGATCAGCACGGGTGCGTCGGAGCGGGCGACCAGTTCGACCCGCTGCATTACGGCGTTTAGCCCGGCCTCTGCGCCGACGATCGTCTCGCCGAGCGATTTCCGTCCCAGCTTGTGGAGCAGCGAGCGGTTGTCGGCCTCGGCGGCCTCGCGGAGCGCGGCGATCTCGCGCAATCGCAGGTCGTTGTCCAACGCCACGGAAAACGGCTCGAGGAGCAACTGCGCCAACTCGACGTGCTTCGGCTGGAAGGCTCGATCCTCCGGCGCGATGAAAATCAACACGCCGCAGTGTCCGGTTGGATCGCCCAAGGGACCGAGCAACGCGTCGCCGCGATAGCCGCCGGGCAGAATTTTATCGAGCGGCAAATCTCCGCCGGGCGATTTTGCGCCGCGGCCGCGGACGACCTGGCCCTCGCGGCACCATTTCAATAAGGATTCCAGTTCGGCCGGCGAGCACTCGCTGCGCGCGTCGGTCGGCAATCGTTCCGCCGCCGGCCCGATTCCGACCGTCTCCAGCGCCGAACGCTGGCCGTCGATCCGACGGACGAGAATCCGCTCGATGGGCCAGTGCCGGATCAGCATCGCGGCGATGTTGGCGGTCGATTCACCGATCTCGATGTGCCGGCACGCCTCCTGCCAAACGCCCAGCAGCACTTGTTGAAAACCTTCCATAACGGGTCTCACGTTCCGGTTATTGTAGGCTGTAGCGCCAGCATATTACACGGTTATTCTATCATAAAACACGGCATCAATCCATCAAATATGACGGAATTGCCCCTCGGTTTCGCGTTTTCGGTCGAATAATCGCGTTTTTCGGGCAATTCGGCACCCATTGAGACTGGGCACGATAGTTGCGTATTCGATGCTGCGGCTTTGATGCACACGCCGTGCCATCGCCCGTTCCGAACCCCGAAACTTCACCGCCAAAGGAAACATAGGATGCGCCCTCGTCCGCTTCTCGCTTATGGATTGTCTTTTGCCGCCCTGGTTCTGCTGGCCGGTGTTTTCGGTGGCTGCGGAGCGTCGTCCGAAAAGAACACCGTGCAATTGCTCAATGTTTCCTACGATCCGACCCGCGAGCTGTATAGGGATTTCAACCAGGCATTTGCCAAGCACTGGAAACAACAGACGGGACAAACGGTCGAGATCAGGATGTCGCACGGCGGCTCCGGCAAACAGGCACGGGGCGTAATCGACGGACTCGAAGCCGACGTGGTCACTTTGGCCCTGGCCTACGATGTCGACGCGATCCGCCGCAAGGCCGGCCTCATACCTGAAGGCTGGCAAACGCGGCTGCCGCACAACAGCGCCCCGTATGCCTCGACCATCGTCTTTCTGGTTCGCAAGGGGAACCCCAAGGGAATCAAGGATTGGGGCGATCTGATCAAGCCGGGCGTGGAGATCGTCACGCCCAACCCGAAGACCTCGGGCGGCGCGCGCTGGAACTATCTGGCCGCCTGGGGTTACGTGCTCAAGCGCGAACTGGGCGATCTGGCCAAATTGCACGATCCGAAAGCGGCCGACGCCGTCGCCAAGGCCAATGAAAAGGCCAAGGAATTCGTCAAGGATTTGTTCCACAACGTGAAAGTGCTCGACACCGGCGCCCGCGGCTCGACGATGACTTTCGTGCAGCGGGGAATCGGCGACGTGCTGTTGGCGTGGGAGAACGAGGCCTTCCTGTCGATCCGCGAGCTTGGTCCGGACAAGTTCGAGATCGTGGTCCCGTCGATCAGCATTCTGGCCGAGCCGAGCGTGGCGGTGGTGGACAAGGTAGCCGAGAAGCACGGCACGCGGGCGGCGGCCGAGGCCTACTTAAAATATCTCTACGCACCCGCGGGCCAAACGGCGGCCGCCGAAACATTATTACCGGCCGCGCGATACGGAAGGGTGCCGGAGGAGTACCTGAAGCAGTTTCCCAAGGTCGAGCTATTCACCATCGACGACGTCTTCGGCGGCTGGGACAAGGCCCAGGCCGAGCATTTCGACGACGGCGGGGTGTTCGATCAAATATCACAAAAATGACGCGGACTCATCCTTGCCGTTTAGCAGCCGCCGGCACGGCGGCTTGAACCGGACCTCGGACCGTCGTACCGCCGGCCGCTAAACGACGGATGCATTAGTTATCCAGAAGACTCACATGTCCCTCAAACAACACAGCGTTCTGCCCGGTTTCGGCCTGACGATGGGCTTTACGCTGTTCTATTTGGGCCTGATCGTGCTGATTCCGCTGGCCGGGTTGCTGCTGAAGTCGTCCACGATAAGCTGGGACCGGTTTCTCGCGGCGGTCACCGATCCGCAGGTCGTGGCCTCTTACAAAGTGACCTTCGGCGCGTCGCTGGCCGCGGCCTCGATCAACGCCGTCTTCGGGCTGGCGGTGGCCTGGGTGCTGGTGCGGTATTCGTTTCCCGGCAAGAACCTCTTCGACGCGATGGTCGATTTGCCCTTTGCCATGCCGACGGCCGTGTCGGGCATCGCCCTGACGGCGATCTACGCGCCGACCGGCTGGATCGGCCGCTGGCTCGACCCGCTCGGCATCAAGGTGGCCTACACGCAATTGGGCATCATGGTGGCGCTGACGTTCATCGGCCTGCCGTTCGTGGTCCGCACGTTGCAGCCGGCGCTGGAAGACCTGGACGCGGAGGTCGAGGAGGCCGCGGCCAGCCTCGGCGCTACCCGCCGGCAGACGTTCATCCGGGTGATCTTTCCCACGATCCTGCCGGCGCTGTTGACTGGATTCGCGCTGGCCTTCGCCCGGGCGCTGGGCGAGTACGGATCGGTGGTGTTCATCTCGGGCAACTTGCCGATGAAGACCCAGATCGTGCCGCTGATGATTATGTCCAAGCTGGAGCAATACAACTACGCCGAGGCGGCGGCCATCGCCGTGGTCGCGTTGGGGGCATCGTTCGCCGTGCTGTTCTTCATCAATATCGTGCAGTGGTGGAGCCGCCGTTACGCAACGCAATAAGCGTATAACTTTGGAGTGTGTGGGACAGCCGCCCTCGGCTGTCTTGGGTGATCTCGCACAGCCGAGGGCGGCTGTGCCACAAGTTATTCTTGGACACCCGCTAAGCATAAACGCGGGGATTTAAACATGACCGGCATTGCATCCACGAAACGCACCCTCAGCTCCGGTGGGACGGCCGCGGCCGCCACCACCGAAGCGGCCTGGTTCCGCCGGCTGCTGATCGGCGTCGCGCTGGCGTTCCTGGCCCTGTTTCTGCTGGTTCCGCTGGCGGCGGTCTTCGCCCAGGCGCTGAGCCGCGGCTGGCAGATGTACGTCCGCTCGCTCGGCGACGGCGACGCCCTGTCGGCCATCGGCCTGACCCTGCTGATTGCCTTGATCGCCGTGCCGATCAACACGGTCTTCGGCGTGATCGCGGCCTGGGCCATCGCCAAGTTCCAGTTCGTCGGCAAGAGCCTGCTGATTACGCTGATCGATCTGCCGTACAGCATTTCGCCGGTCATCTCGGGAATGGTCTTTGTGCTGCTGTTCGGCCGGCAGGGCTGGCTCGGTCCCTGGCTGGAGGGCCGCGGGATACACGTTATTTTCGCGGTCTCGGGCATCGTGCTGGCGACGTTGTTCGTCACCTTTCCATTCGTCGCCCGCGAGTTGATTCCGCTGATGCAATCGCAGGGGACCGAAGAGGAGGAGGCGGCCCGGCTGCTGGCGCGAGCGGCTTGCAGACGTTCTGGCGGGTTACGCTGCCGAACATCAAGTGGGGGCTGCTCTACGGCGTGATTCTCTGCAACGCCCGGGCGATGGGTGAGTTCGGCGCCGTCTCGGTCGTCTCGGGGCACATCCGCGGGCTGACCAACACCATGCCCTTGCACGTCGAGGTGCTCTACAACGAGTACGACACCACGGCCGCCTTCGCCGTGGCCTCGCTGTTGGCGCTGTTGGCGCTGGTCACGTTGGTTCTGAAGTCGGCGCTGCAATGGAAGACGGCGGAAAGTATGTCATCGGAAAAACAGGGGCATACGGGGAATTAGGGGGATGTTGTGTTGGCGGCATAATGCTGCTACAATCGCTCTGTTCGGCGGGAAGAGTGCTTAAGGGAAGCGCCATGTCCAGTATCAAATCTCCTCTCGATCAAGTGCTCCACGATATCACCGTGGAACATTTGGCTAAGCTGATAGATTATCTTCCCGGTCCGATAAAAAAAGCCGGGGGAACAAGATCCCACTTGTTGAAACGATATCGCGACGATCCCGTATATAGCATTTTCGGATTAGACTCCAATGAATACCTCGGGGCAACCCTGGCCGGCGGAACCGTCACGAGCATCCATCGCAAACTCGGGGACATTTACGAGGGATGCGTTCGGGCGATATTCATGCATGCTTTTGAGTTGACGGCGGACGATGTCGTCTATTCCGCCACAATTCGTTCCGGCGAAAGCGAGGAAAACCGCAGCGCCGATACGTATCTCCAATTTGATCGCCTGCCGTCACGCGCGAGTCGTCGTATAAGCAACTACTGTGGACGAGAACTTCATCGTTTGACGTCTTCTCCGCAAGTCAATCTGATCGGACTTGGAATGGAGGTCCGGCATTGCTATCAAACGGGAGACAGCAAACGCACGCAAGCCGACGAGGCGATGGCTAGGCACCTGCTTGTCAGCGGCATACTGCCGATCATGCCTTTATTCTGCAACCAAAGCAATCCAGGAATTATTCAACGATACCGCAGCGTATGGGTCGTCAAGCAGGGCATGGAAAGCTACGAAATGGTTCGAGAATTATCGGGGTACGATTTTTATGATTTTTTGCATAGGAACAAGGAGGATTTCCGAAAGCCGATTCTCGATTTGCTGCGGAGTCTGACGGCATGACGCAACAAACACTTTTCGAGATCGCGCCCCGTTTTGTCAACCGGAACACCAAGGCGGTGACATTTCAGGGCAAGCTGGATTTACCCATTCACCGTTGGTATCGACTTACGCCGAGTTTTTCGCCGCGGTTGGCGACCGATATTGCTTGCGAATTCAAATTGAACGAAAAGGATTTCGTGTTGGATCCGTTCAGCGGAGTCGGCACCGTGCCATTGTGCATGAAGCATTGCGGAATACCTTCTTGCAGCGTCGAAATCAACCCTTATTTGCATTTTGTCGGCACGGTCAAGACGCGGACGTATTCCAATCTCGACGCCGTCAGGGATGTGTTCCACGATTTTGCCGCGTCGGCCGACAGGGCTTTGAACCGTTTGCCGGCCGATCGGCAGGCGGAGGACTATCTTGCGGAAAACGCCCAATTTGTCCCTGCGCTGCACAACATCCGCCGTTGGTGGTCGCCCGGAAATCTGATGCAGGCTCGTTTGTCTGCGCGAGTTGCTTCTTGCGTACCAAGGGCCGCCCGATCTCCACGATTTGCTGAAGATGGGGTTGCTGGCCGTCTTAATCCCGGTCAGCAATGCGAAGCACAACCACGTTTCGCTCACTTTTGCGGATACTCCACTCGGGACGGTCGATGTGGCGGCGATTTTACGACGGAAATACGCGGAAATGATGGATGATCTGAAAGCCGTGCTAAAACTGCCGCAAGCCGACGTTGCAGTCTATCGTGGCAACAGCCGATTTCTGACGTCGGTTTTGCCTGAATCGCGCCACCCCTCGGCCGTCATCACGTCTCCGCCGTATCCAAACCGCTTCAGTTATGCCCGCGAAACCCGTCCGCATCTGTTCTTTTTCGAGTTCATCAAGAACGCGGAAGCTGTGGGGCAATTGGAAACCGACGCGATCGGCGGGACCTGGGGGCGAGCTACGTCTGTTTTGGCGGCGGGCGTTGAGCCGAAAAACGACGTTGTGCGGTCGCTCCTCTCGCCTTTTCTGGAGAATATCCAGGTCAAAGGGGATCTGATGGCCAGTTATGTCACAAAATACTTCAACGACATTTTCGACCATGCCGAACAGATTGCGAAGGTATGCACGGAGAGATGCCGACTCGCCTACGTTATTGGAAACAGTAAATTCTACGATCACCCGTTGCGCAGTGATGAAATCCTCGGAGCGATTTTCCATCACTTTGGGTTCCGGCTCGACCGAATCGATAAAATGCGAAAACGCCAAAGTAAAGCGGGACTTTACGAGGCCGTTGTCTTCATGAGCCGATAATATCGACAACTAGAGAAAAACCGAGCATGGGCATCGAAGTCCGCAACATCACGAAAACCTTCGGCATTTTCACCGCGCTGACGGATGTCAGTCTCAGTGTGGCGTCCGGCGACAGATCCGCACATTAGGAACCGGCGAGATGAGTTTTCATCCCCGCTACAACATTACCGACGCCGCGACCGCGGCCCTGACGCGGATCGAACGGGCCAGGGGGTTCTTGGAGGCGGCAACGCTCTCGGAACAGTGGGTGCGCCAAATGGGCGCGAGGGCGCTCGTGTTGGAAGCACACTATACGACGCATATCGAAGGCACTCGGCTGACTCTC
Organism: uncultured Planctomycetota bacterium; assembly: GCA_963733145.1. Taxonomy (GTDB): domain Bacteria; phylum Planctomycetota; class Planctomycetia; order Pirellulales; family Thermoguttaceae; genus JAHIKV01. The sequence continues at coordinate 284,764 of CAVTCJ010000013.1, read as the reverse complement.
GAGCAAGCCAAACGATTGTTAGCCGGCGAAACGGTCGCCGAGACGGACCCGGACGACGCGCGCGAATTGCTGAACTACCGCCGGGCGTTCGACTTGGTTTCGGATTATCTCGGAAGCGGCCGTCCCGTCACCGAGGGACTGATCCGCGAAATCCATCGAAAATTGGCCGAAGGCGTCCGTGGCGGCTCGGCGCGGCCGGGCGAATATCGACTTGTCCAGAACTTCGTGGTGAACTCCGCGACGGGCGAAGTAGTCTATACACCCCCGCCGCCGGCGAAAGTCCCGGAGATGATGACCGAACTGGCCGCGTGGTTGAATGAACCGGGCACCGTCCATCCCGTCTTGGCCGCCGGAATCGCTCAATTCCAGTTGGTGCATATCCACCCATTCATCGACGGCAACGGACGCGCAAGCCGGCTGCTCTCGACGTTGTGCCTCTATCGATCGGGCTACGACATCAAGCGACTGTTCACCATCAGCGAGTATTACTACCGGGATCGGGCGGCGTTTTATCGGGCAATTCAGAGCGTCCGCGAACAGGGCATGGACCTCACCGGCTGGCTGGAATACTTCACCGATGGCCTTTCAACGCAATTGACGGAAGTCAAGCAACGCGGCGAACGAGTGATTCAGCGAGACGCCCTGGTGAGGGAACACGAATTGTCCGAACGGCAAGCCAAAGCGATCGACTTTGTTTTAGAGCATGGCGGTTTGACGATTCAGGAGTACGAATCGCTTTGCCCCGGCTCGAATCGCCGGTCGCTCCAGCGAGATTTGCGGGATTTGGTGGCAAAAGGCCTACTTACCGAGCAAGGAACCAGTTCCACCGACCCGACCAAGCGGTATTTGCCGGGTGAGCGGGCAAAGAGTGAACCTACTGTGACAAGCTGTGACACGATGCTGTGACATCAGCGGCATTGACGACACGACAGCACCCCCCACATTATAGGAACCGCATGGGCATCGAAGTCCGCAACATCACGAAAACCTTCGGCACGTTCACCGCGCTGACGGACGTCAGCCTCAGTGTGGCGACCGGCGAGTTGGTCGCGCTGTTGGGGCCGTCGGGCTCGGGCAAGACGACCCTGCTGCGGATCATCGCCGGACTCGAGGAGCCGGACGCCGGCAGCGGGGCCATCCTCTTCCACGATGAGGACGTCGCCCGGCAGCGGGCGGGCAGCCGGCAGGTCGGCTTCGTTTTCCAGCACTACGCCCTGTTCCGCCACATGACGGTGTTCGAGAACGTGGCCTTCGGGCTGCGGGTGCGGCCGAAAGGGCAGCGGCCGACGCGGAGCCTCATCAAGTACAAGGTCATGCGGCTGCTGACGCTCGTGCAACTGGAGAGCATGGCCAACCGCTATCCGCACCAACTCTCGGGCGGGCAGCGGCAGCGGGTCGCCCTGGCCCGGGCGCTGGCCATCGAGCCGAAGGTGCTGCTGTTGGACGAGCCGTTCGGGGCGCTCGACGCCCGGGTGCGGCAGGAGTTGCGGCAGTGGCTCCGCCGGCTGCACGACGAGATTCACCTGACCAGCGTCTTCGTCACGCACGATCAGGACGAGGCATTGGAGTTGGCCGACCGGGTGTTGGTGATGAACGCGGGGCGGATCGAGCAGATCGGCACGCCCGACGAGGTCTTTCACCATCCGGCCACGGAGTTCGTGGTGAAGTTTCTCGGGCAGGTGAACTTTTTCCACGGGCGGTTGGAGGGGGGCAAGGTCCATTTTTCGACCCTCGCCTGGGACTCGCCCGAACACGCCGGCGCCCCGGCCCAAGCGGCGCGGGTGTTCGTCCGCCCGCACGAACTGGACGTGGCCGTCGAGCGGAACGGCCATCCCGCGCTGCAGGCGGTGGTCACGCGGATCCATTCCGCCGGTCCGAAGGTGCGGCTGGAGTTGCAGGCCGCCTCGGGCGAGCCGCTCTGCGCCGAGTTGTCGCAGGAGCGCTACCGCTCGCTGAACATCGCGCCCGGCAGCACGGTCTACGTCACGCCCCGCGACGTAAAGGTTTTCGCCGACGAATCGCCGCGGTGATTCACGTCGCCCGCAGCAACAGTATCGGCACACTTAGGCTGTGCCGCACTTCGTGGGCGGTGGTGCCTAGGAAGAGGTCGCCCAACATGCGGTGGCCGTGGGTGCTCATGGCCACCAGGTCGCAGCCGTTGTTGTTGACCCATTTGACGATTTCCTTGGCCGGATGGGCGCCGTAGGCGAGTTCCGTGGTGACGGGGATTTCGAGGGCCTCGAACTCGGCTTTCACGCCCTCCAGATAAACCCGGCCCTCCTCGACCTCCTCGCCGGCGGCCTCCTCGCCGTGCCATTGCGCCGCGGCGCCGGTGGCGACGTGCATCAGGACCACGCGGCTGCCCATGTATTTTGCCAGCTTCTTAATGTGCTCGATAATCGCCCGATCGGTGCGGGTGGCGTCCAGCGTGATGAGGATTTTAGCGTACATGGGAAGTTCCCTTTAGGGCTTTTGTGGTGCAGGCGTCTCGCCTGCATCGGTTGGGCAGGCGAGACGCCTGCACCACAATAAATGTCGCCAACTGATTCTTTAATAGTTACTTATGTGACGAACTGCGTCATCCCCCGAAAATAATTCTCCAGGCCTCCCGTAGCGAGGAGGGCAATCCGTAAGCGTCCATCGCGGTAATCAGCAGCGCGCTCCCCCAGCCGGCGAGCAGCAGAAACCAGCCCAGTTTCCAGCGGCCCATCCGCTTCCGCGAAGAGGCGAACAGCAACAGCGGAAACATGGCGAAGGGAAGTTGCAGGGCCAGCACCACCTGACTGAGCGTCAGCAGCTCGGTCACGCTGCTGTCGCCGCGGACGCCGATCACGAAGATCGCCGGCAGGATGGCCAGCAGCCGGGTAATCAGCCGCCGCACCCAGGGCGAAATCCGCCAGTGCATGAAGCCTTCCATCACCACCTGCCCGGCCAGCGTGCCGGTGATGGTGCTGCTCTGCCCGCTGGCGAACAGGGCCACGGCGAACAACGTGCTGGCGGCGACCGTTCCCAGCAGCGGCGCCAGCGTCAGATAGGCGATGCGAATCCAGTCGCTGTCGGGGCTGAACTGGATCACCTGTCCGCCGGGAATCGTGACGCTGTCCTTGCCGAAAAAGACGACCGCCGCCAGGACCATGATCGCGGCGTTGACGAAAAACGCCGCCGACAGCGCCACGACCGAGTCGAGCGTGTTGAAGCGGATGGCGCGGCGGACCGACCGCTCGTCCTTGCCGATGCGGCGGGTTTGGACCAGCGCGGTATGCAGATAGAGGTTGTGGGGCATCACCGTGGCGCCGATGATGCCGATGGCCACGTAGATCATGCCCGCCTGCCGAATGCTGGGGCTAATCAGCGCGGCCCCCATCTCGGCAAAGCTCGGCCGCGTCTGCGGAAAGACGAAAATCTCGATGAAATAGCAGATGCTGATGGTGGCCACCAGGACCAGCACGACGGCTTCGATGGTCCGCATTCCGTAGCGCTGCAGGCCGAGGATTATCAGCACGTCCAGGCCGGTGATGATCACCGCCCAGATCAAGGGGATGTGGAACAACAGGTTCAGCGCGACGGCGCTGCCCAGCACCTCGGCCAGGTCGCAGGCGGCGATGGCCACTTCGCAGAGCAGCCAGTTGGGCCAGCGGGTCCAGCGGGGCAGCCAGTCGCGGCAGCCCTGGGCCAGGTCCTTGCCGGTGACGACGCCCATCCGGGCGGCAATCACCTGCAAGACGACCGCCATCAGGCTGGCCATGCCCACGACCCACAGCAGTCCGTACTTGAATTGGGCTCCGCCTTGCAGATCGGTTCCCCAGTTGCCGGGGTCCATGTAGCCGACGCTGACCAGGATGGCCGGTCCCGAGAAGACCCACCACTGCCGCAGGAATCCGGCCTTGTGGTCGGGCAATTCGACGCTGCCGTGGACCTCTTCCAGCGAGCGGCGGCCGACCGACGAATCGCCACCGGCCGGCGCAGCGGCGCGGTCGGCGTGTTCAACGTGTTTTCGTCGGTCTTTCCGCTTTTTGCTCATCGGCCCTCTTCGCAATTGCTCAACACCGCCACCGGGAAATCGGAAAATACGTCCGCCAGAATAATACCATTGCCGTCAACCGGGCACGGCCGCCCGGTAAAGATATTCGTCAACGGGCGATCCGTCGAGAGGGCGGCAATCGGCAGCCGCGTATCGCGCCACACCGCTTCGCCCAGCGGCCGCCAGGGATCGTGCGGTTCCTCGAAAAACTGCGCCGCCAGCCGGGCCAGTAGCCGGGGGACCACGACTACCGCCGTCTCTTCCGGCGTTCCATCATCGGGCGTCCGCCGCCAGGCGAACGCACAGACGTGCTCGGCGGCAAAACCCTCGGCCGCCAGCGGCTCGTAGCGGCCCAGCCGGAACAAATCGCCCGCACGGCGGCGGAAATGCAACGCCCGCCACGTGACCAGCAGCTTCAGGCGGTCGTCGCGGGGATTTTCGGCCAAATAGCGGGCCAGCTTCAGCCACTCCTCCGGCCCGGACGCCAAGACGGCTTGAATCTCGGCCAGCAGCCACTTGCGGCGGTCGAAATCGACCGGCCGGCGGTTGTCGGGATCGACCAGGCAGAACTCCCACAATTCCTGACCCTGGTAAATGTCGGGCACGCCGGGCGAGGTCAGCTTCAACAGCGTCTGCGACAGGGCGGAGTACAGCCCGAAATTGACCACGCCCTCCTCGAACGCGCGAAACTCGGCCAAAAAGCGGTTCTTCGGATTGTCGGCCAGCGCGGCGGCCACGAAATCGCGGACTGCGGCGTCGTAGTCCTCGTGGGGGTTGATCCAACTGGTCCGCTGCTTCGCCTCGCGGGTGGCCTTCTCCATGTACGTCCGAATCCGCTCGACGAACCTCGGCCACGACTCGGCGTTCGGCGGAGCGAGCGGCCAGGCGCCCAGCAGCGTCTGATAGAGGAGATACTCGTCGTTGCGGCTCGGCGCCGGCTGCCCATCCACCTCGCGGCGGTGGCGGCGGTTCAGCCGCGACCAGCGATTGACAGCCGACCGCCACTGTCGCGGGATTTCGGAGATCACGTTGATCCGCGCCCGCACGTCTTCGCTCCGCTTGGCGTCGTGCGTGGTGGTGGTGATGAACGAAGCGGGGCGCTGCTCGAGGCGGCGGAGGTTTTCGGCGTGGAAATCGGCCGTCGTGCCGGCGCCGCTGAGCGGATCGCCGCCCACCTCGTTCAACGAGGCCAGCGGCAGATATTGGTAGAAGGCCGTGTCCTCGATCCCCTTGGCGACCAGCGGGCTGGTGACCTGCTGGAAGCGGCCGACGAACAGGTCGCGCTCGCCGCGGCCCACGTCGTCCAGGTCCGGCGGCTGCTCCAGCAGCAGCACGCCGCGGATTAGGTCGAACAGGGCGGCGTCGCGGGCGGGATTGCGCCGCTTGGCCTGGGCCGTCGCCCGATGAATCACGTGCCGGTCGCGTTCCGAGACCAGCCCCCGGCGGATGTAGGTGCGGTATTCGGGAAAGCAGGTGAGGATTTCACGCAGCGCCAGCCGCAGACTGTTCAGCGTGAAATCGCGCGTCCGCCGGTGACGTTCGGAAATGCGATTCAACCGGTGGGCGAGCAGTTGCAGCTCGCTGGACATGGCCACCCGCAGAATCAGCAGCCGCGCCCGGTGCGTCAGTTCGGCGAAGTCGGTCTGCTGGCCGGTGAACCGCTTGTAATTTTTCAGCAATTCACGCAGCCCGCCGCGATCGACCAACATGCGGTTGACCGGATTGAGGAAGTCGTAGCCGGTGGTCCCGGCGACGGGCCAGGGCTCTGGCAACGCCTCGCTCGAACTGAGTATCTTTTCCACGATCACATAGAGCGGCAGGTCGCCGACCGGCTGGGCGTAGGCAAAGTTACTCCCCTCTCCTTTTGGGAGAGGGGCTGGGGGTGAGGGCGGATCGCGTCCGGTGCCGCTGGAGTTGTCCTCGATCGGCTCCTTGCCCTCTCCGGCATCTTTTTCGGCCTCCGGCACGCCATCCAGGACCAACTCGGGCAGCGGCAGTCCGCCGAACACCAGCCGCAACTCGCCGAGAACCTCTGCTTCGACCGCCTCCCAGGCAACAACTTCCGAGGGCTTGGAAACCGTCTCCTCATGTAGCCCAGCCGCCCTCGGCTGGGCAGTCCCGCCCGGCACAGCCGAGGGCGACTGGGCAGTCCCGCCCGGCACAGCCGAGGGCGACTGTGCTACGTAATTGATTTGAGTTCGCTGCTCGACAATCCGCCGGTGGGCTGCACGTCCCAACGCCTTCAGGTATCCCCACTGAAGCCGCCAGAGATATTCCAGCGGGTCGAACAGTCCGTCGATGTGGTCGACGCGCAGCCCGGCCACGTCGCCGCGGACCAGCATCTCGAAGAGGAGTTGGTGGATCAGGTCGAAGACCGCCGGGTCTTCGGTGCAGACGGCCGCCAATTCGTTGATGTCGAAGAAGCGGCGGTAGTTCACCTCGTCCGAGGCCGCCTTCCAGTGCGACAGGCGATAGACCTGGGCGCTGAGCAAAGCGTCCAGCCGATCGAAGCTCCGCGGGTCGTCCGGCGTGCCGTTCAGTTCGCTCAGGTTTCGCTCGATAAACTCGGTGATCGGCGCTGAGTCTCCGGCCAGCCGCCGCAGCGCCCCTTGATGACCTCCTTCTCCCGCTGACGCTCAGTCGCCCGCAGCGGTTCGGCGTCGGTGGCGGAAGGGAGATATTCCAGGGCGGTGAGGATGCTTTCCATCTCGCGCAGCTCATCGGACTCGGCCTCCAGCGTCTCTTTGAGATCGTCGAGCCGATGGGTGAGAATGGTCGGATAGGTGCGCGGATCGAGGGGGAGGCGATGTTGGAAATAGCGGACGAAAAAGGCCCCCTCCTGGAACTCCACGCGCAACTGGCCCGATTCGAGGACCTCGCCGTATTGACCGCCCAGCATCGGCAGCAGCACTTTGCCGCTCAGTTCCGCTTTCACCGGATGCCAGTCGATGTCGAAATAATGGGCGTAGGGCGAGCCGGGGCCGTTTTCCAGGACGTCGTTCCACCAGGCGTTTTCGGCGGCAACGATTCCCATGTGGTTGGGGACGATGTCCTGGATCAGTCCCATGCCGTGCCGGCTGAGCGCGGCGGTCAGCGCCGCGTAACCCTCGTCGCCGCCCAATTCGGGATTGAGCCGGCCATAATCGACCACGTCGTAGCCGTGCGGGCTGCCGGTGGCGGCCTTCAGGCACGGCGAGGCATAGACGTGGCTGATGCCCAGGTCGTGGAAATAGGGGACCAGCGCCGCCGCGTCGTGGAAGGTGCGGCCCTCGCGGTCGAATTGCACCCGGTAGGCGGACTGCGGCCGGCCGCGGCGCTCGGCAATGGTCCGCCGCACCTCGGCGACGATCTCGTCGATTAAGCCGCGCGGATCGTTCATGGCGTGTGCCCCTGGGGTGCGAAGAAGAGCATTTCGTAAGGGAGCAGTTGGTCGATCGGTCGATCCGTGTCGCGCCGGCCGCCGTAGCGGAGGGCCTCGGTGCTCAACAGTAGCGTTTGCTCCTGCGAATTCAGCCGGCAGCGGCATGGCTCTGTCGGCAAGGTTCGCACAAACCGTCAGTTTCGGCTCGCTGCCGCGTTCGATTATCAGCACGACGTTTTCCCGTTTAGCGGCCGCCGCCTCCCGTTTAGCAGCCGCCGGCACGGCGGCTCCGATGGCGGCTGTAGGCCGCCGTGCCGGCGGCCGCTAAACGGGAGGCGTCAAACGTTTCCGCATGGGCAACAGTATTCGACCGATCGCGGAGCGCCGGCCAATCGCGCCGGGCCGCCAGCAGGTCGGCGTACAACCGCCGCCGCGCCGACGCCGCGGGCGAGGTCCAGTCCCATTGCAGCTTCGCGGCTTGAAACGTCTCGGGCGAATGTGGATCGGGAATCTCCTCGCCCCAACTGAAATCGAGCGCGGCGAACTCCTCCCGCCGGCCGCGGCGGACCGCCTCGACCAACTTCGGATCGCCGAACGAGGTGAAGAAGAGGAAGGGCCGCGTCTCGCCGTATTCCTCGCCCATCCACAGCAGCGGCACGCAGGGCGAGACCAGCAGCAGCCCGCAGGCCAACCGCTGCGCCGCGGGCGGAGCAGCGCGGTGAGCCGCTCGCCCAGGGCCCGATTGCCTACCTGGTCGTGATTCTGAATGGCGACGACGAACCGCGTCCGATCGGTGTCGCCCACCCGGTTGCCGTGCCGCCGGCGCCGCAGGGGGCTGTAGCGGCCGTCGTAAACGTACACGTCGTTGTACGCCTTGGCGAGCTGCTCCGCGCGGCCGAAGTCCTGATAGTATCCGTCCCGCTCGCCGGTCAACAGAGTGTGGACGCAGTGATGGAAATCGTCGCTCCAGGCGGCGTCCAGGCCGTCGCCGCCGCGCTCCGGCGGCAAGACCAGCCGCACGTCGTTCAGGTCGCTCTCGGCGATTACGTGGACGACGCGGCCCGCCCGGGCGGCTTCCGCCTGCACCTCGTCCTGCAATTCGGCGAGGATGTGCCGGGCGGAGAAATCGTAGATCGCGTGGACCGCGTCCAGCCGCAGGCCGTCGGCGTGAAAATCGCGGACCCAATCGAGGGCGTTGTCGATGACGAACCGCCGCACGGGATCGCTGTCCGGGCCGTCGAAATTGATCGCCTGGCCCCACGGCGTCCGATAGCGGTCGGTCTCGTAAGGTCCGAACAGGCTGGTGTAATTCCCCTCCGGCCCGAAATGGTTGTAGACCGCGTCGATCAGCACGGCCAGTCCGGCCCGATGGGCGGCGTCGACCAGCCGCTGCAACTCGCGCGGGCCGCCGTAGCTGTTTTGCACGGCGAAGGGATGCACGCCGTCGTAGCCCCAGTTCCGCTCGCCGGAGAATTGGGCCACCGGCATCAGTTCGATCGCCGTGACGCCCAGTTCGCGGAGTTGCCCGAGCCGGGGAACGATCGCCGCGAAGGTGCCCTCGGGCGTGAACGTGCCGACGTGCAGTTCGTAAATGACCAGGTCCTTGCGCGGCACGCCCCGCCAGCCGCCGTCGCCCCATTCGTAATCGGTCGGAAACCAGAGGGCCGAGGGGCGATGCACGCCGTCCGGCTGCCAGCGCGTGGCGGGATCGGGATATTCGCCGCCGTCGTCCAAGCGGTAGGCGTAGCGCAAACCCTCGCCGACGCCCGATTGACGGCACGCGAAATATCCGAACCCCTCGGCGTTCATCGCCGTTTCGACGCGCTTCCCATCGGGCCACGTGACCAGCGCGACTCGTTCCGACCTCGGTGCCCAGACCCGCCAGACGACGCTCCCGTCCGGCTGAAGCGAAGCGCCCTGGGGTTTGTGGTTCGGTTCGTCGGTCATGTTTCAGGAGAGGGCGAACGGAACGTTCTGAAAGTTATATTTTCCGTGCGTAGGCGAGACAACCTACTTGTTTTCAGGCAAGAACCGAGCATAAGGATCGTACTTGACCATATAACCTGCCATGACTCGGCTGTCCGAAGCCATTCGAGCGCGAAGTTGCGACGATACTCTGTCGTTCTTCGTCAGATTATCGACTGCCGAAGCGAAAGACGTTTCGTCAATAAATACGCCGAAGTAATGCCTTTCTGCGGTATCTGTGTCAGAGTTGACCGCCGAATTCCGAAGGTTCAAACATCGAAAAAAGGATAATTCAATATCCTTGGGTTTGTCGTCAGCGTCGAGTCGCAGGCGATACCAGGCGATAAGCAAGTATTCGTCGTGCCGATCGAGCACGAGATAGGTCAATTCCGGCGCCGTCGGGCCGCGGGATCCTGCCTGGCCAACCTGTTTTGAATCCACCGTAGCGCCTGGAACTTTCATTGCGGCTGCTAGAAACGGTTGACGTTCCAAGAGCCACTTGTGAAGGGCTTGGGTGCGCAGGTCGTCGTAGTGCGAGATAATATGCGGCAATGTTAGGAATATAAGCAAATTGACAATCAGAATACAGCCTATGGCGCATATAATCCATTTCCGGGTAGACAATTTATTCATCCATACACTCCACTGGAAGAGACGCTGTTGAGTGTTATTCAAACGGATCGACGACGGCAAGGGAATCGTAATCTTCGTGGTGGCGAAGCGATAAGTAGCGTGGATTTATATATGTGCCCGCACCCAATCGCGGAACGCCCTGACCAACTTGGTCTCGCTGTCCGTGCCCAGTATTGCCAAAACTCGTTCAATTTCTGAAAGCGGCAGGCCGGGAAAACTGACACTGGATTGCCGCTCCTCGTATTGTTTTTCCGCGGCGCCGTCGACGGCCGCGGCTTTGTGTTGGAGAACGAAACCTGCAACCTTCGTCCGTCGAACCACCACACCTCGGGCACGCCGAAGGCGGCATAAACCGCCAACTTGTCTCTTCCTTTGCCGCTCAGATCGACCTCGACCGCCAGATCGGGCGGCGGATCGACCGTCAAGTCCAGTTCCGGATGGTTGCGCACCAGCGCCTCGTTGGCGACGTAGTAGCAGTTGTCCGGCTCGAAACCGCGCCGCAAGTCCTCTCGCTTGCAAGTCATCGTGCGGCAACTTTGGATATCGATGCCGCGTTCCAACGTCCACACGTGAAGCAGCCGGTCGATCAGGGAAGCATATTGCTCGTGCGACTTCGACGGCGCCATCATTTCCAGGTCTCCTCCCTGATAGGTCATGCGGACGTGTTCGTTCTCCGGGGCGTCGCGCAAATCCTGATAAATCCGCCAGGAAACGCCGTGCAGCAGAAAACGCTGCTCTAGCGGAATGTTTTCGACGGTGGACATTTCTGAACCTCGTTCGCTAACACAACGTCGGCTCAATGTCCCTAATTATACCCGCCTAACCCGGCGTGTCGAGATAGGGGTCCTGCCCCATTTGCCGCTGCATCTTCTTCCGTTCCTTCTCGAAGTACATCAGCGTTTTTCGTTGGCGGTAGTGGCGATGCTCGACTTTCCGCTGCGCCTTGCGGAACAAGCGGCCGAGGCGGTCGAATTGGCCGTCGGAGTTCTCGCCCAGCGCCTTGAGCTTGACCGACTTGTCGGGGCCCAGCCCGGCCAGCAGCAGATCGTCGTCCAGGGCGAGATATTGGCGGAAGGTGCCGGGGTCGCCCTGCCGGCCGCAACGGCCGATCAACTGGCGGTCGATGCGGCTGGCGTCGTGCATTTCGGTGCAGATGACGTGCAGGCCGCCGAGTTCGAGGACGCCTTCGCCGAGCTTGATGTCGGTGCCGCGGCCGGCCATATTGGTCGAGACGGTCACCTTTCCCCGCCCGCCGGCGGCGGCGACGATCTCCGCTTCGGCCTCGATGTGGTTGGCGTTGAGCACCTGATGCTCGATGCCCAGGCCGTCGAGGAGTTTCGAGAGGTGTTCGGATTTGTCGATCGAGCGGGTGCCGATCAGCAGCGGCCGTCCGGCGGCGTGCATTTGGCAAATCTCCTCGACCACGGCTTCCCATTTCGCGTCCTCGCCGCCGAAGACGCGGTCGGGCAAACGCTGCCGGATCGCCGGCCGGTTGGTGGGAATCGGCAGCACGTGGCAGCGATAGATGCGGCGTAGCTCGCGGGCCGAGCCCATCGCCGTGCCCGTCATCCCGGCCAGATGTTCGTAGCGGAGAAAGAAGTCCTGGATGGTGATCCGCGCCGCCTGGCCGGTGGCCACGGTGACTTCGACCCCCTGCTTGGCCTCGACCGCCTGATGTATCCCGTCGCGCCACTTGCGCCCTTCGGCCAGCCGGCCGGTGAACTCGTCGACGATCACGATCTCGCCGTCGCGGACCACGTATTGCCGGTCGAGGTAGTACTCGCGGTCGACCATGATCGCCCGCTCGATGTATTGGTAGATGTTGACCATGCCGACCGTGTCCAGGGCCTCGGGCTTGGGCAGCAGGCGGACCTTCTGCCGCCCCTCGCGGGTCAGCTCGGCGGTCTTCTTCTCATGGTCGTATTCGTAATCGTCGTCCTCGACGAACTCGTGGATGACCGAGGTGCTCCATTTGTAGCACTCCACGGCCAGCTTTTCCTCCTCGGTCGGCAGGGCGCTGATGATCAACGGGGTGCGGGCCTCGTCGATCAGGATGCTGTCGGCCTCGTCGACCAGGGCGAAATGCGGATCGCCCTGGACCGGTTTCTCGTCGGCGGCCTTCGGCCCGGTGGCCAACATGCCGCCCAGCAAGTCGGTCTGGCCTTCGCCGATCCGCCGCAGCAACAGGCGGTCGCGGAGGAAATCGAAGCCGAACTCCTTCGCCGTACCGTAAGTGATGTCGCAGGCGTAGGCCTTCCGGCGCTGGGGCTGTGACATCTGCGTCTCGACCACGCCCACGCTCATGCCGAGCAATTTATAGACCGGCTCCATCCATTGGGCGTCGCGGCTGGCGAGATAGTCGTTGACCGTGGCCAGATGGCAGCCCTTTCCCACCAGCGCGTGCAGGTACAGCGGGAGCGTGGCCGTGAGCGTCTTGCCCTCGCCGGTCTGCATCTCGACGATCGAGCGGCGGAACATGGCGATGCCGCCTAGCAACTGCACGTCGAAATGGCGCATGTTGAGGGTCCGCCGGGCGGCCTCGCGAACCAGGGCGTAACTCTCGACCAGCAGACTGGAGAGCGGCTCGCCGCTCTTGGCCCGATAGCGGAGCGAAAGGCTCCGCTTGCGGAGCTGCTCGTCGCCGAGGGCTTTCAGGTCGGGTTCCAAAGCGGCGATCTTGGGCAACAGCGCGGCCCAGCGGGTCAGCCGCACGCGGTTCATGCCGGCCGAGAAATTCGTCAATCGGGATGCCAGGCTGGTCCGGGATTCGCTCACGGGATTTCGGGTCGAGTTGTGCGGAGTATTGGAGGGATCGAAGGGTGTTTAGCCGCCGCGTCCACGCGGCGTTCTGCCGGGAGGACGACGCCGAATTTAAGTATACCAAATTAACCCATGCGCGATCGTTATGCTCAAGCATAACCTACGAAAAACCGCTCCGGCGAACGCCGCGTGGACGCGGCGGCTAAACGGGCTTGTGCCGCTTACGAAGCCGGCGGGAGGTCCATGATGTCGATGGCTCGATCGCCGCCGGCCGGCGGCGTCCGCGGCTGTAGGGTGCGGATGATCGGCGCTTGAGCGGCGGGACTTCCATTTCCGCCTGTGCCGGGGGTATCGACCGGCCGGGGGGTGCGGTCGTCGAACGCCCCGCCTCGCCCGCCAGTCACTCCGGCGGAGGACGGCATCGAGACGGTCGTGCTCGGTTTGGCGGCGGTACTGTTCGACGAGGTCGAACCCGGCCGCCAGCCCGGTGTCGGCGTAATGCCCGGCGTGGAGGGATTAGTCTGATTTCCGCCCGGGGGCGCGGATGGATTGTTCGTTCCGGCCGGTGGGACAACGTTCGATGGGGGCGCAGTGCCGGGACTCGTCGATAACGGACGCGGTGCGGAATACCGCGAAGTTGGATTGGTCGATAGCGGACGCGGCGCGGAATTCGGCGAAGTTGGACTGGTCGATAGTGGTTGTGGCGGCGTATACAGCGGCGCCGTTCCGCCCGAGCCGCCAGGCTGATAAGGCGGTGCAATGCCGGGCGTTCCAGGCTGAGTGAGCATCGGCTGGGGCTGACACGCCGAGGGCATTGGCGTCGTGGCGATCGGCGGCGATTTATAATACGGGTCGGGGCACTGTCCCGTCGCCGATCCGGTCCCCGGGGGCGGAATTATCGTGCGGCCGAAAAACGGGTCGGTCGTCGGTGCCGTGGTTTGGCAACCGGCAATCAGCAGGACCAGCAATATCGGCGCAGAATAGCGAATCATGGGGCCGATAGATTAGCGTTTTTCGCGTTCGTGTCCAGGCCGATTTGGGCGAAATTGGACCGGTTTCGCTCGAAAACGAGGCCCAAAAGGGAATGCTGATTTTCACTAATCTTCGCTAACTATCTGGATTAGGCCGTATTAGCGAAGTAAAACCCCTTGTTCCCACGCTCCGCGTGGGAACACACCGCCCGGACGCTCCGCGTCCGCGCGGCTGGAAGATGTTCAGCGTCAACACGTTACGGCCCGGACGCGGAGCGTCCGAACAATGCGTTCCCATGCGGAGCATGGGAACGAGAGTGGCTAGTCAGTGCCGACGTTGGCTTTCTTCGTCTTCCTTCGGAGCTGGCCCGAGTTGCGGCATCGGATAGGGCTTATCCGCCCCGCTTACCTTCGGGATATTGCCGACCACCGTGCCCAGGTCGCGTTTGGACAATTCCGGCCCGCAGCCGACGAGGAACATCGAAAGGAGCAGAAACCCGCCCAAGACACCGGCCGCTACAGATTTCACGATTTGATCTCCCCGTCGAATAGAGCAATTGCCATAATTGTATTGTATTCCACACAAATTTGACCGCAATGCCCTTTCGATGAACGCCGTCGAGCTAACCGCCGCCTTGAAAGACGAGTCGAAACGGCTGGGGTTCGATCTGGCCGGGGCTACACGGGCCGTCCCGCCCCCGGAGGTCGAACGGCTGGAAAAATGGATCGCCGCCGGCTGGGCGGGCGAAATGGCCTACTTCGCCGAGCGGATTGATGCCTACCGCGATCCGGCCAAGGTGCTCGACGGCGCCCGCGGCATCCTCGTGCTGGGCATGAACTATCGCACCGTCGAGCCGGCCGCCGCCGGACCGGGGCAAGCCCGCGTCTCGCGCTACGCCTGGGGCGAGGACTATCACGACGTAATCCGCAGCCGGCTGGACGAATTGGCCGAGTTTCACCGCCGCCTCATGCCCGGGGTCGGAGTTCGCGGCGTGGTCGATACCGCGCCGCTGTTGGAGCGGCAGTTCGGCCGGCTGGCCGGGCTGGGCTGGATCGGCAAAAACACGACGCTCATCAATCGGCGGCTGGGAAGTTGGTTTTTCCTGGCCGCGCTGTTGACGACCGAAGAGTTGGACTACGACGAGCCGGCGCGGACGGACCACTGCGGCACGTGCCGGGCGTGTCTCGACGCCTGTCCCACCGGCGCGCTGGTCGGCCCATACGAACTCGACGCACGGAAGTGCATCAGCTATCTGACGATCGAGTCGCGGTCGCCGATTCCGCCGGAGCTTCGCGCGGGCGTCGGCGATCGGCTCTTCGGCTGCGACGCCTGCCAGGAGGCGTGTCCCTGGAACCGCGCCACGCCGGCGACCGCGGAGCCGGCGTTTCAACCCAGCCCGGGAATGAATCCCGTGGAGCTTGCCGAGTTGCTCGCGCTCGATGAAGCGGAGTTTCGCCACCGGTTTCGGCATACGCCGCTGTGGCGGGCGAAGTTCGAGGGCATCCGTCGCAACGCCGCCGTGATGTTGGAGAATCACGATACGATATAAGGGGGGATGATTGCGGGCAAACGCATTGGTCTGCTACAATGCGTATGCACCCCAAATAGGAGAGAGACTCATGTCTGAGATTCCACAGACTGTATTTCATTTTGACAATGATCGCCCCAGTTTTGAGGATCTGGGCAAGCCCAATGGCGTGACACATTGGGATGAGCCAATTGTCATGAAAGTATTTGGGTATGAGTCAGAGCAGTCATTCGTCAAGGCATTAACACGGGCCAAACAGGCATGTCTGTCATTGGGGATTCAATGTGAGGACCATTTCGTCCGGCAGGAGAACGGGAAGCACGCCATAACGCGCTTCGGATGCTACTTGATTGCCATGAACGGCGATCCCAGAAAGCCGCAGGTTGCGGCCGCTCAAGCGTATTTTGCAGCCATCGCGGAGACATTTCAAACTCATCTGGAACATGCCGAAGCGATTGATCGTGTTCTAATTCGTGACGAAGTTAAAGACGGGCAAAAAGCCCTTGTTAGTACTGCCAAGTCACACGGCGTTGAAAACTACGCGTTTTTCCAAAATAAAGGCTATCTGGGCATGTACAATATGTCCTTGGAAAGGCTTAGTCAATACAAAGGGCTGCGACCCAAAGATAAGTTGATCGACCGAATGGGAAAGGCCGAGTTGGCCGCCCACTTGTTTCGCATTACACAAACAACGGAGAAAATCGCCAACGAGAACATTCGCGGTCAAACCAGACTGGAGAAAGCCGCCTTTGACGTAGGTCAGAAAGTGCGACACACAATGCAAGAGCTTAGCGGAAAATCGCCGGAGGATCTACCAATCGCGGAAGACATCACTCAGGTTCGCAAGAAGTTGAAGGGAACGAGAAAACAGCTTGAAAAACACGATCCCGACTCGAAGCAATAAGTAAGAGATGCGGTGCATCTCTTCAAGTCGCAGAAAGTTTACGGCTCACTTCACGTTTAGTCGTACGAATCCTCCGGCGGCGACGGCGGCACGCCGGGCAGGTCCTCGGCGTACCAGCGATCCAGCACCGCCCGCCAATCGGCCGGGGCCTTCACGGCCACGAACGCGTCGCGGACCACGCGGGCCTGGGGATGCAACCGGGCGTACTTGATGCCGAACTTCCGCATCACCCGGCAACTGCGAGTCGGCCCGTAAATCTCTTCGCACAGCCGATAGTGCTCGGCGATGACTTCCCGCTGCTGGTGCAGGCTTGGATAAAAGGTGTCAGGAACCGTTTCCGCTAAGTCCCCTTGGTGCCGCTCGGGAAAACGGCTCCTGACACCTTTTTCACCGGCCAACGCCCGGACTTGCTGGAAAATCCACGGGTTGCCGATCGCGCCGCGGGCGACTGTCACGCCGTCCACGCCGGTCTCGCGGAGCACGTCGAGGCAATCCTGGGCGGTGAAGAGGTCGCCGCTGCCGAGCACAATCCGCCCGCCGGCGTGCAATTTCACCTCGCGGAGAAACGCCCGCGAACTGCGGCCTTCGTAGCGCTGCCGGACGGTGCGGCCGTGGACCGTGACGGCCGCCGCGCCGAGCCGGTACGCGCCGTCGAAGATCTCGAAGAAGTTGTCGCGGCTCTGCCGGCTGTCGTCCATGCCGCGGCGCATTTTCACGGTCACGGGCACGTGCGGCGGCAGGGCCTCGCGGACCCGGGCGACGATCTCCAACGCGGTGGCCGGATCGCTCATCAGATACCCGCCCCGGCAACGCCCCAGCACCTTTTTCACCGGGCAGGCGAAGTTCAGGTCCAGCACGTCGAAGCCGGCGGCGACGAGTTTCAGGGCGGCGGGCGGGAACTGCTCGGGCACGGCCCCCATCAACTGCGCCCCGCAGGGATGCTCGTCGTCGCCCACCCGCAGAAAGCGCTTCGCCTTGTGCCCCTTGGTCACGCTGAGCACGAACTGATCGAGCAGCACCTCGCAGAGCGTGAACGCCGCGCCCAGCCGCCGGGCGATCGTTCGCATCGGCCAATCGCTGTAGCCGCTCAGCGCCGCCTGCACGACCGGGAAGTCGATGGCAATCGGGCCGAGATGGAGTTGCGGCAAAGGTAGGTTATGCTTCAGCATAGAACGGTTGAGAGTCTGATGTTTCGTGGGGCAAAGAATACACCGATTCGTTATGCTAAAGCATAACCTACGACTGAAGTTTCGCGGGGCAAAGCGCACACCGATTCGTTATGCTAAAGCATAACCTACGGTGCTGCCCGTATTCTACTCGGCGTCCGCACCTGCTACAATGACGCTCGGTTTCCCGCGGATCGGGATTCTGTGATGGTTTCTCCGTGCAGACGTGAAAAGGACGAATTGATGCCAGCGAATTATCTTGATACGCTTTTTGGAATCTCCGGTCAGACGGCGGTGGTGATCGGCGGGGCGGGCGTGCTCGGCGGCGCGCTGTGCGAAGGGCTGGCCCGCGCCGGGCGCACGTGATCGTGGGCGATCTGACGGAAGACGGCTGCAAGGCCCGCGTGAAGGCCCTCGAAGCGGTCGGCGGAAAGGCCGGCTACTGCACCGTGAACGTCACCGCCCGCGAGTCGATCGAAAACCTGCTGGCCGAAACCCTCAAACAGACCGGCCGGGCCGACATCCTCGTCAACTGCGCCGGGGTGAACGCCGGCAGCACGTTCCTTGACGCCTCGGACGCCGATTGGGACCGCGTTATGACGATCAACCTGCGGGCCGTATTCCAGGCCTGCCAGGTCTTCGGCCGGCAGATGGTCGAGGCCGGCGGCGGCTCGATCGTCAACATCGGCAGCGTCACGTCCCACCTGCCGCTCTCAAGGGTGTTCGCCTATTCGGCCTCGAAGGCGGGCGTGTTGAACTTGACCCGCAACGTGGCCCAGGAGTTCGCCTCGCGTGGGGTGCGGGTGAACGCCATTTGCCCCGGCTTCTTCCCCGCCGAGCAAAACCGGCGGCTGTTGGACGCCGAGCGAATCGACAACATCATCCGGAATACCCCTATGCGCCGCTTCGGCGAGCCGGAGGAACTGGTCGGCGCCCTATTGCTGCTGGTTGCACCGCAGGCGGGCAGTTTCCTCACCGGGGCGGCGATCAACGTCGACGGCGGTTTCACGGCGGCGTGGTTTTGAACTGCCACTCCAGGTCTCCAGCGAAAAAGCGGAGAACGCACGTGTCCAGTCCATCCCACAAATGGTGGTTCTTTGGACGTAATGCCTTATTCAGCCGGAGATTATCTCCTGTTTGTGCGCAATTCTTGCGTAAATCGGCCGATAAATGCTATAATTGTCGGGAAATGTCAGGAGAGCGATCATGTTAATCGAATTCCGCGCGGCAAATCACCGCTCGTTGCGCGACGAGCAGGTATTGACGATGGAGGCCGGCCGCGTCGGCGACGAGTCCGATCCTCGGCCGCGAAAAGTCGCCGGCTATCCGGAAAAACTCCTCACCGTGGCCGGTCTCTACGGCCCAAACGCCAGCGGGAAGAGCAATGTTCTGGCAGCGCTGGGGTTCATGCGCGAGGCCGTGATTGGATCCCATCAATTATGGTCTCCAGAAGAGGGCGTGCCGCGAAATCCTTTTGCATGGGGCACAAAAAAAACGGAGCCTTCTCTATTTGAAGTGACACTACTTACTAATGGCGTTCGTTTCCAATATGGTTTTCTCGTAACCGACGAATGCATAATAGAAGAGTGGCTTTCCTCTTGGCCAAGGGGAAAGAAGCAAAATTGGTTTACGAGGTGCAACAGCGATTATAAGTTTGGGGACAATTTGAAGGGAGAAAATAAACTTATTCAAGATGTCACCCGGTCAAATGCATTATTTCTTTCCGCGGCAGTCCAGCACAATCACCCGCAACTCAAGCCCCTTTATTCTTGGTTCCATTCCCTTCAACCAATCAATTTGTCGCTTGGAGGATTTTCTGTTCCACATAGGTGGTCCACAGACAGGGAATTCTTTCGCATGATTGGCAACGAGAAGGCCTATCCCGGGAAGGAATCGTCTTCGCATGAAAAGCAAGATTCTGGAGGATTTTTTGAATATTTTCGGGATGTATTGAAATCTGCTGATATTGGAATATTGGACCTTCGCGTAGAAAATAAAAGGGCTGGTGAAAAAGGTTTTCATTTTACGCCTCACTTTTATCTTAAGCACCAAAGTGAATCAAGCGACGCGTGGTTATCGCTTAAGGATGAATCTAAGGGAACGCAAACATTGTTTTATCTAGCCTTGCCAATCTCCAAAGCGATTCATAATGGCGGCATTCTTGTGGTTGACGAATTGGAACGCAGTCTGCACCCATATTTAGCTCGGCAAATCATCAACCAGTTTAACAATCCTGAAACCAACCCCAACAATGCGCAACTGATTTTCACCACGCACGACACCAATCTTCTCGGCACGATGCTCGGCGAGCCGGCGCTCAGGCGGGATCAGGTGTGGCTGACGGAAAAAAATCCCGAGGGGGCGACGGAACTGTACCCGCTGACGAATTATAAGCCCCGCAAGGCCGAAAACATTGAGCGCGGATACCTGCAAGGCCGTTACGGCGCTATCCCCTTTGTCGAAGACTTCTCGGTGGCGGGGGAGTAATTCATCATGTCGAACGTGCGCAGTCGAAAACGCAAGCCGGGACGCCGAAAACCGTTTCTCGATCCGAAGCCTAGAATTCTAGTCGTCACGGAAGGAGAAATCACCGAACCGGACTATATCGAGGGTTTTACCCACGCTTGCCGAAACCTCAGAGTCACGGTAAAAGTGGCCGATGAACACGGCGTCCCAATAACCCTCGTTAGAACCGCGAAGCGATACAAAGAAGATGCCGAACAAGCGGCCACCAGTGAAAAAGACGACAACCTCGCTTACGACTCCGTGTGGTGCGTGTTTGACATTGACGACCATCCAAAGGTTTCAGAAGCCAAGGTGACGGCGCGAGACAACAATATCGAACTGGCTGTATCCAATCCGTGCTTTGAGTTGTGGTTGTTGCTGCATTTCAGGGAAAATCCCGGTATGCAGCATCGCGACAAAATCGAACAATTGTTAAAAAAGCATGTGCCCGGCTACAAGAAGTCTGTAGATTATGGCGCCTACGCCGCCGGATATGCACAAGCCGTGATTCGTGCCGAACGGCTGGACACTTCCGCAAAGGGCGCCAGTGAACCAAACCGCAACCCAACGACTGGCGTATACTTGCTTACTGAGTTGATTCGCACAAAATAACCGATAATATTGAATATAATAGCATTCCCGACTCAGACGCGCGGGAGACACGCATGGCCCATACAATCGTCATATTCGGCGCCTCGGGCGATCTGACCAGCCGGAAGCTGATTCCGGCGCTGTACGAGTTGTTCCGCAAGAAGCGGCTGCCGGAGAACACCTGCATAGTGGGCTTCTCGCGGACGAATTATCAGCCACGACGCCTGGCGGGACAAGCTGGGCGAATCGACCGCCCGATTCATCGGCGAGGATTTTCAGGAAGACGTCTGGCGGGACTTCGCTTCGTCGATTTATTATTATGCCGGCGACGCGGACAAGCCGGAAGACCACGTCGGCCTGGGCAATTTCCTCGATCAACTCGAGGCGGGCCAGGAGACCGAACGGACGTATTATCTTTCCGTGGCCCCGCAGCTTTACGCGACGGTTATCGCCCATCTCGGCGCGGCGGGCATGGCCCGCGAAGACCGCGGCCCGCGCCGCGTGGTGATCGAAAAACCCTTCGGCCACGACCTCGAATCGGCCCGCGAGCTGAACCGCCACGTCCACCAGGTTTTCAAAGAGGAGCAGGTCTTTCGCATCGACCACTACCTGGGCAAGGAGACCGTGCAGAACGTGCTCGTGCTGCGGTTCGCCAACAGCATTTTCGAGCCGATCTGGAACCGCAACTACGTCGACCACGTGCAGATCACCGCGGCCGAGGACTTGCTGATCGGCCGCCGCGCGGCCTACTACGAATCGGCGGGCGTGCTCCGCGACATGTTCCAGAACCACCTGCTGCAACTGATGACCTTCACGGCCATGGAGGCCCCCGCCCGCTTCGACGCCGACTCGATCCGCGACGAGAAGGTGAAAGTGCTCCGCTCGGTCCGCATTATGAAGCCCGAGGAGGTCTACACCGATACGATACGCGGGCAGTACCGCACGTATCGCGACGAGCCGGGCGTTCCGCCGGACAGCCAGACGGCCACTTTCGGCGCGATCAAACTGAATATCGATAACTGGCGGTGGCAGGGCGTGCCGTTTCTGCTCCGCAGCGGCAAGGCGATGTCCTGCCGCACCACGCAGATCGTGATCCAATTCCGCGAGGCGCCGCACATGATGTTCGAGGGGGGGCCGCGGGCGGCCTATCAATCGAACCGGCTGGTGATCCAGGTGCAGCCGGCCGAGGGCATCCAGTTGCACTTCCAGACGAAGGTCCCCGACGCGGGCATGAAGCTCCGCATGACCGATCTGAGTTTCAACTTCCGCGAGAAGTTCGCCGGCCGGATGCCCGAGGCCTACCAGCGGCTCCTGCTGGACGTGATGCAGGGCGACGCGAGCCTGTTTTCGCGGTCCGACGAGGTCGAGCTGGCCTGGTCGATCATCGACCCGATCCAGCGCGGCTGGGAGAGTCCCGGCTGGCCGCCGCTGGCCCTCTACGAGACCGGGGGCTGGGGCCCACCGAACGCCACCGAGTGGATGTGCCGCCAGTTCCGCGAGTGGTTCGATTACTGTCCGGTGTTGAAGTAGGGCTTTCTTCCTAGCGCGGCTTAGCCGCAACCAATTGTGGTCTTGGGTCTTGGGTCTTAGGTCTTGGGTCTTCGTGCCAAGACCTAAGACCCAAGACCTAAGACCCAAGACCGTCAAAGATTGAGGACGATTTCTCAATCCCAAAAACGAATGGCATAAAGCCGCGGCCGCTGGTCTCGCCCGATCAGGATTGCATTTCTCCTCCCGCCGGTTACAATCGTCCGCATTGTGCGATTTCATCTCACTGACTTTTCCGGGAGGCGGCGATGAACTGGGAACTGTATTTGCGGCTGAGCGCGTTGATGGGCCTGGAATATGCTGTCTGGGGCGCATGGATGCCGGTGCTGGCCGTCCGGCTGTTGGGCCCGTTGAAGATGAGCGGCCGTCAGACCGGCTGGATCTACGCCACGCTGCCGCTGGCATGCATCTTTGCCCCGCTGATCTCGGGCTATTTGGCCGACAGCAGTTTCAACGCCGAGTGGATGATCCTGGTTTGTCACGCCGTCGGAGCGGTTCTGCTGTTCACGGCGGCCTGCCAGAAGAAGTTTTGGGGGATGTTTATCACAATGTTCCTCTACTCGATCTTCTATACGGCCACGATGCCTCTTGTCAATAAAATGGTGTTCCATCAAATTTCCGAGCCGCTCGTGCAGACGTGGGTGTTTTTCTGGGCGCCGGTGGCCTGGGCCGTGATCGGTTGGCTCCTGACCGGCATCCGCCAAGTCCGCAAAACTGGCGGCGACGGCGCTGACAGCCTCATCCTGGCCGGCGTCCTTTCGCTGGTGATGGCGGTCGTCTGCTTTTTCCAGATGCCGTTGAAGCCGGTCTCGGTGGGCAATCCCATCTTCGACGCCCTGGCCATGTTGAATAACCACAGCTATCTGGTCTTCATCATCGCCCAGTTGGTCGTTTCCGGGATGATGCAGTTCTACTTCCTCGGCACGGGCAGATTCCTGCAGGACCGCGGCGCTCAAGGCAAAAACATCTCCGCCATTATGGCCATCGCCCAGGCGACGCAAGCGGCCGCCACGATCTTGTTGCTTGGTTGGCTCATCGGATTGCCGAAACTGTTGGGATATGGAGACTTTGAAGGATATAAGTGGACGTTTATCGTTGGTGCCCTGTGTTGGACGACGCTCTTCACCACTTATGTTGTGAGCAAACGCGCCTTGTGGGTAATTATAATCCAGGCGTTTCACGGGCTGGCTTACGTCTTTTTCATGATCGGCGGGCAGATGTTCGTCGGAACCATGGCCCCCCAGGCGATCGGCGCCTCCGCCCAATCGGTGATCTTCATCGCCACCAACGGCATCGGGCTGTTCCTCGGCACGCAATTGGCCGGCTACGTCATGCAACGCAACTCGATCGGCGATCAGTTCCAGTGGCGGAAGATATGGACCGTCCCCTTGGCGATCACCCTGGCCGGGGCAATTGCCTTCGCCGTCTTCTTCCACGTGCCCAGCCCGGCCGATTTCCAAAAAGACAAGCCGAACGCCAACGTCCAGCAGGCGTTGGACAAACCCGCCGGGTAACACCTCCCCTCTCCCTTTGGGAGAGGGGCCGGGGGTGAGGGCTGAACTGGTCGTTTTGGTATTCAGTGGATATTTTGCCCCAAACTGCCCTCACCCTAACCCGGATTATTCATAAACGTCATCCTGAGCGCAGCGAAGGATCTCCGATGCGCCGCAAACAGCCCAGATTCTTCGCTGCGCTCAGAATGACAATGTTCCTTCGTGTTTATGAATAATCCGGGCTAACCCTCTCCCAAAGGGAGAGGGGACCATATTTTACTTTTCAAAACATGTTCTGGGACGACCCGCCATTCAATGAATCTATGGCGGATTTTCCGGCGGGGAATCTTCCGACGGCCGATTTTCTGTTTTCAGCCGGGCGGCAAAAAACCGCTGCAAGGCGCCCATCTTTATCAGGCTTACCAGCAGGGCCAGCAGAAAAAAGGCAGCGCCCCAGGCGATGTAGTGCAGCCCGGGCAGGGAACCCCGTGCCCGGGAGAAGAGTTTCCAGCCGGGGGCCGCGGCCCAGCCCAGCAGGCCGCCCAGCATCGCGGCGTAGTACCAGGGGTTTTTCACCGCAAGACCGTACACCATGGCGATAATCGCCATCGACAGCGGATAGAAAGCCACCGCCGCCGGGGGCGGATTGCCGAGCCGTTGCGGCGGGCAAAACACCACGAACAGCGCAAACCCCAGCAATGCGGCCGCCCCGAGCGTCTGAATCGCTCGGCCGATCTTGTCGCGGAACGCGGCGCCCACGAGCAACACGCACGCCAGCAGCAGGTGGATGGGAATTGCCCCTCGATAGGCCGCGAATTGCGTGTCGTGAAACGCGATCCACAGCGAACCGGCTACGCACCACAGGCCGAGCAGGCACAGCACCGCGTGGCGCCGCCACAGACTCAAGGCCGTCAGCGCCAGGCCGACGATCAGGATCGGCAGCGGGTGGGGGCCGGAAATCGTGTGCTGATTGAAAGTGTCGCGGCCGCAGATCGAGAACGCGGCGGCGGCCAGGAAGAATCCGAACATAGCCCCGCGCACGCCCCGGGCCCAGGCGATAACGTAAAACAGCGTCGCCAACGCAACGCACAAGAACAGGGGCGAGAACCCCAGCGTGCCGCGAAACTGCCGGAGAAATCCCACGTCGTGGGCCTCGCCCGGCAAGGCCGTTAGCGACATCGCCGCCAGGGCAATCGGCGCCAGCAGCGCCAAGACGGTCGCCGGCCGGTTGCCCGAGACGATGCCCAGTTCGAGCAACACATACGTTGCGCCCCACAGAAACGGGACCAGGAAGTACAGGCCGAAGACCGTGGGAGGACCGACCACGGCGTGAAAGGAAACGCTCAGCGAGTAGGTCCGCAGACAGAGGCCGAAGGCCAGCGCGCCGAACAGCACCCACGGATACCACGGCCATCGCCAGGGGCTGCCATTGTCGGCGACGTAGGCCGGGCCGCGGCGGACGGCGGGCAATAGCCCGAGAAAGACCACGCCCGCCAGCGGCGAAAACCCGTAGAGCACCCACTTCAACGCCGCGTTCCTCGCGCTGAACGAGAAGAAAATGATGGCGGCAGGGAAGAGAAAGAACAAGGCCAGGACGGCGTAGTACGGTAGCCGGAAGCCGGCGGGCAGCCGCAGCCCGATCCCCCGCAGCAGCAGTTCGCTGACCACGACGGCGAAGAAGAATCCGCCCATGGCCAGCGGGACGCGCATCGTGTCGACGTCATCGGCCAGCGAGCGGTCGATGCAGACCGACGTGGCCAGAAACAGCAACACCACCACGACCAGCAGCGAGCGGACGTCCTGCCACAGTTCGCCGTAGCGGATGAGAAACCAGGCCGTGGCGGCCAGCAGCAGCGTATAGGCCATCAAGCCGGTCATCAAGGCCCCGGTCTGATAGTGCTCGCCGGCCCCGGTGTCGAACGACATCCGCAGCCCGACGAACATCAACGCCGCGCTGACGACGTAGAAGGGGTTGTTTGTGTAGAGCCAATGGGCCAGCCGTTGCATGTCGCCTTCGACGGTCCGCGGTCTATTTGACGGCGGCGGCTTGGGCGCGACGACAACGCCCTCGATAGACCCCTCTGGGTGATCGGCATCTTCGATCATGGCGAGGCTTTCAGCTAATACTCCAGTTCAAACTTGACGCCTTCCGTGATTCCCGCGGCGTCGAGGGCGATTTCCTGGCCGAGAATGGTGTTGGCGTTATACTTGGTGGGGATATATTCACCGGGCTTGGCGATTTCCACGTTGTAAAATCCGCAGGGGACTCCCGGCGGATCGTCGGGGCCCGTGGTGGGAATGCTGATCTGGGCCATGCCGTTGTTATCGGTCGTCCCCGTCGCCACCTGGTAGGCTTCGCCGAGAAAGTTTTCGGGTACGAAGCGGACCTCCGCGCCCGCCAGCGGCTTCCCGTTGCGCAGCACCGTGCAGGTCAAGGCCATTCGCCCGATCTTCGATTTTTGCCAGGTCTTGATCCGTTCGGTGATCTTTTCGGCGGTGATCTCGCGTTTGTCCTTGGGGTCAAGCTTTTCGATGGCGGCGTTCAGGCCCGGACAGAGGTACAACTCGTCGCCGGAGAGTTTGCCGTCCCGATTGACGTCGAATTGTGCAATGGCCTTGGCCCCGGCCGCCGCGGCGTCAATTTGCGGCGCGGGGATGGAACCCACAACCCTTTTCTTAACCTGGGGTACTCTCGCCTGCCATCCGCCCGTCGAAACGGATTCGCCGCCGTTGCGCGATGAAAGAGCGATTAGGGCGGTGAGCGGAATTGACGCCTTGAGAAACGTGACCGAGCCGTCGACGAACCCGACGTAAAACCCCGCCGGCCGCAAGGCGCCCAATCCCTCGGCTGAATTCACGCGATCGAGTTCTAGATCGTCCGGCTTGGTCCACACGACCGCCCTCGAGTCGGGAACCTCGATGGTCATCAGCGTGAGCGAGGCCCCATCGGTGACGCTTCCAAAACCGAGTGCTTTTCCCCCCGGATACACAGTCTTCTCGCCTCGAAACGTAAGGAACGTGGTCTTGCCTTCGGAGGCGAGCCTGCTGTCCGGATTTTGAAACACCGGCGGCATTCGAGCGATGAGCGTTTTGTTGTGTTCGCTGTCCCAGGGCTCGTCCAGATGGAACTGTTTGTACAGGTCGTCGCAGTTCAACATGTAGGGGAGGATCAGGACCCGCCAGCTCAGGAGCGGTTTGCCGTTTGCGTCCGCACTGAACGCGGGCGGGAAGGTCTTGTGTACCGCTTCGTAATTATACATGGCCAAGGCGATTACCTTGAGCGATTGCCTCGGATTCGACTTATTGGCCGTCTCAGGCGTCGCGGACGAATGATTGTATGCGGCCGCGGCCGGTGTTGACGATTCGGACGGCGCGGGTTTTGCGTCGGACGGCTTCTGCGCCGCGGCGTTTTGATCGTTCGGCGCGGATGAAGACCGCAAGAGCAGGAATAGCAGCAAAACGATGATTAACAGCGCGCCGACTCCGCCGCCGGCGATCCAAACCGCCGGAGAGGATTTTGAGGCCGATTTACCGCCGGCCTGATTCGGGAATTTCACCAGACGCTCGCCCCGTCTGAAATCAAAGCCGCAGGTTATGCAGACGACGGAAGACGCGTCCAAGCGTGTTTGGCACATGGGGCAGACTTTCGCTGCCGGATCGACTTGCGGCTGGGCCACGCCTTGCCCGACGCCCACGGGCGTAACCGGAGCGGGAACAACCTGAATGGCGCCGCAGGCGGGACAGCGAACGTTCTTTCCGACGGCATCGTCGGCCACCCGCATCTTCCGCCCGCAGGAAGCGCTAGAGCAACTGAAAGAGATAGACATCGAACCCCCCCTGAATAAGAAGGCCCCGCACGTGTGACAAGAGGCCCCCAGTATACAGCGGGGAAGCGAAAGAGAAAAGGGACGGCAGGGGGAATTGCCGTCCCTCAAAAATTGCGGCGGTATTCGCGGCGAACAGCAGTCGTTCCAAATTCTGCCGTTCTGCCGTTTAGCGGCCGTCGGCACGACGGCCCCGTGGGCTATCCTAGCCGCCGTGCCGGCTGCTAAACGAATGCTCCACTACTGAACTTAGCGGTTCTTCTCGCGGAACTCGCGCATAAACTCGGCGAGGAGCTGGACGCCTTCGACGGGCATGGCGTTGTAGATCGAGGCCCGGCAGCCGCCCACCGAGCGATGGCCCTTCAGCTCGCAGAGGTCGCGCTTGGCCGCCTCGGCTAGGAACGGGGCCTCCAACTCGGGCTTGGGCATCCGGAACGGCACGTTCATGATCGACCGGCAGGACCGCTCGGCGTGGCCCTGGTAGAAGCCGTCCGACGAGTCGATCTCGTCGTAGAGCAGCTTCGCCTTGCCGCGGTTGATCTCGGCCATCTTGTCCAGACCGCCGATCTCGTCGAGCAACCAATCGGTGACCAGCTTGACGACGTAGATGGCGAAGGTC
Organism: uncultured Planctomycetota bacterium; assembly: GCA_963733145.1. Lineage (GTDB taxonomy): Bacteria > Planctomycetota > Planctomycetia > Pirellulales > Thermoguttaceae > JAHIKV01. Next base: position 256,874 of record CAVTCJ010000013.1, on the reverse strand, counting down.
GGCGGGGTGTTCAGCAGCGACTTGTTCTCGGCGATGATCTTGTAGTTCAAGAGCGAGGGGAGGTCGTCGCCCGAGCGCTCGAGCAGATCGTCGCGGATGATGACGGCGGTCACGCCCGCCGGGCCGACGTTCTTCTGGGCGCAGGCGAAGATCAGGCCGAACTTTTCGACCGGGATGGGCCGGCAGAGGAGATCGGACGACGAGTCGCAGATCAACGGCGCGCCGCCGGTCTCCGGCTCGGTCTGATATTGGACGCCCTGTATGGTCTCGTTCGAGCACATGTAGACGTAGGCCGGATCGGCGTCGAGTTTCGGTTCGCCCGGCTTGGGGAAGCGAATGAAGTTGTCGGGTTTGCCGTCCCAGACGGCGTTGGCCGTGCCTTGGGTCTTGCCGTCCTTGATGGCCTTTCCGCTCCAGGTTCCGCTGACGATGTAATCGGCCGGCTTGCCGGCGCCGTGGAGCAGGTTCAGGGCCACCATGCCGAACTGGAGGAAGGCCCCGCCCTGCATGAACAGCACCCGATAGTTGTCGGGGATGCCGAGCAACTTGCGGAGGTTGCCTTCGGCCTGATTGATGATCCGGTCGAAGGTTTTCGAGCGATGGCTGATTTCCAAGATCGACGCGCCCGCGCCCGGCATGCAGAGCATGTCGCGCTGAACTGCTTCCAGAACGGGCAGGGGCAGGACGGCCGGCCCCGGCGAGAAATTGTACACGCGCTTTTCCATGGTCGCATCCTATAGTGACGAAGTGGCGAAAAACCCAATCGCATCCAGTGTAACGAAAGCCGGGCAGTTGTCCAGGCCCCCGGCGACGGCCAGCGATATGTTGGGGTGGCAGTTGTACTGCCACCCCAACAGCGGCGCGACGGCGTGTGTGACATCGGGCGTTTAGCAGCCGCCGGCATGGCGTGTGAACGTTTAACAGCCGCCGGCACGGCGGCTTGGGCTATTATGAACGTTTAGCAGCCGCCGGCACGGCGGCTTGGGGCGGAGCGAAGGCCGTCGTGCCGACGGCCGCTAAACGGGCAGCGAGATTCCTTTCCGCGGCGTCACCCGGCGCGGGTTTTGAAGCGGCTGACCAGCTCGCGGAGCCCGGTCGCCTGGGCGCCCAGTTGTTCGCTGCTGGAGGCCATTTCCTCGCTGCCGGCCGCCGATTGCTCGGTGACTTCGGCGATGCTCTGGATGGCGTGGGAGACTTCGCGGGCGCTGGCCGCCTGCTCGGCGGTGGAGGCGGCGATTTCGGCGATCTTGGCCGCCGTCGACTCGACCCCCGAGACGATCTTCCGCAGCGCCTCGCCGGTCTGCTCGCTCAACTCGGCCCCTTCGGCCACGCGCCGCGAGGACTCTTTGATCAGCGCGGCGATTTCGCGGGCGGCCTGGTTCGACCGCTCGGCCAGCTTGCGGACCTCGTCGGCCACCACGGCGAAGCCCATGCCGTGCTCGCCGGCGCGGGCGGCCTCGATGGCCGCGTTCAGCGCCAGCAGATTGGTCTGCCCGGCGATGTCGGAAATCACCTGGGTGATCTCGCCGATTTTCTCCGAGCTGGTTTGGATCAGCTTCATGGCGTCGATCGATTTCCGCACGGCCTCTCCGCCGTGCTCGGCGAAGCGGTTGGCGTCGGTGGCGACGCGGTTGGCGCCCGCGGCGTTGTCGCCCACGGCCTCGATCGAGTGCGTCAGGTCCTCGATCGACGCGGTGATCTCCTCGACCCCGGCGCTTTGATTCTGGGCGCCGAGAGACAACTGCTGCGAGCCGTCGGCGATTACCCGCGACACCTCCTGAAATTGGGCGGTGCTCTCCGACACCTGGCCGATGATCTCCGCCAGATCGCCGAGCATTTGGGCGATGCCGGCGGCCAGTTCGTCGACCGGCTCGTCGCCTTCGACGGGCACGCCGACGGTGAGGTCGCCCTTGGCGGCGGCGCGGACCACCTCCAGCAGCCGATCGACTTTGCGCCGCAAAGCCGCCGAGGTCTTCCGTTCGACTTCAATCTTGCTTTCGCGTTGGGCGGCCTCCTTGGCCTCGTGCATCGCCCGATCGGTCGCTTCGGCGGCGGTGTTGATGGCCGCCGCCAGCCGATTGAGTTCATAACCACCGCCGGGAGGCAGACGCCGGCCGTAGTCGCCGCGGGCAATGTCTTCCATCATTGTCACCGCGCGGACCAGCGGCGCGGTGATCCGGCCGGAGTAGGCCACCGCGACGGCGCCGCAGAGCAGCAGCGCGGCCAGGGCGCTGGCCATGCTCCAATAGACCACCCGCTCCAGACCGCCGATCACTTCCGCGCGTGCGCCGGCGTAATCGTCCAGGTCGGAAGAGGCGCCGACGATCCACCCCCAAGGCCGGAAGTAGGCGGCGGCGGCAATTTTCCACTGGATCGGGCCGTCGTTGTGCGCCCGAAACGGATATTTCACAAAAATGCACTCGCCGCTGTTGGCCGTCTGGGCCTTCGAGACGAGCGACTGGATGAATAAAATGCCGTCGGCGTCGCGGGCGTCCCAGTTGTTTTGCCCTTCGTTCGGGGCTTTGTTGGCGATCAGGCAGCGGCCTTTCGAGTCGCCGAAACCCTGGATGATAAACACGTCGCCGCCGCGGCCGACCGACACTTCCGCCACCGCTTGACGCAGATCGGGAACCGCGTCCTGCTTCACGCCGACCGAGAGCACGCCAACCACCCGCTTCGCGGAATCCACGATCGGTTCGTAGGCGGAGACGTACCACTGGTCGCCCACCTGGGCGCGGCCGACGAACGTTTCGCCGTGGAGCACGGCCTGGACGACCGGTTTTGCGGTGCCGTCCGAATTGGTCACCGGCAGCCAGGTCCCCGGCGCCAAGGGGCCGCCGCCGTTTTCGCTCGAGGCGATGCAGAGCATTTCGTCGGTCTCGCCCACCCGCTGATAGATCGCCGCGACGCCGTCGACGAGCGCATGGAATTGCTCGACGAGCGGCGAAGGCTGCCGGGATCCGCGGTTGTCGCCCAGCCATTGTTTGCCGGCCATCAGCTTCGGCAGCGCGACCTGCCGGGATTCTTTGCCGGCGGGAGCGACGGTGTTCCATTTTACGGTTTCCGACGAAAGCGAGACCTCGCCCGCCTGTTTCAGCAGCAGGGCGGCGGTCTTCAAGTCCCCGCGGACCTTGTCGATGACGTGTTGCCGTTGCATGCGCAACATCTGATAGACGTCGTTGACGGCTTTCGCGCTCTCCGCCCGTGCCCGCTCGTTCATCTGCTTCGTCAGGTGGTCGTCGATTTTGGCGTCCTGATTGAGGACGGCCCCGACGACGGCCAGGGCGGTAAAGACGATGCCTGAGGCACAGAGGAGGAGGATTTTCGATCTGAGTTTCATTCGCCGGCTCCCTAAGCGGAATGGTATGTCCAAACATAGGTCGCATTTTTCTCCCTTGCATAGCCTTCGGGGGGGACGTGCAGCGAGGGTGCCGGCGACGGAAGCGATTGCAAGGATTTTTCCGGCCCTGACGAAGCGGCGTGCTGGCGGACTCTGTGGTCGTCCAAAAAATTGTGGTGCAGGCGTCCCGCCTGCTCAACAAAAAGTAGGGTGGGTCAAGCGCAGCGCGGCCCCACCCTGCAGTTGCGCATCAGTTACGCAGATCATGGTGGGGCAGCGCTGCGCCCGACCCACCCTACACGTTGACGAAGCCGCGGGCGTTTATTGCGGCTGGGGAGCGACGACGATCTGCACCGAGGCGGCGACCTCGACGACGGCCCCGCCGGACACGTCGGTCTCGATGCGAATCTTCGTCTCTGCCTTGCCGGCAGCGGCCTTCGCGCCCGTGGCCAGGAACGTGACCGGAATGATGTGGACCTTCTTCGCCTCGTCGGAGATTTTGCACTGGAACCGTCCGTCGCTCGAACGGACCGCGGTGATGCGGAAGGGCGTGCGGCCGGTGACGACCAGGTTTCGCGTGAGGGGCTTTCCCGGCTCGGCCAGGCCCATCATCAGCGGCGACGGCCGGACGGCCAGCGCGGTCGTAACCACTCCCTCGACCGAGACCGGCACCCGGGCGGAGCGGGGGTTGGCGTCGTTGGTCACCAGGATCAACTGGTCGCGGATATAGCCCGGCGGCGCGTCCTTCTTGAGCGTGACCATGAGGTCGTAGTTGACTCTTCCCGCCCCGCGGCTGGTCTCGACGGCGCGGGCCTCGACGTTTGGATCGGCGCATTCGACCCGCTCGATCTTCCAGTCGTTGCGTCCGGCGTAGCTGATTTTCAGGACCCGCTGTGCGCCGGCCCCTTGCTCGACCGAGCCCAGTTCGGCCGCTCCCGGCTGCACCACCACGTCGCCGCGGATGAAAGAGTGGACGTGGAGTTGCACTTCCGCGTGGTAGGGGAGGTCGAAGACCACGGTGATCGTCGAGTCCTTCGGGCCCAGGAAGCCGCGGGTATCGACCTGGACCACAATCGCGGCTTTCTCCCAGGTTTTCAGCGTTCGCTTGCTGGCCTCCGCCTTCGAACAGCCGCAACTCGACGTGACCGACGCGACGTGGACGTCTTCCTCGTAGATGTTTTCGAGGACGAAACTGTACTCGACCTTTGCGCCGCGGGCGACGACGCCGAAATCGTGCGCGGTCTCGTTGCCGAACATCTTCTGGGCCCACTCCTGTCCGCTGGCGGCGGGGATGAAAAGCACTGAAGCCAGTAATGCGGCCAGGGCCAGGGAAATGTGCGAGTTTTTCATGGTAGTTGTCTTGACACGTCTTCTCGTTCCCATGCTCCGCATGGGAACGTAGTGTGCAACGTTATGCCGCCTCGACCGACTGGCTGGCGAACTTCACGCCGTCGACGGCCGTCTTTCCATAAAAATCACAACCGGCGTTTTCGCGGAGCAAGTCGCTGGCCGCCGCGCCGCCGACCATGATCGAGACGTTTTTCCGGCAGCCCGCCGCTTCGATCGCCTTCACGGTGGCGATGACCGACTTGAAGCAGGTGGTCAGCAGGACGCTCATGCCCACCACCTGCGGGCTGTGTTCGGTAATGGCCGCGACGAACTTCTCGGGCGGAACGTCGACGCCCAGATCGACGACCTCGAAGCCCACGCCGCGGAGCATCGTGGCCACGATGTCCTTGCCGATGTCGTGTACGTCGTGCTGCACCGAGCCGAGCACGACCGTGCCCCGCGAGGCGCTCGCGGCGGTTTTCTCCAGCAGCGGCTTCAGCTCGGCGGCCACGGACTTCATAATCATACCGGCGAACATCAAGTCGGGCAAAAAGCACTCGCCGTCGGCGAAACGGTTGCCCAGCTCGACCATGCCGCGGTTGCATTCGGCGAGAATATCGACGGCGGGCGTTCCCGCGGCGATTTGCTCCCGCACCAACTCCATTACCCGGTCTTCCCGCGCCGCGGCCACGGCCTCGAACAGACTTTCTGACTCGCTCATTTATTTTCTCCACGGTCCCGCGCCGAGCATGGGAGCAAGCTGTTACTTAGTCGTAGGGTGGGACAAGCGAAGCGCGGTCCCACCATGTCTCTCACTGTTAGTGGTGGGACCGCGCTTTGCTTGTCCCACCCTACGCACGCTTTCCGCAACAGACGCTACTTCGGCCGTGAGGCCAGCCATTTTTTCAAGGATTGCGCGCTTTCGCCGCTATGTCGCCCCGCCAACAGCCCTTCGATGCCGATGTGTTCATCGAGATCGGGCCATTCGATGGCATATCCGTCCCCCAGCAACCGCCGATTCCCGCGCTCGGCTTCGGTTGCGTTCAGCAGACGCGGATACCAGGCCAAGGGCACCACGATGCGGCGACCGTCAACCAAGTCCACGGTCAAATCTTCTTCCGTGACCGCGACTACCGTAGCCAGAGGGTCGATTTCAAGTGTCAAAGTACTCATGCCACGCCTCCAGCAATGTTGTTTCTCGCTTGGCGACAAGCCGGGCGATACGGTTCAATTCGTGTCCCGGAAAACCCAGGTTTTTTGCCATCACTACCGGAGCGAGCCAAAACTTCGCGATCAGGCGATCGCGCTTTACGTGTATATGAGGCGGCTCGCCCCTGTCGGAACTGAAGAAAACCAGGCTGTATGGACCTTCCTCAAGGACAGTCGGCATGGATCTCCGTTCCCTTCGTCATTGTACCTCAAAACGACAACAACACCTGCCAAATATACATGTAACCGAAAGCATCCACTTCTTCCCACACCCGTTTGACGAGCGCCTCGTCGCCGCTGATGGGCGGAAACTCCTTCCGCTTCTCCTCCCAGGTGATGCAGGTTCCCGGCGGCCGGTCGATGGTTCCCTCTTCGATCTTGTCGCTCATGTCAATATACTCCATATTCGCGGGTGAACTCGGTCAACGCCCGCAGGTTTTCCGCTTTCGTGTCGTCTTGCATGATGGCCCCGGCGTCCATGATGTATCCGCCATCGCGGGCCACGCCGTCGATCACTTTTTTACAGCACTCGCGGACCTGGTCCGGCGTGCCGAAGGCCAGCAGGTCGTTCGGAATCCCGCCGCTGATGCAGAACTTCTCGCCGACGGCCCGATGCACCTCGAAAATGTCGCCCCGGTCGACGTGATAGACGATGCTCTGCTCGGGCAGTTCCCCGATCCACTTCAACACCGGGTTCCACTCGCCCTCGGCGTAGAACAAAGTCTGATGGCCCCGCGCCCATAGCTCCTCGATGATCCACTTCAGCGTGGGCCAGTAGTATTTCTCGAACTGGCCGGGCGAGAGGAACGGCGGACAGCCGCGATGCAGCCAGACCGTGACCGGCACGTTTTTATCCGGGTCGGCCCCACTCAGGGCGACGTGCAGCAGGTGCGGGGCCAACGCCTCGCAGGCCGCCTGCACCTTCGCCGGCTGGCGGAACAGGTCGGTGCACATCCCCTTGTAACCCCGCAGCTTGTCGGCCAGGATGTCCAGCGGGGCCTTCAGAATGCCCGAGATCGCCGAGACCGTGCCCGACTCGCTTCGCAGCAGAGCGGCCTGCGTGCCGAAGCCGCCGAAGTAGCCCAGCATCGCCATGCCGCCCTTAAGGAACGACATATTGTTGCGAAAGCTGGTCGGCTCACCCATCGGGCTGACGTCCCGCGCCACCCGCGGCAGCCATACGTTGAACAGGTAGCCCGTCGGATCGGCGACGAGCAGGTCGTACTCGTCCGGCCGCATCCAGGCGTTGTCCTCCTCCGGCTCGCGATACTGGAAACCGGTGTCCGGTGGAATCTCGACGCCGGGCGTGGCGTAATACTTCAGGCCGATCGTCTGCACCAGCCCGCTCCAGACGTAGACCATGTTGCCCACGACGGCGTCCCAATCGAAGTCGGCGGCGCACTTTCGGGCGGCGGCGAAGGCCTTTTGATAGTCTTGGGTCACTTCCTGGATTGTGTAGCCCGCGTATTTTGCCGTGAACTCGGCCACGAACGGCCGAATGGGGATCCGGTCCGGCTTTTCGTTCCGCATCGCGGTCACGTAGCGGGCGAGCCGTTCCTGGTAGAGCTGTTCCATATCGGAAGGCATGATTGTGTAGTATAAATGAGGGACATGGCATGTTCGCCGCAGGCCAGAATGCGGCAAATCCACAATGAACCTCCGCCAATATGCCAGAGCGCCCGCAGGGTGTCAATCGGCGGTAGGGTTTGATACGTCGTAAAGCCAGTCCTCCTGGCAACTTGACGCCCATCCACCGCACGGGCTAGAATCGAACAGTGGCAGTCACGTTCGCCGAGGCATCGTCTATGTCTACCTCGTCAACAACCGGAAATTTCATTCCGCCCGCGATGCCACCGGAGCCTGTTTGCCGGCTGGCAGTCTCGCAATATCACGAGATGATCGCCGCCGGGATTCTCGCCGACGGCGACCCGTTGGAACTCCTCGAAGGATGGCTCGTGCCGACAATGGTAAAGAACCCACCTCATGCAACGGCAAGACATTTCACGACCAAGGCGTTGGAGCGTGTTGTTCCATCCGGCTATTACGTTCGCTCGCAGGAACCGATTACGCTGGAAGACAGCGAGCCGGAGCCTGACGTAGCCCTTGTCCGCGGTAATCCCGAGCAATACGCGCGGCGCCATCCCGGTCCTCAAGAGGCGGCGATTGTGGTCGAAGTTGCCGATGTTAGCCTCCGCCGCGACCGCACCACGAAGAAGCGTATCTACGCCCGGGCCGGCATCCCCGACTATTGGATCATCAACCTGCCGGAGCGGCGGATCGAGGTCTACGGCGATCCGACCGGCCCCGGCGAATCGCCCGACTACCGCCGCCGCGAAGATTACGCCGCCGCGGCGGAAGCGCCGGTAACGATTGAAGGCCGGGAGGCCGGGCGGATTCAGGTTGACGGATTGTTGCCGGACAACCGTTGTTGATCCGCAAACTGGTGTCGTAAAACGGTGTTTTGATGGGACAGTAGTCTGCAACCGCTATTTAGCAGTCCGTTGAAAAAGTCGATTATGGGGAGTTCGGGTGCCACTGCTGGCTTGTCCAGCAGTGAAATTCCGGTGCTTTCTCCCCGCACTGCTGGACAAGCCAGCAGTGGCACCCTTTTTCAACTGGCAGTTAGACACCCGACACCGCCTCCGCACCCCGAGCGTGTGGACATCTGAATACGTAGATCGCCCAGCCCAAGGCGTCTCTACCCCACCTCAAGTAGGCTGATTTCTCCTTCGCCACGCGCTCCAGCAGTTCTGGAAGATCAGCGTCATCTCGGTCGCTGCGCGCGTAGTCCGCCATCGCATGCCACTGAAGACCTTCATATCGGTCCCGGTCGTCCTTGCTGCTCACCAGAGTATGCACGAGGTCGAGCCCTAGCCGCTGGCCTGCTTCAACGTTTTCCGCGTGGCTTCCGAAGGCGTCTCTTGGTAGCCCAATCGCCTGCAAGTACTCGTCCGGCGGCTCCTGCAACCAGTACGGCTCCCCCACGATCACCCAGCCGTCAGGCTCGGCCATGCCGACGAGCGCGTCCAGAGTCTTCGCGTGCCCGCCGAAAACCCAACTCGCCCCAATGCACGAAGCCAGTGTGAGGCCGTGTGGCTTGTCGGGTTTGAAATCAGCGCCATCCATTTGGGTGAAGGTGATTCCTGCCTGTGGCACACGCGCTCTGAGCCTTCGTTCCGCGTCGGCAATGAAGAAGGGCGAGAGGTCCACGCCTACGCCGCGCACTCCGTATGCCTCCGCCAGACGTATCAGGAATTCGCCCTTCCCGCAGGCGATGTCAACCACACGTGCGGCTGCCGGAAGCTGCACCAGGTCCACCAAGCGCGCGAGCTTCTCCTCGTTCGTAGGATTGCATACCACGTGCTTACGATGAGTGATGTCGTAGAACTTCCACGTATCCATGAATCGATCCCTCAGTTGCTTTGTGCATAGGGAGTCTCTGCCAATAACCTGTAGGCGTCAGATATGCGGCCTAACGCGCAGATAGACGCTTTTCGCAAGTCGCATTCTAGCAGGAGGTTGCTGTATTGCAACGCCTTCTCAGCGTGGGTGTGCGGCCAGATTTTCTGGCACCCTTAATTCGTAACCGTTCACGGAGCGGCAGGGGACTGGTCCATTTTTCGGCGGGAAAACGTCATTTCATCGATAATCCGTGGGCCGCCATTGTCCGACAATAAGTCACCGGAATTCCGCGATTGCAGGAGGCGACTCCTGTCGCCGATTTGGGCTTGTTTCCGCGGCAATCGGCGACAGGAGTCGCCTCCTGCAAGTGACCAAAGTCGGTAGTTAATTGTCGGACAATGCCTAACCCAAGCTATACAGCCTCCCGATTGTTCGCGCCAGTCATATTTGCCGCACACTCGGTCGGAACAGATTCACAGCCAACTGTGCCGTATTCTGTGCCGCCGGATTCGGAGAACCCCTCCTTTTCCGATGATTTTTGGGGGGGTTCGAGTCTGCGTGCGCCCACTTGCTGTTCTTGCCCGCGATGCTCTCCCGGTGGGCTGTTTTTCGGCCGAAACTGGCTATGCGCTGCCGTCCGAAGCTGCTTTGTCGGCGTTTCGGGGCACGCGCTTGGCATGGCCCCAGAGGTCTTCCAGGGCGTAGTAGCCGCGAGTTTCAGGCTCGAAGAGATGGACCACCACGTCGCCGTAGTCCAGTAGAATCCAGCGGCTCTCCTCGTAGCCCTCGATACCCAGCCGGCGGTCGCCCATCCGATCTTCCAGGGCATGGTCGATCTCCTCGCTCATGGCGTGGATTTGCCGCCGGCTCGTGCCCGTGGCGATTACGAAATAGTCGAAGATGGAGGTCAATTCTCGGGTGTCGAGCACGACAATGTCGGTGCCGCGATTGTCTTCGGCGGTTTGGGCGGCCAACAAGGCTCGTTGCAGCCCCGATGCGGAGCGGACCGGACCTGAATTCTGGGAAGAATTAGCGGGGGCATTCGATGGCGACTTCGTCATATAACTTCATATTGTACTCAGTTTACGGTGCAGATTAAGGGGGGGCGAACGGAGGCGACCCCCAACAAGTGGGGTGAAGCGGGCCTCTATCCCTCATAATCCGCATTTTCTGCTTGGCTTTTTCCCTTCCACTGATTACCTTGTATATATGCGGAGGCATGGATCGCCGGCGTATAATGTGAAACGAATGGGTCTGTTGGACATACTAAAGCGGAGGAACAGGATCATGTGCTCTGGCCTGCGGAATTGGCGATTTACGTGTTCGGCTTTGGGCATCGCAATGCTCATGTTGGTTTCGGCGGCACTGGCCGGCGAGAGCCGTAAGGGATTCATCACCAAAAGCGAGTACAATCCCCAGGCCAAAACCGTGGAGATGTTTGCGGCCATCGAGAAGGGCGACATTGCCGTCAAGCTGATCCCGAAGGACTCGACGCAATGTTCGGTGCTGATCGAGAACAAGACCGAAAAACCGTTGAACGTGAAGCTGCCGGACGCCTTCGCGGCCGTGCCGGTGTTGGGCCAGGCCCCCGGCGCATTGGACAGCGGCGGCCGCAGCGGCCGCAACAACAACAATAATAACCGCAATCAGGGCATGGGCGGCGGCATGGGCGGCATGGGCGGCATGGGCGGCATGGGCGGCGGAATGTTCTGCGTCCCGCCCGAAAAAATCGGAAAGTTAAAAGTCCCCGCCGTCTGTCTCGAACACGGCAAAGACGAACCCCGCGCCGCAATCCCTTACGAAATCAAACCGTTGGAGAGCTTCACCACCAAGGCCGGCGTCCGCGAGTTGTGCGAAATGATCGGCAGCGGGAAGATCGACCAGCGTGCGGCCCAGGCCGCGGCCTGGCACCTGAACAACGATATGAGTTGGCAGGAACTGGCCGCTAAGCGGCTGCGTTACGCCAACGGGATGATCAAGGGACCGTACTTTAGCCCGATCGAGCTTAAAACCGCCTTTCAGCTTGCCACCACGGCCGTCAAGACCGCGAAACAACGGCAAGAGAAGTCCAAAGAAGAAACGTATTCCAGCCCGAAATAACGGACGGCGGACGGGCGGACATCGGCGGAGAATTACACGGCCCACGGGGCGCAACCCGTGGGCCGGTTTTGTTCTGAGTTGGGCAACGCCGTTTAGCAGCCGCCGGCACGGCGGCTTGCCCGCATGTCTCTCGCCAGGGGGTGCCACTGCTGGCTTGTCCAGCAGTGGAAAGGGCCGGTCACCCGTGTTTCCGGCACTGCTGGACAAGCCAGCAGTGGCACCCAACTGGTAAAGTCAAGATGGACAGTTCACTATCGGGCCGCGGTGGCGTTTTCGCGGCGGCGGTGGGAAGGGCGCGATTTCCACTGCCGCAGTTCGCGCTGGAAGGCCGCCTGCTCCGTTCGCCAGCGATCCGCTTCCGCGCGGAGCTGGTCCTCTTCGCGTTGCAGTTGTTCTTCGCGGGCGATCAACTGCGCGGCCTGCGTTTCGCAATCGCGCCCACGCGCGGCGGCCCACTGCTCAAAGAGCCTTTTTTGTTCGAGCAGTTTCTCGAGTTGTGCGTTGAGTCGGCCGCGGATTGTTTCCAACTGTTTTTTCTGCCCGGCCAATTCGGCGTTTGCTTGTGCGTACTGCTCGGCCAGCCGGGTGCGGATGCGGCCGAGCGAGCGGGTCAACGCCGCCGGCGGCGCGGCGCCGGAAAGCTGCACCCAGAGATCTTCGGTCGCCAGTCGAATTTCCAACGTCTCGCGGTGCATGCGGGCCAGTTCCTCGCGGAGTTGCCGCAGGGAAGCCTGGCATTTGTCCACGTGTTCGGCGCGGCGTTGCACGGCTTGACGTTTCCGTTCCAGGTCGTCCGCCGCGCGGCGGTGCTCGGCCGCCAACCGTTCGTCTACGGCCGCCTGCCGCTGCACGTCGGCACAACGTTGGGCGGCTTCCTCTCCGTTTCTATCGCGTGCGGTCTCGGCGACGGCCAACCGCTCCAATCGCTCCTCTAACTCCCGCTCCCGCCGGGACAGCGCCTGCTGCCGTTGCGACAACGCTTGCTCTTGCCCGGTAACCTCCCGCCGCCGCCGCGTCAACTCGGCTTCCCGTTCGTCCAGAGTTATGGTCCGCGCGGTCAACTCTTGCCGTTGTCCGTCCAACGCCGCGTCCGCGGCGGCCAGATCGGCCTGGCGTTGCTCGAGCCAAAGCCGAGCGGCCCTGGTTTGCGAATCGCAACTGGCGATGTGCGAGTTTAGTTCCGCTTCGCGGGCATCCAACTCCTTCTGCCGACTGCGAAGATATGCGGCCAACTGAAGGGTTTCGAGGCGGAGTTGCTCGGCCGGCGAATCGTCGGCGGGCGCTGCAACGGGAGCCGCGAGCACGTCCGCCCCGGCCGCTGAAATTGAAGCGGCCATTTCGTGCGGGGCATCGACGCGGGTGGAAGCCGTCAACGTCCGGCCCTGTGCGGGTGGAGCTTGACGCAACCCCTGCGTTTCAGTCGATGGCGTAGAACCGGCCTTGGTCATTGGTCGAAGCGAGTAGGGGTCGAAAGGCCCATTCGCGCGATATATTCCGCGCAATCGGCAAGGTTTACCCAACTTGCTTCATCGGCGATTCTGACAGCCGATATTTACCCAAATTCCCAAACAGATCTGAAAATAGACAGAAGAAGACGGCATCTCGCCCATGACCATATCGCGGCGACCGTCAGGCCATAACCTGATCAATGGCTTCCTGAAGGCGTTTCTTAGGCTGGACGCCCACGAACCGATCGGAAATTTCGCCGTTTTTGAAGATCATTATGGTCGGAATACTACTGATTCCATAGGCGGCGGCCGTATTGGGGCTATCGTCGATGTTGATCTTGGTCACTTTGACGTTGCCGGCGTTTTCCTTCGCGATTTCTTCGACGACGGGCGCGACCATTCGGCAAGGACCGCACCACGGCGCCCAAAAATCAACCAGTACCGGTTCAGTCGATTGCAGGACCTCGGTTTCAAAATCGCGGTCGGACAATTCTTTTACATGGTCCATATTCCAGTTCTCCTCAAAGTCTCCATTGTGTAGCTGCCACCCAGCGGAAGGACATAAGCCGATCTAATTCGATTCTGTTGTGGATCGTAGGGTGGGACAAGCGAAGCGCGGTCGCACCATGCTTTTCGCCATTATTGGTGGGACCGCGCTTCGCTTGTCCCACCCTACGCACCCTTTCCGAAACAGAAACCAATTCCAGCTTTGGCGGGATGCAAGACTTCCGCAGACTTTCCTGCCCCCCATCGGCCCAAGCCGGAACTACAAATCATGCCGCGGCAATTACTTGCCGCAGAGAATTATAGCGCTCGGGCGGAATGCGTCAATCCTCCCGGAGTTTTGCCCCTGTTCAACGGCCTTCGGCCGCCTTGGCATCGGCCGGCAGCAATTTTCCCACGGCGGTGCGGAGTTGACGCATGGTGAGGGGCATAGTGAGCACTATGCGGTGCCGATTGGTTTGGGCCTGCGATTTCCACTTCTCCTGGCTTTCGTCCAAGAGCAAGATCGCCGGAACCGCCTTTGTCCGCTCGTCCTCGCCCACTTCGTTGAACACTTTCAGAGCGCTCTTCCCGATTTGCTGGGCATTGAACAGCACACAGTCGGCCACCGAAGAGTCTTGGCGGAAACGGCCGGCCGCCCGGGACGGATCGGCCGTAACCAAAACGCGGTATCCCGCCTGCTTGAAACCCTTGCGGAAAAGGTCCTGCATCTGCATGTCCGATTCGACGACCATGACCGACCGGCCGGTGTCGGTGGCCGGGACGATCGAACGGCGGCGAGATGGGTGCGAAATGCCGGGCATTTCCGCCGCTTCGGGTTCCGTGTCGCCCTCCGAAAGACGCCTGACCGCCGTTCGCAGGTCGGTATACATCGAGGCGGGCGACTGGTAGCGGCGGCTGGGATCGAGGGCCATTGCCTTGTTGACCACGATAGTCACGCCGGCGGGGAGCGTGCGATCGGTCTTCTGGATTGGAACCACCTCAAGAAACCGCTGTTTGCTCAGCCGTTGTATCCGGTCGCGGGTCTCCGTCAACGGCGGCCGGCCGGTCAGCATGTGGTAATAAATACAGCCGAGGAAGTAAATGTCGCTCCGCACGTCGTCCTTTCGCACGCCCGTGGCGCGTTCCAAGGCGGCGTAGTCCACCGTTCTGGTGTTGGGCAGATCGGCAATCGCCTCGTCGGTGAGGGTCTCGTCCATCGAGGCCAGGCCGAAGTCCACAATCTTCGCCTCGCCGCGGCTGGAAACGAGGATGTTGTTCATCTTCAAGTCGCGGTGGGTCAGTCCCTTCTCGAAGGCGTACCTCATGCCGTCAACGATCCCGGCCATCATCTCGGTGGCTTCGAGGGGTTCGAGTTTCTTGCGGATGCGGACGAACTCCCGCAAGTTGCGCCCCTCGATGAACTCCATTACCAGGAAGTGGATTTTTCCCTCGGAGACGACTTCGAAAGTGGGGACGATGTTTGGATGGCGAAGTGCGCAGCCTACCCGGCCTTCGCGGACAAACAATCCGGCCTGGGTGCGGTTCTCGCTGTAGCGGTTGCGGAGCACCTTCAGGGCCACGATCTGGCCCGTTTTGCGATGGACGGCGCGATAGACCCGGGCGAAGGTGCCGGCCCCCACCAGGTAGAGGACCCGGTAGTCGCCGAAGAAGAATCCGGTCCGCTCCTCTTTTACCAGGCGCTCAACCTGGTAATTGGTCAAAAACTCGCGGCGGACGAGGACTTGAAGGAAATCCTCCATGGGAACGTTATGGCTGCCAAACGACCCCCAAACGTCCCGCAGTTGGCGTTCGTCCAATAGGCCCAGGTCGAAAGCGCGCTGAGCGACTTGCTCGGCAGTCTGGTATGCCATTCCGATTCCATTTCCACACAATAACAAACGGATGAAGAACGAATGATGCCCGATATAATTCGCCGGCCGCCAAATATGGCCTATTTACTTCATCCTAGGGCAACCAGGGCCTGCCCACAACCCCTCCAAATGAGCGGTTCAAGCCGATTCTTCGAGCTTGCGGCGGAACTCGTCCCGCTCCCGACGGGTAGCCTCCAGATCGAAGGCCAGGTATTTCATGTCCAGCCGCAATTGGCTCAGAGCGTCTTGAACCAGAGATAGAATGCGGCGGCGACGGCGGTTGCTGTCGATCACCCGGTTCAGCACCGGTTCGACCGTGCGGCGCAACTCATCCGGCAGCGTGCCGATGACCTCAGCCAGATCGAGGACTTCGCGGGGGATTTCTTCGGTGTTGATCGTACGGGTCGGTTCGCTCATTTGGTGCTCCTTCGGTGCTGATGACACCGAGGAAAAAAAGCACGCTGCGTGCCGGAGCCTTCCCGGCGACGGACGAAATTACGCAAACCTATAAGCGACAACATGTTACGCAAACCAACGCCGCTCCGCCTCCGACCCCGATGTTTACTTGACGCCACGTTTGATCTGGATGCTTTTCGCAAATCCTGATACAAGCATCACTTACGTCTAAGCAACGTCGGGCTGGAAAGTGTTGTTTTTCTGCCACGCCGCAAGATGCCCTTTGCCCCTGGAAAAATCCTGGCCGCTCTGCTGTTGACGGCCGTCGTCTTGGCCGCCGGGGCGCGGTGCGCTCGGGGCCTGGCACGAGGACTTCGAGACTCCGCAGACATCCTGCGCGACGCCGGCGGCGACGCACAATATAAATTCCTCGATCACCAACGCCTCCAAGGCAACGCCCATTCCGGCAAAGGTTGCGAGTGGTTGCGGCTCGAAGCCGGCGGCGGAACGCACGTCTACGTTGCCCACGACGTCGGCCGCCCTCCGGTCATCGACGAACTGGCGCCCAGCGTGTGGGTTAAATCTGATCGCTCCGGCTTACAACTCCTGGTCCGGATTGTCTTGCCCCGAACAATCGATAAGCGGACCGGCAAACCGGTGGCGACAATAATTCCCGGCGAATCATACACGGCCGTGGGACGTTGGCAACAATTGCGGATCGAGGGGATCCCGAAATTGCTCACCCGGCAAGTCCACGTCCTGCGATTGCAACTCGGCCCCCAGGTGGACGATCGGGAAGCGTATCTCGACGCGGTGCTGTTGAACGTCTTCAGCGGGCCGGGAACGGCCAACGTGTGGATCGACGATCTGGAAGTCGCCGGCTACGCAACGCTGGGCGGGCAGCCGTCCACCGCGCCGCCGGCTGCGCTCGAAAGCCTCCCGCCGCTCGACGTCGTCCGGCTTCCTCCAGCCTCGCAGATTGCCCCAGCCGGACCGCGACCACCGAGACATTCGGTGAAACTGGTGGGCGGAGTGCTGTTGGTCGATGATCGACCAATGTTTCCGCGGATCGTCCAGCATTGCGGCGAGCCGTTGGCGGTGCTGAAGAAGCTCGGTTTCAACACCGTTTCGCTCAAGCGGCAGCCGGCGCCGGAGCTGCTCGAAGAGGCGGACCGTTTGGGGCTCTGGTTGATCTGTCCCCCGCCGCGTCCGACGGCCGAGGCTTCGTTGTTCGACATCGGGCCTTCGTTCGATGGCGTGTTGGCCTGGGACCTCGGTGGGAAGTTGGATGAGGCGGAGCTCGAAGCCACCCGCGTTTGGGCCCGACAGGTCCGCGCGGCGGACCGCCGCAGCCATCGCCCCTTGATCTGCCAACCGACCAGGGAACTCCGCGGATACAGCCGGGCCACGGACCTGGTGCTGCTGGACCGCCGGCCGTTGGGCACGAGCCTCGAAATGTCCGCCTATGCCAAGTGGCTCGGCCGTCAGCAGTTGCTGACCAGCCTCGGCGCCCCCATCTGGACGACCGTGCAGACGCAACCCAGCGAGGCCTTGCGAGGTCAGATTGCGGCTTTGGCGCCGGACGGCGCCCCGCCCCTTTCGGTTTCGCCCGAGCAGGTCCGGCTGTTGGCTTATACGGCCGTTGCGGCCGGCAGCCGAGGATTGCTGTTCCTTTCCGATTCGCCGCTCGACGTGCAGGACCCGGATACCCGGCGTCGGGCAATGACCCTCGAACTGCTCAACTTGGAACTGGGGCTGATCGAGCCTTGGGCGGCGGCGGGCCGCCTCACCGCCACGGCCGAGGCAAACCATCCCGAAGTTTCCGGATCGGTGCTCGGCGTCAATCGCGCGCAATTGTTGCTGCCGATCTGGACGTCGCCCGACGCGCAGTGCGTTCCGGCGAAATCGGCCACGGAAAATCTGTCGCTGATTGTGCCGGGCTTGCCCGAGGCCAGCAACGCCTATCTCATGTCGCCCAGCGGGGTTCAGCCGCTGCGGCGGCAACGGATCGCCGGCGGCGTGTGCGTTACACTCGACGACTTCGACCTGACCGCCCAGGTCTTGATGGCCCAGGATCCGCTGATTGTCGGCGCGGTCAATCGCCGCGTGGCTCAGTCGGGTCGCCGCGCGGCCGAGTTGCAGCGGGCCTTGGCCGCCCAGCAGTACGACACCGTCCGTTCGCTGGCCGGACGCCTTGCCCAGCGCACACCGATCGTCGCCGCGCCGGAGTGGTTCGAGGCCGCGCGCAAAAGTCTGCAGCAGTGCGACGCCAAAAACGCCGCCGCCGATTTCTCCGCCGCCGTGCTCGACGCCCGCCGGGCAATGCAGTCCCTGCGCCAGGTCGAACGCGCCTATTGGGAGGCCGCCCGAAAAGGGCTGGTCTCGCCGGCCACCAGTCCGGGCGCGCTCGGCTTCGAGACCTTGCCCTTCCACTGGCGAATGATCGACCGCTTGACGGCCGGACGGTTCGGCGCGAACCTGCTCGGCGGCGGCGACTTCGAGGACGTCGGCGCGATGCTGCACGCCGGTTGGCGAAATCTGTTCCGCGCCGATCCGAACGTGCGGACGGCGGTCGATCTGGCGCCGCAGTCGGCCCTCAGCGGGCGGTTCGGGCTGCGGATGTCGGCCGCGGCGGCCGATGCGAAGAATCCGCCCACGGCCCTGGACAGCCCCCCAGTCATACTGACGAGTCCCGCCGTAAACGTCGAAGCCGGGGCGATCGTTTGCATCCACGGCTGGGTGCGGGTGCCGGCCCCGATCGAAGCCGGCTCGGATGGACTGATGATCGTCGATTCGCTCGGCGGCGAGGCCCTGGCCGACCGCATCGGCCGCACCGAGGGCTGGCGGAAGTTCGCCCTCTATCGCGTGGCGCCCCATTCGGGACCGGTGTACGTCACCTTCGAGTTGTCGGGGCTGGGCGAGGCCTGGCTCGACGACGTGGCGATACAAGTCCTCGTCCCCTCCGCCGCCACGGCCCGCCGCTGACCCGGTGGGTTGCCGGAAGGGGAAGGATATAGGATGATGATTACTGTAGGCACATGATGCGTTTCACGCACCCTACAACCCGTTAAGCCGCCGCGTCCACGCGGCGTATTGGGGGGTAAATCGGTAGGTTATGCTTCAGCCTAGCGCGGCGTAGCCGCAACCAATTGTGGTCTTGGGTCTTGGGTCTTAGGTCTTGGGTCTTCGTGCCAAGACCTAAGACCCAAGACCTAAGACCCAAGACCCAAGACCGTCAAAGATTGAGGACGATTTCTCAATCCCAAAAACTAATGGCATAACATCAACCATCATCTGTTATGCTAAAGCATAACCTACTTGGAGTTCGGTTCATCAGACCATGCCGGACATGCTGAAAAATGTGACGGATTCGCTCGGAAGCGGGACGCTGACGTATCTCGCGCTGGCCGCCGGGGGCGTGGTTGTGTTGTGGATCGTATGGCGGCTCTTGGGGCGGCGGCGGAAGGCGGCCGGCGCCGTTGCGGCCCGACTTGAACGTCGAGGTGGCTGCGCTGGAGGACCGCGGCCCGCCCGACGGCCCGCCCATGCTCGAACTCTACAACCTGCCGGTGCGGCTGGCGGCCGTGGTGCTGGCACCGGTGGGGTTGAATCGGGAACTGCCCCCGGACGACCGGCTCGCTCCGCTGCTGGAGGCGATCGTACCGGGCCTGGACAAAGTGGCGGCCTTGCATCGGCCACTGATTCGCCGCTGGCCGAACCAGGTCAGCGCGGGGCTTCGCCCATCTGTTTTTCAGTCACGCCCGACTGCCCGGCGTGGCCGGCAAGGGGACGGTTCTGGTCGTCGGTGGCCGGCGTGGTCAAGGTCGGCCAGCAGCCGGTGATGGCCGGCCTGGTCCTCCGCGCCGCCGCGCCGAACAGCCTCGGCCAGACGGTCGTCGACGCGGAACATCAGTGGCTGGGGTGTTTGAGGGTGAAGTGGGGGTAGACGTTGGTGGCTAGTGGCTAGTCGTTAGCGGTTCGTGAAGGCGTCAGTGACTGCGGTCGGAAAAAAACCGCTTGCGGCTTCGCAATAAACTCCGATAAACCGCGTGCGGTTTCGCAATAAATCTCGCCTTTGAACACACGATGACACTTCGCCGCGACGCGCTGCAAATCTGGCAAGCCGGAGTCGACGCGGTTCGGCCCGAGCGGCTTGTGCCCCGGTGGCTGCGCGTCGAAGGACAAGAGTTTGTCATCGGGAAGGAACGGATCGCTTTGGATTCGATCCGTCGCATTGCGGTGGTCGGCGGGGGCAAGGCCGCGGCGGGCATGGCCCAGGCGGTCGAAACGGTCCTCGGCCCGGAACTGATGGCCGAGAAACAACTCGCCGGTTGGGTCAACGTGCCGGCGGATTGCCCGAGCATAGCCGGGGCAACGCACCATCGTTTAGCAGCCGCCGGCACGGCGGCTCGTAGCGTCGAAACCGATTTCAATTGTCTCGAGCCGACCGGCCCTCACCCCCGGCCCCTCTCCCAAAGGGAGAGGGGAGACGTAGGGCCGACGTGCCGTCGGCCGCTAAACATCCATCTGCACCCCGCACGGCCGGCAGGGGTCAACGAGCCGACGGCCGAGGGCGTCGCCGGAACGGAGGAGATCCTCCGGTTGGTCGAGTCGCTCCGTCCGGACGATCTGTGTCTGTGCCTGATTTCCGGCGGCGGCTCGGCGCTGCTGCCCGCCCCAGCCGAGGGAATCACACTGGCCGACAAGCTGGCCGTCACCCGCCATCTCAGCGCCGCGGGCGCGAATATCCAAGAGCTCAACACCGTGCGAAAACAGCTCAGCCGGATCAAAGGGGGTGGCTTGCTCCGGGCCTGCCGCGCGGGCCGCTTGGTCTCGCTCGTCATCTCCGACGTGCTCGGCGACCGGCTCGATCTGATCGCCTCCGGCCCGACCGTGCCGGACAATTCCACGCCCGGCGAAGCGATCGAGATCTTGGAGCGTTTCGGCGCGGGAGGCCGGCATTTCGCCCGGCGTGTTCGAGCTTTTGCAACTCGCCGTAGCTAAACGATCAAAGCGCGAGTCCGATCGTTTAGCAGCCGCCGGTACGGCGGCTTTCGATGGCGCCGGGCCGACGTGCCGTCGGCCGCTAAACGGGATGGGCACCGGGGCTAAACGGGAATCCCGCGCCGTCAATTTCGTCATCGGCAACAACGCCACGGCCGTCGCGGCGGCGGCCGAGGAGGCACGGCGGCTCGGATACACGGTCGCTGTGGAGAGTGCAACTCAATGCGAAGGTCCAGCCGAAGAAGTCGGCCGACGATTGGCCGAAAAGGCCCTCAAAATGGGTAACGAAGCCGGACCGACGTGCCGTCGGCCGCTAAACGAGAATGACGCCGGGCCAAAGTGTTTCATCTCCGGCGGCGAGCCGGTGGTCAAGCTGGTCGAGCCGTGCCGGCGCGGACGGGGCGGGCGAAACCAGCAACTCGTGCTGGCCGCGCTGATGCGCTTGGCCGAAGATGACCCAAAAGACAGCGCCCTCCTTTCGGGCGGCACCGACGGCGAGGATGGCCCCACCGACGCGGCCGGGGCGTTCGTCGATGCGGAAGTGCTCAGCAGCCGCGCGTCGTGCCGGACTCGATCCGGCCGACTATCTCGCCCGCAACGACGCCTACAATTTCTTTGCCCCGCTCGGGGCCCTGATCCACTCCGGCCCGACCGGCACTAACGTGTGCGATCTGCGGGTATTGCTGGCGAAGTAGGGTGGGACGAGCGTAGCGCAGTCCCACCAAGCCGACGATCTCATTTCGCTGGTGGGACTGCACTGCGTTTGTCCCACCCTACGAAAAAAAGTCGCCGACGGAACTGCCTACCCAAGCATCCGTCGGCGACTAGGAGTGATTCGATTATACGTCGGGCGTTTCTTTCAGTCCCACCACCACTGGCCCTGGGCCAGATTGGGCTTCAACTCCTGGCGAAGGTGGGCCACTTTTTCCTTCTTGTCGGGCAGCAGGTTTTGCGAATCCAACGCCTCGGAGGCGTCGATCTGCACGCCGCCGCCGACGGGGAACCCCAGGGTATTGCCGCGGCCGATCGTGTTTACCGCCGATTCGACGGTCTTCGGCACGTCATAGACCTCGATCGAATACGCCTTTTCGCTGCCGAGGAAGGGCATGTCCCAGCCGGCCTTGGTGTAGTAGTCCTGCTCCTGGATGTAGGCGGCGGCCACGGCCAGATCGATGAGGTTCCGCAGTTCGGCATAGACGGGCGAACGCTCGGCAAGCTCGGGATACTTCTTCGTAAAGCCCAGCACAAACTCCTTGCTGGCCCGGTTGCCGCGGGCGGCGGTCTTGCGCTCGCCGCTGCCGGTCACCATTTCATCCGCGCCGATCAGCTTCACCCCGTCGCCGACCAATTCCATCGCCAGGCCGTCCTCGCTTTGGCGGACGCACTGGTAATCGGGCACGAAATACCACCGCTGCATGGCGTTGCGGGCGACTTCGGTAAGTCTCGCCCGTTCCGCGTAGCTCACCAGTTTCACAGGCGGCTTCTCCAAACCGATGCCGATCAGCTTCATGCGGTAGTCGGCCTCGACCAACACTTGGGCAAAATGCGTTTTCGGCGGGGCCCCGTGGATAGTCACGATCTGCAAACCGAGGGCGTTGCGGAGCGCTTCGGCATACGGCTGTGGATTGCGGAAATCGGGGCGGTTGCTTTGCATGAAGTGCTGCATCGCGGCCAGGCCCTCTTGCGTCGGGTCGATCGAGCAACCGATCAGCCGCGTCGGTTTTCCGTCGGGCGGAAACATCCGCAGGGCCGCGGCCAGGTCCTGCAATTGAACGACGGGGCGGCCGCTGGTGATGCCCACTACGCGGCCCGCGGGGTCGGTTGCCCAGCCTTCGGCCGGACCCGCCAAAACGATGTCCTTGCTGTCGGGATAATAGAAGACGTAGCGGACCCGTTGCAAGCCGGCCAGAGAGCGCATCTCGTCGGTCAACACGCCTTGGCGGTCGATGATGACCTGCTCCAGCCGATTGAGCGAAATCTTTCGCAGCTTGCTATAGCCGGCCAGCTTCGGACCGAGCGTGGCCCGGGCCGAGGCCACTCGCTCGCGCATCATTTGTCCGCCGGGATCGGCGAAGACTTTTGTGCGCAGCACGCCCTCCGGGTCGATGGACACACCGGCGGTCGCCTGTGCCCAAGCTACCGACGGGGCCAACGCCACAAGGAGTCCCGCCGCCATCCAGATCGACCAGCATCCCAGTCCTCTGCACCGCATGTCACTTATCTCCAATAGCAAGGTAATTGTCCGGTTCGCTCCCACCGCTTCGATCCGAACGACCCAGGGTGGGAGCGACAGTTAAGTTGTCGAGCAATAATTTGCCCACTGGCACTACTTCAACCTTTGATCTTAATTAGGAAAGCTGGGTAAAGCAAGTAAGTGACCCTGATTTAAGCGGTTTTC
The DNA here is from genome assembly GCA_963733145.1 of uncultured Planctomycetota bacterium. GTDB lineage: Bacteria > Planctomycetota > Planctomycetia > Pirellulales > Thermoguttaceae > JAHIKV01. Next base: position 233,891 of record CAVTCJ010000013.1, on the reverse strand, counting down.
GAGGAGCTTGAGGGCCTGCATTTGTTGTCGATGAGAAGGGTGTGATTGACGTAAGTCGTTGGTGGACAATCACTAAGGGATCGGATTACCTGCTGAACGAAGGCTGACTACTTGCCCATACGTTCCGCAAACCGCTTGCGGTTTCGCAGCCCGTTCGTAGGGTGGGACAAGCTTTAGCGCGGTCCCACCAGGTTTTTGTCGTTGTTGGTGGGACCGCGCTAAAGCTTGTCCCACCCTACCTTGTCGCCAGAGAGCGAAACCCAAAAACGGACGCGGGAGCGTCCGGGCAGTGTGTGCCCATGCGGAGCATGGGAACAAGGTACGGGCTGTCGTCACGTTGCGGCCGTGTGACGCGATCGTTGATAGTTCGGACGCCGGGGTGAAGAGGGCGAAGCGGTGATCAGTCGGATATTGCCCGGCCCGAGGAGTTGCTCCACGCGATCCCGCATCTGGTCGTTCACGCCCAGGGTAAAGCCGCCGCATTTGCAGGCCACGCGGCGGCCGTCTTGCAGGCAGAGCACGAGTTGCAACTCGCAGTTGCCCGGATAGCTGCGGAGGATTTCGTGGAGTTGATCGAGCCTGTGCGTGCCGTCGTCTCCCTCCGCCACGCGGATCACCACGCCGCGCGTGCAGCGGGCGGGCAAGTCTGCCAAGGTAATGATTTCGTTGACGATCAGGTTTGCCTCTTCGCTGCCGGGGCGCTGTCGACCGCGCCGCGAACCACGATGATGGCGTCCGGTTTGATCAACTCCTCGTAATGGACGAATTGATCGGGCCAGACGATGCAGCGGATCAGCCCCTCGGTGTCTTCCAGGTCGAACATGGCGTAGCGGCTGGGGCTTCCCGGCTTGGGATTCTTGGTGTGCGAAAACTTGATGGCCGAGATCATGCCGCCGAGCATCACTTCCGAGCGGTGCTTGAGTTCGACGGCCTCGGTCGTCGAGTGCGTGCAGTAAGCGGCCAGCGTCGAGCGGTGCTCGGCCAGCGGGTGGCTGGAGAGATAGTAGCCGAGGACCTCTTTTTCGCGCGACAGTTGGTCGTGCTGTTCCCACTCGGGCACTTCGGGCAGGTTCGCCGCGCCGGCGTCCGGCTTTTCGTCCTCGTCGCCGCCGAAGAGCGACTTTTGCCCGCTGCGGCGGTCCGAAGCGGCGGTGGCGCCGGACTGCATGGCGCGATCTATGGCGGCGAACAACTGTGCGCGTCGGGCGCCGAGCGAGTCGAAGGCCCCGGCCTTGACGAGCGATTCGACGGCGGCGCGGTTGACCGAGCCCGGATCGAGCCGTTCGCAGAAATCGAAGAGGCTGCGAAAGGGGCCGTTTTTGTCGCGCTCGGCGGCAATCGCCGCGGCGGCCGCGGCCCCGCAGCCCTTGACCGCGGTCATGCCGAAGCAGATTTTTCCCTCGGAGACGGTGAATTCGCCGTAGGAACGATTCACGTCCGCGGGCAGCACCTCGGCCCCCATCCGCTGGCAGTCCTCGATGTGCTCGACCAGCGAGTCCTTGCGCTTGAAGTTCCGCCCGGGGATGTCGCTCGACAGCAGGGCCGCCATGAACTCGACCGGCCAATGGGCCTTCAGGTAGGCCGTCATGTAGGCGATCAGGGCGTAGGCGGTCGAATGGGATTTGTTGAACCCGTAGCCCGCGAATTTCTCGATCAGGCCAAACAGCTCGGCCGCCTCTTTTTTGGACATTCCCTGCGAGTGGGCGCCTTCGATGAACTCCTCGCGGTACTTGGCGATCATTTCCAGCTTCTTCTTGCTGATCGCCTTGATGCAACTGTAGGCGTTGGCCAGTTGGATGCCGCCCAGCCGGTTGAGAATCATCATCACCTGTTCCTGATAGACCATCACGCCGTGGGTCTCTTCCAGGATTTCCTTCATCACGGGGTGTTTGTACTCGGCCTGCTTGCGGCCGTGCTTCACCTGGATGTAATCGTCGACCATGCCGCCTTCCAGCGGACCGGGCCGATAGAGGGCGTTGGTGGCGATGATGTCGCGGAAGTGGTCGGGCTTCATCCGCTGCAACAGGTCGCGGATGCCTCCGCTTTCCAACTGGAACACGCCCTTCGTCTCGCCCCGGCAGAGCAGGGCGAAGGTCTCGGCGTCGTCGGTCGGAAATCCGTAAGGGTCGATCTTCTTGCCCGTGGTCTGCTCGATCAGTTGCACCACCTTCGAGAGGATCGTCAGGTTGCGCAGGCCGAGGAAGTCCATCTTCAGCAGGCCCGCCCGCTCCACGTCGCCCATCGCCCATTGGGTGATGATCTCCGTCTTGTCCTGAACGTGCTGCAGGGGGACGTAGTCGGTCAAGGGGCGATCGGCGATCACCACCGCCGCCGCGTGCGTGCCGACGTTGCGGGCGAGTCCCTCGATGCCCTGGGCCAGGTCGAGCAGTTTGCGGATTTCGGGATCGGTGTCGTACACCTTTTGCAGTCCGTCGCTCTTCTCCAACGCCTTGCGGAGCGTGATGCCAAGCTCCTCGGGCACCATCGCCACTACGGCGTCGACGCGCGGGATGGGCAATCCCAACGCGCGGCCCACGTCGCGGATCGCCGCCCGGGCCGCCAACGTGCCGAACGTGCCGATCTGCGCCACGTTCGCCATCCCGTAGCGCTCCTTCACGTATTGGATCACCTCGCCGCGGCGCTGCTGGCAGAAGTCGATGTCGATGTCGGGCGCCTCGCGGCGGCTCTCGTCCAGAAACCGCTCGAACAGCAGGTCGTACTCCAGCGGGCAGACGTGGCTCAAGTGCAGCGCGTAGGAGACCAGCGAGCCGACGCCCGAACCGCGGGCCGTGGCCTGGATGCCCTGCTCGCGGGCGAAGCGGACGAAATCCCACACGATCAGGAAGTAGTTCGAGAAGCCCAGTTTGTTGATTACCGACAGTTCGCGTTCGAGCCGGGCCGTCACCTCCTCGGAAAATTGGCCGTCGGCGAATCTGTCCGGGCGGTTGGCATAGCGCCGCTGGAGGCCCTCGACGCACAATTCCCGTAAAAAGTCCTCCGAAGTCTTACCGTCCGGTGGGCTGTAGGTGGGAAAGTGCCGGCGGCCGATCTCCAACTCGATGTTCACGCTGTCGGCGATTTCCTGTGTCCGGCGCAGCGCGTCCTCGTGGCCGGGGAACGCGGTGTACATCTCCTCGGCGCTGCGGAGGTAGAACTCGTCGCTGTCCATTCGCATCCGGTTGGTGTCGGTGCGGAACTTGCCAGTGTTGACGCAGAGCAGAATGTCCTGGGCCTCGGCGTCCTCGCGATGGATGTAGTGTACGTCGCTGGTGGCGACCAGGGGGATGCCCAGTTGCTCGGCGACGCGGACGGCCCCTTCCATCGCCACCCGCTGCACTTCCAGGTGGTTGTTCTGGATTTCGATGTAATAGTCGTCGCCGAAGAGTTTTCGATACCAGGCGGCGACATCCAGGGCTTTTTGGAAGTTCGCCTCGCCGCCGGCCAGCAGCGTGCGGTTCAATTCGCTCGAAACGCATCCGCTCAGACAGATCAGCCCTTCCCGATGCTCGGCGAGCAACTCCTTGTCGATCCGCGGCTTGAAGTAGAACCCCTCGATGTAGGCCGCCGAGGAGAGCTTTACCAGGTTGCGGAAACCGACCGTGTTGCGGGCCAGCAGCGTGATGTGGAAGCTGGCCTCTTTCGAGTTGCCCAGGTCCTTCTGGAAGCGGCTGCCGGGGGCGATGTAGGCCTCGAGCCCCAAGACGGGATTGATGCCCAACTCCTTGGCCGTCTGGTAGAACTTCAGCGCCCCGTGGAGGTTTCCGTGATCGGTCAGGGCCAGTGCGGTCATTCGCAGGGCCTTCGCCCGCTCCAACAGCCCGCGGACCTTGCCCGCCCCGTCCAAGAGGCTGTAATGGCTGTGGCAGTGCAGATGGGCGAAGGGGAGCGTGCTCATGGTGTTCCTCCGTGCGGCGAGCGGGTTAGTTTATAATCATATTGTATCGCTGCCTGGATGTTGCCGGTAGAACCCCCGCTTGTGACGGGTTGACAGCCGGATCGTTTTCGTTTGAATTCAGAGAGCGATTTTGCACGAATATTGGCTATGAATTACGAAGATCCATCCCAATGTGACGAAGCGGAATGCAGGGCGGCGTTTGCCCGGTTATTCCCGCCGGAATTCTGGCGTGAAACTGCGCTGGGGCAGCTTGCTCTGGACGGCTGGGGGCAATCGCCGTTGCGATTCGCCTTCCATCCGACCCTGCAACAGGTCTACGAAGAGGCTTTGAGGACCCATCGCAATCTTGCCACGCTGGGAAAGGCCAAAAAGCCTCCTTCGCCCGAGCCGACTCTCGCCGAAGTTCAGGCCAAATTCCGCGAGACGCCGATCGTGGCTGCCCGCGAAGTTCGCGAGCTTCTGGGCAGATCGTTGTGGGATATCTTCTCCGACAACCACGAGGTAATCGCTCCGCAAGGCAAGATTCTTGACATTGGGTCGTTTCGCGGGGCGGGGGGCTTCATCGCCGATTACCTTAACGGCCTCGTTGCGGAAGCGCGCTACGACTATATGGATTTCTATCTCGGCTCGCTGTGGCTTCCAGGCCGCGTGGACCTGTCGCCGGTGTACGCGTTCATCTTTCAGCGTCTCAAGGATCAAGCCTTCGATTGGGTATATCACTTCCCGCGGCTCTCATTGATTGATATGCGCCCTTTGCGCAATGCGCTGGAAGACAAATCCCGGCCGGAATGGCTCGACTATTCTCCCGAGGCGGCATTGGCGAAAGAACAGGACGAGGCGAAGCGAGACGCAGAGCTGGCCGAAATGCGTGAGAAGATGGACAAAGATTATCGCGCATCGCTGGAGGAGGCCCGTCGAGGCCCGCCGCCGCGAACCGTTTTAGCCTATCAAATTGTCTACGGCCACGACCCTCGAGGCTGGCCGCCAGAAGTGGATGAACCGGAATGAGAGCAAGCGCCGCCAATTTGGAGGATGTATCGTTGTGAACCCACTGACAGTGTTTCTCGCGGCGGCTGCGGTCTTTGCCGATCCGTCCGCGCAAATCCACGCCGACCAACCGGCGGTCGGCAAGATCGAATCCTGCCGCTTTGAGACGAAATCCCTCCCGCCCGCTTTTCACCCTCCCAAAGCGTTCGCTCAAGGATTTGAACTTTTCAAGGCCTACGCGGGGGGAGGGATTAAGTGTTCGGGAGTCTGTTTTTTTGACTTGCAACGCCTTCCGTTATGCCGAGCTTAAGACTCCCGACCCCGTTACACCTAACGACGCTTCTGTGCCCGAGCGCCGACGCTTGGCGACCTTGGCCGCAAGGTTCTCGACTGTCATGCAGGGTTCCTTGTGCAATATCGTGTGGCAGTTCGGACAAACCAGGCAGAGGTCTTTTATGGGATCGACCTTGTTTCCCGCTTGTCTTCGTTTCCCATTCGTCGCAGATGATTAACGATGCGATTGTGAACCTCGGCAAGTCACCGTAGAAGTCGGCAAATTCGAACCCACAGACAAAAGCACTTCCTTAAGTTTGCTATTGAGCCAAACGATTGTCGACTGCGCGATGGTCATTGGTCCCGTTCCTCGCCTTCACAGGAATTGTCTCGTCAGCCGCCTCGTCTTTTGGTTCGCGATTTTTCGGGATATGTGTATGCGCTGCAGCGCGTGCGTCGACTGTTTTTATAACGTCTGGCTGGGCCGCGCCGCAGCTTGGCCGGGATGGCTTATTGCCATAGCTTTTCAAGTTTTACGAGCAGCCTGACTTCGGGAATGCGAGTCGCCGAAGGTACAAATCCTGATATTGCCGTTCCACTCTCAAGATTACTACTTCCGCTTTTCCAATGGCCAAACGCTCGGATTGATAAGCTATAGCTGTGTCGCCGAATTACACTTTGACATACGATGGCATCTCATTCTCGTGCTGCTCCCACTCGCTCTTCTTCTTGGACCCTGGAAGTAACATTGCCAGACCGAATGAATGCCTCTTTCGAGTTGCCTTGCCTCAATAGGAATAGTCTGTCGCCGGGCACAATGAGCGTTCTAAAACGGACCGGCATACTCGTCACCTGTCCGCGATGCATATTGACCTTTTTTTTGTGGATATTTACCCCCTATTGTCATAATCCTTTTTATGGCCAACGACGGCATATTTCTGGGATTCCATGTCAACATGTAAGTGGCCATGCTCTTCTCACTTCAGTTAAGCGGGTTAAACTGGATATTTTTTGCAACCGCACTTTGCACCAATTCGGTGTAAATCTTCCTTAATTTCGACTGCAAGCGGCCGAAACCAGCAAGGCGTTCGCCGGTGGCCTCATCCATGTACAGGCTTCGGTTAACTTCGATCATTACCGAAAATACCTGGGGTTTGCGCCGGCAAAACTCCATCGGGACGAACGAACCGGAGAACGGCCGATTGACGGCAACAGTGAAACCACGCGCGCAAACGCAGCCGTCAATAATTCCGTCAGCCACGTTGGACTGTGGTACTCGTCCGTGCCGAGGCAAATATCACAACGCCCCGGCGACTGATCCGGCTCGTGCGGCAACGGCCGTGACGGGAAACTGTGGGCGTCAATTATCAGGCACCTTCCATGCTCGGCAAGGGCCGCGCCGACCGCGTCCCGAATCCGCGCGTGATGCGGATAATAGTAGGCGCTGAGCAAAGCGTTTCTCTCTTCTCCGCTGAGTGGACCCCGCAAGTCCTTGCCGTCCGACGTTTTAGTATAAACGGCGCCCATCCCCTTGTCCGCCATCGGTTCGGAACAATCGTCGATGAATCGCTCGGGATCGACGACGAGTCGGCTGACCGGAAATCGAACCGTTGACGCCAAATCGCCGGGAAGCGCAAAGAGGACGTTGGTATGCCAGTCGGTCATCAAGAGCAGTTCGCGCCGCAACTCCTCGTCCGTCAATAGCAGCGTGCGGCGGACCGCGTCCGGAATTGCCGGAGAAGCGTGTGGAACGTGTACGACGGCGAGCGGAACTGTCATGTTCGCGTCCTCCTGTTGCCTTTTTTCTTCTTGACTGGCACCGCGCTCTTGCACTTGTGCGAAAAGCAGGAGAAGCCCGGATGATGAAATATTCCTTTCCGGGATGTAATGTAATGGTTTGCATTCAACCGGTTTTCGGAGAGCGTTTCGCCGCAGCGGGCGCAGCGGTTCCAATTTTCGCATTGGCAATGGACCTGCAAGACCTCATTCTGGAGTTTATCATTGAGAGGAAAGCACGTGCCTTTGTATTCCGAGCACGTAGGACAGCGCGAAAGCCCCTTGGGTATCCCGTCCGCCGTCGATCCGGCGAGCAAGACTTTTTCCTCGGGGGTTGCGTCCCGGGCATTCGCTCTAGCGGTGCAGACCATGTAGCCGGAAGTCGGATTCCTCGCTTTCATAAAAACGTCGAGTTTCCGGCGGCGTAGCCGGAGATCCTTGCAGTCGTCGAAGTCTTGCGACAATTGCAGTTTGTCGACAATCCATATTCCCCCCCACGGCGGCTCGGCCTGCGATTGCTTGCCGTTCTCCGGGCTGAAATACAGACATTGTTTCTCGGACAAGACCAGACAGGTGGGGAGGCGATTCGCCAGCACTTGCAGATGTGCAAGTTCCGTCATTTCCGAGACCGACAGATCCTTGGGCAATAGAGCAACATGATACATGGCCCCAACAATCTTGGTGAGAATGTACGGGAAACCGTCAAAACGAATCTCGCGGACCATGGAAAACCCTCCCGGTTAGGAGGAAACGGCCACGAAGCCCGAAAGGAGAAACGACGGGCAAATCCAGAGATCCCTGCTCGGCAGGGACGCCGTAATTGCTCTTGACAAGCCACATCGTTCCCTTTTCGGGCCGGCATTGGCACCTTAGCCGTTAAGCCAGGTTGCCGGACGGTCGTCGGGCCGTATCCCTCGCGTCCTCTGGATGTTTGTGCTCTCGGAGTGAATTTACCTCCAGCACACAGACGGCATTTTACCATGAGAGTTGTGGTTGTCAATAGTTTATTTTACGGAGTAAACGCGGAGTAAACGGGACAGGTCCATTCTTCGCTGATTCGTTTACTTCCTGCCCGTTCACTTCACTACGAGGTGGCCAAATCTTGACCTTGAATTGGCCGCCGGTGGTGGTAGGATGGACGCGCCGATATTCTCGGCGGGGGAGCGATCTTTGAAAATTCGGATGCCGGGCGGAAGGCGCGTGCCACCCCAGGGGGACAGTCCCATTTTCGCGGCGGCAATGCTAATTCGCGGGGCTATTCAGGGAGGGGACACAATACTAGTTATGGTATTCTGCGTAATTTTGACGGACGGCCGCCTTTCTGCGGTCGCAGGACACGGCCGACCTTGCTTTCCAAACGGTCGAGGAACGAAGCACTTCCAAGCGGACGCCCGGTGCGACCGTGCCCTCGCAATTCCTCGATTTTCTGCGCGCTCATCGCACTGTCCAGAAAGCCGCGCCAATCGGCGACCAGCGCCAGCAGCGGTGCGACTTTCACCAAGCGGTCGTCGCGGCCGGAGAGGTGGGCCTTCGCACTGCTCCAAGGCCACTGGCCGGCCGCCTCGACCAGTTTCGCCCGCACGGGATTCAACTCCACGTAACGCGCGGCGGCCAGCAAGTACGGCTCGTCCATTATGAAGGAAGCGAAGCGGCCTTGCCAGAGGTAGCCCCGCCATCTTTCGCGGAAATTGATCCGCCGTGTGTAACGTCGATGGGCCTCGCCGAGGGCCCGTCGCAGGCCGTCGGCGGTCTGCGGCACGGCGACCAGATTAACGTGATTCGGCATGAGGCAATAGCCCCAAATCTCCACGCCTTTCTCACGGCACCAATCGCCCATAAGTTCCAGATATGCCGCATAGTCGTCGGCATTGAAGAAGGTCTGCTGCCGCCGGTTGCCGCGTTGCGTGACATGGCGTGGAAAGCCAGGGATGACCAGTCGTGCCAATCTTGCCATGTCCGAAGAATATAGGATATTGCCTATTTTGTCAATACTAGTATTGTGTCCCCTCCCTGAAAGAGCCTTGTGTGTCAAGGGTGGTCTCTGCGAATTGTATCGCTTGTGAGTGGTTGTTTTTCGAGTGCATGTACAAACGATCTACGCGGTTCGCATTGGCGAACTGTTTGGAATATGGAACCGTTTTTTGCCGCTCCGTGTGCGGATGTCTCGTGTGAGTGCCTTTTTTTGACTCGTTTCCGTGTTACGATTTCTTCCGCGAGGTCTGTTCGGTCGTTCTTTTCTAAATGCGACCGTGCCTCAACCCGTCCCTTCGTGGACGCCCGCGAACCGTCAATTACGTCCGCGCTCGGGCGCGATTCGCCCGACACCGATAAAATCTTTCGATCGTCCTGCGGGACTCCTCGCCGCTCCAATCAGGATCACGCCTAGTCATGCGACCAAGTCAAGGGGACACATCGAGCTGGCGTGGAGCCGCAGGGATTCGCTCGCCGAAAGCGGCGAATCAACACCGTCACAAAGTCAAAAATGTTTCTCCAAGGTACTTGCGTTAATGCTACACTTTTTCAACCTGGGCGAAGGGTAGGGCAACGGTGGGAACCGACCCGAGCGTCGCGCCAGGGCTCGAAGAGGAATGAGGGCGGGCCAAACGGTTCGCCCTCGTTCTTTTCATGGCCTTGCACTCCTCTTTGAGCTTTCCGCGTTAAATCCTTCGGGGGCTCGGGGGACGTCCCCCGAAAAACCTGCCTTTAGTCCTTCATGCCGCTTCCGTTGAGCCTTCAAACTCCACGAATTCCCGGTGTTTCTTGATCGGCAACGCATAGCGGTACTTCTGTTTCTTCTTCAACATGTGCCACATAATCGTCGCCATACGCCGCATCACGGCCACCCTCGCGATCTTCGAGCCGCGACGCTGCTTGATGCGCTTGAACCAAGCACGCATTACGCCGTCGAATCGCAACACTTTGATCACAGCCTGCCCGAGCAAGTGGCGGACGATCCTGCTGCCTTGTTTCGTGATCGAACCAAGGCGCTGCGTTGCTTCGCCCGAGTTGCGGCAGCCGGGCGTCAATCCGAAATAGTTCGCCAGGCTGTCGGGCCGCTTAAACCGCTCGATGTCGCCGATCCGCGACGTAATGGCCACGGCGCTGTAATGTCCCATGCCCGGCATCGACTCCAGCAGTTTCGCTTGTTCGTCGGCCGCCGCACGCTCCGCAATCTTCGCTTCGACGACTTCCAACTGTTCGTCGAGCAACTCCCATTGCGGCAACAACAAGTTCATCTCCAGCCGATCGATTGCGGGCAAGTTCATCTCGACCAGCCAGCGGCGGACCTTTTGCGTCTGAAAAACCTTCGTCGGACACTCCTGCTCCAAATTGTGTTTCCGCAAAATCTTGTGGATGCCGTTGAGCGCCGCCGTGCATTTCTTCGTCAGCCGAGCACGCAACGCCGTAAGCTGCCGATCGTCGGCCTCCTGGGCCGTGGGCGGCTGGACGCGCCGCAGCCCGAGCGGATGCTTTCCATCGAGAAACTGTTGGCGATGAACCCACAGCGAGTGGCCCAACTGGCCGGCATCGCGACGGTCGGTCTTCTGCTTGGATCGCTCCGTCGGCTGGATCACGACGATTTCTCGACAACCGTATTCTTTGAGCATGTCCAATAGCCAGGGGTTCATGCCGCAAACTTCGACAATCGCCAGAAAGCCGCCCTCCGGCTCCGCCTTTTCGGCAAGATCGTCAAAGAAGACGCGAACCTTCTCCCACTGCGTGCTCACCTGCCGCTTGAGGATCACCGATCCGTCTTCGTTGCGCAAATTCACCGTCAATTGTCGCTTGTGCTGGTCGATACCGAGGTATAACATGCTGGGGTCTCCTGGAAAGGGTCAACTTGGGGTTTGGAAACGCTCCCAAGCGTACTTTTCTTGGAGACCCCGGCTCTTTCATGGTATCTGGATAAGACCAATGTAGGACAGGTTGTTAACCTGTCCAGCGCGGCGGACACGGGACAGGTTGTCAACCTGTCCTACGCGGCAAAGACGGGAGGAAAGTCCGGGCTCCGCAGGACGAGGCGGTGGGTAACGCCCACCGGCCGAAAGGCCAGGGAAAGTGCAACAGAAAGCAAACCGCCGCGCGGACTCTTGAGTTCGCGCGGTAAGGGTGAAACGGTGAGGCAAGAGCTCACCAGCAGGCCGGGCGACCGGCTTGGCTAGGCAAACCCCGCCTGGAGCAAGATCAAGCAGGAAGAAGCGGACCCGGTCGGACGATTCAGTTCGCCCGGCCGGTCCCGCGGGCTGGTCCGGCCCGCAAACACTTCCGGGTAGATCGCTGGAGGGGCCGAGCAATCGGCCTCCTAGAGAAATGGCCGTCGCCCCGCCTCACCGGCGGGGGCACAGAACCCGGCTTATAGGTCCGCTCCGAACTTTTTCGTTGGCGTAGGGTGGGACAAGCGTTAGCGCAGTCCCACCAATTATCACGGGCAATCATGGTGGGACTGTGCTAACGCTCGACCCACCCTACGTTCTTTTTTTCAGATGGTATTCAGAAACCGACGTGGAAAACGTGGCGGACAAAAGCATTCAGATCAAACCTGCCGGGCCGCGGTCGATCGACGAGCTTGCCGACACTTTCCTCTGCGGCGACTGCCGCGCGGAATTGGCGGCGCTGCCCGACGACTGCGTGGACGCGATCGTCACCAGCCCGCCCTACTTTCGGCAGCGCGACTACAGCGGCGACAATCAGATCGGCAACGAACGGTCGCCCGGCGAGTACGTCGCCCAATTGCTGTTGGTCATGCAGCAGTGCCGGCGGTTGTTGAAGCCCTCGGGGACGCTCTGGCTGAACCTCGGCGACAAGTATCACCGCTCGAATTTGCTCGGGCTGCCCTGGCGGGTCGTCATCGCCATGCAGGACCAAGCCGGCTGGCTGCTGCGGTCGGACGTCGTCTGGCACAAGCCGAACGCCATGCCCTCGCCGGTGAAGAACCGTCCGACCACCGCTCACGAATACGTGTTTCTCTTCGCCAAGACGGCCGAGTATTACTACGACGCCGACGCCATCCGCGAGCCGCACGTGACGTTTACCGAGAAGAGTCGCATGCGCGGCGGGCGGAACCATTTCGGCAAACGCAACGGCACGCCCGAGCAAGGCAAAAACAAGGGCAACTCGAACCTCCACACCGCGCGATGGGACCAGGCGTTTCACGCCAAGGGTCGCAACCGCCGCACGGTCTGGGAGATTCCGCTGTCGAAGTTTCCCGACGCCCATTTCGCCGTGTTCCCGGAGAAGCTCGTGGAGTTGTGCATATCGGCAGGCTGTCCACCCGGCGGCATCGTCCTCGATCCCTTCATGGGCAGCGGCACCACGGCCCTGGTCGCCCGCCGCCTCGGCCGGCGGTTCATCGGCATCGACTGCTCGCCGGAGTATTGCGAGATGGCGGTGCGCCGGCTATCGGCGAGTGAGTAATTGAGAGTGTCCGCGCACCGTTCGTAGTGTCTGAGCAACCCGCCCAACGACTCGTGGCAGACAACGTCTTCGAGATGGAAGTCGTTGGTCGCCTTGCGTTTTCAGCCGAAATTGTGCAAAACGGTGAAAATAGATGCAAACTGGACGGCACCACTGATTTGGCAAATATCGTATTCCTTGAACCTGTTTGACTTTACAATGACGGGCCGTCACGCTGGAAATCTGGCGCCGCCGATGCACGGTTATCGTTTTTCGTTACCGTGAGCGGAGCGCGGGCAAGCGTCAGGCTACCTTTTCCATCTCAGGTGTGTATCGCCCTTGACACGCCATGGCGCTGCACTTGGCCCGATGGTATAGCACCTTCTGGGCCGCGGCGACGTTGCCGGCGTCGCCTTTCCAGAGGTCGAGGCGCCGGCTGCTGAATGGCGCGGGAAAACGAGAACGTCAAGGCCCAAGGCAGCTTCGACTGCCAGCGGACGTGCATGGCGTTCAAGCGAGCCGCGGCCAGTTCGGGAGTCTGCCCGCCGGACAGAAAAGCCACGCCCGGCACGGCCGCCGGCACGGCCCGCAACAGGCAGCGCACCGTGGCGTCGGCCACTTCCTCCACGCCCGCCTGCGTGGGACATTCCATCCCGGACACGACCATGTTGGGCTTTAGCACCATCCCCTCGAAAACCACCCGCTGGTGATGCAATTCGCTGAACACGGCGTGGAGCAGGGCTTCCGTCACCCGGGCACACTGTTCCAAAGTATGACCGCCGTCCATCATCACCTCGGGCTCGACAATCGGCACCAGCCCGGCTTCCTGGCAGAGCGCGGCGTAGAGCGCCAAGCCGCGGGCGTTGGCTTCGAGGCATCCGCGGCTGGGAATATCTTGGCCGATGGTGATGACGGCCCGCCATTTGGCGAATTTCGCTCCCATCTCGACGTATTCGGCAAGCCGCTCTCGCAGGCCGTCGAGCCCCGCGCTGATTTTCTCGCCCGGATGCAGGGCCATGTCCTTGGCGCCGGCGTCCACCTTGATGCCCGGCACGATTCCGGCGGTGGTGAGGAGTTTAATAAACGGCGTGCCGTCGTCTTTCGACTGACGTATAGTCTCGTCGAAGAGAATGGCCCCGCCGAGAAACTCGCCCAGGCCCGGCGTGGTCAAGATCAATTCGCGCCACGCCCGGTGGGCCTCGACGGTTTGTGGAATCCCCAGCTTGGCGAAGCGTTTGTTGCACGTCGGGTTGCTCTCGTCCATGGCCAAGAGCCCCTTGCCGGTGGGCAACATGGCTTCAATCGTACCGACCAGTTTTGAGTGATCCATTTCGGCTCTCCCTGGAGTTGCTGTTGTGAAAAGTAGGGTGGGTCGAGCGAAGCGCAGCCCCACCAACGTTTTACTCGCAGTTGGTGGGGCTGCGCTTCGCTTGACCCACCCTACGTGGACTTTCCGCTATAGAGGATAATAATAATTGAGTTATCTTTGCAGTCTCTGCACCTAAATCCCGCGCTGCCGGGTGGCTGGAGCACGACTTACTGGTGTATTCTACCTATACGATCAACAGGCGGGGTGCTTATCAGCCCCAATTTGCCGCGGGACAGGACGTTCGGTAGAATCATGCAGGGATTGTTCACACGAACGTTCTCAAGGTCCGCAAAACCACCCGGAGCCAAAACCTAGCGGTCGTCCAAAAACAGCTTGTAGCACAGCCGCCCTCGGCTGTGCGAATCGCCCTGGACAGCCGGGGGCGGCTGTCCTACATATGCCGAAGTTGTTTTTGGACGACAACCTGGAATCGTGAACAAGCTGGCTTATTGGCATGCCGTTTGCGCCACCAACCGGTGGTTTCGTCGAGTCCGGCAAATTCAGCATTCAGCATAGGGAGATCAAGACATGGCGATTCGCAAAGCACATGCGATTTGGGAAGGCGACCTGATGAACGGTCGCGGGACAATGACACTTGGGAAAAAGAGGATCGAACTGCCTTACAGTTTTGCCGCTCGGTTTGGCGACGGCACGGGCAGTAATCCTGAGGAGTTGATCGGCGGCGCGCATGCCGGTTGTTTTTCAATGGCGCTGGCCAACAGCCTGGCCTCCGCGGGCCATCCCCCCACGAAAATCCAGACCACCGCCGAAGTGCACCTGGAGAAGACCGGGGACCGCTTCAGCATCCCCAGGATCGACCTGGAAACCGAGGCGGACGTGCCCGGTATCGACGAGGACGCATTCCAGCGGATTGCCCTGGACTCCAAGAAGAACTGCCCGGTCTCAAAACTCCTTGCCGCCGCGGAAATTACTTTGCACGCGAAATTGCTCAGCCCGCAGCAGGCGTAGTGCCGCCAAACCAGCCCCGTGGAAAACGGCGGCAATTTACCGACCATTAGCGGATGCCGCGGTCATATATCAACAGTTCGATGATCTGCCGGCCCCCGGTTGGCGGAAGGCGCACGACGTGGTGATCTATGACGGCGCGTGCCGGCTGTGCCGCGATAGCGCGCGGTGGTTGCACGGGCTCGATTGGCGCGGCCGATTGACCTTTCTGCCGCTGCAAGACACCCGCGTCGCCGCACGTTACCCGGACCTGACAGTTACGGAGTTGGAAAAGCACGTCTACGTGGTCGATGACAAGGGGCGCCGGCACAAGGGTGCCGGAACAGTGCGCTATCTGGCCCGACGGCTCCCGGCGCTGTGGGTGTTGGCGCCGCTGCTGCACTTGCCGGGAAGCATGCCGTTATGGAAATGGCTTTACCGCCGGATTTCCCGGCGGCGTCATTTGCCGTATCGCGGCCGGCGGCTATAATTCAACCATCAGCAAGGGAGAAAACCATGCTTTACATTCGCGAGGCCGCGGGAACCGTCGAGGCGGCGGGCAAGCAGTTGGAGGCGGCCGCGCCGGCCAACAACATGGGAGTTCTGGGCGTACACAATTTGACGGAAAAGATGCGCGAGAAGGGAGTCCCATTCGAGCGACAATGTCGGGTCTACGAGGTCTGCAATCCGCATCAGGCCCAAAAAGTCCTGCAAGCCGACGTGTCCATCTCCACCGCCCTGCCCTGCCGCATTTCGATCTATGAAGAGGATGGAAAGGTCAAGGTGGCAACCCTAAAACCCACGGCATTGCTGGAAATGTTTGGAAACGCCGGGTTGCAGCCGGTGGCCCGGGAAGTGGAAGAGGCGATCGTGCGGATCGTGGACGCCGCCTGTCAATGACGCAAGCAACCGTTCACGTTTGCGGCAGGGGCAGGCTCATTTATCGGCAGGCAAATGTAATTTTCAGCAGTTGCTACATCCGGGGTATTTGCGGCGATTTCCGTTTAGCGGCCGTCGGCACGACGGCCCTGGTGGCTGCGCAGGCCGTCGTGCCGACGGCCGCTAAATGGGAATTTCCTCCGACTCTCCCGGCCGTTCATCGCCGGACTCCAATTCCCACAGGCGCGCGTCAATATCGGCCAGCAGCCGCTCGTACACCTCGCGGTCGAAGAGCCCCTGATGAAATGCCTCGATGGTTCTGCGCTTCTCGGCCAGCAATACTCTACGAGTGGCCAATGCCGATTCCTCTTGCTCGAAGTGCCGATGTTCCTGCCGTAGACTAAAAAGCTCTTGCTCGGAGTCCTGAACGCGGCTCTCGTAGTCCTGGCGAAGGGCGGCAAGCGTCTCGGAATCGCGAAACCGCAACGACGACATCCGATCCAATTCCGCCAGTCCCGCCCGGGCGCCCTCGAGACGGCCGCGGGCCGACTCGTAGGCGTGGCGATGCTCCTGTCGGTGGGAGAGTCCCAACAGGCGCAGGATGGGCGACATGCTCAGCCCGTGGATCAACAACGAAATGAGCACGACGCCAAAAGTTATGTTGACGATCAGTTCGCGATAAACAAACGATTGCGGAAGGCTCAACGCCAGGACCATGGGGAGCGCCGCCCGCAAACCGCCCCAGGTGAGAATCACGGCCCAGGAAACCGGAATTCGTTCGCGGGTTCCGCGCAGCAAGAGCGAGACGGCAAGGATCGTGACTCCCCGGCCCAGGGCCACCACCAGGTAGGCGATCACGATGATCGGCCAGGAGGCCCACAGCGAATGCAGGTCGACTTCCATCCCGATCAGCAGGAAGACGATCGAGTTCAAGGCGAAAGCGATGTATTCCCAGAACGATTCCACGGCGATGCGGGTCGAGGCCGACATGCCGGTCCGCGCGCCGTAGTTGCCGCAGAGCATGCCCGCCGCCACCGTGGCGATCACGCCGGAGTAGTGGAAATGCTCGGCCGCCACGAACGCACCGTAGGCGGCCACCGTGGTCAGTGTAATCTCGATCATCGGATCGTCCACCTGGCGGATCAATTGTGATGCGACGTAGCCGACGGCAATGCCGATGAGCCCTCCGATGCCGACGATCTCGACGAACTGCCAAGCCAGTCCGCCGGCCGAAACGGCCCCGCCGGCCACGATCGTCAGGCTGAGCGTGAAAAAGACGATGCCCGTGCCGTCGTTCAGCAGGCTCTCTCCTTCCAACAGCACGGACAGCCGTTGAGGCGCCCCGAGCCGGCGGAAAATGGCCGTTACGGCGATCGGGTCGGTGGCGGCGATCAAGGCCCCAAACACCAGCGCATAACGCCAATCGAAGCCTTCGGCGAAGCCCAGGACGTGGGCCACCGGACTGAGCACGGCCGCGATCAACGCCATGGCCGCCACCACGCCGGGCACGGCCAACGACGTTATCGCCAGGCGGTTCCGCCAGAAGTCCGCGAAGTCGAGATGGAACGCCGCCTCGAACAACAGTCCCGGCAAAAAGACGGCAAACAACAACTCCTTGCCCAGGTGCAATACGGGAAAAGCGTGCAGCAGCCCCAATACGAGGCCCGCCAGCACTAATCCCACGGTATATGGAACGCGCAGATGACGCACCAAGATGGCGACGGCCGTAGCCACCACGAAAAGCAGCACGAATGCCAGTTCAGTGTCCATAGCGGTTTTTCGGGTTGCTCGGAAATCGCTCGTGCCTAAACCGACCTCGGATGACACGTTGGGTGCCACTGCTGGCTTGTCCAGCAGTGCGGAAACACGGTTGGACAAGCCAACCGTGGCACCCGTCAATTCAGCCCGGTTGAGGCATTAGTGCTTCTGATTCGCCATCCACGGGCGAACATCCGGGGCCGGCGGAATCGGCCATCGCACGATCCAACATGCCGGCCGCGTCGCGCGATATGCCGAATGCGCCGCTCTCAAGGCATTGCCGATAACGCTCGACCGCGCGCTCGATCACCGGAATCGCCTTTTCGGCGGGTGAAAACTCGTCCACTTCGACGACTTTCCCCTCGAGTTTCTTGTAATCTTGAAAGAACCGCCGCAGCATGGCCAACCGGTGCGGCGGCAAGGCGTTGGCCTCCTGAAACACGCTGTATTCAGGATCGTCGACGGCCACTGCCAGAATCTTATGATCGGGTTTCCCGGCATCCTGCATCGTGATCAGCCCGATGGCACGCGACTCGACCAAGGTCAGCGGCGCAACCGGTTCCTGACAAAGCACCAGAACGTCTAGCGGGTCGTTGTCCTCCGCATAGGTTTGGGGGATGAAGCCGTAGTTGGCCGGATAATGCACGGCCGAGTACAACACGCGATCCATTCGCAGCATCCCGGTCTGCTTGT
Source organism: uncultured Planctomycetota bacterium (assembly GCA_963733145.1). Classification (GTDB taxonomy): domain Bacteria; phylum Planctomycetota; class Planctomycetia; order Pirellulales; family Thermoguttaceae; genus JAHIKV01. The sequence continues at coordinate 215,922 of CAVTCJ010000013.1, read as the reverse complement.
CCAATTCGTACTTGACGTTTGAACCGGCAGGGATTTCGATCACCGCGGTAAACTGATTGGGCAGCTTCTCGCCGGGCATTACGCCGTGCCAGGGATGTGTCATGTCTGATTGCTCCGTATTGGTCTCGTTGACAAACTCGTATTCTCCGGCTCCACGTCGATCTTACCCGCGTCCGTCAGCAACACCAGGATAATGAAAAAATGAATCTTCGCAATCCCGGCCGTCGGGCATCAAACCCGCATTGCCCTGATTCGGACGAGCACGCTCATGTCCGGCCGATCATTGACTTTTCTTGCACATCCTGCTAAAAGGGGGCAAATCGAACGTCCCTGAAGGGCGCATTCCCGCAGAAGGCAGCAGATGAGATTCTTTCTTATCGATCGCATCACGCGTTGGGAGGTGGGCAGCGTCGCCGAGGCCGTCAAGAACGTGGCCCTCAGCGAGGACTTCTTCGACGACCATTTTCCCCGCCGCCCCGTCATGCCCGGCGTGTTGGACAGGCAAAGGGGGTCGGGACAGGCAAAGGGGGTCGGAAGTCGATTTCCGGGACGAAATTGTTGATTCCAAGTTGAACCGTTTGGGGTGAATAAAGGAGCCTGGAGATTTTTCATCAATACAAATTTACCAGTCGCAGTTATCCTCCCCGCAGCCGCCATTATACCACCGCGCACGAGGGAGAGAAGGCCACCTGCGGAGCGTTTCCGGTCGGCCGGGGCGACGGGGGTGCAAGTTGCATCTTGCCCCGTCAACATCAACTATTAGCCCGAACGTCTAATCCAGGGACATAATACTAGTTATGGAATTTTGGGTAATTTCTCTTTCTGGCTTGCATTTCTGGGAGCGAAAAGGCGGCGCAGCTTTATGTACAACGAAGCCTTACCGCCCCCCCAGTCAGATGCATTGCCGCCACGCCCTGAGTATAGCTTTTCTGTCAGGGACAGTCAATCGAGGGTTGTCGGTAGCAAGGCTTCGTAGGTCATGCAAAACCGGCCGGGGGTGGAATCGAGGCTGGGCACAATTCTTGAGCTTGAATTGGCCCAGTTCGCCCGGTAGGCTGAGCGATGGCCGATAGTCTCGGCTGAGAATGCTCTTTGACAAGCCGGAACGCGGGCGAACCAGAATCGCCCTATATACTCGAACCCTAGCCGACGGGCATACAGGTTTGCCTATCTTACTTTTCCATGCAACACCTCACCGCCATGAGAAGGGTGATTTCAGAGGCCGCTATACAGCACATAAGTGTTTGTAGTGTAGTGATTTGCGAAATCGCTAAGCCACCGAACAACGGGCCGGCAAAGTGAAATTCTGTTGCATAGCGACACGGTTTAGATTGACTCGTGAGGGGGGCGAGAAGCCGTAAAATGGAAAACTGAAGAGTTGCTGACCAACTGGCGAACGACACCGAACGGCCCTCACCCCCGGCCCCTCTCCCAAATGGAGAGGGGAGATTTTTCTGAGCCGCTGTCGGATCAAGCCCCGTGGTCAGATGCGGAGCCGGATAAACGCCGTGAGCCACGTCTGGTGCGACGAAACCGACACGCCGTTGTCCCAGGTCTCGTCGGTGCCCCGCGGCACGTTGACGAAATGATGCTTTCCGCGGGTGTGTATCTCGAGGTAGTCGGCCTGGAAGCCGAGGCTGAAATGGGGGCTGATCGGCGCCTCGGCGGCGAGCGAGACGTGCCACGAGTCGCCATGGGTGGTCTCCATCGTGAAGCGGTCGCCTTCGCGGACTAAATGATGGTCCACGTTGTAGGCCGCGGCGTGTCCCCAGTCGCCTTGAAAGGTCAGGTTTACGGGCGGCAGCTTCTTCAGGCAGTTCAAGGTCGTGCGAAGCTGGCCGCCGACGTAATACATGTAATACTGCTGCTTGAAGGCAATGATGTCGCCCGCCATCGAATACGGCGGATCGAGCCACACGTTGTCGGCTTTGACCTGCACGCCGTCGTAACACCGGATGTTGAAGCGCTGCCAGCGGAAGCCCACCACCGGCCAGACCTCGACCGGCGGCCCCCAGCCGAACTGGCACTCCAGCATTTTCAATTCCCCCTCCAGATCGAGCATCTGCCCCTCGACCCAACGCTGATCGGCAAAGCCCAGGTCGGTGAAACTGCCGTTTGTATTGGGCGGGTTCCAATCGTAGTCCGTAAGGTTTCCGGCAATTCCCTGCTGAGGCATCAGCCACTCGAAATGCACGCCCCAGTTCGGCTTTTCCATTCCGGCCCGCAAACCGTGCCAGGTCGAGTCGAGGGGGAACTTCAGCAGGCTCAACGGCGCCCAGCCGGCCGGAGGCGGGTCGCTGGTGCCGAACTGATACGACGTCGCGCTGCTGCATAGTGTGCGGAAGCGGTAATCGATGGTCCACGTCGGAACGACCGGAGGGGTCCAAGCGCCGTAATCGGCCCAAGGATTTGCCGAGCTGGTTTCCGCCGGGGCCGCGGCCGTGGATTCGGTGAGAATTGGGACCGAATCGTAGCTGATTTCATCGCCCGGCTGCGCTTGACTATAGAGCGGAAGGATGACGGCCAGTGTGCAGACGGCGACCATAATCCGCGAAGCGGCCCGGAGACCGCACCCGACGAAGGCTGAACGCACTGTCCGGCTGCTCATGGTCGTCGGGGCAAAAGGAAATTGCCCCCCAATCCGGTACGGATGGAGCAAGGGCGCATCGTATGCCCTATCGGCTGTTAAGCAGCGACACTTGAGCGGAATATGCCGGATATTACGGCGCAGGGTTGCCGTCGGCGGGGAGCGCGTAGGGTGGGTCAAGCAAAGCGCAGCCCCACCAACTGCGGAAAGAAAGGTGGTGGGGCGGGGCTTCGCTTGACCCACCCTACTTTCCGCAATAGCAACTAATTAAACCGCAGGGTTGCCGTCGGCGGGGAGCCTGGGCAGCACGGGCAGATAGACGGTGACTTGCGTGCCGCGGCCGGGGGCGCTTTGCAGTCGGACCCGGCCGCCGTGGCCTTCGATGATCCGCTTCACGGTGGGCAGTCCCAGCCCCGATCCGCCCCGCTTGGTCGAATAAAACGCCTCGAACACCCGGTTTTGCGTGTCTTCGTCCATGCCGCAGCCGGTGTCGATCAAGTCCAGGGCCACGCCGTCGGGCGTGCCGTAGGTGTGGGCCACGAGTTGGCCTCCGTCGGGCATGGCCTGCTCGCCGTTGAGCAACAGGTTCAACAGCGCCCCGCGAAACGCCTCGCGGTCCAACATCACGGTGGGCAGATCGCCCGCCAGATAATCCACGATCTCCACGCCCGCCTCGCGGGCCTGGGGACGATAGAAGTCCAGCGTCTGGCGGACTTGGCTGCTGAGATCGTTCGGCTGCAGGTTCAACCGATGAGCCTTGGCGAATTGCAGGAAATCGTCCAGCAGGTCCTGCAACCGGCGGCACTCCTGTTGGACGAGTTCGACTTTCTTGATCGCCCGGCGGTCGCGGGCCGAATCGGAGCCGCGGAAGTCCTCGGCCAGCAACTCCATGTTCAGGCGGATGGTGGAGAGCGGGTTCTTGATTTCGTGGGCCAACCCGCCCGCCAGCCGGGAAATCTCGGCGTAGCGGTCGGCCAACTGCCGGTTCAAATCATCGGTGGAAGCCATAAGAAAAATTGTATCTTACTGAGGCGGAAACTCAACTGGGTCCTTGCTTTCCCCCATATTCTCGTTGTGTTAGAATAGACCCCATGAAGACCTATGACTTTGAGGTGATCCTGGCGGCGGGGACAGAAATGACCGAGGAATTGGCCGACCGCTTGTTCGAGGCCGGTTGCGACGACGGTACGCCGGGGGCCTGCTGTGGCGTGCCGGTTATCGGATTCAGTCGGGAAGCGGACTGTCTTGAGTCGGCGATTCGCAGCGCCGTGGCCGATGTCCAAAAGGCCGGTTGTGTAATCGAGCGCGTCCAGATCGAGCACGACTCGCCGCTGCTGACGTCAGGGGCGGGATGAACTATCCTCGTTCCTCCGAAGGCGGAAAGGGGATCTATATTTTATTTCGACAAGAACAAGCGGAAACCAGTGTCCCCATTTCCGGCCGGGGGCATGCCTAGAGACACTTTGACTATTGAGAACGCCGCCTTGAGAGGGCAGACTCAGCGGCCAACTCTAGCCGAATGAAAAGAGGCTAGGCTGAGCGTTTGGACCAACTTCGACTGCTTGATTAGGATCGCCGAGGAGCCGTCGCAAGTCCTCTGGCCGATAGGCTCCGGTGCGGCGGTAATGGTCGATCATGTCCCGAACCCATTGGGCCTGCGGGATTTGCTGGGCTTTTTCCTGGAAGTCACGCTGGAGATTAGCTGTGGTCACGGGGGACATCGTTCAACCTTCCTTCGCTAATTGCGGAGTCAAAGCCTTTGTGACGCACCCAACGGAATCTTCTATCGGTCGTTATCACCGCAAGCTCCACTGGCCCCCCGCACACGGGGGCCATGTGCGAGAACTTCATCGTCTTTATTGTAGTATAGATCGACGAATGGACCCAGTCAATTGCCTCCCGAATGGGCAAATCGAAGGGCTGCCCGAGGCAGAACGGACTGATAAGATCGAACAGGTCTTGGTTCTGTTCCCGTCCATTTGCCCGATTGGAGGATCGTCGAGTACACCACTTCATCGAGGCCGAACAGTAGTCGGTTCACGAGATTGGGACAACCCCAAAACTTGGTTCGGCCAATCTGCAATGGGGGCAGGACATTGGGGCCCGTCATCGTTGGGTTGAATGGGATTTCAAAAGCGGACGGGGTCCGATCATTCATCAGGTATCCACCGATGCAGAATCCTCCGGAGAAAGCCTGCCAAAGATAGAGGAGTTCCGATTCTTCCTCTGGTGTCCTGCTCGCTTGGCCGTGCAATGCTTGAGCACGTGAAATCACCTGCGAGAGTTCGGTCGAATACGAAGACCAGAAGAACTGGCTCCAACGATTGGCCACGTCTGCCATCGATTGGGCTCCCTGGCCAACAAGCGTATCGGCAAACTGGGCGATCAACGTGCGATAGCTGATATTATGGAGATTTCCAAGTCCCCACATGGTCATTGCAAGCGTGCTGCTCTCGCCGATCTGAAAAATCTTCTGGGCGAAATTGTAATGGTGTTCCGAACCTGCGGCTCCGGGGCCTACACCCGAGACGTACATTGTTGAAGTGCTGTCCGCACCAAAGACTACGCCCTCGCTCGAAAGGTAACATGCGGCTATCGTCATCGCACCATCTCCCCGATGTCATACGGTTGAACTCTCCAGCCCCAAAGTCCAGCAGGCATTTCAAACGCTGTCACCCTCCTGGGAGCGGAAAAGAAGACATCACTGATATTCGGGAAAAAACAAGAGGATATCAGGATATTCCTTTTCCGACCCGAGGCATTGGGCATCGACTTCATGGCTGTTGCTTCACACCGAGGCGGGCACTGCCACGGGCGCCAACTCCAGAACAATCTTGTGCGCGTCTTCATCAAGCAACGGGAAAGTGAATGTCGCAATAGCCGGCGGCTAACCGCCGGCGGAATGTGGTCAAAATTGCATGCAATCCCACCGGGGGCTGTTAGCCCCCGGCTATTGTTCACGACATGTTGATCCGATGCTCAATCAACGAAATGTTCCGGAATCACGCCCGGTGATTCAGTTTCCGTCGCCGCCTTTTTCGGCGGCGGCCATCTCGCGGAGCACCGCCTTGCGGCTGAGCTTGACCCGGTCCTGGTCGTCGATCGAGATGACTTTGACCTGCATCTCGTCGCCGACCTTGCAGACGTCCATGACGCTGTTGACGTAACCGTCGGCCAGTTCGCTGATGTGGCACAGCCCGTCTTTGCCGGGCAGGATTTCGATGAAGGCGCCGAAATCCTTGATGCTCATCACGCGGCCATCATAGATGCGTCCGACCTCGACCGAAGCGGTGAGGGCCTCGACCCGCTTCAGGGCTTCATTGGCCCCTTCCATGCTGCAACTGGCGATGCTCACCGTGCCGTCGTCATCGACCTCGATCGAAGCGCCGGTGGTCTCTTGGATGGAGCGGATCATCTTGCCGCCCGGTCCGATCAGCAGGCCGATCTTCTCCGGATCGATGTGCGTCCGCAACAGCCGCGGCGCCCACGGCGAAATCTCCGGCCGGGGACGCGGAATCGTGCTCAGCATGGTGCGGAGGATTTCGATCCGCGCCTCGCGCGACTGACGTAGCGTCTCGCGGATGATCTGTTCGCTGATCCCGTTGATCTTGAGGTCCAACTGGATACCGGTGATGCCGTTCTGCGTGCCGGAGACTTTGAAGTCCATGTCGCCGAAGTGGTCCTCGTCGCCGATGATGTCGGTCAGCAGGACGTACCGGTCCGGCTCCTTGACCAGGCCGACGGAGATGCCGGCCACGGGATTGCTGATCGGCACTCCGGCCGCCATCAGCCCCAGCGTGGCCCCGCAGACGCTGGCCATCGAGCTCGAGCCGTTGCTCTCCAGGATGTCGGAGATGATACGGATCGTGTAGGGGAAAGAATCGGGGTCGGGCAAGACCGGCTTCACGCTCCGCTCGGCCAGCGCCCCGTGGCCGATCTCCCGCCGGCCGGGGCCGCGGATCGGACGGACCTCGCCCACCGAAAACGACGGGAAGTAATAGTGCAACATGAACTTTTGCGAGTATTCCTCGACCAGCCCGTCGACGCGCTGCTCGTCGCGGCCGGTGCCGAGGGTGACCGTCACCAGCGATTGCGTCTCGCCCCGCTGGAACACCGCCGAGCCGTGGACCCGCGGCAGCAGGTCGATCTGGCAGGTGATCGGGCGAAGGGTTGTGTGGTCGCGGCCGTCGGAGCGGACGCCGGAGAGGATCAGGTCGCGGGTGACGCGGCTCTCCAGCCGTTCCCAGGCGGAGGCGAAGGCTTCGGTGGTCGTGGCGCCTTCGGCCGTCGGGTCGGGGATGATCTCGGCGAGCGCCTGTGTTTTCAAGGCGTCGCAGGCTTCTCCGCGGGCCAGCTTCTCCTTGACTTTCTTGGCCTCCAGGAAGGCGTCGTAGTATTTTCCCCGCAGTACGTCGAACAGCCCGTCGTCCGCCGGCGCCTCGAATTCCTTCTTCACCGCGCCCGCCTTTTCGGCCAACTCTTCCTGCATCTCGCAAATTTGACGGATGCAATCGTGGGCGGCGACGATGGCCTCGGCCATGCGGTCCTCGGGCATCTCGCGGGCAAAACCCTCGATCATCAGAATCGACTCGCGGCTGCCGGATACGATCAGGTCCAGCTCGCTCTCCTCCAACTGGTCGTGAGTCGGGAAGGGGACGAACTGCCCGTCGATGAAACCGATGCGGATCGAAGCGATCGGGCCTTGAAACGGCAGCGGAGAGAGCCGCAAAGCCGCCGAGGCCCCGTTCATCGCCAGCACGTCGCCGTCGTTCTGCCGGTCGCTGGCCAGCACGAAGGCCTGCACCTGGACCTCGTCGCGGTAGCGGTCGGGCCAAAGCGGGCGGATGGGCCGGTCCATCAGCCGGGCGGTGAGGGTTTCCTTGGTCGTGGGCCGGCCCTCGCGTTTGAGAAAGCCGCCGGGGAACTTGCCCGCGGCCGCGACCCGCTCGCGATAATCGCAGGTCAGGGGAAAGAAATCGCCCAGGCGAGGACCGCCCGCGGCCGCGGCCACCAGGACGACCGTTTCGCCGTATTGGACTAGACAACTGCCGGCGGCCTGCTTGGCTAATTCACCGGTCTCGATGGAAAGAATGGATGCTCCGATCTGTCGTTCTACTCGTACTTTCAATTTATGTCCCTACCTTCATCTAAATTGGAGTCGTCTCTGCGGCATGGAGGAAAATGACCATCGGACCGATTGCCAACTGGATCGGAGGACAGGTTGCCAACCTCTCCTACAGATACAGTGCCAACCGCGCCGTAGGAGAGATTGCCAACCTGTCCAACAAGTCCGGCACAACCTCCGGTGCATCCGCCGGCCGCCAGGGTGAGAGAAGGCCGCCAAAGGCTACTTACGTATGCCGAGGCGACTAATGATGTCGAGGTAACGCTGTGGATTGACCTTTTTGAGGTAATCCAACAGTCGCCGACGGCGACCGACCAACATCAGCAAGCCTCGCCGGCAGGCGAAATCCCGCTTGTGACCCTGCAAATGCTCGGTCAGTCCGTTGATCCGCGACGTCAGAATGGCGATTTGGACTTCCGGGGACCCGGTATCGTTCGCGCTCTGCTGATACTCCTCGATCAGCCCGGTCTTCCGCTCTTTTGTAATAGTCATCTGCTACCGCGACTGCTCCACCTTGGTTGGCTGGGGACGCTTCCGTGTCAGGAAGCAACTTCCTCCCCGCCGTGTTATCTAAGACTCCACCTACAATAAGTGTTGCCAATAAACCACTAAGCGCCTCAGTGTAACAAACCACCGGGAGAATGCAAGGCGGCTTGAGGCACACTTCATAATATATTGCCAGAACTGGATTTATGACTACCATGGGGGGGAGGCATCGCCTATTTGCCGAAAAATTTCGTCGCATTTCCAGTCCCACGGGCAACGGCGGGTCATATCTGTCGGCTGCGGGGTATTTTCCTTCGCCGGTCACAGCCAGCGGGGGGTTCTCGCTGATTATTATTTAGATGCTGTTGCGGATCGTAGGGTGGGACAAGCGAAGCGCGGTCCCACCCTGTTTTTCGCCGTTATTGGTGGGACCGCGCTTCGCTTGTCCCACCCTACGCACGCTTTCCGCAACAGAAACTATTTAGCCCCCGGCACTATTTAGCCCCCGGTGAATACGCCGGGGGCACGGGCTTGGGGTCCACCGCTTTACCCGCCGTGTATTCACGGCGGGCTAAATAGCCGAATTTTTCGGCCGCCCTTCATTATGCCAATGTCGTGAAATAAGACGTTTCAGGCCAGTGTCCATGGTTCTGGGATAACTCCGGCTCCGTTTGGTTATGGCGGGATATTTCCGCATTTTCGCCGGGAATGGCATAAAAATTTTCTCCGGGCGGGATGCCGAGTAAAATAAATTAGGCACGTACCACAAGTACGGAGCGAGGAGAGCCATGAGTTGCACAGACCGCCTCCGATCGAGAAAAATCCGCCGTGAAGCCGAAGGCTTTTTGGAGCTTGGAATGCCCCAGCATGCCTTGCAGGCTTTGGGGAGACTGGGCGATCCGGCGCAGTTCAATGCCGAAACGTTGTGCCTATGGGGCGAGGGGTTGCACGAAATGGGACGGTATTTCGAGGCCCTGATGCCCTTGGAACGTGCAGCTCGGCTGGCGCCGGGTGATATCCGCGTCCACCTCGCCTTGGGGTGGTGTTACAAACGTACCGGACGGCTCGATTTGGCTATCGAAGCCCTGAAAAGGTCGCTGAAGTCAAATCCCGGCGAGGCATTGCTCCATTACAACCTCGCCTGCTACTTGAGTCTGGCCGGTCTGCGGCGTCAGTCGCTGGCGCATCTCGCTCTATCGCTGGCTGTGGATCCGGCTTACTACCAAATGGTCGATGAGGAGTCCGACTTCGACCCGATCCGATCCGATCCCGAGTTTCAGGCGATCCGCGCTTCCGCGAGGGAACAGAAATCGGAGGTCGGGGACAATAGCACCGCCGACGGTTGATGGCGTCCCGGAACAAGACCATTTAGCCCCCCGTGAATACACGGGGGGCAAAGCGTGAGAAAGCTCCGAACGATACCCCCGGTGTGTTCACCGGGGGCTAAATGGCGAGATGTCCAATCGCCGCACTGCCTCGACTTGTTCGTCGGTAAACGGAACGGCAGTGCCCGGCGGGGGCGGATTCGGTGCAATCCGTGTGGTAATTGCGGCCAATAACTCCCCGATCCCCTCTACTCTGCAGTGCGCTTATGCACAATCCCGCCGGCCGATCGCCGCGCCCGGCGGAAGATCGCTCTTATTGTGAACCAACACCGCGCCGGGCCATCTTTCGACCAGTTTCCGATCCGCGTCCGACCACGGCTCGCTGCGGTCGAAGATCAACAGCCGCAGATCGGCGCGGGCCAATCGCCCTGCGGCCAACTCGATGCCGGCTCGTTCGACGCCCTCCGCCTCGTCGCGCAGCCCGGCCGTGTCGCACAGTTCAATCGGCCAGCCATCGACGGCGGTGGTAACGGTTACCGCGTCGCGGGTAGTGCCGGGAGAGTGGTGTACGATCGCTCGCGCGTAGCCCGCCAGGGCGTTTAACGTGCAACTCTTGCCGACGTTCGGCCGTCCGGCCAGCACCACGCTCCAGGGCCGAAGCAAGTGGCGGCCCAATTCCGCCCGGGCCAGCAACACGTCAATCCGGCGCCGGGCGGCCTCTGCTTCGCCGCGAGCGATTGTCTCGCATATCTCCGCCATCTCGCGGCCGAGGGCGCCCTGAAGTTGGTCGAGCAGAATGGCGGCCGTCCGCTCGGTGCGGGCGTCGGCCAATGCAGCCGTCGCGGCAGCGGAGATCGGGTCCTCGGCGCGATCAGCAATCCAGTCGCGCCAGGCCACGGATCGGCAGCCCGCCGAAACCAGTGTCTCCTCGATCATGCCCGCCGAGGCCGTGCCGCCGTGACAGTGCAGTTCGACGACGTCTTCGCCGCGGCAACGGACTACGACTTCCTCGCCGTCGAAGCGGCCGACCACCAGTTGATCCGCGCAGTGGGCCGCCAGGGGTTTTCCGTTGCGGGCACGGAAACACGTTTGCACGGTCTCGGGCAGCCCCGGTCCTTCGACGCGCAGCGTGGCCACGGCCCCGCGCCCGGCGGAGTCAATTGGATTACGCGTAGAATCGTTTGATCGACCATCGATGTTTGACCCCGGCACTGTGAACAATAGCCGGCGGCTAACAGCCGCCGGAAGAGAAACCCACCATTTGAGCACATTCCGGCGGCTGTTAGCCGCCGGCTATTGCGACATTCGTGTTCTGAGATCGAATAAACTGAACCATACTTTGTACGGTTTCCGCCCGGCGCATTCAACCCGCTTGCGGCCGCGGGCGGCAACTGCTACGCTTGCCGGGCATGGGATATTTAATCGGCACCGACGAAGCGGGCTACGGACCAAATCTCGGCCCGCTGGTCATCTCGGCCACCGCCTGGGAGGTCCCCGACGGCGTCGGAAACGAAGCCCTCTACGAGCGGCTGGCGGAGGTCGTCGAGTGCAAAAGGGGGACTGTCCCGCTTTCCCGCCCGCGCGTGGCGATGGCCGACTCGAAGTCGCTCTACTCCTCGGGCAAAGGGCTGCGAAATCTGGAACTGGGACTCTGGGCGGCACTCGGATTGCTGGAACTTACGCCCCGCCGCTGGCGCGACGTGTGGCACGGCCTCGCCCCCGGTTCGCTCGACCGCATGAAGACGATCCCCTGGTACGCCGACCACGACGAACCGGCCCCGATCGACTGCGGCGCCGAGCAATGCGCCGCGTCGGCCGAGACGTTGCGGACGGGATTGGCCCGGGCCGGGGTAAAGCTCCTCGCGGTCCGCAGCCGCCCCGTTTTCGAGGAGGAGTTCAACTCGCTCGTCGACCGATACGGCAACAAGGCGACGGCGCTGTCGATGCAAACGCTCGCCCTGGCCGCGGAAATCGTCGGCGCGCTCCCGCCGGGGCCGGTCTCGATGGTCTGCGATAAGCACGGCGGGCGGAACCGCTACGGACCACTGCTGGCCCGGCATTTTCCCGAATCGCTGATCGAAGTCCGCGGCGAGGGACGCCAGGCGAGCCATTACCGTTTCGGCCCGGCGGAGCGCCGCATTGAGGTCTGCTTCCGCACCAAGGCCGAGTCCTGTCTGGCGGCCGCGCTGGCCTCGATGGCCTCGAAGTATCTCCGCGAGTTGGCGATGCGGGCGTTTAACGGGTTCTGGCGCCGCCGCCTGCCCGAGTTGCAGCCGACGGCCGGTTATCCGCAGGACGCAAAGCGGTTTCGCGTCGATATTGCCGAAGAACAACGGCGTTTGCAGATCGAGGACCGCACATTGTGGCGGTGCGTATAATGGACCTTTACATAGTGCGTCACGCCTGGGCCGTGGACCGGGACGACGACGAGTGGCCCGACGACGATCTGCGGCCGCTCACCGTGGAGGGCCGGCGGCGGTTCGCCCGATTCGTGAAAGAACTGGCCGCTTTCGGCGTCGCGCCGGAAGTGATCGCGGCCAGCCCCCTGACCCGCTGTATCGAAACCGCCGAGCTACTGGCCGCCGGTGTCAAGGGGAAGCCCCAGGTCGTCCGGCGCGACGAATTGCGGCCGGGCAGCGACCTGGACGGTCTGCTGCGCTGGACGGCCGGGCAGGCCAAAACGCACCAGCGGATCGCCTGGGTCGGCCACGCCCCGGACGCGGGCCGATTGACCGCCGCGCTCGTCGGACAAACGGGCGGGCTGATCCATTTCGACAAAGGGGCGACGGCCTGCATCCGCTTTGATGACCGGCCAACGACCGGCGGCGGCGAACTCCGCTGGCTGGTCACGGCGAAAATGCTCGGGCAGTAGAAGGAAGGATGAGGGATGAGGGATGAAGGATGAATTGTTCAGATGCACGCTCATCCTTCATCCCTCATCCTTCATCCCTCATCCTTCATCCCTCATCCTTCATCCCTCATCCTTCCTTACTCTCCCCTCTTGCCGAGGGTAGCCGCACCGCATAGACTGGAAATAATGCACTTGTAGTATATCGAGGAACGTAAATGGCCTGGGAATACAGCGAAAAGACTAAGCAACTCTTCATGGACGCCGTTCACGGCAAGCCGGGAACGCACCTTGGCGAAATCGAAAACCCCGACGGCTTCGGCGAGCACGGGTCGCTGGCCTGCGGCGACGCGATCCGCTTCACCTTCCGCGTCCGCCGCCATCCGACCGACCCGACGCAGGACGTGATCACCGAGGCCCGCTATCTGACGTTCGGCTGCACGTCGGCGATTGCCGCCTCGGAGGCGCTCTGCACGTTGATCGAGGAAGGCGGCCGCACGCCCATCGAGTCGCTGAAGATCACCAATCAGGACATCGTGAAATTCCTCGAAGGGCTGCCGCGGCAGAAAATCCACTGCTCGGTCATGGGGGCCGAGGCGCTCGAGGCCGCGGTCTTCAACTGGGCGCAACTCCGCGGCGTCGATCTGCAAAAACTGGGCGTCGATCTGCACGCCGACGAGCGCTCCGAGGGCCGCATCGTCTGCAAATGCTTCTCGCTCAGCGAGCCCTACATCCGCCGCAAAATCAAGGAGTTGAATCTCCACACCATCGACGAGATCACCGGAGCCATCAAGGCCGGCGGGGCCTGCATGTCCTGCCACCACGTCCCCGGCGGGCTGCAAGACCTGCTGGACGAAACCTGGGGCACCGGCAAGCCGGAACTCAAACAACTGCCGCAGTTGCCCATCCTCGGCGCGACGCCCGCCGCCGCACCGACGGCAGCGGGGCCGCCGGTTTCCGCCTACCAGTTCGACAAGAAAATCGAAAAGGCCGTCGACGAGCAGATCCGGCCCATGCTCCGCCGCGACGGCGGCGACGTGGAAATCGTGGACATCAAGGAAATGCTGGTCTATTGCCGGCTCTCGGGCTCCTGCCAGGGCTGCGAACACGCCAGCACCACTTTGCGGATGCTGGTCGAACAGACCTTGAAAGACGCGGTCGATGAGCGGATTCGCGTCATCGGCGTGTGACGCCGCCGGTCCCCTCTCCCTTTGGGAGAGGGCTAGGGTGAGGGCGGAAGCGGGATAACGCTATTAACTCACGTTCCTACAGTGGAGCGACTGGAGTGTCAGTCACGGGGGCATCGTTTATGAAAACAAAAAAAGTGGACGACAAGGGGCGGGTCACTCTAGGCAGCCATTTTGCCAACCAGAAGGTCATCGTCGAAGAGGTGGACGCGACGGAAGTGCGGGTTATTTTGGCGAAGGCCATTCCCCAACGAGAACTCTGGTTGCACAAGAATCGCAAGGCAATGGCTTCGGTTCTTCGAGGTCTGAAGGAGGCGCGGCTCGGCATAAGAGCGAACCCACCGGACTTGAAAGCCGATGCGCCAAACTGAACAATCGCCTGATACGAGATACTTATGAACGTCATATACGCCGACAACAACGCCACCACGCGGGTCGCCCCGCAAGTCGTCGAGGCGATGGGCCCGTTTCTCCACGCGGAATACTTCAATCCCAGCTCGATGTACGAGCCGGCGCGGCGGACGGCCCACGCCCTGGCCGACGCCCGGGCCGAGATCGCCCGCTTCTTCGGATTGACCGATACGAACTCGATCCTCCTGACAAGCTGCGCCACCGAGAGCAACAACACGGCCATTTTCGGCGCGGTCCGGGCGAACCCCAACCGCCGCCACGTCGTCACCACCGCCGTCGAGCACCCGGCCGTGCTGGGCGTCTGCCGCGAACTCGAACGGCAGGGCTGCGAGGTCACGTTTCTGGGCGTCGATCGCGACGGCAACCTGGACGTCGGCGAGTTCATCCGCGCCCTGCGGCCCGATACGCTGCTGGTCACGATCATGCACGCCAACAACGAGACCGGCGTGATCTTTCCCATCGAGCAGCTCTCGCGGTTGACGAAGGAGACCGACCCGGCCATCATCTTCCACACCGACGCCACGCAATCGGTGGGCAAGATCCCGATCGACCTCCGGCGCGAGTTTCAGCACGTGGACATGCTCTCGTTCTCCGGCCACAAGGTGCATGCCCCCAAGGGCGTCGGGGCCTTGTATCTCAAACGCGGCACGCGCTGCCGGCCGTTCATGATCGGCGGGCATCAGGAGGAAGGCCGCCGCGCCGGCACGGAAAACGTCCCCTACGTCGTCGGGCTGGCCAAGGCCCTGCAACTGGCCGCCGACGGCCTGCTGGACGAGAACACCCGGGTCCGCGAGATGCGCGACCGCTTGCAGCAGGCCATCAAGGAGCGCGTCCCGTACGTCGAGATCAACGGCCGCAACGCCCCGCGGACTCCCAACACGCTGAACGTCTCCTGCCACGCCGTGGAGGGCGAATCGCTGCTGACCCAGATGGACGCCTTCGGCATCTGCGCGTCGAGCGGCTCGGCCTGCACGTCCGGCTCGCTCGAACCGTCGCACGTTTTGATGGCGATGCACATCCCCGACGCCGCCGTCCAAGGCTCGATTCGTTTCAGCTTCAGCCGCTACAACACCGAGGCCGAAGTCGATCGGATCATCGAGGCCTTTCCCCAGATGGTCGCCAACGTGCGGCGTTTGTCGCCGTATTGGGACCAGGAGCAGAACGAGCCGCGGGTGTAGTAAGCAGTGGGTGAAGATTTAGCAGTTGTGCAATGGGATTTCAACGGCGCGTCCTTGTTTTGGCACTTCGGGTCGCTTGTAACCCATGTCGGAAGGGATATGATAATGCCGGGTCGAATCGAATTGCCCGCCATATACCAATTGGAATTTTGAGGTAAATTACATATAATTCGGTATTTGCACAGGGTCACGCAGAGTACAAAGGATAGCCTCATGGCTGATCGAGTATTTTTTTGTCCTGGAATGTCCGCAGATCTCATCCGGGGAATCGCAGTCCCCCCCCAGATGGTCAGTGATCTGCTGGCAGTTGCACGGATCCCCATCGAACAGATCGAAGCGATAGCCACAGCGGTGGAAGCGGAAGTTGGTTTCCTCGGGAGAGATGAACTTTCCCGATTAGTGGAAGGCATAGTTGGCAATGATAGTCACGCTTCCTCTGTGGTAACTGCCCTGAATAATCTGCAACCCCGTCGACTTGAGCAGATCATGGAGGCGCTCGGTGAGTGGCGTCAAGCCGACCCGAAAAACGCCGAGAAGTTTTCCGACAAAGTGTTTGCCGACTTGAAGGTGAAATTACCCCGGCTCATCAGGAACTACCCGGTTCTCGCGCGTTCCCAAAAGGCCCAGCGTCTTCGCTCCATTTTAGGTAACTCAGTTCAGGGAATCGAGCTCATCTGCGATGCCCGCCCCGTTTACAACACCGCTCGAGATGCTATAGAGGGTCTTATTCCGCTGACCACGATGAAAATCGAGTATGAGGGTCAGGACGAAGAGACGCACGAGGTTGAAGTCATGCTGACTCGCGAAGACGTCAATAAGGTTGCCGAAATGGTTAAGAAGGCTCAACAGAAATTGGAAGTTCTTGATCGTTCCATTGCGCAATGGATCCCCGACGGACTTGCAGATTCTGAGTAAACGATTAATTATTGGAGAGCATGTTTCATGAGTCGTGGTAAAAACATATTGCTGCGGTCTAATTACAGTACCACGCAAGTATCACGCCTACGGATAAAATCCAAAGGCGGCAAGCAGTCATGGATGAGAGGCATTGAGCCCCTAACGTCGAGAAATATTTATGGCTTAAATTATGATGTGCAATCTGAAGAAATATCCTGGAGCTCTCCGAACTACAGCATTGTCTATAACTCGCACTTAGTTTCCGCGAAGGAGTCAGACTGGCTGTTTTTTCACTGTGTTTCTTTTCCCTTTCCATCATCTGAAAAATATGTGCTATTCATTGGGGACAGTACGGTTGCAATACTAGGAAAAGAACAACAGCACGAAATGACATTCATGCAATCAACTGACATCGAAAGGATAACTCAACGAGAAAAAAGCACCTTTGAAAAATTCCCTCGTTATCTTTCTAATATCCTTTGGAACAGATTCAACTGGAAAAGGCAACAACAACGATCAACTCAGGGTGAACAGAACGAAGAGAGTTTTACGCATGAACATTTAATCCAAAAGATTAGTAGCAACACGGTAAGTCCCGAGGAAAAGCGGCTAGCTGTCATCGAGAGTGAGGTGGTAGCATTTCCGCCGGGTAGTGCGGAGACATTGAATCGCCTTCTTTTCCAATTCATCAAGCAGCACCGCGACAGCGAGGATCAACTTGATATTGTGGCGGTCGGCTCCGCAATCCGAAAATATGTAGCGACAATGGATCGAGCCGACCTTTCGGCTCTCGCTATCCTTTTAGACGCGGAACACAATGCAACCGTGCCCATTGAGGTAGAGCTTGAGGTCGCCAAGACGCTTGTGAGAAAACTCGTTGAGTTACCGCCCGATGAGCCGAACAGCGAACCTCGACTTGCGGATCGGCTTTATGAAATCGCCAAGCTTTATCTGAATCCGCGATTGCTTTCGCGGGACAAATTCGCGGCCGTGGCGCTCAACGCGATATTGTCGCTCTGTCTGTTGAGAAGTGCATACGCCGACGAGGTGCGTCAAGCCCTCAAAGTTTTGCCGGTCTCTTGGTTCTCGGAGCTGGTTTTGCGGCGGGCGTCCCAAATTCAGAAGACTCTTCACGAGAAACTTTCTCCCGAACAGGCGGCGCACTGTACCGAACAACTGGCCGCCTTGAATATAGATACTATTCTCCGAGAAGGTTAGGAAGGCCGCGACCGATGCCCGCACAGCGTCTTGGAAGTCACCCAACGTCAGTGTTAAAGTACGATGTCGTGGGGATGGACTCTGACGCGGAAGCGGAATTCGTCTCCCACGTGGGTTTGGCGAATGAGGAACGGGATGACATTGTCTCAAAAGCCACCATTGCCCTGGTACACATGGGGCCGCCACTGGCAAGGGAGCATAGTAGGCATCCCATCCAGGCGTGCGGAAGCGCCGATCTGAAAGTTGGAGAATCGCGTCAAATCGGCGTGTTTGTCGATGAACATCTCTCCGAGTATGAGGCGGAAAGTGTTCGCCCAGAGCAGCAGTATATAATCCTGCCGCACTGCCGCGAATCGGACGCTTCTTGTTCGGTTCGCCGGTTCAACTGCGCCGGATTTGTCATCGAAGCATATCGTTATGCGGGCATCGATCTCGTGGCCACAAACCTGGATTCGCTGCCCGCAATTTCGCTTGAAACGCTGTCCCGAGCCTATCCGAGAATTGACAGAATCCTTCAACGTCCTAATCGCCGCGAGATGTTCAAAAAGTTTGGCTTGGAGGGAGACGGACCTTGGCCGGTCGTGTTGGCCGGATATGTTCTGAACGCCTTGAATCGTTCAGTTGAAGACATACGCAAGGGACAATACCTGCCGAGGTCAGGCGATGAGTACTTCCTCCCGCGAAAGAGTGAAAGGGTTGGAAAATAGAAAACGGGCTTATGCAATAACTGCCCTCTCCTGCCAAGTGGACACGGGAAGCTTACCGCGATTCGGTTACGGCGCCTTCTTCGCGTCCTTCTCGTCCGCCCACCACTCTTGAACCTTCTTCCGCGACGCCGCATTGTCGAAACGGAAGCCGTCGAGTTTGATCTGGTTCAGCAGCGGATCGGCTTCCAGGAGGAGGCCGAACTGGTTGGGCGCTTGCTCGTGACGGCGGAGGAGGATGGCCGCCGCCGTGGCGCCGAGCGTGGGCACGGCCGTCAGGTCGGGACGGTGGTCGAGCAACGGCTCGTCCGCGGCGACGCAGGAGGCCAGCCACTGGTCGGCCTGCGGCCAGGGATCGCGGGCGGCGATCGACAGCGCGGCGATCAGGTGCAGCTTGTAGGGGCCGGTGGCAGTCGGCGGGAGGAAGCGCTTCTTCTCGATGGCCGCGATCAGGCCCGGCCCAGCGTCTTTCGTGCCGTCGATGGCCAGCCGGGCGCAGATCATGCCGAAGCGGCTGGGTCGCCCGCCCCAGCGCGGCGGTCCAGCGCCCAGCGGCTCGTCATCGACCAGCAGGAAATAGCGGCCGGCGAAGCGCGACAGCTCGGCCGGATCGAGGCCGGCGAGAATCACCAGTTCGGGCTCGGTAAGGGCGCGTTTTTCGGCCAGCATCCGATCCAGCGTGCGCCGGCTGAGGTCGGCCAGGCGTTTCGATTCGTCGATCTCCAGCAAAAACGGATAGGCCATCCTCCGCCGCGGCGTGGGGAGGTTGACCAAACGAAAGAAGGCGCCTTCGTTGTTGGGATGCGGAAAGGCCACGCCGACGGGATAGTCGCCAGGCGAGAGGTTGCTGCCGCTCACGCAATGCGCCACGTGGTCGTCGATGCGGTCGAAGTGGCTGGGCCTGGGGGCGCCGGCCGATTGGCTGGGCACGCCGACCAACAGGTGCTGCGCGCCCAACTGATGGCGGTTTTGCCAGAACTCGGCCACCATCGCCGGCTTCGTCCAATCGAGCAGGGCTTGCAGCCGGGCGGCGGTATCCGCGTTCGGCCCGCGGGCCAGCCGCGCGCTCAACATCCGTTTCAGGCGGGGCACGTACTCGTCGCGGGCGAGCAGGTCGAGCAATTCGCGTTGGGCGGTTTCGCCCGGCCGGCCCGGCTGGGGCAGATCGTCCAGCCAGCGTTCGATCTGCTGATCGGCGACTTTGGGCAGCGGGACCGCGGCGGCGTCGGGGTTCGTGAGCCAAGCCCCTCTCGCCCGCTGCCACGCCGACTGGATCGGGCGGCGCGCCTCGGAGCTCAGTCCATCCTCGGCCAGGCGCCGCTTGAGCCGCTCCATCAGCGGCGCGATCAGCTTCGGATCGCCGAGCATCCAATCGAGCCGTTCGGCCGCCCCGAGCCGCACGGGATATGAATCGTCGTCCAACTGGCCGATCAGCTTGTCCAGCTCTTCCGGCGAGACGTTTCCGACCGGCTTCAGCTTCGGCGGGGGCAATTGCCGCCGCCAACCCTCCAGCCGCTTGCGGACCTCGAACGAGACGTCGGTGCGGATCAACGTTCGCTGGAAGTCGTCGGCCAGAAATGGCCCCAGTTCCGGCTGGGCGATCATTTCCTCCAGCCGTTTGGCCGCGCGGTTGCGGACCTCGAAACTGTCGCTGTCCAAATCGGCCATCAGCCGGGCCACCTCGCCGCGGAGTCGATCGGCGTCGATCTTGGCCGCCGGCCGATCGGCCCCGCTCGGCGCGGCCGCAAGCAGCAGCGGCAATATGACGGCGAAAAGCTGCATGGCAGGTATTGGGTTGGGAGTCAGCGGATGGTGTCGAGCGGAGGGAATCGAGGACACCCCCACCATTGTCATCATAGCACAGATGGGCGGCGATTTACAGACGGAACAGCCGGTCGGACATCATCTCACATTACCGGTATCACGCTCCTTTGGTCGGCCGTGGGCTGGCCGGTTACGAGCAGATAGATGACCGGCTGCATGAGGGCGAAGAAGGGGATCGTAAACAGCAGTCCCAAGAATAGCGTCAGAATCGTGGAGATGGAAATGAGGAAAGAGAGCAGGCCGATGCCGAACAGCGTCAGCTTGTTCCCCGCCATCAAGTCGCGGGACATCGTCAACGACTCGATCACGTCCACGTTCTGGTCGAGAATCAAGTAGTAATACTGGGACAGGGCCAGCGTGACGTAGATCGTGGCGACGATGCCGACGAGCAGGCCCACAATGCCCAACAGCAGGGCGGCTTCTTTCGCAATCATCAAGCCGACCAGCAACAAGGGAACCGCGCAAACGATGATGATTCCGAACACCAGCAGGCCGACGAGGATATTGGCCAGCAGGATTTTGAGGAAGTACGGCCCTCCGGCGAAGATTTCGCTGATTTCGACGGTTCTTCCTTGCGCCGTTTTGAGGAGATACAGCGCCAAACCGATGCCGATCCAGATCTGAAATGCAGTTGCAATTAGCCCTCCGATGAACGGAATGAAGAGCGTCGCCAAGTTCACCCCTAAAACGATCAGAATCGCGAGGGCGATCGCCCCCAGGCAATTTCCCCAGTTGGGCTTGAACACCGCCCACGTGCGGCCGAACGCCTCGCCCAGGTCCAGCGAGGAGGGCGTGATGCGTCGCGCCGGCTGGGCGGGCGGCTGGAACGCCGGCGCCGTTGCGAATTGGCTCGGCGGCTGCGAAGGCGGCGGGGACGGCGGCGGGCCGCCCGGCGCGGCGGCGGGGATCGTCATCACCGTGCCGCATTCGGGGCACCTGGCCTGCTTGCCCGCCGTGCCGTCACCCGTTCGCAGCAGCTTGGAACAGTTCGTACAACGGAATTCGATAGGCATGGCGTGGTGGCTCCTTTAGGTCGAATCTCCGGTCGCAAAGTGGGAATCGGGAATCGAGCAGGCTCGATGAGCAGCATACCAGATGGGGCCTGGGATACTCAAGAGAACTACGGGGCGAAAATACCGGAATTCGAGCCTCGTGCGCCATTTTCAATGGGGGGTGGGCGAATGTGAACCGTTTCGGTAAAACATTGTGGTGGGACGATGAGGTCGCTATTACGTATCTGTTGCCGAAAGTCCGTGTAGGGCGGGTCAAGCGAAGCGCAGCCCCGCCAACGGCGGGAAATATGGCGGTGGGGCTGCGCTTCGCTTGATCGACCCTGCTTTCCGCAACAGCAACTATCAGGAATTCTCAGGGCCGCGGCAGTCGCCCGAAACAATGGACCCCGAGCCTCGGAAACACGCCCAAGACGCCAGGCAATCGACCCCGCTCAGGACGAACGGGGCCTCGCGGCGAAGGTTCGCGCGCTGGATCCACTGGACGGTCGGGCTGGCCGCCGCCCTGCTGGTGTTGCTCTCCGCCGGCGGCTATTACCACCACCGGGAACAGTTGGCCACGATCGCCTCCGAACACCTGCGGCTGATGGTCGCCGGCCCGTCGAGCCTTCAGCAGGGCGTTGCCGCGGAGTACACGATCAGCACCACGGCCATCGACGGCCGGGGCCTGCCCGCCGAAATCGAGGCGGCCCTGCTGGACCCCAGCGGCGAGCGGCTGAAGGCGTTCCGCGAGACGGCCGACGAGCACGGCCGCCTGAAGGTCGTCGTTCCGGCCGACGCGAAGTTCCCCCCGCGGATCACCTTGAAGGTGGCGGCCCGGCATCGCGGAAACCTGCAACAAGCGGAGGCCGAGCTGACGGTCGCGCCGGACCCGCTCGACACCCGGCTGACGCTCGACCGCCGGGCGTATCGGCCGGGTGAAAAACTCTTTTTTCGCTCGCTGACGCTGACGCGATTCGGCTTGCAGGAGGGCCCGGACCGGCAGGTCCGCTTCGCGGTCGTCCGAGCCGGCGGAAAGATCGTGCCCGGCTTGACTGCCGCGATCGGCGTTCGCCGCGGGGCGGCGGGCGGGACGTTCCAACTCCCCGCCGCTTTGCCCGACGGCCGTTACGCGCTGACCGTCCGCGGCGAGAAAACGTTTCCGCCGGCGCGGGAGGAGTTCGTCGTTCGCCGCGCAGCCGTGCCGAAAAGGTGTCGAAAAAGGGGACATCACTGATATTAGGGGAAGAGCAAAAGGAAATCAGTGATGTCCCCTTTTCCGACGACGAGGTTTCGCTGCTGGTCGGGCGTCGTGTTTTCCAGGCCGGGGAGGCGCTGAAGTTTCGCGTTCGATCGGCCCAGGCCGGCCGCCCGTTGGTCGCGGCCGCCTACGCTCAAGGGGCGCTGGTCGGCCAGCGGCCGCTGCTGAGCGACTCGAACGGGTCGAGCCGGCCGGTCGAAATCCCGCTGGACGAAGCCGTCGGCGGGGCGATCCGCCTGGTCTTGTACGATTACGGCGTCTCGCCGCCCGAGCGGTTGGACGAGCGGATGGTTTATCGTCGGCCGAGCCGCAAGCTGAACGTCCGCCCGCTGGATGCCAAAGAGCGCTACGCCGCCCGGCGAGAGCGTGACATTGACGTTCCTGGTCACCGACGAGGCCGGCCGGGCGGTGCCCGCGGCACTCGGCGTATCGGTAAAGTCTGACACGACTCCGCCGTTTAGCGGCCGACGGCACGTCGGCCCCGGAACATCGAACATCGCCGTCGTGCCGTCGGCGGCTAAAGCTTGCGCCCCCGGCTATTTCAATGCCGATCTCGACATTGCGGACACCGCGCCGGCCGATCTGGACCGCGTGCTAGACGCACGGATGTGGCCGGCATCCATCGAGCGGCCGCCGCTGATGTACGACAACCTCGAGCAAATCAGCACGAACTACGAAGAGGCCCTGGCCGAATATCAGGCCGACCGCACCGGCCTCCTGAACACCTTGACCGCCGCGAGCTTCTTCGGCGGACTGGGACTGGTCATTCTGGTGGCCATGCTGGGGTTGATGCGGATCGTCTCGGGCATCCATTTGTGGGTCTCGGCCGTGGGGGCCACGACCTGCTGCATGATCCTGGGCGCGATCCTGATGGACCCCGGCCGGCTGGCCCCCAACCAGGCCTCCGCGGCGGCGTTCACCACGTATCTGGGACAACCGCCGCCGGCTGTCCATGTAGCACAGCCGCCCCCGGCTGTGCCGAACGAATCCTCACAGCCGGGGGCGGAATCCTCACAGCCGGGGGCGGCTGTGCTACATGACGCCGCCGAGACCGTGTATTGGCGTCCGCTGTTGATCGCCGGTCCGGACGGCAAGGCCGAGCTACGGTTCGACGTGCCCCGGGATGCGGCCGCGCTCGACGTGTCGGTCGTCGGTCATGGCGAGGGACGGCTCGGCGCCGATCAAACGACAATCGCCATCGGTTCGCCGCCGGCTGCAACCAACCCCCAGAAACCGCAGGAAAAACCGTAACGCCCATGCACGCCGAGATCATCGCCGTCGGAGACGAACTCACCAGTGGTCAATCGCTCGATACGAACTCGCAGTGGATCGCCCAACGCCTGGAGGAGCTGGGCCTGGCCACGCTTTACCATTCCACGGTCGGCGACCAACTTGAGCCATGCGCCGACGTGCTTCGCCGGGCGATAGAGCGGGCCGACGTGGTGCTCGTCACCGGCGGGCTGGGACCGACCGATGACGACCTGACCCGCGAGGCCCTGGCCCGGGCGGCCGGCTGCGAATTGACCGTTTACGCCGAGGCCCTGGAGCAGATTCGCGAGATGTTCGCCCTGCGCGGCTGGCCGATGCCGCCGCAGAACGAGCGTCAGGCACTGGTCCCCGCCGGCGGGCGGACGATCCGCAATCCGCACGGGACCGCGCCGGGCATCGAGATGGAGATTCCCCGCGAGGACCGGCCGCCGTGCCGCCTGTTCGCGCTGCCCGGCGTGCCCACCGAGATGAAAGAGATGTGGACGGCGTCGGTCGCCCCGGCCATCGGGAGCTTCCTGGCAAGCGAACACCGCGTTATCCTCCGCCGGCGGATCAACTGCTTCGGGGCGGGCGAGAGCCAAATCGAAACCATGCTGCCGGGCCTGATCCGCCGCGACCACCGGCCGATCGTCGGCATCACCGCCAGCCAGGCGACCATCTCGCTGCGCATCGCCGCCGACGGGGCAAACGAGCAGGAGTGCCGCGCGGCCATCTACCCGGTGGCGGAGATGATCCGGCAGCGACTCGGCACGCTGGTCTTCGGCGAGGAAGACGAGCAGTTGCAGGACGCCGTCGCCCGGCTGCTGCTGGACCGCGGCAAGACGCTGGCCACGGCCGAGTGCGCCACGGCGGGAATCGTCGCCCACTGGCTGGCTTGTGTCGCAGGATCGGCCGCCGTCTTTCGCGGCGGAATGGTGCTGCCCGAGTTTACCGATTCCGTCGGGCAGACGGCGGTTAACTGCCGGAAAAAGTTCGGCTCGGATTACGCACTGGCTATTGGCGTCCCGTCGCCCGCTTGCGGGGCAGGGACCGGGGATGAAGGCAGCGACCCTCCACACGTCCGGATCGCCCTGGCCTCGGCCGACGGCGTTGCCGGCAGAAGCGTTCCCTACGTCTTCCATCCCGAGTTGCGGCAGATCTATCTTGCCAAACGGGCGCTGAACTACGTCCGGCTGGCGCTGTCGTCATAATGCGTTTCTGTAGCGGATTGTAGGGTGGGACAAGCGAAGCGCGGTCCCACCATGTTTTTTGTCGTAATTGGTGGGACCGCGCTTCGCTTGTCCCACCCTACGCACGTTTTCCGCAACAGAAACCAATTCATTGCAATGCGACCCAAAGCAACATTGCGGCCAGACAAAGCAACACGCCGATGATGATCCACCACGGCTTTCGGCCCGGCGGCGCGTCCTCGTCCGAGATATACGCCCCGCAATTCGGACAGCGGACCGAATCCTCGTAAATCTCCCGCCCGCAATACGGGCACGGAACCGTCGGCTCGTGGTCCTGGTCGTCCCATTCCTCTGCGCCGTAATCTTCATTGTCGAACTGATCGTCTTCCCATTCGGCTTCATTCGCTTCGTTTGGCAACATGGCAATCCCTGAGTTAGTGGCTTAATTCTGAACAGGAGGAAACAGAGGGAACGGAACAGAGGAATAGAAAGATTCTCCGTTGCGGAATTGACGCGCAACAGGAGAATTGTCAGTGGTTCAATGCGTTAAGCTACATATCCGAGTGCCAAAACCGGGTGTCGAGATAGTACAGCGGCGCATAAAAAAGAATCAGGTTGCCCCTCCATTGATGTTTTGAAACAAAGCCATAAGGAGCCCAACCGTATGAGTTCACATGATCCAGCCCCCATGTCGCCGGCTCGTACGCCCGGCCACTGACAGCGCCAGATAACTGCCGATGTAGAGGCCCAACAGCAACGCAAACAAAATTCCAAGGGATTTGGCATTTTTCATACTCATCCTCCCTCAAACGAAGAGAATAAGCTGCCGTTACCAGATGCCGAGGCATCTAGTCTCGGAACAATACACCACCCTCACAACCGAGAAATGAGCGCATCGTACTCGGCGTGCGGGCCAATCCAGAACCATACCGCCCGGTCGTCGCGCAGCACGGCCAGGGCCCGCCAATGGATGCCGATTCGTACGGAATAGATGAGATCCCGGGTGTGAATCCGCTTGAACTGAAGGGAGGGATAATTGGGATCTCTAAGCCAGAGGCGATACGAGCGGCGGGCTTGCTCCTGCACATTGGATGGCAAGCCAGCAAAACGTCGCCGAAACCGTTCCGTGGTTCGGGATTTCATAGCAACTCGTTCAAGTCCCGTGTGCGGCCTTTTGCGTCCTCTTCCAGAGCCTCCGCCGCAAGTTTGGAGAGCGCGTCTTGGGATTGTGCGAATGATCGTTGCCAACGATCTTCGGCATCGATTTCTTCCAAGACGATGGCTGCCACCGTTTCCTGCCGCTCCGGCGGCAGGGCGGCGGCCCTGCTGAACGCTTCCTGAAGAGTCGTGGTCATGGTGATTATCCCTTTCTGGGGCAAACCGGCAACACAATCGATTATACCTCCAGAAACCGAATGGTGGCAAGTGCCGAAGGTGCCCGTGTGCGGCAAGATTTTATGGCGTTGGCGTCATTCTGAGCGTAGCGAAGAATCTGGCTGGAATCACAGAGATTCTTCGCTCCGCTCAGAATGACCGCTTTGCCAGGATTTCTTGCCACACACAGGTGCCCGAATTACCACTTTATAGGATGAACTTGCTCAAGTCCTCGTCCTTCGTCAACTCGCTGAGCCGTTCGTTGACGTAGGCGGCGCCGATCGGCACGCGGCCCTTGTGCATGTCGGGGGCCTCGAAACTAAGCTCCTCCAACAGCCGCTCCATGATCGTGTACAGCCGCCGGGCACCGATGTTCTGCGTCGATTGGTTCACTTGGAAGGCGAAATCGGCCAACGCCTCGACGGCGTCCTCCTGGAACGTCAACTGCACGTCCTCGGTGGCCAGCAGGGCCTCGTACTGCTTGGTCAGGGCCCCCTTCGGCTCGGTCAGGATGCGGACGAAATCCTCTTTGGTAAGCCCCTGCAACTCGACGCGGATGGGGAACCGCCCTTGCAGTTCGGGCATCAGGTCGCTCGGCTTGGCGCGATGGAACGCACCGGCCGCGACGAACAGAATGTGGTCCGTCTTCACGTATCCGTAGCGGGTCTGGACCGTGGTCCCCTCGACGATCGGCAGCAGGTCGCGCTGCACGCCCTGCCGCGAGACGTCGGCCCCGTGCGTCTGCTCGCTGGCCACGACCTTGTCCAACTCGTCGATGAAGATGATGCCCACGTTCTCGGCCAGTTCGATGGCGGTGGCGTTGACCTTCTCCTGATTGATCAGGGCGTCGCATTCCTGCTCGAAGAGCACGCCGCGGGCCTCGGCCACGCTCAGATCGCGGCGGGCGCGTGTTCTTCGGCAGGATCTTCTCGAACATCCCCTGCAAGTCGATATCCATCTGCTCCATGCCGATGCCGGTGAGCATCATGGGCACGGCCCGCTGCTCGACCGTCAGCTCGACCCGCCGCTGGTCCAACTCGCCGGCGACGAGCATCGCCCGCATCTTCTCGCGGGTCCGCTCGTAGCGCTCGGGCGAATCGGGGCTTTCGCGGCATGGCGTCGAAGGCCGGCGGGGCGGGGGCCAGCAGATCGAGCAGCCGCTCCTCGACCCGCCGCTTCGCCTCCTCCTCGACGTTCGCCCGCTCCTGGGTCCGCACCAGGCCGATGGCGTTCTCGACCAGTTCGCGGATCATGCTCTCCACGTCGCGGCCGTAGTAGCCCACCTCGGTGTACTTGGTGGCCTCGACCTTGATGAACGGCGCGCCGGTGAGCTTGGCCAGCCGCCGGGCGATCTCGGTCTTGCCCACGCCGGTCGGGCCGATCATCATGATGTTCTTCGGGGCCACCTCTTGGCGCATTTCGCCTTCGAGCTGCTGCCGCCGCCAGCGGTTGCGGATGGCCACGGCCACGGCCCGCTTCGCCGCGTCCTGGCCGACGATGTGCCGGTCGAGTTCTTCCACGATTTGTCGAGGGGTTAGGTCTTGCACTGGATCCTCGCGGTTTTATTTCGATTATTTGACATAGGGCTTGGCAGGGTATGGCATGGAAACGTCAAATTATACCCATTCATACTAGCGACAACAATGCCGTGCGTCCCGATGCCAAAGCAGGCCCCCTATCGGCCCCCAAGCCGATGAGCAGGCACTTCCTTCCCCCGCCGCCCCGTGCTATTATATAGGGGAAGCCTGGGGGGCGAATCGGAGAGCTTATCATGCATGCCATCCGCGTTCACTGCCGCATCGATTCGGAAACACTCCAGTTGCCGGAACTCCGAGAATTGATCGGCAAAGACGTTGAGATCGTCGTTTTGGAGGATGCGCCGTCGACGTTGCCTCAGAGGTCCGAGAATCGCGATTATTCGCCCCTTGCCCGGATTGCCGGTCAAGAACCTGATCGACCCGGAAGCATATAGGAAATTCCGCGCGGCGAGCATGATATGATTCTTCTCGATGTCTCGCGATGAACACGAGAGGTTGAGTATGTTGGCAAAGATAGCCGAGTTGCCCGAATTGCCAAAACCAGACGCCAACGGCAACTATCCGGCCGTCGAGTACGCCCGCGCCAGTCTCGCGCGGAAAATCATCCGCGACCGCGTAGCCGCCGGGCTAACGCAACGCGCTCTGGCGAAGTTGGCCGGCATCAGCGTCGAGCACCTCTGCCGCATCGAAACTGGCAAGCACACTCCCAGTGTTCCAATGATTGATAAATCGATCGGCGTCGCAAGCCGGCAAACGGGCATGACGAGGCCCAAAGCAAGACAAGTGAATCACGATAAGCATTGCTTCCGGGAGAACGAGACCAGCTAGATTTTCGGCGCTTCTATGTCGTTTGTGACTTATACGGTTCAAAAAAAGCCCCATCAACATCGTATGTTGTTCGGGGCGTTAAGCCGAGTTCCATCTCTTCAATAAACTGACGGATGCTCTCCATCAACCAATTCAATCGGAGGCACACCGTCGCGCACCGCTTGGCTTGTAGTCCGTTCATCAGAAAACTATCCCAATTTTCGCGACGTCGAGAGACGTGGACCACTGCGAATTAGCTTGTACCGCCGCGAAGGTCTGGAACGCTCCCTGGGGCGGCGGGAGCGGGTAAAGGTCCATGTTTTCAGGCCGATCTGAGTATACGGATCGAAATCGCGTTCAATTCCCGCCGAACAAGAAAGACCAGTCCCCAGCCGCCGCTGGGAACGGATACACTCGCGCCATCAAAGTGTTTTGCCACTTACGTTGAATCTCAAGCGAGAGAGCGATTGGCAATTTCAGCATCTGTAAGACTATCCGTGTTTCGCCTCTTTCTCAGTCAGCGTCCATACGCTGAAACAGTATCGTAAGAAACATGGGCTATGAGCAGTTGCACCCGGCGAGGCAATCACGCTTTCGGGAGAAAATAGTGCTGCTCCTGTTTCTATATTCCCGAAAGAGTCCTTTTCACAACAACCACTTTTGAAACGTGTTTTCCGTATGAGGAGATCGTACCAATGCCAAAACAGCAGATTCACGTAAGCAACGATGAAATATCCACCAAGCCCGCTTTCGTTACACCAATATCCCGTCGAGCAAGGTTCTCGGCCTCGCAGATTTTGATTTTCATTGCACGGCCTTCCGACAAGCATTCTTACTTCCTCGGAATCATCAACGCGTCTTTCCCTCCTGCACTTTCGTTTCGTCGGCCAACTTCCCTGCCAAGCGGGCGAAGAATGTCTTCAGGGTACGCGAAGTCTTGCCACAAAGCTCCATACACAGTTTTCGCCGTCTCATTTCTTGAAGGGCAACGAGATACATTCACTCTGCATACCGCGGTCGCGCAAGGCTTCCTGGCGGCATTAATGATAATCCATGGCATCGTTTCGAAGAATATACTCTGATTCACACATGGCGATCTTCTCGCACTGCCATCTCCTCGACGATGATGTTCGCCGTTCGTATACACGTCGATGTCGGCGGCGATGCCCAGGGCGGTGCGCACGATCTCCACCGCCGAGAGGTCGGCGTGTTTGATCAGCGCCCGGGCGGCGGCCACGGCGAAGTTCCCGCCCGAGCCGATGCCCAGCACGCCGTCGCTGGGCTGCACCACGTCGCCGTTGCCGGTCACCAGCAGCGTGTGCCGGGCGTCGGCCACGGCCATCATCGCCTCGAGCCGCCGCAGCACGCGGTCGGTCCGCCACTCCTTGGCCAGTTCGGTGGCCGCGCGGGGCACGTTCGACGGATAGTCCTTCAGCTTCGCCTCGAAGCGCTCCAGCAGGGCGAAGGCGTCGGCCGTGGCGCCGGCGAAGCCGGTCATCACCGTGCCGTCGATGAGCCGGCGGATTTTGTTCACGTCGTGCTTCATAATCGTGTTGGCCACGGTGACTTGTCCGTCGCCGCCCATGGCGACCACCCCCCGGTGGCGAACCGTCAGTATCGTCGTTGAATGGGATTTCATGTTGTTGCGTCCGATTGTGGGGGAAAAGTAATCGTTCATGGTTACAGGGAAAATCCTTACCGATGGGAAAGTGGGCTCTAATCCACACTAATATGGCGGAAAAACCCGGAAAACACCAGGGGACAATGCCGCACCCCAACGAAAATGATTGATTTCCGCTCAATATGCAACAAGGCAATTCTATCCGGCGAGACGAGCTTCTTGTCTGGCGGGACAATCACCGCATTGTATAATTACTGGTGAAAGAGGATTGCGACAGGAGCCGAGCAATGAATGAAACCGCATGGCAATATCGAATCTCGATCAAATCGACCGTCTGTCACGGCAAACCCTGCATTAAAGGGACGCGGATATGGGTTTCGCTGATCCTGGATTTTCTGGCCACAGGAAGCACTCTCGAGGAAATCTTGCGCGAATATCCCCAGTTGACGGCCGAGGACGTGCAGGCATGTATTGCTTATGGGGCCGAAGCTTCGCGCGAACGATTTATCCCCGTTTCAATGACGGAGTAGGGGAATGAAGTTCAAGTTGGATGAGAACCTTGGACCATCCATTCAATCGCTTTTTCAAGAGCACGGTCACGATTGCGTTACGACACGCGAAGAAGGGCTCGGCGGGGCCGACGATCCGGATATTCTCAAAGCGGCCGTGTCCGAAGGACGCGTATTGGTGACCAACGATCACGATTTCGGGAACGTGTTCGTTTATCCGCCGGAAGACGCCGCTGGAATTGTGCTCTTAAACCCGCCAGGGCGGGTCTCCCTACGATTGCTTCGCCGGTTGGTCTTGGCATTGCTTGATGCTTTGTCTCGGGAAGATGTGCGCCGTAAATTGTGGATTGTTGAACCGGGCCGGATTCGGGAACATCAATCCAACCGGCTTGATGACGAGTAACCGTTCATGGGGTGGCCGCTAAGCAAAGAGTAGCCGCTTTCTACACCCCCGGCCCCTTTCTCAGCCGGGTGAACAGCGCGACCGTCAAATACGCCGCTCCGGCGATGAGCACGATGATCGGCCCGCTGGGGAGATTCGTCGGATAGCTCAAGGCCAGACCGGAGGCCACGAAGAGCATCGAAAACAGCACGGCGGCGATCATCATTTGCCACAATCGCCGGGCGAAATTGCCCGCGATGGCCGCCGGCAGCGTCACCAGCGCGATTACCAGCACGATGCCCACCACGCGGACCAGCAGCACCACGGTAATCGCCGTCAGGCACAGCAGCAGCAGGTAGAAAAACTTCACCCGCACTCCGCGCAGGGCGGCGAACTCCTCGTCGAAACAGACGGCCAGCAGCTTGTTGTAGAATCCCAAGCCCACGGCCGCGACCGCCGCGCCCATCGCCCCGACCAGCCACACGTCGCGGGCGGAGATCAGCAGGATGTCGCCGAAGAGGTAGCTCATCGGGTTGACGTAGCCGGGCGTTTTGGCGAAGAACAACAGGCCCGTCGACATGCCGATCACCCACACGGCGCCGATCACCGTGTCCTCGCGCTCGTGGGAGTAGAGGCTCACCAGCCCGATGACCACCGCCGCCAGCAGCGCGGCGGCCATCGCGCCCAGCATGGGGTCGCACCAGTGCCACTCTTGCACGACGTTCAGGTACACGGCGGCTCCGATCCCGCCGAGCACGCTGTGGGCGATGGCCGCGGCGATGTAGGTGATTCGCCGCGTGACGACATAAGACCCGACGACGCCCAGCGAGACGCTGGCCAGCAGCCCGGCCACCAGCGCGTAGCGGAGGAAAGCGGTCGCCGGATCGTTTA
Source organism: uncultured Planctomycetota bacterium (assembly GCA_963733145.1). GTDB lineage: Bacteria > Planctomycetota > Planctomycetia > Pirellulales > Thermoguttaceae > JAHIKV01. The sequence goes on along the minus strand of CAVTCJ010000013.1, from coordinate 184,322 downwards.
AGGCTCGGACGAATTCAATCATGCGCGTGCCCCTGGGTGGACGACTGGTGGTGATGGACCATGCGGACCTCGCCGCCATAAAGGTCGCGGATCGTCTCGCCGGTCAGTGCGCTGGTCGGATGGCTCACCACTCGGCGGTTCACGCAGATCACGCGCTCGACCAGGCCGGACACGATGCCCAGATCGTGCGACACCATGACAATCGCCATGCGGCGGTTCAATTCCGCGAGCAGCTCCAGCAGCCGGGCCTCGACCAGGGTGTCGATGTTCGAGGTCGGCTCGTCCAGCAGCAACAGGTCCGGCTCGCAGCACAGCGCCCGGGCGATCAGCACCCGCTGCCGCTGGCCGCCGGAGAGCGAACTGAACGGCTGCCGACGGGAGTCCTCCATGCCGACCTCTTCCAGCGCGTTCAGTGCGGCGCGGCGGTCGGACCGGCCGTACCAGCCGGCGAAGCCCCGAAGGTGTTCCCACAAGTAGCACAGCCGCCCTCGGCTGTGTAATTTGGATGGCACAGCCGAGGGCGGCTGTGCTACATCCGGCCGTGCTACATCCGGCCGTGTCACACCCAGCCGGCCCATCAGCACGATGTCCATCACGCTGACGGGAAAGCGGGGATCGTATTGGATGTGCTGGGGCATGTAGCCGGCGCGGCGCGCGCGCGGCGCGGGGGTTGGCCGAACAGCCGGACTTCGCCCCGCCGAGGCGTCAGCAGGCCGAGGATCAGCTTGACTAGCGTCGTCTTGCCGCCGCCGTTCGGGCCGACCATGCAGACCGCTTCGCGCGGGCCGACCGAAAAACTCGCGTCCTCCAACACCGGTGCGCCGCCGTAGGAAAACGTCACGTCGCGCAGGGCAATCGCCGGTTCGGTGGGCATGGTTTGTTGCAGATCGAAAAACGGTATTTCGCTAAAATCAATAGCCGGGGGCTAACCCGGATTATTCATAAACACGAAGGAACATTGTCATTCTGAGCGCAGCGAAGAATCTGGGCTGTTTGCGGCGCATTGGAGATCCTTCGCTGCGCTCAGGATGACGTTTATGAATAATCCGGGCTAACAGCCCCCGGAATGGGCTCGAAATTGCGAGTTTTCTCTGCGGGGGCTGTTAGCCCCCGGCTATTGTTCACATGGTAAATCGGAAAGGCAATTCACTGCTGGAATGAACTCTCGATCTTCGATGCGATCGTCTCCAGGTTTTGCGGCACGTCCTTCGCCAGTCCGTCGATGGGCACGATTCGTCCGCCGAGCGCCTCGGCGATAGCGGTCGCGGCGTGGGGATCGAATTGCGACTGCACGAAGATCGTCTTAACTCCCTCCGCCCGGGCTTTCTCGATCAATGCTTTCAGTTGTTTCGGGGCGGGCAAGCGGCCTTCGGCCTCGATCGCCTGCTCCTTCAAGCCGTAAGTGTCGGCGAAATAGCCGAAGCCCGGATGAAAAACGTAAAACGACCGGCCGCGAAAGGGGGCCAACCGCCGCTGTATGTTTCGATGCACGGCGTCGATCCGCTCCAGCAGCGCGGCCAGGTTCCGCAGGTAATCGTCGGCATGGGCGGGATCGGCCCGCAAGAGCGCGACGGCCACGTTCTCCGCCTGTGTCTTCAACAACGGCGGCGAGAGCCAGACGTGCGGGTCGGGCATTCCGCGATGCTCCGCATGTTCCCCGTGATCGGGTTCTTCACCGGCGGCGTGTTCGCCGCATGGTTCATCCATCGGCCGTTTTTTGATCCCGGCAGCGACGTCGACAATCTCCATCCCCGGCGTGCTTTGCCGCAGTTTCGCCAACAGGGCCGTCTCGAAGGGCATGTCGATCTGAAAAAACAGCTCGGCCCGGCTCAACGCCGAAACCTGCCGCGGCGTCGGCTCGAAGGTGTGCGGGTCCTGACCCGGCTGGACCAGCACCTCGACGGCGACGTGCGGGCCGCCGATTTGCTCGACCAGATACGCCACCGGCGGGATGCTCGCAACAGTCGGCATCCGGCCGTCGGACGCACGATCGGCGGGGGCGGCGTTGCAGCCGTTGATAAGAACGCTCAGTCCGACGAACAAAAGCGGGTAATAAAATCGTTTTGCGGCCGACGGCACGTCGGCCCGAATTGGGCGCCAAGCCGCCGTGCCGACGGCTGCTAAACGATTTTTGCATATACGATTCATCATCGCTTACGCCCCTTATTCATCCCCGGCGGCGTCGCACACCAGATAGATGGCATGGCAATCGTCGCACTCGGTCAGCTTGTGATGCCTGGTGAACTCGATCCAGTGATTTCGCTGGTCGGGCGTGAGGATGCCGCTCCCCTTGCACAAAGGGCAAACGCTGTCCAAGGCGGAAAGTATCGCGGCGCGGATAAACTCCGACCGATTGGGGATGCCTTCCATAGCTTTCAGCAGGGGTTCATCCACCTTGAAGGTCACGATTTCGCGTTTTTGTCGTGGATTGGCCATAGTGAACTGCCTCTCGGGTTGTTAATACATTGTAATACCCGGATTAGACCAGTCTACCCCCCGGAGAAAAATTCGGTTACTCTGGGCCGGCGGAATATGTCATTAGCTTTTTGGATTGAGAAAACGTTATCAATCTTATGCGGTCATGGGTCTTGGGTCTTATGTTTTGGGTCTTCGTGCCAAGACCTAAGACCCAAGACCCAAGACCACAATTGGTTGCGGCTACGCCGTGCTAGGCTACAACTATGACCATCAGCCGAATCATCATTCCCGCCCGGCTGGCCTCGACCAGGCTGCCGCGGAAGTTGCTGCTGCGGGAGACGGGCAAGACCCTGATCCAACACGCCTACGAGGCCGCCCGGCGGTCCGTGCGGGCGTCGGGCGTCTGCGTGGCCGCCGATTGCACTGAAATCCTCGACGAGGTCCGAGCGTTCGGCGGCGAGGCGGAATTGACCGACCCGGCGGCGCCCAGCGGCACCGATCGCGTGGCCGAAGTCGCCCGGCGGATGACCGACGCCGAGATCATCGTCAATCTGCAAGGCGACGAGCCGGAGGTCGCCGGAGCGTCGATCGACCTGGCCATCGAGTTGCTGGAGAACGATCCCGCGGCCGTGATGAGCACGCTGGCCACGCCGATCCGCAGCCGGCGGCAGCTCGAAGACCCGGCCTGCGTGAAGGTGGTTTTCGACGCCGCGGGCCGGGCGCTGTATTTCAGCCGCAGCGTGATTCCGCATCCCCGGCAGTGGGACGACGCCCTGCTGACATCCGATCCGCCGACGTTTTATCAGCACGTCGGTTTGTACGCCTACCGCCGCGATTTTCTGCTGGAACTGGCCGCCATGCCCCCTTCCTCGCTGGAACTGACCGAGAAGCTCGAACAGCTTCGCGTCCTGCAGGCGGGCCGTTCGATCCTGGTCGGAGTGATCGACGAGCCGACCTTCGGCATCGACACGCCGGAGGACTATCGGGCGTTCGTGGAGAAGCAGCGGCGGCCGCGTGCCGGTTGGGAAGAGCAATTCAAGATCATGCACGAACGCGGCGATGACAAGCTGATCGAAGGCATCCCCGCTTCTTCGTGGGACGAACAAGAGTGGGAGTGGTGATGAAGCAGTTTGAAGTCTAGCTTAGCTGCTGCCGAACGGATCGTCGGGGCTGTCATTCTTTTCCGCAGGCTTCTTTTCAGCATCCGGTTTCTTTTCGCCCTTCTTCTCGCCGCCCAGCGATTTCCCGAGCGCCCCGCCGATGGCGCCCAGAATGCCCTTTTTCTTCTCGGTGTTCTTCGGTTCCGCCGGTTTTTCGGCGGGCTTCTTTTCGGATGGCTGGTCGGCGAAGGGATCGTCGGGGGTGGACTTCTTCTCCACCGGCTTCTTTTCAGCGGGCTTCTTTTCGGCGGGTTTCTTCTCGGCCGGTTTCTTCTCGGCCGGTTTATCCTTCGGCTCTTCGCCGAAGGGATTTTCCTCGCCCGCTGATTTGTCGGCCGGCTTCTTCTCGGACTTGGCCGCCGGTTTCTTCTCCGGCGCGGCGAAGGGGTTCTCCTGTTTGGGCACGGCGAAGGGATTTTCAGCCTCACCGGGTTGAGTCTCGGCCGGTTCGATCGGTTTTTCGGGGGCGGCCAGGGCCTGCTCGCGCAACACCCGCGCCTCTTCGCGTTGAATGGCTTCGTAGCGGGCCTTGCGGATTTTTTCGGCTTCTTCGAGCGCGGCCATGCGGGCCTTGACCCGGTAGCGCTCCAATTCCAGCCGCGGTTCTCCCTGCACGCGCTCCAGGGCCCTGCCCACGTCGTAGAACTGATTGGTGTCTTTGCTCTCCAGTTCCGCGCCTTTGCGGAAATCCATCGCCGCTTCGGGAGCGCGGCCGAGCTTCAGGTAGACCAGTCCGCGGAAATAGTAGGCCCGCGGGTCTTTCGAGCCGCCGTTGATGGCGGCGGTCAAAGCGTCGTATGCGGCGACGTAATCGCCGGCGAAATAGGCGTGAACGCCGCTGCCGTATTCTTGTCCCAGAACGGCGCTGTCGGCCGATGCCGGAGCGGCGGACAACAACGCCAGTCCCGCGGCCAGCAAACCAAAGACGATGCTGCGAAACATAAGAATGCACTCCTGCCTGAACCATGAGCGTCATGAACGGCGACCGGAGCCGCCTTGGAAAAATCCCTCATCGCACGCGCGCCGTGGCCCGCGTCTATCCCCACGACAACAGTCGATGATAGTTGGTGCGGAGACAAATATCAAGCATTCTCTTTAATCTTATCGCGTCAAATGGCTAATATGGGGGGGTGCGGCAGCTTGACGCTGGCTGGTATCCGCAACTATACTAGTGTAGTGTCTCGTAAATGTGGTGGCTTATTTTGCGGAGAATAGTGGAGTTGGGTGCCACTGCTGGCTTGTCCAGCAGTGCGGAAGTGCAACAGCGGTCAACACTGCTGGACAAGCCGGCAGTGGCACCCTCCGCCGCATAAGTAACCATCTGCGTGAGACGCTACACTAGATTAACATGAAGTGGAGTCCGCGCACTGTGTTTGCGGGCCACACCGGCGCCGTTTCTGAGGAAGAAAGAGCACCCTGATGAATTGTCAAAGGCATGTTCGGCTCTGTTCGGCCGCTTTACTGTTGATTTTCGCCTGTCCGGCGGTTCCGGCCCGCTGGGCCTTCGCGGAGGATAAACCGGAGTCCGGCCAGGCCGGCGACGCTCAGTCCAAAGCCGCCCCGGCACTGCCGTCGACCAGTTCTCCCTATCGCAAGCTGGCGCCGGGGGTGATGAAGTCGGTGGAACCCGACCGAAAAACGGGCGAAACGGTCAGCCGTCACGACGTGGTCGAGTTGCTGGCCGTCGATCCCAACCTCGACTTTGCCAAGGACGTCCCTTTCCGCCAGGACGTATGGACGCTCGAGTTCAAGTTCAAGCCCATGCGGATGATCCGGATTGACATCCCGCAGCCCAGCGGAAAGATGCAGCACAAGCTGATCTGGTACATGGTCTATTCGGTGACCAACACCGGCAAGATAATGCATCCGGTGCAAGACCTTGAATTGCCTTACGATACGAACAAGCCGGAGCGGCTTTACGAGGTCAAGGACGAGGAAGGCCCGGTCCGCTTCATCCCCGAGTTCTTGCTCGAAGGGCACCAGTTCATGAAGGACGACACGGGCTTCACGAAGGTCTATCCCGATCGGGTCATTCCCGTGGCGATGGGCCCCATCACCCAGCGCGAAGACCCCAAGAGGAAGTTTTACAACAGTGTGGAGATGGCGCGGGAAATCCCCGTCGGCAAGACTTTCTGGGGCATCGCCACTTGGGAAGACATCGATCCGCGGATCGTCCGCTTCTCGATCTACGTCTTCGGCCTGACGAACGCCTACCGCTGGAAGGACGTTAAAGGGGAGTACAAGAAGGGGGACGAGGTCGGAACGGGCCGAAAGCTGTACCGAAAAATCCTCAAACTCAACTTCTGGCGCCCCGCGGACCAATACTACGAGCATGAGGAAGAAATCCGCTACGGCATTCCCGGCGGGGTTGACTATCAGTGGGTTTACCGCTAAAAAGAGAGATTCGCGGGCTTTTGCCCGATAACCCATTGATATTGTAGGAGGCGATTCCAGCGCCGGCACGTAGGTTATGCTTCAGCATAACATCTTCGCCCGTAATGCATTCCGTTATGCTAAAGCATAACCTACGGGTTTCTCGCCGGAATGGTTGCCCCCCCACTTTCGGGATCGTTTGCGTCCCGGCTGAAATTCGCGGTAAACACATGGCACATAAAAAAGGTCAAGGCTCCAGCCGAAACGGACGCGACTCGAACGCCCAACGTCGCGGCGTGAAACGATTCGGCGGCGAGCAAGTTCGAGCGGGCAACATCCTCGTCCGCCAGGTCGGCACCAAGTTCCATGCCGGCCGAGGCGTCGGACAAGGCTCCGATTACACGCTCTACGCCCTGATCGACGGCAGCGTCCAATTCGACCGCGGCGGCCGGAGAATCCAGGTCGTCGAAGCGGCGCAGAACTGACGCTCGTCAAGCCTTACCGATGGGTGCATTCTGCACTCTGTTGGCCCGAAGGGCTTTTCATAAGAATGCCCAGGGCTGCCACGGCACAAGCCCTTCGGGAGTCCGCAGGCAAACGGTTGACTGAGCTTCAAATGACGGACTCTGCCACTTCCTCTGCCGTCATCCCAGCAACGTCACCACTTTGATGATGATGTTTTGCGTGACGAGCATCGGCCAATAGAAGAGGTTGACGTCCAGGAGCATGGGCAGGACGATGACCGCGCCCAGGGCTAATGGCCCGATCCGGCAGAAGCTTTCCCATATCGGACGGAGACCTCTGGGCATCAGGGCGTCGGCCACGCGGCTGCCGTCCAGCGGCGGGATGGGCAGGATGTTGAACACCGCCAGCACGACGTTCAAGAAGATCATCATCGACAGCAGAGAGGACGCGCTGTCGAAGGCTGCGCCTTGCAGCGGCTGAAAGCGGATCAGGAGAGCAAATAGAAGGATGCTGACCGCCGCCAGCACGAGGTTCGAGATCGGTCCCGCCACGGCGGTCAACATCATCCCGGTCTCCATCTTGATGTCGCGGCGGAAACGCTGCGGCTGGACGGGGACCGGCTTGGCCCAGCCGAAGGGGACGCCCATCAGCGGCAGCAGCAGCGTGCCGATCGGGTCGATGTGAGCCAGCGGATTGAGGGTCATCCGGCCCATCAGCGCGGCCGTGTCGTCGCCCAGCCGGAACGCCGACCAGGCGTGCGCAAATTCGTGGACGCTCAGCGACAGCCAGAGCGGAATCATTATCATCAGCCGTTCGATGAGCCAGTTCTGGTCAATATGCACGTATTTCTCCTAAAATGCCGCGGATTTTTCGCTCCACAATCGAACCCTTTGGATTATACCTCCCCCTGCCGATTATACCAACCGTCTGGTACATTCAGATGGAAACTCCATCAGAATATCCCGGCGCGGACGCCGGGGCTAAACGAGCGCCGATCAACCCGCTTGGAGACGCTTCCATGGCTGCATCCATCATCGACGGTAAAACGCTGGCGGCGCAAATCCGCGGGGAAATTGCCCAACAAACCGCCGACTTCACCGCGCGGACCGGCGTGACGCCCTGTCTGGCCGCCGTACTCATGGGCGACGACCCCGGCAGCCAGGTCTACGTGCGGAACAAGCAGAAAGCTTGCGAAAAGGCCGGCATGATCAGCCGGCTTCACAGCCCGCCGCCGGAATCCTCCACGGAAGAACTTCTCGCCCTGATAGACCGGCTCAACCGCGACCCGGCCGTTCACGGCGTCCTCGTGCAACTGCCGTTGCCGCGGCAGATCGACGAGCGGCGGGTGCTGGAAGCCGTCGATCCGATGAAGGACGTCGACGCCTTCCATCCCGAGAACGTGGGCCGGCTGGTGCAGGGCCGGCCGCGGTTCATCCCCTGCACGCCGCACGGCATCCTGCAAATGCTCCAGCGGAACGACGTCCCGACCGCCGGGGCGAACGTCGTCGTGGTGGGGCGCAGCGACATCGTGGGCAAGCCGATCGCCATCCTGCTCATGCAGCGCGGCCCGGCGGGCGACGCCACCGTGACCGTCTGCCACAGCCGCACCCGCTATCTGCCGGCCGTCGTCCGCGGGGCCGACATCCTCATCGTGGCCATCGGCCGGCCGAAGTTCATTACGGCCGAAATGGTCAAGCCCGGCGCGACGGTGATCGACGTGGGCATGAATCGCCTGCCGGAGGGCCTCTGCGGCGACGTCGATTTCGCGGCGGTCAAGGAAGTGGCCGGCCGGATCACGCCCGTCCCCGGCGGCGTCGGGCTGATGACCGTTACGATGCTCCTGCACAACACGCTGGCGGCGGCCCGCTTGCAGCAAGACGCTCAAGGCGCGTGACCAAGCCAGGCAACATGATGTTTCAACGGTCCGCCGGCCAGGGCGTTGACCAGGCGCCGATCATTGCTGGTCATCACGGTTTTTCTTTGCACTGCCAGCGCAACGTAGAGACAATCGTATACGGTCCGGCCCGTTCGCATAGCCAACTCCAAGGCGGCGGCGACAAGATGATCGGACGGCGTGATTTCCAGGGGCAGACTCATTACGTCGCCAAGCATGTCGGAGGCCTCCAGCGGCTGGATCTCGCCCCGGCCGTGGCGTTTCCATATCACGTTGGCAACTTCCGTGTAGATCAGGTCGGGGGCGTAGAGGCGGCAACCGGAGGTCAGCAGAGTCCGTGCCGCTATGGAACACGACTCCGGGAAGAAAGCCGCCGCAATCACGCTGGCGTCGACGACGGTCGTTTTCATCGGCTGCGATCCTTGCGAATCAGCGGCACGCTGCTGGAAAAGTTCCGGCCGGCAAACCGTTTCTGCCAGCGATCCAGCATCTCGACAACTTGCTGCTGGTCGCTGCTCCCGGCCGCCCGCTCGACCAGTAGTTTTGCCTCGCTTTGCAGCGACCGGCCGTGTTGTTTTGCGCGGGCCTTCAAACGCCGGACAGTCTCAGGCTCCAATCCGCGGATCAGAATATCAGGCATGAAGATGTATCCTCCAAATATCGCCTACTCGGGAAACCTATAATAATGATAGCACTATGCTATCATGGTGTCAAGATCGTCTCGGCCATCCGAGACTTTCACCCGCTTGTCCGAGGCCGGTCAAAGCCGCACAAGGAAGCTTTCGCCGCCAGGGCGATTCCGGTCAGCGTCAGGTCGGGAACGTAGCGGGCGTCGGGGCCGAGCAGATCGGCCACCGCCGCGCCGGCGCCGCCGGTGAGAAAAACTTGCAGCGCACGGCCGCTTGCGGCTTCGCATTTCGTTGATGCGGCAGTTGAACTGCCACCCCAACCTTCGGCGCGACCACCGGTAGCGGCTTTATGGAGTTGTTCGACCAGTTGCCGGATTGCGCCGACGGCGCCCCAGTAGAGTCCGGCCCGGATGGCCGAGAGGGTGTCGTCGCCCACCGGCGACGGCGGCGATTCCAACTCCGACGCATCGACCAGCGGCAACAGATCGGTGAAGTGGTGCAGGGCCCGGGCGGCCATTTCGATGCCCGGCAGGATCGCCCCGCCCAGAAACTCGCCCGCGGCCGAGACCAGATCGACGGTGATCGCCGAACCGACGTCGACGATCGCGGCCGGCTCACGCGCCCTTCGCAGCCGGTTCACCGCCACGGCGTCGACCAACCGGTCGATGCCGACCATGTCCGGCCGGGGCAACCGCACTTTCAGCGGCAGGTCGCCCGAGGCCAGCAACGTGACGCGGTCGGCCGGGCGATGCGCGCGGAGCCAGTCGATCAGCAGCGCGGCCGCGGGGCGATTCACACTGGAAATCCACCAGTGCAGCCCAGCCGGGGCGACATCGGCCAGCCAGGTCGCTATCGCGTCCAGTTTCGGCTTTTTCCCCGGCAAGGGCAGCGTTCGCAGCGGGAAAAAGGGGACATTCTGCTTTTCCATGCAGCACCTGTCGGGCTGTTCCGAAAAAAGTAGAATGTCCCCTTTTTCCTCGAACAGCCCGAGTTTGATCCGGGCGTTGCCCACGTCGGCGGCTACAAACCAGGGCTTCACCACGACGGCTCGTCCCCCTTGAGCGTTTGGACGATTCGGCCCACCAGCGAGTTCAATGCCTGTCCGGTGATGGCCGAGATCAGCAGCACCTCGCCGCCGACGGCCTCGGCCAATTGCCGCTGCACGTTTTTTCCCTCGGGCAGGTCGGCCTTGGTGACGACGACGATCTCCGGCCGGCGGCCCAATTCGGGATCGTGCGCTTCCAACTCGGCGCGGATCGCGCGGTAGTTTTCCAGCGGCTCGGTGCCGTCGGCGGGTGACGGCTCGACCAGATGGACGAGAATGCCCGCGCGCTGGATGTGGCGGAGGAAATCGTGCCCCAGGCCCGCGCCGCGCGAGGCGCCTTCGATCAGCCCGGGGATGTCGGCCATAATGAAGGTGTGTTCGTAATCGACCTGGACGCGGCCGAGATTGGGCCTCTTGGTGGTGAAGGGATAGGGGGCGATCTCGGGCCGGGCACGGGAGAGCCGGCTGAGCAGCGTGCTCTTGCCGGCGTTCGGTTTGCCGACCAGCCCCACGTCGGCAATGACCTTCAGTTCGAGCCTCAGGGTGCGGGCCTCGGCGGGGTCGCCGGGGGTCGATTGCCGCGGGGCGCGGTTGATGGAAGATTTGAAGCGGGTGTTTCCCTTGCCCCCTTTGCCCCCGAAGGCCGCCACCACCCGCTCGCCCGGCGCGGAGAGGTCCTTCATCACGTGGCCATGCACGGCGTCGTAGACGATCGTGCCGGGCGGGACCAGGATTATGAGGTCTTCGGCCGAGCGGCCGTGGCGCTTCGCGCCCGAGCCGGGCCGGCCGTCCTCGGCCTTCCAGAGCACCTGATGGGTCAGCGGGGCCAGGTTATCAACCCCCTCCTCGGCCACCAGGACGACGTTGCCGCCGTCGCCGCCGTCGCCGCCGTCCGGACCGCCGCGGGGTACGAACTTTTCCCGCCGGAAGCTGACGCAGCCGTCGCCCCCTTTGCCCGCCTCAACCCGTATTTCCACTTCGTCGATGAACATAGGATACAAGTGTACTTGGTTTCTGTTGCGAAAAGTAGGGTGGGTCAAGCGCAGCGAGCCCCACCAACGTTTTTCCCGCAGTTGGTGGGGCTGCGCTGCGCTTGACCCACCCTACACGGACCGTGGACTATTGCATAATCGCCGCCGGCGGTATAATGCCGGCGCGGCGTGTGATTCTGTTCTTCTTGTCCTTAGCAAAAGGAGGGCGGCGTCATGGCGGAAGTTGAACTCGGAAAAATCACCCATTACTTCAGCAAGATCGGCGTGGCGGCGATTGAAATCACCCAGGACGTTCTGCGCGTGGGCGATACGATCCACGTCAAGGGCCACACCAGCGACTTCACCCAAAAAATCGACTCCATGCAGATCGACAATCAGTCGGTCGCCGAGGCCGGGGTGGGGCAGTCGGTCGGGCTCCGCGTGAAAGATCACGCCCGCGAACACGACCAGGTCTTCAAGGTCGTCGAGTAGGCGATTGGCGTACATGTATCGCCGATGATGTTTAGCGGCCGTCGGCACGACGGCCTTTGTCCCGATTCAAGCCGCCGTGCCGGCGGCTGCTAAACGGCGATGCAATGCTGCTCCGACGGTCGAGGCGGAGTAATCTACTGTTTCGGCCGCTCGTAGGTTCCCATCAACACACCCTCGGCCAAAACGTGGCCGCGGATTTTTTCCAAGAGCGCCTTCTTGTCCAAGCCCGGCTCGTCCGGCAAGGGGGCGTCCAGCGCGTAGAGCTTGAAGTAGTAGTGATGCACTCCATGGCCGGGTGGGGGCATCGGGCCGCCGTAGCCGATGTTCTTCCCCTCGGGCCAGGAGTTCTTCCCCTGCAAGCCGCCGGCCGGCTCCTTCAACCGCGATTTGCGCGGCACGCCTTCCGGCAAACCGGTGGCCGTGGCCGGAATCTTGTAGATCACCCAATGGACCCAAGGCTCGTCCCGGGGCGCGTCCGGGTCGTCGCAGATCAGGGCCAGCTCCTTCGTTCCTTCCGGGATTTCCGACCATTCGAGCGGGGGCGAGACGTCGGTCCCTTCGCCCGTGTACTTCTTGGGAATCGGATGCCCTTGCGCAAACGCCGGACTGGTGATTTTAAGCGTCATTTTATGTTCTCCTTCTCGACAACTCGCCGGAGCGACCGACATCAGGAACAGGATAGTCAATCCGGCACATGATAAGACGGCGAAATACGAGCTATTACGCATGGCTTCACCCTCACAAAGACAATTCTATACAGAGATTATCGTCGGAGTGCAATCCCCCGCTTTTGGGACGCCGAAAGATCCCGCCGTCCGTCGAGGCGAAGGGCCGAATGGGGCCATAATGAAAATCCAGTAGTCCCAAAATACTGGTCATTTACGACTACCCCTGTTTAGCGGCCGTCGGCACGACGGCCTAGTTGACGCTACAGGCCGCCGTGCCGGCGGCCGCTAAACGGAACTGCGCCGCAATTTCGGACTACTGATATTTGTCCTCCAGTCGGAATGAGTGAACTGCATATTGCGACGCGCCCCTTTCATAGCCATTTTACGGCAGAAGACAACCTACCGCTCGACTTCCTGGAGTTTCGGCAGGGCGCGTTCGATTTGTTTGACTCCGGCGGCGGTGACTTTGGTTTCCCGGAGATAAAGCTCTTCCAACTGGTTCAACCCTTCCAGGTATTTCAGCCCGGCGTCCGAGACTCGCGTCGACCAGAGGCTGAGCGACCTGAGGCTGAGTCAGCCCGGCGAGGTGCTTCAGACCGGCGTCGGAGACCGCCGTGCTGCTCAGGTCGAGACGGCGGAGCTGGCCGAGTCCGGCAAGGTATTTCAGGCCGTCGTCGGCGATCGACGTGTGCCAGAGCACGAGCCGCTGCAAGTGTTTCAGCCCGGCGAGGTGCTTCAGTCCTTCGTCGGTTACAGCCGTATCGCCCAGGTCGAGGCGGCGGAGTTGGTCCATTCCTTCGATGTATTTCAGACCTTCGTCGGTGACGTCGGTGTGCCAGAGGATCAGGGTTTGCAGTTGCCGGAGTCCGGCGAGGTGTTTCAGGCCGGCGTCGGTGATTCGCGTGCCCAGCAGATCGAGTCGGGTGAGGTTGACGAGTCCGGCGAGGTGTTTCAATCCGTCGTCGGTGACGGCCGTATACCTGAGATTGAGCACTTCGAGTTGCGGCATCTCCGCAAGATAGGCCAACCCGTCGTCGGTGATCTCGGTGTGTCCAAGCGTCAGCCACCGGAGTTGATCGAACACGCGCAGTCTGCTCAGGGTGGAATCGTCGACCGGCCGGCTGCCCAATTCCACCCGCACCACGGGCTGCCCCGCTCGTTCTTTGTCGCGGGCGACGATGCCGCCGCATTGTCGAAGCTCATCGATCAACCGTTCCTGCTCCGTCCGCGGATCGGTCGTGCAGCCGGCCAGAAACGCTATGAGCAAACACCAGGCGGCGACCTTTGCAAAGACGGTGATTTTCATCGTTTGAGCCCGCCCGTTAAAGCCCTTTCGCGGCCAGCCAGCGTTCGGCGTCCAGGGCGGCCATGCAGCCGCTGCCGGCGGCGGTGATCGCCTGACGGTAATAGTCGTCGGCCACGTCGCCGGCGGCGAAAACGCCCTCGACGCTGGTATAAGTCCGGGCGGGCGTGGTCCAGCGGATGTACTTCTTCTCGGTCAACGCCAGCTTGCCCTTCAGAAAGGCCGTGTTCGGCGTGTGGCCGATCGCCAGAAAGACGCCGGTGACGTCTTTGGTCACGTCCGGCTTGCCGGCGGTGCTTTGCAGCCGCACGCCGGTCACGCCGCTCGCATCGTCGCCGAGGACCTCGGCCAGGGTGGTGTTCCAGAGAATCTCGATCTTGGGGTTGTCCATCGCCCGCTCGGCCATGATCTTCGACGCCCGAAGCTCGTCGCGGCGATGGATCATGTACACGGTCGAGGCGAACTTGGTGAGATAATCGGCCTCTTCGACGGCCGAATCGCCGCCGCCGACCACGGCCAGCGGTTTGTTGCGGAAGCGGGGCAACGCGCCGTCGCAGACCGCGCAGGCGCTGACGCCGCGATTCTTGTATTTTTCCTCGGAGGGCAGGCCGAGGTAATTCGCCCGGGCGCCGGTGGCCACGATCACGGCCTGCGCGTGGTGTTCCGCGCCTTCGGAGGTGGTCAGCCGGAAGGGGCGGACGATCGACATCGACGTCCACCACGTCGTCGGTGACAACGCGCGTGCCGAAGTTGACGGCCTGCTGCCGCATGAGTTCCATCAGTTCCGGGCCGCTGACGCCCTCCTTGTTGTGCGGGGCCATGTACTGCCGCTTGTCGGCGGCGATGGCGCTGTCGAGAAATCCGCTCAGGTCGCCGGCGGGAAAGCCGGGATAGTTTTCGACTTCCGTGGTCAGCGCCAACTGGCCCAGCGGGAGCGTGCCCGCCTGGCGGTTCTCCTCGGTAACGGCCCCTTCGATGACCAACGGTTTCAGTTCGGCTCGGGCGGCGTAGATGGCCGAGGCCCAGGCGGCGGGACCGCTGCCGATGATGATGACTTTTTCGGGCATGGGATGGATTCTTCGGTTGTGGTTGGTGGATATAGTTTGAGTAATTTTGACAAAACTAAGACGACGAGTTAGCCAATAGCAGCCCCGCAGGGGCGACCGTTCACCCAGCCCAGGGCACCGCCCTGGGGATGAGGAAAGACGAAAATATCGTGTCGGCCCAACGGGCCAACCGTTTCTGAAGGGGAAGCCTTGGCCCGTTGGGCCGACACGAAATCGATGCGGTCCTTCGCCCCCAGGGCGTTGCCCTGGGCTGGGTGAACCAAAGGGCCTTCGGCCCAATATCGGTGCAGAGAACCGGTCGTTTCATCCGTTTTATGATCCTCGACCAACGTACGATAATAGGGTTGCTGTATACCATTGCGTCATATCACCATTATATGGGTCGCGGCCTTTTCGTCCAACCGGAGGCGGTTGTGAAAAACGCGGCGGCGCGTTATGGTTATACTTACGTAGTGTTGCACTTAGAACGAGTTTTGAAATGTGAAATCCAATCCCCTCTCCCTTTGGGAGAGGGTTAGGGTGAGGGACGTTTTTGGGCTCGAGGCAGCGGAAAACAGCAAACTGCCCTCACCCCCGGCCCCTCTCCCAAAGGGAGAGGGGAGATTTTCAGACTTATCCCCGGCCGTCGCGGAGAAAGGGAGGGCGGACAGTGTTGGAAAACGCGGCCTTTGTCGCCATCGGGTCTTTCGTCGTGCTGATTGCGGCCTATTTCACCTACGGGCGGTTCATCGCCTGGCGGGTGCTGGGGCTGGATCGGAAGCGGGTCACGCCCGCCCATTCGCTCCGCGACAACATCGACTATATGCCCACCCGGCCGTCGATCCTCTTCGGCCACCATTTTGCCTCGATCGCCGGGCTGGGGCCGATCCTGGGACCGGCCATTGCGGTGATCTGGGGCTGGGGGCCCGCCGTGCTCTGGGTGCTGATCGGCTCGATCTTCATCGGGGCCGTCCACGACCTCGGCGCGTTGACCGTGAGCCTCCGCTACCGGGGACGCTCGATCGGCGACGTCTGCAAACACCTGATGGGCGGCCGGGCAAGGCTGCTGGCCCTGCTGATCATCTTCTTTTTGATGTCGGTGGTGGTGGGGCTGTTCTGCAACACCATGGCCCAACTGTTTGTAAACTTCAATCCCGACGCCATCATTCCCTCCTTTGGGCTGATGGTCGTGGCCGTGGCCGTGGGCATTTCCGTCTATAAGTTCAAGTTTCCCCTGGCTATCACCACCGTCGTGGCCTTGGCCGTCTTCGCCGGTTTGATCCTCTGGGGGACCGAGCAGCCGATCCTCTCCTATGAGTGGTTCAGCACGCCGCAAACCCGGGCCGCGCTGGATTCGGCCCGCGGCGCTGCGCCGGCCGAGGGCGTTCCGGCGTTCGAGCTTCCTTACGGGGCCGCATCGGCAATCAACCATTTCCAGGCCCTCGGCGATCAAGCGACGGTTGCCGACATCCAGGCGGCCGTGCCCAAGACCGAGTTGGGCTGGATCGGCGTGCTGCTGCTGTACGGTTTTCTGGCTTCGGTGCTGCCGGTGTGGCTGCTGTTGCAGCCGCGCGACTACATCAACAGCTTCCAGTTGTATTTTGCCCTGGCGGCGATGCTGCTGGGGATGATGATCGCCGGCATGGCGGGCGCGGCGGAGAACCACATCGAGGCCCCGTTTCTCCGCGCGAACGTGCCCAATGCCCCGTCGATCTTCCCCTTCCTGTTCGTCACGGTGGCTTGCGGCGCGGTGAGCGGGTTCCACTCGCTGGTCTCCAGCGGCACGACGGTCAAACAACTGGACCGCGAGGCGGACGCCCCGCGCATCGGCTACGGCGCCATGCTGGTCGAAGCCGCGCTGGCGATCCTGGTGATCCTGGCCTGCACGGCCGGACTGGCGGCGAACAAATGGGGGCCGACGGGACCGTACGCCGACTGGAAAGGAATCAGCGGCGGCGGCAACTTGGCGACGCAACTCAGCGCCGTGGTCCACGGCGGGGCCAATTTTCTCTATCACTTGGGCATCCCCCGGCTCTACGGCCGGACCTTCCTGGCGGTGACCATCGTGGCCTTCGCCATGACGACGCTCGATTCGGCCACGCGGCTGCTGCGGTTCAACGTGGAAGAGATCGGCAGTTCGCTCGGCTTCGGCCTATTGCGAAATCGGTACGTGGCCTCGACCCTGGCAATCACGGGCGTGGCTTTTTTCGCCCTGGCGCCCGCCGGCAAGGCGATGTGGTTGTTGTTCGGCTCCACCAACCAACTGCTGGCCGGCCTGGCCCTGCTGGCCGTCAGCGTGTTCCTCTTCAAGATCCGCCGCCCGATCCTCTACACGCTCATTCCCATGGCGATCATGCTGGTGATGTCCATCTGGGCGATGATTTTGAGCCTGGGGGGATTCTGGACGGAGAAGAAGTGGTCGCTGGTCGCGGTCTCGATCATCGTCTTGGCGATGGCGCTGTGGCTGACCGTCGAGGCGGCGATCTCCTTCTCCTCAGGCCGGGGCGGAATCGACCTGGACGGCGAACCGGAGACCATGCCCGCCGAAGAAGAGGCGGCCATCGAGACGGCGCACGTGGGGTGAGATGAAACGGATAACATAAAGCCGCGACTGTCGGTCGCGCCTAATCGGTTTGGGGATTTGAATGTGACGTCAATCATTGCCGAAGTCGCAAGGCGCGACCACCGGTCGCGGCTTTATGAACGAGGAGCATAGATGAGCGGAGAAAACAAACCCAAGAAAGAAGTCTGGGGTTCCCGCCTGGGAGTGATCCTGGCGGTGATGGGCAGCGCCGTCGGCTTGGGCAATTTCCTGCGGTTTCCCGGCCTGGCCGCGCAGTACGAGGGCGGGGCCTTCATGATCCCCTACTTCATCGCCTTCCTGCTCCTCGGGCTGCCCATCGCCTGGGTCGAGTGGTCGATGGGCCGCTACGGCGGGGCCCGCGGCTTCAACTCCTCGCCCGGC
The DNA here is from genome assembly GCA_963733145.1 of uncultured Planctomycetota bacterium. Lineage (GTDB taxonomy): Bacteria > Planctomycetota > Planctomycetia > Pirellulales > Thermoguttaceae > JAHIKV01. The sequence continues at coordinate 166,893 of CAVTCJ010000013.1, read as the reverse complement.
ATCTACCGCGTGATCTGGAAAAACCGCCTGGCCCCGTACGTCGGCGTGCTCTCGATGATCGTCCCGGTGATGATCTACATGTATTACGTCTACATCGAGGGCTGGTGCCTGGCGTATTCGATGCGCTATCTGTTCGGCGGCATGACCTTCGAGAAATCCACGCAGTACGCTGAGTTTTTCAACAATTTCGTGGGCGCGAAAGGCAACGGCGAGGCCCTGGCCATGACCGGCGAGGGGCTGCTCGGCTCGGCCGTGTTCTTCCTGGTCGTCTGCTTCGTGGTCAACTTCACCCTGATCTATCGCGGACTGAGCAAAGGGATCGAATGGTTCTGCCGCTGGGCCATGCCCGCGCTGGTCGTCTGCGCGTTGATCGTGATGGTCCGCGTGCTGACCCTGGGAACACCGGACGCCGCCAAACCCGACCAAAACGTGCTCAATGGTCTGGCCTTCATGTGGAATCCAGGCACGACGGAGGTCCCGCTTTGGAAGGCGCTGGGCAACTGGGAGATGTGGCTGGCGGCGGCCGGGCAAATCTTCTTCTCCATCACCGTCGGCTTCGGCATCATCATCACCTACGCCAGCTACATGCACAAGGACGACGACCTGGCCCTGTCCAGCGTCACCGCGGCGGCGGGCAACGAGTTTTGCGAGGTGGCCCTGGGCGGGCTGATCACCGTGCCCGCCGCCTTTATCTTCCTCGGCTTTACGTTCGTCAAGGAAAATCACAGCATGTTCGACCTGGGATTCAAGACCCTGCCGAACGTGTTCGGACAAATGCACTTCGGCGCATTGGTCGGTTTCCTCTTCTTCTTCCTGCTGTTTCTCGCCGCGGTGACCAGCTCGCTCTCGATGCTGCAGCCGGCCATCGCCCTGATGGAAGAGGGGCTGGGCATCAAACGCAAGGCCTCCGTGGCCCTGCTGGGATTCATCACCGCCGTCGGTTCGGCCTTCGTGGTCTATTTCTCGCAGGACCTCAAAGTGCTGGACACGCTCGATTTCTGGATCGGCACCTTCGCCCTCTACGTCCTGGCCACGATCGAGGTGATCCTCTTCGCCTGGGTGTTGGGCATCGACCGCGGATTCGAGGAATTGAACCGGGGAGCCGAAATCCGCATCCCCAACTTCTTCAAGTACGTCATCAAATACGTCTCGCCGCTGTACCTGCTGACCATCTTCGTGCTCTGGGCCTATAATGAATTGTTCGGCCCCGATGCCACCCGGCTGAAAGAAATTCAATCGAGCAGGGTCGTTCAAATGTCGATCGGGTTCATCGTCATCGTGGCGATTCTGTTCACGCTGCTGATCGCCCAATCGGTGCGGCGCTGGAACGCGGCGGATCGTGAAAAACAGGCGGAGGAGGTGACCCCATGACCCCCGGCGATTGGTTGGCAATTCTGGCATCGACCGACGCCATGACCCCCGGCGGCTGGTTCGTAATGGTGGCTTCCGTGGGCAGCGTGACGGCGCTGTTGATCTGGTGCCTGTACAAGGTGGCCGTCACCTCAGGCTCGACCGAGCACCTGCACTCGCAGGCGGACTTCGATACGCCCGACGTCGAAGAAGACGATCCGTGAAAAACGTCTTTTGTGGAACGTAGGGTGGGACAAGCGCAGCGCGGACCCATCGCGCTGCGTTTCCGACTCGCGCTTTGAGTGAACAAAACTAACTGCCGCACCGTCAATAGGTCGATGGCTTTGTATGGTGGAATCTCTCAATACCTTTGTGGATTTTGTCAGCGATTTTCCCAGGCCAATGTCGCTGGAAAATGTCTCCGACAAGGAATTGGCCCGTGTGCTGGAACGCCGTCCTGTCCCGGGTAAGGAGTTGGCCAAGGTTCTGGCCCGTGGTCTTGAGTGCCGAGAAATCGAAGTTCTCGGCATTGATGCATACGACTTTGAACACTGCATTCGATGCGTCTGCGAAGGACACGCGTTCTTCATCAGCGTCGGTGTCGATGATGAAGTGAAATTCACACGTTGGACCGTGAAGCCATACCACCAGATTGGTTTCTTTGATCGTATCCGTCGCCGGACATATGGAGACGAGTTCAAGCGGCTGCTGTTGGCGATCGATGATACCTTGCGAGCAACACCGGGTGTCCGCGATATACGCTGGTTTCCCGATTTTGACGCGCCGTGGAACTTGAACCTTCGGGCTGCGTCCGACAGCCCGATCACCAAACCAAACAGCGATCGCGCGCTTTCGGTGGTTGCGCGACTGGACCAACTGAGCGAGCGCATCAGTTCGAGAGGAGCATCTCCAGTCGTGATTATTACGATGCTCGTATGCACAGTTGTGCTCGAGCTTATTCACCGTCGACTCGGCATAATCTTAATGGCGAGCTGGTTTCTCACAATGGTTCTCTGTGGGATAGTCATTCCCATATTTGTTAGGCAGCACGCCTTTTCGCTATGGGAGCGCAGCCGTAAGCGGGAAAGCGATCGAAAATAGAAATCGATCAGCGGGGGCCACATGAACCGATGCGGCAGCCCAGAGATAACAGGGGCGGAACGGGCGACGGGAAAAAATCAGTGTAGATCAGAGGCGATTAGCGTTCCCGCCATCGTGAAGGCAAGAAATTCGGAACGCTAATTTCCACCGATAGACGCTAATGTCGCCGCTCTTGCGGCGCGGCCCGGCTGAAATTCTCAGTTCCCCACGCCCGTCGGAGGCGGCACGTATTCGCTGGTGCTGCCGGGTCGATAGGCCGGAGTCGTGCTGCCGGCCGTCGGTGGGCAACAGTTCCCGTCGGGCATAGACCCGCTAGTCCCGTTGGGCGGCGTATAGCCCGTTGTCGGCGGCGTGTAGCCGGACATTGGCGGTGTATAGCCTGAAGTCGGAGGCGTGTATCCGGAGGTTGGCGGCGTATAGTTGGAAACAGGGGGCGTGTAGCCGCCGCTGCCGGTCGTCGGCGCAGCGGCCGTCGGGGCCGCGTAACGGCTGCCTACCAGCGGCACGCCGCCGCCGGACGACGGATAGCGATCGCTCGGTGCAGCATAACGGTTGTCGGCCGGCGGCGCGGCAGCGGTCCCCGACAGACCGGCGCTGTTCGCATCGGGTATTTCATAGCGCGATCCGCCGTAAGGCGGCGCGGCGGCCGTGTTCTCGCCGCCGGACGCGTTCGATGCCGGCGGTGCATAGCCGCTCGGATTCGACGTCGGCGCAGGGTAATTTCCGTCGACGGGGATATTGGCGCCCGATCCGGCGCCTGCGCCGTAAGGAGGCTGACCGGCGGCATCGGGGGCCGCGTAACGATTCGGCTCGGGATTCGCATAACGGTTCGCGTCTGGAGCGGTGTTGTTGTATCCGCTCGTATTGCCGCCGTAAGGGCTGGTATGAGTGTCCGGGTACGGCGTGGTCGGACGGACCGGGTTGTAACCTTCCGTCGGCGTATTGGTCGGGGCGTAACCGCCGGGCTGATTGCCCGCGCCATTGTACGAAGCTCCCGCCGGCGGCGCATACTGTTGGGCGGGCGGCGTGTACTGCTGAGTTGGCGGCGTATACTGTTGAGCTGGCGGCGTATATTGCTGGGCGGGCGCGGTCGGATAGCTGCTTGTCCCGCCGTAAGGCGAAACCGGCGGCACCGTCGGCACGCCGTTCGAGCCGTCGTTTGCGGCGGAGGGCGGAGTGCCATAGCGCCCGCTCCCGGGATGCCCGCCGTGCTGGCCGTGTACTCGGTCCCATAGCCCGGCGTCGTCTGGGGCGTGGTGGTCTGATACGGATTCTGCGGCGAGGGATACGCCGTGCCGGGCGTAACGGTCGGCGGCGTCCAGGCCGGGGCATTGGTTGTGGCGTTGGCCGCTGCCAAGCTGCCCGGTCCCGATCGGCCGCCGTTGGCGGCGATTTCCGAGGGCCTGACCGGCGAGCCGACCCTGCCCGGCGTGGCGATCGGCGTGGACTGGAACGGACTCCGTTTCCAGAAGGCCAAGTTGGGCATCCCCCAGCTTCCGCCGGAGCAGCCCGAGAGAGTTAAAAATGTGACCGCCAGCGCGGCCGACACCGACCGTACAAGGTTGGTTCGCATGGCTTCCGTGCCCTTCGTAATGAACGGAAAATCGAGCCTCGTAGTTTAGGATCGAACCTCGCCGTTCGTTTGATTATTCCTTTTTCGCGAACAATGCCGATAATGCGGAGAATTTCATTGCCCGACGAGGAAATCCGCCCTCGACCATCCTGTGTCGAGGGTAGACTCGGGCGGATTATAGATAGCTTGGCGGGTGGGTCAATGTCAGTCTGGCCGGAATGTTGGAAAAATGAGTTAAAATAGGTCGTCCGGGTCTTCTGGGAGTTGCCGTCAAGCGGTCGGCAGTGACCGGTGGCAAAAGATCGGCTATAATTGCATCCTCCCCCGCGAATGCGCTCGTAGCTCAATTGGATAGAGCAGCGGACTTCTAATCCGCAGGTTGCAGGTTCGAGTCCTGCCGGGCGTACTTTGGCACGGGGTCGCACCGCGCCGCAGCTCCTCGCCTACGGCTTTCCACTGGGCGTCGTGATATGTCTCTTCGGAGACGACCACGGCGTAGCCGCCGTCTTCCGAAGCGGAGGCGGCGGCCGTCGCCGCGCACGTGCAACAACAGAACAATAGCGCTAATTGAAGGCGAAGGGTGTAAGTCATGGCAGGGTTTCTCGGAGGGCCAATGGAGCGGGGATCAAGCCTTGGCCAGAACGCCGGCGCCGGCGTGGATTTTCCGCAACGCCTCGGCAATCTGATCCATGTCGCCACGTGGTCCGAGCAGCATGTTCTGCGTGAACCAGACGGCCTCGCGGCAGGTCTTTTCGTGCCCGGGAACGCGGTTCCGCCCGGGCCAGTCGGCGATTTCCTTTTCTGAATACACGCGCCGGCCGCAGCGGGTGTCGTAGATTGTTTTGATCATCGACGCCCAGAGGAGCGGCGTGTAGCCGCCGCTGGCGGGAATTCCTTCGGCGTCAAGCGCCTGCAGGAACTTCTCCTTGGGCAAGCCGGCGAACTTCTCCGCGTCGTAGCGGAACATGTAGAGGTGCCAGGCGTTGCGCGTGCAGCCGTCGTACATTTTGGCGGGCGTCAGGCCGGGAATCTCGCGGAGCAGCCCGGTCAGATACGATCCTGCGGAACGCACGCTGTTCAATTACTTGAACATCTCGTTCATCGGCGCCCGGGGGGCAGCTCGACCGGCTCTTCCTGGTACAGCTTCAGCACGTCGTTGGGGACGTAGGCCTTCTTGATGATGATGCTGTAGACGTGTTCGTCGAACCACTTGTCGTACATCGTCCACAGGCCGCCGTTGCCGTGGGACTTGCCCCAGGAGTTTTCCACCAGCCACTTGACCGGCTTGCCCTTCTGCACGTCGAGGCCGATGAAGACCATGGCGTGGTTGGCGCCGCCGTCGCGGGTTTTCAGCCGGTCGGCCTTGCTGAGATGCAGATCGACGCCGTAGAGCGTGGCGTAATCGTAGAGGCCCGCCTGCATGATCCCCTGCGTGCGGTCCATGTCCTTCAGGGCGTCGGCCGAGAACATCGTCGGCTGGCCGTCGATGACCGCCTTGGCGGCCATGCTCTTAATCACGTCGATCGGCAGGTTGACGTAATACACGTCGGCGGCGCCGACCACGTTCCGCACGTGGCGGAGGCGGTACAGCTTGCGATAGGGATTCGTCGGGTCGTTGCAGATGTTGACGTACTGCGAGAGATCGACGCCCACCCAATCCTGATAGAATTTGCGCGGCGTGTATTTCTTCGGCTGGCTGACCTTCTTGTCCTTGTCGACGTAGCGATAGGTGAACTCCTCGGGCGGTTGGCCGTAGTTGAGCACCAACATCCGGTAGACCTCGGCCAGCATCTTTCGCTTGGCTTCGCGCATCTCCTTCACCGATTTCTTCGCGGCCGCCATCTTCTGCAACTCCACCGCGTCGACGCGGAGCTTCGTGGCCAGGACGTTGTTCATGACTTTCGTGTTGCCCGCCGAGAAAGTGTCGGGCATAACGTCCTTCGGCACCACGCCGTATTTATCGATCAGCGCGACGACGTAGCGCCACCAGCCGCCGTCGTTGATGGGGTCCTTCATGAAGTAGTCCAGCTCGCGGTCGAACGGCTTGCGGTCGCGCATCTCGATGACGGTTTCGAGGAAGAAGTTGGCCTTCTCCAGCTTGTCCCAAAAGGCCAGATAGCCTTCCGAAAACTCGAAGCTGTCGAGCTTGTACTTTTTCATCACCTCGGGCCGGAGGATGTTCAAGCTGGCGAACAACCAGCAGCGACCGCTCCGTTTCTGATCGGTGATGCCCTTGGCGTCGAGCTTGTGGTTGAACACGTCGTTGTAGTTTTGCACGATGGACCGGTTCAGGGCCAGATTTTGGGCGTTGTTGGCCGTCAGGGCGTTGAGCAAGGCCCGAGTGGCGGTGTCCATCTTCAGGGATTGTTGCAGGCTCTTGGTCAGTGCGGGGTCGAGTTTTCCGCCGCCGTCGGCCGCCAGGGCCGCCACAGTCGCGCAGAAAAACAACGCCGTAAACGCCAGTCCGCTCAAGGTGCGACGCTTCATGGTATTCCTTTCAATATGATGGAGAAATTGCCGCTGGTGGGATTTGATTTGCGGGGATCGGCCGTGTGGGCAGCCGGCTGGCTCAATGGTAGGGGGCGCGATAAAATCTTCCCCAACACTTTATTCTGGCATGGAGATGGCGGGATTGCAACCGGGAAAATCTGGGGGGAAATCGATCGGATATTCGTGAATAATAGCCGGAGGCTAACAGCCTCCGGTGCAGAAATGCTTGTGTCTGAGCATATTCCGGAGTCTGTTAGCCTCCGGCTATTGGGACATCAGTAATGTGGGTATCAATGAATGTGCTATCCCCCGTAATTCGCCAGCACGCTCGTGGCCACTTCCTCGGAGATCAGGCCCTCATCGAGCAGTCGGGTGAGCGACTGCTTCATGGTCGTCATGCCGAACTTGGCCCCGGTGGTGATGATGCTTTTCAGGTGGTAGCCGGTCCCTTTGCGGATCAGGTTTCGCACGGCGTCGTTGGAGGTGAGGATTTCGCAGGCCACCCGCTTGCCGCCGTCGAGCGTGGGGACCAGTTCCTGGTGGATGGCCCCTTGCAGCGAATCGGCCAGCGAGTAGCGGAGATTGTTCTCGTCGCTGGCCAGCCCGTAGCTCAACAGCCGTTCGAGCATCTTGTCGATCGAGATTACGTGCAGCGTCGAGATGACCAGCACGCCGGTTTCGGCGGCGGTCAAGGCGATCTTGATCGTGTCGTAGTCGCGCATCTCGCCGATGGCGATCACGTCGGGGTCCTGCCGCAGCGCCGCCCGCAGGCCGGAGGAGAACGACTGCGTGTCCTTGCCGACGCCGCGCTGGCGGATGATGCTCTTGTCGTTGACTTGCAAGTATTCGATCGGGTCTTCGATGGTGATGATGTGCTTTTTGCAGTGTTTGTTGATCTCGTGGATCATCGCGGAGAGCGTGGTCGTCTTACCCTGGCTGGTGCTGCCGGTGATGAGGATGAAGCCCTTGGTCCGGTAGCAGAGGGTTTTGACGATCGGTGGCAGGTGGAGTTCGTCGAGCGAGCGGGGTTCGCCCGGCAGGATGCGGATGATCGACCCCACGTTGCCGTCGTTGAAATTGATGTTCACCCGGTAGCGGCCCTCGTCGTCGGCCAGCATCAAGTCGTAATCGAGCAGTTTCTCGAACTGGGCGATCTGCACCTCGGAGAGCAGCTCGTAGGAGAGTTTCTTGCTCGTCTCGGAGCTCAACGGGCGGTCGCTGATGGGGATCAGGTCCTTGCCCACGCGGCAGACGATCGGCGCGCGGCGCAGATGTGCACGTCGCTCGCCCTTTTCGCCTTGGCGGCCTGAAGGATTCGGCGGATGGCGTCTGTGACCATGGTAGTCGATCTAATGTTGGAGGGGCCGCAAGGGGTTGATTACATGTGGTCTGCTGTATTAAAAGAGCCCTGTCCGTGCACGATACCGTCAACTGGACCCTCGATCTAATGCTCTACCGGACTGAACTCAATTTCGCTGGCGGCATTCGTTTCCTCGTGAACGGTTCGCCCATCTTTGCTGTATTCAAGCGTCCTCTTCTGGGAGTTTTCGATTTCCACCATTTGCCCGGCTTGATTGTCGAAATAGAACACGCCCGGATTCTCTTGTGAGACAATCTTGACGGAGACCCCTTTTGGCATATTTTCGTTATCCCAGCCGAGCTGTGCTTCGGAAACAACTTTGTCAACTTTTCTATTTTTGTACTGCATTGGGCTAACATACCGGTATTTCACATGAATCGAATGGAATCCAGGTCCCTTAGAGCGATTGAATTCCAAATTATCGTTCCAGGTATCTCCTATGGCTATGGGTTTTTCGGGCAGAATAGGCAGTAGTTGTCTTAGCGTTTTTGAGATTTCTTTTTCCGATATTCTATCCTGTAATCCGGGAATAATGGATGTCCACTCCTTTATCGCGTCGTCATCAACGTCCGCTTCCAGGACTTTTCCACGGTTGTCAACTCTAAAACGTATCTTCAGGTCAGCGATGATTTTTTTCACTACTTCAGTCTGTACCGCGGTCATTGTCGGCATATTATCAGTAGCCTTGGAGGTGTCGATGTCGACATTTACTTTGGGAGACCTTGTTTTCAACCTCACTCGCTCAACAACCATTGTGATCCTCGCGGACCCGTGATCGTCAACAGAATCGACGCTGCACAGATAGTCGACTACAGATTCGGACTTATCATCGCTCAGGACGGTTTGCCATTTTAGGCTAGTATCGCTGCTCTGCACACAGTGGACGTGGAATTTCTGACCGGCCTGAAAATGCCACCGCATAGGCATATTCGTCGGACGATCGTCTTTATTGGAACATCCACCGGCTAGAGCCGCAGCCAGAACGAATTTCACAAGCAGTGGAATATGTCTCATGCTGCACATTACTCCTTCATCGAGACAGTTTCGCACTGGCCAGACGATTCAGACTGACGCCCGCTTCCGCGGCCTCGACGGCCAAGCGCTGGTGGATTTCCGGCGGGACGCGGATCATAAATTTTCCGCTGTAGCGGCGCGAGGCAAGCGGTTCGGGAACCGGCTCGCGGTTCGATTGCATGTCCTTGACGGCGTTGGCCACAACGGCCCGAATTCCGCGCAACGCCGCTTCGGGCGAGGACGCCAGCCAACTGAGGCTGGGAAACTCCGCGCATAGACCGACGAATTGTTTGTCTTCCACCGACAAAGAAACCCGATACGTGTAGAGGTCATTCTGACCGCGATTCGTTTTCCTCATTTTCCAACCTCTCGATAGCCCGGAGGACTTGGCGAACTTGGTATGCTTTCGCCTTGCCATTGGCGTTTTGGATGTTGACTCTCGGATCGCCTTGCCAAGGCATACGATACACTCGATGGCTCGAACCAGCCTGGCGCGGCCTGCCGAAATAATGGTCGCATACGCGACATAAGTCGGCAAAGCGGATCCCTTGGGGGTTCTGCCGCAACCGATCAACGATTGCATCAATGCTCAACATTATTCAATGGTATCACTATTGATACTGAAAGTCAAGGCCCCGATTTCGTCGAAACAGAGGCTTTCAGCCATCCAATTACTCGCTCGGCTCGCCAATCTGCCGCAAATACCCCGCCAGCAGGTCCTGCAAGTCGATCAGGTTTTGCCACTGTTGCTGCTCCAGGCTGATTCGATCGCCTTTGGGTTTCGAGTGGACGGATTGGATCAGCCCGCGCATCCGCAGATGGAGATATTGGAGCATCTCGGCCATCTGGGCGGCCTGGCCGGGCGTGAGCCCCTCGGGCAACTCGGGCGGGGCAAGCGTGTGCAGGATCACTTCCGCGTTGGGATCGTCGGCGAAGTTCAACTCGAAGTCCAGCGAAGCCGGGCTCTGCTCCTCGGCGAACTCATCGGTGTCCAGGGTCACGCCGGCGGAGATATTTTTCTCCCGCAGCGCGGCCAGCCGCTCGGCGATTGCCTCGCGCGAGCCGAACACGAGCACGGTATGCCCCACCGCGATCACGTCGCCGGGCCGCAGGACCCAAATCTGCACCGGCTCGCCGTTGACCTTCGTGCCGTTGGTGCTTTGCAGATCGGTCAGGACGATTTTGTCCTGGTCTTCCTGGATTTTGAGATGGAAGCGGCTGATCCGTTCGTCGTTCAGTTGGATGGGGTTTCCCTCTTCGCGGCCGATGGTCAGGGGGGTCGGCGCGTCGGCAAAGACCCGCCCCCGGTCGGCCCCGTCAATCACCCTTAATGTGATAAGTGCCATAACCCCCCCTTTTTATCCTGGTCCGCATAATCGGTCAAGCCGTTTCTCGCCGGGCATGGTACAATATACGATATGCTATACGATAGGCTGAAAACGAATGCCCCGCGAAGGAACAGTTGAATGAGCGACGAAGAGCAACGCCCGCCGAAACCGCCCGCCTCGGAGCGCAAGCCCCCCTTAATGGGCGCTTGGTATCTGCTCATTTTCATCGTGGCGGCATTGCTTCTGTTCGGCCTGGTGGACACCGGCAGCCAAGTGAAGCTGAAGATCGTCGATCTGCAAAACTTGATCGAGCAAGGCCCGTCGGGATCCATCACCGTCCACGAGAAGGTGTCCGGCAAGGAGCGGGAAGTCCGCTACTCGCACCTGGACAAGCTGAAGTTCGCTCCGCAACAGATCACCGGGACGGTGACTTACGAGGTGCTCTCGCCCGCCGACAAACGCGAAGAGGCGAAACCGAAGACCGCCTTCTACACGCCGCGCTGGGGACTCGAAAACGACGAAAACAAGCTGTACAACCTGGCGGTGCAGAAGGGCTTCAAGGACATCGACACCGAGGAAGCGCCCAACGCCTGGCACAGCATGGGGCTGATGTTCGCCATGATGGCCTTAATCATGTTGGTCTTTTTCTTCATGATGCGCCGCTACGGAGGCGCGGGTCGGCGATGGCCTTCGGCCGCAGCCGCGGCAAGCTCTATGCCCAGGAGGACCTGGGCATTTCCTTCGAGGACGTGGCCGGCATCGACGAGGCGGTCGATGAGCTGCGCGAGGTGGTCGATTTTCTCCGCTCGCCCGAAAAGTATCAGGTGCTCGGCGGCCGGATCCCCAAGGGCGTGTTGCTGGTAGGCCCGCCGGGCACCGGCAAGACCCTGCTGGCCAAGGCGATTGCCGGCGAGGCAGGCGTCCCCTTCTTCGGCATCTCCGGCTCCGATTTCGTGGAGATGTTCGTGGGCGTGGGCGCCGCCCGAGTCCGCGACATGTTCCAGCAGGCGCAGGCGAAGGCCCCCTGCATCGTGTTTATCGACGAGTTGGACGCGCTGGGCAAAACCCGCGGCTCGAGCGTCGTCGGCGGACACGACGAACGCGAGCAGACGCTCAACGCCCTGCTGGTCGAGATGGACGGCTTCGGCAGCAACAGCGGGGTGATCGTGATGGCCGCCACGAACCGTCCCGAGACGCTCGATCCGGCCCTGCTGCGCCCCGGCCGCTTCGACCGGCACGTGTTGGTCGACCGGCCCGACGTCCGCGGCCGCGAGGCGATTCTGAAAGTCCACGTGGCCAAGGTGAAGCTCGACGAAACGATAAATCTGTCGGACATAGCGCGGATTACCTCGGGCTTCGTCGGGGCCGATCTGGCGAACCTGGTCAACGAGGCCGCCCTGCTGGCCGCCCGCAAGGCCAAGCCCGCCGTGACGATGGACGAGTTCAACGAGGGCGTCGAGCGGGTCACGGCCGGGCTGGAAAAGAAACAGCGGATCATGCACGTCGAGGAGAAGCAGCGGGTGGCCTATCACGAAAGCGCCCACGCCCTGGTCGCCTACAGCCTGCCCAACACCGATCCGGTGCATAAAGTGTCGATCATTCCCCGCGGCTTGGCCGCCTTGGGATACACCATGCAGCGGCCCGAAGGCGACCGCTACCTGATTACCCAAACCGAACTGGAGAGCCGCATTCAGGTCTTGCTGGCCGGCACCGTAGCCGAGGAGATCGTCTTCGGCGACGTTTCGACCGGTGCCCAGAACGACCTGGAACGGGCCACCGAACTGGGCCGCAGCATGGTCATGGACTACGGCATGAGCCGGCTGGGCAAAGTGAACTACCGCGAGAGCCGCCGCTCGATATTTATCGCCGGCGGAGAGGATTTTCCCCGCGAGAGATCGCACAGCGAGCAGACCTGCCGGGAGATCGACGAGGAGATCGCGCGGATCGTGGCCGAATCGCTGGAGAAGGTTCAAGCCATCCTCCGCGACCGCCGTCAGGCCCTGGTCGCCCTGGCCGAGCGGTTGATCGAGAAAGAAGTCATCGACAACGAAGAGTTGAAGCAGTTGATCGACGCTAACTTGTCCGGCGCCCGAATCGCCGCCGGCACGGCGGACAAATCGGCCGTGCGCCGCGCGGCGGAAGACGCCCCGGCCTCGACCGAGACGAAAACCGCCGAGGGCGGATAGCCGACTGGCGGCACGGACTGATGCTTGTGATCCTGTATTCGCTCCATCGCGCCGCGTGGACGCGGCGGCTAAACTAATCTCGGAACCCAGAATCCTCCGCGCCCCATGCCGCCAGCCGAACATTTCCCGCCGGCCGAAAACGCGGACCCCGAGGGCCTGATCGGTTTCGGCGGCGAGCTCTCGCCCGAATGGCTGCTGGACGCCTATCGGCACGGCATCTTCCCCTGGCCGATCACCGACCTTGAGGCCCCGCTGGCCTGGTGGTCGCCGGACCCGAGGGCGGTTATCGAGTTCGACCGCTTCCACGTTTCGCGGCGGTTGCGGCGGACCTGCCGCAGCGGGAAATTCGAGACCAGCCGAGACCGCGATTTCCCCGGCGTCATCCGCGGCTGCGCCATGGTTCCCAGCCGGGTGGGCCAAACCTGGCTCACGCCCGACATGATCGAGGCCTACATCCGGCTCAACGAATTGGGCCACGCACATAGCGTGGAAGTGTGGGATCAAAACGAATTGGCCGGGGGTGTTTACGGCGTCAGCATCGGCGGGATGTTCGCGGCCGAGTCGAAGTTCTATCGGATCCGCGACGCCTCGAAGGTGGCCCTGGTCCACCTGGTCGATCATCTCCGCGAGCGGGGATATACGTTGCTGGACATTCAACAGCTTACGCCCCACACGGCCCGGCTGGGCGCGGCAACGATACCGCGGGCAGAGTATCTCGCCCGGCTGGCCGCGGCCGTCGAGCAGCCGGTGACGTTCGATGGAGGAGGGATGAAAGATGAAGGAAGAAGGAGGAGGGATGAAGGATGAGGGATGAGGGATGAGCGAAAAGAGGAAACGCCCCGTGGCTGTGGTCGTGGGGCGTTAGATAAACTCAGAACCCCGCATCCCCCTATCCCCGCATCCCCTTATCCCCGTATTCCCGCATCCCCGCCTGCAATCCCCAGCGCCCGATACAACCGCGGATCGGCGAGGCTCTCGACCAGCAGCGAAGCCGGACTGAAGTCGTGTTCCTGACTGTGCTCGCCGGGCACCGCCACGGTGTACGCCCCGGCCGCGGCCGCCGCCCGGCAGCCGTTCGCGCTGTCTTCGAGCACCATCATTTCCGCCGGCGCGATGCCGAACCGCCGGGCCGCCGTCAGATAAATCTCCGGGTGCGGCTTGCCTTGCGTCACGTCTTCGGCCGTCAGGATGAACTGGAACCGCCCGGCCAGGTCGAACGGTTTCAGACAGGCCTCGAGCAGTTCGCGGCAACTGCTGGTGCCGATCGCCTTGGGAATTCCGGCCCGCTCCAGGGCGTCGAGCAGTTTCATCAGGCCGGGCATTGGTTGCAGGCGGCCGTCGAGGATTTCCAGAAAGATACGGTTCGACTCGGCGGCCAGCGCTTCCCAGGTCTCGGCGAGGTTGCAGTGCGCGATCATGATCTCGAAAGAGGCGTGCGGCGTCAGCCCCATCATCCGATGTTTCAACTCGGGCGTGAACTCGTGCCCCCGCCGCCGCAACAGCCGCGAACCGACTTCGCTGTACACGTCCTCCGTGTTGAACATCAATCCGTCCATGTCGAAAACGACGGCCCGCAAGCGATTCCCGTGCATATTTATTTCAGTCAATTATGTTTCTGGTCCCCTCTCCCATTGGGAGAGGGTTAGGGTGAGGGCTTTCCCTGTATCGACCGCGGCGCGGCCCTCACCCCCGGCCCCTCTCCCAAAGGGAGAGGGGAGTGTGGCAGGCGATAGATTATGTAGGTGTCATTCCGATAGACCACCGGCAACGCGAGCGGCGGGTCGGTGCGTTCGATGAGGGCGTAATCGGCGTGGTATTTCTCGGCCATGCGCCGGAAATGCTCGACGCCGGCCTTGGCCAACGGCTCATACCACCGCTCGCTCCGCAGCGGCAAACCGGTTCCATAGACGTCCTGCTCGCGCCGCCACCACTCCACGATTTTGCGCGCCGATTGCGGCACGTCCTTCCAGGCGACGACCTCGCGTCGGCTGGCGTACCAGTGCAACGTCGCCGAGAGCCGCGGCGTAATAAACACGGCGTCCGGCGGAATCTTGCCCGAGCGGTCGATCCACTCGCAGGCGGCCCGCCAATCGTCGAAATCCGCCTGCCGGAAGCACTCGTCCTTATTGCCGACCATTTTGTGTCCCCTGGGCAGCGCGGGAGCGATGCGGTCGATCGCGCGGTCGCCGAGGTGGAACGCCGCCACCACGACCGCCAGCGCCAGCCAGCAGCGCGGGAAAAAGGGGACAGTCCCCATTTGCCGGAACGGCCCGGAGGGTGCTGCGCACAAACGGGGACCGTCCCCATTTTTCCCGCGCCGATCGTGGCGGAACTATCGGTGGAATTCGGCGACGGGAGTCGCCTCCTACAGAATTGAAACAGCCCGGCGATCAAGGCGGCGCCCTCGATGGCCACGCCCAGCGGCATGGCCACGTCGAGCAGCCGGAACCAGTAGAATCGCAACAGCCCGGCCGCCAGCTCTTCGTCCAACGGGATGAGCAGATGAATCGCCGCCCCAGCCAGCGCGATGGCAATCGCCCCGGCCACGAATCCCCGGAGCACGTCCAACCGTTTTGTGGTGCGGCCGTCTCGGCTGCACAGCGCAGGCGGGACGCCTGCACCACAAACGCTTATTGGTCGGCCGCTAAACGAAAACAGTCTCCTCCGCCAGATTCCCACCAGCAACCACACGCACGTCAGCAGGGCCATGCGGAGAATGAAGTCGGTATGCATGCCGCCCAGAAACAGATGGTGGGGCAATCGCTCGAAGACGTAGAGCCAATGCGACTGTCGAGCCGCCTCGGCGTCGACGCCCCGGTCGAGCAACAGCGACGGAACCAGTCCCGGCAGCGCGAGCAGGAATCCGCCCAAAATGCCCGGCCAAAGCGATCGCAACGGCGGGGTCATAAAGCCGCGATCAGCAACTAGTCCCCTCTCCCTTTGGGAGAGGAACGAAATTGGTCCCCTCTCCCTTTGGGAGAGGGTTAGGGTGAGGGCATTCTCCGCGCCAGCGGCATCTACGCCCTCACCCCCGGCCCCTCTCCCAAAGGGAGAGGGGAGCCCTGTTTCGCCCTCACCCCCGGCCCCTCTCCCAAAGGGAGAGGGGAGAGTCAGCTTCAACCAGGCGAAGCCCGCGGCCACGGCCGACCAGCCGCCGACCAGGGGATGAAAAGCCGCCGCCGCGCCCATCCACAGCAGCCCACGGTTCCAGCGGTTGCGCAGCAGGGCCTCCAATCCCAGGAAGACCAGCGCGTAGGCGAACGGTTTCGCTTCGACTCCGCCGATGACCCACTCGCCGGCCATGTGGAACCGCTCTCGGAAACAGACGAACAATGCGGCCGTCAGCACGGCCCACCACGGCCGCGGCAGGGCGGCGAAACTCAGCCGCCGCCACGCCCAGGCCAGCAGTAGCCAGCAGATCGTCCGCCCCGTCCAGGCCAACGCCGTCGGCGAGAGCCAGAGCGAAAGCCAGCCAAAAGTGAAATAGAACACCGTATGGGCGTCGGCCGATTCCAGAAAGAAATCGCCTGACAGCCAGGCGGGATTCCAGTAGTGGACCGCCTTGCCGAGATAGTACGGCTCGTTCACGTCGGGGATGGGCCAGGCGCCCTGGATGCAGAACACCGCGAAGATCAGGGCGATCTCGATGAACGCTTGCCGGCGGGGATGGGATTGCAAACTGAACACTATATTTCGATTATACCAAATTCGTTTAGCCCCGGCGTCCACGCCGGGAACATGCGCCGCGTGGTCGCGGCGGTTAAACTGATTTTTCCAACGCCGCGATGTGCTTGAAATCGTCTTTCAACGAACGGTACAGTTGTTGGTAGACGGGAAAGGCGCGGTCGTAGTAGGTCTTCGACTTGCGGTTGACCGGCGTTTCGTCGACTTCGCGGATCACGGCGGCGCAGGCCTCTTCGATGTTCTTGAATGTCCCGGCGCCGACGGCCGCCAACAGCGCCGCCCCGTAGGCCGCTCCCTCCGCGCTGTTGATCGTCGAGACCTTGCGGCCGAAGACGTCGGCCTGGATCTGCCGCCAGAGCGGACTCCGCGAGCCGCCGCCGGTGGCCCGAATCCTCCGGACCGGCACGTCCAACTGCTCGTAAATCTCCAGGCTCTCGCGCATCGAGTAGGTCACGCCCTCCATGATCGCGCGGACCAGATGCCCGCGCGCGTGGGCGGTGGTCAGGCCGACGAAGCAGCCGCGGGCGTCGGGATCGGCGTGCGGCGTCCGCTCGCCGGAGAGATAAGGCAGGAAGAACAACCCGTGGCTGCCGACCGGCACAATCGCGGCCTCCTCGGCCAACAGGTCGTAGACCTCGCGCTTCGCCCGTTTCGCCGCGGCCTGGTCGGTTTGGCAGAGGGCGTTGCGAAACCACTGGAGCGAGCCGCCGGCCGAAAGGTTCACGCCCATGATGTGCCACTTTCCCCGGACGGCGTGGCAAAACGTATGGACCCGGCCCAGCGGGTCGATCTTCACCTCGTCGCTGTGGACGAACATCACGCCGGAGGTGCCGATCGATGTGGAGAGGATGCCGCGGGCGACAATGCCGCCGCCGACCGCTCCGGCGGCGCAATCGCCCGCCCCGGCCACGACCACGCACTCGGTCGAAAGTCCCAGCAGTTTCGCCGCCTGGGGAGTTAGCTTGCCGGTCACGTCCTCCGACTCGTAACACTCGGCCAGCAGAGCGGCGTCCAATTCCAGGGCCGCGAGGAGTTTCGTCGACCATCGCCGCCGGGCCACGTCCAACAGCAACATGCCGCTGGCGTCGCTCACGTCGGTGGCATACTCGCCGGTCAAGCGGCGGCGGATTTCATCCTTCGGCAGGAGCACCTTGCGGAGGGCCTCGAAGTGCCGCGGCTCGTGGTTCCGCAGCCAGAGGATTTTCGGGGCGGTGAAGCCGGTCAGCGCCGGGTTGGCGACCATTTTAATCAGTTTCGCCCGGCCGCCCGCGCGGCGCTCGATCTCGGCGCACTCGGCGGCGGTCCGCTGATCGTTCCAGAGGATCGCCGGGCGGATGACCTTGTCGTTGCGGTCGAGGAAGACCGAGCCGTGCATCTGGCCCGTCAGTCCGATTGCCTTCACGTCGGCCGGCTTCAGTTTGGCCGCGGCAACCGTCTTGCGGACGGAGCGGATCGTGGCCCGATGCCAATCCTCCGGGTCTTGCTCGCTCCAGAGCGGCCGGGGGAAATGGCAGGGATACGTTTCGACGGCCGAGGCCAAGACCCGGCCGGCCGCGTCGATGGCCAGCGTTTTCGCGCCGGAGGTGCCGATGTCGATGCCCAAAAATACGCTCATGGAAATCTAATCCTCGTTCGTAGCACAGGTTGGCAACCTGTCCGATTGTAACCGTTACGGCGGCGACCGGGCAACAGGTCCATTGACCGAGCGGGCTGTTTTGGTCTAATAGAATAATGGAAACACATCGCGAGCCCGCCATGAAATCACCAAAAATACCCCGCGTCCGATTCCCTCTTCTCTCTCCTCTCTTCCCTCTTCTGTGCTTGCTGCTGTTGGCCGGATGCCCCAAATCAGCGCCCGAGCCGAAGGCCGGTCCCGAGCGGCTGCCGCTGGAGGGCATGAAGTTGCGATTGGCCGTGGCCGGCGATCCGGCCTTGGCGGCCGCCGTCGTCCAAGCCCGGGGCGAGTGGAACGCGCAGACCGGAGCGGAATTGGAAGTGGTGGAGATCGCCGCCAAGGAATTGGAAGGGACGAATCCGCCGCAAGCCGACGCAGTGATCTTTCCCTCGCACTCGCTGTGTTTCCTTGCTGAAAAAGACTGGATCGAGCCGGTGCCGAAAAAAATCATTCGCGGCGAACAGTGGGGCGGCATCTTCGACCTGCCGAAACTCCGCGAGGCGGCCTGGGGCGGCCGGATCATGACCGTGCCGTTCGGCTCGCCGGTCTTCTGCTGCTACTACCGCGCCGACCTGCTGGAGAAACTCGGCCGCCGCCCGCCGCAGACCTGGGAGGAGTATCAAGAGTTGGCGGAGCTATTGGCGAAGAACTCTCCTTTCCCGTCGGCGGGCAAGGGGCCGAAGTTACCCCCTCCTCTCCCTTTGGGAGAGGGATCACCAGCAAAGTCCCCTCTCTCTTTGGGAGAGGGATCACCAGCCAAGTCCCCTCTCTCTTTGGGAGAGGGATCACCAGCTATGTCCCCTCTCCCTTTGGGAGAGGGGCAGGGGGTGAGGGCGCAGTGGAGTGCCACGATCGAGCCGCTCGCTCCCGGCTGGGCCGGCCTGACGCTGCTGGCCCGGGCGGCGCCGTTCGCCAAGCACCACGACAATTTCTCCACGCTGTTCAACATCGACACGATGGATCCATTGATCGCCGGCGAGCCGTTCGTCAAGGCGCTGGAGGACCTCGCGGCCGCGGCCAAGCTCGGCCCCCGCGATCCGTTGCAATTCGATCCGGCGAAGGTCCGGGCGGCGTTCTGGCGGGGCGAGTGCGGCTTGGCGCTGACCTGGCCCACCGCGGCCGATCTTCGAGGAGAGAAGAGAGAAGAGAGAAGAGAGAAGAGAGGGCTGGCCGCTTCAGCGGCCAGTGATTCGTTCGACGAATCGCTCCGCGTCGGATTCGTCCAACTACCCGGCGCGCCGCTGGTCTACAACATGGCCGAAAAGAAATGGGTCAAACGGGCGGACTCTGATGACCACCGCGTGCCGCTGCTGGCCGTCTCCGGCCGGCTGGGGGCGGTGCTGAAGAAATCGGCGAACCGCGCGGCCGCCTTCCAACTGCTGTTGTGGCTTTCCGACGACCGGATGAGTCCGCAGATCAGCGCGCTCAGCCCGGCCACGACCATGTTCCGCCAATCCAATTTGGACGCGCCCGGCCAATGGGTCGAGGACACCGTCCCTCACACCGCCGCCGCCCAGTACGGCACGGCGACGCTGGCGGCGTTCAGCCACGAGCAATGGCTCGCCGCGTTGCGGATTCCCGGCCGGGTGGAATATCTCGCTGCGCTGGACGAAGCGGTGGCGGCCAGCCGTCCGCGGCAAAAAATCGCCGCAAAAAGCCCTCGAACAGGCCGCCGAAAAGTGGCGCAAAATCACCGACCACCTCGGCCTGGAAAAGCAGAAAGCCGCCTATCTGCACAGCCTCGGGCTGGAGTAAACTGACCGAAGAAAATGAAACACGTCCAATTGGGTTAATTGACGAGTTTGACGAATTGCGAAAGGAGTTTTCCCTATGGGAGTCATTGCAGAGTCATTCGTGGCTTATGCCCAACCGTTGTTTGACGAGAGCGACGGGTCGCAAGAGGGTTCTGAACAAAGCGATGACGTTGGCCCAGATGTGCTGGAACTTTGCCCTCTTACCGGACAATGAGCGGGATGCGGCAATCGAGGAGTTCAAGCCCGCACTGAATATGACCGACGAGGAGTTCGCCGAGTTTCGGCTGAAGCTCATTCTGCCCATGATTCGGCGCCATCGCCAGATGTTTCCGGGATTGCACGCGCGCTTCAAGCCGGCATCGAGTCTGTTTGACGATGAGCCCCCGGCGCCCCCGCCGAAAAAGAAGCCCGTGGTGACGGATCGCTATGCCCCTTGTCCCTGCGGGAGCGGGCGCAAATACAAGTGGTGCTGCGGGGCGCGCGGGTAAGGCGGCGGATCAGAAATACTTGACCAATTGGCACATTGTAGGAGGCGACTCCTGTCGCCGATTGAGGCGTTTTCCCAGCACTTAATGGAAAAGCGTCGGCCTTTGAGAATTTTGAGTCGGGCCTCAAAAACATCTTAACCAAGGCGGGAGAAACAACTATAAGTCTCCCGTTGACAGTAGAATACAACTATGACATCACTGGCAGCGGCACATTCATTATCAAGAAGAAATAGGCGACAATTGACAGTCTGACATGGCTTCATAAATCACATGGAGGTATTGTGATGAATTATCATTTTTCAAGAAGATTCGCTCTTGCGGCGGTTGCGACTTTCTGGGCGGTTGCTTTTACTTTCCCTTCACACTTCATTCTAGCGGGGGACCCGGCAAACCTCATCGCAGAGATCAAACAAAACTATGGCGACATTACTTGCGACGAAGGAAACCCAGACAGGCCGGTTATCGGCATAAGAGTCTCCGGCGGCAATGCTTCGGATTTTGTAAACGACGAACTGCTGAAGCGTTTCAAAAGCTTCACGAGTCTCCAAACACTAGAGGTTGGCTGGAGTACACCTCTTACCGATGTAGGGCTGGAATATGTGGGAGAACTGCACACGCTCCGGTCGCTGTCACTTGTTGTGCATTCCGATACGCTCGGAATAACCGATGCGGGGTTCAAACACATTGAGGGATTGAAGGAACTCCGATCATTGAAATTGTCGGGCGTTAGGGTGACGGACGCATGTATCGCCCACATTCAAGGATTGACGAATCTTCAATCGTTAGCCCTTGAGGACACCAGCGTCACGGACGCGGGACTGCGACATATTGAGAAAATGACCAAGCTTAAGGAAGTGAGTTTCTGGTGTTCCAAGAAGATCGGTGACGTGGGCCTTGAGCACCTTAAGGGGATGGCCAACCTTGAGTCGCTGATACTTGATGGCACCCAGGTGGGCGACGAGGGGCTCGAACGCTACGTCAAGGGAATGACCGGCCTGCGGAAAATAACCCTTGGAGACAACGTAACGAATGAAGGCTTGCGGCACATCGAAGGGCTTAAGCAACTTCGGTTCCTTCAACTGACCGGTGTAAACCTGACGGATGACGGCTTGCGGCACATTGCTGGGCTTAATCGCCTTCAAACGCTCAATATCGCAAGCCTTAATGGAGGCCATGTGACTGATGCGGGGCTAAAATATCTCGAAGGATTGAGTGAACTTGAGTCACTCGACCTGTCATGCACGTCAATCGGAGATGCAGGATTAGAACATCTCAAAGGGTTGACAAAACTTAAGTCGCTGGAACTCGCAAAAACCAAGCTTACGGGCACGGGATTGCGACACCTTGAGCGAATGACTAATCTTGAGTTTCTCAGCTTGAACGAAACGGAGGCGACAATATTGCCCAATCTCAAAACTTTAACCAAGCTCCGAACGCTTGATTTGCGTAATTCCAAGATTACAGATGCTGGCCTTAAGGGCATTGAGGAGACAACAGAGCTTGAATCCTTGTTGCTATCAAATACCAATATAACAGGCGCCGGCCTGGCGCACCTCAAGCAATTGAATCACCTCAAGGAGTTGAATTTCATCAGAAACCAAGTTGACTGACGTAGGGATGGAGAATCTTCAAGGACTAACGAGTTTAGAATTATTGTTCTTGAATAATACAAGGTTGTCGGATGCCGGGGTAAAATACCTTGGTGGATTGGTAAACCTGAGAAGGCTGTCTTTACATGGCACTAAGGTGTCCGATAAAGGGATCGAGCAATTCAAAGGATTGAAGAAGCTTGATACTTTGGGTTTATGGGACACAGATGTATCCAAAGAAGGAGAAGCACAACTTCAGAAGGCATTGCCCTCGTGTACAATCCTTTTGTGAATGTCGGCTGCCCCCCGCTCCACCGAGTTCATACGAGCGATGAGGCGGGTGTCGCCTGTTGTGTCTCAAACTCAAGAGCCGAACCGTGCAGCGTCACCGCGAATACGACAAGGAACTGCAAGCCAACCTGAATCGCCACTTCGACCCGGCCGTGGGCCGACCGAAGTAATCGCATTTTTAAGCAGTAATTAGACCTGTCCCGTTTACGGCTACTTGCTCGCCAGCGGAATCACCCCGTCCCAGTCCGACGGCGGGCGGCGGTTGTGCCGGGCGATGTGGACCACGAGAAAATCTTTCACCTGGTCCGCGGCCGGAATGCGATGCAACAGCTCGAACGCCTGCGGCCATTTGCCTGCGAGAAACGCGTCCAACGCCGCCTCGTAAAGCTGTACATGCTCGTCGGTCAGTTGGGGATACTCGGCCGACGGCGGCAGCAGTTCGCTGATTTCGAGCGGCGTATCGAGTCCGTACGGCCGGACGATGGCCAGCCGCCGCACCCGGGCCACGTCGCGCGGCACCTCCCGGCGGACGATCCGGGCCGTGGGTTCGTCGAGCAGGATCGGGGCATGGATGAGCTTGGTCATCCCCTCGAGCCGGGAGGCGAGATTGACGACCGGGCCGAAGACGGTGACTTTCACCTGATCGACGGTGCCGATCTTGCCCGCCACTGCCGGGCCGGTGGCCACGCCGATGCCGGTGCGGAAGCCGGTGGCGGCCTCGAAGTCGGCGCGGACGGCCAAGGCCGCGCGGCAGGTGCGGAGCACGGCGTCGCGTTGCGGCAGGGGCCAGCCCCAGAAGCCCATGGCGGCGTCGCCCTGGAAATCGCCCACCACGCCGCCTTGCTCGCGGATATGGTGGGTCATCACGCCCAGGGCCTTGCTCACCCGCCGCAACAGCCCGAGCAGATCGCCCGAGAGACGCTCCGACTCGCGCGAGAAGCCGCGCAGGTCGCAGAACATGACCGAGACTTCCGTCTCCCGCGGCGCGAGGACCTCCTCCGGGTCTTCGTCGGCCAGCGTGTCGAGCACCACGGGCGAGAAGAACTGGCTCAGCGTGGCGTGTCGATGCTCGAGCAGCCGCATTTCGCGCAGCGAACTGAGCATGGCGGCCACCAGTTCGGTGAACTTGACGTCCTCGCGCAAGTCGGTCGGATCGGAGGATGGCGTGGCGCCGGATTGCTCGACGTCGAACCGCCCGGCGACGTAGAGTCCCCAGCCGCGACAAGAGCGGCCCAGCACCGGCGTGCAGAAGGCCCAGTCGTAGGTGTCGCTGGCGGTGTAGGCCTCGGGCGAGGCGGCCGCCGCGCCGCGCCAGACGTGCAGCACGCTCTGTCCCTGCCGCAGCGATTCGAGGATCAGCCCCTGGCTGGGGCGAAAGTTGCCGGCAATCGCCAGCCGCTGGTCCCAGTGGAGGACGAGGGGAGCGGGGCGAGAGGAGAGGGGGGAGGGGAGAGGGGAGGGATAGTCTGGGTTCTCGCTGCCCTCACCCCCGGCCCCTCTCCCAAAGGGAGAGGGGAGATTTTTCACTCGCTGCTCGGCACCATCAGCTTCCCCTCTCCCCTCTCCCCTCTCATCTCTCCCCTCTTCCCTCTCATCTCTCCCCTCTTCAACGGCCACGACCGCCGCGGCATCGGCCCGGGGCACGCCCGCCAGCAACATGCTCACCAGCCGGACGAACAGCTCCTTGTCGCCGGCGGCCCCGGCAATCACGTCCGGCAGCCGGCTAAGGACCTCAATGCGATGGTCGGGATTGCGGAACTGCACGCCCTTCAGATACTGCGCGCTGAAGGACTGCTGTTGGACCGGGGCGGGCTGATCGACCGTAACGTCCACCTGCTGATCGGCCAGCGTGAAGGTGGTTTGCCCGACGACGAAATGTTCGCCGGGCGAAAGCTCGAAGCGATCGGCGTCCTTGCCGTGGAGGAAGACCGGATTTTTCGCTTCCGGCAGCCGTCTTACCGTCAACCGCCGGCCGTCCCAGGCGAGTCCGACGTGGCGGCGCGAGACCTGATGGTCCCAAGGCACGGCCCACACGCCGCCGACGCGTCCCAGAACGAACTCCTGCCCCTCGGGCAGCGGCCGCCGCCAGCGTTGTTGGGCTTCGATTCCTTGGGCAATCAGGTCGGGCATGGAAAATACTCGAAAACACGATAATTGCAGAAGGAAATTTGCAACCTGCCATATTGGCATAGTTGATACTTCTACCGATACTTTACATGAATGAAGTACGTTAATCAATTCCCCACTAGACCTCATGATGTTTCCCACGAGTTGAATCCAGGCTATAATGAATTGGTCTGATTGCTGTGGGGCCGTTTACAGAAGCGGAGGTTTCCATGTCGCAAGCCGTGGCTTTTCAGTTGGAAGTTCCCGACGATCTGGCCAAGTTTCATTTGCCGGATGGGGTTCAACACCGTTTGGATATGCTGCTGGATCAGCAGGATCGGGGCAAGACGCTCTCGACCGACGAGCGCCGCGAGGCCGAAGGACTGGTCAATCTAGCGGACTTGCTTTCGGTATTGCGGTTGCGGGCCGAGCGGACTGAGACTTAGCGATAACGGTGAGCGGACATGAGCGACATTCCCGCACATTTACAGCGCTTGGTCGTCCGTCGGGCCGGCGGCCGTTGCGAGTATTGCGGCTTGTCTCAAGAAGGGCAAGAAGCTCGATTCCACGTCGATCACGTCATACCCTTCGTACGTGGCGGTGCTACCTCCGAAGAGAACCTGGCCTTGGCTTGCGTTTCCTGCTCGCTGCGCAAGGCCGCGAGGCAACATGCCACGGACCCGGAAACCGGAGTGAAGGCTGCGCTGTTCAATCCACGCGTCGATTTGTGGAAAGAGCATTTTTCTTGGGACGGCGTGCATGTTCGGGGGCTTACGCCATCCGGCCGCGCAACCGTAGCAGCCCTGAAAATGAATCGAGCTTTAATCCTTGCGATTCGCAACGAAGAGCTGCTTCGAGGCCGTCATCCTTCGCAGTGATTATTGACTCCCGCCCATCCGCTTCGCCATCCCCCACATCCCGGCGACAACCAGGGCGATCAATCCCAGGGCGATCATGCCGGTCAGCAGCAGTTCGTTCTTCAGCTTGCCGAGCGTAGCGTTGATGGCCGTCTCGTAGTCCTCCTGAACGATTACGATCCAGCCCGTCTCGGCCCCGCGGACGCGGACCGGCTCCATGCGGGCGAGCCAATGGCGGTTGAACTCGCCACCCGCGGCGTCGACCGCCAGCGGATCGGCGTAATGCTCCTCGCGCGATAGCCTGTTAGGCAGATCGTCGGCCGAGACGCGATAGTTTTTGAACCGGTCGGGCAACGTGGCGTCCTTCTCCAGCAGCTTGTCGAACAGCGGATGTTGCAGCACCACGCCCTTGTGAGTCCCCTCGCGGTTATCGACCAACACGGCGAACTGGTTGTCGCCGCCGGGGAAATCGACGAAGCGGCCCACTTCGGCCGTCATCGCCACCACGCCGAGAAACTTCGGCTTTGACTCTGAATGTGGCACAGCCGCCCCCGGCTGTGTGGAATCGTCGGGAACAGCCGAGGGCGGCTGTCCTACAACGTTGTAGACCGGCGTGCTAATGGCCACGATCCAGCAGTAGGTCGCCCGCGAGCGGAACACGTCGGAGAGCGTGGTCTGCCGGATGTGTCCATCCGGGCCGGGCCGCCAGGTGTCGGGCAGATCGCCCGTGCCCCCGTGGAAGAAACTCCGCCAGGCGAAGTCGCGGCCGAGGGTTCGCCCGACAGGCACGCGGAGGGTGGACACTCCGCCGGCGTCGCAGAAGAACCAACTGGCCACCCGATCCCTTTGCGACGGCTCGGCCGATGAGGGGAGCAGCGCCTCGAAGTCCCGCTGCAGGGCCTGCCGCGCGGGGTTATCGAGAAATTGCTTCCGCAGCTTGTCTTGTTCCGCCCGGTCGATCTTCGGATCGGCCAGCCGGACCAGCAGTCTGTGCAACTCGGGATTCGCCAGCGCCTCGGCCACCCGCCGGCGGAACTCCTTCGAGTCGGCAAATTGCTCGACGATCCGATAGCGGCGTTCCAACTCGTTCGACGCGGTCCGGGCGGCGAATTGGGCCGCGAAGCGATTGCTCTCCAAGGCCCGGGCGGTCAGCGCCGAGTTCGACTCGCCCAGCGCCACGATGGACCCCCGCAAAGCGAATGCGGCCGCCACCGCCAGCAGCAGCGCCGGCCCGATCGCGCCGAGGACCATCATCGGCCGCCGCGCCAGCCGCCGGGCGCGCTCGTTCAGCGCGTCGAGCACCGCCTGAACGTTGGGATACCGCTTTTCCGGGTCCGTCGCCAGACAGCGATCGACAACGGCCGCGAGCATCTTGTCGACGCCCCGCCGACGGCGATGCTCCGCAACCGGCGGAGACTGCTCGATCGTGCGGCGATAGTGGGCGAGCCGTTCGCTCAGCCCGGGCGTCCGCTCGAAGACGTCCACGGTCTTGCCCGTCCGATGCGGCGGCCCGCCGGTCAACATGCAATACAGCAGTGCCCCGAGCGCGTAGACGTCCCAGCGGGCGTCGGGAACCGCGTCCAGGTCGGCCTGCTCCGGCGCCATGTAGAACATCGTGCCCAGGGCCGGGGCCTGCTCCGTCGAAAGCCGCGACTGTCCGAAATCGGCCAACCGCGGTTTGCCGTCTTGATCCAGCAGGATGTTGGCCGGCTTGAGGTCGCAATGCAAGACGCCCTTGCCGTGGGCGTGGACCAGACCGGTCGCCACGTCGCGGAACAACGACACCGCCTCGTCGACCGGCAGCGGACCCTGGGCGATGCGGTCGGCCAGCGACCCCTTTTCCAAATACTCCATGATGTAATACGGAGGGTCGGCGTCCCAGCCGACGCCGAGCAATTGGACCACATAGCGGTCGGCGAAGAGGAAGGTGAGTTTTTCGACCTCGCGGCTCAGCAGCGACCAGTCCAACCCGCCGCGGTGCGAGTAAAACTTAACGGCCACGCGGCGGCCGGTGTTCCGCTCGCGGGCGACCCACACCTCGCCGTAGGCCCCGACGCCGAGGAACCGCTCCGGTTCATAGCCGGGGATTTCGGTGGGCAGACGGCCGCGTTTCAGGCTCATCTCGGCCGCCCGCCGCCGCTCCGCGCCGCCTTGAATTTCCGTCGGGTCACTGCTCATATACATAGTATATCGGGTGGGATTCCAGCAGTACAACCCGGCCGTTGTATGACTCAATCGGCGGTTGCGAAACCGCAAGCGGTATTCAACATTTTGATAGCGATTCTAGCGCTCGCCAATATTCCCCCAAAACTCGGGGGAATGAGCATTCCAGCCACTAGTCACTAGCCACTTTCTCCCGCGCGTTGACTTTGCTCATCCCGTAACGTAGATAATTGGCGACGGGGCGTAGATTTTATAGACATCGGCCGCCAACCGTTACAACCGTTGCAACCGGAACCGGCCGTAATTTCGGAGCAGATCAAGGTATCAAGATGAAACAACAGGGAACGCTCCTGCTGGTCGACGACGATCGGCACGTGCTGGCCTCGATGGCCGATTGGCTCCGCGATCAAGGCTACGACGTGGACACCGCGACGAACATCGCCGAGGGCCGCGCCGCGGTCGATCGGAAACCCTACGACCTAGTTCTGCTGGACATCCGCCTGGGCGAGGAAGACGGCTTCGACCTGCTGGCCCATTGCCGCAAGAATCACCCCAAAGCCGCGGTCGTCATGATTACCGGCTACGGCACCGTCGATTCGGCGGTCGAAGCGATTCGGCTGGGGGCCTTCGATTTTCTCACCAAGCCGCTGATCGACGACGAACTGCTCCTGGCCATCGAACGGGCCTTGAACCAGCAGAAAGTGATCGAGGAAAACAACACGCTGAAGGCCCAGCTCGACATGCGGTTCGGCATGGAGAACATCGTCGGCCACGACCATCGCATGTTGAAAATCTTCGACGTGATCGATACCGTGGCCGACACCCGGGCCACCGTGCTGATTACCGGCGAGAGCGGGACGGGCAAGTCGCTGATCGCCCGGGCCATCCACCGCCGCAGGCCGGCGCGACAAGCCGTTCGTCGAGGTCGCCTGCGGCGCGCTGCCCGAAACCCTGCTGGAAAGCGAACTCTTCGGCCACGTCGCCGGGGCCTTCACCGGCGCGATCAGGCGAAAAACTCGGCAAGTTTATGCTCGCCGACGAGTGGAACGATCTTTCTCGACGAAATCAGCACCGCCAGCCGCCGCCATGCAGGTCAAACTGCTCCGCGTGCTGCAGGACCGCGAGTTCGAGCCGGTCGGCGGGAACAAAGACCCACCACGTCGATACCCGCCTGATTCTGGCCACCAATGACGACCTGGCCGGCATGGTCGCCGACGGCACGCTTCCGCCAGGACCTGTTTTATCGGATCAACGTGATCAATACTCGAACTGCCGCCGCTGCGCGAACGCATCGGCGACATTCCCTGCTCGCCGAGCATTTCCTCCATCAATTCGTGCGCAGGACTCGGGCAAACAGGTCCGCGGCTTCACCGAAGAGGCCATGAACTCGCTGCGGCGCTACCGCTGGCCGGGCAACGTCCGCGAGCTGCAGAACGTCATCGAGCGGGCGGTGCTGCTGGGCAAGGGGGCGCGATCGGACCCGACGACCTGCCCGCCACGATGGCCGCCGGCGGCAACCTCAACGCCGAAGCCATCGCCGGACAAACGCTCAAGCAGGCGATGGAGAACCCCGAGCGGCAGATCATCCGCGACGTGCTCGAAGCGAACAACTGGAACCGCAACGTCACGGCCGAGAACCTCGGCATCAATCGCACCACGCTCTATAAAAAGATGAAACGCCTCGGCCTGGAAGACCTCGCCCTGGCAATGGGGCGATAATTCTGCCCGCCGGGGTAAAATCGCGATTCTTTTCCCGCAACCGCAAAGGTAGGGTGGGTCAAGCGCAGCGCAGCCCCACCACGAAGTCTTCCGAATATTGGTGGGGCCACGGAGCGGCAGGGGACTGGTCCATTTTTCGGCGGGAAAACGTAATTTCATCGATAATCCGTGGGCCGAAAACATGGACCGGGTATAGCCTGGGTAATTGGGAACGGCAGCGGGCGACCAGCCGTGGTCAGGACGCCTACTACGGCTATTCCGACCAGCTCGCCGGCTTCATGCTCGGCTGCGACAGTCAATTCGACAACGTAATGCTCGGCTTCGCGGGCGGATACGGCCAGGGCAACGTGGGATTCATCAACGATCCGGCCAGCGACAAGACCGATTTGTTCAATCTATCCTACTACGGCAAGGCCGCTTTCGGCGGCGCCTATTTGGCCGGCGTGGTCGGATTCACCCACGCCTCGAACGACGTGACCCGCGCCATTGCCATCGAGGGCCTCGACGCCCGACGGGCGGCGGCCACGGTCCGCGGAAATCTCTTCGGCACGCTGTTGCAGGCCGGCTACAACCTCGAATACCGCCTGTGGCGGCTCACGCCGGTCGTCGGGCTCCGCTACGGATACGCCGGACTGGCCAACGCCGCCGAATCTGGCGCCGACAGTGTCGATCTGGCCGTCGGCCGGGCGTATCGCAATTCGCTGGTCGCTCACCTCGGCGGCAGACTGGCCCTCTGCCTGTCGCCCCACTGGCGGGCCGAGGCCTACGGCCAGTGGGAACACGAGTACGCCGACGCCTACAACGACGTCTCGATGGCCTTTGCCGGCTCGACCGGGTCATACTCCATCCGCAGCGCAATCGCCGAGCGCGACGCCGCCCGAGCCGGCCTCGTGGCCATCGGCGACCTGACCGACCGGTTCTCGGTTCATCTGGACTACGACGCCGTGTTGCGTGCCTCCTATTGCAGCCAACAACTGACCGGCGGCCTGTCGATCGCCTTCTAACGGCGTCTTGGGCTTGAGATTTTGCCGGCCGAGGATTGCCCCGGCCGCCCCGTTCTTGTACATTACTTCACTGGGCGAAGCACTCCCTTCAGCGGGTATCCAGTTGAAAAAAATAGTAGGAGGCGACTCCCGCCGCCCCAGGGGGACAGTCCCATTTTCGCGGCGGTAAAGCTCATTCGCGGGGTTACGTCCCTCACGCCGCGAAAATTGGGACAGTCCCCTGTGAACGGTTACCAATCGACAGTACACTGCTTCAACGGGCCGCTAGGGATTGTCAACAAAGCAAGTGTAGGAGTGTACGATGGCGGACGAAGCGCAAGACCACATCGCGCTATTGCAGCAAAACGTTTCCCAAGTCGTCCTGGGCAAGGACGACGTGGTGCGGCTGGCCATCGTGGCGTTGCTGGCCGGCGAACACGTGCTGCTGGAGGACGTGCCGGGGGTGGGCAAGACGCTGGTCGGCAAGGCCATTGCCCGCAGCCTCGCCGGGACCTTTCACCGCATTCAGTTCACGCCCGACCTGTTGCCGGCCGACATCACCGGCAGCAGCCTCTACGACGGCCGCACGCACGAGTTCACCTTCAGCCCCGGACCGATCTTCGCCAACGTCGTATTGGCCGACGAGATCAATCGGGCGACGCCCCGCACGCAAAGCGCGCTGTTGGAGTCGATGAGCGAGCGGCAGGTATCGGCCGACGGCGAGACCCATCCGCTGCCGCTGCCGTTCATGGTGATCGCCACGCAAAACCCCGTCGAGTTCGAGGGGACGTATCCTTTGCCTGAGAGCCAACTCGACCGCTTCCTGCTCCGCATTCCGCTGGGATACCCCGGACGCGAAATGGAGCGGCGCGTTCTCACCACGCACCGCGAGGGCGAGCCGGTCGATTCGCTGGCCCCCGCGCTCGACTGCCGGCAAGTCGCCGCGCTGCAAACGGCCGTCCGCAAGGTCGAGGTCGAAGAATCTATAAACGAGTACATCCTGGACATCGTCCAAGCCACGCGGACCTGCGACGAGTTGCACGTGGGCGTCAGCACGCGGGGGACCTTGGCCCTGTATCGGGCGGCACAGGCGGCGGCACTTATCTCCGGCCGGACGTTCGTCGTCCCCGACGACGTGAAGCGGCTGGCGGTTCCCGTGCTGGCCCATCGGGTGATCCCCAAGGGTTATCTGCACGGCAGTCAGCGCGAGGCGGTCGAATCGTTGATCGAACGGCTGGTGCAAGAAGTGCCCGTGCCGGGGTAATTGCTCCAATACTTGGTAGAAAGAAAGTATGTCACAGATACAATTCACCCTCACGGTAATACTTATTTAGTTGGGGAACTAACACTACTGCGCAGGATCGGCGGAAAATCGCGACTGGCTGCTATGTAGTTTTTGTCAAGGGCGATGCCCCGACGGAACTGGCGGTAGGGACGATCGCGTGCAGGCTGCTATTCGGTCGTCCACGGATTTCGTGGAGACCATTTTGCCGAAACGCTGGGGGCGGACCAAACTCCGTGACGGGCGATTGGCCCCAGCCAGACAACGGTCGCGCCCCCTTCGGGATCATCGACGCATCAAACCCGTTCACTCCTTTTCCGTAGGAACACGTACTACCTGATTTTTTCCACACCGCAACCTTATGGTATACTGGCGTTGCTTGGCGAAACGGAGCCGGGCTCTGCGGGGACGCAACCCGACAAGGGATAACCAAGCCAGGGCGGGTAAATGGCCCGCACGGCCCTGGCGGCGCACGCCTCCGGGGCCGTCCTCTTTCTCTCATTTATTTGCCCTGCGATACCTCCGAAAATCCTGCGGCGCAGCCGCACCTGCGGCGGGGCCGCGCCTTGATCTGCGGGGTAAGTTCGCGGGCGGTTTCCAGCGAGTCGGCCGAGCGTGCCTCTTGGGCCGCCAGACCGCGATGCCACATCCGCACGCCCAATCGTCGCATACTGGCTACGACCGCGATTTTCTTGTGTTGGGGGTTTTTGGCCTTGATGCGTTCGTACGCCGCTTTCTCCACCGCGTCGTAACGCACGCGGGACCAGGTCGCCTGACAAAGGACTTTCCGCACGCGGCTGGGGCCCTGGCGGGTGATGTGTCCCTTACGGTCCTGGGCATCGCCGCTTTCGTGGCTCGCCGGCACCAGCCCCAGATAAGCGGCGATCTGCCGGCGGTTGGTAAAACGCCGCAAGTCGCCCACCCCGGTCAAAAAGACCAGCGCCGTGAGCGCGCCCACACCGCACAGTTTGGCCAGCTCTTGGATCAACGCGGCGTAACGCGGCGACCCGGCCAACCCCACGAGTTGCTGGTCCAACCGCACTTCCTCTTCTTCCAGGAAGCCCAATTGCCGCAGCAAGCTGGCCAAAGCAGTCCTGCCCCCCGGCCCCAGAGGGTTTGCGCCCGGCTCGACCGCTTCGCTCAACGCGCGCAGCCAAGCCCGGAAACGCTTGGTCCAGCGTTTGCTCGCCGCTTGGGGGCGACGCAACTGGAACCGTTTCAGCAAGCTTTGTATTTGGGCCTTCAAGGTGGTGATCTTCGCTCCCACATCCAACGGATGTTCCCCCGCACGAAATGGCGTAAGTTGGGGAATGACAGGAGGTTGGCGAGTTTTCGACGTCTTATTGTAGCCACTAATATATTTGGAAATAGCCTTGCATAACCGTTTCGGGCGCGGTATCATGTCGCCACTATGTACGTGGACCGCTCGACACTGCGCAGTGCGCGGCAAGACCTATACCCGATTCCTGCTGCGCGAGAGCTACCGCGACGGCGGCAAAGTCAAGCATCGCCCGTTGATGAACCTCTCCCGCTGCCGGCCGGAGGAAATCGCGGCCATCGAGCTGGCGCTGAAGCACAAGGGCGACCTCTCCCAGTTGGTCAACGTCCGCCAGGCGATGGCCTTGCGGCAATCGCCGCCAGCCGCCGCGACAAGATGCAGAGCGTCGCCCGCGAAGTGGAACGACAAAACGCCTACTTGGCCGAGCACGGCCGCGCCAGCGTGACGGTCGCCCAACGGAAGGTCGCCGCGAAGATCGAGCGGCTGCGGCTCGGCTGGCTGAAGGTCGCGGCCGACGGCCGCCGCTTGTCGTTGGCCGAAGACCGCGAGGCATTGGCCGAGGCGTCGAAGCTCGACGGCTGTTATTGCTTGAAGACGGACCTGACGCCGTCGCAGGCGACTAAAGAAATCGTTCCCGAGCGGTACAAGGATTTGGCCAGCGTGGAGTGGGCGTTCCGCACGTGCAAGACGGTCCACCTGGAGGCCCGCCCGGTGTACGTCCGCCGCGCCTCGCGGACGCGGGGCCATGCGTTGGTTGTCATGCTGGCTTACCTGCTGGTGGCCGAACTGGCCCGCTGCTGGCAGGACCTCGACGTGACCGTGCCCGAGGGCATCGCCGCGTTGGGCATGCTCTCGACGAGCGAGGTTTCGTTTGTCGGCCAGGGCAGTTTCCAAAGCATCCCCGCGCCGTCCGCGGCGGCCGCAGAACTACTTTCCGCCGCCGCCGTCCGCCTCCCACGGGCGCTGCCCGCTCGCGGTGCCCGTGTAACCACTAAACGAAAACTCCCCTCACGCCGCAAAACTCGTTGAGCGCCAACGGCTTACAGTCGAAAAAACCCACCACACTCAAGGGGAACATCCATTATAATCGGGCCAAAACAGGGAGAAGGTCGATTCAGATGAGCGTCAATAGCCACCGGAGCGGGGAAGGATCCGCCACAATGTTGGCAATGGCCCGCCCGATGCTATGTCGTTGGACCCGATTGAATAGGGTAGGCCCCATCTTGTGTAGTATCTCACGCAGATGGTTACTTATGCGGCAGAGGGTGCCACTGCTGGCTTGTCCAGCAGTGTTGATCGCTCTTGCACTTCCGCACTGCTGGACAAGCCAGCAGTGGCACCCAACTCCACTATTCTCAGCAAAATAAGACGCCGTATTTACGAGACACTACACTAGTGACGCCGATTGTGAATCCAAAGCATTAAACAGCTTGGGGGACTCACTCGGTTGCCGGCCGGTTGAATCGCCGCGCGACCAGCACAAACGCCACCGTTACGGGAACCATCAAGACGGCAAATCCGAGAAAATACCAGTCGGGAGTCAAACTTATCCCCCAGAAGGTCTCGTTATATAAGGGTGTAATTTGGGCGTTGATCATGTCTCCAAAGAAAACGGTCAGCAGCCAACAAGCAGTCACGAAACTTTTCATTTCCGCCGGAGCAGCGGCAAAGGCCAGTTCCAAACCAACCACCGAAATGCAGATTTCCGCCATCGTGAGCAAGATGTAAGGAACGACTTGCCAAAGGATTGAAATTCGAGCCGCGGAGGCGCTCGATTCGATGTCGGCGACCAGTGGCTCAGGGTTGGAACCTTTCAAGGCGGCGGCGACGCGAATGGCGTAAATTGCGGCGTCGGCGGAATCGACTCCGGCCACTGCGGCATTGACCCGTGCCGAGCGGGCATTTCCGGCGGCGGCGGCTTCGGCCGACCTGGTGGCTGCCGCGGTGGCGGCCGCGGCCTGCTTGGCGGCCACCAAAGAGTTGGTAATATCCACAGCGGTCCCCGAGGTCCCCGCTGAAGTGGATTTTTTATCGGCTGCCGTGGAAAGCTTGACGGCTTCCTTGGCGGCGTCCGCCGCCGCTTCCGCGGTGAGGACGGCTTCTTTCGCATCAAGTACAGGCTTCTTGGCGTCAATTTTTCCCTGGGCGGTTGCCGTCTTCTCTGCAATTCCGGCGGCTGTTTTCGCGGCCCGAATTGAGGTAATCGCAGCCTGCCTAGCGGACAACACCGCCACCACTTTCGGCCCCGCTTTTTGCACGGCTTCGACGGCCTCCTTCATCGCCGTTTCGGCCTTCGCCTTCAGATCTGCTTGTTGAGGCGCGCTCTCGGAAGCGCGTTTGGCCGCCAGGGCGTCGATTAGCTGTTGGGCGGCCTTGGCGGCGGAAGGGTTTTCGGTCAATGTCGAAGCGGCGGCTATGCCCTTTTCGGCGTTATTCATCGCCGCGGAAGCTCCCGCCGACACCATGTCGGCGCCGCGGAAAGCGGCCCAGGCCGTGATCCCCATGGTGATCGTCGTCAGCACAAAGCCGATGATCATTTTGTCGGTGGGTCTCAAATCCAGTCCAAACCGAGCCAGGAGATGCCATAACATCGTGACCGGAGGCAACAATACTATGATCAGTATCGGGTTCAGCGTTTGCAGTTGATCGGGTGATAACTTGAAGCCAAAGAGGTCTAACTGAAGGTGGTCTCGGGCAAAGAGGATCCACGTGGATACGGATTGATCGAAGATGCTCCAGAAGATGGTTACCACGAAGAACAAGCCGAAGAGCCTGCGGAGAACGACCATTCGCTCGCGGCGCTGCTCGGGCGTAAGATGAACGCGTTGGATCGTCTCTTTTGCATAAAACGGCTTACCGAGAGCAAACACGATGAACGCCAGAATCATCAAGGCCGCGGGAAAGAGAAAGGCCAGGGCATAGGCATGGCTGTCGCCGCCATAGGCGTTGCGGATCCAGGGCACGCAGAATGAGGATAGCGCTGCCCCGATGTTGATCGAACCATAGAACAGTGCAAAGGCGTCGCTGCGCAATTTGGTTCGTCCCGGCCGGCGCTGATCGTAAGTCAGGCCCATCAGCGTGGAAATGTTCGGCTTAATCACGCCGGCGCCCATAGCCAGCAGCCCCAGCGAGACAACGAGGCAGGTCTCGTTGTGGAGGCTGGCTATTCCCAACAGCACCTGGCCGAAAATGTAAGGCACGGCGAAGTAAACGATGGTGCGATATTTCCCCAGGAAGTTGTCCGCCACGTAACCGCCCAACAGCGGAAGCAGGTAGCACGCCGCAATAAAATAGGAGATGGTTCGATTGGCTGCGCTGTCGCTGAAACTCAATATCTCGACCATGTAGAGCAACAGGATCGCCCTCATGCCGTAGTAGCAGCAGCGCTCGGCAAACTCGCCCCAAAAGAAAAACCAGAATCCAATCGGATGGTCAAAAACCGAGGATTTCTCTGTGGTTGCGGAGGGGGCGGTATTGGATTGGCTCATGGCTCCTCGCTATGTGTTTGTGTTAACCGTTCACAGGGCATTCGTCATTCTGAGCGTAGCGAAGAATGACGGTGATTTCCATCCTTTGAACGGGTACATTGTGTGTTCGATGCACTCTTATTTTTCAGTTCGCTCTTTAATATCCTCGGCGAACGCTTTCGGGCTAAGCTCCGCCCCGGTGGCGCGGCGGGTCAACTCGTTCCAGTTCAACGACAAGCCGGGGGCGAATACCCGCCGCGTCAGAAACTCGCCGGCACGCTTGTCGCCCACGTAGATCTCCGCGAAAATGGGCCCGGAAAAGGGGACTGTCCCCTTATGGGCGAAGCCCCCTTCGGCCCGTTCCGGCGAATGGGGACTGTCCCCTTTTCCGCTCGCGTTCCGCAAATGACGTATCAGGGCGTGGTGCAACTGCGAGGCAAACATCGCACCCAGCATGTAGTTGTGATAATAGGCCGGCGCACCGACGATGTGGTACTTGGCGGCGAAGTCCGGCTCGTTGCGCCCCGCGGGCCGCTTCAACTCCTGATGTTTCTCCACCAGGTCCCACCACAGCCGGTTGAGGTCCTGGTCCGGATCGGCGTACAGGGCCATCTCGAAGCGGACCATCACCTGCGCCCAGCGGGCGAAGATCAGCAGCCGGTTCCGTTGCAGCTTGATTGCCGCGGCGCGATACCGCTCGATGTCCGGTATCTTCGCGCCCATCGCGTGCAGCCAATCGACGTTCTGGGCGAACCGCTCGAACATCATCGCCACCCCCTCGGTCGTCAGCGGAGAGGCGTCGTTACGCAACACGTAAGGGAGCTTGCCGGCGGAAAAGGGGACAGTCCCCCTTTGGGCGAAGCCCCCTTCGGGCCGCTCTGAAAAATGTAGCATGTCCCCTGTTCCGCCAACGATTCCTTTCGAGTACGCAGCGTGTCCCAGTTCATGTAGAGTCGTGGCCAGCCACTCCCGGCCGGGGACGATGTTCTCGAAGATCCGCACGTCGCCCGCCCGATCGATGTCCGTCGAGAAAGCGTGCGGATTTTTGCCCGGCTTCTCGTAGAGATCGCTGCGGGTGAGCACGTCGTCGATGGGCAAACCGATCCCGTCGTAAAACCGGCGGCAGACCTCGACCGTCTTCAGCGACTTATAGACCGATTCCGGCAACGCGCCGGGAGTGGCGGGAACCTCTTGAAAAAACGGCTCCTGGTAGTGCCACGGCCGAAGCTCGGCGACCGTAATCCCG
This sequence comes from uncultured Planctomycetota bacterium, assembly GCA_963733145.1. Taxonomy (GTDB): domain Bacteria; phylum Planctomycetota; class Planctomycetia; order Pirellulales; family Thermoguttaceae; genus JAHIKV01. The sequence goes on along the minus strand of CAVTCJ010000013.1, from coordinate 129,908 downwards.
TAATGTTTCGCCAACGCGGCGTCGATCTCCGCCTTGGCCCGGTGAAACGGGCCCCGGGTCAACTCGTCCAGCTCGTCGAAGAGCTTGACGATCTGGGCCCGGTCTTGTTCGCCGACGTACAACTGCAGGGCATAGTAGTCGGAGAATCCCAGGCTGCGGGCGGCTTGATTTCGCAGTTTGACCAGTTCCTTCAGGTCGGCCAGGACGACCGGCCCGACCTTCTTGCCGGCCTCCCAGGCCGCCCGCAATTCGTGGGAATCGCGGGATTCGGTCAGGATCCGCCGCAGGTCGTTGTCGGTCGTTTCACGGCCGTCGAGCGTGGGGCGAAAGACGTTGAACGCCCGTTGAATGGCGTTTTCCTTGGCCAAAATCTGTTTGAGCAACTCGGGCGGGATCTGCCTCGATAGGTATTGACGATAGAGCACGTCGATTTCCCGGGCCAACAGCGGATCGGAGACGCCGGCCTGACGGATGGCTTTTAGCTCGGCGAAAGATTGGGGATCGGCCAGCCGTAGGCTGAGCTTCTCTTCGGCCGCTTGTTTTTTGCGGAAATCTTCCTCCTTGCCGGTGACGTTGGCGTTCCAATCTAGCAGATTGGCCTCGATTTCCAGCGGCTTGACCGTGGCTTCGTATTGTTGGATGAAGCGCTTCGCCCGGGCGTCGTTGGGCGGGACATCATTCGAGTCCGCCGCCAAGCCGATGGGTAACCATTCACTGGGGACTGTCCCAATTTTTGCGGCGCGAGGGACGTAGCCCCGCGAACTAGCTTTGCCGCCGCGAAAATGGGACTGTCCCCCTGGGGCGGCGTGAACGGTTACATTGAGTGAAACCACCGCCAACAGGGAACCGCAGAAGATCGCAACGGTTTGCAGATCACGCATGAGCAGCACCTCACCATAAGAACTTGTTCCAAGAGGGCGCAATTCTCCCCATGCTATTTGTCATTCCGGCTTGCTGCAAGAGCCGGGAAGGTCTTTTCGCTCGATTAACGGATATTGCCGCCGAGTAACCGTTCACGGGGCGGTAGGGGACTGGTCCATTTTTCGGCGGGAAAACGTGATTTTATCGATAAACGGTGGGCCGAAAACATGGACCTGTCCCCCTCCCGCCGCCCCAGGGGGACAGTCCCCTGCGAACGGTTACGCCGCCGATCCAATATCCCGGCCGGAGCGTATTGGGAAGATAGGGGAGCTTCACCGGTGGCAGCCCGGAAGATGGTATACGCCCCCCCATGTAATCTGACCCGGAGCGGCAGGGGACTGGTCCATTTTTCGGCGGGAAACGTTATTTCGTCGATAAACCATGGGCCGAAAATATGGACCGGATACCCTCTAGATCCCCCTCCAGCCGCCCCAGGGGGAGAGTCCCATCTTCGCGGCATGAAAGCTAACTCGCGGGGCGACATCCTTCACGCCGCGAGAATTGGGACAGTCCCCTATGGACGGTTACGTCGAGTGCACAACATTCCACGAGATCGCCCCCCTTACGAAAACCGGGGAACAAGCTAGACTGATAAGGGAGACTAATGTCCCCGTCGAAACAGAAATTGTCGGAGGCTATCTTCGTCTGGTCGGAATCACCAACACCCGCCCCCTTCTGGAGTGCCGGCATACACCCTCAGGAAGCACGGAACTGGTTTGCATTTGTGTCTTCGGCGACGGGTCGCTAGAATGAAACATTCACTGTATTACTAAGGAGTCTAATCGGTGGAGATAAACATTTCGGTCAGGCACGGACACGTCAGCGAACCGACCCAGGCGATGATTCGGGAGAAGTTGGAGAAGCTGGGCCGCCTCTACGATCGCCCCCTGACAATCGACGTCACCATCAACCTGGAGCATCCCGACCTGCCGGTAGTCGACCTGAAAACCTCCGTCAAAAAACACGAATTTGTGGCGGTCGGCGACGGAGAGAACCTGCTGGTCGCCGCGGATGTGGCGCTCGATAAAATGGAACAGCAGTTGCGGAAACACAAAGAGAAAGTTCAGGACCGCCATCGCGGCGCTGGACACCGAGAGTAGATGCAAAAATGGGAGAGCACACGCATGAAGTTCGTTGATTTTATCTGCCGCGAGGCAATCCTCGCGCACCTGCAAGCCCAGGACAAAGAAGGAGCGATCCGGGAAATGGTCCAGGCCTTGCGCGAGGCGGGCAAAATCCAGGCCGATGAGTTCGAGAGCATCGTCGAGGCGATCCTCAAACGCGAGGAATTGGGCAGCACCGGCATCGGCCGCGGCGTCGCCGTCCCGCATACTAAACATCCCAGCGTCGATCACCTGATCGGCTCGGTGGCGGTCAGCCCCGAGGGCGTCGATTTCGCCAGTTTGGACGGGGAAGTCGTCCACGTGTTTTTCTTGCTGGTTTCGCCTCCCGACAGACCCGGCGACCATTTGCGGGCGCTGGAAAACATCTCCCGTCAGCTTCGCGACGACACCTTCTGCCGGTTCCTCAAGCAGGCCAAAAGCACGGAGGACATCCAGACCCTGTTGAACGAAGCCGACAACAACCAGTTTGTATCGTGACGCCGCCATGTCGGAAAATAGCGTTAGGCGGACTGTCGTCGTAACCGATCCAATGGGAGTGCACGCTCCGGACCGCACTGGCCATCACGAAAATCGTCGGACAAGGAAAATCGCAAGTCAAGTTGGTCAATAAAGAGCGGCAAGCGGCGGCCATCGAGGTCCTGCAAATCCTGACCATGGTGGTCCAGCCGGGCGAACAGGTCGAGATCGTGGCCGACGGGCCCGACGCCGACGCCGTCGCCGACGCCCTCGTTCCGCTGTTCGCCGGAGTGTTCAGCGAAGAAACATAGTGGTATCCAAGAATAACTTGTGGCAAGAATAACTTGTGGCACAGCCGCCCCCGGCTGTGAGGAATCGCCCCAGACAGCCGAGGGCGGCTGTCCCACAAGCTACGAAGTTATTCTTCGGCGCCCGCATAGAAATCCGCGTAATCGCCGATGCAGAAACTTCAAGGAATCGCCGTCTCACCGGGCGCCGTCATCGGCGAGGCGCTGGTCATGGACACCGAGGGATTCCGCATCCCGCGGCGCTTCGTCTCCCGCGACGCCGTGGTCGATGAGCTGGAGCGCTTCGACCGGGCGGTGACCGCGGCGGCCGCCGAGATCGCCCGCCACCGCGAGACCGTCTCCGCCGAACTGGGCGAGAAATACGGCGCGATCTTCGAGGCCCATCTGCAAATGCTCCAGGACTCGCGGCTCCGCGGCGAAGTCGAGGAGATGATCCGCGAGCGGCACTATTCGCCCGAATACGCCGTCAGCCACGTCCTGCGGCGCTACGCCCAGGTCTTCCAACGTCTGGAAAGCTCCTCGCTGGCGGAGCGGGCGATCAATATCTTCGACATCGAGAAGCGGCTGCTGCGCCACCTGCTCGGCCGCCGCCGCGAAGGGATTTCGCACCTCACTTCGCCCGTGCTGGTCTTGGCCCACAACCTTACGCCCAGCGAGACCTCGAATCTCGACCGGCGTTTCGTCCGCGGCTTCGTCACCGAGATCGGCGGACCGGGGAGCCATACGGCGATTGTCGCCGAGGCCCTGGAAATCCCCGCCGTCGTGGGCACCGGCCCCTTCCTGACCGGCGTCTCCGGCGGCGAGACGGTGATTATCGACGGCGACCAGGGGCTGGTGATCCTCCAGCCGGACGACGAGACGCTGGCCCGCTACCGCCGCGAGGCCGAAGAGAAGCGCATCCAGGCGACCAGGCTCGAGCCGCTCCGCGATCTGCCCGGCGAAACCCGCGACGGCGTCCGCATCGAACTGCTGGGCAACATCGAATTCCCCTACGAAGTCGATCATTGCGTCGATCGCGGGGCCGACGGCGTCGGCCTCTACCGCACCGAATTCCTCTATCTCGGCGCCGAATTGGAACCGACCGAGGAAATCCATTATCAGGCCTATTCCCGCGTGGTGCAGGCGATGGGCAAAAAGCCGGTGGTCATTCGGACCTTCGACCTCGGGGCCGACAAGATGCCCAACGTGCCTTGCCCGGAAGACAACCGCAATCCCTGCCTGGGTCTGCGCAGCATTCGGCTGGCGCTGCGCAACCTGCCGGTCTTCCGCACGCAGTTGCGGGCGATTTTGCGGGCATCCGTGCTGGGAAACGTGCATGTCATGTTCCCCCTGGTCTCCACCCTGCTCGAGTTCCGGCAGGCGAAAATGGTGCTGGCCGACGTGATGGAAGACCTCCAGGAACACAACCTCCCCTTCAACCGGAACATGCCGGTGGGGATGATGGTGGAAACTCCCGCCGCCGCCATGATGGCCGACCGCTTCGTCGAGGAGGTCGATTTCCTCAGCATCGGCACCAACGACCTGATCCAATACACGCTGGCCGTGGACCGCACCAACAAGGACGTGGTGGGACTGTACAACCCCGTCGATCCGGCGGTGCTGAAACTGGTCGCCATGTCAATCGCGGCCGCCGACCGGAAACAGTTGCCGATCAGCATGTGCGGGCAAATGAGCGGCAGCCCCTTGTACACGATGCTCTTGCTGGGGCTGGGGCTGCGGAAGTTCAGCGTCACGCCCAGCGCCATCCCCGAGGTGAAAAACCTCTGCCGCCGCGTCACCATCCCCGAATGCCGCGCCGTGGCAGAGCGGGTGATGACCATGGAAAACGCCCGCGACGTGAAAAATTACTTGAAGGAAGAAGTGAAGAAATTCATCGACGAAGTTTCGGAGTAGAAGTTTAGCGGCCGCCGGCACGGCGGCCTGCGGCGGAACGAGGGCCGCCGTGCCGGCGGCCGCTAAACGGCGGACAGTCCGCCACTATTACCGTATAAACAAGCTTACAACCGTTTTTATTTTAGGGTTCCCCGCCGGCAACGGCAGTGGCGGGGAAAGTCGAACAAATGGTTCGATTACGAGTACGCATTCGTTTTACCAAGCAGGGAGACCTGCGGCTGATCGGACACCGCGATCTGATGCGGTGTTTCGAGCGGATTTTCCGCCGCGCCGGGCTGACGCTGAGTTTCAGCGAGGGGTTTCATCCGAAGCCTCGGATGACCTTCCCCGCCGCCCTGGCCGTCGGAATCGAGGGACTGGACGAAGTGATGGAAGTGGAACTGGCCGAATCGACCGCCGCTGAAGAGCTGCTGCGGCGCATAGCGCCGCACGCCCCGCCGGGGCTGGAGTTTCGCGCGGCCGAAGTTCTGCCGGAGGGCGGGCCCAAAGCCCGCGCCCTCAGCTTCCGTTACGAAGTCTCGCTCCCCTCACCGCCGCCGGCCGGACTCCCCGAGCGCATCGAGCGGCTGTTGTCCGCTTCCTCCTGGCCGATAGTCCGCCCAAAACGGCGGGCCTCGATCGACCTGCGGCCGCTGGTCTTGGAGTTGGCTTTGTCGAGCGATCGGCTGGCAATGCGGCTGGACGTTCCCCGGTGCGGCGGCAGCGCCGGACCGCGCGACGTGCTGGCCGCCTTGGACCTGGCCGATCTCGAACGGCAAGGCGCCCGACTCCGCCGCACCGCAGTGGAGGTCCAAGCATGAACCGCCTGCCCTCGCTCCGCGCCGCACGAATGCTTGCTCGCCGGTATTGCCGAACTAGAAAGCGAGAACATGAAACAGGAAATGTTGATCAACGTTGCGCAACCGGAGGAATGCCGCATCGCGATCGTTGAGGACGGAGTTCTGGAAGAGCTGTACGTCGAGCGCGCCGGACAAGACAATTACGTCGGAAACATCTACAAAGGGGTCGTCGTCAACCTGGAGCCCAGCATCCAGGCGGCCTTCGTCGATTTCGGCGTCGGCCGGAACGGCTTCCTGCACGTCAGCGACATCGAGCCGCAGTATTTCCGGCAGGGAGGCATCGACCCGGAGAAGGCCCTTGGCCCCCGCCGCCCGCCGCGCCGCAACGCCGAATCGGCCGTGGGCGATGAGTTCGACGAGGGCGTGGAGGATCAGCCCCCGCAACGGCCGCGCAACAACCGCTACAGCGCCCGGCCCCGCTTCAAGCCGCCCATCCAGGAAATCCTCCGCCGCGGCGACGAAGTGCTCGTGCAGGTCATCAAGGAGGGGATCGGCGCGAAGGGACCGACCCTGTCCACCTACATCAGCATCCCCGGCCGCTACCTGGTCCTGATGCCCGCCCTGGGACGGATCGGCGTCTCGCGGAAGATCGAGGACGAAGCCACCCGCCGCCGGCTGCGCGACATCATGCTCGAGCTGAACCCGCCGAAGGGCGTGGGCTTTATCGTCCGCACCGCCGGCAGCGACCGCACCCGCCGCGAGCTGTCGCGCGACATGGCCTACCTGCTCCGCCTGTGGAAGGTGATCGCCCGGCGGATCAAGCGGCTCCCCGCCCCGGTCGGCATCTACGAAGAGAGCGACATGATTATCCGCACCATCCGGGACATCTTCACCGGGGACGTGAACACCATTTTCATCGACGAGGAGAAAGCCTACGAGCGGGCCAAAGAGTTCCTGCAACTGGTGATGCCCCGCTACGTCCATCGCCTGCAATTCTACGAGGGCAAGGAACCGCTCTTCTGCAAGTACAACCTCGACGAGGAGATCGCCAAAATCCACCGCCGCCGCGTGCCGCTCCGCGCGGGCGGGTCGATCGTCATCGACCAGACCGAGGCCCTCGTGGCCATCGACGTTAACAGCGGCAGCTTCCGCGCCGAGGACTCGGCCGAGGAAACCGCCTACCAGTTGAACATCCAGGCGGCCAAGGAGATCGCCCGGCAACTCCGCCTCCGCGACCTGGGCGGAGTGATCGTCAACGACTTCATCGACCTCCGCAAGGAAAGACACCGCCGCAACGTCGAACGGGCGCTCCGCGACGCCATGCGCCGCGATCGGGCCCGCACTAAAATCCTCCGCACCAGCCCCTTCGGACTGATCGAGATGACCCGGCAACGCATCCGCACCAACCCCAAGCGGAGCGCCTATCGCGAGTGTTCGGGCTGCAACGGGGTGGGCGTGGTGAAAACCGCCGAAAGCATGGCCATCGACGTGGTCCGCATGTTGATCCTCGCCGGCCAACGCCCGGCCATCAAACAGGTCGCCGTCACGGTGGCCGAGGACGTGGCCGATTACCTCAACAACCGCAAGCGGCACGAGCTGGCCCGGCTGGAGGAAGAAGGCAAGATGTCGATCGTCGTCACCGGCGTCGAGACCGCCGCTCCCGAGCATCTGGTCTTCGACTGCCGCGACGCCGAAGACCGGCAGGTGAAGTTTCCGTAACGCATCTCATCAATATAAGCGGCCGTCAACGCAACTCCCCTCTCCCTTTGGGAGAGGGGCAGTGGGTGAGGGCAGGTGAAACAAAAACGGGACCGTTCCGATATTGTGAACATGAGTCGTCAGCCACTTTTCCTATCTTCACTTAATCGGACCTGTCCCGTTTTCCGTCCCCCTTTTTTTCCGCAAAGAATCAGCACAAAACGGTTCCTGACACCTTCTTCCTTTTCTGCATGCCCCCTTGACTGGGGATGCTGTTAAAGGGATAATGGCGATCTACGTAAGCGGCTAGTGGCGGGTATCCCTGGATACAATTGTGATCGCGTTTCAGCAGGGCGCCGCTGCGGAGGAAATCGCTCAGCAGTAACCCACCGTGCCGCTGTCGGACATCTATGCCGCAATTAACTATTATCTCCGCCATCGTGACGAGGTGGAGGCGTATCTGGAAGAAGGGGAACAGCAGAGCGACTTGCTCCGAAATACACTGGAAGCGAACCGGGACCGAGAGGAGATTCGGAATCGCTTGCTAAAAAGACGACCTTCCTCAGTGTAGACCTTATGTTCCGCCGTCAAACCACCGTCTGCCGCGAGGGTTGGTACTACCTGGTGATCGTGGCGCTGGTCCTCGGCGGGGCGATGCTCAAAGACGTCAACCTGCTGCTGATCCTGGCCGGCATGTTGCTCGGACCGGTGCTGCTGAATTGGCGGGCGGTCGGCGTCGCGCTCCGCGGTCTGAAAATCGAACGCCAGTTGCCGCTCCGCGTCGGGGCGGGCGATCCGCTGGCGGTCAACCTGGTCCTGACCAACACGCGGCGGCGGCTGGGCAGTTGGGCCATCGTGGCCGAAGAGCAAATCCAACGCGAGGCCGAAGCCGGCCGCGGCCGCCGGCTCCGTTCTCTCCCGCCCCAGCGTGTTGTTTCCATACGTCCGCGCGGGACAGGCGAGCAAGGGAGGCTATCGCGGCCGGCTGGAGCGCCGCGGCCGCTATCGCTTCGGACCGGTGCGGCTCTCGACGCGGTTCCCTTTCGGGCTGTTTTCCCGCACGCTCATCGTGGGCCGGCCGGAGACGCTGATCGTGTTGCCGCGGTTGGGCCGGCTCGCCGGAGGGTGGAACGCGCGGCGGATGGAGGCCTTCGCCGGCGCCGACCGCCGCCGCAACCGGCCGGGCGTCGAAGGCGACTTCTACGGCGTGCGGCAATGGCGCGCCGGCGACGGTAAGCGGCTGATCCATTGGCGCAGCTCCGCGCGGCGGGGCGCGTTGACCGTCCGCCAGTTCGAGCGGCCGCGGAGCCGCGACGTGGCCGTCGTGCTGGACCTTTGGCGGCCCCAGCGACCGGCGGCCGAAGACCTCGAAACCATCGAGTTGGCGGTCAGTTTCGCCGCCACGGTGCTGGCCGATCTCTGCCGGCAAGGCGGGAGCAACGTGTACCTGGGGCTGGCGGACCCCGAGCCGGCGTGCGTCGGCGGCGCCGCTTCCCCCGCCATTTTGCAGAATTCGATGGAGCGCCTGGCGCTGGTTGAACCGCCTGCGGAGGACGTCCTACCGACGCTGTTGGCGCACGTGCTGCACCGGATCGCCGCTGAAACGGAGGTCGTGCTGATCGGCACTCGGCCGTTCGATCCGTCCGATCCCTCGTGGTCGGCCTGGTCGTGGTCCGACCCCCTGCTCCGCGAACGCACGCAGCGGATTCGTTGCCTGGACGTATCGAGCAAAGAATTGGCGGAAATTTTTCAACTGGAATGACGCGAACGTCGGCGCCGCGTCGCGTGGACGCGGCGGCTAAACAACCGACCTCTGACCTCTGACCTCTGACCCCTGACCCCTGACCTCGGACCTCACTTTCCCATGCACCTCGAGCGCTTGCTGCAAATCAACATGGCGACGCTGGCGGCCCTGGGGGCGCTGCTGCTGGGCATGGGCCAGCGGAGCGTCGGCCCGCCCTTGCTGGTGATTGCCGTCGCCGCGACCTCCGTCTGGCTGACCGACGTGAGCGGACGCTTCAGCCTCGGCCGCTGGACCTCGAACGTGTTGATGCTGTTGGCGGCGGCGTATTCGCTGCACGATTTCTTTCCGCTGGGAACCGAATTGCAGGCCCTCGGGTTCGTCCGGCTGCTGATTTGCCTGCAAATCATTCTTTTCTTCCAGAAAAAGAACGAGCGGACCTACTGGCTGCTGGTGATGCTCAGCTTGCTGGAGGTGGTGCTGGCCACCCTTTACAGCCAGGGCCTGATGTTCGGCGTTGTCCTGGCGGTCTACATGCTGTTGGGTTTCTCCACGATGACGCTGTTGTCGATGCACCGCCAGTGGGAACATCATCGGCCGGCGACCGACGGGGCAGGATACCTGGGGCGGGAGACGGAAGCGGAACGCCCCGTGAGCGATTTCATCAGCCTCCCCGGCGGAGGACTCTCGGGCGTCGGCGCCGATCTCTTCCGACGCCTGGGACGAATGGGGTTCTACACGCTCGCTCTGACCGTGGTGATGTTCTTCGCACTGCCTCGGTTCGGACAGGTCGCCTGGCGCGGCCCCGTCTCCAATCCGCAAACCTTGGTCGGCTTCACCGACAAGGTGAAGCTCGGCGAGATGGGCCGGATCATCGAGAGCCGCGAGGAAGTGATGAAGGTCCGCTTTTTTCGAGAGGGCGAGGACGTTTCCCGGCCGCTGACGGGCGAAGTCTATTTGCAGGGCGCTTTGTTGATGAACTACGGCCACGGTCAATGGATCGCGGGACAAGCCTCCTCGGACATCAGCACGGAGCCGCTGGAACGCTCCCGCTATCTGCCCAAAACCGGGTTGGTCCGCCAGAAAATCATCATCGGCCCGATGGACCGCGACGAGTTGTTCTTCGTCGCGCCGTATATCGCCCTGAAAGACAATGGCTACATCACCGTCGATAGCGCCAAAGAACGGCTCTATCGCGACAACGCACTTCGTTTCCGGCGGTTTGAATACACCTTGGGCACGACCGCCATCGTCCACGACGTGCAGATGCCGCTCGCGCCGTGCTTCAGGGACGATGACACCCGGGAGGCCGCCCTGGCCATGCCGTCCGGCGAGGGGACCTGGGGCCTGCCCAACCTCCGGGCCTTGGCCCAGGAATGGATCGCCGAGTCCGGATTGCCCAAGAAGGACACCCTCGGCCGCGCCCGGTTCCTCGAGCGGAAACTCGCCTCGGGCAAGTTCAAGTACAGCCTCACCGGTCAACCGCGCGACCCGAAACTCGATCCGATCGAGGACTTCCTCACCAAACACCCGGCGGGGCATTGCGAATACTTCGCCACCGCCCTGACACTTATGCTCCGCAGCCAGGGCATTCCGGCCCGCATGGTCTCCGGCTACAAGTGCGACCAATGGGACAACATCGGCAACTATTATCAGGTCCGCCAACTGCACGCCCACACCTGGGTCGAGGCGCACCTTCCGCCCGGACAACTCCCACCCGAATTTATTCACGGAAACTCTTACTGGCGCCGCGATTGGAAGCGGTACGGCGGTTGGCTGCGGCTCGACCCCACGCCCGCAGACGCAAATGAGACTCAGGAGAGTTGGTTTTCGCCGATCCGCAAGGGAACCGACTGGCTGCAGTCGATGTGGACGAACTACGTGGTGGATTTGGACTGCCAGCGCCAGCGGGACGCCATCTATAAACCAATCGCCAAGGCCGCCAAGCAAATCTGGAAAGCGATCACCGATCCGCGCCGCTGGCGGTCGATCTTCAACTCCGTCTCCGTCGCCCTCTACCTGGACCATCTCGGCCGCGAGGTCCGCTGGGCGCTGCTCGCCTTGCTCGGCCTGATATTGGCGGCGATGCTGGCCGGACTGGTTTGGTTGATGTGGCGCGTGGTTCGCCGGCTTCGCGCCGCCTGGCGAGGCAACCACGTCGCGGGCGCCCGCCGCCGCGCCGCGCAAATCGAGTTCTACCGCCGCTTCGAGACGCTCCTGGCGCGGAGCGGGATCGTCCGCACGCCGGGCCAGACCCAACGCGAGTTCGCCGCCGCGGCCGGTGGAAAACTGGCCGCAATCGCCGGAGACGAACGGCTGCGGCCCCTGCCGAACCAGGTCGTCGAGGCGTTTTATCAGGTCCGTTTCGGCCGCAGGCCCCTGGACAGTTTGCAGACCCAGGGGGTAGAACATGCCATTAGCGAAATCGCCTCGTTCCGCAAACCAACCATATAATGCCGCGGCCATCGGCCGGGGAACCATAATACCATGAAAATCGGACTGGTCGGCTATCAAGGCTCCGGCAAAAGCACGCTGTTCCATTGGCTCACGGGCGTGGCGCCCGATCCGGCGCTGGCCCACACGGGCCAGAGCGCGATGGCGGCGATCCCCGATCCCCGCATCGCGCAGCTCTGCGAAATCTTCCACCCCAAGAAGATCACCCAGGCTTCGCTGGAATTGGTCGATACGCCGGGTATGAGCCGCACCCACGAGGGCAACGCCGCCCGGCTGGCCATGATCCGCGAGGCCGGCTGCCTGGTGCTGGTGGCCGCGGCCTTCGACGGCCGCGACACCCTGGCCGACATCCGCTCGTTCGACGAGGACCTCCTGCTGGCCGACATGGAGATCGTCTCGGGCCGCATCGAGCGGGTGGAGGAGTCGCTGAAAAAGCCCCTGCCCCGGCCGGAACATCTGCAATTGGAACACGAGCACGGGACGCTAAAGATCGTGCTCGAGGCGATGGAGTCTGGCCGCCCCCTGCGCGAAGCCCACATGACCGAGGAGCAGCAGAAGGTGACCCGCGCGTTCCGTCTGTTCAGCGAAAAGCCGCGGCTGGTGATCGTCAACACGGCCGACGATGAAGCGGACCCGGAGCGGTTCACCGCGCTCTCCACGCCCGAGCAGCCGATCATGGCTGTTCCCGCCGGGCTGGAGGTGGAACTCTCGAAGATGACCGCGGAGGACCGCGTCGAGTTCGAGCGGGAGATGGGCCTCGTGGCCACCGACCGCGACCATCTGATCCGCACGCTGTTGGACGTTTCCGGCCAGATGATTTTCTTCACGGCCGGCGAGAAGGAAGTCCGCACCTGGCTGCTGCCCAAAGGCGGCACGGCCATCGAAGCGGCCGACAACATCCACAGCGACCTGGCCCGCGGCTTCATCCGCGCCGAAGTGATGACCGTTGCCGACCTGCTCCGCGTCGGCAGCGAGCGCGAAATCAAGGCCCAGCACCTCATGCGCCAGGAACCGAAGGATTACGTCATAAAGGATGACGATATCGTGTTTATTCGGTTTAGCGTGTAGAAAATCCGGTGTTCATTCCATGAATGACAACAACGCACCCTCAAACCTTTTTCCGCCACCGAAGTCCCACCGGAACTACTGTGCAGCAGGATTGATGTGACCAATGTTCGCCGGATGATCGTCGCTCCAAATAATTGGTCGTTTGATGGTGTGTACGGGAATCGGTATGAGATTGATGAGCCGTCGGGGACTGTAACGGCCAGCTTGAGGAGCGCGTGTGGTGTGCCAGCGTAACACGCGTCTCACTCAAAGCTGGGGTTAGATGTCCTCATCATTTCCCGATATTCAGTTGGCAAAATACCATAGTTGACGAGCTTGAATCTTAATGACGGATCAATTTCAAAATTTTGAAATATCATGCGATGCTTACCGATCTCGTCTATTGGTATAACTCTACTATAGTATATGGTGTCGTGTTCCCAACCAGCGTAGGTCTGTTTGGATACCAAGCCAGGTTTTCCTGCCTCGTTGATTCGAAGCAAGTATGTAGACACGCCTGCCGGTGAAGTGTCTTTAAACTGCCACTGTCCTGATATATCTAACACGAAAGTTTTCTTCAGTGTTTGAAGAACTGATTGTTCATCAATCACATCAAAGGACATTTGAACATGCCAAGATTGATCGCCAACTGGTTTCGGTTCACGTAAATTCTCATTTATGAACGTCTGAAGATCGCTGTTGTGGTTAGACAACTCGCCTGTTTCATGATCCCAGAACATCAACACGTCTTGCTCCGAAACCACGAAATAGTTGCCTGCGCCATCATTCATGAATGCAACATGTCCATCAGGGATACATTCTTGCATTCTTATGAACTCCTTGGCACTCTGAGGCCAATCCCCTGAGATGGCATTTTGCAGAAAGCCCACTTTCATAAAAATCTTGCGGAGCGTGGTTGGCACTTTTCGCCCCATCTGAGATTCAATTGAGTCCATTTCGGCAGGATCAATCGGATCCAAAACGTAAGTGTCGGGGTCAATCATGGGTCAGCTCCAGATTGTTAGACGCGAGACAAGAGCCGATCATGCAGATATTCCGGGGCTAGATCGGCGTTGTTTTCCCAGACCAATGTGTGAAGTATTGTCCGAGACCTTGAACTGCTTGAATCGCTCGACGTCCCGGAGCGGCTCAAAGACGGGCCCCCAAAGGGCGTCGGACAAATCAACCATGCCCGAAACGCCGTCGTTGAACTTGACCCATACGTTGTAGCCGCTCTGATGTCTCGCTTCGACCACTTCCAATATCAGAATTACTCCAAAGGAGGAATCTATTTTCATGTCCTCCGCACGAACGCCTCCATCGCGTAATACTCCGGCAGGCCGATGCGATTGTAGAAGTCGGCGGTGCGGGTGTTGCGGTCCTCGGCCCGCTCCCAAAACTCGCGGGGATCGTCCGGGCCGGGGAACAACGCCGTGTCCTTCTGCGACTGATGCCGGAAAATGGCCGTCCGCTTCCGCTTGATGTCCTCCGGGCTTAAGGGCACGGCCAGGTCGATCTGGTGCAGCGGCCATTCCTGCCAGGCCCCGCGATAGAGCAGAACCTCCGGCCGTTTGCCCTCCGCGGGAAAAGGGGACAGGTCCAATTTGTGCGAAGCACCCTCCGGGCCGGTTGCCGGCAAATTGGACCTGTCCCCTTTTCCCGCTCCAGATCGCCCGATACACCGCCTGGGCGCAGAGCCGGTGCGTGCCGTGCGGATCGGAGAGGTCGCCGGCCACGTACACCTGATCCGGCTCGATCCGCTCGATCAGTTCCCGGACGATGCGCACGTCCTCCTCGGTGATCGGCCGTTTGGCGATGGTGCCGGTCTGATAGAAGGGCAGATCGAGGAAGTGCAGGTTTTCCTCCTTGCAGCCGCAGACGCCGGCGGCGTTTTTGGCCTCGGTCCAGCGGATCAGCGTCTTGATCCGCAGCACTTCCGGCAGGTCCGGATCGCCGGCCTCCTTCGCGTTCAGGGCCTTCGTGACGGCGGCCTCCAGTTGCGGCGTCTTCTCCACGTCGATGTCGAACATGCGGTTCAACTCGGCCATCAGGTCGGCGGTTCGCCGGGCGTCGTGGTCGAAGACGGCGATGTTGCCGCTGGTCATGTAGGCCACGTGGACCTCGTGCCCGTCCTCGATCAGCCGGATCAGCGTTCCGCCCATGCTGATAACGTCGTCGTCCGGGTGGGGGCTGAAGCAGAGGATGCGCCGCGGCTGCCGACCGCCGGGATGATACTCGATCGTCTCCGACATCCAGCGGAAGACGCGATGGGCCAGCCGGGCCGAAGGGCCGTGGTCGCGGAGCAATTGGTGCAGGTTGTGGTGGCGGAAGTCGTCGCCGTCGAGCTTCAGCAGGGCCTTTTGCGTCTGGCCGCAGAGCCACAGCACGGCCCGCTTGATGAGCGCGTTCGGTCCATTCGACGTTGCCCAGCACCCAGGGCGTGGCCACGCCGGTCAGCTCGGCGGACGAGGCGTCGTCGAGGATGAACGAGGCGTTGGCGTGCTCGCGGAGGAAGCTGGCCGGCACGCGGTCGGTCATCGGCCCTTCGACCGCCTCGCGGATGATGTTGGCCTTGTGTTCGCCGAAGGCCAGCAGGATGATCTGCCGGGCCTCGAAGATCGTGGCGATGCCCATCGTCAGGGCCTGGGCGGGCACGTTGTCCTCGTGGAAAAAGTCGCTGGCCGCGTCCTTCCGCGTCACCGGATCGAGCGTCACCAGCCGGGTGCGGCTGTTGCGGACGGCGAAGGGCTCGTTGAAGGCGATGTGCCCGTCGCGGCCGATGCCCAGCAGAAGCACGTCGATCCCGCCCGCCCGGCGGATTTTTTCCTCGTACTGCCGGCAATGCTCCTCGATGGCCTCCGGCGGCGTTGTGCCGTCGAGGATGTGGATGTTCTCGCGGGGGACGTTCACGTGGTCGAAGAAGGTCTCGAACATCCAGCGGTGGTAGCTTTGCAGCCGGTCGGCCCGCAGCCCGTAGTATTCGTCCAGGTTGAAGGTAATGACGCGGGAGAAGTCGAGTTCCTCCTCGCGGTGCAGGCGGATCAATTCGCGGTAGATGCCCACGGGGGTCGAGCCGGTGGGCAGGCCGAGAACGGCGTCGTGACCGAACGAGTTCCGTTCGCGGATTGTGTTGGCGATAATCCGGGCAACGTGGCGCGATACGTCCTCGTTCTGCTCGAACCAATAACAAGGGATTTGCGTGGCGGGAATCAGATGGGCGGTGTGGTTCATGTGTCTCGGGGGAGCCGATTGTATTCTTTGCATTCGCTCCTCCAGACTATTCTCTCGGCCGCCGGGCGTCAACGGGGGAGGACGTTTAGCCCCGGCGCACGTGCCAGGGATAAACCTCCCTCACTTCCCTTATCGGCGGGATAGGCATATCATAGGGGCGTCAGGACTCCATTAAACGCGGTTTCCCGAGAACGCAGAATCATCATAAGGCCCCGGCCCATGAAACTGATTATCGCCATCATTCAGCCCCACCGCCTGGAAGCAGTCAAACAAGCCCTGGCCGACGTCGAGGTCTTCCGCATGACCGTCATGGACGTGCAGGGCTTCGGCCGGCAACGCGGTCAGGTCGAAGCGTATCGCGGCCACGAGTTCTCGATCAACCTCTCGCGGAAGATCCAGTTGACCATCGCCGTCAACGAAGCCTTCCTCGAACCGACGATCGAGGCCATTATCCGCGGCGGCCGAACCGGGCCCGGCGGCGAAATCGGCGACGGAAAAATCTTCGTCCTCCCGCTGGAAGACTGCATCCGCATCCGCACCGGTGAAAGAGGAGGAGAAGCGATTTAGAAGGGATGAAGGATGAGGGATGAGGGATGTAGGTTATGCTTTAGCATAACAATTATGTTATGCTAAAGCATAACCTACATTCATCATTCATAATTCATAAATCATCATTATGCACGAACTATCCGTCGTCGAAGCGCTGATCGATCAAGTTCGGGAAACCCTCGTCCAGGAGGGCGGGAAAGGCCGAGTGTCGAAGTTGGAACTGAGCATCGGACGGCTCTCGGGCGTCAATTGCGAGTCGGTCCGTTTCGCCTTCGAGTTGCTCTCGCCCGGCACCGTGGCCGAGGGGGCCGAAGTCGAAATCCAGCAACCGAAAGCCGCCTGCAACTGCCGCGCCTGCCATGCCCGAACCGAAATCGACGAGCTCGTGATCCAATGTCCCCGCTGCTCTAGCAGCGATATTTCCATCGAAGGAGGAAGAGAACTGCTGTTGCAGAGCATCGAAGTTGAAGAGTGAAAATCAGAGTGCGGAAAACAGTACGGAGTACGAAGTACGGAGCAGGAAAACAACGCCCCCAAATCCCCAAACCTCGAAAATACTCGTTCCCATGCTCTGCATGGGAACGCACTGATCGGACGCTCCGCGTCCGCTGGAGAGTAAGCGTACACCAACCTCGCGGACGCGGAGCGTCCGGCTGGTGTGTTCCCACGCGGAGCGCGGGAACAAGGTTGACCCTCGAATCCCGCATCCTCTAACCCCGAATCCCCCCCATCATCGCCATGAAAATCGTCGCCGCAAGAAAGATATTGAAAGCCAACGATCAGCAAGCCGCGGAAATCCGCGCCCGGCTCGACGCCGCCGGAGTGTTCGGCGTGAACGTGGTCGGCTCGCCCGGCTCGGGCAAGACCACTCTGCTCGAAGCCCTCTTCACCCGGCTGAAAGGCCGCTTGAAGCCGGCGGTGATCGAGGGCGACATCGCCGGCTCGATCGACGCCCTGCGGATGGAGCAGATCGGCCTGCCCGTCGTCCAGATCAACACCGAGGGCGCCTGCCACCTGGACGCCAACATGGTCGCCTCGGCGGTCGGCGAACTCGATCTCGCCGCGATCGACGTGCTGGCCATCGAGAACGTGGGCAACCTGGTCTGCACGGCCGGCTACGACCTCGGCGAGCGGCTGCGGATCATCGTGCTGAGCACCAGCGAAGGGGACGACAAGGCGCACAAGTATCCGGCCATCTTCCAAGGCTCGCAGGCGATGTTCATCACCAAGACCGACCTGCTCCCGCACACCACTTTCAACGCCGAACGGATCGCGGCCGACTACCATCGGCTCGCGCCCGAGGGCGAGGTGTTTCAGGTCTCGGCAGTTCGCGGCGACGGCATCGCCGAGGCCGCCGATTGGCTGGCGGGAAAATGTCGCCAACACGCCTAACTATTCCGCTTGCGGTTTCGCAAGGCTCACAACATGGAGATTTCCGAAGCATCGCCGACCGTCCGCCGTGTGGCGATTTCCGTGCGGGGGATCGTGCAGGGCGTCGGCTTTCGGCCGTTCGTCTATAACGCGGCTCGGGTCGAGGGCCTCAGCGGATGGGTCCGCAACGAGTCGGGCACGGTGCGGATCGAAGTGCAAGGCGAGCCGACGGCGGTGGACGCGTTCCTGGCCCGGCTGCGAAATACTCCGCCGCCGCAGGCGCGGCTCGACGCGGTGGAAATCGAGGACATTCCACCGCTGGAAGCGACGGCGACGCCCGCCTTCGAGATTCGCGCCAGTGCGGGCGGATCGCCGCCGCGGCCGACGATCCCCGCCGATCTGGCCACGTGCCCCGACTGCCTGGCCGAAATCGCCGACCCCGCGGAACGCCGCCACAATTATCCGTTCACCAACTGCACGAACTGCGGCCCGCGCTGGTCGATCATCGAGCGGCTCCCCTACGACCGGCCGAACACGTCGATGGCCGCGTTTGCGATGTGCCCCGAGTGCCGGGCGGAATACGAAAACCCCGCCGACCGCCGCTTTCACGCCCAGCCGATCGCCTGTCCGCTGCTGCGGCCCCCGGCTGCAATTGCTCGACCGCGAAGGCCGCGAGTTGGACGTCGGCGAAGCGGCCCTCTCCGCCGCCGCCGAGGCGATTCGGGCCGGGCAAATCGTCGCCATGAAGGGCCTGGGCGGTTTTCAACTCCTGGCCGATGCCACCCGTGCCGAGGCCGTCACCCGGCTCCGGCGGCGGAAGCGCCGCCCCGACCGTCCGTTCGCCGTGATGCTCGCTTCGCTGGAAGAGACGCGATGCTATTGCCGGGTTTCGGAGGAGGAGGCCCGGCAATTGACCTCGCATCGGGCCCCGATCGTGCTCTTGCGGCAACTGGCCGCTGAAGCGGACGGCCCGCTGGATTATGCTGCTGGTCCACTGGCCGCTGAAGCGGCCAGCCCTTGGCCCTCGCCGCTGGCCGGAGTTGCCCCCGGCAATCCGTACCTGGGCGTGATGTTGCCCTACACGCCGCTGCACTATTTGCTGATGCAGGCCGTCGGCCGGCCAATTATCTGCACCAGCGGAAACCTCTCTGAGGAGCCGATGGCGATTGACATCGAGGACGCGCTGCCGCGGCTTGGTCCGATCGCCGATCTGCTGCTGACCCACGATCGGCCGATCGTCCGCCCGGTGGACGATTCGATCGTCCGCGTCGGCGCCGCCGGTCCGCAGGTGCTCCGCCGCGCCCGGGGTTTCGCACCGCTGCCGATCGAGCTGCACACCGGCGCCGACGATGCCCCAACCGTGCTGGCCGTGGGCGGGCATCTTGAAAAACACCGTCGCCCTCTCGCTGCCTTCGCTTGTAGGACAGCCGCCCTCGGCTGTCAAGGACGATTTCACACAGCCGGGGGCGGCTGTGCTACATGCTCAACCAGCACAACGTCCACAAGTCGTGCTAAGCGCCCACGTCGGCGATCTCGACAGCTGCACTCAGCATCGACGTTTTTCGCCGGGCGATCGACGACCTGCTGGCGTTTTATCAAGCCACGCCGGCAGTGATTGCCTGCGACCTGCACCCCGACTATGCCTCGACCCGGCACGCGGAAGAGCTTGCCGCCCGCTGGGGCGTGCCGCTCGTCCGCGTGCAGCATCATCACGCCCACGCCGCGGCGTGCATGGCCGAGCACGGTCTGGCCGGGCCGGTCCTCGGATTCGCTTGGGACGGCACCGGCTACGGACCGGACGGGACTGTCTGGGGCGGCGAGACGCTGCTCTGCGAAGGGGGCGATTACCGACGGGTGGCCCATCTGCGGACGTTCGCCCTGCCCGGCGGCGACCGGGCCGTCCGCGAGCCGCGCCGCTCGGCCCTCGGCCTGTTGTTCGAGTTGTTCGGTCCCACGGCGGCGGAGTACGCGGCCGATTGGTTCCGCGCAGCGAACTGGACAACCTGCTGTCGATCCTGGCCCGCAAAATCCACTCGCCGCGGACCAGCAGCATGGGCCGGCTGTTCGACGCCGTGGCCGCAATCTGCGGCTTGCCGCCGGTGATTTCGTTCGAGGGCCAGGCCGCCATGGCGCTCGAATTCGCCGCCGATGAAACGGAGCGAGAATCTTATCCCTTCACCCTGTGCCCTTGTGGTGCAGGCGTCTCGCCTGCAAAGCCCGAGCAGCCGGGACGGCCGCACCACAATATCGTCATCGACTGGGAGCCGATGATTCGCGGTGTGCTGGCCGACCGCGCGGCGGGCGTGCCGGTCGCGAAAATCAGCGCCCGATTCCACAATGCGCTGGCCGAAGTGTCCACGGCCGTCGCCGAGACACAGCAAAAAAAGCTGCCGATTGTCCTTAGCGGCGGCTGTTTCCAAAACGCGCTGCTGACCGAGCGGGTCACGCGCCGCCTGTCCGCGGCCGGCTTTGCCGTGTATAATCACTATCAGACGCCGCCCGGCGACGGTTGCATCGCCCTGGGGCAAGCGGCGCTGGCCCTGAATCGTAAGTGACAAGTCATCCGACTGTTTAGCGGCCGTCGGTACGACGGCCCTGGTGACGATGCAAGCCGCCGTGCCGGCGGCTGCTAAACGTGTTTCGACATTGATTTGTTGTTGGTAAAGCGTTGATTAGTAACCGAACAAATATATCCGATGTGTCTTGGCATACCCGGAAAAGTTGTTGAAATCACCCGGCTGGACGACGTGCCGATGGGCAAGGTCGAGTTCGGCGGCATACTGAAAGAGGTCTGCCTGATCTATACGCCCGAGGTTCGCCCCGGCGATTACGTTCTGGTCCACGTCGGTTTCGCCATCAGTGTGATCGACGAGTCCGAGGCCGCCGAGACGATGAACTACTTGCGCGAGATCGAGGCGGAGATGGCCGGCTTTGCGGAGGACGACGCTGCGAAACCGCAAGCGGATGGATAAGTGAATTCTCGTTCCCATGCTCTGCATGGGAACGCACTGGCCGGACGCTCCGCGTCCGCGCGGCCAGAAAACTCGACCCAAACTCACGGACGCGGAGCGTCCGGGCAGTGTGTCCCCACGCGGAGCGTGGGAACAAGGTGTTTTCCGAACCCCGAGCCCCAAGCCCCCGAACCCCGCACCCCCGTGAAATTCCTCGACGAATATCGCGACGCCGACGCCGCCCGAAGCCTGGCCGCCGCCATCCGCGCGACGACCACCCGGCCGTGGAACATCATGGAAATCTGCGGCGGACAAACGCATACAATCGTCCGCTTCGGGCTGGACCGGATGCTGCCGCCGGAGATCGCCCTGATCCACGGGCCGGGCTGCCCCGTCTGCGTCACGCCCGTCGAGCTGATCGACCGGGCCGTGGCCATCGCCGGCCGGCCGGAGGTCATCTTCTGCTCGTTCGGCGACATGCTCCGCGTGCCCGGCTCGCGGAAGGACCTGCTTCGCCGTCAAGTCGGAAGGGGGCGACGTGCGGCTGGTCTATTCGCCGATGGACGCCGTGGCCCTGGCCCGGCAAAACCCGGACCGGCAGGTGGTCTTCTTCGCCGTGGGCTTCGAGACCACCGCCCCGGCCAACGCGATGGCCGTCGCCCAGGCGGCGAAACTCGGGCTGACCAACTTCTCGATTCTCGTCGCCCACGTGCTGGTTCCGCCGGCGATGCGGGCGGTGCTCGATTCGCCCGGCAACCGCGTCCAGGGCTTCCTCGCCGCCGGGCACGTCTGCACCATCACCGGCGTCGAGCAATACCGCCCGATCGCCGAGAAATACCACGTGCCGATCGTGGTCACCGGGTTCGAGCCGGTCGATATTCTCCAGGGCATATTGATGTGCGTGCGGCAGTTGGAGGAGGGCCGGGCGGAGGTCGAAAACCAATACGCCCGGATCGTCCGTGCGGAAGGAAACCGGCCCGCGCTGCGGCAGATCGACGAGATTTTCCAGGTCGCGCCGCGGAAGTGGCGGGGGATCGGCGAGATCCCGGCCAGCGGGCTGGCGTTGCGGGAAGCATACGCCCAATTCGACGCCGAGCGGCGGTTCCCGGTCGCGGACATTACGGCCGATGAATCGCCCGAGTGCATCGCCGGCGAGATACTCCAGGGCCACAAGCAGCCGCTCGAATGTCCGGCGTTCGGCACGCTCTGCACGCCCGACCGTCCGCTGGGCGCCCCGATGGTCTCGACCGAAGGGGCCTGCGCGGCGTATTTTCGCTATCGGAGAAGAGGGGATTCGGGGTTCGGGGATTCGGGACTGGGGGAATAACCTTGTTCCCAAGCTCCGCTTGGGAACATACTGCCCGGACGCTCCCGCGTCAGTGTTGTTTTGAGAGCGGCCGAAACTATCGACAACATCCTGACAACCGCTTGCGGTTTCGCAGATGAACGACGACTTCACCCTGAACTGTCCCGTGCCGATCGGCGAACATGCGACCGTGCAACTCGCCCACGGCGGCGGGGGGCGGTTGATGAAAAAGCTGATCGACGAGGTGTTTTTGGCGGCGTTCGGGGCGGAACGACTGGCCGCTGAAGCGGCCAGCCCTACAGCCACGCGCCGCGTGGACGCGGCGGCTAAACCCCCGCACGACGCCGCCGTGCTGCCGGCGGCCGGCGCGCGGCTGGCCTTCACCACCGACAGCTTCGTCGTCAAGCCGCTCTTCTTCCCCGGCGGCGACATCGGCGAACTGGCCGTATACGGAACGGTGAACGATCTGGCGATGGCCGGGGCCGTGCCCGCCTGGCTCAGCGCGGGCTTCATTCTGGAAGAGGGTTTTCCCTTCGACCAACTCCGCCGGATCGTGGCCTCGATGGCCGCCGCCGCGCGGGCGGCCGGAGTGCGGATCGTCACCGGCGACACGAAAGTGGTCGATCGCGGCAAGTGTGACGGCGTCTACATCAACACCGCGGGCATCGGCTGGGTGCCGGAGGGAATCGAGATTTCGCCCGAGCGGGTGCGGCCCGGCGACGTAATCCTGCTGAGCGGCGACATCGGCCGGCACGGCATGGCCGTGATGTCGGTCCGCGAGGGGCTGCAATTCGAGACGGAACTGAAGAGCGACTGCGCCCCGCTGGCCGGGCTGGTCGCGGCGATGCTCGCCGCCGCCGGAACGCAAGTCCATTGCCTACGCGACCTTACGCGCGGGGGACTGGCCGCGGCGCTGAACGAAATCGCCGGGGACGCGCGGGTCGGCATCGAGATCGACGAGGCGGCCGTGCCGGTGATCGAGCCGGTCGCGTCGGCCTGCGAGCTGCTGGGCCTCGATCCGTTTTACGTGGCCAACGAGGGGCGGCTGGTCGCGTTCGTCGCGCCGGAGGCGGCCGAGCAGGTGTTGGCTGCGATGCAGGCCCATCTCGCCGAGGTCAAAGGGGACAGTCCCATTTTCGTTGGCACGAATATCGGGACAGTCCCCACGACCGGTCCGGGCCGGATCGGAGTTGTCAAGTCCGCCCACGCCGGACTGGTCGAGCTTCGCGGCTCGTTCGGTCCGGGGCGGATACTCGATCTCCTTTCCGGCGAGCAGATGCCGCGGATCTGCTGAGGCAACCGTTCAGCGTCTTTGCTTCCCGTTGAGCCACAACTCCGATTCGCTCAGATCGATGCGATCGTTCCAGGAAACGCCGTATCCGCCCACGTCGACCTTGACTTGGCGGAAGAGCGATTCATTCTCCAGTGCGGAAAAAGGCTCTCTGTCGAGCAGCGGACGACAGTCGTAAACCTTTTCTTCACCGCCGGCGAAGCGTGTCAGCAGCTTCTTGCCCGGCAGAGGTTTAATTGCTTCGATTTTGGGATAGACGATAGTTTTCATCACTCAAGACCTGGAAGTTGCTTGTATTCTCTTTTCTTCCACATTTTTGCCAGTTCCTCACGATACGGTTGTGCCCAATCCTTGACCAGTTTTCTGGCTCGGCGAGGGAGGTCGCCCTCGATCATCTCAAGCGTCTTGATGTCGAATACACCATTAAATTCTCCGTACACCGCATGGAAGTGAGGCACTCCATGCTCGCTAAAGTACATCTTAATTACGATGCCGTAAAATCGCGAAATCACAGGCATGGACTTACCTCCTAATGCTACATCAATTATACCACGATCAGGGGGAGAGTCAATTGCCGGGCGATTATTAGTAACCGAAATCAAGTCGTTCACCGCCGGTCGATTTAAGTTCCCGCCTTCGTTGGGAGGGCATTCTTGATAATTTAGCCAACCCTCGCAAAGTTATCCGGTGGTGGGGTGCAAAAATCGGGCCGCTTGCGAAATTACTGGAATTTTTCCGGGACGGGCCATTGACGGCTTTGGCCGACAATGATAGTATCTGTAGTTTTCCGCCATTTGGCGGAGTGTTGCTTGGCAAGTCGGCAGTTGAATTACCCGGAGGACTTCCGTGGCCGGTCAGACCAGCGAAGTAATTCGTATTCGGATGGAAGCGTACGATCACGCGATTTTGGATCAGAGCGCGATGGACATCGTGGATACGGCGAAGCGGACGGGTTCGGTGGTCCACGGTCCGATTCCGCTGCCGACGCGCATCGAGCGATACACGGTCCAGTCCAGTCCGCACGTGGACAAGAAGGCCCGCCAGCAATTTGAGATCCGCACGCACAAGCGGCTGATCGACATCATGCAGGCCACGGCGAAGACCATCGAGGCGCTCAACAAGTTGAGCCTGCCGGCGGGCGTGGACATCAAGATCAAGGCCACCAGCAGTCATTAGCGGATATAACACTATGAAACGGAAGCTCGAGGGGTAATGCCGGCCGTGGGTCGGCCGTTCCCGTCGGCGACGTAGCGCAAAGGCAGCGAGCCATGGTAGCAGGATTGCTCGGCCGCAAGGTCGGGATGACGCAAATATACGATTCCGTAGGCCAGGTGATCCCGGCGACCGTAATTCAGGCCGGCCCTTGCCACGTCCTTCAATTGCGCTCCGTGGATCGCGACGGTTACGAAGCCGTTCAGTTGGGCTTCCTCGACAAACCGCGCCGCCTTGCCTCCCGTTCCGTCCGCGGACACGTCGCCAAACTCGACAGCAAGCGGCAGAAACGCCGCGCCGCCGCCGGCCTGGAGCCTACGCCGAAGCCCGATTGCGAGCCGAAACGCTTTGTGCGCGAGTTTCGCGGCACGACCGACGGTCTCGAAGTCGGCCAGGAACTCAAGGTCGACGTCTTCACGGAAATCAAGGCCGTCGACATCGTCGGCACCAGCAAGGGCCACGGCACCGCCGGCGTGATGAAACGGCACGGTTTCCACGGGCAGCGGGCCTCGCACGGCGTGAAGAAGGTCCATCGGCACCCCGGCTCGACCGGCTGCAACACCGATCCGCACCATATATTCAAGGGCCGGCGGATGGCGGGCCGCTTCGGCGCCGTCCGCCGCACCGCCCGGAATCTGAAAGTCGCCCGCGTGGACGTGGAAAACAACCTGCTGATCGTCCTCGGCGCGGTCCCCGGCCCGAACGGCGGCTATGTGATGATTAGCAAGACGAACAAGATGTAGGTTTAACCGCCGCGTCCCAGCGGCGTTTTGAATCCGAAAGAACGCGAGACGGTACGCAAAATGGTCACTTTACCGATATACGATCGCACCGGCGCCGAGGTCGGCAAGTATGAGATCGACCCCGAGCGGCTGGCCCCGCGGATCAGCAAGCAGTTGCTGCACGACGCCGTGGTGATGTACCAGACCAACTTGCGTCAAGGCTCGGCGAAGACCAAGACCCGCTCGGAGGTCGCCGGGTCATCGAAAAAGATGTACCGCCAGAAGGGGACGGGCAACGCGCGGGCCGGCACGCGCCGCAGCGGCGTTCGACGGGGCGGCGGGCACATCCACGCCCGGCAGCCCCGCGACTGGTCCTACCGGCTGCCGAAGAAGGCCCTCCGCCTGGCCACGCGGATGGCGCTGGCCTCCCGCATCGCCGACGACGAGGTCACGCTGATCGACCGGCTGGTTTTCGAGCAGCCGCGGACGCGGGAAGCGGCCTCGATCCTGAAAGCCTTGAAACTGGGCGAAACGACCGTGCTGGTGGCTTTGCCCGATTACGACATAAACGTGTACAAGAGCCTTCGCAACCTGGAGGGCGTGTCGGTTTCGCCGGTGTCGGAGTTGAACGCGTTGAACGTGCTCGCGCCGAAGCGGCTGCTGATGACGGCCTCCGCGTTGGACGCCATCCAGAAGACCGCGACAGGCGAAAAGGAGGATGCGAGACCGCAAGCGGAAGTTGAATCCGAGACTGAAGGTCTCGCCGGAGAACAATAAAGCCGCGACCGGTGGTCGCGAAGATGGATATAAAGCCGCGACCGGTGGTCGCGCCCGATATACGAGGACTTAGACGATGGCCCGAGACGCCACAAAAACCGCCCTGGACTTGCAGCCGCACCAGATCATCCTGCGGCCGCTGGTGACCGAAAAGGGGATGCACAAGGCCGAACGCTGCAACTCCTACGCCTTCGAGGTGAGCCGGATGGCGGGCAAAGAGGACATTCGCCGGGCCATCGAGGAGTTGTTCGACGTGCGGGTGGTGCGGGTGAACATCCAGAACCGCAAGGGCAAGCCCCGCCGCGCCCGTTTCCGTCAGGGAACCACCAACGCCTGGAAAAAAGCGATTGTAACATTGGACCCGGAACATAGGATCAATTTCTTCTAGAGATTAAATCTCGCGCCGCAGAACGAAGGACGTGGAAATGAGCTGGCATAAACGCGCTTTGCTGCTCTCCGCCGGCTGGATCGCCGTCGTCCTGGTTTTTGGCGTAGTAGTATACATTGCCATCGTGTCGCACGATAAAGATCACACACAGCCTGGAGAGCCGCCGTTCGCAAGAAATTTGCCGAACGCGCCGGTTCCACAGACTCCCGGACAAGCAGGGCGGCCACATAACGCACCGGGTACGGCGACTCTGACCACAGAAGAGTTTGCCGATAAGATTGGCTACGACCTTGGCTCGCTGACCGGTTTCGGGCTTGGCATGATATGGGCTCTGTCGTTTTGGCTGGGTCCCGGCAGGAGGTTTTTTGCAAAGAAGATAGGTGGGCGATAGCAAACGCCGCGACTGGCGGAGGTGGTGCGAACGCCGTGCCGTCGTCGGTGGAAACGAAGAGCCAACAAAAGAACCATGGGAATTAGAAAATACAAACCGACCAGTCCGGGCCGCCGCGGCGCGTCGGTGAGCGACTTCGCCGAGTTGACCCCCGGCGCCGAGCCGGTGAAGGCTCTGCTGAAGACGAAGCGGCGGAAGGGCGGGCGGAACAACCAGGGCAAGATCACCGCCCGGCATCGCGGCGGCGGTCATAAGCGGAAGTTGCGGCTGATCGACTTTCGCCGCGAGAAGGACGGAATCCCGGCCGTGGTCGATTCGATCCAGTACGATCCCAACCGCAGCGCCCGGATCGCCCTGTTGCACTACGTCGACGGCGAAAAGCGATATATCCTCGCGCCTGAGGGGTTGAAAGTGGGCGCCAAGGTGCTCAGCGGCAAGGACGCCCCGGTGGCGGTGGGCAATTGCCTTCCGCTCTCGGCCATTCCGCAGGGCACGGACGTGCATAACGTCGAGTTGCTGCCGGGCAGAGGCGGCGTGTTGTGCCGTTCGGCCGGCATCCGTGCGTCGCTGGCCGCCCGCGACGCCGATTGGGCCCAGATCAACCTCCCCAGCGGGGAGATTCGCCGCGTGCCCGCCGCGTGTCGGGCAACGATCGGCGTGGTCGGCAATTCGGACCATAGCGGCATTGTCCTCGGCAAGGCGGGGCGGAAGCGGTGGCTGGGCCGTCGGCCACACGTCCGCGGCACCGCCATGAACCCCATCGATCATCCCCACGGCGGCGGCGAGGGCCGCACCAAGGGCGGCCGACACCCGGTCAGCCCCACCGGCAAGCTCAGCCAAGGGCGGCAGCACCCGAAAACGAAAGAAGTTCTCGAACAAGGCGATTGTCCGCCGGCGAAAGTCGCGGCGGTATGGACAGTTGAAAATTAAATAGAGTTTTCAGTTTTTAGTTTTCAGTTATCGGTTTTTGTCTGACCGGCTGAAAACTGATAACTGACAACTGAAGACTGAATACTGACATTATGGGAAGATCACTGAAGAAAGGGCCGTTCGTCAACCCCAAGCTGTATCTGAAGGTCCAGAAGCAGAACGACGTGGGTACGAAGGAGCCGATCAAGACCTGGGCCCGCGCCTGCACGATCGTGCCGGAGTTCGTCGGGCACACGTTTATGGTGCATAACGGCAAGGTGCATATCAAGGTGTTCGTGACCGAGGAGATGGTCGGGCACCGGTTGGGAGAATTCGCCCCCACGCGGACGTTCCGCGGTCACGGCGGCAAAGGCAAGCGATAGGTGCTCACGATGGCTTACGAGGCGACACACAGATTCGCGCGGATCAGCGCCCAAAAGGTGCGCCCGCTGGCCGACTTGATTCGCGGCAAGCTGGCCGACGACGCCCTGGACATCCTCAAGTTCCAGCCGCACCGCGGGGCGCGGATGCTGGAAAAAGTGCTCCACAGCGCGCTGAGCAACGCCGAGGACCGCCGGGCACAGAACCTTCATCACCTGGTGGTGGTCGATTGCCGGATAGACGGCGGGCCGATGATCAAGCGGATGCGGCCCCATGCCCGCGGCATGGCCTCGGTTATTAAAAAACGTTTTTCGCACATCCACGTGGCATTGGAATAGCACATGGGCCAAAAAGTCAATCCCGTCGGATTTCGCACCGGCATTATGACCGGCTGGAAGAGTCGCTGGTACGCCTCGAAGCAGGAGTTCGCCGATTTGCTGATCGAAGACCAGAAAATCCGCAACTACGTCAAGGGCCGCAAGGACAAATTCGGCAAGGCGTTGTATCCGGCGATCGCCAAGATCGAGATCGAGCGCACCCGCGACGAAGTCAAGGTGGTGTTGTTCTCGGCCCGGCCGGGGATTTTGATCGGCCGCAAGGGCGAGCGGGTCGAAGAGTTGCAGAAAGAGTTGCAGGAGAAGACCGGACGGCGGATCAACATCAAGATCGAGGAGATCAATCGCCCCGAACTGGTGGCCCAACTGGTGGCCGAGGACATCTCCGAGCAGTTGGAGAAGCGGTCCGGCTTCCGGCGGACCATGAAACGGTCGCTCGAGCAATCGATGGAGGCGGGAGCGAAGGGGATCAAAATTCAACTGTCCGGCCGCTTGGGCGGAGCGGAAATGTCGCGCCGCGAGAAACAAATCGCCGGCTCCATCCCGCTGAGCACCCTGCAGGCGAAAATCGATTACGGCTTCACCGAAGCCCTGATCGCCCAAGGACATATCGGCATACAAGTGTGGATCAACCAAGGCCAATACAGCGAGGAGCAGACCGATGGCGCTGATGCCAAAACGGGTCAAGCACCGAAAAAGTCAAAGAGGACGTATAAAAGGTAACGCCTCCCGGGGCAACCGCGTCGTCTTCGGCGACTACGGCTTGCAGACGCTGCAAGGCGGCTGGATCAGCGCGCAGACGATCGAGGCCGGCCGTATCGCCGCGCAGCAATACCTGCGCAGCGAAGGACGGCTGTACATCCGCATCTTCCCCCATAAACCGATTACCTCCATCCCCCTGGAAACCCGCATGGGCAAGGGAAAAGGCGAGCCCGAATACTGGGCGGCGGTGGTCAAGCCGGGAACGGTGCTGTACGAAGTCAGCGGCATTTCCGAGGAGGCCGCCCGGCTCTGCTTCACGCGTTTGGCCCACAAAATGCCCGTCAAGGTGCGTTTCCTCCGACGGAGACCGGTGTAGGAATAAGTGGTTAGTGGCTAGTGACTAGTGGCTAGTAACTAGACCTGATTTGATTACGTAACTAGCCACTAACCACTAGCCACTGACCACTACGAGATCGAGCGATGACCAAGGCTTCCGAACTTCGAGACATGAGCGACGAGCATTTGGAGCTGACGTTGAAAGAGACGGTCGGCAACTTGTTCCATCTGCGGCTGCAAGCCCAGACGGAGCGGCTCGACGCACCCAGCGAATTGCGAAAACAGCGCCGCTTGATCGCCCGCATCAAGACGCTTCAGAACCAGCGCCGGCTGGCGGCCGAAAAGGCCGCGGCCGTCGCCGCCGAGACAGTTCAACCCGCGACCGAAGGTCGCGCCGCAGAATAGGATTTCGACCCATGCCCAAGCGCGTACGAACCGGGGTAGTCACCAGCGACAAGATGGCCAAGACCCGCCGCGTGGAGATTCCCCGCCTGGTCCAGCACTCGCGGTACGGAAAATACGTCCGCCGCAAGACCATCTGCCACGTGCATGACGAGAACAACGAGTCGAACGTCGGCGATTTGGTGGAGATCGTCGAGTCGCGGCCGATGTCGCGGCTGAAGCGCTGGGCTTTGGTGCGGGTCGTCGAGAAAGGGCGGCAGGTGGACGTGGCGGCGATGCGGGCCGCCGCCCGGAAAGGCCGCGCACAGCAGGAGGCCGAGAAGGAACTGCCATGATTCAGATGCAAACCCGCTTGGCCGTGGCCGACAACACCGGGGCCAAGGAACTGATGTGCGTGAAAGTCCTGGGAGGATCGCGGAAGCGCTTCGCCCGCGTCGGCGACGTCGTCGTCTGCTCGGTGAAGTCCGTCACCCCCGGCGGAGACTTGAAGAAAGGGACCGTGGTCCGGGCGGTGATCGTCCGCTGCAAGCAGCCCACCCGCCGCAGCGACGGCAGCTACGTCCGCTTCGACAGCAACGCCGCGGTGATTATCGACAACGACCGGAACCCGAAGGGGACGCGCATTTTCGGCGCCGTCGCCCGCGAGTTGAGAGACCGGAATTTCATGAAAATCGTCAGCCTGGCAAGCGAAGTGGTGTAAACGAGTTATTAGTTGTCAGTTATCAGTTGTCAGTTATCAGATCAAGAACTGAAAACTGGCCACTGATAACTGATAACTGATAACTGAAAACTGACAACTAAAATGCGAATCAAAACCAACGATACCGTAAAAGTGATCGCCGGCGACGACCGGGGGGCCACCGGAAAGGTGCTCCGCGTGGAGCGCAAGTC
Source organism: uncultured Planctomycetota bacterium (assembly GCA_963733145.1). GTDB lineage: Bacteria > Planctomycetota > Planctomycetia > Pirellulales > Thermoguttaceae > JAHIKV01. The sequence continues at coordinate 99,342 of CAVTCJ010000013.1, read as the reverse complement.
GGGGAAGCTCGTCGTCGAGGGCGTCAATCGGGTGTACAAGCACGTCCATCGCAGCCAGAAGAACCCGCAAGGCGGCCGGCTCTCGAAGGAAATGCCGGTCCGCGCGAGCAACGTGCAGTTGGTGTGCGCAGCCTGCGGGGCCGCCTCCCGCGTCGGCGTCCGTTTCCTGGAAAACGGCGCCAAGGAACGTTATTGCAAGAAATGCGGCGCCGGGGGGGACAAATTTCTCCCCCAAAGCCCGCTACGCCAAAAAATAGTGGTCCATTGTGGTGCAGGCGTCCCGCCTGCAAGAAGACCGCAGGCGAGACGCCTGCACCACAAGAGAAAATAACGCGAATCGAACATGAGCGAAGACAAACCGAAAAAACCGAAGAAGGCCGGCAAGACCGAAGCGCCGAAGGAGCCGGAAGTGATTCCCGTTCCGCGGTTGCAGGAGAAGTACGGCACGCAAATCCTCCCCGATTTGGCCAAGAAGCTGGGCCGCACGAACCCGATGTCTCTGCCCCGGCTGCAAAAAATCGTCGTCAACATGGGGGTCGGCAAGGCCATCGGCGAAAAGAAATACATGGAGGAGGCCGTCGAGGCCCTGAAGCAGATCACCGGCCAGAAGCCCCTGATCACGCTCAGCCGCAAGTCGATCGCCAACTTCAAGCTCCGCGAGGGGATGCCCATCGGCTGCAAGGTGACGTTGCGGGGGAAGCGGATGTTCGAGTTCCTCGACCGGCTGGTCTCGCTGGCCTTGCCGCGGGTGCGCGACTTTCGCGGCCTCTCGCCGACCGCCTTTGACGGCCGGGGAAACTACAACCTCGGCTTGACTGAACTGTTGGTGTTCCCGGAGTTGAATCCCGACAAGTTTACCTTCGCGCAGGGAATGAACATTACCCTGGTGACCAGCGCGGACAGCGACGACGAAGCCCGCGAGTTGTTGAAGGAGTTTGGATTGCCGCTGCGCGCGGCTTAGAGGGAGACTAGTGGCCGGCGGCCAGTGGTAGGTTATGCTTTAGCCTAGCGCGGCGTAGCCGCAACCAATTGTGGTCTTAGGTCTTAGGTCTTGGGTCTTAGCCCGAAGACCCAAGACCTAAGACCCAAGACCGTCAAAGATTGAGGACGATTTCTCAATCCCAAAAACTAATGGCATAACACGATATATTGCCGGCGAAAATGTTATGCTGAAGCATAACCTACGAGACTGATAACTGAAAACTGACATTTGAACCATGGCCAGCAAATCAAAAATCGCCAAAGCGTCAAGACCACCCAAGTTTTCCTCTCGCCTGGTGCGACGGTGTCGAATTTGCGGTCGTCCGCGGGCGGTGTACCGGAAGTTCGGAGTTTGCCGGATATGTTTCCGCAAGCTTGCCGACCAAGGCATGATTCCCGGCGTCCGCAAGGCGAGTTGGTGAAGGAGTAGCCGGCCGCCGTGCGCGGTTTGTGGAGGATGTTCGTAGTCCCGGCGTTTGCCGGCGTAGTTTGACGGAAGCCGGCCGAAGCCGGAACTACAAGCAGGTCATTACATTTCGCGTGGACAATATTCAGGACCAATAATCCGATGATGACCGACCCGATTGCCGACATGTTGACACGTATCCGCAACGCGGTGCGCGTTGAGCGGCCCTTAGTCGATATGCCCCTCTCCAAGGTGAAGCGGGGCCTGGCTGAAGTCTTGAAACGCGAAGGATATATCTGGGATTGGGAGGAAGTGGAGGACAAACCGGCCAACCAACTGCGCGTCCACCTGAAATACGGCCCCAACGGAGAACGGGTAATCCGCCGCATCCGTCGCATCAGCAAGCCGGGCCGCCGCGTTTACAGCGGCGCCGCCGAACTAAAGCCGATCCTCGGCGGCTTGGGTATTTGCATCATCAGCACCAGCCGCGGAGTGATCAGCGACCGCGAAGCGCGGCAGCGAAAACTCGGCGGCGAAGTGCTCTGCGAGGTTTGGTGAGTTAGTAGTCAGTAGTCAGTTATCAGTATTCAGTATTCAGTAGTCGGGTTCCAGTAAGACGACGAACGTGAAAAACTGAATACTGACAACTGACAACTTTAACAGGCGAAGAATACAATGTCGCGGATCGGAAATAAACCTGTGCCGCTGCCCGCCGGGGTAAAGGTCCAATTGGACGGCCGCACGATCACCGTCGAAGGCCCCAAGGGAAAGCTCCAATGGGAGCATCGCCCGGAGGTCTCCATGACGCACGACCAGCAGGCCAATACCATCGTCGTCGCCCGGCGCGACGACCAGCGCACCAGCCGTGCGCTGCACGGGCTGAGCCGCGCGCTGGTGGCCAACATGGTCGTCGGCGTCACGCAAGGTTATGAAAGACGCTTGGAAATCCAGGGCGTGGGCTACCTGGCCGCCGTGCTGGGCAAAATCCTCCAGCTTCGCGTGGGCCTGGCCAACGAGCTTCAGGTCCCCATCCCCGACGGAGTGACCGTGGCCGTGCCCGACCAGCAGCACATCGTCATCCAGGGAATCGACAAACAGAAGGTCGGCCACTTCGCCGCCTCCGTCAGAGCGCTGCGGAAGCCGGAGCCGTACAAGGGCAAGGGCATCCGCTACCTGGGCGAGCCGGTCCGGCGCAAACAGGGCAAGGCAATGGTGAAATAAGACAGCCGGCCGCGGTAGGCGGTCATATCCGGTTGGGGTGGCAGTTAAACTGCCGCCCCAGCGAAGAGATGCCGTTGGGACGCCAATATCACTGCCGCCGCGGCGAAGAAAGAGAGATAGGCGATGAAACACGAAAAACAGATGGGCCGGCAGCGGAAACGGAGGGCCTTTCGGGTCCGCAACCGGTTGAAGCGCGACGCCAACCGCCCCCGGCTGGTGGTTTTTCGCAGCCGGCAGCATTGTTATGCCCAGATTATCGACGACGCGCAGGGTAGAACCCTCGCCGCCGCCGGCACGCGGGACAAACAACTCCGCGAGGAACTCCCTCACAGCGGCAACAAGGCCGCCGCCGTCGCGGTGGGCAAGGCGATCGCCGGACGGGCATTGGCCGCCGGAATCAAGGAAGTCGTCTTCGATCGACGCGAGTACAAGTATCACGGCCGCGTCGCCGCCCTGGCCGACGCGGCCCGCGAAGCCGGTTTGGTGTTTTAGGAGTTGTCAGTTGTCAGTTGTCAGTTATCAGTTCTTGTAATTCGACAAGACGCAAAGATACCTGCATCTGACAACTGAAAACCGAAAACTGACAACTGAAAACTTAGCAATCCCATGTCAACCGACGAAATTCAAGGACAACTGATCGACAAGGTCATCAAGATACGGCGTTGCGCCGCGGTGGTCAAAGGCGGCCGGCGTTTCAGCTTCACCGCGCTGGTGGTCGTCGGCGACGGCCACGGCCGGGTGGGCTGGGGTTACGGCAAGGCCAACGAGGTCCCGCCCGCGGTGGAAAAAGCCGTCAAGGACGGCTCCCGCAACATGATGACCGTCCACATGTCGGGAACCACCATCCCGCACACCGTCAAGGGACACTTTGGCGCGGCCCAGGTGGTCCTCGTTCCCGGCGGGCCGGGCACCGGCGTGATCGCCGGGGCGGCGGTCCGCGCCGTCTGCGAGGCCTGTGGACTGCAAGACATTCTCACAAAAAGTTTCGGCTCGACAAATTCCACCAACCTGGTGAAAGCCGCCCTCGACGCCCTCGGTCAACTCCGTTCGCAAAGCGAAGTAGAACGCCTGCGGGGAGTATCGCTCACATGAATCTCAACGACGTCCATCACGGAATACAGAAAAACAAGTCGCGGAAGCGGATCGGGCGGGGACCGGGGTCCGGCCACGGAAAAACCGCTACCCGCGGCCACAAAGGTCAAGGTTCCCGCAGCGGTTATTCGATGCTGCCGGTGTTCGAGGGCGGGCAGATGCCCCTGGTCCGCCGCATCCCCAAACGCGGCTTCAACAACCGCTGGGCCGAGCAGGTGGCCGTCGTCAACCTCGACGTCTTGGAAAAGTATTTCCGCCCCGGCGAGGAAGTTTCGCCCGCGGCCCTCGAAGACCGGGGACTCGTCAAGGGCCGCTACGACCTGCTGAAGGTGCTGGGAACCGGCGAGCTGAGCAAGAGCCTGAAGGTTTCCGCCCATCGCTTCAGCCGGTCGGCCGCCGAAAAAATCGAAAAGGCCGGCGGCCAGGCCGTCGTCCTGCCCGGCAAGAAGCCGGTGGTGAAGAACAAGATGAAAGTCAAGAGCAGGTGATTGCAGGGGGGATTAGGAATTTGGGATTAGAGTACAATTCTTTCCCGAGTCCCCGAGTCCCCGAATCCCCGAATCCCCCGAGCCCCTAATCCCTCAACTCAAAACGGATCGAGCCATGTGGGAAAAGATTCGCGTTATCTTCACCATCCCCGAGCTGCGGCAAAAGGTGTTGCTGACGCTCGGACTCTTGGCCATCTACCGGATCGGCTGGCAGATTCCGCTGCCCATCGTCGACACCAAGCAGATGACCGCGTTCTTCTCGTCGAGCGGCGGCGGCTTGGGGGATTTGATCAATCAGATATCGGTTTTCAGCGCCAGCCAGCTTAGCCAGGCGACGATCTTCGGCTTGGGGATCATGCCCTACATCTCGGCCTCGATTATCTTCCAGTTGCTGGGCAGCGTCTATCCGCCGCTGGAGAAGCTGCAGAAGGAAGGGGAGAGCGGGCGGAAAAAAATCAACGAGTATACCCGCTATACCACCGTCCTGCTGTGCATCGGACAAAGCTGGTTCTACGTCGGCTTCCTCATCCAAAACAAGCTGATTCACGAGCAGTTCCTCACGGCCGGCGGAGGCCTGCCGTTCAGTTGGCAATTCATCGGCGTGATGACGATGACCGCCGGCACCGTGTTTCTGATGTGGCTCGGCGAGCAGATCGACGAATACGGCATCGGCAACGGCATCAGCTTGTTGATCATGGCCGGCATTCTCGCCCGCATGCCTTCGGCCTTCTTCCTGGACATTATCAAGCCGATTTCCGAAAACGGACTGGAGCTTGGCGGCGGCGGCCGCGGCTCGATCGGCGTCGAGACGCTGTTGCTGCTGGCGGTGTTGTTCGTGGGCGTGGTGTTTGGGATCGTGTTGATTACCCTGGGCCAGCGCCGCATTCCCACCCAAAGCGCCAAGCACGTCCGCGGCCGGCGGGTCTACGGCGGCACGCGCCAATACCTGCCCCTGCTGATCAACCAGGGCGGCGTGATGCCCATCATCTTCGCCAGCAGTTTGTTGTTGTTCCCCTCGGTGATCTTCCAGTATCTTGCCCAATCGCACCCGGCCATCTGGGGCCCGATCGAACAGGCCTTCCATCGCGGCGACTCCTGGACGTACAACGTCCTGTACGTCGTGTTGATCTACTTCTTCTGTTACTTCTGGACCGCCATAACCTTCAACCCCAAGGATATGTCGGACAACCTCAAAGATTACGGCACCTTCATACCGGGCTACCGGCCGGGCCGGCGCACCGCCGACTACCTGGAAAAAGTGATGGTCCGGATTACCTACGTCGGCGCCGGTTTTCTCTCCGCGGTGGCCATTATCCCCACGATCGTCTCGGCCTTGGCGAACGTCCCTTACGGACTGGCCAGCTTCTACGGCGGCACCAGCTTGCTGATCGCCGTCAGCGTGGCCTTCGACCTGGTGCAGAAAATCGACAGCCACCTGGTGATGCGAAATTACAAGGGGCTGTTGGAACGTTAAGCAGCCGTAAAAGACTGAGTTGGTGAATTTTATTGTGGTGCAGGCGAGACGCCTGCACCACAAATTAGAATTGCACAGGTTGTATTTTTACACGCCCTAAGTGCGGGGAACGACATGCGCATCGTATTCATCGGACCGCCCGGCGCGGGCAAAGGGACACAGGCCCAACGGCTGGTCGAATTGTACGGACTGGCCCACCTCTCGACCGGCGACATGCTTCGCGCCGCCCGCGACGCGAAAACCGAGATCGGACTGAAGGCCGAAGGGTACATGTCCACGGGCGCCTTGGTGCCCGACGAGATCATCGTCACGATCATCGCCGAGCGGCTCGGCCAGCCCGATTGCCGGAACGGATACCTGCTGGACGGCTTCCCCCGGACGATCGCCCAGGCCAAGGCGCTCGACGAGATGTTGGCCGACAAGGGGACCCCGCTGGACGTGGTGCTGGAGTTGAAGGTGCCCGAGGAGGAGTTGTTCCGGCGACTGGCCGGCCGCGGCCGCACCGACGATTCGCCCGAGGTAATCCGCCAGCGGCTGGAGGCCTACCGCAACCAGACCAAGCCCTTGCTGGACTACTACAATCAGCAAAAATTGTTTGTGAGCATAGACGGCTTGGGGACGGTGGACGAAATATTCGACCGGGCAAAGGCCGTTTTGGACAAGTATTTGTAGGAGGCGACTCCAGTCGCCGATTTGGAAAGCCGGCGATAAGAGGCGACTCCTCTCACCGTTGGAGGCGTGTTTCCCGATCAATCGGCGACAGGAGTCGCCTCCTACAAGTGCGCGAATTGCGCAAGGTATATTTCACGGACCCTAATAGGGAGCCGACGGGAGTGGAGATTTTACGGTCGCCGCGGGAAATCGCCGAAATGCGCAAGGCCGGACTGCTCGTCTGGGAAGTGCATCGGCAGGTGGCGGCGATGATCCGTCCGGGTGTGACCACCGCGGAAATCGACGCGGTTGTGGACCGTTTTTTCGCCCAACACAACGCCACGCCGTTGTTCAAGGGCGTGCCGGGCACGGTCCCCTTTCCCGCCGCCACTTGCGTCTCGGTCAACGAGGAAGTGGTCCACGGCATCCCCGGTCCGCGGAAATTGGTCGAGGGCGACATCGTCAGCGTCGACACCGGCTGCAAGCTGAACGGCTGGTGCGGCGATGCGGCGGCGACCTTTCCGGTCGGCCGGATCGCCCCCGAAGTGCAGCGGTTGCTGGATGTCACCAAAAACGTGTTGAGCCTGTCAATTGCCCTGTTGGACCGCCGCTCACGCTGGAGCCAAGTGGCCATGGAGATGGAGGCCTACGTCAAGAAACACAAGTTTTCGGTGGTCGAGGCGTTTGTCGGCCACGGCATCGGCCGCGACATGCACGAAGACCCCCAAGTGCCCAACTTCGCCGACCGAAAACTCCGCCGCGGCAGCGGGGACTTTCGCCTCACTCCGGGTTTGGTCATCGCCATCGAGCCGATGGTCAACATGGGCACGAAGCGGGTGCGAACCAAGGGGGACCACTGGACCCAGGTTACGACCGACGGCCGGCTCAGCGCCCATTTCGAGCACACCGTGGCTATAACCGAACATGGCCCCTTCGTGTTGACCGCCGGACCAAATGGAGAAACCTGGTAGTGGAGGTCTTTGGTCTTAGGTCTTTGGTCTTAGGTCTTAGGTCTTAGGTCTTAGGTCTTTGGTCTTTGGTCTTTGGTCTTAGGTCTTAGGTCTTAGCCACAAATGTCCAGGCTGACGCCAAGACCTAAGACCTAAGACATAAGTCCTTGCAAATAAACGGTTTGCTGCTATTTGAGCGATAATGTCCAGAGAGGTTGCGTGCAGAAACCGGGCCAAACTGGAAAAAAAATTCGCGGGGGCCTTGTCTGCTTCAGGGTTATCCGTTTATACTGAGGCGCTTTGCTCCGTGCCGACAGTCCACAAGCATTGTGTTAGTCCCATGAAAGTCCGCAGCAGCGTAAAACGAATCTGCGAAAAATGCAAAATCGTCCGTCGCCGGGGCGTCGTGTACGTGGTTTGCAGCAGCAATCCACGCCATAAACAACGTCAAGGTTGAGGGGCGCTTGAAAGAGGGAGTGCATCAGTATGCCGCGTTTGTTGGGCGTTGACATCCCGAACGACCGTCCGGCGGTTATCTCGCTGACCTACCTTTACGGCGTGGGGCCGAAGATCGCCCGCGATCTCTGCCACAAAGCCGGCATCGATCCGCACATCCGTGCCCGCGAGCTGCGCGAGGACGAGCTGGCCCGATTGGCCGCGCTGTTGGACAAAGACTACGTCGTCGAGGGCCAGCTCCGCCGGCAGCGAAACCAGAACATCGTCCGGCTGAAAGACATCGGCTGTTACCGGGGGTTGCGGCATCGGCGCGGTTTGCCCGTCCGCGGCCAGCGCACCCGCACCAACGCCCGGACCAGAAAAGGTCCCAAGAAAACCGTCGCCGGAAAGAAGGGCGTCAAGGACTTGAGGTAGAGAAGTTGTCAGTTGTCAGTTATCAGTAATCAGTTTTTGGTTGTCAGTTACTGACCTGAAAACTCACGGCTGACGACAGCATGCCGCCCACTGAAAACCGACAATAACTGACAACTGACAACTGACAACTGAACAACTAATAACTGAAAACTAACAGTGGCTAAATCAACCGCATCGTCGACGCGAAAAAAAGTCCGCCGCAACGTAACCGTGGGCGTGGCCCACGTCAAAGCGACTTTCAACAACACGGTCATCACCATCACCGACACCAAGGGCGAGGTGATCTGCTGGGCCAGCGCCGGCACCTGCGGCTTCAAGGGGAGCCGCAAGAGCACCCCCTTCGCCGGGCAGATGTCGGCCCAGCAAGTCGCCGGCAAGGCGATGAAGTGCGGCATGAAGGAAATCGACGTGAAAGTGAAAGGGCCGGGCAGCGGCCGCGAAAGCGCCATCACCGCCCTGCAGGCCGCCGGACTAAAAATTAAATCCATCGAGGACGTTACTCCGCTGCCGCACAACGGTTGCCGGCCGAAGAAACGCCGCAGAGTATAAGAATGAGGGATCAGGGGCCGGGGATCAGAATTATTTGCCAACCCCCGACCCCCGACCCCCGACCCCCGACCCCTGACCCCTAACCCCTGATTTATAATATGGCCCGTCGTCAATCACCGGTTTGTCGCTTTTGCCGCCGCGAGGGGATGAAGCTGTTTCTCAAGGGAGCCCGCTGCGATACGCCGAAGTGCGCGTTCGAGCGGCGCGATTCGGCCCCCGGCATGAACAACTCCCGCCGCGGAAAACTGACCGATTACGGCATCCACCTCCGCGAGAAGCAGAAGGTGAAGGAGCACTACGGTCTGCTGGAGCGGCAGTTCCGCAAGATCTTCGCCCAGGCCTCGAGCGGCAAGGGCAATACCGGCGAAACCTTGATGAGCCTGTTGGAACGCCGCTTGGACAACGTGGTCTACCGGCTGGGATTCGGGCTGTCGCGGTCGCAAGCCCGGCTGTTGATCGCCCACGGTCACGTGACCGTAGGCGGCCGGCGGGTCGACATCCCCAGCTACTCGACGCGGCCCGGCGACGTGATCCGCATCAAGAACCGGGCGAAGAGCTTGCAACTGGTGCAGTCGATCCTGGCCGAGTCGCACCACGAGGTTCCCGATTTTCTGAGCCGGGTGGAGGGCACGCCGCCCGAGGGACACGTGCTGCGTCTGCCCGAGGCCGCCGACGCGTCGATCCCCGTGCAGCCCCGCTTGATCGTCGAGCTTTGTTCCAAATAGCCACACATTGCCGCAAAAATAGTCCTTGGATCGGAGCCTTCCCATGCGAATTCGATGGCGTGGCCTGGAGTTGCCCAGCCTGATTTCCGCCGAAAAATCGACCCTCACCCCAACCTACGGCAAGTTTGTCGCCGAGCCGTTCGAGCGCGGGTTCGGGACCACGGTCGGCAACAGCCTCCGCCGCATCCTGCTCTCCAGTCTGGAGGGGAGCGCAATCACCCAGATCAAGCTGCACGGCGCCCAGCACGAGTTCAGCACCATTCCCGGCGTGTACGAGGACGTGACCGACATCGTGTTGAACGTGAAGTCGCTGGTGGTGAAAAACTACAGCGAGCAAACCCGCGTCATGCGGATCGAGAAGGACAAGCAAGGCCCCGTCACCGGCGCCGACGTCATCACCGACGAGCAGGTCGAGGTCATCAACAAAGACCACGTCATCACCACGCTCACCGAGGATGTGCCCTTTCTGCTGGAGATGGTGGTGGAGAACGGGCGGGGATACGTCCCGGCCACCGAGCATACGCCCCAGGCCCAGGAAATCGGCATCATCCCCATCGACGCCGCCTTCAGCCCCGTGATCCGCGTCCGCTACGAAGTCGAGGAGACCCGCGTCGGCCAGAAGACCAACTTCGACAAGCTGACCATGGAGATTTGGACCAACGGCTCGGTCGCCCCGGAGATGGCGCTGGTCGAGTCGGCCAAAATCCTCCGCAAGCACCTCAATCCCTTCGTCCAATACAGCGAACTCGGACCGATGGTCCACAGCGAAACCCGCGCCATCGGCTCGATCGCCCTCGACCAGGCCACCGAGGCCAAGCTGGCCATGAGTCTGGCGGAGTTGGATTTGTCGGTCCGGGCGACAAACTGCCTGGAGTCGGAGAACATCACCAACGTCCGCGATCTGGTCGCCCGCACCGAGGAGCAGATGATGGAGGTCCGCAACTTCGGCGAGACCACGATGGCCGAGGTCCGCGAGAAACTGGCCGACATCGGCCTGCGGCTGGGAATGCGTTTGCCGCCGCCGTCGGCTTCGGCGCTGTAATTTATATGTGGGGTGGGTCAAGCGAAGCGCAGCCCCACCAATAGCGACTATCCTGGATGGTGGGGCTCGCTTCGCTCGACCCACCCTACGAGAAAAAAGTTCACTCCCATGCGACACAGACGACGAGGCCGAGTACTCGGCCGCTCCCCGAGCCATCAACGGGCCTTGCTCCGCAGCCTGGCCACCGCCCTGTTCTTGACCGAGCGCGACGCCGAGGGCGAAGTCAATAAGCCGCCCAAGGTCAAGGGCCGCATCGTCACCACGCTGGAGAAGGCCAAAGAGGTCCGCCCGCTGGTCGAGCGCTGCATCACCATCGCCCGGCACGCCCTGCCCCATCAGGACAAGGCCGACGAGTTGGAGCCGAACGCCGAGCGGAACAGCGACCAATGGCGGGCGTGGCGGACCAGCGAACAGTGGCAGGAATGGTGCAAGACCATCGCCCCGGTGGTCAATGCCCGCCGCCGCGCCCTGCGGCTGCTGGGCGACAAGCAGGCGGTCCGCATCCTCTTCGAGGACGTCGCCCCCCGCTTCGCCGACCGCGACGGCGGCTACACCCGCGTGATGCGGCTGGCCAAGCCCCGCCTGGGCGACGCCGGCACCCGGGCCATCCTCGAGTTCGTCGGCAAGAACGACCGCGTCCGCCGCAAGGCCGCCCGGCCGTCGTTCGAGATCGAGGAAACCGAAGTTGAAACCAAGCCTGTCAAGCCGCAGGCCGAAGAATCGATTGAAGAGACTGCCGATACGACCGATCAGTCGTAGCGACGTCTATTCATCGAAGTCGGAAATCCAGAAGACACAATAATTCGGGGGAGTCCCCGATGGATTCCCCTCAGCACCGGCAAGTCTTGCATCGCGAGCCGCCGCAGCCCGGTTTCGACTTCACCAGCCACGTCCGCCGGCTGTGCGAGGACATGACCACCCGGCTGGATAAGCTCCGGCACATCGACATGTCGCGGGTGGCGGTCGGTTTCGCCCAAACCCGCCGGGCCGGCAACCAGGGGATGTACGCCACGCTCTCGCCGATGCGGTTCGCGGGCGGACGGCTGCACGTAATCCGCCGCAAGCGCCGCTGGGGCATGCAGCGGCTCTACTCCGCCGACGGCCGCGAGATGCTCTACATCCTCACTTTCTACCTGCCGCGTTTTCTCGACCTCCCCTTCCGCGAAAAGCTCTCCACGGTGGTGCACGAGCTGTGGCACATCGGGCCGAAGTTCGACGGCGACCTCCGCCGGCTGGGCGGCCGCTGCTACGCCCACGGCTCGTCACAGAAGAAGTACGACGCCCACGTCGAGGCCCTGCTCGACCGCTGGCTCTCGCTGGGTCCGCCGGCGTCGCTCTACGATTTCCTGCATCTGAGTTTCCATGAACTGTCTTCCCGCCACGGCCGCGTCTGGGGCCGCAAAATCCCCAATCCGAAAATGGTGCCGCTGGATTGATCGCCGCGACGCACGGGGTTTTCGCTACCTTGTGGCCTTCAGCGATAGGCGTCTTTCCGATCGTCCAGCGTCAGGACGTTGACGATCCGGGCCGGCTCGTCGATGCCGTAAAAGACGCGGAATCGTCCGATCCGATACCGCCAAGTCTCCGGCTGGTATCCCCGCAGCTTCTTGATGTTGGGTCCGAAGCGAGGCTGTGCTTTCAGTTGCGGATAGACGTATTGCGCCAGCTTGATCTTCACGAAGGACTGTTGCCGCGCATCGAGATTGTTCACGTCCCGTTGAAACTGGTTCGTCTCGAAGATGCGATAGTCAGTCAACGAATCGCCCTCGCTGGGAACGGGCGTCGGAATGGCCGCGCCGGATGCGCCGATTCAGCGGGGCGTTGCCGCGAATCTCCGCCATTTCGGACTCGTCGGCCAGCTCGCTCTCCTCGATGTAGCGGATGGTCGCGGTCTCGATGAAGTTCGACAGCGGCCGATTGTCGCTTTCCGCCGATTGGCGGAAAAGCCGGTAGATGTCGTCACTGAGGCGAAGGGTCACTGTTTTAGACATGCTGCACCAATGTTCGTATTGCTAATAATAGAATACAATAGAATGCGTCTGCTGTCAATGTGCTAAATTTGGATCAGACCCCACACTGCCCCCCGTATCTGGTTTCGCTTGACAACCCCATAGGCGGCCGTATATCATCAGCCGTTGCAGGAACCTGCGGCACATCGTGTGGAACATTGATCTTCGAGCATCGGGTCGGGGAGGAGGCGATTCTGTTTTTCGGCCTGGGCGCCGGGCGGCCCGATTTGTGGAAACACGGTTTTCACCCGGAGGGACCTATGTGCGGGAATTTTTTGCGGCGGCTGCTGTGCGCGGCAATTGCGATTTCGTTTGGAATCCTTCTCGCCGCGGCCTCCGCTCCGGCTGAAGCGGCGCTTACGGCCGATAGCCCCGAAGTGCGACAGGCCGTCGAGCGGGGCATCGCCTATCTCGCCGCCAACTGCACGAGCGACACACGGCTCGGGGCATGCGCGCTCGCGGGAATTGCCCTGCTCACCCGCGGCGAAAGCCCCGACCATCCCACGATCGTCCGCTGCGCCGAAGCGATCCAGAAGGAACTGGGCAACCGCGACCCCGGCAAGCTCGACGAGACAAAGTTCGACGTCTACAGCGCCGGCCTGTCGATCATCTTCCTCGTCGAACGCTCGCCGGCCAAGCACCGCGCCGACGTCGAGTGCCTGCTGGCGTATCTGCGAAAGATTCAGAAACCGCACGGCGGCTGGGGCTATGCGAACCTGCGGACCGGCGACACCTCCATGACCCAGTACGGCGTGCTGGCTTTGTGGAAAGCGAAGAACACTGGGTTCGACGTCCCGCTCGACCCCATCGAAAGGGCCGCCGATTGGCTGATGCGGACCCAGGACCCCAGCGGCGCATTCGGCTACCAGGGGCAACTCGGCACGGCCGAACACCTCGTCGCTCAAACCGGAGTCCGGCCGAGTCTCACCGCCGCGGGGCTGGGAAGCCTCTACGCGTGCAGCGACCTGCTGGGCGTGGTCAAGAAGCCCGAGCGCCGCGACGAACCGAAGCTGCCGGGCATCAAGGAAATCGAGCCGGACGCGGGAAAGCCCGGTGCGGCGAAGCCCAAGTCTAAGGTCGACGCCCGGGCCCTCTTTGCGACCGCCGCCCGGGGCAACCAGTGGTTCGCCAAGAACTTCAAGGTCGACGCCGGCCAGTACAACTTGTATTACCTCTACGCCTTCGAGCGATACATGAGCTTGCGGGAATACTGCGAAAAGACGCCGGATAAGGACCCGCAATGGTATGGCGACGTCGCCGCGTATCTGTTGGACAAGCAGCACAAGGACGGAAGCTGGTCAGGCGAGTGTGGCGTCGTCCCCGACACGGCCTTCGCTATGCTGGTACTCATGCGGTCAATGAAAAAGAGCCTGCCCTACGGCGACGGCCTCATGATCGGCGGCCGCAAGTTGCCCAAAAAACTCAAGGGGGCGACGGTGGACGAGCACGGGCAAATCGTCCCGCCCCAGCCAAAGGACCTGCAAAGCCTGCTCGACGACCTCGAAAAACATCCCGACTCCTACGACGACGATTCGCTGGCCCCGCTCTACAAAATCCCCGACGAGAAGGCCGAACCGCTGCTGAAGAAAAATGCCGCCCTGCTGCGCCGGCTGGTGTCCGCCAAGTCGCCCCAGGTTCGGCTGGCGATCGTCAAGGGCCTGTTGGGCAAAACGCGCGACCTGGACAACGTCGAGGTGCTGATCTACGCCATGACCGATCCGGTCCCCGAGGTCGTCCAGTCGGCCCACGCGGCCCTGCTCCGCATCCGCCGCAACCCGAACGCCGTCGCCCTGCCCGAAAAGTTCACCGAAGCAGAGCGCCGCGCGGCCATCGAGAAGTGGAAGCAATGGTATCGCTCGATCCGCCCGGAGGCGAAGTTCGATTGATTGAAAAAGGGGACAGGCGCATATATTGGGGCAGATGCTATGGATGGGAAAGACAGAGTCGCTGGTTGATGGCGAGAAGGCGTCCATATTACCCAATATATGCGCCTGTCCCCTTTTTTCACACGAAAAACGCGGGATGGTGCGAGACGGGGCCGTGCGGGATCGGTTCGGCCATCGGCAGGCAGAGGAGATTTTCCGGCGGGACATGTTCCCTCGTCAACGCCGGGTTGCTGCGGAAGCCGAAACGCTCGTAGAAGTGGGGATCGCCGACCAGGACGCAGCCCCGCGCGCCCAGGCCGCGAATGGCCTCCAGTCCCGCTTCGACCAGGCCCATGCCGATCCCCCGCCGCTGAAACTCGGGCAGCACGGCAACTGGCCCTAGCGTGTACCACTGGCAATCCGCGCCGCCGATTATGCGCGCGAGAAGGCGATATGGCCCACCACTTGCCCGTCGACCTCGGCGACCAACGGGGCCACGATTGCCGCGTCGGCCCGCAACGCCTCGACGATCAGATGCTCGGTCTGATGGCTGTAGGGATGGTCGGCAAAGGCGGCGATCAGCAAATTGCGGATGGCGTCGTAATCGTTCGCGGTTTCGGGACGGATAATCATGCTGAGTCCTCTTCGGTGGGTAGTTTTAGCAGATTCAAATTTTGCCGTTATACCGTTTAGCGTCCGTCGGCACGACGGCCCCGTTCGCGTTGCAGGCCGTCGTGCCGACGGCCGCTAAACGGGAGTGTGTTGACCTATGGAACTACTGCATTTCCGTCATTCGGCCCGGCATAGATATTGGATCGTCGGGGCCTGCGCGTCCACGATGCGCTCGATCGCGAAGCCGGCCCGGGTTAAGAGGCCTTCCATGATCCAGTCGAGCGTGCTGAACTCGTTGGCGACGTGCCCGGCGGACCGCTCGCGCATGGCCGGCGGCATGGCGGCGAGGAAGGGATCGAACTGCGGCCGGGGATCGCCGTCCAGCGCGGCGAAGACCACGTCGCACAAGAGGAACCGCCCGCCCGGCCGCAGTGCCCGGCGAATGTTCGCCAGCGCCGCGGCCTTCCACAGGTCGGGCAGGTGGTGCATCGCGTGCGACGATACGGCCGCGTCGAACTTTGCCGGCGGGACCGCCAGCGTGATGAACCCGGCCTGCTGAAACTCGACGCCCGCGAGCCCCTCGGCCTTAGCCCGGGCGGCGGCGTGATCGAGCATCGGCTGCGAGACATCGACGGCCGTAACGCACATCCCGGCCCGGGCGGCGGCCAGGGCGAAATGGCCCGTGCCCGTGCCGATCTCCAAAATCCGCGCCCCGGCCGGCAAGTCGAGGATCGCAAGAATCGCGGCGTCCTCGCCGGCCAAGTCGCGGAACTCGCCCATCATCGCCTCGTACCGCTCGACCACGGCCGCGTCGGAAAAATTGGTGTTGATTTGCTGAAACTCGTTACGCAGCCAGGCGGGGCGGTCGGTCATGGGGGGGTTCCTTGTAATGTCTCGCTATCATACCGCAAGCGCTTCGTGGCGAAAACCGGGTGATTATGACGACGCCCAGCCGGAGATTTTGCCAATCGCCGCGAGACAACCGCAGATGACATCCCCTCGAAACGGCTATTGAGCCGCCGCTGTTTCCTGCGCACATATCTAGGCGTCGAACTGAACCGCTCTCTATTTGTATTCAACAGCCGTACTGATCTTGCCCCAGACTGTTGACTGATACAATACGGCCAGTTTCTGAGGCTGGTTCCGAGAAAACGGTGGAATTCTGGCAACTCCCGGATTATGGATGAGATTATGAGGTGACCGCCGGCTGCTGGCCGTCTTGCATTGAACTGCCCAGGAGTCTTGCTTGTTTCTGCTGCACAATTGATAATGGAATTCATGAAGGCGCGCGATCGAAACCCCCGTGACTCATCGCTGGAAGATCTCGGCTCCGAGCTTTGCCGCTATCGGCCGTGGCTGCTGGGAACAAGCCCGCCGAGGTCGATCGTCAATCGATCGCTGTTCTATCTGGCCTACGGCCCCGTCTTTATGCTCTACCTTGCGATTGGGCCACTCTTCATAATGGCGCCGTTCCTTGCATTGTTTCACGGTGCTGGTCGGCTCGACCCGCCGCTGTGGAAGGATACAACATGGGGATCGGCCTATTTGACACTTCTTGGGATCCTCGCGTTCATCTCTTTCTACTGGCCTCGTAGAGTGTTCTTGAGCGTTCACGAGCGCAGGATTCATCTATCGAGGCTGGTTTCGACGCCGAACGATCCGCTTCGCCGATATTGACAGGTGCTTTGTCGAACACGTTCATTCTCTCGGGCTGACTCTGGTTCTCCGCGATGGGACTCCTTTCCGACTCCCCGATCTCAAAATGCGATTTCCCAGCGAGTGCTTCGAGCGACTACGGGAGCGGATTATCGGATACCTGGCTGCCCACCCGCGTCCCTTGACATCTTCATTCCGATCCGAGCAAATCGTGGCGCGACGGTCGGAAATGGCGATCCCTAATCCGCTCTGGCGCCCTTCGCTCCTTGTCCCCTTTGGTTTGATCTTCGCGATTCTCTTAGCCCCTGCCATCTATGTGGCAATTTGCCTTGTTGCCTATTGGAACTACATGGACATTGCGGGGCGGATTAGCTGCAGCGTGGGGTTGCTTTTCGACACTCTGCTCCTTTGGGGCTGGTGCTACGGCCTCTTTGAGCCCTACGAGCACATCAGTGGTTTCCGCAGACTCCGCGTCGGCCTCCTAAGTTGCCTTGCTTATAGACATTTCTTGGAGTGCGCACCAACGAACGATGGAACTGTTGAAATCCGTTATGGCTTTCGACTATTCGGGCGAAGCCATATTACCATCACGCTGCCTTTGCACGAGATCGAGAACGTGCATTTGAGTCCAGGCCAAGCCCCGCAGTTATGGCACTTATGGATCAAATGCCACCATCCTGACCTCAAATATGGCATCGTGCAAATCGGCCCGGAACGACACGTGGATGAGACGGAACCTTTCGGCCTTGCCGTCGTCGAGTTTCTCCGTCGGGCGGGAGCTAATCTTGTCGAAGGCGACGACGAGTCCACCTACGTGCGGGCACCGTCACCGTCGAGTGAAGCGACGCTGCCGCCAGATGCCTGATTTGCCGTGGGGGGGCCTGAAGCCGGTTTCATATCCAGGGTGAATGGGACTCCCAAATTCAAAAGGCCCCCATGCAAATCGTATGTGTTGACGGTGATCGCCAAAAAGGAACTGGGGCTGCAATCCCGGGGATTCGCCAAATCGCTTGTTGTTTATGGGCTGTTGGGCGGTGGCGCACGGCGGAGCTGAACCCCGATTCTGATCTTCTGCGATGCCCAAACCATGAGATGGCTGCCTACCGTCATCGCGGCCATGATCGCAAGGGCCTCCATATTCGTCATTTCGCCTGGTCGGCGCGTTACCACGGGGGCAAAGGGCAACAGAATGAGCAACATCAATGCACACGGGGTAATCAGGACTGCTACAATCACGCTGATCATGGTTGGCCACTCAACAAGAAGGCTATCGACGATCCAACATGGCAACCGGTAAAGGAAATCGTAAATCCGTGCGGCAGTGCGGGATACCCAAGTGTTGGCTTGCGGGCATCGTCGGCGAATGGCCGGTTTACGCCGCCAAGCCACAGGAGAAATCGCCCGTGCAGCCACGTGTAGCCGAGGCCAACGGGCGCTGCGAGGATCGCCCCGCCGATTGCGGCCGTATAGCCAAGAGGTCGGCCAGCGTGCCAGCCCCCAATCGCGCCAACGACGATTCCGACCAAGCAGTACATCTGGAACAGGTCCATATAGCACGTCCGCTCGCTCCGCGATGAAGTCGCGGGTTCCCTTTTCACCGCCGGTGCCGACTCTACCTTCTCTCTGCCTGTATTTTAGCCGGAGGAAGGGGCTATGCAATCTAGCCCCTCGCCACGCGGCAAAGCGCTGCAACGACCGCGAGGTGGGTCTTACGCCGCCCCCATAACTAGTCAACCTCTCCACCCTTCTATGGAGCGACAGAAAAGTTCTAACAGCGTCCAGTCGCTCCAACTGTGAGGGACCGTCTGTTCACGGGTCGCAAATCGTTCCATTTTCCACATCCGACCGGCGGTCCAGGTGCCTATCCAGCTTCTTACCCAGAATAGTCTGAGATTGCCATCTCGGAATTCAAGGCGCCGAATGGTCGTCCGGAAGTTGGTTTATGCACTCAATCCAACAGGGTCAGTGCAGCAGGGTAAGACACGACTGGCTCTGCCAGAGCATACTGGATCGAGATCCCATTCGCGGGCATGTCGTCCATACAGATCGGATCGGCGGGAGTATTTTCGCATGCCCGCCGTCACCCGAGAATCGAGATTCGCTCCACGCGGCTGTTGAGTTCCATAATCTCTTTTTGCATATCGAAGAGCAGCGAGCGGAGATTCTCGGTGGCCGTCTTCGGGTTCAGGGCGCGGGCCTTCTCCAGCCCGATGTAACAATCGCGTGGCCCAAAAACCCGGATTGAAATCCCCGTCTGAGATATTATTGTGTACTGACGTATAGATGCGCCGCTTTATGTGTGCAGGGCGCGAGTTTCGCTGTAAGCCGATTTCCAGACGGGGGGGTGGAACATGGTGTTCGGACGAGTTCAAGAACAAGGACAATTCGTTGCCTGCGAGGAATGAATTATCCAATGCCGGCCGCGAGGGCTGATTGCGCAGCCTGCCGATTTATCCCAATATGAACATAAATGAGCTTAAATTGGAAAATTGAGGGTTTGCTGACCAACTCCCAACGCCAAATAAATCCCGCCGCGACTACCGCATCGTGTGCGGCAAGATTTTATGGAGTTGGCGTCATTCTGAGCGTAGCGAAGAATCTGGCTGGAATCACAGAGATTCTTCGCTCCGCTCAGAATGACCGCTTTGCCAGGATTTCTTGCCACACACACCGCATCCGCGAGATTGACCGAAATTCCCGGATGGGATATAATCAGCCGCACTGCCCGGGTCCCAGGGGCCAATCGGGCAGCCGCGGCAAACGGATTTGTCGAAAGGGGGAGGAGTCAGATTTTCCCCCTGATTCTTCAGAAACGCGGGACAGGTTGCCAACCTGTCCTACAGAAATGATGTCACGCGGGACAGGTTGCCAACCGGTCCTACAGAAACATGCGAAATGGATTTCGCCGGAATGATCAGGCAGGAGCCAGCGGTGTCTAGCGGCTCGTTCGACGCCAAGGAACGTGTCAAGCAGGCGATCGACATCGTCGATCTCGTCGGCAGCCATATCCAGTTGCGCCGTCAAGGGCGGAACTACGTCGGGCTCTGTCCCTGGCACGACGACTCCCGGCCCAGCCTGCAAGTCAATCCCGAGCGGCAGTCGTTCAAGTGCTGGGTCTGCGACATCGGCGGCGACGTGTTCAGCTTCGTGATGAAGATCGACGGCGTCGAGTTCCGCGAGGCGCTGGAGATGCTGGCCGAACGGGCGGGGATCACGCTGGAAAAGCCCCGCCGCCATCTGCCGTTTTCCGGCAACACGGCAAGCGAACTGCCCGGTGACTCGGCAGAGGCGCCGGCCGTCGTGCCCAATCAACCGAGCAAGCGGACGCTGCTGCAAGCCGCCGCCTGGGCCGAGAAGCAGTATCACCAGTGCCTGCTCGCGTCGCCCGATGCCGAGCCGGCGCGAAAATACCTCGCTGAGCGGGGCATCTCCGCCGAAAGCATCGAGCGGTTCCGGCTGGGCTTTTGTCCATTGCAGCGCGATTGGATTCTCCGCGGCGTCGAGGGGGAGGTCGAGCCGGAGCGGACTCGGCGGCGGGCAAAATTGCTCGCGGCCGTCGGCATTCTTTCTCGGCCGGCGGAAGGCGGCAGTCTTTACGACCGCTTCCGCGGCCGGCTGCTGTTCTCGATTCACGACGCCCAGGGGCGTCCGGTGGGAGTCGGCGGGCGGTTATTGCCGGAAATAGATATATCGAGTCGAGCGAAATACGTGAACTCGCCGGAGACGCCGCTGTTCACGAAGAGCAAGCTGCTCTATGGGCTGGACCTCGCCCGGGAGACGCTGCGGAAAACCCGCACGGCGCTGGTGATGGAGGGCTACACCGACGTAATCGTGGCCCATCAGCACGGTTTTCAGAACGCGGTGGCAGTGTTGGGGACGGCCTTGGGCGAGTCGCACGTGCGGATCCTGAAGGCCCACGCCGATCGGATTGTGCTGGTGCTGGACGGCGACGAGGCGGGCACGCGCCGGGCGAACGAGGTGCTCGAATTGTTCGTGGCCCAGCAGGCCGACCTGCGGATTCTGACTCTGCCCGACGGGCTCGATCCCTGCGACTTCCTCCAGCAGCGCGGGGCGGAGGCGTTTTCGCAGCTTTTGGAGACCGGGGCGGTCGATGCCCTGGACCACGCCTTCGCGGTCAAGACGCGGGGAGTGGACCTGGAGCGGGACGTTCACGCGGCGAGTCAGGCGCTGGAGGAGCTGGTGGCGATCGTCGCCCGGGCACCGCGGTTGCGGCACGACACGACCAGCGAGAACCGCTTCCGCGAGGAGAAGATCTTGCAGCGTTTGGCGGCCCGGTTCCGCGTCGACGAGCGGGACGTGCGGAGTCGGCTGACCGCGCTGCGGCGGAAACAATCCGCCAGGCCGCGGCCGCCGGTCTGCGCCGGGCTCGGACGCGCGGGGATCGGCTGACGAACCGCTTGCGGTTTCGCAATCAGATTTGGAGCTTAACGCGTGGGAGCGGGAATTGCTGGAGCTGCTCATCGCCCGGCCGGACTGCACGGCCGCGGCCCGCGACCGCGTAAACGCCGAACACTTCAACGCCGGGGCGGGGCGGTTGATATTTGAAACTTGCAGCCGGTTGGACGACGAGGGGATCGTTCCCAAATTCGATCGGCTGATGCTGGAGTTCGACTCTCCGGAGATGAAGAATCTGCTGGTGGAGTTGGACGAGAAGGGCCGGGCCAAAGGACGGCAGACGGCCGATCCGGAGGCCCTCTTGGACGAGTTGGCGCGGACCAGGACCCGAAAGGAGGTCGAGCGGCAGCGTCCCGCGGACATCGCGGCGCTGCGCGAGGGAGGGTTGGATGTTCGACAACAAGCAACGATGCTGGAGGAGATCATCCGCCAAAAACGCGATCAGTAGTAGACAATCGCTCCTCTCCCTTTGGGAGAGGGGACATAACCGGCGGGACACTTCCCAGCCCACGGATGGGCGCGGATGTCTGGGACCGGAGATACGATGACACCTGAGCGCGCATGAAGCGCGAAAGGAGTACGAAGGTGGACCTTTTCGACAAGGAATTGCAGGAATTGGTCGCCCGGGGGAAGTCGCAAGGTTATCTCACGTACGACGAGGTGAACGACTATCTACCCGACGAAGAAGTCAATCCCGAGAAGCTCGACAACCTGTTGATCTCCCTGGAGGAGGAGGGGATCGACCTGGTGAGCGAGCCGCCCGTCCATGAGTTTTACGACGCGGCGGAGCTGTCGGTCACCGAGGGCGCCGGCGACGGCGGGCCGGGCGACATGACCGCGGCCGCCGGCCGGGCGGATCAGCCGACGCTGCCTCCCGAGCCGGTCAAGTTCAGCAGCGACCCGATCCGTATGTATCTCAGCCAGATGGCCGAGATTCCGTTGCTGACCCGCGAGCAGGAAATCTCGCTGGCCAAGAAGATCGAGGTCACGCGGAAGCGCTTCCGGCGGACCGTTCTCGGCTGCGCGACGGCAAAACGGGCGACAATCGCCACGCTGCAGAAAGTCCACAAAGGGGCGCTCCCCTTCGACCGCACGATCAAGGTCTCGCTGACCGAGCGGCTGACGAAAGAGCAGATTCTCGCCCGGATGCCGCACAATCTGAACACGCTGACTCATTTAATGGAGGAGAACCAGCGTGATTTCAGCCGCTTGCTGCGGGGAAGCACGTCGACCGAGGCGCGGCAGGAGGCCCGCCAAAGGTTCATCCGGCGGCGGCGGAAGATACTGACGCTGATCGAGGAGTTGAGCCTGCGCACCCGCCGCGTGCAGGCGATGATGCGGTTGGTCGAGCAGCCGTTGGAGCGGATGGACGAAATCCGCCGGCAGCTCAGGTTCCTGCTGGACAACCCGGCCACGCGCGAGAAGCGGCGCAGACTCCGCCGGGAACTCCACGAGCTGATGGTGATGACGCAGGAGACGCCCAATAGCCTCCGAAACCGTTGCGAGATCATGCGCCGCCAGTACCGCGACTACGAGCAGGTCAAGCGGGATCTGTCGGGCGGAAACTTGCGGCTGGTCGTCTCGATCGCCAAAAAATACCGCAATCGCGGCCTCAGCTTCCTGGACTTGATCCAGGAGGGAAACACGGGGCTGATGCGGGCGGTGGACAAGTACGAGTACCGCCGCGGATTCAAGTTCTCGACCTACGCCACCTGGTGGATTCGGCAGGCGATAACCCGGGCCATCGCCGATCAGGCCCGCACGATCCGCATCCCCGTCCACATGATCGATGTGCTCGGCAAGCTGCGATCGGCGTCGAAACGGTTGCAGCAGGAGATGGGCCGCGAGCCGACGACCGAGGAAATGGCGGCCGCCGCCGGTTACTCGCTCGAGGAAACCCGCCGGGTGCTGGCCATGGGCCGACATCCGGTAAGCCTTGACCGACCGGTCGGAGAAAGCGAAGATAGTAGTTTCGGCGAGTTCATCGAGGACGGTGGACTCCCCCGGCCGGAGAGAGCGGCCGGCAATGAACTGCTCCGTGAGAAGATCGATGCCTTGCTCAAAACGCTCACCTACCGCGAACGCGAGATTATTCGCCTGCGATACGGCCTGGGCGACGGGTATACTTATACCCTCGAAGAGGTGGGGCGGATCTTCAAGGTTACCCGCGAGCGGGTCCGGCAGATCGAGGCCAAGGCGGTCAAAAAACTGCAACACCCGGTCCGCAGCCGGCAACTCGAAGGTTTTGCCGAGCCGGGGGCCAGGATCGAGTACGCTCCCGAATTGGAGCGTGCAGCCGGCTGACGCCCGCCGTTCAGCCCCAGCCCACGGGTCGAAACCCGTGGGCTTTTTTAATTTCTTGGAATGTAAATTGAAAGCTGCAGATCCATTGCGAAACCGCAAGCGGTTTGCGGAACGAATTGGACGGGCGATCCTTTGTGGCAACGCATAATTCGAGCATTTCAGCACTGTAAATCGTATAATTCTGGCACTCCTTAACCCCAAGATTCCCCACCATGTCATCCGCAGCACCCAATACCGGCGTTTCCGTTCTCCGCACGTTGCATCGCATCCAGCGCCAGCTTGCCGATCTGAAGGAGCGGCTCGAACGCGGCCCGCGGCAGATTCGGGTGACGGAAGCCAACGTCAAGCGTCAGGCAGAATCGCTGGCCAAGATCCGCGCGGAGGCCAAAGCCCTCCGCGTGGCCGCCGACCAGAAGCAGCTTCAGTTGAAGACCGGCGAAGAGAAGATCAAGGACCATCGGCGCAAGTTGAACGCCGCCGCCACCAACCGCGAGTACCAGACGCTGCTGGAGCAGATCGCGGCCGACGAAATGACCAACAGCGTGCTGACCGACGAAATCCTCGAAGCCCTGGAAGAATGCGACGCCTTCGCCAAAAACATTGCCGAGGCGGAGGGGGCGCTGGCCGCCGCCCAGCGAAAGGCGGACGAAACCCGCGCCGAGGTCACCCGGCAAGACCCCCTGTTGCAGGCGGACAAAGCCCGGCTGGCGGCCGAGTTGCGCGAGGCCGAATCGGGCCTATCCGGCGAGATCCTCGATCTCTATCGGCGCATCGCGCGGCAGAAAGGAGAGGACGCCCTGGCCGTGGTCAACGACCAATGCTGCGGCGGCTGCAATCAGCAGGTCCCCCTGAACCTGTTCAGCAAGATCATGCTCGGCCAGCCGGTGGCCTGCAAGACCTGCGGCCGGCTGCTCTATCTGCCGGAGTAGAAGGGGGTCAGGGGCCAGGGGTCAGGGGTCAGAGTTGGGGTGGCAGTTGAACTGCCATCCCCACAGAATAAATCTTCAGTTTGCGGCGCGACTCCCGCTTGCGGTTTCGCAATCCAACAGGCAACCGAAGCGGGTTTATTCCCCTTCTTCCTCCGCCTCGTGGATCACCTCGGCCAGTTCGCGGCGGTTGCCGAAATAGTAGAACACGCCCAACCCGGCGATCAACAGCGTAATCAGCCGATAGACCAGCGAGACGACCAGCCCTTGTCCCTTCACAATCGGCGAACCGGCCACCGGCACATGCGCGTAGAAGTAATCGAGCGCGGCCTCGGTGGGACCGACGGGGAGGGGAATCACCTGCATTGCCGCGCTCAGCGGCATCACCACGAAATGTTGGGCAAAAGACAGATGATTGCCCGGCAAGCCGCAGGCGATCAGATAGCAGCCGATCGCAAAGAAGCTGTGTACGCCCACCGTCATCAGCGACGAGATAATCAGCACTCTCGGCTGGCGGAACATCCGCACCGCTCGGATCAGGCTTTCCAGGTGTGGCCCGGCGCGGGGAATGCGTCCCACGGCGCGGACCACGGGCCCAATCCACGCCTCGGGCCCCATCACGAAGGCCATCGCCAATCCGCCGCCGCCGGTGACGGCGAAGGTGATCCAGCAAATCTTGTGGATATCCTCCACGCCGATCCGCCAAAAGCCGGTGGCCAAAACCGCCGCCGAGGCCACGATGAACAGGATGTACAGGCCGATAACGCGGTCGAACAGCACCGAGGCCAGCGCTTTCGCTCGGTTGTGCGGGTGCTCGTGATCGAGCATCACCACCTTGACCAGGTCGCCGCCGACGATGCCCAGCGGGGCCAGATTGAATAGATAGCCCCAGAAGCTAATGCGGATGGCGTCGAAGAACCGGCAGGGAATATCCAAAACGCGGACCAAATACCACCAGCGGACGAAGGTCAACATCACGGCCGCGGCGCAGCTGCACCAGGCCAGCGCGAGCATTCCCCACCGCTTATGCTGGTGTACGAGATTGGCGAAGGCGTTAGCGCCCTTGCCTTCGGTGGCGTCGTACACGAGATATCCCAATATAACCGCCGAGACGGAGATTTTCAGAAGCGTAACAAGGAGTTTTTTCAAGGTTTCCGCTCTCACAATTCTCGCCCCGCAGGGTCTTGGGTCTTTGGTCTTAGGTCTTGGAGCTTGGTCCCAGCATCGAAAATTGCGGCTAAGGCCCAAGACCCAAGCCCCAAGACCTAAGGCGTAAAACACCCCAATCTACCACAATCCCAGGCTCCACGTCACCGCTGCCAGCCACCCGAGGGCGCAGATTTGCATCGAGATGGAATGATAGGCCACATACACCGGCGAGCCGCCCATCCCCTCGACGTGGGCCATGCGCAAATAATTCAGGATTCCGTAGGCCGCGAAGGGCATGGAAATCATCTCCCGCCCCGGATGATCCGCGCGGATCACGTCGATGCAATACAGGGCGTAGGCCAATATCGCCACCCCGGCGCAGATGCTCACCGCCTGGTCTAAAAACGCCTTGCTGTATCCGTCGAGGCTATGGCGGTGGCCGGAGGCCACTTCCTCGCTCAGGTCTGCGCGGCGCTTCGTGAAACCGATGAACAGCGCCAGCGTCCCCGTGCAAAGCAGCAACCACGGCGAAGGGGCGGCCGCCACCAACGTACAACCGATCAGCACCCGGATCACGAACCCCGAGCTAAGCAAAAACACGTCGAGCAGGGCCACGTTTTTTAGGCCCAGGCTGTAGGAGAGATTGATCGCCACATAGGCGATCGCGTAGATTCCGGCCAGCGGTTTGCCCGTCGCCTGACATAAGGCCAAGCCGGCGCAGAGCAGGACGAACATCTGCCCAATCGCGGCCTGTCGGGAGACAACGCCCGACGCGACCGGCCGGAGCCGCTTCTTCGGATGCAGCCGGTCGGCGGCGGCGTCGCGCAGGTCGTTGAGCGTGTATACCGCCGAATTGATCAGGCAGAATCCAAACAGTCCGAGCAGAAAGACCGACGCGTCGAAGTGCCCCTTGCTTTCCGCCAAGCGCAAACGGCACGGGCAACGCCACGAAGACGTTTTTGATCCAATCTTGCGGTCGGGCTAGTCGAACGAGGCCGGAGAACATGGCGTGGTCTGTTGTCAGTAATTAGTTTTCAGTTAGCAGTTTTCAGTTGTCAGTCGTCGGCGTTCACTTTATGAAACTGATAACTGACAACTGATAACTTCCTCAAAACTCGATCCTTCGCATCACGAACCGGGGCAGGTTGCGAATCACGCACATCACTCCGCGCCATGCAGCGGGGGCATACACCACGGGCCGGCCGCGGTCGATCGCCCGCAACACCCGCCGCGCCACCGCCTCCGGCTCGCCGGCGAAGGGGGGCGGTTTCAGCCCGGCGGTTAAGCCCGTTTTGACAAACCCCGGCTTGACGCACACGGTTTTCAGGCCGTGGCGGCGATACTTATGGTCCAGTCCTTCCAGGTAATGGGAGAGGCCCGCCTTCGCCGCCCCGTAGATCACCACCGGCTTTCGCCCCCGTTCGCCGGCCACGGAACTGAACACGCAAAGCGTCCCACCGCGTCCGGAAAAGGGTCCGGAAAAGGGGACAGGCCCCTTTTGTGCGCACGGCAAAAGGGGCCTGTCCCCTTTTCCGGGCGTACAGCCCAACAGCCGCCGCCGAACCTCCTCGCAAAACAGCACAGTGCCCGTGAAGTCGGCCGTCAACACGCAGGCGGCCAACGCCGGGTCGTTCTCCAATTCGTCCTGCGGGGCGAAGATCCCCGCCGTGACGACCACCGTGTCGAAACCCTGCAATTCTTCCTCGGCCCGGTCGAGCGCCGGAGCAAAGCTCGCCGGATCGAGCAGATCGCAGAAAGCGGTCATCACCGGCGGCGGCGCGCCGCGGACTTCCAGGTCGCGGGCCGACGATTCCATGTCGCGGGCCGCCCGGCCGAGAAGAAACAACCGATCGCCGCGGGCGGCCATCAGCCGCGCCAACGCCCGGCCCATCCCCTTGGTCGCTCCAAACAGCACGGCTTTCATGCGGCGTCTCCTAACAATCGAATCGGCTGGGGACTGGTCCATTTTTCGGCCGCAAAACGTGTCCGGCGAGAAAAACGCCGGCCGAAAACATGGACCTGTCCCCTTTGGCGGCCCCAGGGGGACAGTCCCATTTTCGCGGCGGAAAGGTAAGCCCGCAATGCAACGTTCTCCGCGCCGCGAAAATTGGGACAGTCCCCGTGAACGATTGTCTTCATGCGGGGTCTCCCAACAGTCGGACCGATTGGGCGCTGCGGATGCGAAGCTGCGGATCCCAACGCCGCCGGACGGCGGAAAACGCCTCCAGCCGCGGCTCCATCGCCCGAAAATGCTCCGGCCGGGTGAACGTGTCTTTCGTCAGATAGATGCGGCCCCCTTCGGCGATCACCAATTCACCCAGCCGATCGACCAGGGCGGGCGTTTTCGCGGGATGGATGGGAAAATCCAGGGCGATCGAGATGCCCGGCCGCGGGAACGACAACATCCCCTTGCCCTCCGCGCCGCAGTCCTTGATGACGCACAGGAATCCCATCCCTCCGGCCGAGACGAAAAGTTCCAGGAACCGCCGCGCCGGGCCGTTGTCCTCCGCGTGCGGCAGCACGCACTGATACTGGGTGAAGCCCCGGCGGCCGTAGATCAGGTTCCAATCGTCCAGGGCGTCGAGCGGATAGAAAAAGGCGTCCGGATGCACGATGCCGCGGCGGACTTTCTGAACATGTTTCCAATAATATGCGAGATTGAACGCTTTCATGCCCGGTTTGCACAACGCGACGGCGGGAAGCTGGAACGGAATCCGCAACCGGCGTTTGACTGCCGGCGGTTTTCCGGGCGCTTCGTCCGGCGAGGCCCAGCGGCCTTTCATCAAGATCCCCCGCCCCAGTTTCGCGCCCCGGGCCAGGCAGTCGATCCAGCCGACGGTCATCGGCCAGTCGCGGGCGGCCTCTTTCAGGCCGGAGATCATCAGGTCGAGGTTCTCGATCCGCTGCGACTCGCCCCAAATCCACGGCGATGAGATCGCGCGCATTGGAAACTCGACTTCGAGGACGTGGCCCGTCAGGCCCATGCCGCCGAGCGTGGCCCGGAACAGCTCCGGCTCGACGTCGTCCGAACACTCGACGATCCGCCCGTCGGCCACGCGCAGCCTCAGCCGCCGCACGTGTTGCCCGAAGCAGCCGTCGACGTGATGATTCTTGCCGTGAACGTCGGAGGCGACCATGCCGCCGAGGGTGACGAATTGCGTGCCCGGCGAGACGGGTACGAACCAACCGCGGCGGAGAAAGATGCGGTTCAACGCGAACAAGGAGACTCCCGCCTCGGCCCGCAATAGCCCCGATGCGGGATCGAAGCCCAGCAAACGGTCGGCCCAGGTGGTGTCGGCCACGGGCAGATCGGACCTGGCGGGCAGGGACGAATCGCCGTAAGAGCGACCCAATCCGCGGGAAAGCGTGGCCCCATCGGTGGCCGCCGGCAGGTCTTCCGACTTCCACACCAGCCCGTCCACGACGGGGAACCGTCCCCAACCGGTGAGTTTCGACCGGTGCGATTGAAGTGTCATGGGCAGTGCTCAGTAATTCGTTTTCAAGAACGGATACGCTCTTACCGCACGATTGTCAATGCCTTTTCGCCGGTTTGACGGACCACGAGGGTCGCCCCGGTGGTGTGCGGCGGGGCGCCCGTCTCGACACCGCCCCGGCCGTCGCGGGCCGCCTCAACCTCGGGAAAAAACACGGGAATCATCTTGCCGAAGTAGATCGAGGCCCACATCGCGTCCGAGAGATCGAGGAACACGATCCGCCGGTATTGCGAATCCAGAAGATGAGGAGACAGCGCGTCGTAGGCGTTTTTCGCCAGATCGGACTCGTACAGCGCCGGCGAGGAACGACGGCTGATGCCCGACCGAATGGTCCATCCGGCCAATCCGATCCAGACGCCAATTAGCACGACGGCCGTTGCGCCGAAGGCGCCGGGCCAAACCTTCAACACACCGCCCGCCGAACGCCTTCGAGAGTCGAACGAGTGCCCACGATCGCCGAATGCGTTCAGCCGCTGGTGAAGCGAACCGACAACCAGCGCCGTCAACAAGGCCAGGCCGATCACGCTGAAATGGGCGTAATACAACTGCAAGGTCCACGGATACCGGGTGAACACAAATATGGCCGCCGGTAGAATCCACAACATCAGTCCCAAAACCACATATCCTAGGGAGTCTGTCCAATAATATCGCCCCTCTCCCTTTGGGAGAGGGGCCGGGGGTGAGGGCGGAGCGCTTCCGAAAACACCGAAGTTGTTTTTGGACGACCGTTAGGAGGCAAAAGGGGGCAGTCTCATTTTCGCGGCCACTCCGCCGGCCAGCAAGGCAACTATCTTCCCGCTGCGAAAATCGGGACCCTCCCCTGCGAGCCGATTTCCTTCGCAAGACGACAGCGGCGCCCGCCAACAACGGCCCCGACAACAGCCACCACGACGAGCGGGGCAGGTCCTTCTCGGCGGCGGGAATCACCGCAATCGCGCTGTCTTGCAGCACGGTCTCGCCGCGGCGAAGATTGATTTGCAGTCGCCCCGCCGATTCCTTGCTCACGGCGTAAGACATCTTCCAAACCGGAAGATACACCGCCACAATGACCACGAGCACCGCGGTGAGTTTCCACTCCGCCGCCGCCAGCGGCCGCCGGGCGATAAACTTCCGCGCTGCAATCCACGCCAAACACGCCGGCGCGAAGACCACGCACGACTCCTTGCACATCAGCCCGGCGACAAACGTGATTCCGATGACCCAGAGCAGACGCCGGCCGGAGCGGCTGTCGCCGGCGTCGGCCCGTTTCAGATAGGCGTCGGCCGACCACAATCCGAGGACGAAGAACAGGGCGGCGGAAACGTCGATTCCGCCGGCGATCCAGGCCAGCGTATAGAGATGCGTTTTCGAGAAGGCATACAGGCCGGCGCCGGCCAGAGCCGCCGCGGTCGAGCCGGCCAGGCCGCGGAGCCAATAGTATAGAGCCCCGACCGTGGTCAAAAACAACAGCAAATAGGTGGCGTGATGCCAGAACGGCCGCAATCCCCAAACCGAGCAGTTCAGCAGCGGGAGCCAGTACGTGGACAAGGGCCGAAAGAAACAGACTCCCCGCCACATCTCGATATTCGGCATTCGCTGACCGGCGGCGGCCAGGCAAGAGTAATCGTCCTGAACGAAGAACGCGTCCAGCGTTCCCCAATAGCAAAACGCCGTCAGCAGCAACAACAGGCAGGGGGCCGCCAGCCGCCGCAGGCCCACCAACCCGGATATCCGCAGGGGGCGTTGAGACCGCGGTTGGATGTGCGCATCGGCCGCTTCCATGCAAGAATCTCCTCGACCTGTCGCGAACGGCACAAAACGTGGCGGAGTATAGAGTTACATGCCATTTTGGGTCAATAGACAACCGTTGGAGTCCAGCCCCACCATGCAACCTCGAATATCAGGTGTATTCCCCTAATTTTTGGGGTATGATAATAGAGAACATCGATCGCCACTCCCAACCATGAACCAAACAACCGACAATTCAAACAGGATCTGCCAACTTCAGGGAATGATCGGCGAGAACGTGTGCCGAGACCTGGGCATATATACTCTTCCCGAGGGGTTGCGAATCTCGGTGGTTGTCCCCATTTTCAACGAAAAAGGGACCGTCGAGGAGATCGTCCGCCGCATCCGCCAGGTCCCCATCCCCAAGGAAATAATCCTGGTCGACGATGGGAGCACCGACGGCACCCGTGAGGTGCTGGCGGCGATGGACTGCCGGGATGACCTCCGCGTCGTCCTGCACAACCGCAACCGCGGCAAGGGGGCGGCCCTGAAGTCCGGTTTTTCACACGTCACTGGGGACATCGTCATCATCCAGGACGCCGACCTGGAATACGATCCTTCGCAATACCACCGGTTGATTCAGCCCATCGTCGAGGGGATGGCCGACGTGGTTTACGGTTCCCGCTTCCTCCCGGTCGGGCCGCATCGGGTCCTCTATTTCTGGCACTCGGTGGGCAACCGCCTCCTGACCATGCTCTCGAACATGTTCACCGGCTTGAACCTTACGGATATGGAAACCTGCTACAAGGTGTTCCGCCGCGAGGTAATCGAGGCCATTGCGCCAACGCTAAAAGAAACCCGCTTCGGCATCGAACCCGAATTGACATGCAAGATCGCCCGGCGAAAATACCGGATATACGAAGTCGGCGTGAGCTACTTCGGGCGGACGTACGAGGAGGGGAAGAAGATCGGCCTGGCCGACGCCTGTCACGCCTTTTGGTGTATTATCCGATATTGGTGGGGGGATTAATTAGTGGCTAGTGGCTAATGGCTAGATAGTTGCTGTTGCGGAAAGTCCAAGTAGGGTGGGACAAGCGAAGCGCAGTCCCACCAAATACGCGAAACACGCTGGTGGGACTGCGCTTCGCTTGTCCCACCCTACTTTCCGCAACAGCAATTAGATAGAAAGCCATCGTTTGTCGATTCGGAATTTGTACAATGCTTGTCCAGCCACTAGCCACTAACCACTAATCACTATTTTCCATGCTTCGCCTCTTAACGCCGCATTACCGAGTCGGTCGAGTCTGGGAGCTGACGCCTGCCCGGCTCCAGCAATGGGGGCTCCGCGCTCTGTTGCTGGACGTGGATTGCACGCTGACGCGGTACCGGCAAGGCGAGGCCCTGCCCGAGGCCGTGGCCTGGATCGAGCAGCTCCGTCTGTCGGGCATCGGCTTGTGCCTGGTCTCGAACGGGATGGGAGAGCGGATTCGCGTTTTTGCCCGGCGGCTCGAATTGCCCTGCGTCGCCAAAGCGATGAAGCCCTTGCCCTGGGGCATCCGCAAGGGCCTGCAAATTTTGCAGGCCGAGCCCTCCCAGACGGCGATCGTCGGCGACCAATTGTTTGCCGACGTTATGGCCGGACGCTGGGCCGGCATCCGCAGCATCCTCGTCGAACCGATTCATCCCGAGGAAGAACCGTGGTACACCCGGGCGAAACGTCTGCCGGAACGGTTCCTGCTCGCCCGGTATGAGGCTTGTCTACTCCGGCGGAAGTCGGAATCGGGGGACTGCAGCTGAATACGCTTGCAGCAGGGGGCAACAGTCCCCAGCCGGTTGGCTCGTGGCCGCTAAAGTGCATTTCCCCCCTTTTTTGCAGGATGCTTGCCTTTTTTGTGGGGAAAGCGCATAATCCGGATTATTCATAAACGTCATCCTGAGCGCAGCGAAGGATCTCCGATGCGCCGCAAACAGCCCAGATTCTTCGCTGCGCTCAGAATGACAAGTTCCTTCGTGTTTATGAATAATCCGGGATAATCTTGCTTGCGCCGGCTGTCTCGGTTTCCCGACGTGCATTTGAGGTTGTGCGAATTCTCCTCATCAACTCACGACTCGTTGGGGTGAATGCCATGAATCGTAGCCACAGGGGTGCGTTCACGTTAGTGGAGTTGCTGGTGGTCATCACGATCATCGGCATTCTGATCGCCCTGCTGCTGCCGGCGGTGCAGGCTGCCCGTGAAGCGGCGCGGCGGATGCAGTGCGGCAATAATCTCAAGCAGATCGGGCTTGGCGCCCACAACTTCCAGAACCAGAACGGACGTTTCCCGCCCGGCTATCTCGGGCCGATTCCTCAATCGGCAAACCTGAGCGGCCAATTCGTGGGCTGCCTGGCCTTCGTCCTTCCGTTCACGGAAATGAACTCCGTTTGGGATCTGATGGACGTGGATGTCTCGGCGCACGCCGGCATTTCGCTGTTCGACATTGCCAAGGAAGGCGACCCGTATTGGCAAAGGGCCGACGCTTGGAGAATGGCCCAAACCAGGATCGGGACGTTCGTCTGCCCATCCGACACTCCTTACGACAAGCCCTATCCGGCGGCGCTGCTGTATTTCTATTACGACCCGTCGAAAGATTCGGCAGTCATATCGCGCGGTCGTTTCACGGATGGAGCGGGAGACCAACTTGGGCGGACCAACTACCTTGGCGTGGCCGGGTTCTCGGGATACATCGCCGAACCCAGGTACGACTTCCTGCGAGGCGTCTTCTACAACCGTTCCCAAATCGATTTTCGGGACATCACCGACGGGTCGAGCAATACGCTCCTGTTTGGAGAAGCCATGGGCGGCAGTCTGCCTTACGCAGACGACGGTTCCGGCGGCAATGGTTCGTACGCCTGGATCGGCGCGGGGACTATGGGCACGGGCGGGGGATTGAGCAAGGATTCAGAATGGTCTCAGTTCAGCAGCTACCACCCGGGAATCGTCCAATTCTGCATGGCCGACGGCGCCATCCGACAGGTCGGGCTGGAGTTCGACGAAGCCGTGTTCAAGTACTACTTGGGGGCCATTGCCGATGGGCAGACAATTCATGCCCCGTGATGAAATTCTTTGCCCTGCCTTATTTTTGGAGGTGTTTGCCGATGCGATTGATCTACGTGGCGATTATCGGCGGTTGTCTGTTCAGCCTGGCCGCCGGTTGCGGTCGTTCCAATCGAGTTGAGATGCCGAAAAACCCGGCCCCCATGCCGAAGAATCCGCCGGTCTCCTCGCCAAAACCCGCCGATGCCAAGAGCGGCGCCAGCCAGAAGCAACTCTCACTTCCGCCCGCCGCCGGACAAACGCAGCCCAAAAAGTGACCGACACCGGAGCTAAGGGCCCGTGAAAAAATAACTTATGCAATTTTCACCATTGTAGGAGGCGACTCCTGTCGCCGATTGGGCCGAAATCACGCTTCCATCGGCGACAGGAGCCGCCTCCTACAGCGCCGAAATTCACTAGGTTATTTTTTAACAAGCCCTAACGCCAATCCATTATTGGCAAGCGTCCGACAAGGCTACGCCCCCAACAACTCGCGATACAATTCGACGTGCCGGGCGATCATCTTCTCGACGCTGAACTCGCGCTCGACGCGCCCGCGGGCGGCCGCCGAAATGCGGGCCGACAGCACTGGGTCGTTAAGCAGCCGCTCCGTGTACTTGGCGAACGCCGCCCGGTCGCCGACCGGAACCAGCCAGCCCGTCTCCTCCGGAACGACCAGCTCCCGCGTGCCGGGAATGTCGGTGGCCACGACCGGCACGCCCGCGGCCATGGCTTCGAGAATCACGTTCGACTGACCCTCATAGGCGCTGGCCGACCAGAGGACGTCGAAGTGGGGCATCAGCCGCGGCACGTCGTTCCGTTGGCCAAGGAAATGGACCTTGTCGCGGATTTGAACCTGATCGCGGTAGCGCCGCAATTGATCGCCCAGCGGCCCGTCGCCGACGACCAGCAGATGCGTATCGTCGCGGATGACTTTCAGCAGATCGGCCGCCCAAATTGCGTCCCGCACCCTTTTTTGGGGCCAAAGACGCCCGACCAATCCGATCAATCGGCTGCCGGGGGGCAATTCCAACTCGGCCAGGAGTTGCTCGCGCGTGACGTCCGAGGGCGGCGGCAGGGCCACGCCGTTGGGTATCAGCCGCACCCGAAAAGCCGGCGCGCCGTGGCGGACGTAGAAATCGCGCACGCCCAGGCTGTTGACCAGCACCGCGCGGCATCGCCGGGCCATCGCCCGGTCCAACGCCAGTTGCAGCCGGCTCTTCCACGGATCGACGCACCGCTGGGCGATCACCACGTTTTTCACCCCGCACGCCCGGGCCGCCGCGAATCCGTAGGTGTTGGCGGCGAACATCCAGGTGTGAATCAGGTCGGGACGCAAGCCGGCGACGTGCCGCTTCAGCCGCCGGTACGAGCCGAGGTCGAGCTTCCAACGCTTGCCGATGATCGTCGTCGGCACATCGGCCGCGGCGAGATCGGCCTCCAGCGGCCCGCCCCGCGTCAGTGCGCAGACGTGTACGTCGAATTCGTCACGCGGCAGTCCGCCGGCCAGCAGACACAACTGCTTCTCCGCGCCGGCGCGGTCGAGGGTCGGAATGATTTGCAGGATGCGTTTTTTCATGCCGCCGGAAAGAAAGTCAGGAGTTCCAAGTTTTGGTGAGAATTCGTTTAGCAGCCGCCGGAACGGCGGCTAGCGTCGCCAACCGGGCCGTCGTACCGACGGCCGCTAAACGGCGTCTAATCATTAACCCAATCCAGCCCGAAATCCAGCGCGACTGCCGAGTGGGTCAAGGCCCCGACGCTGATCCGGTCGACGCCGCTTTCGGCGATGGCGCGGATGGTGTCGAGATTCACGCCGCCGGAGGCCTCCAACGCGACCGTTGCGGCGGCCGCGTCGCGCCGCGCCACGGCCGACCGCATCTGGGCCGGGGTCATGTTGTCCAACAACACAATGTCGGGCCCGGCAGCCAACGCCTCGTCGAACTGTTCGAGTGTGTCCACCTCGACCTCGATCGGCATCGACGCATCGGCGGCGTTGTCTTTCAGGTATTGTCGTGCTCGTTCG
Organism: uncultured Planctomycetota bacterium; assembly: GCA_963733145.1. Classification (GTDB taxonomy): domain Bacteria; phylum Planctomycetota; class Planctomycetia; order Pirellulales; family Thermoguttaceae; genus JAHIKV01. The sequence continues at coordinate 63,658 of CAVTCJ010000013.1, read as the reverse complement.
ACCGCTTCGGCAATCCCGTAGGACAGGTTGTCAACCTGTCCTACAACGGCGAGATGATTGTCCTTAATCAACACCGCCTCGTCCAGGCCGCCGCGATGGTTCCGGCCGCCGCCGCAACGGACCGCGTATTTTTCCAGCCGCCGCCAGCCGGGCGTGGTCTTTCGGGTGTCGTAGACGCGGGCCTTCGTGCCGGCGACCGCCTCGACGTAGCGGCTGGTCAGCGTGGCAATGCCCGAGAGCCGCCCCAGCAGGTTCAACAGCACCCGTTCGGCGGCCAACATGCCGCGGACCGGCCCTTCGATCGTGCCGATGCATTCGCCCGCCGAAAGGCCAGCCCCATCTTCAGTCCGGGGCGACCATTGCAGGCGGGCATCGAAGGCGGCCAGAGTTTGCGGCAAGGCGGGCAGCCCGGCCGCCACGCCCGGCCGCCGCACCGCGACGTTCGCCCGCCCGACGGCGTCCGCCGGAGTCAAGGCGTTGCTGGTCCAATCGCCCGACGTCCCGAGGTCCTCGGCGATCGCCAGGCGAAGAATCGCCTCCCAATCGCGGCACAAACGGTCGTCCCAGGCTTGTTGCTGGAAATTTTGGCTCATCTTTGATAGCATATCATTTAGCTCCCCGGGAATACACGGGGGGGCAAACGGCCAATTTGTTTCTGTCGTGGATCGTAGGGTGGGACAAGCGAAGCGCAGTCCCACCAATAACGGCGGATAACCTGGTGGGACTGCGCTTCGCTTGTCCCACCCTACGCGCGCCCGCTCCATGTCCGAACGCCACAATCGCCCGCACTGGCTGCTGCGTCGCGCCGATCAGACGGCCGTGGCGGCGCTGGTCGTTATCGCCTTGGCGGCAATGGTCGGCTGGTGGGTCTCCCAGGGCGGATGGCAGGGCCGGTTGATCGAGATCGACCGGGCCGAGCCGCTCGTGGCCCATTTCGAGGTGGACATCAACTCGGCCGACTGGCCGGAGTTGATTCAACTGCCGGGCGTAGGCGAGACGTTGGCGAAACGGATCGTCGCCTCGCGCGACTCGCAGGGGCCCTTCGCCGACAACGACGAGTTGCAACGGGTGCCGGGGATCGGGCCAAAAACCCTGGAACGCATCCGCCCCTATCTGCGGCCCCTGCCCGACAGCGGAAGCGTGGCGGGAAATTAGAGCATTTATTGACTGTCAGTTAGTGAATGTCAGGTTCAGTAGTTCCACAAATCCAGCGAAGAACTCGTTTAGCAGCCGCCGGAACGGCGGCTGAGCATCGCCAACAGGGCCGTCGTGCCGACGGCCGCTAAACGGCATAACCGTAAAATTTGGAAATCCCGGGGTTGGTGCAACGCCGCGCGACTGCGGTCGCGGGGGGAGTTGTGCAATGTTCCACCCCGCCGGACGCAGCCGGCGGGCATTTCGTCATTTGTTCTCCATTTCCTGCGGCTCCAGCGCCGCCAGGTAGGGGAGATTGCGGTATCGTTCGCGATAGTCCAGTCCGTAGCCGACCACGAACTCGTCGGGAATCGTAAAGGCCACGAAGTCGGGCTTCATGGCCACTTCACAGCGCCCCTCCTTTCTCAGCAAGACGGCGCTGCGGACGCTCGTCGGCCCCAGGTCGTCGATCTGCGGAATCAATTCCCAGAGCGTGTGGCCGGTGACGAAAATATCGTCCACCAGCAACACGTGACGGCCGCGGATCGAGGTTGAAAGCAGATCGAGGTCGATCGCCAGCGGGCCGGGTTGGGAGCCGCCCCCGTTGTCGCAGCGGGCCTGGATCAACTCAACCCGCAACGGCAAGTCCAGCAGGCGGATCAGATCGGCCAGCAAGACAATGCTGCCGACCATTACCCCGACCAGCGCCAGCGGTTTGTCTTGATAATACTGATGGATTTCATCGGCCAGGCGGCGGATGCCCTCGCGGAGTTGTTCTTCGGTGAGCAGGGTTTTCATGCGGCGGTCCTCTCGTTTATCGGCAGCCGGTACGGCAATCATAAAAGGTCGTGATGAATCATCTGAGTTGTCGACCAAAAACAACTTCGTGTATTGTGGTGCGGCCGTCTCGGCTGCACCGAGCAGGCGGGACGCCTGCACCACAAGTTGTTTTTGGACGACCGCTGAGTGTCCAATTTTAACGCCCCGGGGGCGATTCGGCCAGCCGATGCGAATACAACGTTGCCGGAGATGTACGGCTGCGTCTGGTCCAATCGGCGGAAGACCCCAAATAGCGGTCGAAATCGCCGCCCGATTCCACTATCGCGTATTGAAATCCGTATTGCCGTTGCCAACGGTCGAGCTCGCGCCGGGTCATCGCGCCGGGCATGGTCGTACGCACGGAGAAACTCGGTCCCGTACAACGGGCAACGGTCGTCGATGAAGACCCGCATCCGCGGCTCGTGAAATATCAGGAATCCGCCGAAGTTCATGTCGTTGAAAATGCGGAGGCCGTCCTCGTTGGAGCGGGCAATCTCGTCGAGTTGCGGCAGCAGTTCGACGGGGCAGCGGTCGCGGTCGAAGCGTGCCCAGCCGCGACCCAGGACGGGGAAGCTCGCCCCTGCGATCTGAAGCCCCAGCGCCGCGGCGACGACGATCGACGGCAAAACGGCCGCCCGCCAACCGGCCGCCGAGCGTGCGGCGCCGAGCATTTCGCGGCGTCGCAGCCACTCGCCCACGCGGGTATATGGCAACATATCGGCCAAGGCGATTACGGCAACGACGGCGAACAGCGAGGCATTGCGGCAGCGCGCCAGCGTCAAGACGAACCACGCCAGGGGAATCAGCCAAACGACCCGCGGGCGGCGGGAAGAAACGCCAATCAACACCGCCGCATAGCCCGCGGCCAGAGCGACCACGGCCCAGTTCATCGGTATCGATAGGTCTAGCGGGGCATGCTCCTCGATCAAACCGGACAGCGGCATTCGCAGCGTCTCCAGCCACGCCCGCGGCAAGTCGATGCCGTAGGGATTGACGAGCGTCGCCGCGGTCAGGGCCGATAACAAGAGTATCGGTTCAGTGTGGCACAGCCGCCCTCGGCTGTGTTGAACGGATTGCACAGCCGAGGGCGGCTGTGCTACACACCATCCGATTGCGCATAGCCCGACGGTCCCCAGTCCGCCGAGCACGCCGCCGTGTACGTTTGCCCAAACGATGAACAGGGGGACGAGCCACCACAAATAGCGCAGGCGTTTGGCACCCGACTCCACGTCCACCAGCCAGGCGAAAACGATTCCCAGAAGCACGATCGTCAGCGCCAGCGGCCGGATGAGGAACTGCGGCGAGCCGATCTGTATTGCCAGGGCCAGCAGCAGACCGACGGGCAAGATGTGCAGTCCGGCCCTGAGCAGCCGCGCGGCGACCCACGTGTAAAAACCGGCCAACATCGCGGCGGTCAGCAGCAACAGGCCGTCCCAGCCGGCCTTTTGATAGACATAGGCCATGCCGCACTCGGCCAGCCATTGGTCATCGACCCAGGGACGACCGGCGCGGGTGAAGCTGAATGAGTCTTGGCGGACGACTTTACCCTCGGCGAGCATCTTTTCGCCGTCGGCGACGTGCCAGAACGTGCCCGGATCGCGGAACATCGAGGCCCGGCCGGAAAGCATGAGAAACAGAAAGACTGCAAAGAACAGGAGGTTTAGCGCCGGCACTCGTGCCGGGTTCGCCTTGCTGGCCGTGCAACTGCCGCCCCAGCGTCCGCATATACCATCATTCTTCCCGGGATGAGCGTCGGGACCAAGGGGTTCCATTTTCACCGTTTCCCCGGCGTGTTGGAAAAGCCGCCGATTTCCAACGATCGAGGCGCCGCTGATATCCCATTGCTGGGTCTTGATCCAGTAGAGGAATTTTCCGGCGGCCAATCTGGACTGCGGCAATCCCGGCTTCTGTTGCCGCAGCAACTGGGCATCGTTGCGGCCGTCGCCCTCCAGGATCAGCAGGTCCTTGGCCTGCGTGTAGGTGATGCGGTGGCCGCGGGCGGTGAACGTAGTCCCATCGACGATCGTGTTCCCCAGCGCCTCGAACTCGATCGCCCGGCCGTTGCCGGTCGGCAAGGGCATATCGTTCACCGACAGTTGGTCGCAGCGGAGCGTGATGCCTTGGGGGCCGAGGGCGTCCGGGTTCTCGGTCGTGAGGATGGCGTTCCAATCGTCGACCGGCGCCCGCGCCACCCGCACTTGATCGTGGAACGTCAGTTGGCGACGGAACAAATTGCCGGTGATCGGGCCTTGGAACCGCACGGTAAGGCAATGGAGTTGGTTGTTGGATGAAGGTTTGCCGGTGGTCGGAATAGAGACGGTCGGGGCCGTTGATGCGCTCGGCTTTGCCGGCAGTCCCCCGCCGCCGCGGCTGACGCTGTTCAGCAACCCCGGGCCGCCGGCCGTCAGCGCGCCGCTTTGCGCGTTAATGGCCAGATCGGTAACCTCCATCCGATCGTAAGACGCGAGCTGGTGCTGTTCGTCGAACGAGCGGTTTTCCAGGGCCACTTCCCGCGGGCTGCGGATTTCCTCGACCTCCGGCTGCTCGGGCGGATTCGTCGCCGAAAAACTAATCGGCCGATGCAATTTCACCTCCAACTCCTCGGTCCGCAATTTCTGCGCCGGACCGGAGGCTACAACCGCTTCTTTGAACCGGGCCGTGCCCCCGTCGAAGTCCATCCGTCCATGCCAATCGATCGTCAGCGCGCCGCCGACCGGCGTCTGGATCGGTAGATTCGGCAACTTGTCGGCCAGCGGCACGTCCATCCGCCCGGGGCCGTCGATCCACAGCCGGTTCGCCACGCGGTCGAGATTGATGTTCGAGCCGGTCAGCCCCAGCCCTTGTCCCTCGAAGTGGGCCGGACTGCCCGTGACCGTCACCGTGGAAAGTGGAACGGGCTGAGACCCATTCTGCAGGACAGGTTGACAACCTGTCCTACGATCGGCGTCGGCCAGTTCCAATCGGTCGCCGCGGACCAGCAGGGGTTTATCGCCCGGGCGGGAGGGAATTTCGCGGAAACACACGCCGTCCTGCACCAACAGATGCGACATGCCGGGCTGCGGCCCGCCCAGCAGTACGTTGGCCTGCAACAGCCGGCCGACCACCTCGTATTGCCGCGCGGCGGCGTTTACATCGCTGGGTTGAATTGCGGCATCAGCGCCACTAGCCCCCGCGACCGCAGTCGCGGGGCGTTTTTCCGACCTCTGATCTCTGACCTCTGACCTCTGACCTCTTTCCTGGAACCAGACCTCCATCTGGTCCAGCTTGCCGGTGAGCCGAGACGAGTTCAGCCGGACGCCGCCGCGGGCAAGCATCCGGTCGGGTCGCATCGGGGGCTGCGTTTCGCCGGCCGACGACGGCGCCGGAGCCAGCCAGAAGAAAATCTCGCTCGCCCGGAGCCCGCCCAAGCCTTGATAATTCAGCTCAGCGTTGCCGTCGAGCGAAAGGACCTTCTGCTTTTGATACGGGTAATACTGAAAGGATTTTTGCCAGGCGGCCTCCAACTGCCCGGCGGACGATTGATCGAGCCGGCCGCTGAGTCTGCCGGGGCCATCCGCGGTTAGGGCCTCGGTCAACAGGTTGTATTCGATTCGCGGAGCGCTGGCGGTAAGCTTTCGGCTGGGCACGGTGAGCACCACCGGCCGGCCGCGGCATTCGAGCCGCTCGGCCACGAGATCGAGCGAACCCGGTTGGGGCTTGTCGGCTTGGCTCCCCTCTCCCTTTGGGAGAGGGGCCGGGGGTGAGGGCGAGCCGGGGGCCGGTAAAACGTTTGCGGTCTTCCGCTGGCTGAAGTACATCGACAGCACGTCGCAGGCGATCTGGTCGGCGGGCCCGCCGGGGTTCAATTTCAACACGTCTACCCGGTCGCTGAAGGTGGCCACGCGGTGCAGCACGTCGAAGCGGAACGGCCCGCGGCAATGGATCTCGACCGGAATGCTGGTTGCCTTTTCCGGTCCGATGGCCGTCGTACCGACGGCCGCTAAACGGGACGTGGTCGACGTGCTATTGGATGCTATACGGGACGTGGCCGACGTGCCGTCGGCCGGCAAACCTGCTGTTCCCGAACCATCGACCTGCTGCCCCAAATCGATGTGCAAGCGTTGAATAGTTTGCAGCTCGAAGGACTCGATTCCGGCGATGTTCGTGCCCGTCGCTTCCATGCCGGGGCGGGGTTTGCCGGGCAGCAGTTTCATCACCATTCCCTGGCCGCGGCCGAAATTCGGCCCCCAGCGAAACTCGACCGGGTGCGGCGTGAAAACCGTCCGTTCGGTGAGTTGCACGTCTTTGGTTTGGATCAGCAGGTCGTCCTCCGGGCCGGGCTGCTTCCAGTCGCTGCGGATGGTAACGGGTCCGTCGAGTTGCCCCTGCACCAGCCGGCCGATTTTCGCCCGATTGATGTCCAGCGGCGGGTCGAACTGCAAGCGAGCGCCGCCGGGGGCCTCGAGGATCACCGCCTGCCGATCGCGCTGGGCCTGATCCGTGGCTGGCCCGTCGTAGTCGAAGACGATCACGCAGGGACTGATCCGCACGCTGCCGTCGCTCCGGCTTTCGTAGGTCTGGAAGAGCAGCTTGGCGCGGTCGCTTTCGAGAATTACCGGTTTTTGCAGCCCCAGGGCCTCCATTCTTCCGGGAGGAAAATGCCGTCGCACCTGATCGAGTTGCACGTCCGCGAGTCTGACTCGCCTGATTGCGTTTCTCCTGACTGATTTCCTCCTGCCGGCGTTGCTCGGCCGAAGGCTCGATCCACGGCACGGCCAGCAGCGCGTATGCCCAGTAGGCGACCATCATGATCGCAAAACTTCCGGCGATACGGCTGACTCGTGACATGGGGGAAGGATGAAGGATGAAGGATGAAGGATGAAGGATGAGGGATGAGGGATGAGGGATGAAGGATGAGGGATGAAAAAATCTCGCATTTTCATCCTTCATCCTTCATCCCTCCTCCTTCCTTTATCGGTACGACTGAATCAAATCCTCCCATCGCGATTGTGCTTTGAGGATCATTTCGATGGTTTCGCGGACCGCGCCGCGCCGCCTCCGAGCGTGGCGACGTAATCGGCTTCCTGCCGCAATTCCTCGCAGGCGTCGGCCACGGCCACGCCCAGTCCCGCCGCGCGGACCGCCGCCAGGTCGGGCAGATCGTCGCCGATGTAGCAGACCTGTTCGGGCTCGAGCCGCAGTTGGCCGAGGATGTCCCGCATCGCCTCCAGTTTGTCGTCGATTCCCTGGCGGAGGATTTTGATTCCCAGTTCGGCCGCCCGCGTCTTTACGATCTGCGAACTGCGGTGGGTAATCAGTCCGAAGGTATAGCCCGCCTTCTGCCAGAGCCGGATGCCCATCCCGTCGCGGACGTGAAACCGCTTGGTCTCGATCCCCTGATTGTCCAGCACGATGCCGCCGTCGGTCAGCACGCCGTCGACGTCGGACAGGATCAATCGTATGGCTCGGCAGCGTTGGTCGAGAGTCATGGGCGGGATGAGGGGTCAGGGGTCAAGGGTCAGGGGTCAGGGGTCAGGATTTGTATGCGTTTTTTCCACAGGATTGTGTTGAACGAAAAATGCTGTCTCCCGCTTGCGGTTTCGCAACAATAGATTAGCCAGGATGCTTTTCTTCCGGTTCGCCCACCACGCGCCAGGGCGACGATGTCCCCTTGAAAACCGTGGGCGGCTCCTCCGCCGATTCCTTCGGCAGCAGCGCGACCACGTCGGTAATGTCAATCAGCCCCAACGGCCGGCCTTGGGCGTCGACCACCGGCAACTCGCTGATCTTGCGGGCGGACATCATCTCGATCGCCTCGACCATCGGCGAGCCGGACTCGACCCGCAACGGATCGCGGGTCATCACCTGCCGGATGGGGCAATCCAAGTCCCGGTCGCGGCGATGCTCGAAGAGCCGGGCCAGATCGCTGTCGGTGAAAATGCCCGTTAGTCGCCCCTCGGCGTCGGTCAACAGGATCGCTCCGCTCCGTCTGCCCGGCACGCTGGCGGCGATCAATATCTCGCGGGCGGATCGCTCGTCGGCCGCCACGCGGCATTGCGCCAGCGGGCGGATGTGCTGGTCCACCTTGCTCAGTTGATAGCCGAGATTGCCGGCCGGATGAAAGCGGGCAAAATCCTCCCGGCTGAATCCCCGCAACCGGCTGACGGCCAACGCCAACGCGTCGCCGACCGCCAGCATCGCCGTGGTGCTGGTGCTGGGGGCCAGCCGCAACGAGCAGGCCTCTTCCAGCGGGCCCAGCTCGATCGCCGCCGCGGCGGCGCGCCCGAGCGTGCTCTCGGCGCTGCCCGTAATGGCCACCACCGGCACGCCGAACTCGGCCAGGGCGGGCAGCAGCCGGACGACCTCGTCGGTCTCGCCGCTGAGCGAGAGGATCAGGGCGACGTCGCCCGCTCGGACGCGGCCCAGGTCGCCGTGCATTGCTTCGGCCGGATGGAGCCAGTGGCTGGGCGTGCCGGTCGAGGCCAGGGTGGCCATGATTTTTTGGCCCACCAGCCCCGCCTTGCCGATGCCCGAGACAATCACGTTGCCCCGACAATCCAAGAGCAGTTGCACGGCCCGGCAGAACTCGCCGTCGAGCCGGTCGGCCACCTGTGCCAAGGCCCGGCTTTCGGCCAGAATCACTCCCCTGGCGAAGCGGAGTTGCTCGAAGGGGCTTTGTGCGTCGGCGGCAAGAGCGGAGTCCATGCCCATCGCCTCGTCAATCCTTGACTAAGATGCCCAAGCTGAAATTAGACAAACCGCTGGATTGTACTCCTTTCAGCCATCTGGAGCAATGGAAACGTGGTGAATTGACCCACATCCGGGGAAATGTCCCGTTTATCCGGGGTTCGTAGTCCCGCCTTTGGGCGGAAATTGAAGTTGCAGCGGTTCTTTCCGCCTGAAGGAGGGACTACGAGCGACCGGAACTATCGTTTTTGGTCCCGGACTGTTATCATACATAAACAGGGTAGCAATCTTGCCACCCATTCTATGATTCCCGCCAACACTATTCATGCCATCCCGCGGAGGTCGGACATGTCGAGGTTTCCCTTTCCCTGTTCAGGTCATATCAGCCGGATTCTCGCGGCCGTCGTATTGTGTGCATTCGTTTTCGGGCCGAGCGCGACTCGCGTGCGGGGGGTGGACGACGACGGCATGGGCTACAGCTATACGCCCCTGTTGCCCAATTCCAAATGGAGGGTTCACGACCGGAACCGCCCCCAGGCGCCGAAGGTAGCGCCTGGCAAGACCCCCAGTGCGCCCCCCTCCGACGCCATCGTGCTGTTCGACGGCCGCGATTTTTCGCAGTGGGAAAAATTCGAACCGAAGAACGGCGACAAAACCATCGATCCGAAAATCATCCGGGACGGGGCCTTCGACATCCTCAAAACCGGCTGGATCGAGACCAAGCGGAGCTTCGGCGACTGCCAGCTCCACGTCGAATGGGCCACGCCCGAAAAGGCCGACGGCGACAACCTCGACTGGGGCAACAGCGGCATCTTCTTCCTCGGCCAGTACGAACTGCAAATCCTCGAATCGCACGACAGCAAGATATACGCCGACGGCATGGCCGGGGCAATCTACGGCCAGACCCCGCCGCTGGCGAACGCCGCCCGCAAGCCCGGCCAATGGCAAACCTACGACGTGATCTTCACGGCCCCGCGGTTTAAGGGCGAGAAGCTGCTTTCGCCGGCCTATATCACCGTGCTCTGGAACGGCGTGCTGGTGCAGAACCATACGGAAATCATGGGCTCGACGCGGCACCTGACGTTTCCCAGCTACCGCTCGTTCGAGTCGACCGGCCCGGTGCTTCTCCAGCCGCATCGTTCGGCGGTGCGGTATCGGAATATATGGATTCGACCGTTGTAACGTGTAAAGTAGGGTGGGACAAGCGCAGCGCGGTCCCACCAAAAAAGCGAAAGAAAAATCGTATTGGCGGGACCGCGCTGCGCTTGTCCCACCCTACATGCTGACATCGATAAATCATCGAAAGGACACCATCATGCACGATAACCGACATTTTTCCCGCCGCACGTTTCTGAAAGGGGCCGCGGCGGGCGCCGCGCTCTGCGCCGTGCCGACGATCGTTGCCGCCCGCGCGCTGGGCCTCGAGGACGCCCCGGCCGCCGGCAACCGCGTCACGGTGGGCATGATCGGCATCGGCCGGCAGTGCCTGGCCTACAACCTGCCGTACTTCCTCAGCCAATCGGATTGCGAAGTAGTGGCGCTGTGCGACGTCGATCGCTGGCGGCTCGACATCGACGAAAATCGGACGGCGGCGTTCTACTCGAAGCGGCGGCGGCGCGTGCCCAAGATGCCGAAATGCCCCCGGTGCGTTGATTTCCGCGAGGTCCTCGGCCGCGGCGACGTGGACGCGGTGATGATCAGCGCGCCCGACCACTGGCACGTGCCGATTTCGATGATGGCGGTGAAGGCGGGCAAGGACGTGTCCTGCGAAAAACCGCTCACCCGCAACATCCCCGAGGGCCGCATGCTGGCCGACCTGGTCGCCAAGCACAAGCGGGTCTTCCGTACCGACAGCGAGTTCCGCTCGCTGCCGCAATTCTATCGGGCAGTGGAACTGGTCCGCAACGGCCGGATCGGCAAGCTAAAGGCGATCTACACCACGGTGCCGCTGGGCAGCGCGGACTCGCCCAAGTATGTCGAGATGCCCGTCCCCGAAGAGTTGAACTACAATCTCTGGCAAGGCCCGGCGCCGCTGCGGCCGTACACCGAGGACCGGGTGCATCAGATCAAGGGCTACCAGCGGCCGGGCTGGATGAACATCCGCGACTACTGCGACGGGATGATCGAAAACTGGACCGCGCACCTGAACGACATCGCCCAGTGGGGCCACAACACCGACCGCACCGGCCCGGTGTCCGTCGAGGCGCGCGGCAAGTATCCGCCGCCGGGCAGCCTCTGGAACGCCTGCTACGAGTTCGATTTCACCTGCATGTTCGCCGACGGCGTGCCGTTGCACTGCAAGACCGACGCCGGGAAACCGCACACCCGCTTCGAGGGCGAAGAGGGCTGGGTGCAGGCCAATTACGGCGGCGTGCCCCTGGAGACCGAGCCGAAGTCGCTGATGACCGCCAAGATCGGGCCGCACGAATTGCACTTCCCCTTCAAGCACGAGAAGCGCGATTTCCTCGACGCCGTGAAGACCCGCGGCCCAACCCTCGAGGACGCCGAGGTCGGCCATCGCACCTCCACGCTGGGCCACTTGGCGCAAATCGCCATCCAGTTGAAACGCAAGCTGAGGTGGGACCCCGACCGCGAGCGTTTCGTCGGCGACGACGAGGCGAACGGGATGCTCGCCCCGCCGCCGGCCCGCGACTGGGCGAAAGCATAAAGCCAATGGTTGGGGCGGCAGTTGAACTGCCGCCCCAACAGAGTGATTTATCTTGTTCCCATGCTCCGCATGGGAACACACTGTCCGAACGCTCTGCGTTCGCGGAGGGAGTTGCCTAACTGCCATTGTACAAATGTCGTCGGCTGCAGAGCGTCCCACCCCTGCGTTCCCACGCAGAGCGTGGGAACGAGACTATGGATTTTCATATCAACACAATTCACAGGAGTTCTCCGATGTCCGCAAGAACGATTCTCCGCTTCACGGCCGCCGTGGCGTTTTGCTGCGCCACTGCCCTGCTCGCTTCGGCCGCCGATGACGCCGCTGGGACCAAACCGAAGTGGCAATTTTTCGCCTTCGACAACGGCACGGGCCGGGGAGTCGTCCCGCCCGAAGAGCAAGCCCGGATGCTCAAAGAGACCGGCTACGACGGCATCGGCTATTCCGGCGTGAAAAAGATCCCCGAAATGCTGAAGGCCCTCGACGCCCAGGGGCTCAAGATGTTCAGTATCTACACGCCGATGTACGTCGATCCGAACCACGCCGCCCTACGAACCGGGGCTGAAGACCGCCATCAAGCAACTTAAGGGGCGCGACACCGTCATCTGGCTCGGCGTGCTGGGCGGCAAGCCCTCCTCGGACGCCAACGACGAGCGGGCCGTGGCCGTCGTCCGCGAAATCGCCGACGTGGCGGCCGCCTCCGGCCTCCGCGTGGCCCTCTATCCGCACGTGAAGACTTACGTCCAGCGGGTCGAGGACGGACTGCGGCTGGTGAAAAAGGCCGATCGCAAAAATCTCGGCGTGGCCTTCAATCTCTGCCATTTCCTCAAAGGCGACGACGCAAAGAACATCGAACGCGGCATCCGCGAGGCGGCCCCGCATCTGTTCCTGGTCAGCATCAACGGCGCCGACGCCGGCGAGACGAACAAGATGGGCTGGGACCGTCTGATCCAACGCCTCGGCAGCGGCAGCTTCGACGTCGGCCGGGTGTTGAAGGCCCTGGACGGCGTCCACTATTCGGGGCCGGTTCTGCCTCCAGTGTTATCTCGTGCCCGGCGACCTGCGCGAGAATCTGGCCCGCTCGATGGCCGGCTGGCGGAAGCTCAACGCCCGGCTCGGCGCGGAGAAGTAGGGGTTTAGCCCCGGCAATGCGTAGGGTGGGTCAAGCGCAGCGCAGCCCCACCACGAACGATTTTGGTGGGGCTGCACTGCCTGACCCACCCTACAGCTACGACCGCCCGCGGAAAAAGCTATGCTTGAGTATGGCGATACCGGGGCAGTTTCCGCCGAATCTGGTGTTCTTGATCGGCATTACCGAGCCGATCCGCTGGACCGTCGCTGCGCCCGAAGCGGAAGACAATAGCCCGAAGCGCAAGCGAGGGCAAAGCGTCTATCCCTCGCTTGCGCTTCGGGCTAGTGTCCGAACGGCGCGCGCCCAGCGGCCGCCCTCGCCCCCGGCCCCTCTCCCAAAGGGAGAGGGGAGTGTTGTAGAGCGCGCTACTTCGGCTTCTCGACCAAAGCGGCGTATTCCGCCGGACGGCGGTCGGCGATGAGGTGATTTCGCGGCGTAATCATTTTGTCCCGGGCGAGTCCGAGGTCGATCTCGACGACGGCCGCTGACGCCCCTTCCTGCGGCGCGGACGAAAGCACCTCTCCCCGCGGGTCAGCGATCAAGGATCTGCCGGTGAACGTCAGCGAGCCCTCCGTGCCGACGCGATTCGCGGTGACGACGAACACGCGGTTCGTCATGGCATGGACCGGCACGGCCCGCTGCGCCATGCCCGGCAGCACGAGATTCGCCGGATGGCAGATAATCTCCGCCCCTTTAAGCATCAGCGCCCGCCACGCCTCGGGAAAGATCCAATCGAAGCAAATCAACATGCCGATCTTCGCGGGGCCGCAGTCGAAGACGGGCAAGCCCAGATCGCCTGGAGTGAAGATGTCCTTCTCGTCCTTGAAGAGATGCAGTTTCCGGTATCGCCCCAACGGTCCCTCGGGACCGACGAGCACGGCCGTGTTGTAGAGCCGCCCGCCGTCGCGCTCGTCGAAGCCGGAGACGACGCGGCAGTCGTTCCGGCGGCAATGCCCGGCGAGGAACTCGATGAACCGGCTCTGTTCGACCGGCTCGGCGGCGGACACGGCTTGCTCGCGGTCGGCGAAGTTGTAGCCCGAGTTGCATAGTTCGGGCAGAACGATCAGGTCGGCCCCTCGGCACCCGTCCAACAGCGGCCGCAGGTTCTCGATCGTGGCCTCCAGGTCGGCCAGCGCCGGAGCGAACTGAACGCAGGCAATTCGCATAGAACTGGCCCCCCTCATGCGTGGCAGTTGTCGAACAGCAACTCATAACCTACCCTCTATATAGGGGTGTTAGGCGCATTAGGCAACCCCTTTCGGCACATCATTCCCGCGGAGTTGAAAATGTCTCAGACGCCCGCCGGCGAAACGGACCGCGTATTGCTTCGGCTGGAGAACGTCAGCAAGACGTTTCTTATGGGCGAAGTGGCGGTCCAGGCCCTGCGCGACGTGTCGCTCGACGTTTTCGCCGGCGAGTTCCTGGTGATGGTCGGGCCCAGCGGTTCGGGAAAGACCACGATCCTGAACCTCGTCGGCGGACTGGATTCGGTGACTGCCGGCCGGGTCTGGTTCGCCGAGGACGAGATCACCGCCTTCTCGGCCGCCGAGCTTACCCGCTACCGCCGCGAGACGGTCGGCTTCATCTTCCAATTCTACAACCTGGTGCCGAACCTCACCGCGCGGGAAAACGTGATGGTCTCGACCGAACTGAGCCGCGATCCGATGGACGTGGCCGAGGCCCTGCGGCTGGTCGAGATGGACGACCGGATGGACCATTTCCCCTCGCAACTTTCCGGCGGCGAGCAGCAGCGGGTGGCGATCGCCCGGGCGCTGGCCAAGAATCCCGCCCTGCTGCTCTGCGACGAGCCGACCGGCGCGCTCGACTTCACCACCGGCAAACGGGTGCTGCGGACGCTGGTCGATCTGAAGGAGCGGCTGGGGAAAACGGTGATCCTGATTACGCACAACGCGGCCATCGCCCAGGTGGCCGACCGCGTGGTGCGGCTCCGCAGCGGGCAGGTCGTCGAAGTGCATGAGAATCCCCGGCCGCTGCCGCCGGAGGAGGTGGTCTGGTGAAAACGCTCGACCGCAAACTGCTCCGCGACGCCCGCGGACATTTGACGATGCTGCTGGCCGTGACCGGCATCATCGCGGTCGGCGTTACCTGCCTGGTGACGATGGTCTCGTCGTACCTGAACCTGGACGAGGCCATGCGGTTGTACTACGCCCAATGCCGGATGGCCGATTTTTCGATCGAGTTGAAGAAGGCGCCGTTGCCGGGATTGGCGCCGCTGGAAGCGATGCCCGAGGTGGCCGAACTGCGGCCGCGGATCCAACACGCGGTGACGGTGGACCTGCCCGGCGTGGTCGAGCCGATCAGCGGCGAGATCTACTCTCTGCCCGACCGGCGGCGGCCGGTGATCGACGACATCGTGATCCGGCAGGGGAGCTACTTCACCGATCGCCGCGAGAACGAGGTGATCGTGGGCGAGCAGTTCGCCAAGGCCCACCGGCTGCGGCCGGGGCTCTGGATCCGCATGCTGCTGAACAACCGGCAGGAAGAACTGTTCATCGTGGGCACGGCCATCAGCAGCGAGTTCGTCTACCAGATCGGCCCCGGCGCGATCGTCCCCGACTTCAAGCATTTCGGCGTGTTCTATCTGAAGCGGACCTACGCCGAGGAGGTTTTCGATTTCAAGGGCTCGGCCAACCAGGTGCTGGGCCGGCTCAGTCCGGCGGCCGGCGGCAATCCGCGCGAGGTCCTGCGGCGGGCGGAAAACCTGTTGGCCCCCTACGGCGTGTTCACCACCACGCCGCTGGCCGATCAACCATCGAACAAGTTCCTCACTCAGGAAATCCAGGGGCTCAAAAGTTTCGCCGTGATTACCCCCTGCATCTTCCTGGCCGTGGCGGCGCTGGTGTTGAACGTGCTGCTCGGCCGGCTGGCCCAGCAGCAGCGGACCGTCGTCGGAACGCTCAAAGCGCTCGGTTACGGCGACCGGCAAATCTTCTGGCACTTCCTCAAGTTCGGCCTGATCGTGGGCATCGCCGGCGGCCTGATCGGCTGCGGCGCCGGTTGGTGGCTGGCCAAGGGGATGACGGCCCTCTACCGCACGTTCTTCCAGTTCCCCGCCCTGCACAACCGGCTGCATTGGAGCGTGTACGCGGCGGGCATGTCGATCTCCGCCGGCTGCGCGGCCTTGGGGAGTCTGCGCGGCAGCCGGGCCGTGCTGCGGCTGCACCCGGCCGAGGCCATGCGCCCCAAACCCCCGCGCCGCGGCGGCGCGATCCTGCTCGAACGCATCGGCTGGCTCTGGCGGTCGCTCGGCTCAGGCTGGCGGATGGTGCTGCGGAACGTGTCGCGGGCCCGGCTGCGGACCGCCGCCTGCATCTTCGCCGCGGCGATGGGCGCCTGCGTGCTGGTCAACGGACTGATGATGCAGGTCTCGATAGCATATTTGATCGACTTCCAGTTCCAGCGGATCATGCGGAGCGACGTCGATCTGACGTTCAACGAGGAGCGCGGCCGCGGCGCACTCGCCGAGGCGGCGAAACTGCCGGGCGTCAGCCGCGCCGAGCCGGTCCTCGACGTCCCTTGCACGTTCATCAACGGC
Organism: uncultured Planctomycetota bacterium; assembly: GCA_963733145.1. Lineage (GTDB taxonomy): Bacteria > Planctomycetota > Planctomycetia > Pirellulales > Thermoguttaceae > JAHIKV01. The sequence continues at coordinate 47,686 of CAVTCJ010000013.1, read as the reverse complement.
TGGCGGCGGAAGAAAGGGGCCATCACCGGACTGGCGGCCGACGCCACGCTGACCATACCCCGCGACAAGCAAGGCCGGCGGCTGCGGATCCCCGCCCACGGCCTGGCGATGAGCAGCCAACTGGCCGATTCGCTGGGCCTCAAGCGCGGCGATGCGGTCGTGTTCGAGCCCATCAAGGGCCAGCGGCGGCGGCGCACCGTGCCCGTTGTCGAAATCTCCGACAGCTATCTGGGCACGGCCGTCTACACCGACATCCGCTACCTCAGCCGGCTGGTCGACGAGGAGTTCGCCGTCAACGGCGTGCAGTTGGCCGTCGAGCGGGACCGCGGCAACCATGCGGCGCTGTACCGCGAACTGAAGCGGATGCCCGCCGTCGAGGCCGTTTCCGCCCGGGCCGACACGATCGCCAACCTCGAAAAGACGATCCTCGAATCGCCAGTCGATCACCATCGCGCTGCTGATCCTGTTCGCCGGCATCGTGTTCTTCGGCAGCATCCTGAACGCCTCGCTGGTCAGCCTGGCCGAGCGGCAGCGCGAAGTGGCCACGCTCCGCGTGCTGGGCTACGGCCCCTGGCAGATCGGCAGCCTGCTGTTCCGCGAGAGCATGATTACCACCGTGCTGGGGACCCTGCTGGGCATGCCGCTGGGATACCTGCTGACGCTGGCCGTGGCCGCGGAATACGCCAGCGACATGTTCCGCATGCCGGTCATCGCCACACCCGGCTTGTGGATCCTGACGATGGCGATGGCCGTCGTGTTCGGCCTGATTACGCATTTGTTCGTGCAACGGGCGATCAATAAAATGGATTGGCTCGAAGCGCTGAAAATACAGGAGTAGATTTGTAGGACAGGTTGTCAACCTGTCCAGAATAAACCACTTGCAACCATCCACCCCGGACAGGTTAACAACCTGTCCTACGAGATTATGAAAACCAATCGCTGGCTCATTATCGGCGGCGCGTTGTTCGCGGCGATCATCGTCTACGCTCTGTTCGGCGGGTTCTCGTCGGGCGTGGCGGTCGAGACCGCTCGGGCCAAAACCGGCGCCATCCGCGAGTTCATCGACGAACAGGCCAAAACCCAACTCCCGCAAACCTACCTGATCACCATGCCCATCACCGGGCGGATCGAAGCCGTCTCGCTGGTCGAGGGGATGAAGGTCAAGAAGGATCAGGTCGTGGCCCAAATTGTTCCCCGCGACCTGCAACTGGCCGTCGATCAGGCCGCCGCGGCCGTCGGGCGGCTCGATGCCAGCCTCAAGGAAAACGCCGACGTGGCCGTCGAGGAGACCGCCTATCAACAGGCCCTGCAATTCGTCAAATCGACCGCCGCCACGGTCCAGGCCGCCGCCGAGCGAATGATTGCGGGCAAGGCCAAGCTGGACTACGCCTCCCGTGACCTCGCCCGCGTGAAAGAGCTTGCCGCGACCGGGGCGAAGACCCAGGACGAATTGGATCAATCCGTGCTGGCACAAGTCCAAAGCGACGTCGACTACAAGCAGGACCAGTTGGTCCACGCGGCGATGGTCGCCGTCGGGGCGGCCACCGACCTGCTGCCCTCGATGGTCCGCCAGTACATCGACCGCAAAACACTCTCCGGCATGGTGCTGAAGAAACAGCGGGCCGAGGCCGAGGCCCAGTTGCAGCAGGTCCTGCTCGATCAGCAGCGGGGAGCGATGCGCAGCCCGGTCGACGGCGTGGTCCTCGATCGGCCGATCAGCAACGAGCGCTACCTCTCGGCCGGCACGACGCTGCTGGAGATCGGCCGGCTCGAGGAGTTGGAGGTCGAGGCCGACGTGCTGAGCCTCGACGTGGTGCATGCCGAGGTCGGCGACAAGGTGGAAATCTACGGTCCGGCCGTTGAACCGCCCAAGGCCCGCGGAACGGTCGCCCGCATCTATCCCGCCGGCTTCACCAAGCTCAGCTCGCTGGGCGTCGAGCAGCAGCGGGTCAAAGTGATCGTCCATTTCGACCGGGACGACCTGCAACGCCTGTTGTCCCAGCGCCGGTTGGGCGTCGGCTATCGCGTGCGGGTGCGGATCCTCACCGCCGACCGGGCCGAAGCGCTGCTGGTCCCGCGGTCCGCGCTCTTCCGCGCGCCCGACAACACCTGGCGGCTATTCGTCGTCCGCGGCGGCCGGGCCAAACTGCAAGAGGTCAAGGTCGGCCTGATGAACGACGAACAAGTCGAAATCACCGAGGGCGTCAAGAACGGCGAACTAGTAATCCTAGCCCCCGAGAGCAGCCTCACCGACGGGGCGAAGGTCTACGCCGGCAACGGGAATTGATCCGCGACGCGGCACGGTTCTCTTTGTCGATTTGTGTGGTAACCGTTCACGGGGCGGCAGGGGACTGGTCCATTTTTCGGCGGGAAAACGTGATTTCACTGATAAACCGTGGGCCGAAAACATGGACCTGTCCCCCTCCCGCCGCCCCAGGGGGACAGTCCCATTTTCGCGGCGGCAAAGCTCATTCGCGGGGCTACGTCCCTGGTGCCGCGAAAATTGGGACAGTCCCCTGTGAACGGTTACATTTGTGTGTAGCAACGAGGGCAATGCCCCGGGGAAGGGCCCGACCAAATCACCCCCGGCCCTTCGATTTGTTTCGGGCCATGAACATCATCCCGACCAAGGAGGCGAGGCCGACGCTGCCCAGGATGACCCAGATGACCCAGGGATGGTAGGTCTGCCAGAGGAGTTCCGTCGCCGCGTGTTCGTCGACGCCCAGCTTGGCGGCCAAGGCGGGGAGAATCTCCTTTTCGCCGAGGGCGTTGAATGTAGTCTGGGACATTCCCAAATGCTCGGTCAGGTAGCGACCGGCCAAGATGGTCTTGGAGGAGAAGGCATCGTAGAGCGGCCCGGAGATGATATTGCCGACGAACCAGCCGAAGGCAAAAGGCATGTTCGAGTAGCCCATGTATTGGGCCTTCTTATCGGGCGGGGCGGACATGCCCACGTATTCCGAGAACTTCGGGCTGCAAATAATTTCCCCGATGGCGAAGATAAAAATGAACAGGGCCACCAGGTAGCCCGTGTGGCCGAGACCGGAGCCGACGAAACCGACAATGGCGATCCCCATGCCGAGCAGCAATGAGAAGAGCATCGAATAGCGTCCCAAGAACCAGGTCAAGGGAATCACCAGCACAATAATCGTGACGGAGTCGATGTTGATCAGCATCTCCGGCTTGAGCGCGCCGTCCGCGGTCAATACGGCCTTGGCGCCGTCGCCCAGCAGATAGGTCAGCGCCCCGCCCAGGTCCCGCGCGTCTACCCATTGCTCGATGAAGTTGGGCAACAGGTCCCAAAGCTGCATGAACATCAGCCAGAAGCCGGAGATGATCAACAAGAAACGAAACATCGGCTGGTCTCGCCACAACTGCTTCATCGTGTTGGAGAAGACCGCGATTGGGCTCTCGGTGGCTTTGGACTTGTCCTTTTCGGGTTCCTTGAAGAGGACGAGACAATAGATAAGGTTGATCACGGTGACGATCGCGGCGCCGTAGAAGACGTTTCCCCAGGTGGGATATTCCACGGTGCCCCGGATCGCGGCGGCGACGGTCGGCGCCAATGCGCCGCCGATATTGACGACCCAGTAGAAGATACCGAAACCCAGGCTGGAGTTGCCTTCGTTGAGCGACTTGGCCACCATTCCCTGCACCGGCGGTTTGAAGATCGCCGTGCCCGTGCCCACCAGACAGGCGGCGGCCATCATGAACCAGAAGCAGCCCCAATGGTTGCCGCCCGCCAGGTTGGCGACGTTGGCCATCAGGAGATACCCCATGGTGTTTAGCCCGAAGGCCACCGTCAGGCTCTTGCGATAACCGTAGGCCTCGGCGTACCCGCCGGAGACCATCGGCAAGAGGCATTGGATCAGGGCCCAGACGCCGAAGATGATCCCTTTCTCGGTCATCGACAGATGCAGCACCGAGTCGTCGCCGAACATATACAGCGGCAAAACCGCCCGCACGCCGAAAAAGGCCAACCGCTCGCAGGCCTCGGAACCGTTGGCGATCCAGTACATCGCACCCATCTGTCGCACCTGGGTGACGACTGGGACCTTCGCTTTCTCTCCCGCCGCTGGGCTCATGGTTTCTCCCGGTTCGAGGTCGCGGTTTGTCCGTCAGACCGGCTCAAGGCCGCATCTGCCGAAGGTGCTAAAACCGTATATTAAACAATAGAAGCCCATCGATGTCATCCGCCCACCCCGGGGGTGTTGTGCGGATCAGATCGGAGTCGATCGGACGCCGCAAGTCCGTTTTTCGGTTTGTATTAGTCGGTGCCCTCGGATACACTATTCAGAGGGTATGCGGCGTTTTTTCGCCACCTGACAAGGACGATCCCTATGCGTAGCCTTCGTTACAAAAAGGCGAATTCGACGTTGCGGAAAATCCTACGCCTGGCCGCCGTCTTTTTTGTCGGGGTCGCCATTGTCTGGTCGGGGACGGCACGAGGGGTGGAAGAGAACGGCAGCGGAGCGCAGCCACCGGCGACAGCGCCCAAGCCGGCGTCGTCACCAGCAGCGAGGAGCGAGTCCGCGTTGCCGAAAAGCGATCCCCGCCGCGATCTGCGGATCACCCTGGTCTCGGACAAGCCGGAGTACTTTCTGGGTGAGAATGTCATATTGCACTATCGCATCGAGAATCGTGGCAAGCGCGCGTTCCACCTCGATCACCCGGACGGGGAAAATGATCCGCTGTTCATCGCCACGTGCTGGCACGTATGGGACACCGCAGGTCGGGATATTAATTTCTACGTTGAGGTACTCGACCAAACCGGACGAAAAGCCGAAGATCCCTTCGCGAATATCGGGGGTGGTTACTTCGGCTCCGGCGGGTTGGGTGGCATGTGGGGAGGAATGGGTTCAGGTTCAGACTTTCCACGGCCGGAACTCAAGCCCGGCGGCAAGTATTGCGAAGACCTGCTGCTGATGCGTTATCGCGAGCCGGGAAAAGCGGGAACGTATACGATAAAGGTCTATCGCAACCTGGGGTGGGAGCCGGCCGCCGTGCGCGAAGCGATCCAGAAGCACAAGAGCCGAGACATTCCGCCGGTCCCGCTCAACGCGCCGATTGTGACAACCACCATTCGTTTTCGGATGCCTGATCCGCAACAGGCCCGAAAGGTGGTCGAGGGCATGATGAAGCTGCCGACCGGTTGCGTTTTAATGTTGGGCGAGGGCTACCAACCGTTTGCCGACTTTTCACTGCTCCGCTACCCGGTGTACCTTCCGATCATGCGGGAGCTTGCGGAAAAGGGCGACGCCCGCGGCCTTGTGGCCATCGGCGCCATGGCTTTTCCGGAGGCCACGCAGGCGCTCTTGGACTTGTCATATAACAAGAACCAGGCGGTCGCATCTGACGTTCCGGTGCATCTATTGTCGCGACTGCCCGACTCCACTTCCTCCGGCCTCGCCGGACGCTCCTGGCGTCCCGACCTCAAACGCCGAGCCATGCAGTTGGGCTGGGATCTCCTGATCAACACCGACCGTCAAAGCAGGATTCGCGGCAACCGAATCATCGGGTCGCTTGGCGGAAAGGACGATTTGCCGAAATTGATCGAGACGATGGACAAATTGCTGTCGGCCTTGACTAAGGAGTACAACAGCTGAACGGGAGCAGTGGCGCGGTTGGGATGAGATCTCAGATTTCCCCAGTGAGGCCGCCTGGGAATATCAAGCACTTGACGCCGCTGCGGAGGAATTGATCCATCGCGGCGCAAAGCCGCCGACTACAGTCAAGACTCCCGGTCAGGCGGTCGCGTTCCTGGCCGGCTTGAACGCCGACAAAGATTTCCGACCCCCGGGCTGGCAACAAATCGTGACGTCTCTGTTGAACCACGAACTCCCCTACCTGCGAGTGCAAGCCTTGCAACAGGTGCGATTGCCCCTCAGCGATGCGGCTGCCGCGCTGGTAGCTGCACGGATCAAAGATGAATACGCACCCGCTCAGGATTCCGCCATCGAACTGGCCGGTGAGTCGAAACTCGCCCGATTTCGGCAGCCGCTGATCGACGAGTTGAAGACCACTGCTAACGAATCGGTGGTAAGAAAGGCCTTTGAGGCAGCCCGTGCTTGCGGGGCCCACTTGGATCGCTTATTGGAGATACTTGTTGGCCGGCTCGAATCTGACAGCGTCGACAGCAACGAACTGCTGCTGGACATGATGATCGACGCAGCGATCGAGGACGGAGAGGCCCTTGAATTCTACGCTTTTCATAAAGACTGGCAGAGTTTCCTGGGCGACATGCAAAAGGCCTGGCGCGAGTTCATCGCCGCCAATCGGCAGACGTTGCGTGAAGGAAAGCGGGTCAAAGTTGGCTATCCGCCGCTGCGCCACGAAATGTTTCCGCCCGAATAAACATTCACTCACCGGGTGCAACCGCCTTGACCGGATAGGAAGTCCGGGAGGACATCCGGGGGTGGCATACAACCTCGCTTTCCCGTTTTCCTCCCCGGCACTAGCCTTCCCCTCCGGGTTGTGTCACAATGGGATAACAGAGCAGCCCAGAACCCCATTTCTCCCCGCAATGGCACCCCGCATCATTGGCGAACACCCCCTGGCCAAAGACCAGAATGGGAAGCTGGTGTCGCGCATCGCCACCGCCTTCCCTTTTGGAAACGCGATGGTCACCACGCCCGGCATCCACGCCACGCAGCGCATGGCCTATGTGGATTTCCTCACCCGGCAGCGGTTGGACAGCGGGCTGGGCGCGATGACTCGCGACGAAGAGTCGGCGGAGTGGCGGAACTCGGTCGATCTGATCATGGAGGACGACGCGATCCTGATCCGGCCCGACCCGGACGATATGCCGCTCTGCTTTCGGGCCGACGAGCTGCTGCAACAACTGGTGCCCAAGCATCGGGTGAAGTATCTGATGGTCCGCGATCCGCGGGTCCGCGCGGCCATCAAGCAGCGGGGCGAATGTTGGCGGGTCAGCACCTTGCCCGAAACGCCCGACGAAATGCAGCGGATGATCGCCGATTCGCGGATCGCCATCCACGGCAACGAGTTGTACTACTACAGCCAGACGACGGGCACGCGGCTGCTGACCTACGATTCGTTCGCCCAGCTCGGCCGGATGGGCGAAGCGGCGCTGCGCCGTCATCTGGCGGAAATCCGCCAGTTTTCCGCGGGCCGCAACCGCCGCGGCAATCGGGAAGTGGCCTTCTTCATGGCCGACAACGGTTTCTCGAAGGACGACCTGGCGCCCCACGACTTCGAGACGATCGACGCGGAACAACTCCGCGACGTTTACGAAACCTTGCGGCGGAAGTATTTCGAGGCGGTCCCGCCCGAGTTCCGCCGCGACGACCTGGAAAGCCTGGAGTGGCGCAACCGCATCTACGCCGCCCTGATCGGCGAGGACGACAAAACGGCCTCCGAAGAGGCCCTGCTGGGGCTCGGTTCCGAGTTCTTCATGCAGATCAAGTGGCTGCCGGGCGGCCGGATCGAGGAGGGCGAGCTGATTCTCGATTCGGTGTTCGACCTGGCCGAAGAAGCCGACAACCCCGAACTGAACCGGCTCTGCGACGACAAGTGCCGGGGCTTCATCCTCAATTTCGTCCGCGAATACGGCGACCTGGAATACATCAACATCGGCCGGATCGTCCGCTCGCTCTCGCAGCGCGACGCGGCCCCGGGCCGGCGCGACGTGTACCTGATCCAGCTCAAGCAGCGGGGCCACCGCGAGGAAATCTTGCGGATCATCCGCATGCAGAAGTGGGGCATCCGCGAACATCTCGACGAAGGAAAAAAACATCTCGACGCCATCATCCAGGCCGAGGGCTACACCGAGTACACGCTCGACCGGCGGCTGGGCTGCCGGCAGTTGGGCATGAATCTGCCCGCCCACACCACCTCCAACCGGATCAGCGAGAGATATTCGGGACCGCGGCGGGACATGCAGGACGTGGTAATCTGGTCGCCCTATTTCGAGCGGGACTTCATCCGGGGCATAGCCACCGACAAGATTCCGCCCGAGAGAATGGCCGACCCCGCTTTTGCCTCGCGGTTGGCCCGGCTGTTGGGCCGCGCCGCCGCCCCGAACATCATCGTCGGGCGCTACGACCCCCGCGGATACGTGGTCTTCGACGACGGCGACGAGATCGTGATCGAGGACGAGAACTGCTTTCCGGTGGAGATCATCGTGGCCGACCAGACGGGGACGTTCGTCGATTATCGCAACGAGCTGGAGTTTTTTGCCCGCGAATATGCCCAACCGGTCAATCGCCGGCTGCCGCTGCTGGCCGACGGCGAGGAGTTTGCCGCGTTGTACATCGACGCCTTCGTGGCCCGGTTCTCGAAAATCCAGTTGGAATATCGGCGGCGGAAACGGGCCTTCGACACGTTGTTCAAGCATCGCCCGCACGACAAGGCGGGTAGTTTCGCCTATCGCTGGGAATGTGTCCTGGATCGTCTGCGGCGGGCCGTTCCGCAAAATCTGGGTAATTTAATCCGCAGCTACATCGACCTGTCCGGCGGCGAATAGGCGGGGTGCATTCCGCACTTTGTATAGTGTGGATTGTCACTATAGCCCGAAGGGCTTGTGATATGACAGCCCAGGGTTGCCGCGCAGCGGCTACCCTGGGGAAAGGGGCGTACGCCACACATCAACCCTGAAAGGGTTGCGTCGTGCGGCGTGAAGCCTCCGAAACCCCGTTGGGGTATTGTCTTTCTATTGCCCTTCTCACCCAGGGTAGCCGCTGTGCGGCAACCCTGGGCTTTCCTATGAAAAGCCCTTCGGGCTAACAAACAAAGTGCGAAATGCACCCGAATAGGCGGATTCGCCCAAAGTGGTATGGACTTTTTCCCATATTTTCCTAGAATTATGTGAACTTTTCCACGTAAAGAGTTTAAGAAATTCGGGCATCTGACGCACAGGAGGCTGCCGTGGGGCAAGCGGCGCTCTTCGATCGGCGTATTGATAATCGGTCTATGAAGTGGGGATCTTCCGACCCACTCCACGCCGATGCCGACCTGCTCTATCGTGCGCTCGAATTCATTCAAGACGGCGTGGCTATAACCGCTTGGTCCGCGGAGACCGATTCACTGCAAATTGTGCACTGCAATTCGGCTTTCACGGCCCTGTTGAATCGCTTTGGCGAGCAGCCGTCCGATCGAGGGGGCGGCCGCCGGTCGGGCGAATCGCCCGGCGCCGATCCGCTCTTGGAAAGACTGCGGGAGAGCCACCGGAGCGACGGGGACTATTCCGCCGAGATCGCCGGCCGATGCCCGGACGGCGGACGATCGCTATTGCAGCTTCGTTCCCGGCCGGTGCGGGACGAAGCGGGGCGGATTGCCCATCGCATCGCCGTGGTCAGCGATGCGACGCGGCAGGCCCGGATGGAGGAGTTGTCCCGCCGCAACGAACGGCTGGCCGGCATCGGGCTGTTGGGCGCCGGAATCGCCCATGAAATCAGCAATCCCGTCGGTTCGGCCCTGCTGGCCGCCGAGACGGCCCTGGCGATTAAGGACTCGCCCGGCGCCGGCGGGCAGTTCGAGGCCTGCCTGCGGAACATCGTCGCGTCGATGGACCGCTGCGGGCGAATCGTCCGCACGCTCCTGCGCTACTCGCGCCAGGAGCCGACCGAGAAGCAGGCCTGCAACATAAACGACGTGGTCGCGCAGGCGATGGAGCAAGCGCGACCCTACGGCCTATCCCACGGAGCGGAGTTGCGCGGACCTCGACGCCGAGGTCCCCTTGGTTCCCATGAATCCACTGGAGATTGAACTGGTCTTGCTCAACCTGATCCGCAACGCCGTCGAGGCGGGAGACGGAAACACGATCGTCTCCCTGCACACGGAGCGGATCAGCAGCGGCGTACGGGTGGCGGTCCGCGACAACGGCCGCGGCATGAACGAGGAACAACTCGCGCACGTTTTCGATCCTCTCTACACGACCCGGCGGCAGTGCGGCGGGTCCGGGGTGGGAATGAGCATCGCCAAGGGAATCGTCCAAGGCCACGACGGGCGCATGGAGGTGCGGAGCCGGCCCGGAAACGGGACCGCCGTGATCGTCGAACTGCCGATCGCGGCCGGCACGTTTTCCGGCTGAAAAACTCGCAGAACGTGATCGGATGGTCTCCCCTCTCCCTTTGGGAGAGGGGCCGGGGGTGAGGGCCGGGTGACAAACGCCAAAGGTGTTCCACTCAGCCCTCACCCTAACCCTCTCCCAAAGGGAGAGGGGACCGCATATGCCGGCTTTCCAAGCACGTTCTCCGTACGGAGGCAGGTGACTCCCATGGAAACCGCGACTCCTACCGTGTACGTGGTGGACGACGACCCGCAGGTTTGCGAATCCTTGAGTCTGATGGTCCGCGGCATCGGCTTGGAAGCCCGGACCTATCTCTCGGCCGAGGCGTTTTTGGACGGCAGCCACGATCTGCCCGCCGCTCCCAAGTGTTTGGTGCTGGACGTCAGCATGCCGGGCCTCGGCGGATTGGGGCTTCAGCGGGCACTCGCCGCCCGAGGCGTGCGAATGCCGATCATTATGATCTCCGGCTGCGCCGACGTTCCCGTGGCCGTGCAAGCCATGAGCGCCGGCGCGATCGACTTTCTGGAAAAGCCGTTCAGCCGCCGCACCTTGTTGGACCGCATCCAGAGGGCCATCGACCTGGACGCCGATTCCCAGCGGCAACACTTTCGCCAGGCCGAAATGTCGGAGCGCATCGAGCGGCTTTCCACCCGGCAACGCCAGGTGCTCGACCTGCTGGTGGCCGGAAAACACTCGAAACAGATCGCCGGCGAGCTGGGCATCGGCGAAAAAACCGTCGCCAAACACCGCGCCGGCGTGCTCGAAAAGATGCAGGCCGAAAGCGTCGTCGATCTGGTCCGCCGCATGATCGAGGCGGGCTACGAGTAGGCGGCTCTGCTCAATGTCACAGGATCTCATTCGCAACTGCGGGGAGAGTTCGTTTAGCCCCGGCGTCCACGCCGGGTGAATGACGCAACGGAAATCGGCATTATCCTCCCGGCGTGGACGCCGGGGCTAAACGAGTGGACGCCGGGGCTAAACGAACTGCTTCTTTCCGGACGGAGCACGTCCGGGCAAGTTCGGCGGAATCGCTCTTCCCCGCGAAGGCCCGTTTTGCGACAATGGGGGAACTGTCCACAATTGCGGCGCCAGGGAGTAGAGCGGCCATGCGAAGCCGGGTTTTCCTCGATTATCTCGTCTACGTGATCGTGCGGATTTTGATTTGCGTCGTGCAGGCGATGCGGATCGAGACGGGGCAGCGGGTGGCGCGGGCGATGGCCCGCTTGTTCTGCAACGTGCTGCGCGTGCGGGGGAAGGTGGTCGACGAGAACCTGGCCCACGCCTTTCCGGCGATGACCCCCGCCGAGCGGGCCCGGCTGGCCCAACGGATGTGGGAACACCTGTTCTTGCTCGTGCTCGAAGTGGCCCACACGCCGCGGAAGATTCACGAGACAAACTGGCGCGAGTACGTCTCCTTGCGAAATCAGGCGGCGTTGGTCCGCGATCTGCTCGACGATCGGCCGACGTTGATCGTCACGGCGCACCTGGGCAATTTCGAGGTCGGCGGCTACGTCCTCGGCATCCTCGGTTTTCCCACGCACACCATCGCCCGGACGCTCGACAATCAGTTTCTCGACGCCTTCCTGAATCGGTTCCGCGGCGACACCGGCCAGCACATCATCCCCAAAAACGGCGGTTTCAACCAGATCCTCGACGTCCTGGGCCGCGGCGGCACGATGACTTTCCTGGCCGACCAATACGCCGGGACAAAGGGATGTTGGGTCGAGTTTTTCGGCCGCCCGGCCTCGGCCCACAAGGCGATTGCCCTGCTGGCGCTGGAGAATCACGCGCGGGTATCGGTCTGCGCCTCGCGGCGGCGGGGGCGGCCGATGCGGTTCGAACTGGACAACTTCGCCATGATCGACCCCGACGACTCCGGCGATAATCTGCGCACGGTCCCCGAACTGACGCAGTGGTACACCAGCCGGCTGGAGGAACTGATTCGCCGCACGCCCGATCAATACTGGTGGCTCCATCGCCGTTGGAAGGACACGCGGCGGAAGCGGAGCTCCGCGGCCAAGCCAACCCCGACGGTCGAGCCCGTCCGGAAATCCGCGTGAAACGAGAAAAACGGCTACATTTAGCAGGTAGGGTGGGACAAGCAAAGCGCGGTCCCACCAAGATCAGCGACAATTTGTGGTGGGACCGCGCTCCGCTTGTCCCACCCTACCACGTAAATGAACGTCTTTGTACCGCCTCTCAGGCTTCTTTTCGCCACAGGCCGCCTTGCTCCACCTTGCTGAAGCCGAGATTGGAGAAAACCGTCAGCACGTAGGCGTCGGATTCGGGCGCTTGCACCGCCACGCTGACGATCCCCCGGCGGAGAAACCAGCGGAAGGCGTTGTTCAGCAGGAACCGGGCCAGACCCCCGCGACGATAGTCGGCGGCCACGTGGATGTCGATCAAGCCCACCGATTGTCGCTCGGCAGAGGCCCCTTCGGGCACCGCGGAACGAAACGTGGCGGAGGCGACCGCCGGACCGCCGCCCTGCGGTTTTAGATCGAAACGGGTCAGTTCGTACTCGCCGAAGAGGCAGGCTTCCCACCAGGATCGCGTGGGGGCGTCGGCCGTCGCCTCGAAGACCGTCTGCCGGCGGATTTGCATCTGCCGCCGATCGCCGATGGCCTCGAACTCGCTGAGCTCGCGGTGCATCAGGACCGTTCGCTCGACTTCCCGGTATCCGCGCGACTCGAACGCCCGGCGGGCGACCAGGTCCGAATCGAGGACGCCGGGCAACTCGCTGCCGCCGTAGAGCCCGACGTAGAATGGGCTCAGCGGCCCGAGGCCGCCGCCGAGCAAAAGTTTCGCCCCGCGATTCTTCAGGTATTCCTCGCAGCGTTCGAGCAATCCGCCGGCGACTCGATCTTCGTCGCAGCCGGGACCGGTCAGGACCAGGCAGGTGATGCCGCTCGCCGTGGAAATCCAGCTCCGCTCCTCGTTGGGACCGAAGCCGGCGTGGGCGAAACCGACCAGCCGGCCGTCGTCGCGGGCCAGGATCAGGCCGTCATAGTCGAAATAGAGCTTGGCAAAGACCAGTTGTTCGAGCAGTTCGGGCGATACGGGCTGCGAAAGTCCCGGCTGGCCCGAGCGGCTCCGCCACAACGCGGCCAGCAAGGGCGGATCGGCGTTGCGGAACGAGTGAAACGTCAGCATGTACTTATATGGTGAACGGCGATGTGGTTTGCGTGTGAAAACTAGCCCCCGGCCATTTTACAGTAGCTTCCGCAAAGCGGCTAGTAATAGTCCTCGGCGTGTGTGGCAAGAAATCCTGGCAAAGCGGTCATTCTGAGCGGAGCGAAGAATCTCTGTGATTCCAGCCAGATTCTTCGCTACGCTCAGAATGACGCCAACTCCATAAAATCTTGCCGCACACCTCTCGGCCGTGGCGACATTACGTTGTTTCGACAAGAACCGGTTTTGCACCCCCTCTGCGGTGCTGTATTGCGGTGCATATCCGGTATTAGTTCCGCCTTCGCCCGCCCTGAACGCGGGGGGCAAGGTGAAAATTGCTGGAAAACGTTGCCGGTTCCGTGGATAATAAGAGTTCGCCTTTCCGCATGGTGCGCCTGCGGCAGGTGAACGAGACTTTGGCGATTTTGGAGGGGATTTCGCCGTGTTGGCTCCGATGCCCACGACGGAAGCAGACGGGCTTTCTCCCCGCGATCGCGAAAGACAGAGAAGGGCAAATCATTTCCACCGGCTGTACGACCATGTTCCACAAACGAGCGAGAAAACACTCCCCGGAAATCGGCGGAGCGCGGAAATCCCCCCGATCCAGACTGTCGTTCAACCGCGGGCTGTTCATCGAACCGCTCGAGTCCCGGCAATTGCTCTCGGTCACACTTTCGTCGATCGGCGACCAATCGGTGTACGCCGGTGCGCCGCTGAACCTCGCGCTCGACAGCCAATCGGATCACCCGGTGAGCTACAACGTGTCGGTGAGCAACTCCAACCTGACCGCGGGCGGAGCGGCCGCCAACCTGGCCACCACCGTCTCCGACCAAAACCCGAGCATCCGCCTGGTCATCGACGACGAGGTCGACAACATCCACGGCACTGTCACGATCCAACTCTTCGAGGACCTGGCGCCGGACACGGTCGATCGGATCATGTCTTTGGTCAACGACGGCTTCTACGACGACCTGACCTTCCACCGGATCATCGAGGGTTTCATGATCCAGGGAGGCAAGAACGATTCCTACACTTCCAAGTTCGACGACGAGTTCAACCCCGATCTGCAATTCACCGGACCCGGCCTGTTGGCGATGGCCAACAGCACACCGGATCGCAGTATCCCGTCCCGACACCAACGGCTCGCAGTTCTTCATCACCGTGGAACCCACCCGCTGGCTCGATTTCCGCTACACCATTTTCGGCATGGTCACCGACGGAATGGACGTCGTCGAACAGCTCAATCAGGTGCCGGTCGATGGCAACAGCGCCCCGATAAACAACGTGGTGATCACTTCGGCTACCGTGGTCGACGACGCCCAGGACGCGGTCCTGCGGCTCTCCGCTCCCGACGGCGCCACGGGGACGGCCGACGTTACGGTCACCGCCACCGACACGGTCACCAACGAAACGACCAGCCAGACCTTTCAGGTGACCGTCGCCGCCGACACGACGAACGACCTGCCCTTCCTGGGCAAAATCGATCCGATCGTCACCAGCGTGGACACCCCGGTCACGATCAACATCCCCGCCACGGACGTGGAAGGCGACGCGATTTATTATTATGCCGCCGTCTCGCCGACCAACGCCAATTTGTCCGTCTCGATCGACCACGCCACCGGCGCAATGACCGTTATTCCGTCGAACGGCGCTTTCGGCGTGTTCAGCATTCAGGTGGGCGTTTCCGACTCGACCGGCGACAGTTGGGACCTGCAGTACGTGCCGGTCTACGTCAATCCCGCCCCGCCGACCACAGTCAGCCTGCTTTCCACTTCCGATACGGGTGGAAGCGATTCGGACGCGGTGACCAACCTGGACAACTCGGCAGGCAAGACCCTGACCTTCGAGATCGAAGGCGTCACCCTCAACTCGCTCGTCCAATTGTACGCCGACGGCACCCTGATCGGTCAGACCACCGCCGCCGGGACCACCGTGAACGTCGTCACCAACGGCACGACCCACTTGACCGACGGCGCCCATCAGTTCACCGTCAAACAGACGCTTGCCAACAATCCGGTCGCCGTCGGCAACTTGAATACGACCGTCGATCTAGTGAGCGGGCTTTCTTCGCCTTTGGCCGTAACGATCGACACCACTCCGCCGGTGTTCACATCCAGTCCGGTGACGACCGCCTACGAGCAAGGGACCTACATTTACCAACTGGCGGCCGGGGACGATAATAGCGGCCTCGTTTACAGTCTCGAACAAGCGCCGGACGGAATGACGATCAATGCCGGCACCGGACGGATCACCTGGGCTTCAGTCACCGGCCAGGGGACCAGCCTGCCGGTGGCCGTCAAGGCAACCGACGCGGCCGGCAACACGGCCGTGCAGACCTTCGATCTGGCGATCGCCGGGCCCAACACGCCGCCGGTCCTCGTGCCAGCCACGCCGCAGATCGGCGCGACCGATGAAAACACGCCCATCACTATCAGCCTGACCGGCTCCTTTATCAACAACGGCGACGGCACGACGCTCATCAGCGACGCCGACGACGCGGCCGTCGTGGGCGGAATCGCCGTGACCGGCGCCACCGGCAACGGCGTCTGGGCCTATTCGCTCGACGGCACGACCTTTACGAACATCGGCACGGTCTCGGCCGCCTCGGCGGTATTGCTCCCCGCCGACGCCAAGTTGCGCTACACTCCGAACGCCCAAAACGGCGAGACCGCCACCGTCAGCTACGTGGCCTGGGACGGCACTGCCGGCCAGGACGGCATCTCCGCGGTGGACACCACGTCCGGCGGCGATCATTCGGCCTTCAGCAGCCTGTCGGACACCGCCTCGCTGACCGTCACCGCGGTCAACGACGCCCCGGTGTTGACGGCCGCCGGTCCCTCGGCGGGAAGCATCACTTACGAAGAAGTCGCCGCCATCGTTCCCGGCGACTACGTCAACCACGGCGCGGCGACGACCACCGTCACCGACGCGGACGGCGACGCCACGGGCGGGATCGCCGTGGTCGGCCTCACCGGAAGCGGCACTTGGCGATATTCGCTCGACGGCACGTCCTTCACGGCTATCCTCACCGTTTCAAACAGCTCCGGCTTGTTGCTCCCCGCCGACGCGATTCTGCAATACACCCCGGGCGGCGGCGCGGAAACCGCCACTGTCACTTTTCGGGCCTGGGACGGCACCAGCGGAACAGCCGGTCAGCTCGTCAGCACCACGGTCAACGGCGGCACGACCGCCTTCAGCACCGCCACCGACGCCATTTCGCTCACCGTCACCTCGGCCACGGGAAGCATCTCCGGCTTCGTCTACGTCGACGCCGACAACGACGGCCTCCGCATCACCCCCGACGGACAAGCGCATCTGGCCATGCAAAGCGTCGTCGTGCAGCTTCTCGCCTCGGATGGGCAAGGAAACTGGACGCAAGTATCCACCGTTTCGAGCGGCGCCGACGGCTCCTATCGCTTCGACAACCTCTCGCCCGGCTTGTACCGCGTGCAGGAGCTTCAACCCGCCGGATACCTCGACGGCAAGGAGACCGCGGGAACCATCGGCGGCACGGTCCGCGGCACGGTCGCGCAAGACAGGTTCCAGATTCAACTGGGGGCCGATGAAAACGCCGTGGAATTCAATTTCGGCGAGCGCGGTTTGATGCCCGGCTCGATCTCCTTGTGGAATTTGCTGGCGTCCGCTCCGGCCGCGCGGACCAACGTCACCCCCGCCCAATCCGACCAGAACCCCACCCAGCGGATATTCGATCACGGCCGACAACAGCCAGATCGGCGCCGCCAAGGCCACCACCGCGGGATTCACCTTCAGCAGCGCCGAAGTGGGCGCCGCCTACAATTACACCGTTTCCAGCAGCGGTGGGAACGGCACCGTCATCGGCAGCGGGACCATCGCCTCCGCGGGACAGCACGTAACCAACATCGACCTCTCCTCGCTGCCGGAAGGCGCGGTCACCTTCAGCGTCACGCTGACCGACGCGACGGGCAATCGGGGCGCCGCCGCCACGGCAACCGCCATCCTCGATAAGACGGCCCCCGGCGGCTACTCCGTCGTCCCGCACGACACGGCCCTCGACGAGACCAACGCCGCGGACACCTTCTTCCAAATCAACGGCGGCGAGGTCGGCGCGACTTACACCTATACGATCTCCAGCACCGGCGGCAGCACAACCGTCTCGCACAGCGGAACGATCGAATCCGCGGCCCAAGTGGTCTCCGGCATCGACGTCTCGGGACTGGCCGACGGCACCTTGACCTTCAGCGTCACCTTGACCGACGCGGCGGGGAACAGCGGCACGGCCGCTACGGCCGCCGCCACCCTCGATCAACACGTTCCCAGCGGCTATTCGATCGCGGCCGACGACTCTTTGATTTCCAACTCCAAGTCCACGGCCACCAGCATTACCTTCGCCGGCGCCGAGATCGGCGCGACCTACAACTACGTCGTCACCAGCGCCGGCGGCGACGGCCAAGTCACCGGAACCGGCGAGATTACCGCGGCCGGTCAGCAATTGACGGGAATCGACGTGTCGGGCCTGGCCGACGGACAACTGACCTTCAGCGTCGCCTTGACCGACACCGGCGGCAAGACCGGCGCAGCGGTCACGGCCACCGCCATGCTGGACAAGACGGCGCCGAGCGGTTACTCCGTCGCTCCCTTCACCGACGTGATCGACTCGACGACGGCCGATTCCACCGGATTCTGGATTCTGAGCGGCGAGCCGTTCACGACCTATTCCTTCACCATCACCAGCGACGGCGGCGGCGACCCGGTGAGCGGATCGGACACGGTGCTCCTGGAAAATTATCACGTGGGAGACATCGACGTTTCGTCGCTCTCCGACGGATTGTTGACCATCAGCGTCCATTTGACCGACGACGCCGGCAACGTCGGAAGCACCGTCGAGACCACCGTCACTCTGGATCGAAGCGGGGCTTAGTACCGATAGTCCAGCCCGAAGTTGAAACCCTGCGCCCAGTAATCGCTCAGGACGAACTTCGCCGCGGGCGCCGGGTAGCCGGCGAGCGTGCGGGGCGGAAATTGAGTCGGATTCAGACTCGTGTCGATCTGATCGGCGGGCCGGGCAAGCCGGCTCCAGTAGAGAAACGTGTAGCCGAACGTGGCCTTCAGCCGGGGCGTCAGGTCGTAGCCGACGTTGAAGCCCAACTCGGGCATCGCCGTAAAGACGCTCTCCTGGCTCGTTCCCGAATTGGTCGGCAGGGCCAACATCCCGTCCCCGTAAACGATGGGGGCCTCCTGCGGGACGGCGACGGTCGTGGACCCGTCGATCCGCGTGCGGGCTCGAGTGCCGCCCAGGGCGAGCTTCGCCAGGACCTCGAACGTCCACCGGCAATAGCGGTTCTTCGCGGAAATCCCCACCTCGCCGCCGTGAAACTCGTTGTCCGCGGCGAACCAATCGGACGTGCCGAGGACGGTTCCAACGGGGATTTCTCCCACGGCGGCGACGTAGGTCGTCGAGGCATCCACGGCCAGATTCTCGGAGAACCGGCCGTAGCGGTAGCCGGCCAAAAAGTCCACCTGGCCTTTGCAGCCCCGCACCATCACCTTCCGATAGAGCAAGTCGAGCGACGACAATTGATTGGTGACGGCGGCGTCGAGCCAGCCCGTCTGCTGGTTGGGATAGGCCAGGATCACCGCGTCCTGGCGGAAGGTTTGTGCGTTGTAGAACGGTCGCGCCAGGATCGGATATGCGTCGCTGGTTTCCCGATAACTCACTTTGTCGCTGCCGAAGAACAGGTAGGTTGCCTCGAAGGCCTCGTCGTGGCAGGCATCGGCCCAGCATCCGAGCGATAAACGGGCGCCGGAGCGGAGGCCCAGATCGAAGTTTTGTCCGCCGATCAGAATGTTGGTTCCGGTGCGTTTCAGTATGCCGGCGTCGGCCCGCAACGTGCCGTCGATGCTGGTGGTTCCCAGCGGCGGCAAACTGCCCGACTTGTCCCACCACATCAGGTACTCGCCGCTAAACCACAACCGATTGCGGAACGGATCGGGGCAGTCGCGGAGTCCGCAACCGTCCGGACAGGACTCCTCCTCGCCGCAGGTTTGGCAACCGCCCGAGGCCGATTCTTCGCCCGGAGCCGGGGCCATCCCTTCATAGACCGGCGGTCCGGCAATATGGCCCATCGGTCGAGTGGCGCGATCGTTTCGCCGCGGCGGCGATTCCACATAGCCGCCCGACTGCATCCCGGCAAACGTCTGCCACGGCGCCAGCGCGGCGTCGTCGGATTGGGCCCGGAGCGGCGTTCCTAAAAAGAGGACGCCCAGCAGCGTCGCCAAGGCGGCAATCCATCGCGTTTGAAAGTGAAGCAGGCCGGATGTCGGCCGCAAGCTAGTGAAGGAGGCAAAATGGGAGAACTGCATGGAATTTATCCTGCATGGTTAGTCCCCCCCACGCTGAATACAAGTTGACCGCACTATCACAGACGGCTCGATTATCGGCAGTTCGCCGCCAATAATTTACCTATTTTCTCGGACAAACGGAAAGAGGTGACAGCCACCAAATATGGGTAGTCTGGGTCTTCTAAACTGCCTGGGTGTTGCCTATCTATCCCAGATTTGGTGGCCGTCACCTTTTCTCACCTTTTCACAGGCGCCAGGTGGCGGACATGCTCGACCAACGCCGCGTCGGGATGTTCGTAGATCGCGGCCAGACGGGCAGAAACCGGCGATGCGACCCCGTTGTGACGCAATTCGGCTAGGTAATTCCGCAGCAGGTCCAGACATTCCGGCCGCGAATCGAGCAGGAAATGGACCCAGGCCCAGGATTCCGCGTAATCGTCCTGCGGCATCTCTTGCGAGGCCGCGATCCGCTCCAGCCGCCCCAGGTCGGGCCGCCAGTGCTCCTGCTCTATCCGCTCGACGAGCCGTTCGAGATGCGGACGATTCAATCCCCGCTGCCACCGCGGGACCTCGTAATACTCGGCGATGCCCTCGTCGAGCCACAGCGGAACGTTCGGCGCGACCGAGTGCAGATAGGCGTGCGTTACCTCGTGCCTCAGGTCCTCGGCCATCCGGTCGCCCCACTGGGCGTAAACCGTCAGCCGGGCGTCGGTCTCGACGAAAAACGCCCGCCGATCGGGAAAGCCCGGGTGATGCAGCCGCATGAACTCGTGAAACCGGTCGGGATTCTCGAACAAATACACCTGGATCGGCTCGTCGGATCGCGGCAGCGACAACCGCCGGCACAAGTCCTCGCGTTGAGCAGTCAGTTCCTCGAACAGCCGATGATGGGCCGCGAGCGGAAAATCGCTGTGTATTTCCAGTTGTCCCCGGACCAGCGTGTTCCGCTCGGGCAGGGTCAGCCGCCCGGCCAGACCGCCGGCGCATCCGCCCGAAATCAGCACGGCCAGTATGAGTGGGATATATCGCACGGGGGGGATATTAGCAAATTCCCCCGCCGGTCGCCATGCGGAAATTCACTTAACACAACATTCACAATTAAGAAAGACGAACCGTTTAGCCCCGGCGTCCACGCCGGGAAGAGATACCAAAGGATCAACCATCCAGCCCAGCCTTCTTTCGCGAGCGAGTCTTGACATCCGGCCAAGGAGAAGCTGATGCGACGCCGGCGTCGTATTCCGCCGATCGGCGTTGCAATTCATTTATTGACTCCTCGCTCGGCGACGGCAGATCGTTCAGACGGGTGATCAAGTCGTCCAACTCGGCCTTCAGCCGGGGGATAACCTCGTCGAAGGAGAACGAGCCGAGCGAGGTCGAGCCGCGTTTCAGATGGACCGAGTTCGGCCCGCACCACAAGCCCAGGTCGGCGTGGTCGGTTTCGCCCGGCCCGTTCACACGGCAGCCCATCACGGCGATCGTGATCGGGAAATCGGCCGCGTAGCGCGTTGCTTCGCGGACCCGCATGGCCAACTCGACAAAGGCCTCGTTCTCGACCCGCGAGCAACTCGGGCAACTGATGATGTTCAGCTTCGGGAAAAAGGTGTCAGAACTAGTTTTCTGTGCGAATGAGCCGCCTCCTTCCCCTGACGGCAATAAATAGTCCTGACACGTTTTTATGGCGGCCAGAATTTCCCGGCCGGCGGCGATCTCCTCGTGCTTCCGCGAGAACGGAACGGTCAGCGAAACGCGGATCGTGTCGCCGATGCCCGCGGCCAGCAGCGGCACGAGCGCGGAGCGGGTTTTTTCGATTCCCTCGGGCGGCATTCCCGCCTCGGTCACCCCCAGGTGCAGCGGCACGTCCGGCCGCCGCGCGGCGAAACGCCGGTTCACCTCCACAACCCGCGCCGGATCGGAGTCCTTCAGCGACACACAATAGCGGACGAAGCCCAGGCGGTCGAGCAGTTCGCAGTGTTCCAGGGCGCTGAGCAAGCATGGCCCTCACCCCCGGCCCCTCTCCCAAAGGGAGAGGGGAGAGATCGGGCCGATTTGCCCTCACCGCCAGCCCCTCTCCCAAAGGGAGAGGGGAGGATCTCGCGGGATCGACCGAGCCGCAATTCACGCCGACCCGGATCGCGCAGTCGTGCTGCGCCGGCCACGTCGGCCAGGAAGCGGACCTTGTCCTGCCAGGGGCGTTCCGGCTCGTTGTGATAGAGATGGCCCGGGTTGTAGCGAATTTTATCGACCAGCGGGGCCACGTCGGCCGCCAGCCGGTAGTTTTCCTGCAGATCGACCGAGAGGTTCGCGTCGGGGCAGCGGCGGCGGATTTCAGCCAATGCCTGGCAATCGCGCCGCGAGTCGGCGGCGATCCGCACCACGCCCGCCCCCGCCTCGACCAACTGCCGCACCTGCGCGACGGTCGCCTCGACGTCGGTCGTTTTCGTGGCGCACATGCTCTGCACCACGACCGGATTGCCGCCGCCGATCGTCACCGAGCCGATCTTGACGGGCCGGGTGAGGTTGCGGGGGGATATCTGGCTGGATGTCGTCGATGATGCCATGTCACTCAAAAGAACCAGTTGTCGACGGTTGAGGCAATCAAGCCGCCGAACAGACCATATAGTATTTCCTGCGAGGACATCTGCTCCGCTGCAAAACGATCTGATTTGACTTCACCCCTATCTCGTCGGCCGGAAAGGGATCACGGACAAACCGGGGACTCGCGAAAACTCATCAACATTGTCACTCAGCAAAGAAAAGCCATGATGCAATGCTGTGGCGGCGATGATCAAGTCGTGAGCACCGATCATTCTGCCGCGCTGCGACAATTCTGCGTAGATCTGAGCGTGTCTACGCGCCACGGCTGTCGTGAAATCCAACACCGATACAGTTGCCAGGATTGCTTCAACGAACTCGCTGCGGCGTTTCCGACGTTCCTCGCGATCGGCGCGATAAACACCCATGAGTAATTCGGAGACCGTTATCGCGCTGATGTAATTAGACCCCGACGGCTCCCAATGCGAAAGGTCGACTGGTGTCCGCCGCTTCTCGAAATCAATAAGGACATTGGAGTCAACCATCAATCCCATGGGTCAGCCTCCATTGGAAACTCCCTGCGGATTGCGCACGTCGGCGGAAAACGCTTCGGCGTCGTCGCCCAGTTTGGGCAGATTCTGGAGAAACGTGTTCAAGTCCTCGGCCTTAAGCGGAGAGTTCGGCTGAGCAGGTGCAAGATAGGCCACCACGCACTCACCTCGTCGCAACTCGACGACAATGCCCTCCGTCGTTACCCGATCAACCAGTGCGGCAAAGTTTTGTTCCGCTTCTGTGATTGTGAGGTGATACATAGATGATGTTTCCTTGTTGAGGATATCACTTCAGGCGAGATATTGCATTACACCAGCCGCCGGTAAAGGTCCTCGTTCTTACGGATGACGTATTCCGCAGCCTGGGGAAACGCTTCGTTGTCCCTGCTCAGAGCATCACAAAGCGTTGCCCTGGCAAGCTCTTCCGGACGCACCCCCAGGCGGCTGGCAGTGCTGTCCAACAGGTCAGACTCATCGGCGGATAATTCAACGGATATTTTCATATCGACCTCCTTTATCCATTGTAACTCATTCCACCAATTTGGGTATGGGGCGAGTTCAGCAGTATTCAGGCGCCGACGTTAACCCGACGATTGCGCCCGTGGTAAGTTAGGTGGTTCATGTCTGTTTTCGCAGTCTCCCTGTTATGAGACCTTCGTGAAGCACAAATGTTCGCCAGGTCAATCTAATAAATTACCGACCACTAATTGGAAATTGGAGAAACCGCGCAAACTTTGCCGATAAACGAGCCGTTGGCGATTCGTTAGCGGTTTGTAAGCGATAACGGTACTGCCCGCGAGGGGTGATTGGCGGCGGTGCTCAGCTCCGCAAGCTGAACCTAAACCGCACGAACCGCAAACCGCCGGGCGAGTGGCGTAACAGCGGCCTGACGGCCGATATAGAGAGCAGGAGCATAACCCTTCCCACGAGTAATTGCGCAATGTAGGACCGGTTGGCAACCTGTCCTGTCCGCCGGGGACAGGTTAACAACCTGTCCTACGTTTGGCGCAGAGCCGCGCGAGGAGAAATCTCACGGTGAATCAGGACATCAACGTATTGGCGCTGGTTAAAGGGACGGAGCGATACGTCTTTCTCTATAACGACGAAAACCGCGCGGAGACCTTGCGCACGCTGGGACGGTTCGCCTCGAACCCCGAGTCGAGTTTCACCTGGTACGACGCCGCGGTGCTGAGCCAGAAAATCCGCCAGGACAGCCGGAAGTTCGCCTGCACGTCCCGTTTCGGAGTGCCGTTGACGTAGGGATTGGAGGGTAGGGATTAGGGATTAGATAATCCCCTGACATCTAATCCCTAATCCCTAATTCCTGATCCCTCCCATGCAAACCGCCGTTGCCCGATTCCTGAAATATCTGGCCGTGGAGCGCAACGCCTCGCCGCACACGGTCAAGAGCTACGGCGAAGACCTCGAAGCGTTTTCCGAGTATCTCAGCGAAGGCCGCGACGGAACCCTCCCCGCGCCCGGCGCAATCACGGTCTCCGATCTGCGGGGCTACGTTTCGGCCCTGCACGACTCGGGCTATGCGAAGAGCAGCATCGCCCGGCACATCGCCACGCTGCGGAGTTTCTTCCGCTTCGGCATGCGCGAAGGCTGGGCCGAGTCGAACCCGGCCAAACCGCTGCGGACGCCGCGCCAGGGGCGATCGTTGCCCCATTTCCTCTCGGCCGAGGAACTGGGCCGGCTCTTCGACGCGCCCCCGCCCAGCGAGCCGATGGGGCTCCGCGATCGGGCCATTCTGGAGACGATGTATTCTGCCGGCTTGCGGGTCAGCGAGGTGGTCGGGCTGGACGACGCCGACTTGGACTTCCAGGCCGGCCTGCTCCGCGTCCGCGGCAAGGGACGCCGGGAACGGCTGGCCCCCGTCGGCTCCTACGCCGTCAACGCCCTGCAACGCTGGCTCCGCGTGCGAAAGCTGCACCCGCAGGAAAAGGGGACGCAGCTCATTTGTGCGACCAAAAAATTAGCTGCGTCCCCTTTTCCCGCGGCGCCGGTGTTCGTCAATCGGTTCGGCCGGAGGCTGACCACGCGGAGCGTCGCCCGGATGTTGGAAAAGTATCTGAAAATCACCGGGCTGGACAGCCGCACCAGCCCGCATTCGCTCCGCCACAGTTTCGCCACGCACCTGCTCGATCGGGGCGCGGACATCCGCAGCGTTCAGGAACTGCTGGGCCACAAGAGCCTCGTCACCACGCAAATCTACACGCACGTCAGCACCACGGCCCTGCGTGAGATATACCAGCGTGCCCATCCGCGGGCAAAGAAATAGCTCCTCCCTGCGATTTCTCTATTGCAGCCAACGCCGCCGGCGGCGAAAATGTCTCACAAAGCCGCAACCTTTGATCGCGCCCCTGGTGCTGGGATAATGCGCCGACTCGGCGCGACCAACGGTCGCGGCTTTATGGTGCTACCATATAC
Organism: uncultured Planctomycetota bacterium; assembly: GCA_963733145.1. Lineage (GTDB taxonomy): Bacteria > Planctomycetota > Planctomycetia > Pirellulales > Thermoguttaceae > JAHIKV01. Next base: position 22,648 of record CAVTCJ010000013.1, on the reverse strand, counting down.
GCCGAATGGCGGTGCCAAGATATGAAGTGTATCGCAATTTAGCCCCCGGTGAATACACCGGGGGCACGATCCGGAGTTCTCTCCCGCTTTGCCCGCCGTGTATTCTCGGTGGGCTAAATGTCATGCCCGAACTGCCGCCGAAGGAACTGGTCGCAACGCTGGAAGGCCTGGGATTGGCTACGGCCAAACAGGTGGCGGGAATGGGCCGGCGGGTGCGGCGGCTGTCGGGCAATCTGCCCCGGTTCGAGTCGGTGTGGATCGATGCCCTGGCCCAGGCTCGGCTGCTGACACAGTTTCAGGCCGCCGAGTTGAACTCCGGCCGGGGGCGGGGATTGCGAGTCGGGCCATACTTGCTTTGCGAACGGCTGACGTATCCGCTGTACGCCGCCGGTTATCGCGCCCGGCACGTCGAAACGGGGGAGATGGTGCGGCTGGCGGTTATTCAAGTGGCCGGTGAACCGGCCACCCCTCGCCCCTCGCCCCTCACCCCTCGCCCCTCGTCAAACTTCGTTGCCGAGCCGTGGGTTGACGGCCGAACGGCGGCGGAGTGGATGGTGCAATATGGTCGATTCCCGCCGGAGGTCGTGCTGGAAATCGCTAGAGCGATGCTGGTCCGGCTTGTCGAATTGGAAAATCGCGGCGTCTGCCACGGCGACATCTGCGCGTCGAGCCTGATCCTGAGCGACCGTGGCGAGGTGGTGCTCCCCTGGCCGGGGCTGCGCGGCGTCGTGCGGCCGGAAGAGGGTTACGCCCACGTCGATCTCCCGCCCGAGGCGTTCGAGAACCTGGCGCCCGAGCGGATCGCGTTGGGGACGCCGCCAACGGTGCCCGGCGATATCTTCGCCTGCGGCTGTCTGTGGTGGAGCATGCTTTGCGGCCGGCCGGCGCTGCCCGGCGGCAATGGGTTGGCGAAGCTCCGCGCGGCCGAGCGGAGCGAAATCCGCGACGTGCGGGAATACGCCCCAGATGCGCCGGCGACGTTGGTGGCAGCCATCTCGGCATGCGTCGAGCGAGAGCCGAAACATCGGCCGGAGTCGATGGCCCGGCTGTCGGCCGTGCTGGGTCCGCCGACCCGCGACGGCCGCGAGAAGTTGATCGGCGCGCTTGATCGGGGCGGGCGGCCCACCGTCCGCTGGACGACCACCGCCCGGTCGATCCGCCGCTCGAACCGCACTCCGCTGTGGCTGGCCGGCGGCGTATGTTGTCTGGCGATTGCCGCGGCCATTTTCTGGCCGCGGGGCACTCGAAATGAAGCGTTTAGCAGCCGACGGCACGTCGGCCAGGAACACGCGAACAAGGCCGACGTGCCGTCGGCCGCTAAACAATCGACCGCCGAACTCAGCAACATCGGCGTGGTCGTTCCCGCCTCGTATCAGCAGCCGGCCGGGCCGCCGGCCGATCTGGTGCTGCGCTCGGACCAGCCGAACGACGCGAGGAGGCTGCGGCTTCGGGAAGGCGAGCGCGTGCGTGCCCCGAGCGGCCGCCGAGCCGTCCTCCTGGTTCCCCGCGGCGGCTTGATCGTCGATAAGGAGAACGTCCGTTTCGAGAACATCGACTTCCGCTGGAACGGCGCCGCGGCCGGCGACCGCCGCGAAAATGCGGAAGCGGCTCTGGTCCGTCTACAAGCCGGAATCGCCGCGTTCCAGGGCTGCCGCTTCTTGTGCGCGGACTTGAATTCCGCTCCCGTTTCGGCCGTCCGCTGGGTGCATCCGACGGACCGGAAGCAGGCCGCGGTCTCGTTGCCCAACGGGCGGCTGGCGATGGCCGATTGCCTGATCGCAGTCAGCGACGCCGGCGTCGATTGCCGGACGCTCGGCGCGGTCGGCGTCCAGCTTGCCAACGTTCTGCACGTCGGCTCGGGTCCGCTCGTGCGGTTGGATCACTGTCCGCGGCCGGACGAATCGATCTCGCTATCGCTGGCGCAATCGACGCTCCGCGGCGGTCCGTTGCTGGAGTGTTTCGTCGCGGACGCCAAACGTCAGCCGGGCGAAATCTCCGTGCTGGCGACGGCCTCCGTGTTCGAGCCGGCGCCGGATGTTCCCTTGGTGCAACTTCAGAGCGTCGAGTCGCCACGGCTTGTTCCAGGTTGTCTCCGTTGGACCGGACAGGGGTCGCTGGTTGCGCCGGCGACGCCGATCCTCGGCTGGCGGGGACCGGACGACCGGCAACGGTTCGTGGATGAATCGACGCTGTCGATAGCCGGCCTGGTGCGGAGCGAAATCGTCTTCGCCGGTCCGGCATTGAGCGATGCGGCGGCGAGCCGGGCGGTCCGCTGGCAGGCCCCGCTGCAAACGGCCGATCCGCCGGGGATCGACCCCGTCCGGCTGCCGGCGCGTAAAAACTCTTCTCGTCGCCCATAGGCGCTTCCCGATTCCGTCGAAACCTTGCTTTGCGAGCGGGGTTAATATGCACAGGGCCATAACGCTTCGTCATTTGTAGGGTGCGTGAAATGCACCAAACAGAGGGGGCAGTGGTGCATTTCACGCACCCTACGAAAAGGGCAAATTTGGAGCAGTACGATGAGACCCTGTTCGCCGGTCATCAGCGCCGCGTGGCCGCGGCGGCTAAACGGGTGTCCCCGCGACGGCGGTCGCGGGGCGTTTCGCACGCGCCGTGTCCCCGCCGTGTATTCACGGCGGGCTAAAGGGCCGCCCGCCGCGTTCACGCTCGTGGAACTGTTGGTGGTGATTTCGATAATCGCGATTCTGATTGCGATGTTGTTGCCGGCGGTGCAAGCCGCCCGGGCCTCCGCCCGGCGAATCCAGTGCCGGAACAACCTGCACCAAATCGGGATCGCATTGAGTATGTACATCGATTTCCAGGGAGCGACGGGCAAATATCCCGATGCCGCCCGGATGCCGTCCGTGACGCCGGAGAGACCGGGCCTGCGGACGGTTCTGGCCCCGTACATCGAGGACAACGCCGCGGTTTATCGTTGTCCCGGCGACGTCTACTACGTGGACAACGGCGCGGAAGTGTCCGGTTCGTATTTTGAGAAAGAGGGGCTCAGTTACGAATACAACTGGTCGGCTTTGGTCAACTCCTCCGGCTTGAAAAACGTCGGCAAGACCCGCGAGGAAGCCCGCCTGGATCATCACGGCGACTTGCAGCCGTCGGCGGTAATCTGGACGGCGACCGATTTCGAGCCGGTTCACGGCACGCCCGGCATGTTGGGTTCGCATAATTTTCTCTACGCCGACGGGCACGTGGATTACTGAATAGTGACCGTTGTGGAAAACGAGCGTAGGGTGGGACCAGCGAAACGCAGTCCCACCAGCTTTGGATCAATCGTGGTGGGAGTGCGCTTTGCTGGTCCCACCCTACTGTCCGCCGCAGATACTTAATATCCATCAAGGATCAGTCATGAAAAAGAAAAAAACGATCGTAATCCTGGCGATTCTCATTCTCCTGGTTTGCGGCGGGGTTCTGGGCGTTCCGCGGCGGAACCGATCCCCAGGTGAAGAAGCTCCAGGAGATGCAGAAGGGCCTGTTCGGCGAAGGCAAACAGCCCAGTCCGGAACAGAGGGATCAATTTCGCCAGGCAATGAGGCAACTTACGCCCGATCAGCGCCGGCAATTGCAGGAGCCGATGCGCGAGCAAATGGCGCAGCGGATGAATAAAATGGTGGATGGCTACTTTGCACTACCGCCGGAGAAACGCAAGCAATATCTGGACAAACAGATTCAAGAGGGGGAGAAGCGCCGGAAAGAGTGGGAACAACGCCGGCAGCAGCAGGGCGCCGGTTCCGGCCAAGGGGGACAAGGCCAGAATCCCGGCAACACGGCCGGAGGAGGCGCGAATCGGCCAGGCTGGGGGCCGGACCAATCGGGCCAGGGGCAGGCCAACGGCGGACCCGGCGGCCGAGGGCCCAGAACTCCACAGCAGCGGGCGCAGCACCGCAACCAGAGGCTAGACCACACCACGCCCGAACAACGCGCCAAATGGACCCAGTTTCGGGACGACATGCGCAAGCGCCGCCTGGAACTCGGTTTGCCCGCCAATCCCTGGGGCAACCACGGCCCGCGGGCACATTGATCTCTCGGCCGTACGGCACTAGCGAAAATCGGTTCGGTCCCCTATCCCGGATTATTCATAAACACGAAGAAGCATTGTCATTCTGAGCGCAGCGAAGAATCTGGGCTGTTTGCGGCGCATTGGAGATCCTTCGCTTCGCTCAGGATGACGTTTATGAATAATCCGGGCTATTGGTGGTTACTTTCAACCGGGGGATGGCTTTTGGAATTTTTTAAGCTATACTGAGAATAGGATGGCGAGGAAAGATATGAGGCGGTCGTTCGGCCCCTCCTCGCCTGCCTCCCCCGCAAAATGTTATTCCGCCGGTTTCGGCTGCAAACGGGGGAAATTATTGCCGATATTTCGTATGGCGTTGGCGTACAATATACAAGGAATCGAACTTCCTGCCTCGCATTCCGACGGAGGTGCCAATTATTACCGCGTGAGCCAAGGTCTACTTCACGGCTAGTGCAGAAGCACGCCTGACCTTCGCTCGTCTCGCAGCGACGCATCCAGTCGCAATCGGCGGGAAGTCCGACCAAAACGCCGCCGCGCTGCTCAAACAACAGCGCGGCGGTTCGTTTTTCTTGCCGGCAGCAGCAACGCGATCAAGATGCCGATGATCGTAATCACAACCAACAGCTCGACCAGCGTAAACCCGAGAGGAGAGAGGAGAGAGGAGAGGTGAGGGCTGGCCGCTTAACCCGGATTATTCATAAACGTCATCCTGAGCGCAGCGAAGGATCTCCGATGCGCCGCAAACAGCCCAGATTCTTCGCTGCGCTCAGAATGACAATGTTCCTTCGTGTTTATGAATAATCCGGGTTAAGCGGCCAGTGAAACGCCCCGGTGGCTGCCGTCGCGGGGGGACTCGTTTAGCCGCCGCGTCCACGCGGCGCCGGATGGCGGATTGGATTTCATGGGGTCAGTCCTTGATAAACAATTTGCCATGACCAACCTGCGGTTGGTGCCGGCCCTCCGGGTGCTGCGAGAAAAATTGGACTTATCCCCTTTTTCGCTCTGATACAATCGTCTCACCACTCGACGGTAATGGCCGCGGTGGTCAGGCCGGCGCCGACGGCACAGAGGAGCAGTTTGTCGCGCGGCCGCAGCCCCTCTTCCATCTCGAGGATCGCCAGGGGGATGCTGGCGCTGGAGGTGTTGCCGACGTGATCGACGTTCAGATAGAAGCGGTCGAAACCGACGTGGCTGCGTTTGGCGGCGGCCTTCAGGATGCGGCCGTTGGCCTGGTGGGGAATGATCCAGCGGATATCGTCCGATTGCCAGCCGCTGCGGTTCAGCGCTTGGCTGATGACCAGGGCGAAGTTCTCGGTGGCCGAGCGGAACAGCGCCGGCCCGTCGATGCGGATCCAGGGATCGGCGCCGTAGCATTGGCCGTTGCGGATGGCATAGCCCGGCTCGTTGCGCCGCGCCAGGTGCAATCCGCGGGCGTCGGCCCCCAGGACCACGTTATGGATGCGGTGCCCGCGCGAATGGGCCGACATCGCGGAGACGACGGTGGCCCCGGCCCCGTCGCCGAAGAGGAAATAGGCGCCCCGGTCCGAGTGATCCAACAGGCGGGACTGCATGTCGACGCCCACGGTCAGCACGTTCCGCGCCGTGCCGGAAAGGATCATTCCCTGGGCGACCGAGATGGCGTACAGCCAGCCGGAGCAGGCCGCGTTCAGATCGAAGGCGGGAATGGATTGCAGGTTCAGGCGATTTTGCAGAATGGCGGCCGTCGAGGGCATCGCCACGTCGGGCGTGGTGGTGGCCACGATCACGGCGTCAATGTCCTGCGCTTCCACGCCTGAGCGGCTGATCGCCTGCATCGCCGCCTGATAGGCCATGTCCGAGGGTTTTTCGTCCGCCGCGGCCCAGCGCCGCTTGCGGATGCCGGTGACCTGATAGACGTACTCGGCGTCGATTTCGGGGAACTCCGCCAGCAGTTCGTCGTTGGTCACCAAACGTTCCGGCAGATAGCCGCCGAAACCGAGCAGCGCGATCGGCTCTCCGCGATAGACCTGTGCCGGAGCGGACGCCGCCGTTTCCACCGCCGGCGCGGGAATCGCACCGGCCGCGGCCGGCGGAATCCAATCGCGCATCGCCGCGTCGGCGGTCTCGATCTCCATGATCGGTTCGCTGTAGGGCACCGTTTCTCCGGCGTCATGCAGCCGGCGGAGCAGCAGTCCGTCGCAGGGGGCCTCGAAATCGTAGACCGACTTCGCGCTGTCCACTTGGACCAGCGCCTGCCCTTTCTGAAAGCGGTCGCCTTCGGCGACGTGCCACTCGACGATCGTGGCTTCGATCTCCGTGGCGCCCTGCGCCGGCAAGTACAAGGGCATCTGGAACGACGCGGCGTCCGTTAGGCTCGACTTCGATTGGCTCACGAGTTCTCCCTGAACAATGTCTCGACTGCGAACGGAAATAAACCCTGAAAAATGTGGCACAGCCGCCATCGGCTGTGTAATTCGTTCCGCACAGCCGAGGGCGGCTGTGCCACGGATGTGCTGTTAATTTCCGGACGCCATCATGTTCTCGACTGCGGCATCAATACGTTGGGCGTTGGGCCGATGGAGCGACTCCAACTCGGGGGCGAAAGGGATCGGCAGATTGGGCGCGGCCACCAGCAGCGGCGGACATTTCAACGCCCCCATCGCCTCCCGGCAGACGAGCGAAATCACCCGATCACCCAAGCCCTGCGCCTCCCCGCACTCCTGCACCACCACCAACCGGCCCGTCCGGGACACCGATTCCAGTATCGGGCCAATCTCCATCGGCTGCAAGACGAACGGGTTCCAAACCTCGATCGAGCGGGCGCTGCGCTGGGCCACGGCCAAACACTCGTGGACCATCGCCCCGAACGCCACCAGGGTCAGATCGGTCCCCTCGGTGTAGCGTCTCGGCCGCCACACGGCCGCCACGTCGCCGTCGAAGTCGATCTCCCCGCTGCGGCTCCAGTAAAGCTGCTTGTGCTCGAAGACCAGGCACGGGTTGGGATCGTGGAAGCCGGCCACCAGGGCCTCGAACGTTTCCTGGGCGGTGGCCGGATAGAGCAGTTTCAGGCCCGGAAAGCGCGACCAGAGCCCCTCGAACTCGCCCGAGTGAAAGGCCCCCATCGTCAAGCCGCCGCCGCAAGGCAGCCGGAAGAGCATCGGCGCCGGTCGCCCGGCGCGGAAGTACCAGGTGCTCGAATTGATGCCTAATTGGGTGCTCACTTCGGTCGAGAAATCGGCGAACTGGAACTCGATGATCGGCCGCGCGTCGAGTTGCGAGGCCCCCAGCGCGAAGCCCACCTGGGCCGATTCGCAGACCGGCAAGTCCATCACGCGCTGCGGGCCGTGCCGCTCGAAGAGACCCTTGCAGGTCTTGAACGCCGAGCCGTAAGCGCCGATGTCCAGCCCCAACAGGACCGCCTTCGGATTGTGTTCCAGCAGGTAGTCCAGGGCGCGGCCCACGGCTTCGCCGTTTTTCACAGCCGGCGCGCGATAGGGCTCCACCTTTGGCGGCACGGCCTCGGCGAATACGGACATGCGGTTCTGCGAGGGATCGGGACGTCCGACCGCCATCGCTTCGGCCAGCGCGGAACGGATTTCCTCCTCGACCGCCTCCTCCATCGCCTTCGCGTCCGTTTCGGAAATGCCGCAAACGTCGAGCATCCTCAGCCGGGCGGCCGGCACCGGGTCCTGGGCCCACCAGCGCTGCTTCGTCTCGGCCGGAACGTAGTCGCCCTTGTCGTAGGCGGCATGGCCGTTCAGCCGCAGGGTCATGCACTCCAGCAGCACCGGCAGCGAGTTGGCCTGCATCGACTCCAGTGCGTCGCAAACCGAGGTGTAAACCTCCCAGGCATTAAGGCCGTCGATCGTATAGCCCGATATGCCGTAGCCCGCCGCCCGATCGGCAAGATGCCGGCAGCGATACTGAAAACTCGTGGGCGTGGAGAAGGAGTAATGGTTGTTTTGGAAGAGAAAGAGGACGGGCACTTTCTGCACGGCGGCGAGGTTCAGCGATTCGTGGATTTCGCCGGTGCTGCTGGCGCCGTCGCCGACCACGGCCAAGCCGTAGACGTCCTCGCCCTCGCGTCGCGCGGCCCAGACCCCGCCCACCACCAGGCTGGTCATTTTGCCCAGGTGGCTCATCATCGGGAACCGCCGCCGCGAGGCGTCGCCGTGGTGGCAGTTGCCCTCCCGGGCGTGCGTGATGCTGTCGGCGTTGGCCATGTATTGGCAGAACAGTTGATACGGCGTGGCGCCCAAGAGCAGATGGCCGGCCAGATCGCGGTGCCAGATCGAAACCACGTCGCGCCCCGAGCGCAGCGGCATCGTCATGCCCACCGCCGTGGCTTCGTTGCCCCAGCTATCGGTCACTGTTCCCTTGACGTAACCCTTTTTGAACAGATCCAGCAGCCGCTCCTCGATGCGGCGCGAGAGGAACATCAACGGATAGGCGGCCGCGTAAAACTCCGCCTCCGAAAGCCGCTGGGGAAAGCGGACCACTTCGGGCATTCGCCGGCCGACCAGATCGCTCCGGACCTGCACGCCATCGACGAGCAGAGTCTCTCTGCCCGCGACGCGCATCGGGTCGGACGGCAGCGTTCGCCGACCGGTCGCCGGACGTGCTCGATCGCTGAATGTCCGTGTGCGAGGCCAAAGGCGCGTCCTTTCTTTCAACGAAGGTCTGACTGGTAGGCTCCCCGGCGAAAGGGGGGTGCGCCAAGTGCTATAGTACCAGATTGCGGCGGAAAAGCCCCACCCCGTTACACGGGAAAGTCTTCCCCCAGCCTAAAAAACAGGGCTCTCTCAAGGCGAAATTGTAACGAAAAACATGGGGAATGTCACTCCCAGTTACCAAAGATTTACCGAGAATACCCAGTGATTTACATAGGCCAAACACAACCCCTAACTCCCATACCCCCTCTCCTAACCACACCCGAAATGTCCCCTTGACGGCAATCGGCGATCGGGTAAGTTAAAAATCCCTTGGCGGCTTATGCTCCCACGTATGGCGGGGGCAAGGCGTTATATCGGCGGCATGGCCTTTTACGCCGGATTCGCTTAGGGTGTAAATTGATGCTGTTGCGGAACGGGCGATTAGGCCGGATTGTCGCCTTTCGCTCCGCGAAAGTAGCGTGGACTGCCCGCAACTTTCGCGGAGCGAAAGGCGACAAAAGGCTTTCCGCAACAGAAACAAATTGGTGTTTCTTTACCCGCTTTGATATTGGAGAAGTTCAATGCCAGCAGTAGTTACCCCGGAAAAATGCACCGGTTGTGAATCTTGTGTGGACTCTTGCCCGGTGGATGCAATAGCCATGAAGGACGACATCGCGGTAGTCGATGCGGATACTTGCACCGATTGCGGCGGGTGCGTCGATGCCTGCCCCGTCGAAGCCATCACTCTCGAATGAGTTGTGGCCGCCAATTCGTCGGGCGGCGCCCGGAAAAAATTGTCCGACAGGTCTGACATGTCCGGCTTGTCGGACGGGTTCTGGAACCGTTCTCGGGGCGGCAGGGGACTGGTCCATTTTTCGGCGGGAAAACGTGATTTCCCCGACAAACCGTAGGCCGAAGACATGGACCTGTCCCCCTCCCGCCACCCCAGGGGGACAGTCCCATTTTCGCGGCGGTAAAGCTAATTCACGCGGCGATGTCCCTAGCGCCGCGAAAATTGGGACAGTCCCCTGTGAACGGTTACGGCAGGCTTTGGAATTGACGCGCCCTCCGCCGCAGGCCGGCATGCTCAGAGAACGTCACGATCCGCTGATTCGGGTGTCACGCCGGGCGATGGCCTGCCTGTTCGAGGTCTGTTTCCCGGCTGCCCGATACCCGGACGGCACGCAACTGGCCCTCGAGGCCCTCGATCGGGTCGAAGCGCTGGAAGCCCAGTTGTCCTTTTTCCAACCGACGAGTCTGATCGGCGCGATCAATCGCTCGGCGGCTCTTGCGCCGGTCGAGGTCGAACCGTGGCTGTTCGACTTGCTCGCCACGGCAAAAACACTCGCCGAGGAGACCGGCGGTGCGTATGACATCACCTCCACGCCGCTGTGGGAGGTCTGGGGTTTCGCGCGCCGGGCAGGCAGAATCCCCTCCGACGTCGAATTGGCCGAGGCCCGCACCCGCGTCGGCTCCCACTTGCTCGAACTGGATCCCGAACGGCGAACGGTCCGCTTGCTGACGCCGGGTGTGAAACTCAACCTCGGCAGCATCGGCAAGGGATACGCCCTCGACGCCTGCGGCCGACAATTGGTCGAGTCGGGCATGGAGGACTTCCTCTTCCATAGCGGGCAGAGCAGTGTGCTGGCCCGAGGAACAGGGGAAGGCAGCCCCTTGAAAAAGTGTGCCACTGCTGGCTTGTCCAGCAGTGCAGGGAGAAATTCCACGGAGTTCACTGCTGGACAAGCCAGCAGTGACACCCAAGAACAAAAGGTGCCTGTCCCCTTTTCCGCCTTCTGGGAGGTCGGCATCGCCGACCCGCAACGGCCGGGCCGACGACTGGGGATTATCCGGCTTTCGGACCGCGCGCTGGGCACTTCCGCGTCGCAGTTTCAATCGTTCCGCCATCAGGGCCGCCGCTACGGGCACGTTCTCGACCCGCGCACGGGCCGGCCCGCCGAGGGAGTCCTCTCGACCACGGTCACGGCACCGACGGCGGCGTTGGCCGACGCCCTTTCCACGGCCCTCTTCGTCCTGGGCCGCGACGAATCGCTGGCCTATTGCCGGTCGCACCCGGAAATCGGCGCGGTCATTGTCTGCCCCGATCCGCGCGGCGGAGAGCCGGAGGTCCATTCCGCCGGACTCGACGCGAGCGAATTGCTGTTATAAGTAGTGCCGCGTTCCGCCTGTTGTAGGAGGCGACTCCTGTCGCCGATTGTACCGGAATCGCTTCCATCGGCGACAGGAGTCGCCTCCCACAGTACCGATATTCAGCGGACGAGCGATCCCCCCTTTATCCCGGGCCAGAGTTCGGTTGTACCGCCGATGCCAAGGGGGTAGAATGGCAGGCGGTGGATGGGGCAACGCTCGGCCAGAAGCCCCCCGCGCGATATTATGACCGATATTCTGCTGCAACACAGTTCGTACCTGCTGATCATCCTCGTGTTGATCCTGACCGGGTCGGGGCTGCCGCTGCCCGAGGAGGTCCCGATTATCGCGGCGGGGATTCTCTCCTCGCAGGGGACGATGGATCCGTGGATCGCCTTCGGCTGCTGCCTGTTCGGGGCCATCGTGGGCGATTCGATCATGTATTGGATCGGCTTCCATTTCGGCCGCAGCGTGCTCCGCGAGCATCCCCGCTGGGCGCGGTGGGTCACGCCGGAACGCGAGGTCCAGATCGAATCGATGTTCCGCCGCCACGGGCTGAAGGTCTTTTTCGTCGCCCGATTCCTGGTCGCACTGCGGTCGCCGGTCTATCTGACGGCGGGCATTCTGCGGGTCTCCTTCCGGCGGTTCTTCTTGATCGACCTGGTCTGCGCAACCGCGGTGGTGGGCACTTTCTTCGGGCTGACCTACCTCTTCGGCGAACACATCGCCCGGCATTTCCGCCGCGCCGAAGGCTGGTTTACCTTCGCGGTGGTGATCGTAGTGGCCTGTGTGATATTATTTATCTGGCGGCGCTACCGCCGCAAAGTCGCCGCCGCGGCCGACAAGATTTGCGGAGACGTTCTCGTCCCATCGGCCGACGCCGAATCGCCGGAGGGCGACACTCGGGAAGACGAAGCTCACCAAGACGAAGCTCACCAAGACGACGCTCAACAAGACGAACATCAAGAAGACGATGCTCGGCAGGACGAAGTCCATCATCAAGACAAGGTCCAAAATGAGGTGCTGTGAATCTAATGTTGGGGTGGCAGTTGCACTGCCTCCCCGAATAAACGGGCGCGGCAGTTCAACTGCCGCGCCAATGGGAATGGTGTGAATCATGCGAAGTACCGGAATCAGAGCGGCAGCGTTGTTGATCGGATTGCTGGCGGCCGGGACGGCGCAGGCGAAAATTCGCTGATCTCCAATATGATCCGGAGTCAGGGCCCGTGGATGCGGTTTGCCGTCGTTGACGGCCGCGTCAGCTTTATTTGCACGCGCATGACCCAATTCAGCTCAAGCACCTCCGGCAACACGGCGTCGCGGGAAGAGTTCTCGCTGCTGAATCGGAACGGGCAACTGGCTTTATCCTACGAGCGGATCACCGACGACGAGACGCTGAAGGTTTCGGTCACCGGTGCCGGCGACGATGTTGCCATCACCCGCTCGCCGAACGGCAAATCGGCGGTTACGGCGGTCGAATTCCGCCAGTCGCCCGGCAAACCAATCACTTTTTCGGTCGGCGCCGGAGAGTCCAAACGGACCTTTTCAGCCCCCGAATTATGGCAGCTTATGATCGCCCACCCCAAGCAGTGCGAGGAGCACCTGCTGCCGCTGTTGGATCTGCTGCGGCCGGACTGGAAAATCGCCGCCACGGCCGCGGAAGTCGAGGATAAACTCATCCACGGCGCGGGTCCGGAAATCGTCAAGCAGCGGACCCGCTGGGCCAAACTCGTCGCCCAACTCGGAGACGACAGTTTCGCCAAACGCGAGGCCGCCGATCGGACCTTGCGGGCCGAAGGCGCCTCCGCCATCGGCTACCTCCGCCAACTCGACACCCGCCGGCTCGACGCCGAACAGCGGTTCCGCATCCGCCGAATTCTGGAATCCAGCGTCGAAGACGACAAGGACGACGCGGCCGAGGACGTCGCCGCGCGGCTGGCCGGCGACCCGACGGTTTGGCTGGCCTTGCTCGAACGCCCGAAGCTGGAATATCGGAAGACGGCCGCCGCCCAACTCGCCCGCCTGCTCGGCGGACCGATCGGCGTCGATCCGGCCGCCGATCCCGCTTCGCAGAAACAGCAGCGCGACCGGCTGCGGTCAAGACTGCTTCATAGCGGGGGATAACACCGTCATACCCGTCAACACTAGCCCGAAGCGCAAGCGAGGGCAGTCCGTTTTACGTCCCTCGCTTGCGCTTCGGGCTAGTGTCCCACGGATTCATTTCGCCCCCGGCCCCGACATGTCGGGCATGGGCATGTTGATCTCCGGCGGCGGGGCGTCGGTCTTGGGCTGCCCGTCCTCCGGCTTCGGACCCCGGATAAACGGCGGGGCGTCGTTCGCCTCGTGGGCGTCCAGCAGCGAAACCTTCTCGCCGTCGTGCAGAGTCACCTCCATGATGATAAACTCCCACTTGCCCTGCATCTTGCGGGCGAGCAAATGGGCCTTGGCCCGGCCCTTGGGGCCTCGAATGTCCCAGCGGACTTCCCGCTCGCGGCCTTCCAGCCGGGGGCTGGGCGGGGGCCAGCCCGCGGCGTGAATCGGCTCGCCCAGCTTGTTCCGCAACTGATCGTTCGCCTCGATCTTCGCCATGGCCGAACGATATTCCTCCAGATAATGCACCTGGCCGAAGAACACCCAATATCCCCAGCCGGCGCCGATCGCAATCAACACCAGAAAATCGACGAGGAAGAACCACTTCCAATTCCGTCCGAGCCAACGCCGCCGCTTCTGCGCCGGCGCGGGCGAGTTCCGATCGGCCGCCGAATCAACATCGTTCGTGTTCATGGCGATAGCTCCGGAATACAGTCGCAAAGTTCATGACGCAGGCGCCAATTTCAGGAACTGGGGATCGATGTCGTGCCAGTTCGGTTCGGGGCCCTCGAATTGGACCAGCGCACAGCCGTTGAAGTTGACGCTTACCACTCGGCCGGGCACATCCGCCCAGCGGGCCAACTCCGGCCGCCGGGCGTCCACCAACACCCGCCGGCCGGTATACTCTCGTCTCAGTTGTTCGATTCTTTCGGGGGTAATTGTGTCTGGCATCTGTGTTCGTCGTAAATATGCCTGCCTAACGGCCGTCCAATCACTCCCCTCTCCCTTTGGGAGAGGGGCCGGGGGTGAGGGCGGAGCACCACCGAAAATACCGAAGTAGTTTTTGGACGTCCGCTATCGGCCGCGGAACTGCCAACGATTATCCCCCCACTTTAACAACTCGACGCCCACGCGGCAATCCTTCAATATTATTGCCGTTCGCCGGGGACTGTACCCCCTCGCCATGCGGCTATCCATTATTTCTTCCCCGCCCGAAAACGCAAATAGGCGTCGAGAAACTCCTGGATGTGACCGTCCAGCACGTTGTGAAAACTCGTCTCGCTATAGCCGGTCCGGGCGTCTTTGACCCGCTGGTCGGGATGTAAAAAATAGTTGCGGATCTGCGAGCCGAAACCGACCTTCGGCATCTGATTGTACTTGGCCGCCTGTTCGGCCTCGCGCTTTTCCTCCTCGATCCGGGCCAGCCGGGCGCGGAGCATCCGCATCGCCGTGGCGCGGTTCTTATGCTGGCTCCGCTCGCTCTGACAGGCCACCGCGATGCCGGTCGGAAGATGGATCAGCCGCACCGCGCTGGAGGTCTTGTTGACGTGCTGACCGCCGGGACCGCTCGCCCGAAACACCTGTTCTTCGAGGTCATCGTCGCGGATTTCGATGTCCACCTGATCGGAGACCTCGGGCGAAACGTCCACCGCGGCGAAACTGGTCTGCCGCTTTCCCTCGGAGTTGAAGGGGCTGATGCGGACCAGCCGGTGCATGCCGCTCTCGCCCTTAAGGTATCCGTAGGCCAACGGCCCGCGGACGGCCACGGTGGCGCTGTTGATGCCCGCCTCCTCGTTGTCCTGCCGGTCGAGGATTTCGGTCTGGTAGTCGTTGTCCTTGGCCCAGTTCAGATACATTCGCAGCAGCATTTCCGCCCAATCGTTGGCGTCGGTGCCGCCGTCGCGGGCGTTGATCGTCATCAGGGCGGGCCCGCCGTCCAGCGGCCCGCTCAACAGGGCCTTGGTCTCCAACGCATCCACGGTTTGCTCGAGCCGCTCGAGTTCGCCGGGAACTTCCGCCGCCAGATCGTCGTCCTCCTCGGCCATCTCGACCAGCGCGGCCAGATCGTCCCCTTTTTTGACCACGTCGTCCAGCGGCCGCAGCACCGCCTTCAACGCCTTCAGTTCGGCGACCGTCTCGCGGGCTTTTTCCTGGTTGTTCCAGAAATCGGCCCCGGCCATCCGCTCCTCGATCGCCGCGGCCTGTTTCTGTTTGCCGGCGTGGTCAAAGAGAGTCCCGTAGTTGGGTGATCCGCAATTGAATGGCCTCGGCCCGATCGACTAGCTCGTGTTCCATGATTCACTTCCTGAGAGATATTCGTCCCCCTGGCGGTATTATATTCGGACTTGGACGGGGTGGAAAGGCGAGTTGGGGGCTAGGCAATTTAAAATCTCGACATTCTATGGCACGCAAATGATTTCTTGCCAGCCAGAGAGACGGCTGATAGTTGACTTGCTAAACGCACATTGCTATACCTACGGGTGGTGGGCTTTGCAGTACGTCCAAGCCTTACCATTTCCTTCCAATAGTTGACCTGTTGGTTTGGTTATTGCAAATCCGTATTTGCACATTATTTCGTGAGAGTACGTATCTTTTTCATATTGAACATTCAGAATAAGTCGAGTGTTTGAAAACCTTCTTTCAACCCGTGATTATGATTTACCTAAAGTCGATTGAATTAGTAGATTTCAAAGGAGTTTCGCGACTCAATTGTGACTTTGAGAATCTGACTGTGTTTGCTGGTCTTAACAACTCAGGAAAGACAACAATACTCCAGGCGATCTATCTGTTGTTATCGTCACTGCCGAAAATTGTGGTCCATCCGCACATCGAACATAAGAACATTCAGGTTAGAACGATTCCATTAAACGATGCCCTATCACCGCTAGGAGTTCGCGATAACATTTGGCTATCGTCAATTGGCGCTTCGGATGTCGAGGGGAAAATAATAGGCGTGTTCCCTAACACCCTCAAGTTGAACTGGGAGTAATTAGGCATTCCGGATCGAATTTCGTTTTTTCTCTTTCGCAATCACCCTCCTCGGTGCAACGGAATCCCCGAGAACTTCTTGCCGAATTATCAAATGTTTCAGCTGTAATCCTGACACCCCCAGGCGAAGTACCATCACGAGAAGAGATGGTATCGGGTGATCAATACCGAAACCTCCTTGGTCAGGGAAAAGGGGCTCAACTTTGGCGAAATAGTATTTGGTGGGGTATCCAAACAGATGGATTTGAGAGTTTTGCCCCGGTGCAGCAACGAGATATCAAGATATTTCCCTGATATAGAATTACTCCTACCCTCGCTGAGTCCGTCGGGAACAACAGAAATATTGATCAAGTACCGCGAGAATTCCAAAGGCCCTCTGGACATAGCTCAATCAGGGGCTGGGCTGCGTACTTTCATCTCGTTGACACGTATTCTGGAACAGTCTTCTTCGCCCGTTATCCTCCTTGACGAGCCAGATGCACATCTGCACGCCTCGCAACAGGCGATCGTTCTGGATCTCATGCTTGACGCAGCATCCAGACTTGGCCGGCAGGTAATCATGGCGTCACATTCCCCGGAGATCATTAGTCGTGTCCCGAGTGAGTGTATCCGATGGATTGAACGTGGCGCAACGACTGCCAAAAGTGGAGAAGAAATAGGTCACATGTTGGAGCAACTTGGTGCGACACCCGATATATATATTCAACAGGCGGAGATACCAGACGTTCTCGTTTATGTTGAAGGCGTCAAGGACAGGCCGATCATTGAATGTTTGATTAAGCGCTGCAGAAGCAAATCTGAGACAGCCCTTCCAACTACTCTAGTTATCCCACATAAGGACGGACGCTTCGAGGAACCTACGCTTACGGGTATCGCACGATTTTTGAAGCGTATTGTTGGAGGCAGAAGAATCGTTGGGATTCGCGATCTTGATTGGTATTATAATGTACTGCCAGTAGATGAACCTGAGGTATCTGCAGACGATGAATGGCATTTGATTACATTACCTTGCAAAGAAATGGAAAATCTTCTCTGCGATCCTGATTTTCTTTTTGACGCTTATGAAGGCAAAGTAGCGAGGGATGCCATTCAAGCAATCATTAACGAAGAATCTTTGTCGCAAGAACTTATCGACGAATGGCGTTATCAGGTAAGACCTAGAGTCCGAGATCGCCTACCCCAATCGCTTGACCCATCAACCAGAGAACGAGAGGCTGACAAACTATTCCAATCCTGGTCTGAGAATCCAGATATTAGACGCCGGCTTGTCGCTGGAAAGAGCCTACTGGGGAGAATCAGAAGTAGAGTACATCGTGAACACTCTTTGAGTTTCTACCCGAGGCACATTCTTAACACCACACCCAATTTGCCCAATGGCCTCCAGGCGATTACCTCGTTAATATTTCCAACTGTTTAGGGAAAATGTTGGCTTAATGGATATATGTCAAGTCAAGGCTGAAAAAATCGCAGAGCGGTACCAAATAATCGTTTCTTTCGAGGACGGGCACTGGCACGGTCGGGGGCTCGAACTGCCGAACATCCACGGCGACGGCAAAACCGTCAATCAATGCGTAAAAAACACCGGCGAGGCGTTCGCCGGTTGGGTGGCGTATCTGTTGGAGGAAGGCCGGCCCCCCCCGACCCCGGCGGGCGAAGGCACTCGCACCGCCCAGGTCAACGTGCGGCTGACCGCGGAAGAGAAGGTGCTGCTCGAAGCTACCGCAAAACGAAAAGGCTTCAGCGGATTGTCCGATTTCGTCCGCGCCGCCGCCATCGAGTCGGCCAGATGACCGGCAATCTGCCGGGTACATTCAGCAAGCCCGCGGATGCGTCCTATTGGCCCAATTCTTCCTGGAGTATCATTAAGCCTATGGCCCGAGTTGTCCTGGCGATGTCCGGCGGAGTCGATAGCAGCGTGGCGGCTTGGCTGCTGCGCGAGCAGGGTCACGACGTCGTCGGGGTTTTCATGCGGCACGGGCAAGACGTGGTGCCCGCTTGTGGTGCGGCCGTCTCGGCTGCACGGGCAGGCGGGACGCCTGCACCACAAACGCCTGCACCGCCCTCACCCCCGGCCCCTCTCCCACGGGGAGAGGGGAGAACCTGTTGCTCGGCCGCCGACGCGGCGGACGCCCAGCGTGTGGCCGACGTGCTCGACATCCCCTTCCACGTGTTGAACTTCCAGGCGGATTTCGACCGGCTCGTCGATCGCTTCGTCGCCGAGTACTCCGCCGGGCGAACACCCAACCCGTGCATCCTCTGCAATACCTGGCTGAAGTTCGGCAAGCTGTTCGACTATGCCGACGCCGTCGGGGCGGAGTCCGTGGCCACGGGCCATCACGCGCGGCTGGTTCAACATGAAAACGGCGCGATTCGCGCTCTGCCGCGCCGCCGACGAAGCGAAGGACCAATCCTACGTGCTGTTCGGCATCCGCCGGGAACTGCTTCCGCGGCTGATGTTTCCCGTCGGCGAACATCGCAAGGACGAGATTCGCCGCATTGCCGGGCGGTTGGGGCTCCGTGTGGCGGAGAAGCGGGATAGCCAGGAAATCTGCTTCGTTCCCGACCAGGACCACGCCCGATTCGTGCGCCAGCGCCGCGGCGGCGGGGACACCTCGGGCGAGATCGTCGCCACCGACGGCACACCGCTCGGCCGCCACGACGGCATCGAGCGGTTCACGATCGGGCAGCGCAAGGGGCTACGGCTGGCCTTCGGCGAGCCGCGTTACGTGGTGCGGATCGAGGCCGACACGCGCCGCGTGGTGATCGGCACGCGCGCAGACCTCGCCCGGCGGGAATTGACCGCCTCCGGGGCCAACTGGCTGGTCGAGTTTGGCAAGCATCGGGAGACTGTTGATGGCCGACGAGGGCCGGCCGCTTCAGCCGCCGGTGAAGCTGCGACCAGCTTCCGTGCCCAAGTCAAGATTCGCTACCGCAGCCGGCCGGCCGACGCCACGGTCGAACCGCTGCCGGGCGAGCGTTTCCGCGTCCGCTTCGACGAGCCCTGTTTTGGCGTCGCCCCCGGTCAGGCCGCCGTCTGTTACGATGGGGATAGAGTCTTGGGAGGCGGTTGGATCGATTGAACATTGTCTGCGTGACGGCCTTCCGCCGGGAGACAGCCTAAGTAGATCACCACGCTGCTCGAACAATTTATATCCCCTGTCAGCCATCACCCGGCGGCGCGGCTTCAAATGGGAATGATTGACGCTGGTATTCTCTGGTGGTAGTATTATTTGCAAGGAGAAATCGACATGACTGCCCTGCTCCAAGAGGCTTTTGAAAAGGCGGCGGCATTGCCCGCCGACGTTCAGGAAGTCGTCGCCAGAGAGTTGCTCGATGAAATCGAATGGGAAGCGAACTGGGATTCCACGCTGGCCAATTCCCAACCGTTGTTGGATCGGTTGACGGAAAATGCCATGCGTGAGTATCGGGAAGGCCGGACGGAAGAAAAGGGATTCGACGAGTTGTGAAATCCCACCTGACGAGAGATTTCCGCAATTGCTTTGCGCGCCTTCCCGAGCGCATCCAACGGCTCGCGAGAGAGAACTACAACCTCTGGAAACAGAATCCTCACCACGCCAGTCTGGCCTTCAAGAGAGTCGGCCGAAAGCATCCTGCCTATTCAATTCGGGTCGGCCTTGGATGGCGGGCGCTCGGTTTTCCCGAAGACAACAACGTCGTCTGGTTCTGGATCGGTTCTCATGCCGAATACGAGCGGCTGATCAAGGAATTTTGAGGCGCTTGCCCTTCGATGAACCGTGTTTCGGCGTCGTGCCTGGACAGGCCGCCGTCTGTTACGACGGAGACAGGGTTTCAGGAGGCGGTTGGATCGACTGAAATCGGGAGAATGACATGCATTTCGGCTCATCGTGTTTGGCTTGGGTTGCGATCGTCGGCGCGGCGTTGTTCGCGTCTGGACAACAAGCGGCTTATGCGCTTGACGCGGCCAAACCGGAAACTCCCCGGCAACGCGAGCAGCGGCTGGCGTGGTGGCGGGAAGCTCGTTTTGGAATGTTCATTCATTGGGGCCCGGTCAGCCTGGCGGGGACCGAAATCAGTTGGTCCCGCGGCGGCGAGCGCCGGGGGATTCAGGGCAAGGGAGAAGTGCCCGTCGAGGTTTATGACAATCTCTACAAAAAGTTTAATCCCACGAAGTTCGATGCCAAGCAATGGGTCGAGTTGGCCGGGGCATCGGGCATGAAGTACATGGTGCTGACGGCCAAGCACTGCGACGGCTTCTGCCTGTGGCCGACGAAGACGGGCGATTACCACATCGGCAACAGCCCTTTTGGCCGCGACGTTTGCGGCGAGCTGGCCGCCGCGGCGCACCAGGCCGGGATGCGCATTGGCTGGTACTACTCCCCCATGGATTGGCGCGACGCCGACTGCCGGACCGACCGCCATGACCGCTACCTCTCCCGCATGAAGGGGCATCTGGCCGAGTTGCTGAGCAATTACGGCCGGATCGACCTGCTGTGGTTCGACTTTGACGACGGGCCGCCGCTTTGGGACCAACCGCGAACTTATGCCCTGGTGCGCAGGCTCCAACCGCGCATCATCATCAACGACCGTCTCGATCTTGGTCCCCACCGGCCGGCCTACGATCCCGCCGTCATCGCCCGGAACGCCGACTACTACACCCCGGAACAACGGATTGGCGGATTCGACAATCTCCGCCCCTGGGAAACTTGCATGACGCTGGGCACGCAATGGTCCTGGAAGCCGAACGACAAAATCAAGTCGCTGCAAGAATGCGTCCACACGCTCCTCCGCTGTGCGGGCGGAGACGGCAATCTGCTGCTGAACGTCGGGCCCATGCCCACCGGCGAGATCGAGCCGAGACAAGCCCGGCGACTGCGGGAAATCGGCGCTTGGCTGGCCAAGTACGGCCCAAGTGTTTACGGCACGCGCGGCGGGCCGTTCTTGCCCTGGAAACACGGCGTCTCGACGTCCAAGGAAAAAACCATCTTCATTCACGTCTTCCAGTGGCCCGAAAACAAACTGCTGCTGCCGGCCATTCCGGCCAAGGTCACGCGTGCATCCTTGCTCACCGGCGGAGAGGTCAGCGCCGTGCAATCGGACGCCGGCATCGAGATTGCCGTCGCCCCGGCCGATCGGAAACAACCTGACACGATCGTCGTGCTGGAGTTGGACCGGCAGGCAAGTGTGATCAAGCCCACAAAGTGCAACCCGTGAGATCAACTTCGCGACATCCAAAATAAAGCCCGGACATAACAGAATGGGAGTGTTGTTCATGCCGCTCGATGAAGACCCCCAAAATAGATGCCCGCAATCCGGATGGCCATGTTGCCTTTGGGGAGCGACCATCGCAATTCTGTTAATCGCCGTGGGAACGGCACTGTTCTTCTTGGTGCGGGAAATGGTTCGGTGGTCCGAGTTTCGACAAAGCAAGGAGAGAATGGAAAAGCAGATCACCGAAGTCGAGCAAGGAAAGCTGGATTGGCTAATCATGCCCGATCCCAGGCTTCTGGAAGATCTCATCGAGGAACACCCCCTTGGCGTAGCGAAAGTAAAGGGAGTGGATCTGTCCATGGGAGATGTGTCCGACGAACATTTCCGCCTGTTGAAACACTTCACAAATCTGCAACAAATTATCTTCTACGATGCTCACGGGGCCGATGCGTTCCTAAAGAACATTAGGGCCATGCCAAGTGTTTTGGAGATACAATTTTCTCAGACGCCTCTCACCGATGAAGGAATGCGCGCGGTGGCCAGTTTCCCGCATCTCAAGCGGCTACAAATCGACTATTACTTCAAGAACGTCAGCCTGGAACCCTTGAGAGGCCATCCGTCAATTGAAAAAATCGTGTTGTACGGTTTGCCTATCGACCCAAAGATGAAGGATGTCTTTTCGAGCCTACCCAAACTGATAAATGTGGTCGAGGAGGAAGGGAATTAGAGAAACTGAGAGTGATTTGTGCCAGGTAGAAGCGTTGACTTAAATCACCGGCAGACAGCGACGGATGATCGAGCGGCATGTTCGCCGCTCGCCGACCGGCTGTCTTGCACGGTACATACATTTTGAGCAGGAGGGCAACCCGTGCCATGACCGCCAAGCAACGGAAAACATCCCCAGTCGCGCCGGCAAAATCGATGGACCTCCGCGGACTCGTCGATTTCGCCCCGGACTCTATCGTCAGCCGAACTCTCTTGAAGAACGATGCGGGCAACGTCACGCTGTTCGCCTTCGACAAGGGGCAAGGGCTGAGCGAGCACACCGCGCCGTTCGACGCCTTCGTTCAGATCGTCGAGGGTTCGGGCGAGTTCCGCATCGGCGGCAAGGCCGTGACCGCCAAACGGGGCGAAATCCTGGTCATGCCCGCCAACGTCCCCCACTCGCTCAAGGCCCGACGGCCGTTCAAAATGCTGCTGACCATGCTGCGAGGAGAGGAATAAAACGCGGGCAACTTCGTCCGGCACACCGCGGTCGAAACAGGTCGGTGTACCATTACCCCACCGAATAGGGCGGCCTTTCGCTATCAGCGTTCCAATCAGGCACGGCCGAAAGGCAAGGAGTCTGTTGGTAAACGCCGTTTCGCCGCAGAACCTGCTTCAGGCTCGGATAATGTGGCGTGGTGGTTGACCGGCGGGGGAATGGAGTGTATTTTATTGACAGACATTCACCCGCAGGAATGCGGCGGCGAGGTCGCCTGGCGTACCCCGGGCGCATAGCTCAGTTGGTTAGAGCGCGTCCCTGATAAGGACGAGGTTTGCAGTTCGAGTCTGCGTGCGCCCACTT
>CAVTCJ010000012.1:0-33881 GCA_963733145.1 uncultured Planctomycetota bacterium | reverse complement strand
GATCTGGGCGAACGTTTTCTGGAAGAGCCGATCCGCTGCCAGGAGTGCGGTGCGATGATCTACATTACGCCCTGCCGCGCCTGCCGTGCGGGCGAATTGAGCACTCGAAAAATATTTCAGAAAACTCCTCTTCACGTCGGCGCATCTTTTTGGTGAGTTATGGGAATCATGGAAACGGTTCTGATTCCCTACAGCGTGGCGCGGCGGCGGATTCGTGACGGCGACCTGTTGCTGTTCCGTCGTCGGCGCGGTTTGGTCGGCAAGTTGATCGCGGTCGCCGGTCGTTCGGAGTACTGCCATGCGGCGATGGCCGCCTGGTGGAACGGCCGGCTGATGTGCTTGGAGACGGTGCAGGGACGTGGTGGGCGTGCGGTGCTCCTTTCGCGAGTGGTGGAGGAAAGCCCCGACCGCATTGATGTGTATCGCATCGGTCGGGGCTACCTCCGCCGCTTCGATTGCGACGCCGCCGTGGGCGCAATGATCGAAATCACGGGGAAGCGGTACGGCTGGATGAACCTCTGCAAGGCGGCCATGCGGCACTTGCCGGTCATTCGGCTGTTTACGATCCCCATGGACGACGACCAGGCCAACGGCAGCCTGCCCTTCTGCTCCGACGCCGTCTCCCGCGGCCTGCGTGCCGGGGGTGTCGATCCCGTTCCCAACTTGGCGGATGCCGGCACCGAGCCGGGCGACCTGGCCCGTTCGGCGGCAATTGGCTATCGCTTTACTCTCTCACCCGATCCTCAAAGGAGGAACCATGCGACCCTCAAGATTCGGATGGATGATGCTGCCCATCCTGTTGTGTGCCGGCGCCGCCCGCGCCGAGACGACCCTGCTGGATTTCTATGCCGATTGGTGCGCGCCCTGCCAGGCGATGTCGCCGGTTGTCGATTCGTTGGCCCGCGAGGGATATGCCGTTGAGCGGATCAACATTGATCGGAACCGCGACTTGGCGGTGAAGTTAGGCGTGACGTCCGTCCCTTGTTTCGTGGTTGTCGAGCAAGGCAAGGAGGTGGACCGGATCGTTGGTCAGACCGGCATCGAGCGGCTGAAGGCGAAGATGAAGCGGCGGGGACTCCGTGTCGAGCGTGGCAAGCAGCCGCACCCCGCCTGGCGCGATGAGCGGGCCGTAGGACATCGGGCAGCCGTGGTCAGGATCCACTGTCACGATGGCGGATCGCAATGGTCCACCGGCTCCGGTGTATTGGTCCGCTGGGGCAGGCGGGTGGTGGTATTGACCGCCCGGCACGTCGTGCAAGACG
Organism: uncultured Planctomycetota bacterium; assembly: GCA_963733145.1. Lineage (GTDB taxonomy): Bacteria > Planctomycetota > Planctomycetia > Pirellulales > Thermoguttaceae > JAHIKV01. The sequence goes on along the minus strand of CAVTCJ010000012.1, from coordinate 32,619 downwards.
CCCATACCATCTACATCGATTTTTCCGACGGGAAGCGGCGGCGGGCGAAAGTGCTCAAGGTAGACCGCAAGTGGGACTGCGCCGTTTTGGACGTGGGCCTTCCGCCTGAGGACATTCAGCCGGCGGAGATGGCCTTCGGCACGGAGGCCAAGTTCCAGGATGGTGACCGGCTGGAGTCGTGCGGCTACGGGCCGGACGGCAAATTGGCCTGCAACACGGGGCTCTTCCAAGGATATTGCCGCTCGAGCGCAGCGGCTCAAGGTCCCGACGACTGGATGGTGATCTCCGGCCACGCCCGCGGCGGCGACAGCGGCGGACCTGTGTTCGATAAGCAGGGCCGAGTGGTCGGCATCTTGTGGGGGACCGACGGCAAGGAGGTGGTCTGTGTCCAGCCGGGCAGATTGCACGAGCTGTTGAACGAGGCGGTGGTGCAGACCTACGAGCAGAAGCAGTACGCCGAGCGGCGGCCGACGCCGCCGCAGACCGCGCCGCTTGTGCCGCTAACCGCGGCCGAGCAGGCCAAGCTGGCCCAGGATAAGCGAACGCTGTTGCCCTGGCGAGGCGACGCGGAAAAACACGATGCCGAGCAGGACGCCCGCATCGAGCGGCTGATCGACTTGGCCGAGCGGCAGCAGGCTGCCCGCTCTGTGCCCAACCAGTCGATGGAAGAGCCGGCAAAACGCCCGATCGCTTCGCGGACTGCCGGCGGGCGGTCTCCGCTGCTGGCGGGACTGTGCCTGCTGGGCGGCATCGCCGTCGGTTTCGTCGTCTACTTCGGCGGCAAGAAGAATTGACCCGGCCACCGGAAAACCGTTCATTTGTCACCAATTACTGTCCACCAACAACCAATGAGGAAGCATATCCATGTTTAACGAAATGCCCGTGATTTGGCAGTACATCGTCCTGGCCGGCGTCGGCCTGGCCCTCGCGCTGCTTGGCCTGTGGCTCTACAACCGCCGCGAGCAACGGCGAAAACACGCCATCGAGCTGATGAAGCTGATGAACCAGTGGGGCATGGACTGGTTCGCCGACCTCTTCGAGATGTACGGCGTGGGCGACTACAGCGGTTTGGTCGTCAAGCTGGAAGAGGTCATCAAAACCGTCCGCAGCGACACGGCGATGGTCGCCAAGCTGGACGAGGTGGCCAAGAAGGTGGCCGCCTATTACGCCAAGAACGATCCACAGAAGGCTGTTGAACTGCGGAAGATTTTGGATTCCGCCCCGGTCGCTGCCGTTTCGTAGTCATACGAATCGCCATCGGGATTCCCTTTTTTCAAGGAGCGCAATTCATGCCGGCAAGAAAAGAACAACCGCCGTCCGGCCTCAACGGACTGAAAAAGTACCTGGTCTCTGTTGCCGCGACTTTGACGGTGGCGATTCTATGTCAGACAGTCACCCTGGCTTGGTGGGCGGCCACCGTCAACACGCGGCTGGGATACTGTGAAAAGCACCTGGACCAACTCTCGGCACAGGTGCATGAAATGGAATCGACTCACGGCTCCTGAGTTGTCGGAGAGATTGCTATTCAGCCCGGCCTGGCTGTGAATGATCTGGTGCGGCGTGCCAAGGCAAGGGACGGATCGGGTGGGACCTCGGCTCCACCCGGTCCGTCATATTCTGAACGGATGAAAAATATGCAAATCGAGATGCGGCCCATCGAAGGGGTGAAGGAGTACGACCGCAACCCGCGGAACAACGACGCGGCTGTCGACGCCGTCGCCGAGTCGCTCCGCCAGTTTGGCTTTCGCCAACCGATCGTGGTTGATGCGGAGGGCGTGATCATCTGCGGGCACACCCGCTTCAAGGCGGCTCGGAAGCTGGGGTTGACGGAAGTGCCGGTCCACGTCGCCACTGACCTGACGCCGGAGCAGATCAAGGCCTACCGGATCGTCGATAACAAGACGGCCGATCTGGCGACCTGGAACTACGACCTGCTGCCGATCGAACTCGCCGAACTCCAGGGCGACTTCGACTTGGAACTGTTGGGCTTCTCGAAGGACGATCTGGCAAAATTGCTCGACCCGGGCGTGAAGGACGGGCTGACCGATCCCGACGAGGTGCCGGAGCCACCGGATGAAGCGATCACTAAACCGGGCGACTTGTGGATCCTCGGCAACCATCGGCTGCTTTGCGGAGACAGCAGCAAATCCGAAGATGTCGACCGCCTGCTGGCCGGGGCCACAATCCACTTGGTGAACACCGACCCGCCTTACAACGTCAAGGTTGAACCCCGCAGCAACAACGCCATCGCCGCCGGCAATAGTACGTTTACCAACTTCCACCATCAAGCGGCGGACCTCGCGCGTCATCCGGAGAAGTCCAAGCCGACCAACCGCAAAATGCGGGCGAAGGACCGGCCGCTGGAAAACGACTTCGTTTCGGACGAGGCGTTCGAGGCTATGCTGCACGCCTGGTTCGGCAATATGTCCCGGGTATTGGAACCAGGACGGTCATTCTATATCTGGGGAGGTTACGCTAACTGTGGAAATTATCCGCCGGCGTTGAAGGCCAGCAAATTGTACTTCGCCCAAGCAATTATTTGGGACAAAGAACACCCGGTGCTGACTCGCAAGGACTTCATGGGTGCGCACGAATGGTGTCAGCCCCCCGACACAAGGGTGCTAACGCCGTCAGGAGACACCCCCATCGCGTCGCTTCGGGATGGCGATGAGGTAACGGCTTTTGCGCCGCGGTCGTGGGCAATCGTCGGTCATCGAAAGGGCCCGCCGGTAAGAGTGGCGAATCGGCATTACGGTGGCCCATTGTATGGCGTCACGGTCGAGAACCGCACGACTTGGTGTACCGACGGCCATTTGTTCAGCGCGCGTTTGACGGCCGATGCGACGTCGCTCTGGTGTGTCTATTTAATGCGGCGCGGATGGTGGTGGCGTGTGGGTAAGTCAAGGTTGCTCACTACCTGGGGACTCGGCGTCAAACAACGATTGGAAACGGAGGATGGTGAAGAAGCCTGGATTCTCAGCACGCATAGATCGAACAGCGAAGCCGCTTGTGCCGAGCAGGTTGCGTCAGCTCGTTATGGCATTCCAACGACTTTTTGGAGTGCGTCACGGGCATCCAAGCGAACCGAATCGCAGATCGCACGCATTTATGACCAGATCGACCCGATGGCGTTGCATCGCGGCGCCCTGTGGGCGCTGTCGGATCACCATCGCCGACTCGAATACCCGTTTATCCGCAAGGGCCGAACCCGGGACAAGTATGGACGCCGCGTCTCTGCTCTTGTCCGTGCGTGTAATCTGCTGCCTGGAGCGATGGAGGTCCCCTTACCAACCAGTGGGCCGGGGTTCCGCTGGGCCGTCATCAGACATGTTGATATTCAGTCCTACAGCGGCCCGGTTTACTCCCTCGAGGTCGCAAAATATCGCCACTATATCGCCGATGGAATCGTGACGCACAATTGTTTCTATGGTTGGAAAGAGGGCGCTGGCCACAAATTCTCGGACCGAATAACGTCACCGACCTGTGGCACGTCAAGAAGATCAACCCCAACAAGATGGTTCACTTGACGGAGAAGCCAGTCGAGTTGGCAGTCCGGGCGATGCAGTACTCCTCGCGGGCCGGTGAGAACATTTTGGATTTGTTCGGCGGGAGCGGGAGCACGATGATCGCCGCCGAGCAGACCGGACGGAAGGCGTTCTTGATGGAACTGGACCCGCCCTACTGTGACGTCATCGTCCAGCGCTTCGAGCAATTCAGCGGTCGGAAGGCCGAACGGCTTAACGTTGGAAATACTCAATGAGCATGCAAGCGAAAGAACTCCGTAATTTCTGGCTTCCCCGTCTCCCCGGTGGCCACCGACATCGTCAGATCGTAGATGCTCCCCTGGCGTGCATTGATTTCGACCCCGTTGATATCCAAGAATACCATCGCCACAACAGCGCCGGTCCTTTTGTTGCCATCGAGGAACGGATGGTTCTGAACGATGTGGAACATGTAGGCGGCTGCCATCTCGAAGATGTCTTTGTAAAGGTACTCGCCACCAAACATCGCCTGTGGCTGTGCAATCGCCGATTCCAGCAAGCCCACATCGCGCACGCCGCACTCTCCGCCATACAAAGCCACTTGGTCGGCGTGGAGGCTCAATACATCTTGTATGTCGAGAAAGTCGATCACCACAGCCTAGTTCGCCAGTCGTTTCAGATCATCGCCATACTTCTCGTTGATCTTATCCAACGAAGCTCGGAGCTTCTTCTGCCGGGACTTGTCGCGGACAGGCGATATCAGCAACGAATCGCCGTTAGTCGTCAGTTCCAGCGGCGTATCGGCGGAGATGTGCAACATCTCCAGAATCGGCTTGTCGATCACCAGCGCCAGGCTGTTGCCGTGTTGGATCAGTGTTTTGGTCATGTTGGTTTCCTCGGAAACGCCGTATACACACAGTATATACGACAAAACGGGCAGAGGCAAGCCGGTCAAGTTCGCAGAATTATTGCAGGATACGCTGCCCGGCGATGGTCGCCAGTTTCCTTAGGCCGCCTCAAGGCGGCACAAATCTCCCATTTTGCAGCATGATCAGAGCTTACTTCACCGCTGACGGAACGACCATCTTCCGTGGGGACTGTTTGGACGTCCTGCGGCGGTTGCCGGACGGGGTTGTGCAGACGTGTGTCACCTCGCCGCCGTATTGGGGACTTCGCGACTACGGTGTGGTGGGACAACTCGGCTTGGAACACTCCCCCGACTGCCTGGGCTGGGCGACGGGAAGGCCTTGCGGCGAGTGCTACGTCTGTCGCCTGGTGGCGGTGCTGCGGGAGGTGCGTCGCGTCCTTCGCCGCGACGGAACACTGTGGCTGAACCTCGGCCACACCTACGCCGGCTACTGGGGCAAGAAGTACGCCCACAGGCCCTTCGGAAAGGATCGGACGGCGGACGCCAGCACGCCGCCGAACAAGCCCAGTCTCGATTTCTCACACTCGGCGATCAAGCCCAAGGATTTGATCGGCATCCCCTGGCGCGTCGCCTTGGCACTGCAGGCGGACGGCTGGTATCTGCGGAGCGACGTGATCTGGGCCAAGACGAATCCGTCGCCAGAAAGTGTGCGCGACCGGCCGACCTGCTCTCACGAGTACCTGTTCCTGCTATCTCGCTCGCGGCGTTACTACTTCGACCGGGCGGCCATTGCCGAGCCGTGCCTGAGCGGTCCTAGCGATCTAAAGAAGATGCGCGAAAAGAAGTACCACATCGGGGGCAAGCACCTGCTTTTGCACGACCCGCGGAACAAAGGCAACTGTCACACGCAGATGGGGAAGCGCCGGGCGGTAGGTTCGCCGGCGGGGCGGAACAAGCGGTTCGTCTGGGCCATCGCCACCAAACCCTTCTCCGGCGCGCACTTCGCCGTCTTTCCGGGTGAACTCGTGGAGCCTTGCATCCTGGCGGCGACCAGCGCCGCCGGGTGCTGTGCGGTTTGTGGCGCCCCACATCAACGGACTACACAGCGGCTGGATGGAGATTGCCGGTCTACGGACTGGGAGCCGGGTTGCACCTGCACCCCGTCGGAGCCCGTTCCGTGTGTAGTGCTCGATCCGTTCCTGGGGAGCGGAACCACCGCGGCCGTGGCGCAGCGTCTCGGTCGCCACTCGATCGGCATCGAACTGAACAGGGATTACTGTCGTTTGGCGGTTAAGCGATTCGACAAAGGGAGCCTTTTGGCAAGTACAACGGCTTGATGTATTTGCAATCCAAACCACCGAATGCGGGACTAGCGACAGCGATCAACCAATGAACAGGCAAGTCAACATTATCGGCTATTTTGGTCTGTTCTGCCTGGCCAATTGCCTCGGACATGATCGGCTCATACAAACCGCTCGTGAACGCGTCGCTCCCGTCGCCGTTGGCATTCGGAACGAGCAGTGCCGCTATGCATTACAGCACCGGCCCAGAACAGCCGTCCGGCCAGAACTAATCAGGTGCCGTGCCGGTGTCTTCAGCCAGGACGTTCAAATATGCGCGATAGGCGTAGACGCGGTCCCGCCGTTTGCCGGTGATTTCGGCGAGGATGTTGGCTTGAGAAAGGGCCTCCAGCGCCTTTCCCGCCGTCGGCTTGGTCGTTTCCAACAACTCCATTGCGCTGGCAAGGGTAACCATGGGGTGTTCTGGAAGCAGGTCAAACAGGCGTATGGCCGACAGCGTCGTGCCTTTATAGTGGAGTACCGACTGCCGATCCTGTCCCAAAAGTACAAACAGGCGGCGGGCAGTGTCGACGCAATCCTCGGCCGCCTCTTGAACGCACTTGAGGAAGAAACCCGTCCATCCCTCCCAATCGCCTTGAGTGCGAACCTCCGTCAGGCGACGGTAGTATTCCGGCCGATGTCGCTTGAAGGCCAGGCTCAAGTACAGCAACGGCGAAGAGAGCAGCCCCCAGTGCTCAACCAGCAGGGTAATCAACAGCCGTCCGATGCGCCCGTTGCCGTCCAGAAAGGGATGTATCGTCTCGAACTGGACGTGGGCCAAGCCCGTGCGAACCAGCGGTGGGAGCCGGTCGCTGCCGTGAATCCATGTTTCCAGTTTTGCCAATGCCTCAGGCACGGCGTCGGGGGGAGGGGGAACAAAGCGGGCCTTGCCGGGCCTGGCGCCGCCGATCCAGTTTTGCGAAGTGCGGACTGTTCCGGGTTGCTTCTCCGCTCCCCGCACTCCCTGCATCAAGCGTTTGTGGGCCATGCACAGCAGACGGGTACAGAGAGGCAACCCGCCGGTCCGCTGCATCTCGGATTGCGCCAGCGTCAAGGCCTCGACGTAGTTGCAGACTTCCTGGACGTCAGCAGGGTGCGCGGACTGTCGTGTAGCCTCGTAGGCCATCACGTCTTCCAAAGTGGCCTCCGTCCCCTCGATCTGCGAAGAGATAACGGCCTCCTTGCGAACAAAACCGTACAAAACCCAGTTCGGGCTGGGGACCATCGTGCCGGCGACAGCCAGTCGCCCCAGCGCGGCCAGCGCGGCGGTGTGAAGTTCCGCAAGCTCCCCCTCGATGTGCAAGGCCGGACTCTTCGGCGGCAAGGGGTGCGGGATGAATGCCCGCACCTTTTCTTCCGCAAACACGGCTGTTCGATACGTCCCGGTTACACGCGCCATCGGTGGTTAAGCCTCCTTGTCCAGCATTCAGGGCTAGTAAAGAAGTCTTGCCTACGATCGACCATTAGTCAAGCCCTCTTTACTTAGAAATCGACAATTATTATGGAACACTCACTCCTGTACCTTTGCAGCCCCTATACGCATCCAAACCCCGAAGTCCGCCAACAACGGTTCGAGGCCGCCTGCCGCGCGGCGGCCGCTTTGATCCGCCAGGGGAAATTGGTCTTCTCGCCGATCTCTCACAGCCATCCTATCTGCCGCTACGGCGTTCCGTTCGGACTGGCAATTTTGGCGAGCAACATGACCTGACGTCATCTGGCGGCCTGCGACAAGGTCGTTGTGCTGATGATCGACGGCTGGCAGGAGAGCGTGGGCATCCAGGCCGAGATTGCCATCGCCCGCGAATTGGGCAAGCCGGTGTCGTTTCTGACGCCCAACCGCCGAATCGACACCAACGACGCATAACCAGTGGAATGAAAGGGCAACGGGGTGAGCAGTGGCGTTACGGATTTGTATCCAAGACAGTTTGATCGTTGGGCGAGCGTTCGTCGGCGCTGACCCGATGCCGCGGTCTGCCCGGACGGCGGGGCTCCGCGGACAGTCGCGCCACTTCTCCCTCGGCGATGCCGTAGGTGTTGCCGACCCTGATCGTCTCGATCCGGCCCAACTTGCAGAGCAGTCGTACCCGGCTGGGGTCCACGTGCAGAAAGGCCGCCGCCTCGGTGGTCGAATAATAGCGCATGGTTCACCTCGCGATCGAATAGGCGTCGTGTTGCAGTTCGCCGTCCCGGTAGGTCAGCACGCCGGCGTAGCGGTCCGTGATCGACATCACCTTGCCCGGCAAGCCTTCGGGCAGGCTGGCGAAGTAAAATCCGCCGGCCGTCTCGCCGAAGGCGAGCGGGTTGCCACTGCGGACGATCAGCAGCCGGGCCGGCTTCCGCCACAAGCCCAGGATCGCCAGCCGCCCCCCTTCGGCCACCTCGGCGGCGCGTGCCGCCCGCAAACCCAGGGCGCCGGGGAATCGGGCCATCAACAGCCCCAAGACCTCGCTGTCGCAATGCGTTCGCATGGTCAGTTGGTATCGTCGCACCAGATGGGCGTGGTTCTGGACCACGCCGTTGTGGACGAACCAGCCGCGGCCGGCCGGATGGGGATGGTTGTTGCGGTTGTCCTCGGGCCGGCCGTGCGTGGCCCAGCGGCAGTGGCCGATCACCACCGTGGCGCCACGGCATCGGTCCACGTCGCCCAGGTTGGCCGTGGCGGGGCCGGGGCGCTTGTAGGTATGAATCTTCCCGTCGCGGCCAAGCCACGCCAGTCCGAACGCGTGGTGGCCGCGTTGTTGCGTCACGGCGGCAATCCGCCGCAGGCGGGCCAAATCGGGGCCTCTGCCGTTCTTGGTGATGAATCCGAATACTCCGCACATAGTCCTCCGCTCCTTTCTAGTTACAGGGCCTCGTCGCTTTGGTCCGCGCGGTCGGCCTGCCGATTGAGTGCCGCGACGAGCCGCCTGCGGGCCTGGCGAAACAAACAGTTGACTTCGTCCGCCGCCTCGGCCATCTGCCCCAGCAGACGGTTGATCCGCTCGATCTCTTGCGGCCGCAGTTGGGCTTGTTCGTCGCGATCAAGCGGGTTGCAGGTGAGTTCCCGCACCGGCTGCATTCGCGTCCATCGAATTCTGTCGCACATGTATGTTTCTCCTCGCATCTGGAGTTGGTGTGGTATGCGCCCCGGATGCCTGCGGTTAGGCAAGCATTTCGGCCAGGCGCCCTGGCCTCGTCAGCGGGTTCAGGGTTGCGAATCGTACTTCTTGGCCAGGCGGCGGAACTCGGCCTTGATCTCGTCTTGCGGGATGGCGTCCGAAATCCATCCGTACTGTTTGCCGCCGTGAATGCGGGCGTAGCCTTTGCCCCAGGCCAGATACCCGATCAGGCGCTCGGCCTCGCTCTGGCCGGGGCCGGCCTTCTTCCATCCGCCCGAAAGCGGCTTCGGCGACCAGGTCGGCATCCGCTTCCCGTTGATCGCCCGTTCGACCAAGCCCAGGCAAACCTGAATCCAGCCGACCACCTTCACCGGGTTGAGCGAGCCAGAGAAGACGCGGAACTCGACCGTGTCCTTCGTCCCGCGGGCGAGGTTCGTCAGGTTCAAGGCGTGGTAGCGGTTGCGGTCGAGGTTCGGCTTGGCGTCTTTGCCGTTCCCGTATTTGCGGACGCCGCCGCAGAACGTTCCGCGTTCGCGGCTCTTCGATCCGGTGATCGCGTAGAGGCCCTTCTCGACGTAGGCGACGATCGTCACCAGGCGGGCCAGCGCCTCGCTCGGCAAATCCCGCTTCCATCCGACGTGAACGTGAACCCCGCAGCTCGCGTTGACCCGGTGGCCTTTGGCCTCGAGCGTGCGAAGGACCTCGGCCGCCTGGGCGATGCCCTCTTCGCCGCGAAGAATCGGGCTTACGATCTCGCATTTGTGTCCGCCGTGGCCGTTGTTGATCGAGCCGTCGGCCTCGGCCTTCCAGCCCTCGGGCAGGTACGGCACCTGGATGCCGCGTCTGTATGGTCCGATCCGCAGGCCGTCGTGGCGGACGGCGCTGTCCGGGGCCGATCGTTTCAATCTCGATTCCGAAGGTGAGGTCGTTTGCGTTCATCGTTTGTTCCCTTATGTAGGTGGTTATCAATCCCCTCGTAACAGTGGTAACTGTCGCTCATCCGCGACGATTTGTCCAGCTAATTCCAGAAGTTCTAAAGCTAAACACTGTCGGGACTTACGGCTCGTTCTTTATGTCAGAAAGGGCGGCTTTTATGATGGGGCGAGATGCCCGCGGAAGCCCCGTAGGCCAGCAGTGGCCGAAGAGAACCCCGGGTGGCAACCCGGGGTTGGTAGGGAGGGAAAACCGAGCGCGTCAGGCGTGGACAAACCGGCCGCGATCGGTCTTGCGGAAGCGGGCATCTTCGCCCTTTTTGCCAATTTCGCGGATGATGGCCGAGTACAGGGTCTGCGCGGGCGTCTTGCCACCGGGCGATTTCCAATAGCCCTTCTCCTCGGCCGCCTCGACCATCTCCTTGGCCGACATCGGCTGGCCGGTCTCCTTGAGCACGCGGGCGGCGGCGTCCAGGCCGCTTACCCGTTTGGGTTTCTGTTCGCCTTTGGCACGCTTGGCCTTGGCGGGCTTGACCGTTTCGGCCGCCGGTTGGGTCTCGGCGGTATCCGCAGCCGCCGCCTTACTCCTTCGTCCCATCCGCTTCGGCGACTCCGATTCATCTCGCAAGCGCTGGGCGCTTTTGATGCGGACCTTCTTGTTGGTGTTGAGGTTGGTTGCGTCCCAGCCGCCGTAGCGGCTCTCCGCCTCGATCCGCACCGGGACAAGTCTGTTGGTCACCTTGGCGGTGTAGACGCCGCCGATTTTGACGTCGCTCTTCTTCATCTCGATTCTCCTTGGAAAACAGGGGTTGCTACAAGTTGCGAAAGAAGTCCGTAACGGCCGACAGGCTTCGGCATAGTTGAAGGTGTACTCTTCCTGCCAGCGGCGGAGTTGCCGCTTGGCCTTTTGGAGGCTGCGGAGTTTCTTGGCCTCGCAGCCGTTGCCGTCTTCGTCCAACACGACCAGCAGGTCGTGTACGATCTCGATGGTGTAGGGCATGTCCATGTCTGGGCTCCTCGGGGATGGTTAGTACCGCGAACTTTCCACAATCGTAAGTTGGAACTCCTGGTGGTTTGGCAGCGTGACCACCAACCCGCGATTGTTGGTCAACACGCCGGCCTCGCGGAAGGTGGTCACTCCGCCGCCGGCCGAGTCCAGGCGTCGTTCCAGCAGGCGGGCCAGTTTGGTCTCGAATCGTTTCTCGCTCAGGCGTCGTTTTTTCATGATTGCGCTCCGTGGTATCAGGGGTTACTGGTGGTAGACGTGTTCGGCCAGCCCGGCGGCCAGGAAATCCACGATCGCCTGGGCGGTCTTGGTCGTGGGGCGGACATCCCAACCGCGATCGAAGTTGGCGACCTCCCGGTGGTCGGCCAAAGATTGCAGCCAGAGCTTCGAGATGCGGCTGTCACCCAATTCGTAGTCGGGGCATTCGGCGTGCTTGGCAAAGACCAGCGCATCGAAACGGTGTCCGGCTATAGTCCCCTTCACCCAAATCCCCGCGGCGTGCCGGCGCGATGTTCTCACGATGATCAGATCGTTGCCGATCTCGGCGGCCGCGGCCTTCGTCCGGCTGTTCGATTTTCGTTGGCGGTTGGTCTTCATCTTGGTTCTCCTGGCGTGGTTTACGGTGTGATGTGCATCCGTATACACACACATGAGCCATGTTTTCGGAAAAAGATCAACCATCGGCTAGGCGAATTCGGATGGATTCTCGTAATTCCTCGGTAATCTTTGGCACTGGACTGCTCAGTAATGTCCGACACAACTGCCCCTGATCGGCCGACCGGCCCGCTGAACCCCCAGGCCTTACGGCTGGCGGACGCGGCCCGCGTATTGTCCGCGTCGGGACCGACGCAGGTTACCGTGGAGATGTTGCAGGCGGACCTCGCCGAAGGCGCGCCGCGCAATGCCGACGGGACGCTGAACCTGGTGCATTACGTCGCCTGGCTGGTCAGGCAGGAGAGCCGGGGAGAAGCAAGTCCTTTGTAAGGGAGTTATACCGTGGCGGCGATCGACATTCGACAACTGCGACCCAGCGACCTCTGCCGGTTGCTGAACTCCACGCCGCTGGGCGAAGTGATCACCGAACGCCGCCTGCACGCCCATCGCACCCGCGCCGGTTTTCGCATCGGCGACGGCCGGCACGTGGACCTGTTCCGCTATGCGGCCTGGCTGTTCGAGACCTGCCATCGCCGCCGGGCAGAATCCGCCTCTCAAGGCGATCCCTATGCGGACGTGAAGGATCGGGCCCGGGCCCGCAATGCGGCCCTCTCCCTGGCCGGCCGCGACATCGGCGACCTGCCTCAGGTGGTCAACCCTCCAAGACGGGCCCGAGCGGGGAAAGACTTTTGCTTCTTTTGCGAGTCCTACTTCCCCTACACTTTTCACTTGGCCTGGTCGGCAGATCACTTGAAGGTGATCGGCAAGATCGAGAAGGCCGTAATACACGGCGGGTTGTTTGCCATGGCCATGCCTCGCGGTGCGGGAAAGACCAGCCAAGCGGAGTGCGCCTGCATCTGGGCCGTGCTCTACGGCCATCGGGACTTCGTCTGCCTGATCGGCAGCGACGAGGGGCATGCCATGGACATGCTCGAGTCGATCAAGACCGAACTGGACGGCAACGACCTGTTGCTGGAGGATTTTCCGGAGGTCGTCTACCCGATCCAGTGCCTCGACGGCATCGCCAACCGCTGCAGTGGGCAACTCTACCAGGGCCAGCGGACGCATATCGGCTGGACGGCCAGGGATATCGTCTTGCCCACGATCAAACCGGTCGGTTGGATGGAAGACTCGGCGCTAAAGCCGTTCGTGCGTTCGGACGGCCAATCGTTGCCTCCGGAGCGATCATCAAGGTCGCCGGCATCACCGGCCGCATCCGCGGCATGAAGTACAAGCGCGCCGACGGCCATCCTGCTCGCCCGTCGCTGGTCGTACTGGATGATCCTCAGACTGACGAGTCAGCGAGGAGCATTTCGCAGTGCGCCACACGGGAAAGCATCCTGGCCGGCGCCGTGCTGGGGCTGGCCGGCCCAGGCAAGAAGATCGCCGGCGTGATGCCCTGCACGGTGATCCGGCCGGACGATATGGCCGACCGGATCCTCGATCGCAACAAGCATCCGCAGTGGCAGGGGGAACGGACCAAGATGGTCTACTCGTTTCCCAGCAACGAGACCCTTTGGAGCAAGTATGCCGAGATTCGGGCCGAGAGCCTCCGCGCCGAACGGGGATTAACCGACGCCACCGAGTTCTATCGGCAACACCAGGAAGAAATGGACGCCGGGGCGGTAGTGGCCTGGCGGGAGCGGTTCAATCACGACGAACTATCGGCCGTCCAGCATGCCATGAACCTGAGGTTGCAGGACGAACGGGCGTTTTGGGCCGAGTACCAAAACGAGCCTCTGCCGGAAGAGTCGCCGCAGGAAGATGACCTTTCGGCCGATCAGATCGCGGCCAAGATCAACCGCCTCAAACGGGGTGACGTTCCGGTCGGCTGCAACCAACTGACGATGTTCATCGACGTGCAAGGGGCACTGTTGTTCTACCTGGTGGCCGCCTGGGAGGACGATTTTACCGGCTATGTGATCGACTATGGGGCCTATCCCGACCAGCGGCGGCCGTATTTCACGCTCCGCGACGCCCGACCGACACTGTCTGAGGTCGCCAAGGGGGCCGGGCTGGAGGGTTCGATCTACGCCGGCCTGGAGGAGCTTACAGGTCAGTTTTTGGGTCGGGAGTGGCGCCGCGACGACGGGGCCGGCATGCGGATCGAACGCTGTCTGATCGACGCCAACTGGGGCTTGTCGACGGACGTGATCTACCAATTCTGCCGCCAAAGCGCCCATGCGGCTTTAGCTCTTGCCCAGTCACGGCCGGTTCGTAGGCGCATCGAGCGTGCCCTTTTCCGAATACAAGCGGAAAATGGGCGATCGGGTGGGGCTCAACTGGCGAATCCCCAACGTACAGGGCAAGCGGGCCGTCCGCCACGTGGTCTTCGACACCAATTATTGGAAGTCGTTTGTCTATTCCCGGCTGGCGGTGTCCATGGGTGATCGGGGCTGCCTGTCGATTTTTGGCGATCGGCCAGAGTTGCACCGGCTGTTTGCCGAGCACATCACGGCCGAGTATCGCGTGAAGACCGAAGGCCGCGGCCGAACGGTGGACGAATGGAAGCCGCGGGCCGCGGCCGTGGAGAACCACTGGCTGGACTGCCTGGTGGGTTCGGCGGTGGCGGCGTCGATCCAGGGCACGATTCTTCCGGGGACCGACGTAAAGCCGCTGCCGAAACGACAGAGGGTGAAGCTGTCCGAATTGCAGCACCGGCGGAAGTGATGTCTGCTGAAAAAAACAATTTTTGCTCTTACCTTGCGCATATCCGTCGCTATAACGACGGGAAGATAGTTTGAGCGGGCGACGCCGGCGGCTGATCACCGCCGGCGAAACCAGAACCAACAAAAAGGCATCGTGGTGCCACGACACTGCGGTGCCTTTTTTGTTGGTCTCGCCCGTGCCGCGGGTGGACCAGTGTCCGGCGAGGCCTCATACGCCTTGTTTGCTTGGTGCAACGCCAAGACCCGCCATTGGGAGAACGCAAAATGGCCGACGACCTGGAAGACACGATTCGCGAGAACGCCCAAGGGCCCGCCAAGGCCTCGGGTGATGCGGGGAGCATGGAGCAGCACAGCCTGCCGGACCAGATTGCGGCCGACCGGTATCTGGAGAGCAAGAAGGCAGCCCGCGGCAAGGGATTGGGCATCGGCCTGAAAAAGCTGGTGCCTCCGGGAACGGACTGACAGGTGAGCAGCGTATGTTCGGTTGGTTGAAAAACGCCCGCAGCGACAGCAAACAGCGGCGCACGCTTCCGCCTGATGCACGCGCCGATGCGGGTCCGCGGCCGCTACGACGCGGCGGCCACGACCGACGAAAACCGCCGCCACTGGGCCAACGCCGATCAACTCTCGGCCAATGCGGCCAACAGCCCCCAGGTCCGCAAGACGCTCCGCAGTCGGGCCCGTTACGAAGTGGCCAACAACAGCTACGCCCGGGGAATTGTTTCGACGCTGGCCAACGATTGCATCGGCACCGGCCCCAGATTGCAGATGCTTTCCAACGACAACGAGGTCAACCGGGTGATCGAGCGGGAGTTTATGCGATGGTCCGACGCCATCGGTCTGCCCGAAAAACTCCGCACCATACGGATGGCCCGGGCCGAATCGGGCGAGGCGTTCGCCATGCTGGTGGCCAATCCGCAGGTGGATTCGCCGGTGAAGCTGGACCTGCGGCTGATCGAGGCCGACCAGGTCGCCACCCCGTTCCCAAACCAATATTTCTACGGCAGCAACGCCATCGACGGGATCGTCTTCGATGTCCAGGGCAACCCGACCGAGTACCACGTGCTAAGGAGCCACCCCGGCGACGCGTTGGGTGGCCTTTCATTGGAGTTTGACCGTGTGCCGGCGGCTGCGATGCTCCACTATTTTCGAACCGACCGGCCGGGACAGAACCGGGGCATTCCCGAAATTACGCCGGCGCTGCCGTTGTTTGCCCAATTGCGGCGTTACACGCTGGCGGTACTGGCGGCAGCCGAAACGGCGGCCGATTTTGCGGCGGTGCTGTACACCGACGCTCCGGCCAACGGCGAGGCCGACCCGGTCGAGCCAATGGACCTGGTGGAGTTGGAACGGCGGATGGCCACCGTGCTGCCGGGAGGATGGCGACTCGGGCAAATCCAGGCCCAACAACCGGCAACTGGATTTAGTGAGTTTAAGAAAGAAATCCTCAACGAAATATCGAGGTGCCTGTCGGTTCCTTACAATGTCGCCTGTGGAAACAGTAGTGGGTACAATTATGCCTCCGGACGCCTGGATCACCAAACCTACTTCAAATCCATCCGCGTCGATCAGGCGCAGATGGGCCTGACGGTTCTTAATCGCGTGCTGCGGGCCTGGTTGGACGAGGCGATTCTAATCTCCGAACTCTTGCCGTTGTGGATGCGCACTGCAGTCTTCCGCGACCTGGACCATCAATGGTTCTTTGACGGCCAAGAGCATGTTGATCCCGCCAAAGAAGCCAACGCCCAAGCGACGCGTCTGCAAAGCCATACCACCACGTTGGCCTACGAATACGCCCGGCAGGGCCGCGACTGGGAGAGCGGGCTCCGCCAACGGGCGAAAGAAAACAACCTGATGCGTGAGTTGGGGCTCTCCGCGGCGCAGGCAGATCCAGCCGCGGCCAACTCCGACTCTAACTCAAACCCTAACCCTAACGAAAATCCTTCAGAAAAACAGGAGGCTTAAAAATGCCACTTCCCACGCGGAACGTAGACGAGACGCACGACCAGTTTATCGAGCGCTGCATGGCCGATCCGGTCATGGTCCGTGAGTTCCCCGACGCGGCCCAGCGCCGCGCGGTCTGCCAGCGGCAGGCCAAGGTCAAAGTGCATGCCGACGGGGTGCTGAACCTGATCAGCGAGCCCGGTTCGATCACCATCGAGGCCATGGCCGATAGCGCTGTCGAGGGACAAGATGCTGGCACGCCCCGGCTGCCGCGGTTTTCGATGGTGGCCTATACCGGCGGGCCGATGCGGGTGGCCGGCTGGCGGAACCCGGTGATCGTGGACTTGGCCGGGCTGGCCATCCCCTCGCAGAACCGGCCGATCCGTTTCAGCCACGACATGCAAAGCGGCGTGGGACACACCGACGCGATCAAGATCGACGCCGGCCGCTTGCTGGCCGTGGGCATTGTCTCCCGCGACACGGCCGCCGCACGGGAGATCGTGGCCTCGGCCCGCAACGGCTTCCCCTGGCAGGCCTCGATCGGGGCCGGCGTCGAGGAGTTCGAGTTCATCAAGCCCAACCAGAAAGTTTTGGTCAACGGCCGGGAGTTTTTGGGACCGGTGAACGTGGTCCGCCGGTCCATTCTGGGAGAAATCAGTTTCGTGGACCTCGGTGCCGACGGCCAAACCTCGGCCAGTGTGGCGGGGATGGCTATTCCACTACAGCAGGAGAAAAACAGCATGGGAGACAATAATACTATTGTCGCCGATTCACAGCCCGCACCTTCCACCACCTTAGAAGGGGCCCAGCCCATAGCGGCTGTGGCTTCGAGCGCCCCTGCCGTGGCGGCGGAGGGGGCGGCAACGCAAACGATCGCGAGCCAAGTGGAGCGGATGCGGGCGGAGGCGGCGGCCGAATCGGCGCGGATTTCGGCCATCCGCCGCATCTGCGCCGGAGAGCATGCGGAGATCGAGGCCCGTGCGATCCGCGAGGGCTGGGACAAGACGCGGACTGAACTGGAAGTCTTGCGGGCCAGCCGGCCGACGGTCCCGGCCATGCACATCCATCACGAGACGGTCAGCGGCTCCGTGCTGGAGGCGGCCTGCCTGCTTACGGCTCGGCTGGACGGCGTCGAGAACATCTTCGACGAACAGTCCCTGGCGGCGGCCGGCCGGCGGTTCCGTGGCGGCATCGGACTGCAGGAGTTGATCCTGGAGGCGGCCTGGGCCAACGGCTACACCGGGCGGAGCTTCCGCGACAGCCGCACGATCATGCGCTACGCCTTCCAGCCTGAGTTGGAGGCCGGCTTCTCGACCGTCGATATCGGCGGCATCCTCAGCAATGTGGCCAACAAGTTCCTGCTGGAGGGCTTTTTCGCGGTGGAGCGGACCTGGCGGAACATCTGCGCGGTGCGGAACGTCTCCGACTTCAAGACGGTCACCAGCTACCGGCTGATCGGCAAGGACCAGTACGAGCAGGTCCCGCCGGGCGGGGAGCTCAAGCACGGTACGCTGGGCAATGAGACCTACAGCAACAAGGCCGACACCTATGGTCTGATGCTGTCGATCGACCGCCGGGACATCATCAACGACGACCTGGGCGCGATCACCACCGTGCCGCGGAAGCTGGGCCGCGGGTCGGGCCTGAAGATCAACGACGTCTTCTGGACCACCTTCCTGAAGAACTCCACCTTCTTCACCGCCGACAACAAAAACTACCAGACCGGGGCGGCTACCGCGCTGGGGATCGACGGGCTGACGGCGGCCGAGGTGGCCTTTATGGACCAGACCGACTCCGACGGCAAACCGATCGGCATCATGCCGGCGATCCTGCTGGTGCCGACGGCCTTAAGCGCGATGGCCACGCAACTCTACAAATCCGTGGAGATGCGGGACACCACGGCCAGCGTGAAGTACCCGCTGGCCAACCCGCACCAGGGCAAGTTCCGCGCCGAGGTGAGCCGCTACCTGGCGAACAGCCACTACACGGGCTACTCGAGCAAGGCCTGGTATCTGCTGGCCGATCCGAACGACCTGCCCGTGATCGAGGTAGCCTTCCTCAACGGTCAGGAGTCGCCCACGATCGAGACGGCCGAGGCCGACTTCAACACGCTGGGGATCAAGGCCAGAGGCTTTCATGATTGGGGAATTGCCCTGCAAGATGCCCGCGCCGGCGTGAAGATGAAGGGTGAGGCGTAAGAACGAGGGATTAGAGATGGGGGATTCCGGGTACGAGTCCCCGTCTCTGATCACTGACAACCGGTAACCGAAAACTTTTTTCCAAGGAGGAATTTCCCATGGCACTGGTGACATTCGTTTGTGAAGGGGAGGCGATCGACTACACGCCCGCCGCGGCGGTTGCCGCCGGGGACGTAGTGGTCCAGACGGACCTGATCGGCGTGGCCAAGCAACCCATCGCCGCCAACACGCCCGGCTCGTTGTCCGTCAGCGGCGTGTTCGATTTTCCCAAGGCGACCGGGGCCGATACCGGGCTCGCCGCCGGGGTCAAAGCCTACTGGGACGCGGCCGACAAGCAGGCCAAGGCGGACGACGAAAGCGGGGCCAATAAGCTGATCGGCAAAACGATCCAGGCCGCCGCCGACGCCGACGCGACGGTCCGCATCCTGATGGGCCAATAACGGGAGGGCGCCGTGGCGAACCTGCTGCAACAGGCCTCTGACTGGCTGGAAGCGAAGCGCACGCAGTACGCCGCCGGCGTGGTGTGCTACGTGCGCGGCGGTCAGTCGGCGGACGTCTCGGCCACCGTGGGCAATACCACCTTCGAGGTCGACGACGGCTACGGGGTGCTGGTCCGCCACGAGTCCCGCGACTACCTGGTGCTGGCGGCCGACTTGAAGTTCGCCGAGACGCCGACACTGCCCCAGCGGGGCGATCTGGTGCGGGAGACGCAAGGGGGCACGGTTTTTGTGTATGAGGTGACTGCCCCGGGCAACGAGCCCTGTTGGCGGTACAGCGATCCCTATCGCAAGACCCTACGAATCCATAGCAAACAGGTAGATACGGAGGCAGTCTCATGACGCGGCGCTGGCTGCAATCGGCCGACGTGGAGATCGACGAAACGACCGGCGCGCTGCTGGTCCAGGTGGGCGACGCGGAGATCAAAATCGCCTCCGCCACTTCGGCCGTCGGCGGACCGCAACTGGTGACCGTCGACGATACGGCAGGCGGCCAATCGTTGGAGACCCTGCTCGGAGCGGCACTCTCGGCAAACCTGAAGAGGCTGACGCTCTATCCGACAGATGAGACGACGATCCGTTGGGCTGCCGGTGCGGCCGACGCGAACAGCCCACCGCTGCCGGCCGGCGGCATCGACCTGCCGGTGGACAAGACCTATGCCGACACGCTACGGTTCTTTGCCGCCGCCGCGGCCGGCCTGACAGTGATTCAATTCGGTTAGTATTCCAGGAGAACATTACAATGGCGGTCAGTGCCAAAAACGCGGCGGAACTCACCATCGAGGCGGCTAATATCCGCTACAGCTTGCAACTGGATTCGATCGGCGGGCGGATCGGCGGCCAGTTGGACTTACAGCGGAGCCAGCGCCGCGAGGACGGCACCTGGCTGGACGACCCGCGGACGGAGGCGCGGAAACGCGTCCCGCTGCCGGAGAATAAGGCGACCCAAGCGGCCGCCGCGAAACTGTTGGACATAGTGCCTGCCTTTCTCGGCCCACTGGGCGTGGAGGGGCAAATCAAGGATGTGCGGCTGCGTTTGCGGGGGAACCTGGCTGCCGACGGAAAACTCGTCGTCTCCGTATCGGTCCAGGCCAACACGGCCGGCGGCTGGCAGGTCAAGCAGATCCCCGACCTGACGAAAATTCTTGTCCGCCAATCCTTCACTGGCGGAACCCGTGTTGACCGCCTGGGACGCTCTGGACGCGGCGATCGACGCCGCCAACGCGGAGGAGGGCTGGCTGTGAGCACGATTGTCGCCAAGACCGGCACGCGAGACTGGTTCCTAGACACCAGTTGGGTTGGAGAGGTGCATCCCGTGGCCGGTGACACAGCGGTCATTCCCGCCGGTTGCACGATGAGCGGCGGGGCGAGTGCTGCCAATATCCTGGTAATCATCGAGCAGGGAGGGGTGTTGAATTCGTGGGAAATGATGGCGGGGCTTTACGGCATCATTCTCTGCTACGGCACGCTCTACTGCAACGGCATGGACATGATGTATAACGCCGGCCTGATCGTGGCCAAGCCGGGCGGAACGGTCACGCTGGACAGCACGATGGGATACGACGGCGGCACGATCATCTGCGAAGGAGGCGGCCTGATCGAGATGATGTGGGGGCATTATGGCGGCATGCTGATCGAGGCCGGCGGCCTGGTGGAGATGAGTTATTCCTGGAGTTACACCGGATCAATCGTCGTCGAAGACGGCGGGGCACTCTCCTGGTCTACCGGCGACGGCAACATCTCTATCGTCTGTGAAAGTGGAGGGGCGATTTCAATGAGCGACGTGAATGAAGTTGCCACCCTGGCCTATTACGGCGGGGCCACAGTCACCGGGTCAACGAAGCTCCGCCAACTCCCCGATCCGGCCTGGAAGACGGTCCACTACGACGGTCAGATCGAGGACTACATCTCGGTCAAAAATGCTGACGACCTGCTCTACAACCAGAAGAGCCCGCACATGCCGCGGGGAATTCTGATCTGCGGAGGGAAGGGATAAGCCGATGCCCACCAACAGCACCGCAATCCAGATCGCCGATGCCGTGGTGACGGCCCTGAACGCCGCCGAGCTCAGCCAGCCGTTTTCGGCCGTGCGTTACTACCTGCCCGAGTTCGAGCTCAAGGAACTGAAGGATCTGCACGTCTCCGTGGTGCCGGCGGAACTTGATGAAGAGATTTCCGACCGCGCCCGCGACCGAGCCGACTACAAAATCCACGTCGCCGTGCAGAAACGAGTCGCCAAACCGGACCAGTCGGGATTAGATACGGCGGCCATCGACGCCTTGATGTTGCTGGTCGAGGAGATCGACGACCTGCTGCGGCACAAGGCGCTAACCGGATTCGATTCGGCCCGCTGGGTGAAGACGGAGAATGCGCCGATTTACGACCCCAAACACCTGCAAGAGAACCAGCAGTTCACCAGCCTGTTGGCCTTCACTTACCGCGTAATCCGATGATCGCCTATCGCATAGACGCCGCCAAGGGATTGTTCTTCAACTCGGCCCGAGTGGTCGCCGCCACCAGCCGCGCTGAGCGAAAGGTCCTCTCCCGGTTCGGGGCCTACATCCGCCGCGGGGCACGATCCAGCATCCGCAAGCGGAAGGCCGTATCGGAACCCGGTATGCCGCCCAGCAGCCACGCGGGGCAACTGAAGAAGTTCATCTTCTTCGCCTACGAGACAACCAAACGCTCCGTGGTCATCGGCCCGGCCCGGTTGAACAAGCCCACCGCCGAGGCCCTGCCGGCCTTGGAATACGGCGGCAAGACGCAGATCGTCGCCCGCCGCCGCGGGAAGCAAACACTCCGCAAGGTCACTATCCAGGCCCGGCCTTTCATGGGGCCGGCCTTCGAGCGCGAGAAACCCAAACTGCCGTCCCTCTGGGCGGGGAGTGTTAGGTAGAGGCAGAGTCGTTGACGATGAAACGTCGCAAGCAATGTCACTATTGTAATCAGATCAAGGATCTCGATGAGTTTCCCATTGATAGAAGAGCGAAGGATGGGAGATCGTGGAAGTGCAAATCCTGTGCGAATGAATATGCCGGGCGACGGTATCGGCAGCTGCGTCAGGAACAAGGATGCACCTATCAGCGGAAAATCCGAGCGGTGGAATGGATAGAGATAGAACACGCCGGTGTAATGCCATGCCAAGTCTGTCGGACAGAAAAGCCGCTTACTGCATTTCGTATCAGCAATAGGAAGCCATACCGACGCAAACAATGCAAGGAATGCGAGCGCAAGAGACAGGCCGAACTGAGAATCATATATTTTGCTGAGCGGCACAAGTACGAGAAGGAATATCGTTGTCGCAAGTACGGAATCACCGGAGAGGACTACGACTATCTCGTTCGGCAACAGAATGGGATGTGTGCAGTGTGCGGGAAACCCCTCGACGACAGCCACCAGACAATCGACCATGATCACAAAACAGGGTTGGTGCGTGGGATCGTTCATCGTAGGTGCAACCTGATCCTCGGAAACGCACGAGAGGATATCTGCAGTGCTGAAAGGCGCTATTGCATATTTGAGAGAACACTCGGGACTGAAGCAGAAACAGACATAACAGAATTGGCCTTAGAACAGGAGGAAATGCGATGGGAGTCCGTTTGGGCCTCGACGCGAAGCTTTTCAGGAACTCGGCCGATTACGCCACGCCCACCTGGGTCGAGCTGACCAACGTCAAGGACGTGACGCTCAACCTGGAGAAGGGAGAGGCGGACGTTACGACCCGCGGCAACAACGGCTGGCGGGCCACCGTGGGGACGTTGAAGGACGGCTCGATCGAGTTCGAGATGGTTTGGGATACCGCAGACGCCGGCTTCACGGCCATCAAGGATGCCTGGTTCGGTGGCACTGCGATCGAGTTTGCCGTGATGGACGGCGGGATCACCGTCGCCGGTTCCCAGGGGCTGCGGGCCAGTTTCTCGGTGCTGAAGTTCAGTCGCAACGAGCCGCTCGAAGAGGCGCTGACCGTCAGTGTGACCATCAAGCCGACCTACGCCGAACATGCGCCGGAGTGGATGACCGTCGCCGAAAGTTAAAGGAGAACGCAACCCATGAAGAGCTTTAAGGACAACGCCGGGCGAACCTGGACCATCGCCATCAACGTGGATGCCGTCAAACGGGTCCGCGACCTGTTGGAAGAGGACCTGCTGGACGTAAAGCAGGTGCTGGAGCGGTTGATGATCGACCCGATCCTGCTCTGCGACGTGATCTACTGCGTCTGCAAGCCGCAGGCGGATGCCGAAAACATCTCCGATGTGGACTTTGCCAAGGCGATGGCCGGCGACTCGATCGCGATGGCCAAGACGGCGCTGGTGGAGGAACTGGTAAGTTTTTCCCCAAACCCGAGGGACCGGGAGAACCTCGGGAAGGCAATCCAGAAGTTCAACGCGATGGCCGATCGGGCGCGGGAAGTGATCAAGACCCGGCTGGACAGCCCGCGGTTGAGCCAGGAGATCGAGGCGGCGCTGAGCGCCGTTGGCGGATCGTTTGGGAGCTCGCCGGAACAGCCGGAGTCGATCCCGGACCGCTGACGCTGCGGGAGTTGGTGTGGCTGGCCGAGGCCCGGCAGCGGGAGGCATGGAGTCATACATCCCAGGTCCTGGCCATGCTTTACAACTCCCACCGCGGCAAGGGGGCCCGGGCAATGAAGCCAGCCGAGTTCAACCCGTTTGCACAGTGTCGGGTGAAGCCGCCGGAGAAGACCAAGGATTTGAGCATCTTGAAACAGGTGTTCGTGGACAAGGTGAAAATCGATGGCCAATAGCCAGGCAATCCGGGCGGGAAAAGCGTTCGTCGAGCTCTTCGCCGACGACAAGCGGCTGGTCCGCGGGCTGAAGGCGGCCTCCGGCAAATTGAAGGCCTGGGGCGCGGGCGTCACGTCGATGGGCGTCAAGCTCATCGCCGCCGGGGCTGGTGTACTCGCTCCGTTGCTCTTGTCGGTGAAAAAGTTCGCCTCGGTCGGCGACGAGTTGGACAAGATGAGCGGCCGGGTGGGGGCGTCGGTGGAGTTTCTCTCCGCCCTTTCCCACGCCGCCCAGATCGGCGGCACCGACATCGGGGCGATGGAGGTCGGCATCCGCCGGCTGCAGCGCTCGGCCTACGACGCCACCCAGGGGCTCTCTACGGCCGTCGATGCCTTCAAGGATTTGGGGGTCAACGTCCGCGGCGCGGATGGGCAACTCAAGGGGACCGAGCAACTGTTCATGGAATCGGCCACCGCCCTGTCGCAAATGGAGAACAACACCAAAAAGGCGGCCCTGGCCACGGTCATCTTCGGCCGGGCCGGTACAAAGCTGCTGCCCATGCTCAAGAACGGCTCCGATGGGCTGGTCGAGGTGATGGAAGAGGCCAAGCGGCTGGGGATTGTGATGAGCACCGAGGACGCCACCTCGGCGGCCGAACTGACCGACGCCTGGACCCGCATGTCCAGCGTGCTCAAAATGGTCGTCGTGCGCATCGGCGGCGCCTTGGCCCCGGCCTTCAAGGACCTCGCCCAGCGGATCACCAAAATCGTCCGCCCGGTGATCGACTGGATCAAGCAGAACGGCCAGTTGATCGTCACCATCGCCAAGATCGGCTTGGTCGTGGCCGGCGCTGGCGCTGCGTTGATCGTTTTGGGCGGATTATTGTCCGGCTTGGGGACGGTATTCGGCGTCTTGGCCACAGTCGCGGCAGGCGTAGGCACGGCGCTAGCCGCGGTGGGGACGGTATTGGGCGGTATCCTCTCGCCCGTGGGCCTCGTCGTGGCCGCCCTGGCGGCCCTGGGCGGATATTTATTGTACGTCTCCGGCGCAGGGGGAACAGGCCCTCGGCTGGCTGGCCCGGCAGTTTACCGCCCTGAAAGAAACCGCCCTGGCCGCCTGGCAGGGGATCGGCGACGCCCTGGCCGCCGGCGACATCTCCCTGGCCGCCAAAATCCTCTGGCTGACGTTGAAAATGGAGTGGCAGAAGGGGATCGGCTGGCTGACCGAAAAGTGGATCGCGTTCAAAGAGGCCTTCATGTCCATCTGGACCGAGGCCGTTTTCGGCGCGGCCAAGATACTGACTACGGCCTGGGCCGGCATGCAAACCGCCTGGGTCGAGACGGTGGCCTTCATGTCCAAGGCCTGGACCATCTTCACCAATGGCCTCGTAACGGGCTGGCGGACGGCGCAGAACTGGATTGCCAAGAAGTTCGTGGCGCTGATGGGCATGTTCGACGAATCGGTGGACGTCGAGGGGGCCCAGAAGCTGTTGGACGAGGATTTCAACCGCGAACAACAGCAGCGGCAGGCTCGCACCCAGGGGCAACTGGGCGAGATCGAATCCACCCGCCAGGCCCGCCGCAAGGCAATCGACGACGAGGAGCGTGGGACGCTGGGCGAGTTGGACAAGGAGAAGGACGCCCGTCGTGCCGCCCGGCAGAAGCAATACGACGCCGACCAGAAGGCATCGGAGGATGAGGTTAAGCAGGCGCAGAAGGACTGGCAAGCGGCATTGGACGAGGCCGCCAAAAAACGGGCCGCTCTCCCGGAAGAGGCCGGCCCGGGCAAAACCAAGAAGCCCGGCATGCCGGAATTTCCCGATGTCGAAAGTATCGGCAAGCGGGCCGCCAGCGTGCAGGGCACCTTCAACGCAATGGCCGTGCGGGGTCTGGAGAGCAGCGGCCCGGCCGAACGGACCGCCAAAGGCGTGGAACAGGTGGCCAAGAACACCAAGGAACTCGTGAAGGAGGCCAAGCTGGGCGGCTTGGTTTTCGCGTAAAGCCGATGGCAATAACCGTAACGGAAAAGTTCGGCAGCCGCGAGACCAACGAGGGGGAAAGTCCGTCGATCGACCTGCTCTTCCTGATCGAGGGGACCGACGACGACATCCTGGCCAAGGAGAACATGATCGCGGCCGCGCCGATCCTCTACGACGGCCTGATCCGCCAGACAGCCCACATCGATCAGATCGGCCCGCTGCTGTGGGACGGCTCGATCCGCTACGCGACCGCGCAAGCGCCCCGATACGGGCGAGAGCAGCTTCCAGTTCGATACCGGCGGTGGAACACAGCACGTCACCCAGAGCCTGGAAACGCTCGGGGCCTACGCCCCGCCGGACCAGACCGCGCCCGATTACCAAGGTGCAATCGGCGCCACTGGCGAGAATGTTGAGGGGGTGGACGTAACGGTGCCGGTCTACAACTTCTCCGAGACGCACTACATCGCCGCCGAAAACGTGACCCAGGCGTACAAGGCCATCCTCTTCGCGCTGACCGGCCGGCTCAACGCGGCCTCCTTCCGTGGTTTCGCCGCCGGTGAAGTCCTGTTCTTGGGGGCCTCCGGCTCGAAACGGGGCGAGGAGGACTGGGAAATCACCTTCCGCTTCGCCGCCAGCCCCAATGTCTCCGGGCTTTCCGTCGGCAACATCACCGGGATCGCCAAGCGGGGCTGGGATTACCTCTGGGTCCGCTATGTAGACGTCGAGGACACGGCGGCCAAGGCGATCGTCAAACGCCCGGTGGCCGCCTACGTCGAGCGGGTCTACTACGACGGCGACTATTCGGCCCTGGGGATCGGAGCGTAAACGATGGCCGGCGACACGATGAAAAAGGTGCAGACGGGCGACAAACTCAGGATTCCCGCCGAAACCTTCAATACGTTCATCGACACCGCCCGCGGCTTTCGGGCCGCACAGCAGAACGTCCGCCGGCAGTTGCAGCCGGCGTTCCGCGATACGGACATCGTGCTGGTGCGGAACGACAGTGGCGACGACCGGCAACGGTTCGATATCCTGGGTGTCGACGGGGTGATTTTCACGCCCGATGACAATCTGACGGGGTTCCAGAACCGCCCGGCACTGACGGGGCAGTTGCCCGACAAGGACGACCACATCGGCAAGTTCGTCATTCTGTTGGAACCGGTGGAAAACGGAAAGCTCGCCTGGGCGGCCGTTGGCGGGTTGTGCGTCGCGCGGGTCGAGGTTGCCGAGGGCGAGGAGTGGTACGGCTACGCCGATATCAAGGACACCGACGCCGAGAAACTGGCCGGCGCACCGCATGGCGCCGCCCAAGTCCTCTGGAAAGAGACCGGCACGGGCACCAAATGGGCCGTCGTCCGCCTGGGCACGCCCCAGGGCGAAACGTCCTTTTGGGGCAAGCTCGACGGTTCGCTCAGTGCCAACGGTTCGGCCACGGTCTCCATCTATTGGCAACGACCCCCTGGTCGATTCGGGGCACAACGTGACCGCCTACGCCCCGCCGCTTATGACCAGCGGGACCATCAACTCCGGCAAATGGGTCGAGGTGACCTACCGGCCCGACGCCCAAAAATGGTACGCCACCGGGGCGGAATGCTGATATGTAACTCCAATCCCCAATCCCAAATCACCACTTCCCATGTCCGCACCCTGGCGATTTCTGCCCTGTTCGAGTTGCTGCGATTGCGTCTTGCTCGCGGACGAGTTTGACCGCGTGGACGTGGGCAGCGGCTGGAGCGTTGAGGCCGGAACCTGGTCGATAGAGAGCGGAACGGAGAGTACGTTCCCTTATGACCATTACTCACGGCTGAAGGGCTGCGGAACCGGCACCAAGATACTTCAGGCGTACCACGTCCCGGACGTCTTCTCCGTGCAGGTGGAGGTCACGTTCTCCACACTCGGGCAGAAGGCCCGCATCTTCTTCGGCGGCGACGACTCGGCCGCTTGCTACGTCGAGATCGAGGCCGGACCTCTCGTATTTGAGGCAAACCCGTTTATTGTAAACACCGCGACTTATTATTTCCGCCTCTTCGACGCCAGCGGCAACCAGGTCGGCGACACCCGGACGCACGTGTTCTCTTCCAACCTCGCGCCTGCGTTCACCTACGGCCCGCTATTCGTAGGCATCTGCGTCTGGTCCGATGGCGACGACTATCGGATCGTCACGGCGGGGTTCCCCAACTATGACTACATGGTGTGGCAATACTGGTATCGTCTCGGAAAGATCGACGTCACCACCTTCCCCGGCGACCAGATCGCTCTGGGCGGCGATGATGCCGGCTCCTGCCTCTACTTCGACCGGTTCTACATCCTGAATCCGACCGGCGGCTTCAACGAGTCGCTTTGGGTAGAATGCCTGCCCTGCCGCGCCGGTTGCTCCTATGCCCGCTGGGACGAGGTGCCGTCTTGCCTGCGACTCACCTACAGCGGCTTCGCTCCCGGAGACTGTGAGATTTACGGCCAGTCGCCCTGCTCATGCCTCGACCGTTCGATGTATCTCGGGAACCAACCCGCACCGGCCGCGGCATACGAGTCGGTGCAGCCGCCAAGCTGCACCTGGTCGGTTCCCGACAGAGCAAGTACCTGGTATGACTATTGCCTGCCGGCGGGCGCTTGGCACAAAGCATACCTGGACTTCTCGGGCGGGCACTATTGGCTGTACGTCAAGATCAGCGTACCCAGCGGTTTGTCTGAGACGGTGCTGTTGCTCTGGCGGTCGGACCTCGGCCCGGATAAGCCGGAAGCCTTGTCGCTGGACGTTTCGGACTTCGAGCTGGTCACCAACAACTTCACCGGCTGCGACGCGACCGGCGTAACGCTACACGTCGAAGCAGCCGAAGGTTACTCGCCGTGCGGATATAACGTGCCGTTGGCGAGTCGTTGCCCGGCGTGCCTCTCGGGCGGCTGCGACACGCCCGAATTGCGGCTGCAAGCGTCAGGATTCGGCGACGGGCGCGACGGCGACTTCGTGCTGAGTTTTCATTATCGCAGACGCCTATGGCTACTGCTACTGGCAGTACAACGGTGACGGATTCGGTCATACAGTTCGTTTCCAGTATGACCACCAACCCCCGAGCAACAACATCTACGTCACGTCTGGTCTCTCGGCATACCCGTATCCTTACGTCGGTTTTTACGGGTCGCAATCTTGGCCCATCGACTGCACCAGCTTCAGTAAGACCCTGACGAACGGCACGCAAACAGTGATCTTGAGTAACGTGTAATGGACTGCATCTTCGAGCGAGCCGCCGACGGAAAATGGGAATGCCAGCGGTGCCGCGCCCGCTACGGCTACCGGCCGACAGCGGCAGTGCGACGCCGATCCGGAGAAGCCCAGGCCGAAACCTCAGCAGCAGACTGAACCTGCAATTCCCGCTACCCGCGGCCCAGGCGACTATCTGCACGACGCCATCCTGCGCTGGGTCGGCGAGGCTCCCACAGAAGACTGCCAATGCCGCTCGCGGATCGCCCAGATGAATGCCTGGGGACCACCGGGCTGCCGGGAGCACCTCGACGAGATTGTCGAGTGGCTGGCAGAGGAAGCGAAAAATCGCGGCTGGTGGCGATATGCCGTGGCCGTGCCGGGTAGTCGGATTTTCATTAAGCGTATGGTCTTGGGGGCGATCAAGAAGGTGGAAGCTTGGCATACTACGGCTTGAATGCGGCGGCTCAGGATTGACGGATTCCTGGACCACCGCATAAGATCGTTAGCTCCACAAATCCTTCGCTCGCCGCCGCACCATGCGGCTCATCATGAGCGAAGGGACCGCGTCGCTCTCGAAACCGTCGAGCTCGACCGGATCGGTCACGCATTGCTCGAAACATTTCAACAGTCCGTCCGGCAAAAAACGGGTCCGCTGGGCGTAGCTGTGCCGATCGCCGAAACTCGTCCCGTAGTAGCGCAGCGGAAAACAGACGTAGAGCCAATTTTTCGCCCGAGTCAAGGCGACGTAGAACAGCCGCCGCTCCTCTTCAATCTCGGCCGGGTGCTTCACGGCCATATCTGACGGGATGTTGCCGTCTGCGGCGTGGATCACGTAGACGGCATCCCACTCCAGACCCTTCGCCGAGTGGATAGTGCTCAACACCAGGAAGTCGTCGTCCAGCTCGGTGTCGCCGGCCAGGTCCTGCGTCGAACTGGGCGG
This sequence comes from uncultured Planctomycetota bacterium, assembly GCA_963733145.1. GTDB lineage: Bacteria > Planctomycetota > Planctomycetia > Pirellulales > Thermoguttaceae > JAHIKV01. The sequence continues at coordinate 3,069 of CAVTCJ010000012.1, read as the reverse complement.
ATCGAGCGTCAGCTCCAGCAGCATCCGGGAGCGGTTGCGATACCGCGAGGCGATCAACTCCAACTGCTCCAGATCGCGGAGCCGGGCGTCGACGTGGTCGTACTTCGCCTCCAGCAGCGGGGCGTAGAACTTGCGGACGCGGCCGATTTGCGTGGGCAGGTCGTCCGCTGAACGAGCCAAGCCCGCCAGTAGCGAGACGAACTGGGGCCAGACCTTCGTCGCCGCGGCGGGCGGCCGCCAGGCGGACCAAACGTCGAAACGACCGCCCGAGTCGAGCAGCTTATGCATCAGCCCTTGGGCCTTGCCCGGCCCGATGCCCGGCAGCAGAGGCAGCAAGCGCTGGCCGGAGACTACGTCGCGGGGGTTTTCGGCCAGGCGGAGAAAGGCCATCAAATCCTTGACGTGGGCCGCCTCGACGAACTTCAGGCCGCCGTACTTGTGGAAGGGGATTTTCGCCCGGGCCAGCTCGGCTTCTAGCAGGATGCTATGGTGCGAGGCGCGAAACAACACGGCCTGCCGCCGGAGATCGATGCCCGACTCGCGATGTTCGAGGATGCGGGCGATCAGATATTCAGCCTGGTCCGCCTCGTCCTCGCAATTGACCAGTCGAGGCCGCTCGCCGTCGGCACGCTCGGACCAGAGATTTTTCACGTAACGTTCGCGGGCCAGAGCGATCACGCCGTTCGTCGCTTCGAGAATGGGCTGCGTGCTGCGATAGTTCTGCTCCAGTGCCACGATCGTTGTGTCCGGATAGTGCTTGGGAAAGTCGAGGATGTTGCGCACCGTGGCCGCACGGAAGGCGTAGATCGACTGCGCATCGTCGCCGACCACGGTCAGCCCCCGCCCGTCCGGCGACAGGCGATAAAGGATTTCGGCCTGCAAGGCGTTGGTGTCTTGATACTCGTCGACCAGCACGCAATCGAACATTTTGCGGATGGCGTCGCCCGGCTTCTCGCCTTCCAAGAGGGCGTGCCAGTAGAGCAGCAAGTCGTCGTAGTCGAGCACGCCGGCCGCCTCCTTGTGTTCGACGTAGCCGTCGAAGAGCCGCTTCAGGTCGTCGCGCCATTCCTGACACCAGGGGAAATGTTGCTCCAAGACGAGATCGAGCTTGTCCTGGGAGTTGACGCACCGGCTATAGATGGCCATGCAGGTCCCCTTTTTCGGGAACCGCTTGTCGCTCTTGGCGAGCTTCAACTCGGTGCGGACCACGTTCATCAGGTCTTCGGAATCGGCCCGGTCGTGGACGCTGAACGTCGGCGGCAGGCCGATGGTTTTTCCGAAGCGATGGAGCAGCCGCGTGGCGACGGCGTGATAGGTTCCGCCCCAAACCCGAGTTGCACGTTGATGACCCAAGCGGCGCAGCAGACTTTCGACGCGGCGGAGCATTTCGGCGGCAGCGCGGCGGGTGAAGGTCAGCAACAGGATGCGCCCGGATCGACCCCACCGGCTATGAGCCAGGCGACGCGATGCACCAGCGTGGCCGTTTTGCCGGTGCCGGCTCCGGCGACGATCAACAGCGGCCCGTTGCCGTGCGTGGCGGCCTCGCGTTGCCGAGGGTTCAGTCCGGCCAACAGATCATCAATGGGGGCGGATTCAGTCATTAGGGGGGAAGATAGCAAAACAGTCGCTGCCTTGGCAAAATTGCTCGGCAGAGCCTTCAGTTTGCCCCATTATCGGCAATCGGCCGTGGATGTGCAACGCAAGCTAGAGTCCATACTCTTCCGAACACGTTGTAATCCCTAATACAAACGGCTTATTTGGTTCGCCTGAAGCAAGCCGCCTTAACGGCAAATCGTTGACTTATTACAGGTGGGCAACTATAACAGATGATATGTTTTATTGTGGTGCATCACCCGCCTGCAAAGGGGGTCTGTCAGTATTTCATTGATGTGCAGGCACTATTGGGTCGAGCTTCGGACCGGAAGAGTTCTGGTTCAATCTGCAGCCGTTATAGTTGGGAATACGAGAGGCATTAGCGGCACTGGATGAATTGGGTTCTCAGTCTCACGGGACAGCGCGGCCTTTTTGGCGGGCCTAGGATTGACAGCGCCCATACAATGAATGGAAGCATCGGATATGTTCGTCAAACCGTTGCGACGAACACAGGTGATTATAGACATAGTTTCCGGGTTGGCTTGGCAGATGCCCGCGCCACCCACGGGGACGGAGTCCGCACAGACCAAACTCGATTAATTTCCACTGGTTCGCCCCAGTTGAGTTCATTCCACGACTGATTTGCCTCCTTTAATTCAGCAGAACTCGACGGCAATCCTGAATGCCTTCACTGTTAACGTCGAGGACTATTTCCAGGTCTCGGCGTTTGAGAAGCACGTCGACCGCGACTGCTGGGGCGATTGGGATAGCCGCGTTGTCGCAAATACACACCGCGTGCTGGAATTACTCGATCGCGCTGGAGTGAAGGCCACGTTCTTCGTGCTCGGCTGGACTGCGGAACGGTATCCCGAACTGGTTCGCGAGAGAGATTCACGCTTGCGGGCACGAGATCGGTTCCCACGGCTACTGGCATCGCTTGATCTACGAGCTAAAGCCCGATGAGTTTCGCTCCGATCTGTGCCGCTCGCGCGACGTGCTGCAGGAAACCGCCATCGGCCGACGAGTGACTGCCTTTCGCGGTGCCCTCTTCTCGATAACCAGGCAATCGCTCTGGGCGCTGGAAATCCTGGTGAAGAGGGTTTTACGCCGACTCCAGCGTATTCCCCATTCACCACGACCGCTACGGCATCCCCGACGCCCAGCCGGGCCCGCACCGCCTGGAGACTCCCGCCGGCCCGATCTGGGAGTTCCCGCCGTCGGTGGCTGGATTCGTAAGCGTGAATTTACCGGTCGGCGGCGGCGGATACTTCCGCCTCTTCCCCTTGCCGTGGACCGTCTACTGGATGCGCCGCATCAATGGTGTCCAGCGGCCGCTGATGTTCTACGTCCATCCCTGGGAACTCGATCCCGGGTCACCCCCGGTACGCACTTCTAGGCTGTCGCGGTTCCGCCATTATGTGAACCTCTTCGAAGAACCAACGCAAACTCGATGCCCTGCTCCGCCGCTTCCGCTTT
>CAVTCJ010000011.1:0-214844 GCA_963733145.1 uncultured Planctomycetota bacterium | reverse complement strand
GAAAGCTCGATGGTTCGCTCAGCGCCAACGGCTCGGCCACAGTCTCCATCTACTGGCAGCACCCGCTGGTTGACTCGGGACACAACGTCACCGCCTACGCCCCGCCGCTTATGACCAGCGGCACGATCAACTCCGGCAAGTGGGTCGAGGTGACCTACCGGCCCGACGCCCAAAAATGGTTCGTCACCGGGTCCGAATGCTGAGCATGGACTTCCAATCCCTAATCCCCAATCCCTAATCCCTCTTTCCCATGTCCGCACCCTGGCGATTTCTGCCCTGTCCGAGTTGCTGCGACTGCGTCTTGCTCGCGGATGAGTTTGAACGCGTGGACGTGGGTAGCGGCTGGAGCGTAGAGGCCGGAACCTGGTCGATAGAGAGCGGAACGGAGAGTACGTTCCCTTATGACCATTACTCACGGCTGAAGGGCTGCGGAACCGGCTCCAAGATATTGCAGGCGTACCATGTCCCGGACGTATTCTCCGTGCAGGTGGAGGTCACCTTCTCCACACTCGGTCAGAAGGCCCGCATCTTCTTCGGAGGCGACGACTCGGCCGCTTGTTACGTCGAGATCGAGGCCGGACCTCTCGTATTCGAGGCAAACCCATTTATTGTAAACACCGCGACTTATTATTTCCGCCTCTTCGACGCCAGCGGCAACCAGGTTGGCGACACCCGGACGCACGTGTTCTCTTCCAACTTGGCGCCCGCGTTCACCTACGGGCCGCTATTCGTAGGCATCTGCGTCTGGTCCGATGGCGACAACTATCGGATCGTCACTGCGGGGTTTCCCAACTATGACTACTCGGTGTGGCAATACTGGTATCGCCTCGGGAAGATCGACGTCACCACTTTCCCAGGGGACCAGATCGCTCTGGGCGGCGATGACGCCGGCACCTGCCTCTACTTTGACCGGTTCTATATCCTGAAGCCCACCGGCGGTTTCAACGAGTCGCTTTGGATCGAATGCCTACCCTGCCGCGCCGGTTGCTCTTATGCCCGTTGGGACGAAGTGCCCTCTTGCCTGCGACTCACCTACAGCGGATTCGCCCCCGGCGACTGCGAGATTTACGGTCAGTCGCCCTGCTCCTGTCTCGATCGTTCGATGTATCTCGGGAACCAACCCGCCCGGCCGCGGCTTATGAGTCGGTGCAGCCGCCAAGCTGCACCTGGTCGGTTCCCGACAGAGCAAGTACCTGGTATGACTATTGCCTGCCAGCGGGCGCTTGGCACAAGGCATACCTGGACTTCTCGGGCGGGCACTATTGGCTGTACGTCAAGATCAGCGTACCCAGCGGTCTGTCTGAGACGGTGCTGTTGCTCTGGCGGTCGGACCTCGGCCCGGATAAGCCGGAAGCCTTGTCGCTGGACGTCTCGGACTTCGAGCTGGTCACCAACAACTTCACCGGCTGCGACGCGACGAACGTGACGCTCCGCGTGGAAGCGGTGGATGGGCACACGCCTTGCGTCTACAACACCTGTCTGGAGAGTCGCTGTCCGGCGTGCCTCTCCGGCGGCTGCGACACGCCAGAATTGCGGCTGCAAGCCTCAGGCTTCGGCGACGAGCGCGACGGCGACTTCGTGCTGAGTTTTTCTTACGCTCGCACAAGCACATACGGTGATTGCTGCTGGCAATACAACGGTGGCAGTTTCGGCTGGACGGTCTACTTCTACTATAACAATCAGCCTCCCAGCAACAACATCTGGATCACCGCTGGCCCCGCGTATTTCGGCATCTACGGCTCTCAGGCGTGGCCCATCGACTGCACAAGCTTCAGCAAGACCCTCACGGACGGCACTCACACTCTGATCTTGAGCAACGTGTAATGGACTGCGTCTTCGAGCCAGCCGCCGACAGGAAATGGGAGTGCCAGCGGTGCCGCGCCCGCTTCGGCTACCGGCCACGGCGGCAGTGCGACGCCGATCCGGAGAAGCCCAGGCCGAAACCTCAGCAGCAGACTGAACCTGCAATTCCCGCTACCCGCGGCCCCGGCGACTATCTGCACGACGCCATCCTGCGCTGGGTTGGCGAGGCTCCCACGGAAGACTGCCAGTGCCGCTCGCGGATCGCCCAGATGAACGCCTGGGGACCACAGGGTTGCAGAGAGCACCTCGACGAGATTGTCGAATGGCTATCGAGTGAAGCCCAGCGGCGCGGCTGGGGGACGGCAAAACTCCCCGGCGTCCGCTGGGCTGTCAAACGGCTGGTGCTCAGCGCAATCCACAAAGCGGAAAGAGCTGACTTCAAGCCAGTGCCGGCACTCAGTGCAGCCTCGATTCCGCCGACCATCGAGCCTGCGTCTTGATCGGCGGCAGGCCGTCGACAACATCTATCGGCTGGTGGCCTGTTGTCGAAGCATCCCCGGTTGCACCCGCTTCTGCACGTCGGTCTCCAAAACGCCGAAGGTGCCTTCGTGCCGCTGGATGGTCATCGCCAAGGCGTGCAGCATCCGTTTGGCCGTATAGAAATTGGTGATGATCCGCTGGACGACAGGGATCGGTTCGCTCGGTACACCGGACGGCTGCGGGTTCAGGCCGAAGTCGATGATCAGCTCCTCCGGCGTGCCTGAAATGCGACAGAAATTGGCATAAGACGCCATCACCTTCGAGTCGTCAATCTTGATTGCCGGCGGCTGGGCCGTGACGGCGGGAGCGGGAGTGGATTCGGGTGCTTGTTCGGCGGGAGTCGGTTTTCCGTTCGTATCTGCCATCGTTGCTCCTTCTCTCTGATTAGTGGTCAGCTCTCAGATTGCGTGAAACAAGAAGGAATGACTTTAGCAGCAGGACTCTTCAGTGGCAATCGGCAACACATTTTTCCCAAGTGCAACCGGATAAAATCGGCGCCTGCTAACCGATCCCCAACAGAAAGCATCTTTTCAGCACGGCGCAGAGGTGTGACAACATGTTGTCACACTTTCTGGCTTTCAATACATCACGCACGCAGTAATTGCCATAGGCAACATGTCGAATTGCCCCGCTATGCAGGGAGGAGGTTTTCCTGGTTTACCAAAATCATTGCCAGACATTGCTGTAGAGAAAAAACTCTGGCGAGAGGGGGTTGATTTTTTCGCAGTGCTTCGCCATAGTACGCTCATCTAATCAGACGAAGCAGATGGCTTCGTTGTTGAGGCTCGCACATCAAGGGCAGGACATCATGTTTGATGAGCTTCCCAAAATCGAGGCATCAATCTCTGGCCGTTGGCGCTCGACTTTTTCGGCGGAGTAAACATTCGAGAAGGGGCAGAGCCATTAAAAGACGCGACTTCTTGGGGAGCATTGTTTTCTTTTGTCTCTCACCCGACTCGATTGGGAGGGGGGCACTCACCTCATTTATTGTCACGCCTCATGCATTGGCACTGGCTTCTGTCTCTCGGCAGGTGGATGGTAAAGAGGGACTATGCCGTGACCTGCAATTTTTCCTGGGTTGTCGGCAAGTGCAGTGCAATCTCTCGCAGGACTCCCTCCATAGGCAGAAGCAAGTTTACGTTCGGTCACAGTGCATGATACGGGGGGTTGTTCTCGAATACAGTTGGACAACAAACGGTACGGACATTGAGGATTTGGCTCAGGAAGTTTGGGCAGAGGTTGTCACCAAGCTGCCTATCCTGGAGTACAACCCCGAGCGGGGGAGTTTGTCGTCGTGGCTGGCCTGCCTGGCAAAGCGAAAGATCAGGCAGTTAAGGCGAAGACAGGTCGTCCGCCGAGTGATGTTCACCATTGACACCGAGAAGTTTGATCGATTGCCATCACGAGAGTTAGGTCCCGAAGAGAGATGTGTCGTCAGAGAGCAGGAAGATCGGCTGAAATCGGCTCTTGCCAAGTTTTCCCGTGAAATATCGCCGGCGAATTTCGAGATTTTCTGCCGACATTATTTCCTCAACCAGAGCTACACAAAGATCGGGGCCGAACTGAAGATGAATGCCGACAACGTGCGTTTTCGCTGCTTTCGGCTGAAGAAAAAGTGGGATGAGATCGGCAAAACCTGTTGCCTGGATATTTGCGGGGACCAGGCAGGCTTGAGAAGCATTCCCCCACCTGAGATTGTACTGTCCTGCAGCGAATGATGAAAATTTGAAAATATTTTCAGATTGCGCAACATTTCGGAGAGTTGCGCCAATTTATATAGTAGAGGGCAATGATGCGCACTTTTCAGGTCGCGCATCAACGTCCTCGGAATGACTTCTGAAAAACATCGCCGGGCGTGTTTGGCCGGGGGGTCAAACGCAAGCGCTCATCGTCTGCAAACACGGGAGGGAGCAATCCATGCGCCGCTCATCATGGTCCTGGGGTCGTCTTTTAGGCGCGTTCGGTTCGCGGAAAAGCAAGCGCCACTGCAAGGGCAACTGCTGCAAGAAGCCCGGCCAGCGATCGTTCAGCATCGAACCCCTCGAAGAGAGGGCTCTGCTTTCCATAAACCCTTACGCCAATGAGGGTTTGGTTAATTCCTACCTCTCCGCCACCCAGCGGCTATTCGACAGCGGCAACGCCGTGGCGGCCATGCCGGACGGCGGGTGCGTGGCAACCTGGACCAGCCAGTATCAGGACGGCGACAACAAGGGCATCTACGCCCAACGGTTCGATGGCACGGGCGCGGCGGTAGGGAACGAATTTCTGGTAAACAGCACCACCGACGACACCCAACAGCGATCCAGCGTGGCGGTGGCCGAGGATGGCTCCTTCGTTATCGTCTGGGAGAGTTTTGGGCAGGACGGGGACGGGAAGGGTATCTTTGGCCAGCGGTATGCAGCCAACGGGCAGGCGGTGGGTAGCGAGTTTCAGGTAAACCAGACCACCCAGGGCGATCAGGAAACCCCAACCGTCGCCTGCTTGGCAGACCACGGCTTCATCGTGATTTGGGGTGGACGAGGAGACGGCGATAGCAGCGGCGTCTTCGGTCGCCGCTACGATGCGGACGGAGACGCGGTTGGCGACGAGTTCCTGATCAACACCGAGACCAGTGACCAGCAGCAACTGCCTACCGTGGCCGCCTTGCCGGACTCGGCGTTCATCGTGGCCTGGCAGAGTCATGGCGCCCAGGACGGCGATTGCACGGGCATTTTTGCCCAGCGGTTCGATGCCGACTGTGACGCGGTGGGAAGCGAATTCCAGGTGAACACCACTACTGACGGCCATCAGCAGTATCCGGCCATCGGCGTGGGGCCGGATGGACAAGTCACCATCGCTTGGCAGAGCAACCAGGACGTCAGCGGCTGGGGGATTTTTGCCCAGCGGTACGATGCGGATGGCGACGCGGTGGGCAGCGAGTTTCAGGTGAACAGCTACACCGACAACGATCAGCAATATCCTTCCGTGGCCTATAACGACAAGGGCGGCTTTACAGTCAGTTGGTCTGGCAAAGGGGCCACTGACAACCAAGGGATATATGCCCGCGAATACGATAGCGATGGAACGGCCCTGGGAGGCGAGCAGCTTATCAATGACACCACCGACAACGCCCAAGAGTTTGCCACGGTAGCCGCGGCCAGCGCAGGATACGTGGTGGTCTGGTCGGGCAAAGGCGATGGAGACAACGACGGTGTGTTCATGCGGCAACTCGGCTCCGCACCAACGGCCTCTGGCGTTGAAGATTTAAGCGTTCACGCTGGTCGGGTCTCTTCGGCAGTGGACCTATGGTCGGCCTTCGATGACGAGGAGAACGCCGACTGGTCGCTCAGCTACCAGATAACGGACAACACCAACCCGGACCTGTTTGCATTGATCCAAATCGATACCGAGACGGGGCAACTCTCGCTTTCTTATGCCGTGGGAGCCGAGGGGGACGCCGATCTGACCGTGCGGGCCACCGACCCCGGCGGACTGTACGTGGAGACCACTTTTACGACTACTGTGAGCGACGAAACGGCGGAACTCCACTGGACGCCGCTGCCTGGTTCCAGTGTGTGGGACACCGAAACGGCCAACTGGACGGACGGGGAAGGCTTCGCGTCGTATTGGGTGGCCGGCGACGGCGCTGTATTCGATGGCACGGGCTACACAGTGACCGTATCCGGGACTGTTGCCGCCCAGTCGGTCCTCTTCAGCGCATCCGGCTACACGATCTCTTCGGGGGCTCTCGCCTTGGACGAGAATGGTATCGAGATTACGGTGGACTCAGGCGTTACGGCTACGATCACTTCTACAATCTCCGGTGAAGGAGAGCTAACCAAAACGGGCAGCGGCACATTGGTTCTTTGCGGCGAGGATAGCTACAGCGGCGGGACGGCAATCGAAGCGGGCACGCTGCAGATTTCCAGTACGGGCTCGCTCGTCGGCGACGCGGCAGTGTCTGCCGGAAGCCTGACGCTTATCGGCGACGCCCAGATCGACGGTGACTTGACCGTCAGCGCCGATGGCACGGTTACCTTCGACGGCGGTGGCACGATCACCGGCGACGCCACGATCGCGGGCACACTGGCCTTTACCACCGGCACGGCGGAGGTGGGTGGCACGCTGTCCATGCTGGGCGGACCGACCCTCACCACCTCGCTCAATGCGGGCCAATCGGTGGTGACCCACGGTTTGTACGTCCAACGCACGGTGGCCTTAAGCGGCGGGACACTCGATCTGTCGGGCGGCAACATCGCCGTGGACTACTACAATGGCGGCGACGGTCAGTTCCTTTCCGGCACGCTAAAGAACGTGGGCGAATTGGGGATCCTGATACCCGGTCCGACATTGTATCCGGTCCCGTTGGTCAAGGGCGGCGCCGGTACGTTGACCCTCGACGGCGAAAACACCTACAGTGGCGGGACGACGGTCCAGGCCGGCGTGCTGCAGATCGCGGATAGCGGCTCGATTGACGGCAATGTGACGGTCAGCGGCGGAGAGCTGGAACTGCTCGTCAACGCGGAGGTTGACGGAAACTTGACCGTCGCCGCCGCTGCTGCGGTCAGCTTCGACGGCGGGAAGGTCAGCGGCCAGGCGACGATCACCGGCGGCTTCAATTTGGCAACCGGCACGACGGCAGAGGTAGGCGGCACGCTCTACTTGCAAGGCGGAACGGGCGCTTCCACCACGCTCACCAGCGGTCAAACGCTGGTTTGTGGCGGGCTGGTGATCCGACGCAACGTGACGCTCAACGGCGGGACCTTGGACCTGGGCCGCGGCGTAATGGCACTGGACGTGTTTACGGGCCACCTGACGACCACCTCCGGGACGATCAGCAACCTGGGCGAATATCAGACATATATGCTGGGCCCGGATGAAATGCTGCCGTTGAACAAGACCGGCGCGGGAACGCTGACCCTGTCGGGCACGAACACCCACTCCGCCGGAACCACGGTTTCCGCCGGCACGCTGGTGATCGGTGAAGACGCATCCGTTGCCGGCAACGTGAGAGTCAACGGCGGAGAGTTGGAACTGTCCGATGAGTCGGTGATCGGCAGCTTGACGGTTACCGTCGCCGGTTTGGCTACCTTTGACGGCGACGTTACCATCTCCAGCGGCGGGACCGTCGCCGGCGCAGGTCGATGTTCTTAGCGGGACGCTGCAAATCGGGGGGACGATGCACCTCAGCGGCGAGATCATGGTCGAGGCGGCCGTAACCGACGCCGAGATTTCCGCCGGCGTGGTTCTGGAGGGCCAGCCGCTGGTAGACGTGGCGGAGGGGGCCATGCTGACCTTCTCCGGCAACATGACCGGCGCCGGCAGTCTCACCAAGACCGGCTCCGGCACACTGGTGCTGGCCGGCGAGAACGGCTATGCCGGGGTAACGACGATCGCCGCCGGCATGCTGCTGATGGGGTCCGACGATGCCCTTCCCAGCGGCGTCGGCAAAGGAGACTCTGGTCAATGCAGGTGTTCTGGACCTGGGCGGCCAGAACGTTGCCGTCAATGGACTTACCGGAGAGGGGCTGGTCACATCCAGTGTGACCGGCGCGGCCAGCTTGACAGTCGGAAGCGACGGTAGCTCGAGCTCGTTTGGCGGCGACATCGCGGATGGAGCTGGGGTGGTGCGCTTGGTCAAGACCGGCTCCGGCACACTGACCCTCAACGGCGAGGGGGATTTCTCCGCCCTTACGGTAGAGGATGGCACGCTGGCCTTCGCCAGTGACTCCTTGGGCAACCAGGGGTCGATCGTGATGAACGGTGGAACGCTGCGCTGGGAGGGCGTGAACACAGAAGACCTCTCCGGTCGCATCGAACCGATTGCCGCCGGTGTGCAGGCGGCATTCGACGTGGGGGACAACCATGTCGAGTTCACCAGCGGACTCTCCGGCCAAGGCGGCCTAGCCAAGTTGGGTGACGGGACATTGGAATTCTCCGCCGCCAACGCCTACACGGGCGGCACAGTGCTCGGCGCAGGGACCTTGTTGTATGCCAGCGGCACGCTGCCGGCCAATGGGCTGATCTCCTTCGAGGGTGGCGCGCTCAAGTGGGGTGCCGACAACGCGGATGACGTATCGAGCCGATTTGCTCCGATTGGAAGCGGCCAAGCCGCGATCCTGGACAGCAACGGCAATGATATCACTCTCGCCGATGAGATTTCCGGCGATGGTGGCCTGCGCAAACTTGGCAGTGGGACACTTATCCTCACTGGGGAAAACTCCTACAGTGGGGACACGACTATCAGTGGCGGCGTCCTGCAAGTGGGCAACGGCGGGACAACGGGACTGCTCGGCTTGGGCGCCATTGAAAACGACGCCGCGCTGGTCTTCGACCGGAGCGACACCATAGCGGTGGAAAACGTCATCTCCGGCAGCGGAGATTTATTCCAGCAAGGCAGCGGTCGACTGGAATTATGGGGCGCCAACAGCTTCACCGGCCAAACGCGGATCGTAGACGGGACATTATCCCTGGAAAACTACTTGGCGTTGAAGTTCAGCACGCTCGACCTAGCCGCCTCCGATGAGGGTGAACTCAGCTTCTTCTGTTCTCCTTTCGACCCAACTGGGCGGATTGAGTGGATCACGTGACTTGACGCTGGAGAACGAGAATGCAGAGGACGTGACGCTTGTGGTGGGTTATAACCGAGCGGACACTACATACGCAGGGGTGCTGGACGGTGCGGGTGACCTGTTGAAGGTCGATTCTGGGACACTCACCTTAACGGGACACAATGTTTACACCGGTGGCACAACCGTCGGTTACGGCACACTGCAGCTGGGCAATGGAACCGATAACGGTTCGGTGATCGGAGACATATTGAATTACACCGCGCTTGTCTTTGACAACGCCACGCCCCAAAGCTTTAGCGGAATTATCAGCGGCGAGGGATTGGTGACCAAGACCGGCAGTGGCGATTTGACCCTCTCGGCGGCCAACTCCTATAGTGGTGACACAATCATTGACGACGGCAGCCTGATCCTTGCTGGTCCCGATGCGATTCCGCACGGCTTGGGCAAGGGCAATCTTACTGTAAACGGCACATTAGATCTGGGTGGCATGAACATCAGCGTCAATGGCCTAAGCGGCGCGGGGCTGATCACCACCAGCGTGGCCGTGGACTGTACGTTCCAGGTCGGTGAAAACGACCAGGGCGGCCAATTCAGCGGGGTAATTGAAGACGGCGACGGCTCGCTGCAACTGATTAAACGGGGAGCTGGGACGTTGATCCTCTCCGGCTCCAACACCTACAGCGAGGAGACCATTATCGGTGGCGGCGTGCTGAAGCTGGGTGCGGACGACGCATTGCCGACGGGCGGGGAGTTGCGGTTGGGCGATCATAGTTACGGGCCCGGCACGCTCGACTTGAACGGGCACCAGCAGACGCTCTCCGGCATCTATACGGATGCCGAGGGGGCCCATCACCGGGCGGTCTGGGACGCCGTGACCAACTCGGCTGCGACTGCGGCAACGCTGTCCCTCGACATCAGCGGACACTATGTTTACGCTGGGACCCTTTCCGGGAATCTGGTCCTGGAAAAAGACGGCCAGGGGACTCTGACGCTGAGCGGCAGCGCCGACGCGGCGCTGGAAGCGGTGGTCCTTGATGGTGTATTGGAACTGGGCACGGGCTACCTGGGCAGCGCCGATGTGGTTGCCGGCGAGGGCAATCCACTGATCGTTTATCTCAGCAACCCCTACTACGCCCAACTATCGCTGAGGACGATTTCCGGTGAACGCACCGCACTGATCTCCGGTTCTCTCTCGGCCTCGGCCAACCCGGTCTTTGTTTTGGGCGATTGGAAGACGGCCGTCCGACAATCCATCAGCGGCTCGATCCACGTGAGTGACACCGGGGCGGACTATACCTTCCCCGGCGATGGCTTCCTGATCGGCACGGTCGAGGAGTTGAAGCTGGCCATCGACGGCAATCTGGATGCGGGGAGCGGCAAGTTCGACCTCTACCAGAACGCAGCTTACCCGGAACTCTACGACCACCCGGACACGAAGTTGATCGTCTTTGAGGACCGTACTGGGCAGGCGGGGAACGACGCCGACTACGACGACGTCTACTGGGTGGTCACCGCCGCAGAGCAGCCCTGGCTCTCAGCCGGCGTGGATACGTCTTATGTTTCGACGCTGGAAGGCTCTCAGGTAACCAACAGCGGCACGTGGGAAGACCTCAACCCAAGCCCCGACGCCAGCATGTGGGCCTCGGTGGGCGACGTGACCATGAATCCCAATGGCACGTGGGAGTGGAGTTACACGCCCGGCGAGGATCCGGCCCTGCAGACGGTGACCGTGACTATTCTGGACAGCGGTGTGGAGGAGACGACCAGCTTCTATCTGGCTGAAGATGCCGCCCCGAACACTTCTGGCATCGACAGCCTGATCTGCGACCCGGGCACTCTCTCCGCGACGGTAGACCTCTGGCCGGCCTTCCAGGACCGCGAGGACGCGGACGCCGCGCTTGCCTTCCAGGTGGTGGGCAACACAAACACCGATCTGGTTATCGGCACTCAGATCGACCAACAAACCGGCCGGCTGACGCTTTTCTTCGCGGAAGATGTATGCGATACCTCGACCCTGACCATCCGGGCCACCGACACGTCCGGGCTGTATGTGGAGACGGATTTTGTGGTGGTGATGGACCCGCCCGTGTATTTGTACTGGACGGGGAACGGCACTGACACTTGGGCGGCCGGCACGGGTGGGTGGTTGGACGATCAGCAGCAGCCCGTCTCCTGGCCCACGGAGAGGGCTCCGGACAGTTATTACATCGCCGTCTTCCCCGAAATTCAGGGCACGACCACGATTACCGTCAGCGGCACCGTAATTGTCGACCAGATGGAGTTCGAGTCCTCCGGCTATACGTTGGACTCCGGCACGTCGGCCCTGCTCTCGATGGGTATGGAAGGGGTGGATACGACAATCACCGTTGACGAGGGCTACAGTGCCACGATCGACTGTCCCATCGATGGCATTGTGGAGAAACTGGGCGCGGGCACGCTGGCCATCGGCGGCGACGTTCTGGACGACCTTTCGGTGAGCGCGGGTTATTTGACCCTGGCTGACGGTGCGGACATCGACGGCGATCTATCCATCGGCAGTGACGGAACGCTTGTCTTCGACGGGGACAGCTCCGTTAGCGGCGACATGACCATCGCTGGCGATGTGAGCTTCGCCTCCGGCTCGGTGGACGTCACGGGAACGATCAACATGACCGGCGGCTCCGGCAAGAGCACCACCTTCGGCACCGGCACGGTAACCACCGGCGGCTTGTACATCCAGCGGAACATGGTGCTAGACGGCGGAACGTTGGATCTGACGGGCGGCGATTTGGAACTCGATTACTACAACGGCGGCGGCGGGGAGTTCCGTTCCGGCACAGTGAAGAATATCGGTGAAATGCTGCTCCTTTACCCCGGCGGATCAGTCCCCTTGGGTTTCGTCAAGACTGGGTCGGGTACACTCGTCCTCGCGGGCGACAACACCTACACTGGAACCACGGAAGTCGCCGAGGGTACGCTGCAAATCGGCGACGACAGCGGCAACGGTTCGTTGCCTGGTGACATCACCAACAACTCGGTGTTGGTGTTCCACAACCCAACTGAGCAGACTTTCGACGGAGTCATCTCCGGCACCGGTTCGGTAACCAAGGAAGGCGACGGGACGCTTACCCTGACCCAAAGCAACACCTATCGCGGCCGGACCGTCATCGATGATGGCGTGCTGCAACTCAGCGACAACGGCACGTTTGGTTGGGATGCGGTGGTCAACGCCGCCGTCCGTCAGGACGACGAGGCTTCGCTGGTCTTCGACTTCGATGGTGCGCGGACGATTCCAAACAACATCATCGGCGCCGGCAGTATTATGATGACGGGCAGCGGGACGCTGACCCTCACGGGGAACAACACCTTCACCGGCGAAACCCGCATTGATTCCGGCTCGCTGGTGATCGGCGCCCGCAACGCGCTCTCGCGAAGCATAATCAACATGAAAGACGGCGACCACGGCGTTTTGTCGGTGGCCGCGAACGTGCCGGTGGTGGACATCGGCGGGCTGACCGGCCGCCGCGACGCCAACTTCGGCGACGCCGAGGTCCATTTCGTCGGCAAATACGAAACCACGTTCTACTCCCATCTCCGTTCCACCCAGGCGATCTACATCGAAAAAGGCACGACCTTCATTCTATGGGCCAACAACTACGGCTGTTACGACATGATCTACGTGGGTGTCGACAGCACGCTGGTCGCCCAGCTTTCCTGCTCGTTGGCCGCGTACTGCACGGTGGATCTGGCGCCGGGCTCCACGTTGGAAACCCCCTCCGGCTATGCGTTCACGGTAAGCATTGTCGAATTGCCGTACATGAACAACGCCGTGCCTGACGTCGCGGCGCCGTCCTCGAATTCAGGGGACGCCATATCGGCCCCCGGCGTCGATGCCACTACAGGCGGCTCCACAGTGGTGATCGTGACCTGCACGATCGAGAAAAGCTGCCCCACTTGTGGACAATGCAAACCACCCGTCACTGAAACCAAGGAGTCTTGCACCATCACCATAGAGAGCACGGCCGCCGATCCCGACTTCGGCCTGGGCTACGGCGTCTACGACTCGGCCGCCCCGCGGCTCATACAGTCCGCCAACGGCGGCATGGCCGTGGTCTTCGACAGCAACAACGTCGTTCGCTTCACCTATTCCGGCGGCGTCTATGCGGCCGCTTACGGCGACGAAGGAGACGCTCGCCTACGATTCGGCGAACGACTGCTACTTCTTCACCACTCCCCAGGGCACCGTCCTCACCTTCCACGGATACGACCTGAACAAGACCGCGCCCTACCTGCTCGGCGCGCTCCAAACCCAGGTCTGGTCCGACGGCGAGACGAAAACGATGCACTGGTACTCGTCGGGAGCCAACCTCGGCAAGCTCGATTACTATACGATGAAGCTGGCCGGCGCGGACAATCCCTACAAAAAGGTCTCCTACGACTACTACGGCTCCGGTGGCCGGCTCCAGCACATCAACGTCTCTTACAACTCCGTCGCCAGCGGCACTGTGCAGTGGGTAGTCGAGAGCCGCTCGGTATTCGAGTATTACGTCACCGGTCCGGGCGAGACCAACGGCCTGACCGGCGACCTGAAATCCGTCACCAACCAGGAGACCTCCGACGGCGGGCAGAACTGGAGCGACGTCGGTACAAACTACTTCCGCTACTACACAACCGACGGCGAAAGCGGCTTCCAGCACGCCGTGAAACGGGCGCTGCTGCCGGAGGCCTACGCCAAGGCCGCCGCTTACGCCGCCGCGCTGAATCCCGCGAAGACCGTCGAACAACTCTCCGACGCCGAGTTGGCCGGCTACACCTGCTACTATTACGAGTACGATCCGATCACCTATCGCGTAACCAAGGAGCTTACTTTCGGCGCGACGGGCGAGTACTCGCTCGACACCGCCACCGAGCGGCCCGGCGCCCAGGCCGACACCGACTACAACCACTGGTCCCGCAAGACCGTCGAGACCCTGCCCGACGGTTCGGTCAATACGGTCTACGTCAACTACCTGGGGCAAACCCTCTTGACTGATTTGGAAGTCGCCGACGGCGATCATTGGATCACGTACAACCGCTACGGCACGGACTCCTACAATTTGGGCCGGCTGGTCCTCTCCGCCGAGCCCTCGGCCGTGGCCGCCTACGACCAATACGAGGCCGACCTGGGCGTCACGCTGTGGGCCAACTCCGGCCTGATCCGCGAGACCGTCTACTACGACACCACCTCGCCGACCATCTCCGAAACCGTCGCCGGCGGCGCGGTCGGATACGTCCAACGCACGCAGCTTCGCAACGGAACCTCGGGCGCGGCCGTCGTCCAGGCCGAGTATCAATACTACCGCCGCACGGCGGGCAGCGGCGTCGAGTCGCGCGAGGTCTTCCCCGTCGCCAGCTATACCCGCTATGAAAACACGAACGGCACGGGCGCGCAGACCACCACCTACGCCTATACTTGGCACTCCGGCACGGTGCAAATGGCCGAGCAAACCACCACCGCGCCGGCCGTCGCCATCGGCGAAAACGGCTCGGGCAGCAGCACCGCGACCAAGCAGTGGTACGATGCCCAGGGCCACTCGGTCTGGACGCTCGACGAACTGGGCCGGGCTTCCTACTCCGGCTACGATCCGCATACCGGCCGGTTGAGCTTCACCATCGCCGACATCGACGACGCCACGGCCGACAACATGTCGCTGACGATTCCCGACGGCTGGACGCTGCCCGAGGACGACGGGGCCAACCTGCGGACCGACTACGCCTACGACGCCCAAGGCCGGCTGATCGAAACCCTCGGCCCCGCGCACACGATCGACCTCTCCGGCACTCCGACGGTTGTTCGCACGGCGAACTGGACCGCCTACAACAACTCCGGCCACGAGACCCGCTCCGCCCAGGGCTACGTCGTCGTCTCCACCGCCGCGAAAACCATCGTGGGGCCCATCTCGATCGTCAAGACCGACACCGACGGGCGGACCACGGACCAAATCCAGGCCGTCTACGCCGGCTCGGTCGCCAATCTCGGCACGGCCACCATCGCCCAGTCCGGCTACACCGCCTTGACCACATATCAGTATACGAAGACGCGGCTCGTCTCCACCCGTGCTTATTTCGACATCCCGTCCAGCGGCGCGGGCTCGTCGGGCGTGAACTACTACCAGAGCGATTACGGTTACGAGAACAACGATCAGTCAGGCGGCATGGGCCGGCAGGCGATCGCCGTCGACCTGGCTGGCGCGATCACCCACGTCTTCTACGACGCCCGCGGCAACGTTGTCCAGACCTGGATCGGCTCGGACGATGTGCCCTCCGCCGACTACGACGGCCTGACGGGCGTCGACCGCTTCGACTTCCGTTACTGGGTTTCTCAAAACCCGACCGCCGCGACTGGCCCAGCCGGCACGAACATGGTGTTGGTCTCAGCCTCGATTTACGACGGTGGCTCAGACATGGGGGACGGGCTGCTGACCGAATCCCGCGCATACTTCGGCTCCGGCGCGAACGATTACTACGCCACCGCGTATCAATATGACTGGCGCGATCGTTCGTCGGGCTACCTTGCCCCCAACGGCACGGCCACGGTTCCCATGCTCGACAATCTCGGCCGCGCGATCGAGTCCTGGACCCTCGCTTCGGCCACATACGACACGCAATATCACCAAATCGAAGCCTCCGCCGCGGACCTCCGCGCCCAAAGCGAGACGCTTTACGACAACCGCGGGCAGGTCTACGAAACCCGCGTTTACGAAGTCGATCCCTACGACGGCACGGTCGGCGCGTATCTGCCGAGCTATGCGTGGTACGATGCCGCCGGACGGACGATCAAGACCGCCGACGGCAACGGCCTGTTCCAGAAGATGGAGTACGACGGCCTCAGCCGGGTCGCGGTCGCGTACACCTGTTTCGACGTGGACGAAACCGCCTACGCCGACGCCGACGACGTAACCGGCGATACGGTTGTCGAACAGACCCGCTATTATTACGACGAGGCCGGACGGATGGTCGCCACGGCCGCCTTCCAACGCCTGCCGGACGACGCCGCCACCACCGGCGCATTGGACGCGACGAACAGTTACGCCACGGCGTCGGTCGTGTGGTACGATGGGCTGGGACGCACGGTCGCCTCGGTCAACTACGGCCGCGAGGACGTGGACTCCGGCCTGACGCATTACTTCTTCGACGGCACGACCGGCGCGCTGATCGACGCTAATTCCGACGGCATCCCGGACGTTGCCCAGGACGAGCCGCCGACGGTGAACTCGTCGGATAATTATATTGTGTCACTTGTTGATTACGACACCGCGGGCCGGGCGTACAAAACCACCGACAACCTCGGCCGCGAGAATTGGACGGTCTATGATGCCCTCGGCCGCACGCTCAAAACCATCCAGAACTACGACGACGGCGTGGTCGAGGAAACCGACCTCGACCAGGACTCGACGGTCGAATACGAGTATGATTCCGCCGGCCGGCTCGTCACGATGATCGCCATGAACGCCAAGGGCGACGATTCCGACCCGAACAACGAGAACGTCGAGGAGCAGGCGACCAAGTATCTATATGAATCGGAAGTCAATCCATCTTGGCAAACGGCCGTGGTCTATCCCGATTCGACGGATTCGCTCTCGCAGAACGGCACGACGAAAGTCTGGACCATCACGACCGACTTGGGCGACCACGTTTCAACCACCTACGACCGCCTGGGCCGCACCGTAACCACCACCGATCAGCGCGGCGTCGAGCATACGTATCTTTATGATGACGCCGGGCGGCTGGCCCACGACTGCGTGTCCGACCTCGGCTCGTCGGGCATCGTCGATGACGCAATCCTCCGCATATCAACGACTTACGACGACATCGGCCGCGTCCATGCCGCCACCAGTTGCGACGACGCCGACCCCGGCGAGGGCAGCGTGGTCAACGAAGTCCAGTACGCCTACGACGGTTGGGGCAACCTCGTCGCGGAGTGGCAATCTCACGACGGCGCGGTTGACACGCAAACCACGCCCGCCGTACAATACACATATCAGGACGGGGCATCCGGCAGCACGGCGAAGTACGTCCGGCTGGCGGAAGTGACTTATCCCGCCGGGCAGGCAATCGAGTACGGCTACGGCACGGCGGGCGCGATTGACGACATCATGTCCCGGCTGGCCACAATCGGCGACGGCACCGACACCTACGCCTCATACAAATACCTGGCGCGGGCCGGGTCGTCGTCGAAGATTACGAGGACATCGCGGTGAAGCTGGACTACGCCGAGAACGATTTCGCCGCCCTCGACCGCTTCGGCCGGGTCCTCGACCAAATCTGGACCGACTACGGCGCAGACCCGGACGTGGTGCTCGACCATTACTCTTACGAATACGACCGCGCGGGCAATCGGGTGAGCAAATCGAACGAGTTGCACGCCGCCTTCGACGAAGTCTACGATTACGACAATCTCGACCGCCTCATCTCCTCCGCGCGGGCCGACGACTACGACCAGACCTGGACCCTCGACGGGCAGGGCAATTTCACGGCGTTCGACGACGACGGCGCTTCGCAGTCCCGTTCCACCAACGGGGCCAACGAAATCGAGTCCATCACCGGCGGCTGGGTCACGCCCGGGTACGACGCGGCGGGCAACATGATCTACGGCCCGCAGTCGGGCGACGAGACGACCGGCCTGCACTACGTCCGCGACGCCTGGAACCGGCTGGTTGCGGTCTACGAGGACGACGGCGACGGGCTGTTCGAGCCGGGCACGGACGACGCCCTGATTGCCGCGTATGAGTTCGATGCCGCGAATCGCCGCATCGAGAAAGTCCTGGCCTCTTCCCACGCCCATTACTTCTATAACAACCAGTGGCAATTGCTGGAAGAGCGTTTTGTGGACGGCCAGGGGGCGATGCTCTCGGCCAACCAGCATGTCTTTTCGCCCGACTACATCGACTCGCCGATCGTCTGGCGTCACGACGCCAACGGCGACGGCGATTACGGCGACCAGGGCGACCTGCTCCGCTACTACCTCTCCGACGCCAACCACAACACCACGGCGGTGGTCGATTCCGTGACCGGGCTGGTCGTGAACCGTTACGTCTACAACGCCTACGGCTGCTCACACAGTTTACGATCCCGACTGGACGAACCCCACCGCTCCCACGGCCGACGGCATCATGTATTGCGGCTACTGGCGTGACGCCGAAACCGGGAACTACCTCGCCCGCAACCGCTTCTTCAACACTTCCCTGGCGACGTGGATAAGCAGAGATCCAATGCAAACGGACATCAATCTATATCGCTATTGCGGTGATGATCCGGTATCCAATGTTGATCCCTTGGGCTTACGGAAAGTGAGACTTCCGTATGAAATTGGCCGTTTTTGGAACAACTATTTCGAGCTTGACGTGCCGGATGGTGCTGTAGTTGTTCATCATCAAGACGGCTCATGGGAAATCCTATTCCCCGGTGGCAACAGAAGCATCTACTTTGCTCCACCCGCCGGAGGCTATTCGGCAGTGGAGGTGAGCACAGACAGCAAGGGGATCGTAACGGTCAACCTTAATAAGAACTGCACCCTCGTAGTGTTAATGGCGGATGGAAATGCGACTACACCCCATCAATTCAATTTTGTCGGAACCAAGCCGGGGTGTTCTGCCGCTGTGTTTAATGGTTGTCATTCACCGATAACAAA
The DNA here is from genome assembly GCA_963733145.1 of uncultured Planctomycetota bacterium. Taxonomy (GTDB): domain Bacteria; phylum Planctomycetota; class Planctomycetia; order Pirellulales; family Thermoguttaceae; genus JAHIKV01. The sequence continues at coordinate 196,301 of CAVTCJ010000011.1, read as the reverse complement.
CAAACTTATACCGCCAGCCAATTTGATTCCTGGCGCATGTCCAAAGGATAAAGAACTAAACATCGGCGGCCTATATGAGGATAAAACAGACTCCAACAATTGGAACTACTGGTATCGCAATATACAGAAGGGGGCAAAGAATAAAGCCAATAGTATCTGCACCAACAAAGACTGCGGATGTAAGGAAGTAACGGTTTACTACGAGAGAGTGAAGAATGGCCCAGGTTCGACGCGAATGCCCAAAAGCCATACGGAGAAAATCCCATGCAAGTAATGGAGGCACCCGTAATACGGCTTAGCACCAGGGTTGCAAGACCGATTACGGCAATCATCGGTATATCCGTGCTTTGCTGTTCAACGATCTCGACCTACTTTTGCGATGAAGCCGCTTTTTTGGAGTTTCGGGCCTCGGTTGCTAATCGAGATAAGCTCCGAGATCAGACGTCAGGTGATGTGGCAGGCTACAGGGACAGATGCTCATGGGGATGGTCTGAAGATAAACCCCAACATCCGACGATGGGTGTTGCGGCATTCCAAAGAGATGGATGCTCATGGGGATGGTATGGACCGATTATGGGTGCGGCGGTACTGGTTGTCCTTCTTTGTCGCAGAACATGCACGGTATTTGAGGTGGTTTCCTACGTTGGTTTAATGAGTGCTTTTACTATATGGTGGCTTTGCTACACGCTCTTTGTATTTTATGTGGCAAACCAGGTGTTTTGGGTTTAGCAACCCGTTGAAGACGAATAAAGCTGCCATGTGGGAATGAGTAGATACGATTGCGGCGCAGACCGATAGCGCGGCCGCCGGAGGCGGCTTTTTTAAAGACTTCGATCTCGATACAAGCGTTCATAACGAGCGATCTCTGTCGATCAAACTTGTCGGGCTGTTCTCGCCAACCTGGTAAATACGAGGCTCCGAAAGCCCCTCGCTGCCTTATCCGGCGTTCAGCCCTCGACAGAGCGCCATACTTTATCACGGGCTTGGCACACCCCGATGATTCGCACCACCGGCATGGCACTGCCCACGGGGTCAACGGCGTTATCGGGGACGATTAAAGGGACGATTAAAGGGGTCGGGAGTCTTTAAATGATACGTCTACGACTCCTGGGGCAACCTCATCGAGGTCGGAATAAAGGGGTCGGGAGTCTTTGTTCTTGACAGAATAAAGGGACAGAATAAAGGGGTCGGGAGTCTTTAATTGATACGCCTACGACAGTTGGGGCAACCTCGTCAAGGAGTATCAATCCCACGACGGCGCGGTTGACACGCAAAACACGCCCGCCGTACAATACACCTATCAGATTAAAGGGGTCGGGAGTCTTTAATTGACTCGCCTATAACGGTTGGGGCAACCTCATCGAGGAGTGGCAATCCCACGACGGCGCGGTTGACACGCAAAACACGCCCGCCGTACAATACAGCTATGAGGACGGGGCATCCGGCAGCACGGCGAAGTACGTCCGGCTGGCGGAAGTGACTTATCCCGCCGGGCAGGCCATCGAGTACGGCTACGGCACGGCGGGCGCCATCGACGACATCATGTCCCGGCTGGCCACCATCGGCGACGGCACCGACACCTACGCCTCATACAAATACCTGGCGCGGGCCGGGTCGTCGTCGAAAGAATAAAGGGGTCGGGAGTCTTTAATTGGGTAGATGGTCGAGGATTACGAGGACATCGAGGTGAAGCTGGACTACGCCGAGAACGATTTCGCCGCGCTGGACCGCTTCGGCCGGGTGCTGGAAGAATAAAGGGGTCGGGAGTCTTTGTTCTTGACAAAAGCGAAGGATATTGATAATCTCCGTCCATGCCACGACGATTACGAGTTTCCAGCGGAGGATATGCCTACCACGTGCTGAACCGAGCCGTGGGGCGAATGCGCATTTTTGGAAAACAGCGGGACTTTGAAGCGTTCGAGGAGGTGGAACGAATAAAGGGGTCGGGAGTCTTTAATTGATTCGCCTACGACAGTTGGGGCAACCTCATTGAGGAGTGGCAATCCCACGACGGCGCGGTTGACACGCAAAACACGCCCGCCGTACAATACACCTATGAGGACGGGGCATCCAGAATAAAGGGGTCGGGAGTCTTTAATTTTGTCGGATGACTGCCGAGACCAACGAACTGGACGCTACCCGGCACTTCGTCTATAGGACGATTAAAGGGGACGATTAAGAAGAAATAAAGGGGTCGGGAGTCTTTAATATTGTCGGGAGACGAATAAAGGGGTCGGGGAAAGCGCCGAAAGAATAAAGGGGTCGAAAGAATAAAGGGGTCGGGAGTCTTTAATTGGGTAGATGGTCGAGGATTACGAGGACATCGCGGTGAAGCTGGACTACGCCGAGAACGATTTCGCCGCGCTCGACCGCTTCGGCCGGGTGCTGGATCAAATCTGGACCGACTACGGCGCAGACCCGGACGTGATTCGCGATCATTATACATACGAGTACGATCGCGCGGGCAATCGGGTGAGCAAGTCCAACGAACTGCACGCCGCCTTCGACGAAGTCTACGAATATGACGCCCTCGACCGCCTCGTCTCCTCCGAGCGGGCCGACGACTACGACCAGACCTGGACGCTCGACGGGCAGGGCAATTTCACGGCGTTCGACGACGACGGCGATTCGCAGTCCCGGTCCACCAACGGGGCCAACGAGATTGAGTCCATCACCGGCGGCTGGGTCACGCCCGAGTACGACGCGGCGGGCAACATGATCTACGGCCCGAAGTCGGGCGACGAGACGACCGGCCTGCATTTTGTCCGTGATGCCTGGAACCGGCTGGTGGCCGTGTACGAGGACGACGGCGACGGCGTGTTCGAGCCGGGCACGGACGACGCCCTGATTGCCGCGTATGAGTTCGACGCCGCGAATCGCCGCATCGAAAAAGTTCTGGCCGCCTCCCATGCCCACTACTTCTACAACCACGATTGGCAGCTTCTGGAAGAGCGCTTTGTGGACGGCCAGGGGGCGATGCTCTCGGCCAACCAGCATGTCTTTTCGCCCGACTACATCGACTCGCCGATCGTCTGGCGTCACGACGCCAACGGCGACGGCGACTACGGCGACCAGGGCGACCTGCTCCGCTACTACCTCTCCGACGCCAACCACAACACGACTGCGGTGGTCGATTCCGCGACCGGCTTGGTCGTAAACCGTTACGTCTACAACGCCTACGGCTCCCACACGGTTTACGACGCGAACTGGTCGAACCCCGCCGCTCCCACCGCCGACGGCATCATGTACAGCGGCTACTGGCGCGACGCCGAAACCGGGAATTATCTCGCCCGCAACCGTTTCTACAACACGGCCCTGGCGACGTGGATAAGAAGAGATCCAATCGGAACTAAAGGTGGAATGAACCTCTACGCCTACTGTGGCGACGACCCAACCAGTCGAACGGACCCGAGCGGCCTAAAGGACGTTACAACCACTGTGAAGGAATGCAAGGGCTATATCAAGGGAGGGTGGATATGGGGATGGATTAGTTCGCACGACTTCATTGCTGTCGATGGAAAAGGCTATGGCAGGTGTGAGGAAAAGCTGCGATGCTTTGGGGATGCCGAGATTCGGCCGGATGACTTGAACATCTATCCTGAAAAAGACCCTAGCAAGGTGCCGAGTGGTCAGCCGTATTCTGTTTGCACACCGATTGTGCTCGACGACCATGATTACAACGTCCAGGTGTTTGAGGATTGTGTCCGAAAGGGAATAGCGGCACATACCGCCAACCCCGGATCGTATTCAGCGGGATGGCGTGACTGCACTGATTTCGTAATAACGGTGATTAGCGATTGTCGGATCAAGGCCCGAATAACTCCATATCCTAAAACTCCTTACGAACACCCCAGACCGTAGCGTCGTAAAAGCAAGAAGTTTGTCTTAACATTAGAATACCTATGGAACATGGGGAGCCAACCAAATAGTGGTAATTGCCATGCAAATGAAAATCCTCTGTTTTGGTATGCTGTTAGTGTGGTTGTTCACTTTGGTACTTTGGTTGCTCTCCTCACAACGCAACGCTTTACAGGAAGCACGGGACCAAGCAGCAGTACGCTTGCTCGGCGAATTTCATTGTGGGTTTGCGAGCCAAAAGAACGTAGGCCAAGAGTCATACCTCAAAGAGCTACAGGGTTTCCTGAAAAGCCACGAAGGCTATCGCATATTGACCATGTATGTTCGTGATGTAGAGGAACGTCAAAAAGAGATGGAACTTCAGCGCGAAAAGGCTCCTCCTCGATAAGAGCCATGTTGCCGCTTGGCGCACAAGCAAGAATAAAGGGGTCGGGAGTCTTTGTTCTTGACAGAATAAAGGGGTCGGGAGTCTTTAATTGATACGCCTACGACAGTTGGGGCAACCTCGTCAAGGAGTATCAATCCCACGACGGCGCGGTTGACACGCAAAACACGCCCGCCGTACAATACACCTATCAGATTAAGATTAAAGGGGTCGGGAGTCTTTAATTGACTCGCCTATAACGGTTGGGGCAACCTCATCGAGGAGTGGCAATCCCACGACGGCGCGGTTGACACGCAAAACACGCCCGCCGTACAATACACCTATGAGGACGGGGCATCCGGCAGCACGGCGAAGTACGTCCGGCTGGCGGAAGTGACTTATCCCGCCGGGCAGGCGATCGAGCACGGCTACGGCACGGCGGGCGCGATCGACGACATCATGTCCCGGCTGGCCACAATCGGCGACGGCACCGACACCTACGCCTCATACAAATACCTGGGCGCGGGCCGGGTCGTCGTCGAGGATTACGAGGACATCAAGGTGAAGCTGGACTACGCCGAGAACGATTTCGCCGCGCTGGACCGCTTCGGCCGGGTGCTGGATCAAATCTGGACCGACTACGGCGCAGACCCCGACGTGGTGCTCGACCACTATTCTTATGAATACGATCGCGCGGGCAATCGGGTGAGCAAATCGAACGAGTTGCACGCCGCCTTCGATGAAGTCTACGAATATGACAATCTCGATCGCCTCGTCTCATCCGAGCGGGCCGACGATTACGACCAGACTTGGACCCTCGACGGGCAGGGCAATTTCACGGCGTTCGACGACGACGGCGCTTCGCAGTCCCGTTCCACCAACGGGGCCAACGAGATCGAGTCCATCACCGGCGGCTGGGTTACGCCCGAGTACGACGCGGCGGGCAACATGATTTACGGTCCGAAATCCGGCGACGAGACCACCGGCCTGCACTACGTCCGCGACGCCTGGAACCGGCTGGTGGCGGTCTACGAGGACGACGGCGACGGCACATTCGAGCCGGGCACGGACGACGTCCTGATAGCCACTTATGAGTTCGACGCCGCGAATCGCCGCATCGAAAAAGTCCTCTCCGCCTCCCACGCCCACTACTTCTACAACAACCAGTGGCAATTGTTGGAGGAGCGATTTGTCGACGGCCAGGGGGCGACGATTTCGGCGAATCAGCACGTGTTTTCGCCCGACTACATCGATTCGCCGATCGTCTGGCGTCACGACGCCAACGGCGACGGCGACTATGCCGACCAGGGCGACCTGCTCCGCTACTACCTCTCCGACGCCAACCACAACACGACGGCGGTTGTCGATTCCGCGACCGGCTTGGTCGTGAAGCGTTACGTCTACAACGCCTACGGCACGCACACAGTTTACGATCCCGACTGGACGAACCCCACCGCCCCAACCGCCGACGGCATCCTCTACTGCGGATACTGGTATGATGCAGAAACGGGTAACTATCAAGTGCGAGCACGCGAATACGTAACGTGTCTCTCTACTTTCGATAGCAGGGATCCAATAGGTTATCAAGGCGGAATGAACCTCTACCGCTACGTCCGTAACTCGCCAACGAGGTACGTCGATCCGAGCGGAACGGACCAGCAGAGTGTTGATGCATGCAAATTCCGATGCACGCTGGCATATATTTTCTGTGCAGCGGCTATTGGGGAGACGGGAGTGGGCTTTGCTGCTTGCACCCTAGCCTACGTTGGCTGTTGTGCGTCTTGCGAGGAAACCCCGCCTCCACCAGCATCACCGCCGGGACCAGTCCCGCTTCCGGGGCCTTTCGGGGGACCGCGCGAACTCACAGAGAGTATCACTATGGACTGCTGGCCATGTAAAGGCAAATCGGTCCCATTGCCGGACTGGAAGATTCCAACCACGTCAGTAACTTGCTCGGGAACGTGCAACCTAGAGCTTCACCCTGATGGTTCGGTCACGGGGAAGGTGAGCGGGAAAAGTGTCACTGCCACCGCTGGAAAGTGTCCAAAAGACATGGAACCCCCGCCAAACGATAACATGTTATTGTCCTGCTACCTCAAGCTTGTTGATAAGTGCGATGCAATCGCAAGAAAGGCGGAGCAAGCTAGAGGAAACGGTGACGACATTCCCGGAACTCCGCTTCCGAGGTAGAAGTCCTTCTCCGCCTGGCACTGTTCTTGGATGCCCTCGCAAATTGAAGAAGACTATGAACGTGGCTTGTGTTGTGCTATAGACTTAACGCTGCGCTAACACGGAGGCGGCCGCAATTGGATCGGAAGACGCGATCTTCGGTGATAAGAGACATGCTTGTATTGATGGCATGCGTGCTGCTTACGATCTTGTGTGCCGTACCGAGATTGTATGTGGGGCCGCTTCTCTTCGCGGGCCTTACGGCGATTGCGCTGGGCGTTAGATTAGTCCTTCGTCTGCTCTACTCGGATAAAAACCAGGGGGGATGTGCCGATCCAGGGAAACTTGACAACCGACGTGACGGGGAAACAAACCCCGAGGAATAGTGAGACAAATGGCGTTGAAGGAGACGATTTCCGAGTGTGTTTTGCGTAGTGCGGCTGACAGCCGATTCGTTCTTTGAAAATTTGCACTAAAAGCGAGTTGACCGGCTGGCGCCTGCGCCACCGGCAGCGCGACGGTTGATGGAATGACCGTTGCGCTGCTCAGGCCGCCCGCTTGAGCTTGATGATTGGCAAATGCCGGCGGCCCTTGTGGAAGCTGACCTCCAACGTCAGCTTGGCACCAGGTTTGCCGCGAACAAGTGCCCAGGGTTTGGCACAAGGCGAGCCCCGCGGCCAGCGCGAACGAACCTCAAATCGTGGCTTACGATTGGCGGGATGTGTCCTGGTCCAGGGAGATAATAGAACCGATCAGAGGAGCGACTGTCCCCCACGTAATGGCGGAAAAAGAGGGGCGTGAACAAGCGATTTTCCGGCAGCGTCACAGCGAGTGGCGTTGAGAACCGGTTTGGTCTTTGATAATTCGGTAAGGTTGTGACCGCGCTCGCGTCATAGCGCGCGCACCGGCAGCGTGACGGTCGATAGAGCGGCCCTTTCGCTGCTCAAGCGGCGCACCGCAGTGTGACGATTGGCAAGTGCTTGCGACCCTTATGGAAACCGACCTCCAATGTCAGTTTCGCGCCGGGGCTGCCGCGCACAAGTGCCCACGGCTTGGCGCAAGGTGAGCCGCGCGGCCAGCGCGAACGCGGCTCGTAACGCGGCTTGCGGTTGGCGGGAAACCACCCCAGGGCCAGCGCGTACTAACTGGTTGTTCCTGTAAGGACTTGGAGCATGTAGTTGTCGTTCCAACCACAAGCGCGGCGTTTCATGGCCACGCTGTCTTTCTCGGGATGCTGCTTCAGCAGGGATAGCGTGAGGCGGTTTAACCAAGCGAAGTTCTCGCGGAGATGCTCATCGCGTATACGCGACTCATCCTCGCGATACGTGACATCAAGGCACCAATGACAACTATTCTCGATGCCCCAGTGACTACGAACCGCGTGGGCAAACTGCTTCACCTTGACCGGCAGGCTGCTGATGAAATAGCGCACTTCGGCGGTCTCTTTTCCGTCGCGGATGCACCAGAGAAACGCGATCCCAATCGAGAGCAGTCCCCTCCAGCGTTTGAACCCGGGCAGGCTCTTGGGCGCGGGCATCTGGATATAGGTTCGTCTCTCGATGCGGCCGTGCTTTTTTTCCACAGTGTCGCAACGACGCGCGCCGATCCCGCGAAAGTCCGTCTTCACCTGTTCATGGATGTAGTCGATTGTCGCGTCGTGCAATGTTCCCTGGTTTCCCTTCAGTGCCAGGATGTAGTCCCCTCCGCCGTCAATGATCTTCTCTGCAATGGCTGCTTGTGTCCCCATCGCGTCGATGGTGATGATGGCCCCGTGGATGTCGACGAGCGACAGAAGGGTGGGAATGGCCGTGATTTCATTGGATTTCTCGTCCGTTGCCACTTGTGCCAGAGTCAGACCAAACTCACTTGCCCAAACACTGACAGAGTGCAACGCCCCCAGATTTCGGCGGTGGTCGTGACTTCGCCGCAATGTCTTACCATCGATGGCCAGCGTCGGTCGCTCGATGCCCGTGGCCCCTGCGGCTGCGGCACGCAGCGCCGTCAGCCACATGGTGAAACAGGCTTGAAAGGCGTCCGGCTTCAAGGTGGCCAACACACGTCGGAAGACATCTTTTCGGGGAATGCCATGCGGGAGGTTCAACAACTTCAACAAGACCTCGGCCTTCATGTTGGCCCACTTGGCGATGGCCGTTGGTCCATTGGCTCCGGCGAGTACCGCCATGATCGCTATTACCACCACACTGTCGAGCGGATGCAGCAAGTTCACCGACGACCGTGGGTCTTCCAACTGTTGGAAATGCCGCAATACCTCCTGCACATTCATTCGCACCGTAGCCACCATCGCTTGCCTCCTTGTTCGTCCAATCGAAAACGGAAACACAACGATGATGGTCTACCACATTACACGCGCAGGCGCAGTTATCCTATATTGCCAAAACTACGCAGAGTGCGCGCTGGCCCTGGAAACCACCCGCAGTAGACTTCGTTTGGAGTTTTTCCCCCGAGGTATTCGTGCGGGCGGTGTTCGTTGTACCACTCGACGATCGCCGAAAGCTCTTGTTGGAACCTTTCTTGGCGATAGGGTATCAGCAGCAAACAGCCGAGCAGGGTTTTCAGCGTGAGGATGAAGCGCTCGACCACGGCGATGGAACCGTGTTTGCCGATCGCGCCGAAACGCGGCTTGATGTTCTTGCGTTTGCACCAACGCTTGAAGCCGTCGTTCCAGAACTGGACGCCTTTGTCACAGACAAGGTGTTTTGGCTTGGCGTTAGCGGAGTGCATCGTCCGCCCCAAGAATGCCCGCACCTGTTCTGAGGTCGGCTGTTTGTCGAAGGCGGCGGCACCCATTGCACGGCGTGAAAAATGGTCTTCGGCGACCGCCAACCAATGACAGAACGGCCAACGTTGCAGCAACGCGAACGGCGACCACGGGACCCAGAATCCCGCCCCGGTCGGCACCACGGTTAAATCAACATGCCACACGTGGTTGGGTCGTTTGGCCGTGACCACGCGCCGCTTGCCGTCGGCTTCGGCATCATCCGCCGGTGGATGAGGGCGACGGTGTTTCTCCTTGAGCATCCGGCCGACGGTTGTCGATCCCAAATGCAAGCCGGCTCGGGCCAATGTCTCCGCGATCTTTACTTTGCCCATTGACGGACAGCGTGTTTTGAGCCGATGAACAACGTAATGGACGAAATCCGGGAACTTGTTGACCGGTTGACTGAGTTGCACCAGGGCATCGGGGCCGTCTTCGTCCAATCGCTTCATCCACGACGAGATCGTAGCGGCGGTGACGAGAAACGCATTTGCCGTCTGCTCCAGCGACCAACAGCGGGCTGTTTTGAGCTCCAATATGGCCATGCGTTCGGTGGGCGGATACTGCGGCCGTCGATGCGGCGGGATCGAAGCCATGCGGGCGTCCTTGATGCGCATTTGTTCTCGCAGGTTGGCGATTTCCTGGTTTGCCCGGTCGAGCTTCGCTTTCAGCCGGACGCGGGCGATCGGGCAATCCGCCGCCCAACTGCGGGTGAAAACGGCAACGTACTGGGCCAAGGCAACGGTGTGGATCACGGCCGATTTGACCGAGGCAGGCCAGCCCTTGGGCAAGGGAATAGGTGTACACCGCGTATGAGAGAACATGATGCTGCCCCTGAGATTAGAGTGCGACAAGAAGGAAACCGGCGACGATGCCGCAAGAAGATCAGCATTTTATCGAAGCTGTAGCCGGATTGTCAGCCCACGCTGGCAGACTGCGCTCGCGCCCGCTGTTAACCAGCCAGTCGTAGTTTCGAGCGCCACCACAAAATGACCTTCCGGTTAACAGCCAACGCCACTTGACAGTTAACCAGTCAGTCGCAGTTGCGCTACGGGTTGCTTTCGCTTTGAGGGCGACCGAAAGGGACTCGAAACCCGCAACATCTTGTACTACAACCAGTTCCGTCCATTGTCTCTGCGCGATTGTTACGAAGAGGGTTGCGAACGGGGAGCTTTTGGTAAAATAGCGAACTTTGCCGCCAAACCAGTTAACGCCCGTCGCCGAGATTTCGGCCGCCGGGCGTTTTGCATTTCTCCCCTCGCCCTTTGGGAGAGGGGCAGGGGGTGAGGGCGTTGTGCGGCAAGGGGTTACGTCAATTCCGGCCAGACTGGGCAGATTGCTTTACGGCAATTCTTCTGGGGGCTCAAGAATCTTTGTTTCGAGAGAGACAAAATAGGGCCTGGAAGGAACCCCTATGGTTCCTTCCGGACCCTATAATTTTGCTCTCGAAATCTCCAAATCTCTGGTTAACAAACCCCTCCGAGTTAACAAGCCGGTCCCTTTCGGACCCCGGAAGGAAACCTTAGTGATGGGTGGAGTTGTGTTATCCGTTGAAAGGATATAATGGCATCGTATAACCGAATCGAAGGAGTAATGCCATGATAACAAGACTGTTGTTGGCCGGGCTAATCGCCCTTGCATGCAGTCACGTGACCCATAGCGTGCAGGGACAGGACATCGATTCGATGCCGCAGGTGGTTGTGAGGACGGTGCTGGAGGCGGGCGTGAAGGACGTGAAGCCGGGCGAGACGGAGATCCGCGTCACGTTCAGCAAGGAGATTGCTGACGGCTCCTGGAGTTGGTCGACGGCGTGCAAGGACTCCATGCCGAGGATGCTGGGGAAGCCTTCCTGTGAGAAGAACCACCGGACGTGCGTGCTGCGGGTCAAGCTGGAGCCCGGCAAGACCTACGGCTTCTGGCTGAACAGCGAGCGATTCAAGAATTTCAAGGACCGCGAGGGGCGTCCGGCCGTGCCGTATCTGCTGGCCTTTAAGGCTGTGGCCAAGGCGGAACCGGCCGGGCCTGGCAAGCCGGGCACGGACAAGAGCGATCCAAGCAAACCCATCGCCAGTGCCGGACGTGGTGGGCGAGAAAAACGTGCAGCGCCGCCAGTACCAGTTTCCGGGAAGAAGTCAGAAGCGTCTCGCAATGGTTTGGCCGAAGCACAGCGCGACGTCAAGAACCTGAAGGTAGCGCTTCACAAAAGGACACCCGAGGAGCTTATTGCCGCTTTCATCCCTACTGGTCCTATGAAGTATGGGGGCTACGAGTACTATTTCAATTACATGGCAAACAACGCGATTCGCGCGGAGCTTGAGTCTCGTGGTGCGGCGGCAAAAGCGGCGCTCGAGCGCCACGTAAAGGATTCGATGCGACTCTGGGAAGCAATCAACGGGCCGGGAAATACTGTCGGTGATGTGTGCAAAGAAGCGCTCGAATGCTGTGCGGAAACACCGAAACTCTTTCTCGCGAGGCCGTTCACATGTGCTGACCTGGGCGAAGCCACTAACCACTTCGTCGCGCTCGGTGAGGAGGCGGCGATCAAGGAACTGGAAGGCCTGACATCGGACTGGGAGAAGGACCACAAACCAGGGCGTTTCAGCAGGAACGAACGGGTCGGCTGGGTCTGCCGGATTCTGTTTCAGCCGAAGGGTGAAGAGCCACTTCGACCGCCGGGATTCGGCGGCCTCTCCCTCCCCTGGGAATCGATGCCGTTGAAGGCTTGGCCTCTCTATCCGGTAGCAGCCTGCGGCAAGAGCTACTTTGTCCTCAGCGAAGGCTACAGGCTTAGAGGGCTTGCGGAGGACCCAAGAGCATATCTTAAGTACTGCCGAGCCCATGGGAAGTTCCGCACAGAGCGAGTGCCCGTCCCCACGAGAGCCCAGGCCCTGAACGACCTGGAAGGACTCCGCGAGTCTGATGCGTGGAAGGCAATCAAGTGGACGGATAGTGGTCAGGGCTTCTCCTATACCTTCAGTGAAGCTTGGGCTTGGCGTTTCATCGAAAAACAGGCGAACACTATTCCCCGCAAGGAGAAGGCCGAATCAGGCACTGCAGCAGGAAGCGCCACATGTAGGACGTTCCAGACGTACAGTTCCCTCGGCTCCCGCCGCTCCTGAGCTTTGTCGTTAGCCAGCCGCCTTCGAACAACTTTTTCGTCATAACACCGTCCCACTGGGTAAGTTATGCAGAAAGAAAACAGCAGATACAGGAGGATGCTAAAGCGGTTGCCTGCAAACCTGCGTCAAATCCTCGACGCTCTGGAGTGTAAATACATCGTGGAGTCATACACTCCTCAGTATCTCGGTTGGGCGGCGGAGATCACGACAGGTTCCCACCAGTTTCGGCTGGTCATGGAGTACAAGCATGTACTTGTGTCGCAGATGGTCGATGGTGTGGAGCGTCTGCTTTCTCCACGCACCGGTGAAGACTTCCGTTCTGCAATCCGTTCTGTATCACAGGTAATCAACGGTAAAATTGCATAACGATGAGGCCAATTGGCCAGCCGCTTCCGAACGACTCTTTCGTCACTTCTTGATCTCACCGGGTAGGTTAACAGATAGAGGCTGTTAATTCCCGTGTCATGCCAGACGGTGCGCCGGTCGCCAAGCGAAGGCCGCTGTGGGCAAGCCCTCACCCTAACCCTCTCCAACAGGGAAAGGGGACCGAGGAGAAGTCCCATGCGATCCTTCGACGATCCGTCCATTTTGACGCCTGACGAGCGTTTTTCCGAGGTAGCCGCCATTCTGGCAGGTGGGGCACTGCGACTGCACGCTCGGGCCGCACTGTGTGCTTCCGGCAGCCGTGTAAAACCTTCGCTCGCCGGCGGCGACAGTGGTGCGGACGGCCGATGATCAGCGGGCAATGGGGGCACTGGCCGCGGCCAGCGCTTCCCGATAGCTCCAGGGCATCCAGTTCTGCGGATCGGCTCGCAGTTCATCCGCGCGACGATCTAGTGTAGTGTCTCGTAAATGAGGTGTCTTGTTTTGCGGAGAATAGTGGAGTTGGGTGCCACTGCTGGCTTGTCCAGCAGTGCGGAAGTGCAAAAGCGGTCAACACTGCTGGACAAGCCAGCAGTGGCACCCTCCGCCGCATAAGTAACCATCTGCGTGAGACACTACACTTGTTCGGTCAGGTAGTCGAACGCATTCGCTCCGCACAGTTCGCAGGTGTGGATCAGGCTCATAAACAGATCCCCGACGTGCGCCCCGTGGCAGGTCTTGTAAAACAGGGCGTTTTTGCGGTGCAGGATGGCGCGTTTCAACGCCCGTTCGCAGACGTTGTTGTCCAGCGGCGCACCGGGCACGCGCAAGAATAGCGTCAGTTCTCCCAGTGCTTCAGCATGTAAGAAATCGCTCCGCCCAACGACGAGTTCGGCTCCACCCGCCGCTCGCCGAATTGTCGAACAAGCCAGGCATGAAGTTCCTCCATCACCGGGCCGCTCTCCGCTTGGTGGAAGGGCAATCGTTCCTCCGGCGACAGTTGCCGCTGCTTGGCCAAAGCGTCATTCCTGTAAATCACCGAGAGCATCTCCAGCACGTGCCGGCACTCTTCGTCGCCACTTCCGCCTCTTGAGTGCGCGATGGTTGGCGGCGGTCTTCGGCCCGAGGTGTTTTTTCAGGGCCTGGTAATTGACGCCCAGTGTTTGGGCCGTGCGGGAAATCCCATGCCTGTCGGCCATGACGGCCGCCGCTTCCCACAGTGAATCGGGGACACGTGCGTGAGGCTTCCGGTCCCGCGCCACTTCTCGAACCGCCGCCGCAGGCCTTCCAGCCGCGCAGGAAGGTTGCGTGCCTTTTTGGTATCCATAGGCCGTCCTCCACAGGATCGTGTTTCGACAGCCCACGATGCCACACCGCTCAAAACAATTCATACACGCTTGCCGGAAGGACACCAATAACCTGCGACCAATTATGTTGCTGCGTCATGTCTGAGGCGGCAGCAAAAAGGGCCACCCGTTCATTCGGATGGCCCTTCGATTGGATCTCGGTTTTTGGGAGAGGTTCAAATTTCCCGGCCGCGCTCTTTCCCCTTGCGGGAGTTGGTGCGGCCTTCAAAGCGTCACTTGCGTGCGCCGCGCTCGATGATCTCCAGGATGGCGGTACGGTTCTCGGGCACCCAGGACTGCCGGCCGACAGGGATCCGCCGCCGGCGGGAAACCCTAAGCCCCAACCAGCTTCCCGCGGCGAGCAGCGACCACACCAGCACGCTGGCAGGCTCGGGAACGATTGTCGCACCACCGGAGCCGATGAACATGGTGGCCTGGTTTTCGCCGTCAGTACCAACGTCCACAAACACGTAGGTGCCGATGTTAGTGAGTCCCGAACCGCCCAGCCCGTTCTCAGTGACAAACTGGCTGTAGCTGATGTCGATGTCGTTGTCCTTACCCAAACCCTGGTAGTTGGTCCAAGGGTCAGATGCGTCACCGATGTAGTGGCCGGAATACTCCGCGCCATACTCGTCGTTAGTCGTGATCACATCGGTTACGGTGCCTGACGTGATCCCCGCCCAGATGGCTTTTTGAAATGACTTTTGGTCGGAATCGGCCATCGCGGCCGTATAAGCACCCAGTTCCCATAGGTCCGATTCGTTGGCAACCCACTTGTCGTAGACCCAGGCGGCGTACCCTGTCAGGCTGCGGCTGAAGCTATTCACCGTGGTCAGTGCGTAGATGTTGTAGTAAGCTGCGCTCGATCCGATAGTGTCGTTGACTTCGGCACAGAACGTGGTTGCGGGGCCGTAAATCAGCCAAGTCCCTTCCTTTGTCCCATAGTGGTAAGGAGCGTCGGGCAAACCGCTGTTGGCCGCGGTCCTGTTGTCGTCATAAATTTTCGAATTGAAGGGGCCGCCGCTGAAGCCCGATGGCCTAATCCCCGGGTCAAGCCATATATCGTCGTTCACATCGACCGCGGAGTTGATCGACGCCTGCACCGGCATGGTGCTTGCCAACACCACCAATCCCACCAGCAGCAAAAGTAACTTGTTCATGGCACAACTCCCTTCCCATAAAAAAGACAGGTATTGGAAACATTCTGCACACCTATAGACCGCTGAATGGCCTTCCCTGACAACGAAAAAATTATTTTTCCAAAATCCACTCTGCGGGGGTAGATAAAACCACGAGACAAGAATCAATTGTGGTGAGTTGGGTAATCTGTGCATCACAGAGAAACATGAGTTGGCGGCCATTTATGTGGTCGTCGGGGCTTATAGACCACGCGGATCGTGCCCTCGATTGACGTTCCAGCCGCTCGAAATTTTGCCTCTGGCGGGGGTCCGGCAGATCGCCGCGCCCGGCCATTGCCTTCCTTATGCTAGGCTTCTAGTAGAGGGGCCTGCCAAATCGTTTTATGAACCGCGTCGCGTCAGCGAAAAATTTGTTGACTATTTCAGGATAAGATGATTGACTATATATCTTAGTGTGGGGCATGTGTCTCGCCTGCATTTTCCGGCGGCAGGCGAGACGCCTGCACCACCAGATGCATTCAACTTTTCTGAGCGATGACTTAGCTTCTTCAGTCCATTCACCGGATCAATTCCGACACTACTGGCATGACTAACTTATTTCGTCCAAAAAGACCCCGGACTGAGCGTCGCGGGAAAAGGGCCGTATCCTTTGGCAGCGCGAACCGCCGTCCGTTGCGAATTGAGTCGCTGGAAGGCCGGCTGTTGCTTTCAGGGGCCCCGCCGGCACTGTACGACTATGTGGTTATAACGAGCGCAGCGCTGGAGAGCAGTTTCCAACCGCTGGTCGCCGAGAAGATTAGCCGCGGACTCTCGGCCGCCATCGTCACCACGGACTACATCTACGCCAACTATACCGGCACGGAAACGCACGACAACCCTGACAAGATCCGGCAGTTCATCGCTGATTCCTACGCCAACCACGGGACGCAATGGGTCCTTCTGGGCGGTGACGTGGAGGTGGTGCCCGCCCGCGGCGTGTATTTGCCAAGTGGGTACGGATATCCAGAACAACCTGCCGACCGACATGTACTATGCCTGCCTGGACGGTACGTGGAACGGCGACGGAGACAGTCTTTGGGGCGAGTACGGCGACGGGGTCTGGCGGCGGAGACATCGACATGATGCCGGAGGTAGCTGTGGGCCGGGCGCCGGCCAGCACGGCCGCCGAGGCCACGAACTTCGTCAACAAGACGATCCAGTACGAAACCACTGCCGATCCGAACTACTCCACCGTGGTGCTGGCAGGCGAGCAGATGGACAGCGCGACCTGGGGTAGTTCGTCGATGGAAGCGATTCGGACCCAGACCCTGCCCGGCGACTGGAACTTCGAGACGTTCTATGACACCCCGAGCTATACGTGCACGGGGGGTGCAGTTGATCTCCGATCTTGAACGCCAGCCCAAACATCGTGATTAGCCTCGGGCACTCCGGTACGACGATCGGACTCGAGGATCACCAACTTCGACGTGGCGGCACTCACCAACACCTTTCCGTACTTCATGTACTCGCAGGGGTGCGACGCGGGGTCGTTCGACACCACGGACGTATGTATTGCCGAGCAGCAGGTGGTTAGCGAGAACGGGTGCGTTCGCGGTGGTGATGAACGCGCGGACGGGCTGGTTCCAGTCGGGAAGCACGCCGAAGTACAGTCACGACTATGCGTTGGCTTTCTTTAACGCGGTCTTTAACGAGGGGAAAGTACACCTGGGGGAGGCGAACAACCAGTCGAAGATCGACAATTTGTCGCATGTTTCTGGCGGGGGGATGTACCGGTATGTTTACTTTCGAAACGAATCTGTTTGGCGACCCGGAATTGTCGCTCCAAGTGACCGGTGCGCCGGCGGTGCCCGGGGTGATTATTGCTCAGAGTGGCGGCTCGACCGCGGTGACGGAGGGCGGGGCGACGGATACCTATACGCTGGTGCTGAGTGCCCAGCCCACGGCCGACGTGACGATTGCACTGACCCCCTCGGATCAGGTCAGCGCGGATCCGACGACGTTGGTCTTCACCCCGGAGAACTGGGACGTGGCCCAAACGGTGACCGTCACGGCCGTGGACGACGCGGTGGCCGAAGGGGCGCACACGGGGACGATCGGGCACACGGTCGCCAGCGCCGACGCGAACTACAACGGGCTGAGCGTGGACGGCGTGACGGTGCAGATCGCCGACAACGACTTGGCGGGGATCACGGTCACGCCGACCTCGGGGCTGGTGACGACGGAACGGGGCGGGACGGCGACCTTCAGCGTGAAGCTCGACTCGCAGCCGGCGGCCGACGTGACCATCGGCCTGTCGTCCAGCGACGCCGGCGAGGGAACGGTGGCGCCTACCGTCCTGACCTTCACGCCGGGCAACTGGGACACGCCGCGGACGGTGACGGTGACGGGAGTGGACGACCACGCGGCGGACGGGGACGCGCCCTACACGATCGTGACCGCCGCGGCCGTGAGCGCCGACGCGAACTACAACGGCCTCGACGCGGCGGACGTTTCGGTGACGAACATCCAGCCGCCCACCGCGCGGTCCATCGGCATCTACTCAAACGTCAATTGGTATCTCGACGCAAACGGAAATGGCGTCTGGAACGGCACGCCCAGCGATTCCTGGCATCAGTTTGGCGGGCAGGCCGGGGCAATCGCCGTAGCCGGCGACTGGAATGGGGACGGCGCGAGCGAAATCGGCATCTACTCGAACGGCAATTGGTATCTCGACACCAATGGAAACGGCATCTGGGACGGCAACGGCATCGATTCGTGGTATCAGTTTGGCGGGCAGGCCGGGGCAATCCCCGTGGCCGGCGACTGGAACGGCGACGGCAAGAGCGAAATCGGCATCTACGCGAACGGCAATTGGTATCTCGACGCCAATGGAAATGGGGTCTGGGACGGCAAGCCCACCGATTCCTGGTACCAGTTTGGCGGGCAGGCCGGGGCAATCCCCGTGGCCGGCGACTGGAACGGCGACGGCAAGAGTGAAATCGGCATCTACTCGATCGTCAATTGGTATCTCGACGTCAATGGAAACGGCGTCTGGAATGGTACGCCCACCGATTCGTGGTATCAGTTTGGCGGGCAGGCCGGGGCAATCCCCGTCGCCGGCGACTGGAACGGCGACGGCAAGAGCGAAATCGGCGTCTACGTAAACGCAATTTGGTATCTCGATGCCAACGGAAACGGCGTCTGGAACAATACACCCACCGATGCGCGGTATGTGTTCGGCGGACAAGCGGGGGCAAGGCCAATAGTGGGCAATTGGCAGCAGAGCGGCTCGCTCGCGCAAGCCGCCGGCGCAACGACCGTCCTGGAGCCGGACACTTCGCCTCCCGGGCAGAGCCTGTTGGCGCCGACTGTGCCGGGGGCAACCGCCCGGTATGCGATGGCGGGCGTGGCCGCCACGTCGCCGGACGCTCCGGCATGGGACCAGGTTGCGATTGCCTATTCGCTGGACAGCCTTCTGAGTGAACCGACGGGCAGGACCACAGTTATCGGCAGTGACACGGCCGGCTGCGGCTGGTTCGTCGATCCCACGCCCACCGACGACCTGGAGTTTACCGACCTGATTGGGCCACATGCCACGGCTGCACGGAATGACAGTCGCGCCGTCGAACGAGTCGATTTGCTGACGGCGGTAATGCGCGAAATGGGAAACGCTCTTGAATACGAACACTCCGATCCATTTGGCCTCATGTATCCAAACCTGTCGCTGGGTACAAGGCGATCTCTGGACCGACGGCCCGCGTTCTCGATAGAAGGGGAATCGGGTATGGTGCTGAGCACGCAGTTGGTAGACACCGACGTGCTCGACGGGCTATTTGCCTCATTCAGCGAGAACGGACAGCGGCCGGCGCTGTAAAACCCCGTTCGTCGGTAGGACGCGAAAAAGCCCGCGGACGGTGAAGCCCGCGGGCTTGAGGGTGAACATTCAATTTTGGAGGCGGCGACGGCGAGCAGGCATCGAGTGAACACGCCCGAAGCCCTCACCCCCGGCCCCTCTCCCAAAGGGAGAGGGGAGTTTTGCTTCTGCCTCTCTCCCAGAGGAAAGTTCTGCTTCTGCCCCTCTCCCAAAGGGAGAGGGGAGCGTTTCGACGGACCGTATCAGACCACGCCTTGGGCGAGCATCGCCTCGGCCACCTTGACGAAGCCGGCGATGTTGGCGCCGCGGACGTAGTTGACGAATCCGTCTTCCTTGCCGTACTTGACGCAGTTTTCGTGGATCGACCGCATGATGCCTTGCAGCCGCTCATCGACCTCCTCGCGTCGCCAGTGATAGAACTGGCTGTTCTGGGCCATTTCGAGGCCGGAGACCGCCACGCCGCCGGCGTTGGCCGCCTTGCCCGGTCCGTAGAGAATCTTGGCCGCCAAGAAGACGTCGACGCCGTCAGGCTCGGTGGGCATGTTGGCGCCTTCCGAGACGCAGATGCAGCCGTTCTTGACCAGCGTGCGGGCGTCTTCGGCGCTGATCTCGTTCTGCGTGGCGCTGGGGAACGCCAGATCGCACTTGACGCCCCAGGGGCGCGTGTTGGCGCAGGAACTCGGCGCCCTTGAACTTGTCGCAGTACTCGCTGATGCGGCCGCGGCGGACGTTTTTCAGGTCCATGATCCAGGCCAACTTCTCCGCGTCGATGCCGTCCTTGTCGAAGATCGTGCCGTTCGAGTCGGAGAGGGTGACGACCTTGCCGCCCAATTGATTGACCTTCTCGACGGTGTACTGGGCCACGTTGCCCGAGCCGGAGACGGCGGCCACTTTGCCCTTGATGCTCTCGCCGCGGGTGGCCAGCATCTCTTGGGCGAAATAGGTGGAGCCGTAGCCGGTGGCCTCGGGGCGAATGAGCGAGCCGCCGAATTCCAGGCCCTTGCCGGTCAACACGCCGCAGAAGCGGTTGGCCAGCTTCTTGTATTGACCGAAGAGGAAGCCGATCTCGCGCCCGCCCACGCCGATGTCGCCGGCCGGGACGTCGGTGTCGGGGCCGATGTGGCGGAACAATTCGGACATGAAGGACTGGCAGAAGCGCATGACTTCGTTGTCGGTCTTTCCCTTGGGATCGAAGTCGCAGCCGCCCTTGCCGCCGCCCATCGATGATGGTGGTCAGGGCGTTCTTGAAGACCTGCTCGAAGGCGAGGAACTTCAACAAGCCCAGGTTCACCGTGGGATGGAAGCGCAGGCCGCCCTTGTAAGGACCGATCGCGCTGTTCATCTCGATGCGGAAGCCGCGGTTGACGTGGACCTCTCCCTTGTCGTCCACCCAGGGGACGCGGAACATGATTACCCGCTCCGGCTCGACGAGCCGATCGAGGATTTTCGCCTTTCGATAGGCGGGCGTGCTCTCGACGATCGGCATGACCGATTCGGCGACCTCGTGAACTGCCTGAATAAATTCCGGCTGGTTGGGATTCTTCGCCACCAACCGCTCCATGAACGCACTGACTGAATCAATGACCTTAGCCATGTCTGACGTACTCTCCTACAGATTGTCCTGCGGGCTGCCGGCTGTGCAGTACTTTCGGCGACACCGCCCGCCTGATGCAAATCGCATAACGCTTATTCTATGAATCCCCCAAACAGACAACAACCCCCGGCGAAAGAAATTAAACAATTAGCTAAACTTATACTGGACGCTGGAGAGCGATAAGTTGGAGAATAATAACCTGGGCAAAGGCAGGCTTCGTCGATGCCGCCTACCAATCATCCCCTAAATGTCGGTGAAATACGGAGTATAGAATTAGCAAATATAATTATATTCCGTCCTTTGCATTTCTCGGGAAAATGCAGCGACGGCGTGTCAACATGCCGCGGGGGGGGCTGGGCGCAATTAGTTCGTTCGTAGCAAGGTTCCCCGAACTCGCCCGCAACTGAGAGGCTATCCGTAAACCCGGATTATTCATAAACGTCATCCTGAGCGCAGCGAAGGATCTCCGATGCGCCGCAAACAGCCCAGATTCTTCGCTGCGCTCAGAATGACGATGTTCGTTCGTGTTTATGAATAATCCGGGTAAAGTCTCCCCTCTCCATCTGGGGAAGGGCCGGGGGTGAGGGCGGAGAAAGTAAGCAATCAAGGAAACAGATTTGCCGGCAATCTGCCCGCACCCTAACCCTCTCCCAGAGGTAGAGTGGACTAGTTTTTCGCACTTCTCGGATGGCCTCTGAAATCAGTCCAGGTGATATACCTCGGCGATGTTTTTCCACTGCTCGCCCTCGGGCGTGGCGGGCAGGCGAATTTGACAGGGCACCGTCTCTGCCCACCACTCTTCGGTTTTCGGATCGGCCGCCATCTTGGCCATGTCCCCCTTGAAATCGTCTCCGACGTACTCGAAATAGCTGAATAGATAGAGCTTGCCGTCCAGCTCCGTCTCGTAGATCGAGTAGTTGCGGATGTTGCACTTCGTAATCATGGCGTTGATGTCGGGCAAAGGATGGGCGTGCAACCTGTTGTACAAGCCCTTCTTCTCCGGCAGCAGTCCAATGACCGAGCCGAAACGCTGAACATTGACGGGCTTTGCCATCGCGGCCTCCTCCGATTGATGGTGTTTCTACTTTTCCGCCGCCGGCGTGTCGAGTCTGCCGCAGCCGCCGCAGACCGTTGCGCCCAGCAACAGCCCGATCGACGCCCCGGATAATAGCCAAGCACGCGGTCTCAACATTCCGGCTCCCGGGATGCTCTGACATGCGGGGTGAACGAAGTTGTAATTGTGTGCATCCGGGAGAAAACTCACGCTCAGTGTGTCATGCCGGCCGCCCGTGTCAAGCACGGCTTAACTTGCCGAGCCTCGCCGACCGATGTTATCCGTAGACCCGTTTCTCTATCGTCTTATCCCGCACGACATCGAATGATCCAGACCGGGCTGATACCGACCGGCGGAGCGGTTTGCGCGCCCGTGGTGGGCAGGGCGGAGCTTCCCTATCGGGTAAAACAGTGGGAGTTGGCCGAGTTTGCCGGACAAGGGAGCCTTGCCGACATCTATCGCGCTCGGCCGATCGGCTCGCCCGCCCGTCGAACGGCCAACTACGCCGTAAAAATGCTCCGACCGGCTTGGCGGGACGATCCTTGCGCAGTCCGCCTCTTGCAGCGTGAGGCGCTGGTCGGGCAAACCGTATCGCATTCCCATTTGGCGCCGGTATTGGCCAGTTCGGTGCTCGATCCGCCGCGGTTGTTGGTGATGCCTTGGTTGGAGGGGGCGTCGCTGCGGGCCCGATTGGACGCCGGCCGGCAGTTCGACGCGGCCGCGGCGCTGTGGATCGCCCGGCAGGCGGCCGAAGCCCTCGACGCCCTGCACGCCGCCGGTTGGATGCATGGCGACGTAACGCCGGGCAACATCCTGGTTTCGCCCAGCGGGCACGTTACGCTGATCGACTTCAGTTTCGCCCGCCGCTGTAACGAAACCGGCTCGGCCGCCGACCGGCCGATCATGGGCACGTGCCATTATATCGCGCCGGAGTATATTACCTCGGCCCTCCGCGCCGACGTCCGCAGCGACATCTACAGCCTGGGCGTGGCGATGTTCGAGATGCTATCGGGCTGTCTCCCCTATCCGGCCGCCAACCTGGCCGAGCTAGCGACGCTCCAGCGGCAATCGGCCCCGCCGCAGCTTGTCCGGCTGGCCCCGCACGCGCCGCGCGATGTGGTCCGGCTGGTCTGCCGGATGATCGCCAACGATCCGCTCCGCCGTCCGCAGACGCCCCGTGAGTTGATCGATCGGTTGGCCGCGCTCGAGATCGGCCTGCTTTCCGCGCGGGCTGGGTAGCTAAGTCGCCATGCACGATGGTGGGAGCAAAACCGTTTAGCCCCGGCGTCCAGAGACCGTCCGGTTTTTTTGTTGTTGCATTTCAGGTGATTACGATGTTGCCCCAATAGCCCGAAGGGCTTCTGGAGGGTAGCCCAGGGTTGCCGCCCATCTCTCATAGGCTTGACTGGGTACACTATATGCAGTACAATTGTGTACACAATCAGGAGAGTCGATTATGAGATTTGTCAGCGTGCGGGAGTTGCGCGGCCGCTCGGCGGAAGTGCTGCGGGGCCTGTCCGAAGAACCCGACGTGGTCGTCACCTCCAACGGCAAGCCGGTGGCGATTCTCTCGGCCGTCTCCGACGTCGGCCTGGAGGAATCGCTGTCGGCGCTGCGTCGCGCCCGGGCGATCGCGGCCGTGGAAGCCATGCAAAGCCAATCCCTGGCGGCCGGAAAGCATCGCCTCGGTCGCGCGGCCGTGCAGGAAGAGATTGCCGCAGTTCGCAAGGAACGCGGCAAATGAAGATCTTGTTGGACACCAATGTCCTGGTGTCGGGTCTGCTGAATCCTTATGGATCGCCGGGACAAATCGTGTTGTTGGTCGCCGACGGCAAGCTGTCGTTGTGTTTCGACGCCCGGATTATCGGCGACTATCGCGAGGTGCTGCTGCGTCCGGCTTTCGGTTTCCACGCCGATCACGTTGGGGCCTTGATCGAGCAGATCAGGACGGCCGGCATAACCACGGCGTCCGCTCCGCTGCCGCATCCGTTGCCCGACCGCGATGACGAGCAGTTCTTGGAAGCGGCGATTGCCGGAGGGGCGGAATATCTTGTTACGGGAAATGTGCGACACTTTCCGACAAAGCTGCGCTGCGGCATCGAGGTTGTCTCGCCCGCGGAGTTTTTGGAACGCTATCGAGCGGAGCAAGCCTGAGTTGCCGCTATTTGCGAGGTCCCGGCCTCGGTAACCGTTCACGGGGCGGCAGGGGACTGGTCCATTTTTCGGCGGGAAGACGTGATTTCACCGAGAAATCACGGGCCGAAAACATGGACCTGTCCCCCTCTCGCCGCCCCAGGGGGACAGTCCCATTTTCGCGGCGGCAAAGCTAATTCGAGGGGCTACGTCCCTCGCGCCGCGAAAACTGGGACCGTCCCCCGTGAACCATTACGATGATGTTTAGCAGCCGCCGGCACGGCGGCTCGCATCGCTGACAGGGCCGTCGTGCCGACGGCCGCTAAACAACAAAGCGCCAAAACGGAAACAACTGGATGCTGGGGTGGCAGTTGTACTGCCACCCCGGGCCGGCGGTACAACTGCCACCCCAACAAAGCTCACATAATTAGCTTTGTCCGCGTATTAGTGTAGTGTCTCGTAAATGTGGTGCCTTATCTTGCGGAGAATAGTGGAGTTGGGTGCCACTGCTGGCTTGTCCAGCAGTGCGGAAGTGCAACAGCGGTCAACACTGCTGGACAAGCCAGCAGTGGCACCCTCCGCCGCATAAGTAAACCATCTGCGTGAGACAATACACTAGCCCAATACGCGCTACCCTCTTTCCTCCCACGTCACTTCGGCGGTGCGGTTTTTCATGTCGAGGGTCAGCGTGATGCAATCGCCGATATGGGCGCCGTGTTTGCGGAGGAAAGTCGCCCAGGCCCCAGGCCCGGCCGTCCTTGGTGGCCAGCACGCCGATCTCCTTTCCTTCGCCGTCGAGGAATCGGAAGCGCCCGCGGACGGTTTTTTTCAAGGCCGCCGGAATGGTGATTACGGCGTAAGTGCTGGCGGCTTTCGAGAGGCGGTACTGGAGCCAGACCTTGCCGTCGGGGGTTTGCCCGTTGCCGACCAGCACGCGGCGATCCGCGCGGCCGGCGCGGCGTCGGTCGAGAACGGCCTGGACCTGCCGGGGCGAGACTATCGCCCCCAACAGTCCGTATACGCTGTGGCCGAACTGCGCGATTACCGGCGACCAGGAGACGAAGGCGTGGAAGCTGAAGCGGTTCATGCCGCCGTCCACACAGAGGTCTTCCATCTCGCCCCGTTCCATCAGCGGGCCGTGCTTCTTCAGGACGGCGACCAGCTTGGCTTCGACCCCGGTCAGCGCCTTTCTCCAGTCGCGCGGCTCTTCGGAGATGATCCGATCGCCTTCGATCCGAACGCCTGGCATCAGGCGGCAGAACTCCAAGAGGATGTTTTCCGGCGGCGGTTCCTTCCACAGCCGGCGATTGCGCGAGAGGGCCGTGTAGAGCTGCCCGGCCGTGACCGTGGGGGAGACCGACAGCACCTTCTCGATCGTTTTCGGCAGCCCATGCCGCTGGATCGACGAGAGGCGGAACCAACCGGCCGGCTCGTCGAGCCAGCGAAACCCGTCGATCAGGGCCACGGCCTGACGGATCAACTCCGCACCGGCCCGCTTGCTGCCGCCGGGTGAAGCAGGGGGCGGGTCGAGATCGGCGGATTGGTCCTGCGGCGGGCGGCCCGAGCACGGGGCGGCCGCATCGGCTGTTTCCGCTCCCCTTTTTCCCCCGGCCGCGAACGGCAATTGCCCGATTGATCCGCTCGATAGTCGTCAATCCGTGAAAATAGGCGTTCTTCTTGGCCAAGTCGACCGCGGCCGAGACGATCTTTTCCTGGCCGGGCCTGACGGCCAAGCGGCCGTCGGCAGGCGTATGACGCTCCCCATCGCGGTCCTGCGACGTCGTGGGGATCTTGGGCGGCGTCATCGGATAGTACCGAGACGATCTCGAATCGCACCGGCCGGTTCAGCAAAGCGGCGGCGGCGGCCACGGTTTCCAACGACATTCCGAAGGCGGTAATCCCCTGCCCGGCCAGTTCCGCCTCGATCCGCGCGGCCGGGGCGGGCAGCATCTCGGCGATCAGCTTGAGCGTCCGGTCCAGGATGGGAGTCGAAACGGGGGCGTTTTTCAGCCGTTTCGTCAGCTTGGCGCAGAACCTGGCGGACGCGCTCGCGGGTGATTCCGAATCGGTCGCCGATTTCCGTAAGGGTATGCAGGCGGCCGTCTTCCCAGCCGTAATAGCCCCTGAGAATCTCCCGGTTGCGCTGGGAGGAAGCGGCAGCGAAAAGGTCGATGAGTTCCTGCTCCATCGTCATGGGAGTTGCCTTTTCTCAGGAAAAGAATGCGGCGCTATCTCGGCCGCATTATAACCGAGCAACAGGGTCTATGCAAGCATACGCGCCCCACATTCCGGGCCAATCAGTTATTCACTGTAGGAGGCGACTCCTGTCGCCGATTCTGGGGCGTTTTCAGACACAATCGGCGACAGGAGTCGCCTCCTACAATTCCGTATCAAAAACGTGATCGGCCATCGCCCTGCATTGACTAACATAAGCAAATCTGATAATTTGATTTTCAATTCCGCGACCGTTGACCGTGCCATCGCGGCGCGACCAGCGGTCGCGGCTTTATACCACCCAAACACACGGAGTTCACGCGATCATGGCTCACGAAGTGACGTTGATTACCGGCGACGGGGTCGGACCGGAACTGGCCGCGGCCGCAAGGCAATGCGTCGATGCAACCGGAGTAGAGATCAATTGGGACGTTCAAGAGGCGGGGGTAGACGTGATGGAGCGTTGCGGCACGCCGTTGCCCGACGCCGTGCTGGAGAGCGTTCGCCGCACGCGCTGCACACTGAAGGCGCCGATCACCACGCCCGTCGGGCACCGGCTTCCGCAGCATTAACGTATATCTCCGCCAGACGCTCGGGCTGTACGCCTGTCTGCGCCCTGCAAGCACTATCCCGGCGTGCGGACCTTCTTCGGCGATACGCCCGTCGATCTGGTCATCGTCCGCGAAAACACCGAGGACCTGTACGCGGGCATCGAGTTCGAGGCGGGCAAACCGGAAACTGCCGAATTGATCGACTATCTCAACAAAATCTCGCCGCAACGGCAGATCAAATCGGGTCGCGAGGAGACCGGTGTGTCGATCAAGCCGATCAGCGTCTCGGGCTCCGACCGGATCGTCCGCTTCGCCTTCGAGTACGCCCGCGACAACGGCCGCAGAAAGGTTACGGCGATCCACAAAGCGAACATCATGAAGCATAGCGACGGCCTGTATCTGGCCACCGCGCGGAAGGTCGCCGCGGAGTTTCCCGGCATCGAGTTCGAGGACCGCATCGTCGACAACATGTGCATGCAACTCGTGCAGAAGCCGGAACTGTACGACGTGATCGTGCTGCCGAACCTTTACGGCGACATTCTCAGCGATCTGGCGGCGGGACTGGTCGGCGGATTGGGCATGGCGCCGGGCGCGAACATCGGCCCCGACGGCGCGGTCTTCGAGGCCACCCACGGCAGCGCCCCGAAGTACAAGGGCCTGAACAAGGTCAACCCCACGGCGCTGATCCTTTCCGGCATGTTGATGCTCCGCCATCTGAAGGAGTTCGACGCCGCCCAGCGTTTGGAGCAGGCCGTCGCCGCCGTAATTGCCGAAGGCAAGGACGTGACCTACGACATGAAGCCCAACCGCGACGATCCCACGGCCGTGGGCACCCGCGAGATGGCCGACGCGATTTGCCGGAAACTGTAGGCCTTTGTTTCATGTAAGTTGGGGCGGCAGTTCAACTACCGCCCCAACATCGGTCGCGTGAACACTAGCCCGGATTATTCATAAACGTCATCCTGAGCGCAGCGAAGGATCTCCGATGCGCCGCAAACAGCCCAGATTCTCCGCTGCGCTCAGAATGACAATGTTCCTTCGTGTTTATGAATAATCCGGGCTAGTGTTTGATGGGCGCGATCACTTTCACTTTTTCTGAAGCGACTCCTCGAAGGTCGCCTGCCCGTCCAACGCCTTTTTCAAGCCGCCGTCCACCAGAAACTTCTTCGCGGCGGCGGCATTCTCCAGATATGCGTCCCAGAAGGCGGTCGAGGCGACGCAGATGAGTTTGTGGAACTCGGCGTCCTTCCGGCCATCGCCCAACATCCGCGGGCGGCCCGAAAAGATCATGTGGTCGCCGCCGTTGAAAATTATCAGATACCTGTCCGCGCCGCGGCTGTGATCGAAAGGCAGCCGCCGCTGTTGGGCCTTCGTATCGCCGATGGGGCTGTTGTCGAGCGTTCCGGTCATGTGGAGGCAGGGAATGTTCATCGCCGAAAACGCCTTGTCCAGGTCGGTGTGGCGGGGGACCGGCGCACTCATGGCGACGGCGGCCTTTATGCGGCGATCGGCCAGGCTGACCTCCTTCCCGCCGCGGACGAAGACCTCGCCGGCAACGGCCAGCGTGGTCCACGCGCCGAAGGAATGTCCGGCCATGCCGATGCACGCGAGGTCGAGCCGGCCTTGAAGCGGCCCCTTCTGCTTATCGAGCCGTTCCAGTTGGTCTATGGCGAACCGCACGTCGTATGCCCGGTCCAGGGCGTTGCGAGGATCGGCGGCGGCCTTGCGCATGGCTTCCATCGGCTGCGGATTGCCTTTCCAGACCGACGTATCGCTCCCCTTGTGCTGGAGATGGACCGAGACGTAGCCGTGGCCGGCCCAGCAACGGCCGAGGTATTCGTAGCCCTCGCGCGAGCCGCCCAGGCCGTGCGAGAAGACGATCACCGGGAACGGGCCTTTGCCGCTGGCGGGGAAGTAGATTTTCACCGGAAGCTCCCGGTCCCGGGTTTTATCTTGCCAGTCGAGCAGGACGGTCTCGACGGTGTTCGAGGCCGACTTGTCGCGTATTTCGACCCCGGTTCGGCGGGCGCGAGTTTCGCCAGCAGGCCCAGCAGGGCAAACAGCCCGACGGCCGCGGAACGAATCAACAGCGTGCGGGAATACATCGACGATGTCTCCGAGGAAAACTATGGTTCGCCGGCCAGTTCCATGTCGAGCGGGAGCCGTTGCAGGAGCGAGTCGGCGGCCAGCCGGGCGTCGTGCTCGAGTTGGCTCATGGGCTGAGCATAATCGGACTCGGCAAAAAACCCGTCGAGGCCCGTAAAGGCCTGATCGGTCAGGACGTCCATCGGCGGCAGGTCCTCGATCTTGCCGTTGAAGATGGAGGTGTCCTCCGCTACCTGATTTTCCGGCAACGGCGTCGTATGTCAGGGCGCAAATGGTCGCTGCCGAATCGCCAAGCGATTGCCGCCGCCAACAGGCAAGCGGCCGCCGCTACGGCCGCCAGGCCGCGGAAGCGCCGACCGGCGGCCGGGAATCTCCCGGCCGGGACCGCCACGGCCGCACGCCGTTGCCCGACGGAACGGATGATTCGCTGATGCAGCGCTGCGGAAAACGCCGGCTTCGTGGCGAGCGCTTCCCGGCGGAGCCGCTCGGCCAGCGGCTCGAAACGGGCGTCTTGGAAGTCGTCGGAACGGTTTTCGTTGTTAGCCATGATCGGCCCCCACTTTTTCGATTTCGCGAAGCGGCAGTTTCTCTCGACGGTTGTCCGGCGGCCGCCCCTCTTCCAACTCGGCCAGCAGAGGCAGCAGCCTCTTGCGGGCGCGATACAACATCACCTTCACCGATCCCGCCGTGCGTTCCAGCACCAAGGCGACCCCGCGGACCGGCATGTCCTCGACGTAGTAGAGCCACAAGGCCGTCGTCTGCTCTTCGCCGAGCGTCTCGGCGGCCAAGTCCCACAAACGCCGGCGGTCCTCGGCGGCGACCATCTCGTCCAACGGCTCCGCGGCGGGCGAAACGACCGCTTCCACGTCGGACCCCTCGACCGCCGGCCGGGCCCGGCGATGGTGGTTGATGCTCGTATGCCGGGCGATCGTGAACAGCCAGGCCGAAAACGGCCACCGCGTCCGATAGCGGTGCAGATTTTCGTAGGCCCGCAGAAAGGTCTCCTGCGTCAAGTCCTCGGCGTCGCCGGCCGCACCCCGATGCCGAAAAAAATGCAGCACCGGGACCTGAAACCGCCGCAACAGGCTCTCGAAGCTCTCCGCGCACCCCTGCTGGGCTCGGCGGGCGAGATCCTCGTCGCTGGTCTGAGGCGGAACGGGGCTGTGCGTCATGCCGGTAACTCTATTGTCGTAGGGTGGGACAAGCCTTGCGCAGTCCCACCAAATCCGTGAAAATCCGTGTGGTGGGACCGCGCGAAAGCTTGTCCCGCCCTACTATCCTTTTCAACAAGTTGGGGTGGCAGTTGAACTGCCACCCCAACGAAATATGCGGCGATTCAGTCGGCTTACTTCTCCTCGTGATGCTTCCGGTTCGGGCCGCCGTGCTGCTTGTGGGCCTTCTTCATCTCCTCCATCTTTTTCAGATGCTTCCAAACCATTCCGGCCGGCGCCCGCCACTCGATCTCAAGCTCGTTGCCTTCGATTTCGACTTTCAGGGCATTGATGATTTTCATCGCCTCGGCGTCGCTGCCGTGGGCAATCGTCGCCATAGCGCGGAAGCCGTCGACGACGGCCTTCATTTGCTGGGCCAGTTCGGCCTTCTTCGCCACGACTTTGCCCTTGACGAATGATTCTCCCTGTTTTTCGCCGATCGCCAACGAGAGCGATTCGATCTGTTTGGCCATGGGGCACTTTGCGGGCAGGTCGGCGGCTTCCGCCAGACCGACCACGCGGGCCAGGAGCATCGTGCCCTGCGGGACCGGAGCGGCCAGCGGCGAATGCTTGCCGGCCAGGTTGGGCTTCGTGCCGTCGAGCACATCCAAGGCGGCCTTTACTTCATCGACCGAACTGCCGAAGACGATCACGTCCGGCCGGTAGAACACGCCGGTCATCATGCGTTCGCGCTTTTTGCCTTCGGAGTGCTTCCAGGTATGCAATTGATACTGCCCGTAGGTTTCTTCATGGTGTTGCGGCGCCTTTCGGGCCTTGTCCAGCAACAACTCTTGATCGACCTTGGCATGGACGATCGCCACGCCGGTGTCCTTCTTGATCTGCGCGCCGTAGATGGTCACTCCGTGCAGATCGGCGATGGGGTTGAAATGCCACACCTCGCGGATCTTGGCCAGATGTTCTTCGGCCTTGGGGTGCATTTTCATAAAATGCTCGCGGACTTCCTTGGCCACGCTCGATCCGTGCATCGCGTCGAAGTCCACGTGCGCCACCCATTTCGCGTTGGCGGCGACTTGTTCGAGATTCAGCGGCTCGGCCCGCAATGAACCGGCCAACCCCAAAACGACCGCCATCGCCAATCCCAGATAGACTCTCATTTCTCACCTCGTTAAATTGGTTACCCATATTGTAAACGACCCGTACTGGAGATGTATACACGGCGGGTCGGCCGGCGGTTACAGGGAAAATTACTGCGGACACTGTAGGAGGCGACTCCCGTCGTCGATTTAGCCCGGATTATTCATAAACGTCATCCTGAGCGCAGCGAAGGATCTCCGATGCGCCGCAAACAGCCCAGATTCTTCGCTGCGCTCAGAATGACAATGTTCCTTCGTGTTTATGAATAATCCGGGTTAGGCGCATTTCCAAGTTCATTCGGCGACAGGAGTCGCCTCCTACAATGTAGTTGGGCAAGTCATTAGACGACGGCGATTACGGCAGATAGATGTCCAGCAGGGCCACGTTCCCTTGGGGGGTTAGCCGGACATTGCCCAACGAGGCCGGCAGGAGCGCGGTTCCGCCACGTGGCAGCGGCGCGACGGCCGGGTCGCCTTCGATGCGGATCGCTCCCGCCAAGATCGCCAGGATATGACAACGATCGTCGCCCCCGATCGACATTTCGGCGTTGAAGTTCCAGCGGTCCATGACGAACTTATCGCATTCAACAAGCCGGACAATCTCCGGCCGCTCGGTGGCACGAGGGCGTTGCGGTTCGACAGGGCCGCGGTCGAAGTCGATCGCGTCGAGGCCCTTTTTGACGTGCAGCGGTCGTGGCCGGCCGTCGGCGCCTGTGCGGTTCCAATCGAACAGCCGATAGGTCACGTCACTCGATTGTTGTATCTCGGCGACCAACAGACCCATTCCCAGGGCATGAACCGTTCCGGCGGGCAGGAAGACGCAATCGCCCGGCGAAGGCTCGAAGGAGTGCAGGCAGTCCTGGCAGCGGCCTTGGTCGATGGCGGTGGCCAGGGCGTCACGGTCGACGCCGGGTTTCAGGCCGGCATAGATTCTGGCCCCGTTCTCGGCTTCCAGCACCACCCAGGCCTCGGTCTTGCCCAACTCAGGTGGATCGAGTCTTCCTGCGCGGGCGTCGTCCGGATGGACCTGAACCGACAGGGTCGCGGCGGCGTCGAGGAACTTCAACAGCAGAGGAAACCCGGGCAAAGGATGATGGCGGCCGAGCAATTCGTTGCCCCGCCCGCGGACGAGCCGACCCAGGGTGGACTCGGCCAAAGGTCCGAATTGGACGACGCTCTGCTCCGGCCCGCGATCGACGATCTCCCAACTTTCCGCGCAAGTGCCGCCGCGGGGCAACTCCTTTCCCAGGGAGGACTCCAGGCGACGACCCCCCCACAGATATTGTTGAATGATCGGTCGAAAGCGTAGCGGGTAAAATGAACGTCATCGTAGGATTCTGTCAACTTGAAGGTGAAATGACAAAGCAAGAGTCAAAATACTACAAAGACACCAAGACACGAATTCCATTGGGGAGATTATCAAGGGCCGATTACGCCGGTCCTATGGGGCGGCCGAGATTGATCGGCTTCGGCACAAGCGCCACAAGTAGCATAACCGGCCCATAGCACCTGCTGCAAGATGTGGGGAGTGTGCGGCAAGATTTTATGGAGTTGGCGTCATTCTGAGCGTAGCGAAGAATCTGGCTGGAATCACAGAGATTCTTCGCTCCGCTCAGAATGACCGCTTTGCCAGGATTTCTTGCCACACACTGTGGGGACTGCTCGTCGAGCTTCTTGACGTACTTGTCAGGGTTGGCAAAGAACTTCTTCTTGCAACCGGTGCAGCAGAGGAAAACGGCGCGGCCCTTGACGACGACCTTTACGGGCTTGCCCATCGCGCCAAGGATCGGCAAATTAATAGCTGTCCCCTTCTGAAATGCGACAGTTATTAATTTGCCGATCCTTAACCCGGATTATTCATAAACGTCATCCTGAGCGCAGCGAAGGATCTCCGATGCGCCGCAAACAGCCCAGATTCTTCGCTGCGCTCAGAATGACAATGTTCCTTCGTGTTTATGAATAATCCGGGTTAACCAGGTCAACCGGCAGTTCCCGACCGATGACGTGCGCGTCAAACTGCGTCGCCTGTACCCCGAGTTCGTCCGTCAAGATGAACACGGCGATTCCTGCGTATTGTCACAGGCTGATAATTAGTAAACTCTAGCTGGTCAAACCGCTCAGCCACTTCTGTCAAGTTGTCTGCTCGATTATACCGATAATGGCGGATATACGGGACGGAGTATCCAGGGAGCACAAAGCAATGTACGAATCACACTGGGGTCTACGGGAATCGCCATTTCGCGGCACGGTCGATCCGGGGATGTTTTACGAAAGCCCCACCCACGAGGAGGCCCTGTCCCGGCTGGATTTCCTCGTCGAGCAACACAACCGGCTCGGTCTGTTGATCGGTCCGTCGGGGAGCGGGAAGTCGTTGCTGCTGGAGGTTTTCGCCGATGGGCTTCGCCGCCGCGGCTGGCCCGTGGCTAAGATCAGCCTGCTGGACGTCGAGCCGACGGAGATGCTTTATCTTCTGGCAACCGAGTGGGGCTTGAATCCCGAGCCGACGCAGTCCACGGCCGGGCTGTGGCGGATGCTGACCGATCGGCTGATCGAATACCGCTATCAGCAGATGGAAACCGTGATTCTGTTGGACGACGCGGACCTGGCCGATCGCGCGGTGCAGCGGCACGTCGCCCGGTTGGCGCGCTTCGACACTTCGCCCGAGATGCGGTTGAGCATCGTCCTGGCCGGCCGCAACGAGGGGATGGCCCGGCTGGACGGATCGCTGACGGCGCTGATCGATCTGCGGATCGACGTGGAGCCCTGGCAGCGGCGGGAAACCGAGCAGTTCGTCAACCGGCGTCTCGTCCAGGCCGGCCGGCAAACGCCGATCTTCACGCCCCCGGCGGTTGACCGTTTGCAGGAGGTTTCGCACGGGATACCTCGCCGCGTGTCCCAGTTGGCCGAATTGGCCCTGCTGGCCGGGGCCGGCCAAAACCTCCAGCAGATCGACGCGGGCGTCGTAGAGAGCGTCTATCAGGAGTTGGTGTAACCCCGCGCGCCCGCCCGGAATCGCGGCCGTACCTCCTTCGGTGGGGTGATATATAACTCCCGGCATGTATCCAACTCTCTACCACAGGGAATTCCTGCAACTTCTGCCTTGTTCAGACGTCTATAATAACGGTGGAGAGAGCTTGTTCGCGGCGAACCTTTTGCCGTTCTTCCCCGTACTCTATGTGTAGCGGGAAGGCGGGCGGGCAAACTCTCTTCTGTGAATCGGAACAAGGTGGCGATATGGGCGGAAAGCCGGTAGACCCGGTGCAACTCTATTTGACGCAGATGAGCAACACCCCGTTGCTCAACCGCCGGGATGAACTTGCCGCGGCCCGGCAGATCGAACATACCCGCGAGCAACTCCGTCATGCGATGTTCTCCTGCGACTACATGCTGCAAGCGGCGGCGGGCATGTTGGAAAAGGCCGCCCGCGGAAATATCCGCGTCGAGGTCATTTGCGAAGGTTCCTTCGCCGACCGCCGGCGGAAACAACGTCTGCTGACCCTGATCGGTCCGAATCTGCGCACCATCCGCGACCTGCTCCGCCGCAATCGGATCGACTTCGCGGCCGCCATCTCCAAACGCCGCTCCCGCGCCGACCGCCGGGCAATTCGGCGGCGGTTGATGCTTCGCCGGGCGAAGACCATCCGCCTCGTCGAAGAAACGCCGATCAGGCAGCAATATCTCCAGATGGCGTTGAGCAAACTGAAAGAGGTTTTCCTCAAGATGGAGGCCGCCGGCCGGGAACTGGATTTCCTCCGGGAATCGGAACACCAGGGCGGGAACGCAGCCGCGCAGATTGCCGCGATCCGCCGCGATTTGCACCGTCTGGTGATGATTGCCGGCGACGTGCCCAACGTACTCCGCCGCCGCCTGGAGCGAATCGCGGCCATCCAGCGGACCTACAACCAGGCCCGGCAAACGCTGGCCACCGCCAACTTGCGGCTGGTGGTCTCGATCGCCAAACGCTATCGCAACCGGGGAATCAGCTTCCTCGACCTGATCCAGGAAGGCAACACCGGCCTGTTGCGGGCGGTCGACAAGTTCGATCCTTCGCGGGGCTTCAAGTTTTCGACTTACGCCACCTGGTGGATTCGCCAGGCCATCAGCCGCTCGATCGCCGACCACAGCCGCACGATCCGCATCCCCGTCCACATGCTCGGCGCCGTCGATAAAGTCCTCGGGGCGGGCCGCATGTTGAGCCAACAGCAGACGGGCACGCCTACCCTGGAAGAGACCGCCCAAGCCGCCGGCATGTCGGTGGCCGCGACCAAACGCGCGCTCCGGGCGAACCGCCGCATGCTCTCCCTGGACGACCCGATGGGCGACCAGGGCGAAAACTATCTCGGCGAGATGATCCCCGACGATCGCGCCGAGGACCCGCTGCTCGGACTGAACCAGGCATCGCTCCGCTCCGGCGTGGCCGAAGTGCTCGGTTCGCTCAACTATCGCGAGCGGGAAATCATCCGCCTCCGCTACGGACTCTCCGACGGCTATTCCTACACCCTTTCCGAAGTCGGCAAGATCTTCTCCGTCACTCGGGAACGCATCCGCCAGATCGAATGCGAAGCGCTCCGCAAGCTGCAACACCCTTCCTGTTCGAGCAAACTGGCCGACTTTATCGACCAGGTCCCGCTCCCCACCCCTGCGGCAAACTGCCCGCAGGCACAGTAACACCGGCGGGAGAAAATGTCTCGTGGGGTGCGTGCAACGCACCATGTGCCGCCGATCGCGGCGCGTTTCACCAGGGGAATTCCAGTTGGTCAACAAGTATCCAATTTTACGGCGGATCGCGGCGGCTTGCGGCAGAACCAGGGCCGTCGTAGCGACGGCCGCTAAACAGATGGTTGCCTTCGCGTAATGGGATGGGACAAGCGCAGCGCAGCCCCACCAAAATCCGCGTAACTTCGTGGTGGGACCGCGCTTTGCTTGTCCCGCCCTACGCACTGAACGGCGTTGCTGAAATGCAACGCCGCCACGTTGCGGTCCCGCGCCGGCGTTGCCAAACCGCGGCGGCATGTGGTGAATTGACCTCAAGCCGGTCTTCATCCGGCATGGAGAAGGCCGGCCGAGGGCCGAACCCGCCTCGAACGGCGGCGATAATTTTGCCGGGCAGTTTTCGCCATCCTATAGTTTCATGCGTCTGCGCTTTGGGGGTGGAGCGCTCATCGCGGCGCGGCGGGGCAAGCTGGGTTTTTGGGGACCCCGCCGCGCCGGTTTTTTCCACTGACGAGCGACATGAAAATTGCGAAAACCTGCCGACGGAAAGAGGGGAACAGGCGCCGCGGCGGCAACGTTTGTTGCACTGCCAAAATTGCCGGGCCCACGAAGCCGGTCCCTCCTTTTCCGCGCCGCGCCCCACGTGCATTCACGCTGATCGAGGCGATGGTGGCGATCACGCTGACGGCCATTGCCGCCGCGGCGCTGCTGTTGGGGACCTCGGCCTCGCTGCAAACCACCGACGAAGCCATGCGGGCGACCATCGCCAACGGCATGGCCCAGCAGTTGATGGACGAGGTGGTCGGCGGCCGCTACATGGCCGTCGGCGCCGGCGGCTATCAGACCGTGCTCGGCCCCAATGCGACGGAGATGGGCGCCGCCCGGGCCTATTACGACGACATCGGCGATTTCAACGGAGTCCGCAGCCGGCCGCCGAGCGATCCCTACGGCGTGCCGCTGGGCGCCGACGACGGCGCAGGGGGCCAGCGCGATCCGGCTTTCCAATGCCGCAGCGGATACTACAAAAACTGGCGGCAGGAAGTCGACGTTTATTATGTCAGCGAAGCCGACCCGACCGCGCGATTGCCGGCCGGTCAGACGAGCGATTACCGCGCCGTGGAAGTGCGGATCATATATGCGGACCCGGCCCGCGGAGACCGCGAGTTGGCGAAAATCAGGCGAGTTGTCGCTTATGTTCCACCGCTGCCGATCAATTAACCGTTCATTAGAACCCGGAAGAGCCGACAGCCGTTTAGCGGCCGCCGGCACGGCGGCCAGCGCCGGAAAAGGGCCGACGTGCCGTCAGCTGTCAGACAGCCGCTCAAGAATAACTGAGGTGTTGTCGGAAGCGATCTGCCCTCACCCCCTGCCCCTCTCCCAAAGGGAGAGGGGAGTAATACGCCGTCGGCCGCTAAACATACGCGCTTTCACGCTGCTGGAGTTGATGATCGCCATGACGATCATGCTGATGGTGGTGGGCACCATGGGGGCGCTAACCAGGACGGTGGAGCAGGAGTTCGAGTATTGCGACGGCTACGGCGCCGCCACCCAGCACGCGCGGATCGCGCTCGATCGGATCGCGGAAAACGTCCGCCGGGCGACCGCCAACCAGAACTTTCCCGGCTGCATCGTCGTCGCGGAAACAGAAAATTCGTACCGCTACCCGGACGCGCTGGTCGTCTGGCGGCCGGCCGGGGTTCCGGCCGCGCCCGACGGTCTGCCGCGATTCAATGAGTTGATCATCTACTGTCCGGCGGCGAACGCGCCCATCAATTGGTCGAACTAACGGCGCCGACCAACACCGGGCAGGTTCCAGCGGCCGACGACGCCGCGGGCTGGCTCGCCGCGCTGACATCCCTGAAACAGAGGGCCGCGACGAAGGCCGTCGTGCTCACCGACCTGCTGCGGACGTGCAAAACCTCCGGCGGCAGTCTGCGGGGAGCGGCCCGATTCGAGGTGCGGCTGCGCCCCTCGGCGGCCGATTGGGACGCCTACAAGGCCGGCACAACTGCCTGGAAGGACCTGCCTTGGGTGCAGGGCATCTACGGCTCGCAGGCCGGGATGCGCCAAGTCTGGGTGCGGACTGAGCTGCAATTGGTCCCCGGTTCGGAATGGACGGCGTCGAATCCCGCCGCCGCCGAGGCCGTCCCGTTTTTCGGCTCCGCCGCGCTCTATTACCAGTTGCCGAAACAATGATTATATAGGAGGCGAGTCCGGTCGCCGATGAGCATGTTGCGAATGAATAATCCGCCGGTCAGCGACGGCAGTCGCCTCCTACAGTCAAGTGGGACCAACGCACCAAACAATCGCCGCGGCATGGCGCTGCTGATGGTGCTCTTGCTGCTGTCGCTGACCGTGGGACTTTGCTACGCCGCCATGCGGAGCCGGTTCACCGCCGGCACGATCCAACGGAACTCCGACCGCATCGGCCTCCGCCCGCCGGGCCGCCGTGACCGGCATGACGATGGCCATCAAGAAAATGTCCCGCACCGATTGGGCGGGAGTGGGGACCGCGCTGAACGGCTCGCTGGGCGCTGACGAGTCGTTTCGGGCGACGTTCACCGCCGGCGACGCGACGCTCGCCTCCAACGACCCCGACCAGCCGTATCGCGTCTCGCTCTTATCCACGGGCTACGCCGTCGATCCCGAGCATCCGTCGTCCATCGCCAGCTATCGGGTCCGGGCGGTGGTCCGCCTGATTCCCCGCAAACTGGCCCCGCAGCCCGCGAGTTGGGCCGGGATGCAAGGCTACACCGTCTATCAAACCAAGAAATACGACACCGAAATCGACATCCCTTGCCGATTCACCGGCAAAGTCCGGCTGCAAAAGAAACTCAAACTGGCCCTGCACTATCCGAACGACAGCGACGCCCGCTCGCGGTACATGTCCGACCTGAACCAGATGCGCCGGAACGGCCGGCCCGACTACCGGACGTTCAATGGCCCAGTCTATCTCCCTTTCAGCGAACAAGAGAACCAGTATTACACCTTGCTGACCAGCAAACTGGGCGTGGCCGCCATCGACGCCGGCGCGGGTGAAAACATCACGGATTGGGTCAAGCCGACCTCGATGAGCACATATCGCATCTATCCCGGCGGACCGGCCTACACCGTTCGAGCCAATCCCCTCCTCTCTCACCGACACCACGCGGGGACCCGGACGTGCAGACCAATCCGCTGGGGCTGTTTTACCGCGACGGAAGCCTTTCGCTCTATAACAACGTAACCATCCAGGGCAGCGTGTTCTGCAAGGACGACATCCGCTTCCGGGGCACGAACGTCACCGTCCAGCCGGTGGACCTTCCCGCCCTGGCCGGCTCGACTGCTCCCGTCCGATTGGCGGCCGTTAGTGCGCAGAATACGACCGTCGATAGCGGCAGCGCGGGCCAAGTCACCGGGCTGATCACCGTCTTCGACAGTTTCACCGTGAGCCAAGGTTCCTACAATACGGCCTTTTCCCTGACGGGCGAGCTGGTCGCCAGCAAGCTCTACGTCGAGCAGCGCGATTCCTGGAACAACCTGATTTGGAGCGTGTATTACAACTGGTTCGTCCTGCAACTGTATTGGAATCCGCGGGACGCGATCGAGTATTTTCCCGAGTTCATGGCGTATTACGGGCTCGATCCCACGCCGCGACTCGTGTTCGCGCCGGAGACTTCCCCGCCGACGTATCATTGGGCGAACTCCTACGACCCGATTTTCGTCCCCCACCCCGACGACGGCGGGCTTCGCTGGGACCTATTGACGTGGTCCGAGGAACAATAGACGTTCAGGAGATCCAAAATCCGTGTTATTTGTGCCACGTAGCGACAATTTCCGTTTAGCGGCCGTCGGCACGACGGCCCCTTTGGCGTCGTAGGCCGTCGTGCCGACGGCCGCTAAACTGTCATTCGTCCGAATTTGGACTGTCGACGTTGCAAAAAATCAACAATGTAGTGTGCGTGAAACGCACGGGCTACGATTTTAGAACGTTTCCAGTCACAGCCGAGGGCGGCTGTGCCACATTATGATTTAACAACCCACTATTCCACAACCTAAGGAACTTTCCCATGAACCGGCGCAAACACTGGTGGCTGGCGATCTTGGCAGTCGTTGTATGTTATTGCGTGCTAAGCTTTTACCGGATCGGCGCGGCCCAGAGCGGCTCGGTCCCCACGCTGGCCAACGCGCCGAAGGACCGCCAGGCGATGATCGCCAATTTGGAGGAAATCAAAAACCTCTTGAAGGAACAAAACGACCTGCTGCGGTCCGGCAAGGTGAAGGTAGTGATTGTGAAAGAGACCAACGACTGACGTTCTTCCGATGCCAAAACGATTTCGACCATCCGCCGGATTTACGCTGATGGAACTGCTGCTGGTGATCGCCATAGCGGCGATTCTGGCGGCCATCGCGTTGCCCAGCGCGCAGCCGGCGGTGGAGGAGCAACTCCGCTCCACGGCCCGGATCGTGGCCGCAGAGCTGGATTATGCCAGGAGTCTGGCCGTCTCGAACAACAGCAAATACAAGATCGCGTTTCAGTTGAACGAGAACCGCTACGTGTTGACGCACAGCGGCACGAATCCCTCGTTGGATCAATTGCCGGCCTCGCCGTTTTCGTCGCCCGGCGGCCCGCCGAACCAGCACGTTGTCGATCTCGACGAGTTGCCGCGCGTCGGTCCGCTGGTGCGATTGGCGGCGGTTGCCTCCGGCACCCCGGCGATGGGGACCGGCGAAGTGGAATTCGGCCCGCTGGGCCAAACCACCAACCCCGCCGCCACGGCAATCTGGCTGACAGCAGGCAACGGGGCCCAGGCCCGATACCTCGAACTGGATGTCAACCCGGTGACGGGCATCACCAGCGTCGGCGTTTGTTCAAGCAATCCGCCGCCAGAAATGGAAAATTAGAGTAGAAGCTGGGTTGGCAGTTCAACTGCCAACCCCAACAATAGGACTTGAGGACAACACACATGGCGAAGTGGCTGCCCGTACAACGTTGCGGACCAATCGGCGTCGACATCGGC
The DNA here is from genome assembly GCA_963733145.1 of uncultured Planctomycetota bacterium. GTDB lineage: Bacteria > Planctomycetota > Planctomycetia > Pirellulales > Thermoguttaceae > JAHIKV01. The sequence goes on along the minus strand of CAVTCJ010000011.1, from coordinate 155,644 downwards.
AGCCGCTCGGTCAAGCTGCTGCAATTCGACGCCGCCCGGGCGACGGTCCACGAGGCCGCGCGGTGGGACTTGCCGCCGGAAACGTCGGGCAAGGCGGAGCGCCGCGAGCAACGAGTGGCCGAGGCCCTCCGCCGCGCCCGCGAAGGCCGCAACTTCCGCGGCCGCGACGCCGTCCTCTGCCTGGGGGCCGATAACCTCTTCGTGCAAAATATCCGCGTCGCCCAGTCCAGCGGCGACGAACTGACCAAAATCGTCCATTTCGAGGCGGCCGGCCGGCTCCCCTTCAGCAGCGAAGAGGCCGAAATCCGCTTCATCGAGGCCGACGACGTCCGCCAGGGCGACACCGTCCGCCGCGAAGTGGTCCTGCTGGCCTGCCACCGGCCCTCGATGGACCGGCTGCTCGGCGTGGTCGAGCAGGCCGGTCTGCGTCCAGTGGCGGTCGACGTCGAGCCGCTGGCGATGCTCCGCTGCTACGGCCGCCAGTTCCGCCGCGACGCCGACCAACAGCGCCGCGTGATGTTCGTGGGCGTGGGGGCGTCGTCCACCGTGGCCGTGGTCGCCCGCGGAACCGATACGATGTTTGTCAAATACATCGACGTAGGGGGGCGGCATTTAGACGACGCGGTGGCGCGGCACTTGAAGATGACTCCCGGCGACGCCGCCGCGCTGCGCCGCCACAACGGCGACCGCACGCCGCAGCAGCGCGACGCCGAGATCGACCGCGGCATCGAAGAGGCAATCCGTCCGCCGATGGACAAACTGGCCCGCGAGTTGTCGTTGTGCATTCGCTATTACAGCGTCACCTTCCGGGGGCAACCGCTCAGCCAGGTGGTCCTCGGCGGCGGCGAGGCCACCGAGGGCCTGGCGGAATGGCTGGCCGCCCGGCTGGATTTGCCCTGTGCGTTGGGCGACCCCTTGCGGCCGTTCGACGGCAGCCGCCTCGCCGGGCGCAACGGACAGTGGGACGTGGCCGCCGGTTTGGCATTGAGAGAAGTACATTGAAATGCAAGACATCGATTTCCTACCCTTTGAATATCGCCAGAGACACCAACGGCGTCAATCGCAGCCGTGGCAAGTGGTGGCGTCGGCGGCGATCGTCGCCCTGGTGGCGGCGGCGATGATCGGCCAGCGCTGGCACGCCCGCCGCGTGAACGAAGAATTGGCGGCCATCGCGCCGGTCTACGAGACGGCCGTCAAACTGCAAAACCGCCTGGCCGAGGTGCAAAAAGACCTCAGTCGGACGAAGGCCCGCGCAGAACTGATTACCTATCTTCGCCACCCCTGGCCGCGTACCCAATTGCTGGCGGCGCTGATGGGGCCGCTGCCAAATGAGATTGCCTTCCAGCAGGTGCAAATCATCCGCGAGGCGGGGGCCGCGTCGCCCAATGCGTCTCGCAGGGTGGTGGACCAGAAGGCCGAACAGGAGCGGCTCAAGTCGATACCCCCCGCCGAGCGCGACCTGGAGAAAATCCGCGACCGGGTGGACGCCATGAAAACGATCGTCGTATTGACCGGCGAGGCCAAAGACAGCGCCGCCCTGCACCGGTATCTCAGCGAATTGGACGGCGTGGACCTGTTCGACAACGCCGAATTGGATTCGCTGAGCGAGAAGGAAGGCGAAAAACGCGAGGCCGCCGTGCAGTTCCGCGCCGTGCTGGACGTTCGGCCTGGCTACGGCCAGCCGGGAGGCGTCGCCGGTCCGAAACAAAAAGCCGTCGTACAGATCAAAGCACAATAGCGAAGTTCAATATGTCCCCTCTCCCTCCGGGAGAGGGTTAGGGTGAGGGCTTAGGACGCGCTCAGAAATGACTTGAACAGTTTCCGCCTGTAGCCTGTAGGGAACGCCCTCCGTGGCGTTCCGTGGAGCAGAGTAAGGCGTGTTTTGCCGAATCCCGGAACGCCGCGGAGGGCGTTCCCTACAGGGCTTTGTACCAGGCATTGTCCAAGTTGTTTATGATCGCTCGCTTAGTAGAGAAAGACCGCGATGAACAATTCCACCATCCGGAAAAGCAACTGGATATTGACGCTATCGCTGGCGGCCATCGCCATCGCCTACTTGACCCTGGTGTGGAACCCGGGCCGGCGGAAAATCCGCGAGACTCAGGAAGAAATCCAAACCAAGCGGCAATTCGTCACTCAGGCCGCAGACATGGCCAACACGTTGACCGCGTCCGAAAAAGAACTCATCACGGCCGAGTCGGCCGTGAAGAAGTGGGAGCGATCGGCGCCTCGAAACAGAGACCTGCCCGCGCTCTTCGGGCGAATCAACGCACTGGCCCAGAACTCGGGGTTGGCGGTCACGCGGTTCGATCCGGAACCGTTCGTCGTCCACGAGGAGATCCGCGAGATCCCCATCTCGATCGACTGCGCGGGAATGTTCTCGCAGGTCTTCGAATTTCTGGGTGCAATAGAGAAGCTGCCCGAGTCAATCTGGGTCGATTCATTGCGACTAGAGAAGACAAAGGCCGATGGCGGAAATGTAAAGTTCCAGGTAAACCTGGTCGTGTTTTCCGATAATCCATAGAGTTCCGATTGCATATTCCAGGCAAGATTACCGATAAACGAAGGAGCCGGGGCAGGCACAGGGGTGCGCTACGCCCTCGGAGCGACAATAGTGAAACCGGGAAGAATAGTTAAGAGACTCCGCCGCGAAGCGACCGCCAATCCCAAGAAAGCGGCCGTCTTGGGGATTTTGTGCGTGGTCTCGATATATTTTTGGATACCGCTGGTCCGCGGCTGGATGAGGCACGACGAAGCAACACCGGCGCCGGCGTCCATGGCGTCGGCGGCTGCTGCGCCGAAAACTGCCTCGTCTGCCCCCTCTGCCGCAACGATGCAAAACCTGCCTTCCTGGCAGGAGATTGACCGCCGAATGCACAACGACCCGCACACTATCACGGCGACCATGCCGGCGAAGATGCGCGACCCGTTCGAGTTTCCAAAGCCTGCGGTCGTGAAGGTGGAGCCCAAAGCGGAGCCCAAGCCGCCGGCGGCGATCGTTACGCCCAGCGACGTCGGCTTGACGCTTTCCGGCACGATCATCGGTCCGCGAAGCAGCGTGGCCCAAATCAGCGGCAAGACTTACACCGCGGGGCAGAAGATTGAAATCAAGGATCCGAAAACGACGATGCGGGCCGCGTTCAAGGTGATGGAAGTGCATCCCCGCCGCGTGGTCCTGCAATCCGGCTCGCAGCGTTTCGAGTTGTCTCTTCCCGAGCCGGGCAAGTCCGACAAAATAGAATTTCAGCACCCTCGTCCAAAATAAACGGAAGCAAACGTAGGGTGGGACAAGCGTAGCGTAGTCCCACCATTTGAGCAGTCGGTTGGCCAGTTGGTGGGGCAGCGCTACGCTTGTCCCACCCTGCACTAAATATCACGGAAGCGACACCGGCGTCACGGAAGACCCATGAAACTTCTCGCCCGTATTGTCATGTTGAGCTTGTTCGCCGCCCTGGGCGTGGCGATGGCGGTCTACGTGGGCATACACGCCGATGAACTGGTGAAAATCGGGCGGGATTCCCCTTCGCCGGCGACGAAATCCCCGCCGGGCAAGTCCGCCGGCCACCCCGCGACCGAAACCGCCCGGCAGAAAAGCACCTGGAAACTCGGCGCGTCACCAATCCCCGATCGCCAAATCCCCGATTCCGCCAAGCCGCGCTGTTTGCCTCCGCCGCCGGGGCCGCTGCTCGCTGCGCCGGCACCGGCTTACGCTCGGGAGGTAGTGCCGCCGCCTCAAGGCCAGGCTTTGCCGAAAGTTTTGAAGTTGTTGAAAGGGCCTCTCGGCCGAGCAAACCCCGCCGCCTCCGCCGGCGCAACCTCAGGCAGAGTCCCCGCCGTCGAAAAGTCCCCCGGCAGTTTCCGGCGACAAGGACGGCAAACTCCGCATCCGCATCCACGACGAAGACATCCGCAAGGTGCTCGACCTGTTGAGCGAGCAGGGCAATCTGAACATCCTGGCCAGTAAAAACGTCTAGGGCAAAGTCTCCGCCACGCTCAACGACGTGACCATCGAGGAGGCGTTGAAGGCCATTCTCATGTCCACCGGCTTCGTATCGCGGAGCTACGGAAACATCATTTTCGTCGGCGCGCCGGACGATTTCAACAACATCGAGTTGGCGATGGACCGGATCGCCACCCGCACTTATCGCCCTAATTACGTCACCGCCGCCGAACTGAAGGCGCTGATTAAGCCGCTGCTGACCGAGCGGGTCGGCGTGGTGAGCGTCTCCTCGCCGGCCGAGTCGGGCATCGCCCTGGACGACGCCACGGCCGGCGGCGACCGCTTTTCGGGCAACGACGTGATCGTGGTCCGCGACTACGAGGCCGTGCTCAGCCAGATCGACCAGATGGTCGCCGAAATCGACATTCGGCCGATGCAGGTCTCGATCGAAGCGATGATCCTCAGCGTCAAGCTCCAGGACAACGACAACTTCGGCGTCAATTTCCAATTGCTGCGTCAGAATCCCCATATCCGCTTCGCGCTGGGATCGCCCGCCGCCGCCATCACCGACTTAAAACTCGACGGCGGACTGAAGTTCGGCTTCCTCGATTCCAACCTGGGCGCTTTCCTCGAAGCCCTGGAGTCGGTCGGCGACACCAACGTCATCGCCAATCCGCGGCTGATGGTGCTGAACAAACAGCGGGCGCAAATCCAGATCGGCCAGAAGAAAGGCTACATCAGCCAGACGATCACCGAGACCACCTCGACCCAAAGCGTCGAGTTTCTCGACCTCGGCGCCCAGTTGCGGCTGCGGCCCTTCATCTCCAGCGACGGTTTGATCCGCATGGAGGTTCATCCCGAGCTTTCCGACGGCGACGTCAAGGTGGACCCGTCCGGCGTCACGCTCCCCAACAAGGAGCTGACCGGAGTGACCACCAACATCATGGTCCGCGACGGCTGCACGGTGGTCATCGGCGGCCTGATCCGCGAGCAATTGACCAACACCACGACCCAAGTGCCCGTGCTGGGCAATCTGCCCTTCGTGGGATTCGCCTTCCGCCAGACCAAGGAATCGACCCAGCGGCAGGAAGTGCTGGTGCTGATCACGCCGCGGATCGTCTACGAGCCGGGCACCTGCCAGGAAGGCGCGCAAGGCGCCTGCGAGTTCCTCCGCCGGCAGAGCACTTATGCCGACAAGATGAGCATCTTCGGCAAGCGGTCGATCGCCCGGCGTTACTATCGGCTGGCCGAAAGGGCCTACGCGGCCGGCGAAATGCACAAGGCGCTGCGGTTTGCGGAGATGTCGGTCCAATTCGATCCGCTGAACCTCGCGGCGCTCGATCTGCGGAGCGACATCTGGAACAATAGACCCTACGCGGAGCGCATCAGACGCGTTCCGGCCGATGCTCCGCTGCTCGAAAGCCTCGATGGCAAAACGATGCCCGACTGGCTGATCGACGGTTTGGAAAACGCGCCGCCGGGTCCGCCCGCGCCGCTGCACCCCTTGGACCCGGGCAGGCCGGGACCGAGCACCGATCTCGTCCGACCGAGAGTGCTGCAATGAATCAGCTCCACAGGGATGTAGAACGTTTAGCAGCCGCCGGCACGGCGGATTGCAGCGATATTAGAGCCGCCGTGCCGGCGGCCGCTAAACTTGGTGTTCTGGCGACTTGTGCTCTCCTGGCTCTAACCGTCGGCTGCGCGGGCCTGGGGTGGCCCAAGACGATGACGCAAGAGGGCATTACGAAGCAGCGCCGTCAGCGGAGCGACGATGCCCAGGCACTCTTCGATCGGCAGCGCGACACAGCCGAATACGAGCAGGCCAAAAACCGCTGGGTGCAACAACACGATGACCAAGGGTGCCGCCAGGGGCTGGAGAAGCTGCTCGCCCGAACCCCTAGGCACCGCGACGCCCGGCTGCTGCTGGCCGAGTTGTTGCTGACCCAAGACGATCCCCAAGCCGCCCTCGGCCATGCCAAGGCGGCCCTGGACGCGTATCCCAACGACGCCGAAGTGCAATTTACAATGGCCCGGGTCGTGGATGCCCTCGGACGGACCTCCGACGCGCTGGGGTACTACGAGCGGGCGGTAAAGATGGACCCGTCGAGCAAGGAGTTTCAGGCCGCCTATCAGGCCGCACGCGAATCCGCCCGCCAACACGTCCGGGAACATCGATCGACCGCATTGGGCGAAAATCGAGCGGCCGACGACGACGCAGAGTTGACCGCTCTCGGCTCAGCGGTGGGCGTGGTGCCGGCCGGTTACTCGATGGCTACTGCTCCCGCTCGCCGTTCGGATTTCGCCGCCGGCAACGGTTCTGCCGATTTCGCGGGCGGCACCGACGGCGACCAGGTGGCTGATCTGTTGCACGTCGGTCAAGCGGCGTTGGCCGAGGGGGACGCGGACACGGCCCGGGGATATTTTCTGCAGGCGATGGCCGCGAAGCCCGACGACCCGCAAGTGCCCGTCTCGGCCGCCGTGGCGGCGCTCAGGGCCAATCGGCCGGCGTTGGCGATCGAACTACTCGCGCCGGCCGCGAAGCGATTCCCCAAGTCGGCGGCCGTCCACCGCGCACTGGGGGCCGCATACTACCGGAGCGGAGACTACAAATCGTCCCAAGTGGCTTTGCGGCAAGCACTTTCGTTGGACAACTCCAATCCCCTGTCCTACCTTTTAATGGGATGTACGTTGGCCAAGCTCGGACAAAAAGAGGCCGCCGAGAAAAATCTCCGGCAGGCACGAGCCTTGGACCCGCGACTGAACGTCACGCGGTAGCCAACGCACCTCTCGCCATGTAGCACAGCCGCCCCCGGCTGTGCCGGATCCAGCCACACTCAATCACAGCCGAGGGCGGCTGTGCCGCATCCAGCCACACTCAATCACAGCCGCCCCCGGCTGTGCCGGATCCAGCCACACTCAATCACAGCCGAGGGCGGCTGTGCTACAACTCCATGAACGGCGCGAAGACGTACAACCTGATCGCAACCGCGGCGCTGATCCTGGCGGCCGCGCTCTGCCTTGCCGGTCTGGCCGGATGGCCGATCGAAGGCGGCGGCTTGCTGCCGCGGCTCGCTTTGTTGCTGATCGGTGCGGCGATTTCCGGCGGATCGCTCATGCTGTTGCGCCGCAACAAATCCCACGCCGGACGCTCGTTGCAGGAGTATTTCGGCAGGCTCTGCCGGCTGGATCCGCAGGCCGAATCGACCGGCGCTGATCCGCTGCCGGTACGACTCCACGCGCCCTGGGATCACATCGCCGAGGAGGTCCGTGAAACGATACTCGGCCTCCGCCGGCGCATCGAGGACCTCGAGCAATCGCGCGCCGCGGCCGAAGTCCGCTGCGCTCCGGGCGACGGCGCAAGAATCGCGCATGCAGGGCATACTGGCCGCCATCACCGATCCGATCCTGGCCATCGACGAATACGACGAGTTGGTCCTGGCCAATCGCAGCGCCGAGGAACTGTTCCACATCGAAGCGGGGCGCTCGGAGAGCAAGGCCCTGGCGCAACTGGTGCGTTGCGAGCGGCTCGTCGAGTTGCTCACCTCGACCGGCCGGCGGAAAACGCCCGGCCGCCGAACCGACGAACTGGAAATCGCCGACGCGGCGGGGCAATCTCACACATTTCGGGCCACGGCCATGAAACTCGACGCCCGGGACGGGGACGACCGGCAACAGGGCGGCGGCGCCGTGGCCGTGCTCCAGGACGTCGGCGTTCAGAAGGCGTTGCAGAAGCGGAACGCGGAGTTCGTCTCGTCGGTCAGCCACGAGATGAAAACCCCCTTGGCCGGCATCAAGGCCTACGTCGAGCTATTGGCCGACGGAGACGCCGAGGACGAGGAGACCCGCGAGGAATTCTTGGGCGTCATCAACGGCCAGGCCGATCGGCTGCAACGGCTGGTCGACAACATGCTGAACCTGGCCCGGATCGAGGCCGGCGTGGTCAACGTCAGCAAACAACCGCGCTCGCTGAACGAAATCCTCGAAGAGGCGCATCGCGTCGTTCAGCCGTCGGCAGAAGCCAAACAGATCACGCTCGACTTGCAGTTGAGTCCCTTGTATTTGGGCGTATTGGCCGACCACGACATGCTGCTCCAGGCGGCGATCAACCTGTTGAGCAACGCGGTGAAGTACACGCCCCGGCGGCGGAACCGTCACGCTCCGCAGCCGGCTCGATCGACGACCAGGCCCGCTTCGAGGTCCAGGACACCGGCGTCGGGCTGAGCGCGGAGGATTGCACGCGGGTGTTCGAGAAGTTCTACCGCGTGAACAAAGACAAGCAGATGGCCGCGGGCACCGGGCTGGGACTCCCCTTGGCCAAACACATCGTCGAGGACGTTCACGCCGGCCGGCTGACCGTCGAAAGCGTCCTGGGCCAAGGCAGCACGTTCATCGTTTCGCTCCCATCCGCCGGACAGATGCGCGAGGTTTAGCCGCCGCGTCCACGCGGCGCGGGGAAATGAACTGGAAGTGAAGAGCGAAGAGAGAAGAGTGAAGATAGAAACGGAAGGCGACGAGAGAGAAACCTGCACTAGCCGCTTGCGGTTTCGCAGCGCCCTCAAAGCACTAACCACCACAACTGACCACTGACAACTGACAACCGTAATCAGGGTGCGTTTCACGCACCCAACTGACCGCCATCGGGCACTACCATGACAAAACGCGTTCTACTTTGCGACGACGAGATTCACATTCTTCGGGCGGCCGAGTTCAAATTGAAGAAGGCCGGCTACGACGTACAGATCGCCGGCGACGGCCAAGAGGCCTGGGAGGCGATCCAGCGGCAACGCCCCGACATCCTGATTACCGATTGCCAGATGCCGCGGCTGGACGGCATGGGCCTGATCGCCAGGGTCCGCGATGTTCCCGCGCTGGCCGATCTGCCGATCTTCATGCTCACGGCCAAGGGATTCGAGCTTTCCCGCGACGAACTGAGCGCGAAATGGAACGTGACGGCGGTGATCGCCAAGCCGTTCAGTCCCCGCGAGTTGCTGCAGCGGGTCGATGCCGTGCTGCAGGAGCAACCGGCGGAGGTGTAGTCGTGAATAGTTTGCTGCGAAACCGCAAGCGGTCGGCGAGCGTTTTCTCTAGCCACTAACCACTAACCACTAACCACTCCGCATGAACCTACCCACCGAGATTTTCGGCGACGTGATCGTGGTCCACACCCCCGAGGAGCTTGGGGCGGATCAGTGCGAGGCGTTTGCGGCCTACGTTCCCACCCTCGAAAGGACGAAGGTGGTGTTCGAGCTGGACGCCACCGAGACAATCGACAGTCAGGGCCTCGAATCGCTGCTGTGCGTCCAGGACCAGCTCCGCGACGCGGGCGGCGAGGCCAAAATCGCCACGACCAACGTCACCAACCGCAAGATTTTTGAAATCACCCGCCTCGATCAACAGTTGGAAGTCTTCGACAGCGTCATCGAAGCGGTGAAGAGCTTTCAATAGTGCTAGTGGCCAGTGGCTAGTGGCTAGTAAAACGCCCAGCTACCAACCACTTGCCACTTAACCACTAGCCACTAACCACTAGCCACTAATTCATGGACACCGCGATCCTTGCTCCCCGGCGTCTCGGCAGTCTGCTGATCGATAAGGGCTATCTCACGCCCGACGACTTGCAGTCCGCGCTGGAGAACCAGAAGCGCGAGGGCCGCAAGAAGCTGCTGGGCGAGATCCTCGTCGAGTTGGATTATTGCACCGAGGACCAGATCGTCGAATGTCTGGCGGCCGAATACGGCGTGCCGCACGCCAATCTCGAGGCCCGGCTGCTGGACCAGAAAATCGTCGATATTCTGCCCCGCGAGTACGTCGAGAAGAACCTGGTGCTGCCCTTGTTCCTGGTCCGCGGCACGCTGACTATCGCCGTCTCCGAGCCCTCGAACCTGTTCCTGATCGACGAGGTCCGGGGACTGACGAGCCAGCAGGTGCAGATCGTCGCCGCCAGCCAGAAGGACATCCGGCGGATGATCTCCGCGTTGCCCAACTCGAAGGTCTTCGTGATCGACGACATCATCGAGGATTCCGACGCGGCCGACGTAACCTTGATCGAGGAGGCCATCGAGGACATCGGCGACGTGGAGGAGATCGCCGGCCAGTCGCCCATCATCCGGCTGGTGAACTACGTCATTTTCAACGCCGTGAAAGAAGGGGCGAGCGACATCCACATCGAGCCCTCGGAACGCTGCATGAGGGTCCGCTACCGCATCGACGGCCGCCTGCACAAATCGTTGGAAGTCCCCCAGCACCTGTTGAACGCCGTCACCAGCCGCGTGAAAATCATGGCCGGCATGGACATCAGCGAGCGGCGCCTGCCGCAAGACGGCCGCGTGCATGTGATGCTCGAAGGACGCAAGATCGACCTCCGCGTGAGCACCTTCCCCACCACTCACGGCGAGAAGACAGTGATCCGCGTGCTGGACACCCGCGCGGTCTCGTTGAACCTCGAAGACCTGGGCTTCGCCGAGGACGTGCTGACCATCCTGCGGTCGAACACCAACGCCCCGAACGGGATCGTCCTGGTGACCGGCCCGACCGGCAGCGGCAAATCGACCACGCTCTACGCCGCGCTGAACGCGGTCAGCTCGATGGAGAACAACGTCTGCACGGTGGAAGACCCGATCGAGTATTACCTGCCGCTGATCAACCAGTTTCAGGTGCAAACGAAGATCGGCATGACGTTTTCCAAGGCGTTGCGGACGCTGCTGCGGCAGGATCCGGACATCATCATGGTTGGCGAGATCCGCGACGAAGAGACCGCCCGGACGGCGATCCAGGCCGCCTTGACCGGCCACCTGGTGTTCAGCACGCTGCACACGAACGACGCCTGCTCGGCGATTACCCGGCTGATAAACATGGGCGTCGAGCCGTACCTGATCGGCGCGGCGTTGAACATGGTTCTGGCCCAGCGGCTGGTGCGGCGGATCTGCCCCAAGTGCCGCGCGACCTACGAACCGGCCCGCAGCGTCCGCAAGGCCCTCGAGCGCATGGGCTACGAGTTCGCCGAGTTCTCTAAGGGCATGGGCTGCCGGGCCTGCCGGAACACCGGCTACCGCGGACGGATCGGCGTTCACGAACTGCTGCTGATCAGCGACGAGATGCGCGACGCCATCGTCGCCGATCCCACGATCGGAAACCTCCGCAAAATGGCCCAGCGGGCCGGCATGATTACCATGTCCCACGACGGATTCCGCAAAGTCCAAGAGGGCATCACCACCGTGGAAGAAGTGTTTCAAATCGTCGGCGACGCCGGGGGGAGTGGATAAGGGAGAGAGGAGAGAGGAGAGAGGAGAGGGAGAGTTTTCGTCCGTTCGGCGTTTATGTTTAGCCCGGTCACTTGTGACCGGAGTAGTTTCGTAATTCCAAATCTGTTTAGCGGCCGCCGGCACGGCGGCCTTGGTGAGCGACAATGACCTACCAGTACCGTGCCCGGGACACCATCGGCGGCATCGTCAGCGGCAGCATCGAGTCCGCCTCGCTCGACGAGGCCAAGGACCAACTCCGCCGCGACGGCCTGCACGTGCTGGAAATCGACGAGGCCGACGACGAGGGGCTGATTCCCGCCCGCGTCTCGAAAACCGACTTGATCTACGTGACCAGCCAGTTGGCGATCATGGTCGAGACGGGCATCACGCTTTCGCAGGCGCTCAGCGGAATCGTCGAACAAGAGACCAACCCCACGCTCCGCCGAGTGCTGAACGATCTCAAGGAATCGGTCGAGGGGGGGCAGGATTTCTCCACGGCCCTGGCCCGGCATCCCCGCTACTTCGACAACACCTACGTCTCGCTGGTCAAGGCCAGCGAAGTGACCGGTTCGCTCGGTCCGATGCTCGACCGGATAGCCGGATACCTTCGCAAGGAAGCCGAGACCCGCGGCAAGGTCCTCGCCGCGATGGCCTATCCGACGGTGATGATGTTCATGGCCACCGGGGTGACGATCTTCCTGCTGACCTACATCATGCCGAAGTTCGCCCCGCTGTTCAAATCGCGGGGGACGAAACTGCCGCGGCCGACGCTGATTATGATGACCCTTTCCCAGGTCCTGATGGACTATTGGTATCTGTGGCTGATCGCCGTCGTGGCGGCGGTCGCCGGTTTCCTCTACGGTCGCCGCACCGAGCCGGGCCGAAAAATCCTCGACTGGATCAAAATCAATCTCCCCATCCTCGGACCCATGTTCCGCAAAGTGATCATCAGCCGCGGCATCCGCACCCTGGGCACCATGCTCGCCAGCGGCGTGCCGGTGATAGAGGCCCTGCGGCTGGCCGGCGCCGTCTCCTCGAACTTCTACTACCAGCGGCTATGGACGAAAGTCCTCGACGAAGTCGCCGGCGGAAAACGGATTTGCGAAGTCCTCCGCGGCGACCCCCTGTTTCCCAACGTGCTCGTGCAGATGATCGCCGCCGGAGAAGACACCGGAAAACTCGACGTGGTCCTGGAGAAAGTCAGCGCCTATTACGACCGCGAGGTGGAAACGACGCTGAAGGCCACCACCAGCTTGATCGAGCCGCTCATGATCGCCGTGATGGGCGTGGTCGTGGGCACGATCGGCATGGCCATCATGCTGCCGATCTTCAGCCTCAGCAAGCAGCCGTAAGAATTGGGGCGACCGAGGGGTGGCCGGTTCACCGGCCACTCACATCGCGTGAATTGCACTCTGCATGGAGCGCGCACCACTATCGGTGCGGAACTCACTGAATAGCACGCCCGGAATTCGGGCGTCAGAGTCCGACGCGGCCCATCGTGCTGCCGCGCCGAGAACGGCGCTCGGCACGCAGCCGGGCACGCCGCTTGATCTCGCTTGGCTTCTCATAATACTCGCGGCGGCGCATCTCCTTTTTGATCCCGCTTCGTTCGACCAGTTTGCGGAAGCGACGCACCGCCTCTTGAATAGACTCCCTTTCACGCAACGTCAATTTAACCACTCAGTCCTCCTTCGGGTTTAAGCTGTTTTCGCAGATGGAATGACGACCTTTATTCTACTCAAAGGTAGTCCTGTAGTTTACACTTTGGGGATGGTCCTGTCCACCCCTTATCGACTTTCTCGCCGTGAGGTCGTTAAATTCGCCCCTCTTTCCCGAACCGGTTGCCATCCGTCAGTTGTCCCTGTTGCTCAATTTCTCGCGGACAACGGCGCAATACCACAGCCCCTGCCCGTGCATCTTGCCTAACCGTAAGATATTGACAGGCTTGCACTTACTTCGTTGCCAACCCCCATCGCGACTGAATCCACGGCCGTCCGGCGGCCGATGGATTGTATATTGCCCTTAATCGTGTCCTTTGGGGAACGTAGTGCCTCAACCGACCTCGGTTGACACGTTGGGTGCCACTGCTGGGTTGTCCAGCAGTGCGGGAAGCACGGTTGGACAAGCCAACCGTGGCACCCGTCAGTTCAGCCCGTTTGAGGCAGTAGGGTGGGACCAGCGAAGCGCAGTCCCACCACGGTATTCCCGCTTTTTGGTGGGACTGCGCTTCGCTGGTCCCACCCTACGGACGCGTTCCGCGACAGCATCTTATTCACCCCGAGATCCCGCCCGATGGACACCCCAGACTCGCAACTTGACCTGCTGACAGACTTGGAGGCCAGGCACGAAGAGTTGATCGTTCAACTCAAGGAGTTGGACCAGCGGGTCGAAAAAACCCTGGCCGAGTGCCAGGCTTATCGCGAGACGCCCTCGAAAGCCGCTTGAGACTGAGTATAGGGGACAGAGTCGTATTTTTGGGGCGGAGGCTCCTTGCCATACCCGGCTTCCCGACTGAAAATAGACCCATCCCCTGTTGCACGGTCCACCATTGACGGGCCCCCCCCTCAACCAACCGTGTTCGAGTTGACTTTCCCTCTGCGTCTAACCTGAATATACTGTAATAAAGGGGGGCGATGACGGATACACTTAAGCGAATCAAGCGCGCGATTCTGTCTGGTGATTACGCGTTCAGTGAAAAAGCTCAAATCGAAATGGAGGCCGACCAGATCACAGAGTTGGACGTAGCCGAGTCAATAATCAATGCCGTGGCGATATTCAAGACGGTCCGATCAATCAGCCCAAAGCAAGGTCATCGCCGGGAGATGCTCCACATCCTTCAAAGCACGAACTTGAACGGTTTGGCCATCTACAGCAAAGGGAAACTCGTTTCCAGTGCTGGGCAAGACACGTACTATTTTCTAATATCGTCGAAAAAGGCATTCTAGGCTGCTGTTATGAACAAGATCACAATATGTCCGTCCTGTGGCAGCGCGAAGATCAAGCGGGTGCGGCGGAAGTGGTCGGGAGAATATCGGGGCCGAAGTTACACCGTCGAAAACCTCGAATTCTACGAATGTCCCGACTGTAAAGAGCGCGTATATGATCCCGAAGCCATGCGGGCCATCGAGGCCAACTCGCCGGCTTATGAGAAATCCGTCGCGACTTGAAGTGCAATGCCACTCCCTGCGAACTCGGCCGCATCCTTCCGCCTCTTGCACGTCGACGCCGGTTGCGCCGCGCGGCGGTCGGTCTTCTCGACGCCGCACGGCGCGGTGCAAATGCCCGCCTTCATGCCGGTCGGCACCCAGGCCACGGTCAAGGGCCTGGAGATCGAGCAACTCCGCGCCACCGGCGCGGAAATGATCCTCGGCAACACCTATCATCTCTCTCTGCGGCCCGGCGAGCAGACCGTCGCCGCATTGGGCGGGCTGCATCGCTTCATGGGCTGGACGGGGCCGATCCTGACCGACAGCGGCGGATTCCAACTCTACAGCCTCGCCCATCTCATCAAGATCACCGAGGAAGAGGCCGTGTTCCGCTCGCACATCGACGGCCGATTGGTGGCCCTTTCGCCCGAGCGGGCCATCGCCATCCAGGACGCCCTCGGCAGCGACGTGGCGATGGTGCTCGATCACGTCGTCGGCCTGCCCAACGAGCCGGAAGTCGTCCGCGACGCCGTTGAGCGAACCGTCCGCTGGGCCCGGCGCTGCCGCGACGCCGCCGTGCGGGCCGACCAGGTGCAGTTCGCTATCGTCCAAGGCGGGCTGGACCCCGCGCTCCGCGCCGATTGCGCCCGGCGGTTGCGGGAAATGGATTTCGCCGGCTACGCCGTCGGCGGACTGAGCGTCGGCGAGCCGCAGGCCGAAATG
This sequence comes from uncultured Planctomycetota bacterium, assembly GCA_963733145.1. Classification (GTDB taxonomy): domain Bacteria; phylum Planctomycetota; class Planctomycetia; order Pirellulales; family Thermoguttaceae; genus JAHIKV01. The sequence continues at coordinate 140,597 of CAVTCJ010000011.1, read as the reverse complement.
CTGCGGGCGCTCGAGGCGACCGTGCCCGAACTGCCCACGGATAGGCCTCGATACCTGATGGGGGTGGGCCGGCCGGAGGACCTGCTCGAGTCGATCCGCCGGGGGATCGATCTGTTCGACTGCGTCATGCCCACCCGCAACGGCCGCAATGCGATGGCGTTCACCGACGCCGGCACGCTGCGTTTGCGGAACGTGAAGTTTGAGCGGGACGCGCGGCCGCTGGAGGCGGGGTGCCCCTGCGCGGCCTGCCGTTGCAGCCGGGGATACATCCGCCATCTGTTCATGGCCCGGGAAATGCTTGGCCCGATCCTGCTCTCGATCCACAATTTGACCTATTATCAGCGACTGTTGTCCGACGCCCGCCGGGCGATCGAGGCCGATCGCTTCGACGAGTTCAGGCTGCAAAAACTAGCCGGATGGGGGGCGAGTTGAGTTCGGACGGCGGGTGCATTCCGCACTTTGTTAGCCCGAAGGGCTTTTCATAAGAAAGCCCGGGGTTTTCGCGCAGCGGCTACCCTGGGCTATCATATCACAAGCCCTTCGGGCTATAGCAACAATCCACACCATACAAAGTGCGGATTTCACCATTCGCAACTAAACTAATGAAACGCCCCTTGTTCAAGCAGCTTGCCGCTGGTAGACTTATAAGTTTAACCAGTTTCGCCGGGGAAATAAGGCAATCTAAACAGTTTTCTTTGCGATTGAGAGTCGAACCGAGAGATCAAAGCCATGAAGGATAAAATTCATCCGAAGTACGTCGTAACGAAGGTCACTTGCGGTTGCGGCAACGCGTTCACTACCCGCAGCACACAGCCCGAGTTGAAAGTGGATATCTGCAACGCCTGCCATCCGTTTTACACGGGCAAGTTGAAGTACATCGATACGGCCGGCCGGATCGAGAAGTTCCAGAAGAAGTTCGCCTCGACCGGCTACACCAGCTTGAATCGCGGCAAGAAGAAGCCCGCCGCGGCCGAAGCGGCCGAAACAGCGGCGGCGGGACAATAGCGGGCCTCCTACGTTCGTAGTTCCGCCTTCATGCGGCAAGCGATCGTGTACGAACGGCCGCCCGAAGGCGGAACTACAAACGGCTTTTCCACTACGGCTTGTAGTGTTTGCCGATGCGCCGCGCTACATAAGGTGAATTACGCTTCATATCAGGATGGCCGCCATGTCCAATCCGCTCGACGTAAAACTGGCCCGGTTTGAGGAACTTGAGCGGCAGCTTGTCGATCCCGAGGTCTTGAACAATCCGGCGCGGCTGACGGCCGTCGCCCGCGAACGCGGCTCGCTGGCCAAGCTGGCCACCAAGTATCGCCGCTTCAAGGAACTCAACGCCCAGGTCCGCGAAGCGATGGAGATGGTTGAAGGGGACGATCCGGACATGCGCGAGTTGGCCGAGGCCGAGTTGCCCGAACTGAAGGCCGAGCGCGAAGAGCTGTGGAACTACCTGCTGGACATGACCATCGGCGGCGACGACGCCACGCGTTCAAGCTGCATTCTCGAAATCCGCGCCGGCACCGGCGGCGAGGAGGCGGCCCTGTTCGCCCGCGACCTCTATGAGATGTATAAGCACTACGCCGAGGACAACCGCTGGAAGGTCGAGGTGCTCGATCACTCGCCGACCGAATTGGGCGGGTTCAAGGAGATCATCCTCGGCGTCGAGGGCGAGGACGCCTATCGCAAGCTGCAATTCGAGAGCGGCGGGCATCGCGTCCAGCGCGTCCCCGAGACCGAGGCCCAGGGCCGCGTCCACACCTCCGCCGCCACCGTGGCCGTGATGGCCGAGCCGGAGGACGTCGAGATCGACCTCAAACCGGACGACTACCGCAAGGACATCTTCCACGCCAGCGGGCCCGGCGGCCAGCACGTCAACAAGACCGCCTCGGCCATCCGGCTGACCCACTACGAGACCGGCATCGTCGTCTCCTGCCAGGACGAAAAGAGCCAGCACAAGAACCTGGCCAAGGCCCTTCGGGTGCTGAAAACCCGGCTCTACGAGGCCAAGCGCGAGGCAGAGCATAAAAAGCGTTCCGACGAGCGAAAGTCGAAGATCGGCTCGGGCGACCGCAGCCAGCGGATCCGCACCTACAACTTCCCGCAAAACCGCCTGACCGACCATCGCATCAACCTGACGCTCTACAAGCTCGACGGCATCATTGCGGGAAATCTCACCCCGGTGGTCGACGCCCTGATGGAATATCAGCGGCAAGAGCAGCGCGACGCCTTCGGGACCATTGATTGAGGGTGAACGTAATGCCGCGTTGTTTAGCTGCCGCCGGCACGGCGGCTTGCATCGGAGCCAGGGCCGTCGTACCGACGGCCGCTAAACAGAAGCGGCATTACAATTGACAATTAACCAGCGCTTCGTTTCATCACGCCCGCGGATGAAACTGCCGATGCACCGCTTTCAATCGCGTCAGGTCCACGTGGGTGTAGATTTGCGTGGTGGCGATGCTGGCGTGGCCGAGCATCTCCTGCACCTGGCGCAGATCGGCCCCGCCGGCCAAGAGATGCGTGGCGAAGCTGTGCCGCAAAGTGTGCGGACTGACTTCCGGCGGCGCCCCGACGCGGCGGGCGTATTCCTTCAGCAGTTCCCAAATCCGTTCGCGGCGGAGCCGATTTCCCCGGCTCGACAACAGCGCCCAGTCGGGCGGAACTGGCGCCGGGCGGCCAGTTTCGGCCGCTCCGCTTCCAGATACGCGCGGAACGCCTCGATCGCCCGGGCGTTCAATGGGACCATCCGTTCCTTGTCCCCTTTGCCGCGGCAGATGCAGTAGCTTTCGTCGAGGTGCAGGTCGCAGAGTTTCAGGTTGGTAATCTCCGACGCCCGGCATCCGGTGGCGTAGAGCAGTTCCAGCAAGGCCCGGTCGCGCCGCCACCAGGGATCGCTGCGGACCGGGGCGGAGAACAGCCCTTCGATCTGCTCGATGCTGAGCACCTTCGGCACGCGCTCCCAGAGCTTGCGGCTGCCGAGTAGTTCCGCCAGATTGTCGCGGAGCACGCCCTCGAGTTGCAAATAGCGGAAAAACACCTTCACCGAGACGATGTGCCGGGCGATCGAGGCGGCCGCCAGCTTGCGGGCGTCAAGCCAGCCCACGTAATCGGCCAACTCGCGGATCGTCAGCGCCGGGACGCTTCGCCCGTCGAGCCACAGGACGAACCGCTTCAGGTCGCGGCGATAGGCGGCCACGGTGTTCTCGGCCAGATGACATTCGCCCGCCGCATAGACCACAAAACCTTCGAGCCAACTCTTCGCCGACCGGTTTGCGTCCGGCGCGCGGCGTTGCAGCAATCGGCGTCGGGCAGGGGACATCAGTCGCTCCGTATATCTTACTGTACTCGCAAATCCGCTTGCGGTTTCGCACCCTCTACTGCTGATTTCGGATGTCAGTCTGGGCAAACTCCAACGGATTTGCCGCCGCCCACACAGCTTGCCAGGCTACTCGTAAGCGTTCACGGGGGACTGTCCCAATTTTCGTGGCGCGAGGGTCGTTGCCAGAGAAAAGCGCTTCATCGCCACGAAAATGGGACTGTCCCCCTTGCGCCGCGGGAAGGGGACAGGTCCATGTTTTCGGCCGACATTTGTCTCGTAAAACACGTTTACTCGCCGAAAAATGGACCAGTCCCCAGCCTACCCCTGAACGGTTGCGGCTACTCCTCAGAACGCCCCAGGTTCGATACAATCCACGTATCCCGAATCCCGAACCCCGAATCCCGCTTTCCCATGCCCAGCACAACACTCGCCGACTTGTCGCACGGCCAACAGGCCGACCTGTTCCTCTTGATGACGGACAAGGAGGAGTTGAAGACGAAGACGGGCAAGCCCTACTTCCGCGTCGGTTTCCGCGACGGCGGCCGCCAGGTGACTTTCCCCGTCTGGGGCGATTCGCCCTGGGCCATCGACTGCCGCGACCACTGGAGCCCGGGCGCGTTTTACAAGGTCCGCGCGGTCTACCAGGAGACCAGCTTTGGGCCGCAATTGGAAATCCGCAAGATCCGCGAGGTCGTCGAAGCCGACGCGGCCGACGGATTCGATCCGGCCCTCTGCCTGCCCAGAACGCGGTTCGATCCGCAAGACATGTTCGACGACCTGTTGGCGCTGGCCCGGCAGCACATCGAGAACGCCGCGCTGCTGCGGCTGGTCGAATCGCTGCTGCAATCGAACCGCGCGCAGTTGCTCGGCCATCCGGCCGCGCGGCGAAACCATCACGCCTACGCCGGTGGGCTGTTGGAACATTCGTTGAGCGTCGCCCGGACGTGTGTTTTTCTGGCCGATAAGTACGCCGAGTATTATCCCGAGATGAAGCCGCCTTTGGACAAGGGGCTGGTCGTGGGGGGGGGGATTTTGCACGATGTCGGCAAGCTCCGCGAACTTTCTCAACGGCCCGAGGGCGCGGAGCGGACCGCCGCGGGTGCGCTGATCGGCCACATCCTGCTCGGTCGCGACATGGTCCGCGAGGCCGCCGCCGCGATGGGAAGCGACGCCCGGCTCGACCCCGACACGTTGCTGCGGCTGGAACACCTGATTATCGCCCATCAGCGGTTGCCGGAATGGGGCTCGCCCCAGCCGCCGATGACGCCCGAGGCCCTGTTGGTCCACTACGCCGACGACATCGACGCCAAGTATCAGATGATGTTCAGCATCTTGCGCGAGGACACGTCATCCGGCCCGGTCACATCGAAGAAGAACATTCTCATGCAGCCGGTGTACAAGGGGGCGCGGGATGAGGGATGAGGGAGGATGTTTAGCTCCAGCACTCGTGCCGGGTGCGGTTCATCATGTTTAGCCCCGGCGTCCACGCCGGGTTATGAGAATCATCTGCCACAACAGCACCATGACTTTTGCTTGACAATTTGAAGAATTGAACATAGACTAGTCTTAGACCAGTCTAAATGCCCAGGAGTTGCGATCATGGAAACTCATACCGAAACCATAGGCGCATATCAGGCCAAAACGCACCTTCCCGCGCTTTTGGATCGTGTCGCTAAAGGCGAGGAGTTTACCATCACCCGACACGGCACGCCCGTGGCAAAGCTCGTTCCCACCACGAAAAAATCGAAAGCGGAGATTCAAAAGACCATCCAAGCCATGCTTGAGTCCCGCAAGGGCTGGCGACTGAACGGCCTGTCCATTCGGGAGATGATCGACGAAGGGCGCCCATGAGCCGGTTTGTACTCGATTGTTCGATGACGATTCCGTGGTGTCTGGAGGATGAATCCAATCCTCGCTCTGACATTGTGCTCAAGTGTTTGGATTCCGAGGAAGCCGTCGTTCCCAACCACTGGTCGCTTGAAGTGGCCAATGCGTTAGTGGTTTGCGAGCGGAGAAAACGCGTCACTCTTGCCAGAATATCCGAGTTTTTGGAATTTCTCAGCGGACTCCCGATTACCGTGGACGAACATACGGCTCAAAGAGCTTTTCACGACACATTGGCGCTGGCCCGCGCTTGGAGACTGTCCGCTTACGATGCCGCCTATTTGGAACTTGCCATGCGGGAAGGCTGTCCGCTGGCCAGTCTCGACGGCCCGCTGAACGAGGCCGCGACAGGCTTGGGAATCGAGTTGTTCAAGGTCTGACGTTCCACCCGTTCGATCCGCGCGCCGAGTTGCCGCAGTTTGTCGTCTAAGCGCTGGTAGCCGCGATCGATGTGATGGATGCCGGCGATCGTAGTGCGGCCTTCCGTCGCCAATCCGGCCATCAGCAGCGCCGCGCCTGCGCGGAGGTCGTGGGCCGTTACCTCCGCGCCGCTGAGTGGCCGGCCGCCGACGATCGTCGCCGCGCCGCCGGCGCAAGTGATGTCGGCGCCCAAGCGGTTCAGTTCGGCGACGTGCATGAAGCGGCCGGGAAATACGCGGTCCTCGACGCGGCAACGCCCCTCGGACACCGCGGCCAGAGCCGTCCATTGGGCCTGCAGATCGGTGGGAAAGCCGGGGTAGGGTTGGGCGACGATGTCCACGGCCCGCAATCGGTGTTCGATTGATCCTTGTGGGACAGCCGCCCCCGGCTGTCTAGGGCATTCGTTCACAGCCGAGGGCGGCTGTGCCACATTTTGTGCCGAATAATGTACCTGTCCCCTTTGGGGGTTGAGATGGGGACTGGTACATTTTTCGGCGAGGGGACTTGTTTTACCGATAGACTCCTGCCCGAAAACATTTACCTGTCCCCTTTGCGGTTTACCGATCGAGACCCAGTCTTCTCCAACATTGATCTCAGCCCCCGCCTCGCGGAGTTTTTGCAACACCGCATCGAGATGTTCCGGCACGACGCCCCTGACGGTAGCCGAGCCGCCGGAGACGGCCGCCGCGATGAGCAGCGTGCCGGCTTCGATCCGATCGGGAATCAGGCGATGGGCTGCGCCGCCAAGCTGCTCGACGCCCTCGATCCGCAGCGTGGGAGTGCCGGCGCCCTCGATCCTTGCCCCCATCGCCGTGAGGAATTTCGCCAGATCGGCGATTTCCGGCTCGATGGCCGCATTGCGGATGATCGTCACGCCCCGGGCCAGCACCGCAGCGCTCGAGTACGTTGGCCGTGCCGGTTACGGTTGGGCCGTTGGGGCCGGCCAGCTCGATCGTTGCCCCGCGCAGCCGCCGGGCCGTGGCGACGACGTAGCCGTGCTGCAAGTGGAGATCGGCCCCCAGAGCGGCGAGACCCTTTAGGTGCAGATCGACGGGTCGATGTCCGATGTTGCAGCCGCCGGGCAGGGGGACTACGGCCTTGCCTCGCCGGGCCAACAGGGGGCCAAGCACGCAGAAGCCCGCTCGCATCCGCCGCACCAGCCGCTGCGGGGCGCGGATCGGCGTCGGATCGCACGTCTCCAGCACCATTCGGCCATTGACGTTCGAGACGTTCACCGCCAAAGCATCCAGCAGCCGCGACATAATCCGCACGTCGGTCAGTCGCGGCGCGCCCTCCAACCGCACCGGCTCCGAGGCGAGAATGGCCGCGGCCATGATCGGCAGGGCCGCGTTCTTCGACCCGCCGCATCGCAACTCGCCGCAAAGCGGCACGCCGCCGGTAATCTGAAAATGGGACATAAACGTTGGCCGGGCCGGCCGCCGGCTATTGCGACATTGGTTTACGGAGAGCGAACAAGCTCCTGCCATCGCGATCTGCGATTCACTCCCGCTCGGCGTGCTTGCCGGCGACTCGATCCGAATCGGTGACGAGCCGTTCGGTGAAGCGGTTGACGTAGTGGATGCTGCTGGCGTCGCCGCGGAAGCCGACGACGTGTTTGTCGATGTCCAACTGCTGATGCAGCACGCGGCCGGCGTCGACGTTGAACCAGACCCGGCCGGTGCTCTCCCGCTGCACGAGTTGCGACTCGATGGCCGGATCGGAGATCGGCGTGAGGACGTCGGTCGAGACGCGGATCACGGCCACGCCGGTCTTGACCTCTTCGAGCGTGAACTGCTGGAGGGCCTTGATCCGCTTGACGGCCCCGCTGGGCAGTGGAATGTCGATGTCCTGCGGAATCCTCCAGGTGTGGCCGACCGGGACCGGCTTCTCAGGCAAGGGGATCGTGACCCAGCCTTCGTGCTCGGGAGTTTTCTTGTCGGCCGCATCCTTCGGTTTGGGCTTGAGGTCTTTGCGGCTGATGACTTTGCCGTGAGCGTCCATCGTGACCCGGGCCAGGGGCACGCCCACCGATTTCGCGGCGGTCTCGAACCCGGGCGGGGGCTTCTTGCCGGTGCGGCTGTCGTAGTGCACCTCGCTGCGCCCGGTGAGCGTCTGCCGCATATCGACCCACTCCACGCTGTTCTCGAAGGTGGCCGTGCCGTCCGGCTTCACCGCGGAGATCTGCCAGACCTTCATTGAGATGCTCAGCGTCTCGGTGGTCTGAGTGGAGCGGGTGATCGTGGCGCGGACCTTCGAGCGATGCTCCACTTTCCAGCGGATCGTCTCGCCGGGCTTGAACTTGTAGCGGAGGGTGTAGGTTTTTTCCGCCTCGCCGGCCAGGACCGCGAGCGCGAGGATCGTCGGCAAACAGAGGGCCACACCGGCATAAAAGAGCGTTTTCATTCTCGCATCCTTTCGAGTTGTTTTCGGCCTGGTTTGGCTCCGGCGTTCGCGCGGAACTACGCCGCGTGGACGCGGCGGCTAAACGACAAATTGCATTACGCCGCGTGGACGCGGCAATTACACGTTGTTCAATCTTAATCGTCCGCCCCAGCCGAGTTTTTCCCGCAGCGAACGATAATATGTATGGCCGGGAAACGAGACCAGCTTGAACTTCTGATCGGCGCGTTCGACGCGGACGCGGTCGCCCGGCTGGAGGCGGCAAATCGCCCGGCCGTCGACCACCACCGACGTCCCCTCGTTGGGACGTTCAACCGCCATTTCATAGACCCGGTCGGCCGAATCGACCACCGGGCGCATGGTCAGCGTATGGGGATTCAACGGCAGGATGACGAACGCCTGCAGGTTTTTCCGCAGGATCGGCCCGCCCGCCGACAGGCAATGGGCCGTCGAACCGACCGGCGTGCCGACGATCAATCCATCGCAACTATAGGTGGTCACCAAATCCGCATCGACGTACAGATCGACGTCGATCAGCGAGAACGGTGCGCCGGCGTGGACCACCGTTTCATTCAGCCCCAGTTGCCGGCAACGGACCTCGTCGCCGTGGGCGACCGAGCAGTTGAACATCAGGTGCTCGATGATCTCCAGCCGGCCGGCGGCGAATTCGCCGAGAGCTTCGGGCAATTCGTCCGGGGTCATGTTGGCCAGGAAGCCGAGTTTTCCCAAGTTGACCGCCGCCACGGGGATTTGCCGTGAACCCATCTGATGTGCGGCCCGGAGTATCGAGCCGTCGCCGCCGAGCACGATCGCCAGATCGGCCTCCGCGGCGGAGAGGTCCGCGGCGCCAGAGAAGCCGTCGTTGACGATCTCGGCGAATTGTTCGATCGTCGGCCGCAGACGTTTGGCTTCGTCGAGCACGTTGGGGCGACCGGCGGCGCCGAGCAGGAAGACTCGCAGACGTGTGGATTTATTGGACATCAATTCGGGCGCGACCGCCGGTCAGAGTATAGTGTTGGGGTGGCAGTTAAACTGCCACCCCAACGTGATATTTTGCCGCTCCAACGCAGATATTTATGTATGCACGTGACTTCCGCTTGCGGTTTCGCACTGTTGTCCGATCCACTCGCGGCAGGCCCGGACCAATCCCGCGGCGTCCAGCCCCAATTCGGCCAGCAGTTGGTTGCGGCTGGCGTGTTCGATGAAGCGGTCGGGGATGCCGATGCGGCGGACATGGGCGGTGTTCAGGCCGGCGTCGGCGGCCGCTTCGAGCACGGCGCTGCCGAACCCGCCCATCAACGCCCCTTCCTCGACGGTGACGACCAGCGGCGATTCGCCGACGGCGCGGAGGATCGTCGCGGCGTCCAGCGGTTTGACGAATCGGGCGTGGATCACGCCGAAATCGAGGTCTTCCGCCGCCAACCGGTCGGCCGCCTGGACGCACGCCCCCAGCGTCGCGCCGCAAGCGACAAACGTGCCGTCGTTGCCCCGGCGCAAGACCTCGGCCTCGCCGAGCTGCATGGGTTTTAGGTCCCGAGGGACGGACTCGGCGGGTGCTTTTGGATAGCGGATAGCCACGGGGCCATCGTGTTGCAGGGCCCAGTCGATCATCGGGGCCACGTCGGCGCCGTCGCCGGGGGCCATGACCGTCATGTTCGGCATCGACCGCAGGAAGACCAGATCGAAGACGCCGTGGTGCGTCGGGCCGTCGGGACCGACCACGCCGGCGCGGTCCAGCAGCAGCAACACCGGCATGTTTTGCAGCGACAACTCCTGGAAAATCTGGTCGTAGCTCCGTTGCAGGAAGGTGCTGTAGATATCGACGACCGGCCGGATTCCCGTCTTGGCCATCCCGGCGGCGAGAATCACGGCGTGCGATTCGCAGATGCCCACGTCGAAAAACCGCTCGGGGAACTCGTCGCGGATCGGTTCGAGCATGGTCCCCTGGCACATGGCGGCGGTGATTACGGCGACGCGCGGGTCGGCCCGCATCCGCTCGAGCAGCGCATCGCGGGCGAGCATGGTGTATGGCGCGCAGCCGGACGCCTTTTTCACCGGCACGATCGAGCCGTTTTCCTCTTGGAAGGGGGCGGGGGCGTGGAACCTTCTGGGGTCTTTGGCGGCGGGCGGGAAGCCGTGCCCCTTCTCCGTCACCACGTGCAGCAGCACCGGCCCCTGCAAGCCGCGGACCATGTTCAGATACTTCTGCAACTGGCGGATGTTGTGTCCGTCGACCGGACCGATGTAGCGGAAGCCGAGGTCCTCGAAGAGCATCCCTCCGACCAGCCCGGCCTTCACGGCGTCCTTCATCTGCGTGAGGAACCGCTCGACCGGATCGCCGATCACGGGCACGCGGTTGAGCAGTTTTTGCACGTCGGCCTTCAAGCCGGTGTAAAACTGGGCCGTCCGCAGGCGGTCGAGCGACTCGGCCATGCCGCCCACCCGCGGACAGATCGACATCTTGTTGTCGTTGAGCACGACGATGAGATTCTTTTTCAGTCCTCCGGCGTGGTTCATGGCCTCGAAGATCACGCCGCAGCCGAAAGCGCCGTCGCCGACGACGGCCACCACGCGGCGGTCTTCGTCGGGCCGGAGCAGATCGTCGCCGCATTTCATGCCCAGGGCCGTGCCCACGCTGCACCCGGCGTGGCCGGTCATAAACAGGTCGAAATCGCTTTCCGCCGGGTTGGGGTAGCCCATCAGCCCGCCCTTGGCCCGCATCGTCTGAAACTCGTCGTACCGGCCGGTGATCATCTTATGGGCGTAGACCTGGTGGCCGGTGTCCCAGATCAAACGGTCGCGGGCGAAGTCGAACGTGGTGTGCAGGGCCAGAGTCAACTCGATCACGCCCAGATTCGAGGCGAAATGCGCCGTTCGCGTGGCTGCCAGCCGGCAGAGCGCCTCGCGCATCTCGCCGGCCAACTGCGCCAATTGTGGTTGCGAGAGCCCTTTCAGGTCGGCCGGAGACTGAATTGTCGAGAGCAGCTTGTCCATCAACGATTCCTTTCCAGGACAAATTGAGCCAGGGCGCGGAGTCCGTCGGCCGCCGGCCCGAAGCCGCAGAGGGCTTCCTGGGCTTCGGCCGTTAATTGTCTGGCATATTGTATGCTTCGGTCAAGTCCAAGAATGCCGGGAAAGGTGAGCTTTCCGCGATCGGCGTCCTTGCCGGTCCGCTTGCCCAGGTCGGTGGCCGTACTCTGTACGTCCAGCAGATCGTCGGTGATCTGGAAAACCAGTCCGATCCGCCGGCCGTACTCGTCCAGGGCGGTCAATTTCGCGGCGTCGGCGCCGGCGACCAAGGCCCCCATGCGGATGGATACACGGATCATCGCACCGGTCTTGCGCTGGTGAATCGATTCCAGTAGGCCAAGTTCGGATGGGCAAGCAGCTTGTTGAACAAGTGGCTTCTTGCAAGTATGGGTGCCACTGCTGGCTTGTCCAGCAGTGCAGGGAGAAAGCCCGCGAATTTCACTGCTGGACAAGCCAGCAGTGGCACACTTAGGCTCTTCACTGGTCGCTGAAGCGGCCAGCCCTTGCCCGTCGCCCTCCACGTCGTCGGCCTGACCGCCGGCCATGTTGCAGGCGCCGGCGGCTTGGGCCAACGCCAGAGAGCACGCCACGGCGGTCGCCGGGGGCTTGATTTCGCGGGCCAGGACCTCGAAAGCCAGCGGCAGCAGGGCGTCGCCCGCCAGGATCGCCGTCGCCTCGTCGAAAGCCTTGTGGCAGGTGGGCCGGCCGCGGCGGAGATCGTCGTCGTCCATCGCCGGAAGGTCGTCGTGGATCAAGGAATAGGCGTGGATCATCTCGACCGCGCAGGCGGCGGGCAGGGCCGCTTCGGCTTCGCCCCCGCAGGCCTGGGCGGCCAACAGCACCAGCAGCGGCCGAATCCGTTTCCCCGGCGCCAGCAGACTGTAACGCATCGCCTCGCGGAGCCGTGCGGGGCAGCCATCGCCCAGTCGGGTCCGGGCGTCGAGCGCGGCGTCGATCAGCGGACTGAAGGCTCGGGAGATTTCAGTGAACGAGAGCGCTGTCGAAGTTTCCACCGAGGAACCGTTCTGATGTCGTGTATTAATCAGTGAAGCGGGGCCGCAATAAGCACCAATCCCCCATTTTACGACTTTCTCCGCGGCCCGTCCACACCAGCGTCATACCCAATCGGGTGGAGGGCCGAGAGCGTCGCAGCGGGCGTGTTTTGTTGCCGATTAGCCCGTCATTGTGAACTATGACCGCCGGCGGCTGCGGCGGACGGTCGGATCGTCCTGGTCGATCGTGGCCGTGTCGTCGAAGGGCTCGGCCAACGGATTTCCCTCGGCATCGACGCCGCTGAGCAGCTCGATCCGCCGCTCGGCCTTTTGCAGCAACTCGTAGGATTGCCGCAACAGTTTGACGCCTTCCTCGTACTTCTCCAGCGATTCGTTCAGTCCCACGTCGCCCTCTTCCAGCGCATGGACGATCTCTTCGAGCCGTTTCAGGGCGTCCTCGAAGTTGAGCGGAGGGGAACTATCTTGATTGTTTTCGGTCATGACAATTCTGGTGGTTGAAATCCATAAATTGCCTCCGATTAGATGCTTACAACTTTGCCGGAATGCGCACACAAATGTCGTCCCAGTCCTCGCCCTTTTTGCACTCATCCTGGCCTTTGCCGCCGTCGTCCTTGCCGTTGGAACCGACGCTATAAGCGACGGTGGGCATGACGAAAGTCCTTGAATATCGCTCCATTGTAGCCTGTCCAAACGCTGCCGCCAACGCCGTCTCCGACGACCTGTGACGGCCCCGAGATGGATCAGTGCCCAGCGGATCACCTACGCGAACCCAGCAGGGGAGCAAGTCGATTGCCAACACCTTCTAGCGAAATCCAAGGGTCTTTGGCAATGCGGTGTTCCGCCGGGCAAGCCTGTTCGACTGGGTTGACGAGAACGCCGGCACTCCACAAGTGCGTTTCGATGTTGCCCTGCTGTCGAGAGCGTGTGACCTTTTCAGTCGCTTCTCGATCGAAACAATGCCGTATCACGAAGCAAAAGCACTGATCGCCCAAGACAAAACTTGCGATGTTGATTCCAGAGTCTTTCGCCCGGCAAACCTGACCGAGAGCAACAGCCTTGGCGGCATACAGCATGGGATCGGGCGGCTCATCCTCAAGAATGGTTCGACATTTCGACGGTTCTCGGCATCAGACTACTGCTCTGTCCAAATTGAGTTTACGGGTGCCACGGGTGGCTTGTCCACCCGTGTTTCCGGCGCTGCTGGACAAGCCAGCAGTGGCACCCAACTGGCAAAGTCAAAATGGACAGAGCACTACTCCAAAGCGATGTAGGTTATGGCGGGCGGCACGTTGTCCACCGATAAAAACCTCGTCCACGTGCCGCTTCGCGTAAATGGTGGCCCAATCGACGTCCGGGCCGTACAATCGTGGGATCAAGACCCGGATCAGTCGTTGCCCTTTGGAGGTGTTTTGGAAGCCATGAAGCTCGCCACCTGGAACGTCAATTCGATCCGCGCCCGGCAGGGACGGCTGTTGGACTGGCTGCAACGAGTCCAGCCGGACGTGGTTTGCCTCCAGGAAATCAAGGTCGCCGACGACGCGTTTCCTTACGAGGTTTTTCAGGCGGCGGGCTACCATGCGGCGGTTTTCGGGCAAAAGACATACAACGGCGTGGCCATCTTGAGCCGCAGCGAGCCGGCGAACGTCGAACGGGGGTTCGCCGACGGCGGAGACGATTCACAGGCCCGGCTGCTGCGGGCGGAAATCGACGGCGTTCAGATAATCAGCGCCTACATCCCCAACGGCGAGTCCGTGGGGTCGGATAAATACGCCTACAAGCTCGATTGGATGCGGCGGCTGCGGGCGTACCTGGAGCGGCGGTTCTCGCCCCAAACCCGGTTGGCGCTTTGCGGCGACTTCAATGTCGCCCGGGACGAGCACGACGTGGCCCGGCCCCACGCCTGGGCGGGCACGGTCCTGTTTCACGGGCAGATCCGCGAGGCCATGGAGCAGTTGCTCGCCTGGGGGCTGGTCGACCTGTTCCGCCAACAGCATCCCGAGGGCGGCCTGTATTCCTGGTGGGACTATCGCCGCCTGGCGTTTCCGAAGAACGACGGCCTGCGGCTGGACTACATTCTGGCCGCCGAGCCATTGGCCGCCAGGGCGACGAGCGCCGAGATCGACCGGCAGGAGCGAAAGGCCAGCGGCGACGGCAAGCCTTCGGACCACGCGCCGGTGGTGGTGGTGTTTGAGTAGCACGAGCCCGCCGGCAACGGCAGTTGATCCCTGCCGGGCTGTGCGCTCGCGGCGTCACACCGTGACGACGATCTTCCCGATCTGCTGGTTCGACTCCAGGTAGCGATGGGCATCGACGATCCGTTCCAGCGGGAACGTCTTCGCGATGATCGGTTTGAGCTGACCGGAGGCGAGGCCGTCGGTAATGAATTGTTTGGCCCGATCGAGCCGCGACGGGTCGGATACGATCTCAAACATCACGTAGCCACGGACCGTCAGCGATTTGCCGAGCACCTCCATCAGCGGCAGCGGCGTCGGCTCGTCGCTCAGTGCGCCGTAGAGAAACAGTATGCCCTGCCTTGCCATAGCGGCCAGGAGTTTGCTGATGGCCGGCCCGCCGACCGGGTCGAAAACGACCCTCGCCCCCTTGTTGCCGGTAATCCGGCCCGCCTCGGCGACGATGTCCTGCTCGCCGGTAACGATGACCTCGCGGGCGCCGAGGTCGAGCAGGGCGTTGCGCTTCGCGCTGCCGCGGGTCAGGGCCACCGGCGTCGCCCCGACCATGTTGGCGATCTGCATGGCGGCGATGCCCACGCTGCTCGAGGCGGCGGGAATCAGCAGGACGTCGCCCTCGTGCAGCCGGGCGATGTCGATCAGCGCCCCGTAGGCCGTGACGTATTGCATCCAGACTGCCGCCGCCTCGCTCCACGACAGCGACGCCGGATGTTTGGCCAAAGACGCCGCCGGGACGATGGCCGCGTCGCCGTAAACGCCGTACCGGTCTTGCGAGAACGACGGGATCGTGCTGACGGCGTCGCCGACGTGGAAGTCGGCTACGCACTGGCCAACGGCTTCGACCGTCCCGGCCGCTTCGTAGCCCAGCCGCGAGGGGAACTTGGGCGTTTCGAGATATTGTCCCCGGCGGAACATCGACTCGGCCCGGTTCAGCCCGAGCGCCTTCACGGCGATCCGCACTTCACCGGCCCCGGGCGGCGGAAGCTCGATGTTCTCGATCTGCAAGACTTCCGGGCCTCCGGTCTTATGGAACCGAACGACGCGTGCCATCGGATTATCCTAGAAATTGTGCGTGAATGAGAGCGCCGCTCGCGGAATGAGCAGTGCCCCCCCGGTTTGTTAATCACACCCCGCATACCGCCGCTCTTGCCCCATTCGCGTTGGTTCATTGGTGCGTTCATTATTCCCACGTAAGAAGGCCGCTACTACGGTTATTGTATTGCCGCGGTCAATTGCGGAGCGGTGCAACTGCTAAGAGTTTCTGCTGCAGAAGGCCTACGTAGGGTGGGAGAAGCGAAGCGCGGTCCCACCAACTGCGGGAGAAACGGTGGTGGGATCGCGCTCCGCTTGTCACACCCTACTCTCCGCATAAGCACGTCGTAGCACTCATTCACGGCGTCCGACAATCAAGAACACCGGGAATTCGTGAATCTCGCCGCCGGCAATCGGTTTGCGAGTGACGTGGGCCGTCGTGTCCTTCACATCGACGAAACCCGCTGAACGCAAACGATCCATCAGCTTGCGGCGGTCGAAACCGTTATGGTACACGCTGCCGGCGGCTTCGGGGCCGTGAAACAGCCCCTGCTCGGCATCCAGGTCGGAAACGGCCAGAATACCGCCCGGCAGCAGCATCCGATGAAAGGCCGCCAGCAGCACGTCGATCCGTTCGACGTGGTGCAGCACCATGTTTGCGGTAATCATGTTGTAATGCGACTCGGGCGGGGGATCGTTGAGCAGGTCGAGTTTCAGCGCCCGCATTTGCATACCGCCGGAGCGGATTTTCCGCTCCAGGACCTCAAGCATCCCCGGCGAACTATCGGCACCCGTGACGCTGCGGACGTGGGGGAGCAGAAACAGGCCGAGCAACCCGGTGCCGCAGCCGTAGTCCAGCACGTCCATCTCCCGTGTCGGTTGGACTTGGCGAAGGATGGCCTCGCCGACGGCTTTAGCCAACTCTACGCGGCGCGGCTCCGCGTCCCAGGCGGCGGCGGAGATGTCGAAATGAGCGGTTTTCGGTTCAGTCATGGTAGTTTAACGAGTTTTAATCGAACGTGAATTTTGTTCCCACGGAACATGGTTGACAGCGGCCTGGAAACGCATTCCACAGGGCGACGGTCGCCGGCATTCCCGTGCAGTGCCCGGGCGCCAATCGCGCAATGCCGATTTCACGAAGTTCTTCAACCGTTCGCTCGATCCGCCGCGCGGAGGCCCCGACCAAGTGCATTCCGCCGATCACGGCGCGGATCGGTCGGTTGTCGGTCAAGCGGCGGATGTAGCGGAGCGTGTTGACCACGCCCGAGTGGGCACAGCCCAAGAGCACTACGGTTCCCGCGGCCGTATCGAAGAAGACCGATTGGTCGTCCTCCAACGGGTCCGGCTTCGTACAGGCTTCATCCAGGAAAAACGCCCCGCCGGTATCCTCGAAATCGGTGAGCCGGGGAACGGGACCGGTGGCGGTCAGCCCGCGGAAAATCGGGGCGCCGATTGGGGAGCGTCCCCTTTCTCCGCCCCGAGCACGGCTGTCGGCTGGTTGACCACGATCAACCGATGCCGTGGACTCCGAATGGCCTGTTCCGAGAGCGGCGGCATTCCGATGTCCCGTGCCGTGCCGCCGCTGACACGGGCGTACTTCCGCGCGAAAACCGCCGGATGGGCGTAAACCGTAACGGGGCGGGCGGTCTTCAGCGCCTCGGCCGCTCCGCCCGTGTGATCGTAGTGTCCGTGGCTGAGGACCAGGGCGTCGATTTCACGCAGCTCGATTCCCAACGTGTCGGCGTTGTGGGCGAGTACGCCGCCTTGGCCGGTGTCGAGCAGGACGTGACGTCCCGCGTATTCGATCCAGTAGGCCAAACCGTGTTCGGCCATCAGCCCCCGCCCGCGAGCCGTATCTTCCACCAGAACCGTGATGCAGGTTTTTGACATTTCAATGGTTGCAGGCGATTATTCCCGTGAACCGTTGTTTGACCTGTAGCCAACGGCGACAGCCTGTGTTAGACCAAGATCTATTGGAAGCGCCCCAATCATGCGACCATTACGGATGGATGTTCATAGTATGACGGCGGCGTCAACGGAGTTCCAGTGCCCGGCCGGCTAGAGATTCCGTCCCCGTCTTCTCCCTCCGACCACCACCGGCGAGAACCGCACACCAAGATCGGCGGGGCCGTGTTTCGGCCACGCTTAGGGCCGGCGAATCAATAAGTGGGGGACTGTCCCAATTTTCGTTCGACGAAAATGGGACTGTCCCCTTCTGGAATGCGACAGTTATTAATTTGCCGATCCTTAAAGAGCCAACCGTACGTAAAGCGGATTCGAGAAGAGTATTCCTGTGGTTCTTCCCCGCGCCCGGCCGATGGGATCACCTGGCTGCCTTCACCCCCCTGCACGCCGTGGTATAATGGCGGTTGCGAGGCGGGCAATGGCAGCCTGAGCGGTAATCCCCTCTCCCTTTGGGAGAGGGGCCGGGGGTGAGGGCGGATGGCACGGAAAACACCGCTGGTACGTCCATCAAGAAATCCGCACCGATCACTTCCCCCAGCCTGCCGGCGCCTGGACGGCGGATACCCTGGGGACTGTCCCAATTTTCGTGTCAACGAAGACTGTCCCCTTTAGCCCGGCGTCAGGCCAACGAACTGACGCGGCCGCTGGGCTACCAGGGGCCAACGCACAGTGAACTTTGGGCGGCCCGCAAGTCGATCCCGGTCGAGCAACGGGCGGCGTTCATCGCCGCCGTGGAACGTCATCGGCAGCGCGTCCTTGCGGAGCGGAAGGACCATTGGAACCTGAAAAACAAAAACCACCGCCGTCAAGTGCATCGTCAGGCCGTCCGTCGAGCACTGCGCGAACTCGGCCTGTTAACCATCACCAGGAGGTCCATTTCTCCACCACTAAAATCAAAAAAAGCGGACAAGATTTCGTAAGGGGCACAAGACTTTGACACCAGCACTTCTTATGTTCGGAATATTGTTCATTGTCGGATTGTCCACCTGGCTCGCAACTAACAATATCGCTCCATTGTTGTCTGTTGGTATACTGCTTACTATTCTGGCAATTTGTATTGCTCGTAAGTCATGGCGAGATTTCTTTATGTTTCTCGTCTCACTGTTCTTTGCTGTGTTCATTGGTGTGATTTGCCGATACTTGTTGCTGGAACGTGTAGCCTCCCTGAGTGTGATGAGAGACTCTTTCCAAGGGAAGGTAGGCGGAGTTCTTGGCTATTTTCTTCTTGTGATTCTTCCGGCGTTCACAGTGTTCTTTTTTACATGGGGCATCGGAATAAAGCTCCTTGCAGCGATTCAGAGGAGGGGGGCGAGTTTTGGTGAGCATAAACCGGGGGAATTTGAGAATGCGGAAGAGGCACATAACCGATAGAGAGCCAGAAAAGGAGCCAGAAAAGAGCCAGAAAAGGGGACATCACTGATATTGACAGAATGGGCAAGGCGTGATATGGTAGCGTCATGCCGCGAACAGCCCGAGCCATCGAAGGAGGGATGATTTACCACGTTCTCAATCGGGGGAACGGACGGATGCGGATTTTCCGCAAGCCGGGCGACTACGAGGCCTTCGAGCGGGTGCTGGCTGAGGGCCTGGAACGATACGACGTCGAGTTGCTGACCTATTGCCTGATGCCGAACCATTGGCACTTGGTGGCGAGACCGCGGACGGACGAGGCCTTGGGGCGTTGGATGTGTTGGGTGGGCGTGACGCATGTACGCCGCCACCATGAACATTACCACAGCCGCGGCGGGGGGCATCTCTATCAAGGCCGCTTCAAGAGTTTTCCGGTGGCCGAGGACGATTACTTCGTCGCCCTGTGCCGATACGTCGAAGCCAACGCGCTGCGGGCAGGTCTGGTCGAGCGGGCCGAAGAGTGGCCGTGGAGCGGACTTTGGCGACGGGCACAGAAGGCCCCGAAAATTGCGTTGCCGCTGGCCGCCTGGCCGGTCGAGCGATCGCGCAACTGGGTCGCCCGGGTCAACCGCGGACTGAACGATGAGCAACTTGGCGTGGTCCGAACGTGCGTCGAGCGGGGCCGCCCTTTCGGCTCCGAAAGTTGGGTGCGACGGACCGCGGCGCGGCTGGGGCTCGAGTTTACCCTTCACGGCCCCGGCCGGCCCCGGAAATTATCGCAAAATCAGTGATGTCCCGTTTTTTCGAGTGCCTTTTTTCCGTGCGAAATTGCCGAGGTTCGCTCGTCCGTTGCATCAGGAACAGTTCATAGGCAATCCAAGCCTCAACAGAGGATAGCATTATGGAGGGATCGAGATACGATGTTATCATTTTGCGGCCGTGTCTGAAGACCTATGTGGTTCTAGACGGTATTTGGATTCTGCTTCTGGCTTTAGGGATAGCCACTCTACTTGTGTGTCCCAATTCTAATGTTTGGAGCGTAAAGTTACTATTTTGCGGATGTCTGGCATTCACGCATGTGTGGATCCGATCTCATAATGTAGAATTGTCGGAGAAGGAAATCCGGTATCGAACGCTGTTTGGAGAGAACGCGATTGCGGTTGCGGACGTGAGCGATTACGACTTTGAGGTGGGAAGCAGAGGGTATTGGGAAAGTCGCCTTCGAGCCGATGGGTTGTATCGATTGGCCATCCGATCGCACAACGCCGATGCCAAACCGATCATCATCAACGCCACGCTTTTTAGCCCCGCTAGTCTTGGCAAATTGTTGGAATTTATCGGGGCCAGAAAAGGGTAGAGTCGAGAGGTGGCGCGGTGGTTTAGGCTGCGGCTTACTTCTGTGTCAGGGTTTCCCCGTTGTGTGGCGCAATATCCGTCTGCCGTGCTCCGTTTCCACCTCCCGCTCATCGAACCGGACGGGCGGATTTCCCGCGACCAACCTGCGGTCGGTGCCCGCTCTCGGACAAGGGTCATGATTTCGCCCACGAGTGGCGACGGGGATACCGCTACAGGTTCAGCAGCCCGAACTCGCGTTGCAGGCGGCTGTCAGGGTATTGGCTGACACCCTGCCCATCGAGTTCCAGTTTCCTTCGCAGCCACCGACGGACCCGGCGACAGGCGTGCCGATGCACGACACGGAACGCCGGGGTATAGGTTCCGAAACAGAAGTAGTTGGCCCAGCCGCGCAACACCTGATTGACCTGGCAAACCAACGCTTCCGGCCCGATGAACGTCGGCAATCGGCGTACCGCGTTTCGTATCCTTGTTCCGCGTGGTACGTCGCACTCGGCCCCGCTCGTCGGTCTCTTCCACCGGCGCCACCAGCCATTGCTTTATCAGGTGCAGCATGGCCTTGTCGCTCACGCGACGGGCGACGCACAGCATCAGTTCGGCGTGCGGAATGCTGTCGAAATACCCGCTCAAATCCGCATCGACCACCGCGCGATAGCCTTGGCCCAAGCGGCCCTACCCAGGCGGGACTTCCACCCGCTAAAATGCACGCGCCTTCACGGCGCACGGACATCGACAAGGCCATTAGCGATTACAACCAGGCTACCAGGGATAAAACGTGTTTGAAAGAGTATGGACTCCAGACTCGCGTTGCACATCCACGGGCGATTGCCGATAATGGGGCAAACTGACGACGCTGCCGAGCAATTTTGCCAAGGCAGGGACGTTTTTTTGCCATCAATCCCCCCTTATGACTGAACACTCCCATATCGACGATCTGTTGGCCGGACTGAACCCTCGGCAACGCGCGGCCGCCACGCACGGCGACGGGCCGCTGCTGATCGTCGCCGGCGCCGGCACCGGAAAAACCGCCACCCTGGTCCATCGTGTCGCCTGGCTAATCGCCGGCGGGGTCGATCCGGGACGCATCCTATTGCTGACCTTCACCCGCCGCGCCGCCGCCGAAATGCTCCGCCGCGTTGAAAGCCTGTTGCGCCGCTTGGGTCAACAACGTGCAACCCGGGTTTGGGGGGGGACCTATCACGCCGTCGCCACGCGGCTGCTCCATCGCTTCGGAAAATCCATCGGTCTGCCGCCGGCGTTCAGCGTCCACGACCGGGCCGATTCCGAGGACCTGATGAACGTGGTCCGCACCGAGTTGAAGCTCGCCAAGACCGACAAGCGGTTCCCGAGAAAGGGGACCTGCATGGCCATCTATAGCCGATGCGTCAACTCCCAGGACAAGCTCGATCTCGTCTTGGAGCAACATTTTCCCTGGTGTCAGGAATGGCGCGACGACCTGAAGCGGCTCTTCGACGGCTACGTCGAACGCAAGGAGGCGGCCGGGGTGCTCGACTACGACGACCTGCTGCTCTACTGGCACGCCCTCCTGGAAGGCGAGAAGCCGGGCGACGCCATCCGCAAAATGTTCGATTGCGTGCTGGTCGACGAGTATCAAGACACCAACGCCTTGCAGGCCGAAATTCTTTATCGTCTTTCGCCGAAGGGACGGGGGCTGACCGTGGTCGGCGACGATGCGCAGTCGATCTACGCCTTTCGTGCGGCCACGGTGCGCAACATCCTCGACTTTCCCAAACACTATCCGGACACAGCGATTGTGGCACTGGAGCAGAACTATCGCAGCACGCAGCCCATTCTCGAGGCGACGAACGGCGTGATCGCGCTGGCCCGTGAACGTTACGTGAAAAATCTCTGGTCCGAGCGGGCCGACGGCGAGCGGCCTCGTCTGGTTAATTGCGAGGACGAGGCGGATCAGGCTGAATATCTGATCGCCCGCATCCTCGAACATCGCGAGTCGGGCATTGATCTCCGGCGGCAGGCCGTGTTGTTTCGCGCCTCGCACCATAGCATCCTGCTCGAGGCCGAGTTGGCCCGGGCGAAAATCCCCTTTCATAAGTACGGCGGCCTGAAGTTCGTCGAGGCGGCCCACGTCAAGGATTTGATGGCCTTTCTCCGCCTGGCCGAAAACCCCCGCGACGTGGTCTCGGGCCAGCGCTTGCTGCCTTTGCTGCCGGGCATCGGGCCGGGCAAGGCCCGCGATCTGATGCAAATGCTGCTCGACTCGGGCGGCCGATTCGAC
This sequence comes from uncultured Planctomycetota bacterium, assembly GCA_963733145.1. GTDB lineage: Bacteria > Planctomycetota > Planctomycetia > Pirellulales > Thermoguttaceae > JAHIKV01. Next base: position 118,391 of record CAVTCJ010000011.1, on the reverse strand, counting down.
GTTTGGACCGACTGGCGGCCGCCCGCCGCGGCGACGAAGGTTTGGCCCCAGTTCGTCGCGCTGCTCGATGGTTTGGCCCGTTCGGCTGACGACCTGCCCGCGCAAATCGGCCGCGTCCGCAAGTTCTACGCCCCCTTGCTCGAGGCGAAGTACGACCACGTCGAAGCCCGGCTCCGCGATCTGGAACAGTTGGAACTGATCGCCTCGCGGTATCGCAACCGCTCGCGGATGCTACTGGAGTTGACGCTTGATCCGCCCAGTTCGACGCAGGACCTGGCCGGCGACACCGAATTGGACGACGACTTCCTGGTGCTGAGCACTATCCACTCGGCGAAGGGGCTGGAGTGGGACGCCGTTTACGTGATCCACGCCGCCGACGGCAACATCCCGTCCGATATGGCCGTGAAGCACCCGGCCGAGATCGAAGAGGAGCGGCGGCTGTTCTACGTCGCCCTGACCCGGGCGAAAAATTGGCTCTACGTCTGTTTTCCGCTGCGCTACTACGGGACGAGTTTCGGCGATCGGCACAGCTACGCCCAGCGGACCCGCTTCCTGCCCGACGGGTTGTTGAAATGTTTCGAGCAATGCGTGACCGATCCGGTCGAGCCCGACGGTTTCGAGAGCGGCGCGGTCCCTTCGCCCATGATGAGCCGCATGGTGCGGCGGCGAGCGAAGGATTTGTGGAGTTAACCCGGATTATTCATAAACGTCATCCTGAGCGCAGCGAAGGATCTCCGATGCGCCGCAAACAGCCCAGATTCTTCGCTGCGCTCAGAATGACAATGTTCCTTCGTGTTTATGAATAATCCGGGTTAAGAATCGCAACTACAAGCGGGTTAGGGCTGGCGAATCAATAAGTGGGGGACTGTCCCAATTTTCGTTCGACGAAAATGGGACTGTCCCCTTCTGAAATGCGACAGTTATTAATTTGCCGATCCTTACGTTGCTGGGCCGACGCTCAGAGGAGGATAATTCCCGCCGCGGTTTCGCACAACTGAGTCGCCTCGGCGGCGGTGGGGGCCTCGGCGATCGCCCGGACTATCGGCTCCGTGTTGCTGCCGCGGACGAGCAGCCAGCGGTCGGGCCAGTCGAGCCGCAGGCCGTCGAGGCGGTCGGCCGAGGCGGCGGAGAAATGCCGCTCCAGCGCATCGAGCGCGGCGGGGAGCTTTTCGGGCGGAAGAGAGATTTTTGTTTTTACGATTTCGTAACGCGGCAACTCGTCGGCCAGTTGAGCGATTGTCATTTCCCGCGCGGCCATGGCATCCAGCAGCAGGGCCATGCCGACGAAGCTGTCGCGGACGTAGCCCACCCGCGGGTCGATCGGCCCGCCGTTCCCTTCGCCGCCGAAGACCGCACGACGGGCGATCATGGCGTCGGCCACGTTCGCCTCGCCCACCGCCGAACGGAAGCAAGGCACACCGTATCGCGCGGCAATATCCTGCGACATCCGGCTGCTGGCGCAGTTGATGACGAGGCCGGATCGCTCAAGGGGGACAGTCCCATTTTCGTGGCGGACATGCGTCTCCGCCGGTTGTGGTTCACCGCGCCGCGAAAATTGGGACAGTCCCCTTTCCCGCAAGACGTGATCGGCGCACATCGCCAGCGTATATTCCTCGCCCAGGTATCGGCCCGCGGCGTCGATAACCGCCAGGCGGTCGGCGTCGGGGTCCTGGCAGAAGCCGATCTCCGCGTCGTGCTCAACGATGCTGCGGAGCACTCCGGCGAGGTTTTCGGCGGTCGGCTCGGCCGTGTGGGTGAAGCGGCCGGTCGGTTCCTCGCCCAGGATGGTCGCCCGGCAGCCGAGTTCTTCGAGCAGCCGCCGGCCGAGGATGCCGCCCGCGCCGTGGTTGCTGTCCAGCAGCACGCGGAACCGACGGTCGCGGATGCGGGGAACATCGACGATTTTCAGCACCGCCTGCAAATGATCGGCGATTGCATCCGGGCAATGCCGCAAGCTGCCGATGCCATCGTGAGTGGCCCAAGTGATGCCGGCGGATCGGCCGCCGGCGGCGGCGAATTGGCGGTAGCGTTCGAGCACTCTTTGGCCCTGCGGGGCGGAAATCACCCGGCCTTCGGCGGAGAACAGCTTCAGTCCGTTGTAGGGCGGGGGATTGTGGCTGGCGGTGATCTCGACGGCCCCGGCGGCCCCGGCGCGGCGGAGCAAAACGCCGGCGGTGGGCGTGGCGACGATGCCGGCGTCGATAGTCGTTCGGCCCACGGCCTGCAAGCCGGCGTGAACGGCCGAGGCCAGCATAACGCCCGACGGCCGGCTGTCGCGGCCGACGAGGATTTCGCCCGGCGGCGCATCCGCGGCGAAGGCGATGGCGTAGCGCGCGGCGACCTCCGGCGTGAGCGTTTCACCCACGATCCCCCGCAACCCGGAAACGGTGATGATCGGTTCGGTCACGTACGGCCTCCATGCTATAGCAGCTTGGAAAGTTGCTCTGGCGAAACGCCTGCCTGACGGAGTAACGCGCGAAGCGTGCCACGGTCTAATTCGCGGTGGTCGGGCACTGAGAGGGTCGTCGGCGGGTCGGAACGGAAGAGGATTATGTGGCTGCCCCGCTGACGATCCAAAGCGAAGCCAACTTGCTCCAACACGCGGACCAATTGCCTTCCCGAGATTACCGGCAATTTGCTCATAGGGCAATCACCTGCACGTCGAAAGTTTCTTCGGGCACTTCCTGACCGTGGGCGGTGGCAGTCTCGATCCAGCCCTCAATGGCTTCGCGGACATTGTTGATTACCTCCGTTTTGGTCTTTCCCTGACTCACACAACCGGGCAAACTGGGACACTCGGCCACCCAATAGCCGTCCTCGCCGGGATAGATGACAACTTCTCGCATCGTAACACCTTAAGCGTGGGTTTCTTGAAATACGCCGGTTCCTCGACACGACATAATCTTACCATTTGTATGGACTGCGGGCAATTGCAGCGAAGCGGGGAGTTTCACCAATCCGACAGTACTTCTCCGAGAGTCAACAAACCGGCGGGCAATAATTCGTCGTCCCCGCAACCCTCACCCGGCGATCCACGTGCCGACTTGATAAGTGACCAGCGCCGCCGTATAGGCCAGGGTGGTCATATAGCCGAAGGTGAACGCCGGCCAGCGCCAACTGTTCGTCTCGCGGCGAATGGCCGCCAGCGTGGCCGCGCATTCGGCGCAAAGGGCGAAAAAGACCATGATCGACAGCGCCACGGGCAGGGTGTAGACCGGCCGGTCCGTGCCGTCCCAGGTGACGGTGCGCAGTGTTTCGGTCCAGCGTTTGTCGTTCGCTTCGGGCTCGTCGTCGATGTGGTACATCACGCCCATCGTGGCCACGACCAGCTCGCGGGCGGGCAGCGAGGCGATCACCGAGCAGCCGATCCGCCAGTCCCACCCCAAGGGCTTGACGGCCGGTTCGATCACCTGCCCCGCCTGGCCCAGGTAGCTCAACCGCTGTTGTTCCTGATGAGTGACGTTTGGATCGTGGGGGAAATAGAGAGCGGCCCAAACCAGGATCGAGACCAGCAGGATCAGCGTGCCCGCACAACGCACGAACAACCAGCCGCGCTCGGCCATGCGCATCAGGACCGTCCGCGGCGAGGGCCATTTGTAGGCGGGCAGTTCCATCACGAACGGCGGCGTTGCCCCGCGGAGGATCGTCCGCTTGAAGATCAACGCACAGACGACGGCCGTCAAAATCCCCAGCAGGTACAGCCCCGCCAGCGTCAGACCTTGCAGGCTCAGCAATCCGCCCAAGTAGCTTTGAGCGGGGATGAAGGCGGCGATCAGCATGGCGTAGATCGGCAGCCGGGCCGAGCAGGTCAACAGCGGGGCCACCAGGATCGTCGTCAGCCGGTCCCGCTCGTCCTCGATCACCCGCGTGGCCATAATGCCCGGCACCGCGCAGGCGAACGACGAAAGCAACGGAATGAACGACTTGCCGCTGAGCCCCACGCGGGACATCAGCCGGTCCATGAGGAAGGCGGTGCGGGCCATGTAGCCGCAGTCTTCCAGCAGACCGAGGAAGGCGAAGAGGATGAGGATTTGCGGCAGGAACGTGAGCACGGCCCCCACGCCGCCAATCACTCCGTCGACCGTCAGGCTGCGCAGGGCGCCTTCGGCCATGTGCATTTCGACCCAGCCACCCAGCGTGCCGAAGGCGGATTCAATCCCCCGCATTGCCGGCCGCGCCCAGACGAACACCGATTGGAAGACGATCAACATCACAGCGGCGAAAATCAGCAGGCCGAAAATACGGTGCGTCAGCACGCGGTCGATGCGGTCGCTGGTGGTCGGCTCGCCGTCGCCGGGATCGACGACCACTCCCTCCAGCACGCGGCGGGCCCAATCGAATCGGGCGGAGGTCTCGACCAGCGGCGCCGGAGTGCCGGCCGCGGACAAACGCTCGCGCGCCGCAGCCAGGCGGCCGGCCCAACGTCCGTCCAGATCCTTCAACAACGATCGCTGCAAGTATCCGTTGGTGTCCAACAGCAGTCTTCGGACCAGACACCGGGGCAACGGTCCACCGGCTGGATGATGCGATTCCGCGGCCAGCTCCGCCTCGAGCGCGGAGACTTCCGCCTCGAACTCGTCGGGCAAGGGAGTGAAGTGGGCGTGGACGACGTTCAAGGCCATCGCCCCGCGGCAAGCAATATCGGCCTCGCAGGTCTCCGACCAAACACCTGGCCCGCAACAATGGCAGCGTTTGCACGATCCCCTCTCCCTTTGGGCGAGGGGCAGGGTGAGGGCGGGATGCGGCAGGGCGTCCTTGCCCTCACCCCCGGCCCCTCTCCCAAAGGGAGAGGGGAGATTTTCGCCCTCACCCCCGGCCCCTCTCCCAAAGGGAGAGGGGAGATTTTCGCCCTCACCCCCGGCCCCTCCCCCAAAGGGAGAGGGGAGATTTTCGCCCTCACCCCCGGCCCCTCTCCCAAAGGGAGAGGGGAGATTTTCCGCGGCCGGCCCCAGATCGGCCGCGTCAATCACGCCGGCTGCGCCAGTCATTTCGGCCGCCACGTCGGCCAGCACCGTCATCAGCCGTGTCAAACCGATCCGGCGGTTGGCCTGGATGGGCACGACGGGCAAGCCCAGTTGCCGCTGAAGTCGGGCCAGGTCGATGCGGATACCCCGCCGCTCGGCTACGTCGAGCATGTTCAGGGCCAACACGACGGGCAAGCCCAACTCCAGGACTTGGCTGACCAGGTAGAGATTGCGTTCGAGATTGCAGGCGTCGACGATGCAGACCACCGCGTCCACCTCCGCGGCGCCCCGCCGACGGCCGACCAGGAGATCGACCACCACCATCTCGTCGCGCGACCGTGGCGCGAGACTGTACAAGCCCGGCAGATCGACCAGCTCAAACCGCCGGCCGGCGAACGAGGTCCGGCCGATCCGCTTCTCGACCGTCACGCCGGGATAATTGCCCACGTGTTGATGCACGCCGACCAGACCGCCGAAGAGGGTCGATTTGCCCGTGTTCGGGTTTCCGACCAGGGCCACGGTGAACGTGCGTGGTTTTGCGAGGGCAATCATGGAATCGGCACACTCTCGCGGCCGTCGGCCGCGGGCAAATTATTCAGCGGTTCGACCAGCACCTCCAGCAGGTCATCGGCGCGGAGACAGACCTTATTGCCCGACAGACGGACGATGCAGGGATTGCCGCAGCGGAACATTTCGATCTTCGTTCCGCCGCGGAGGCCGAATTCCTCGAGCCGGTGTACGTGATCCGAGGGACCGAGCACGCGGACGATTCGCGCACTGCTCCCCTCGGAAAGGTTCCACAGCGGAATTACCTCGGCGGGAGGATGCTTCACGGATAGAGATTGGGCACGACCAAAAACCGAAAATCAGCGCGATTTTCGCTACCTCAACTATACGCGGAATTGACGGTCGTAACAATACCCGGAGTGGACTGTCCCAATTTTCGCGGCGCGAAGGAGGCAGCCCCGAGAATTAGCTTTGCCGCCGCGAAAATGGGACTGTCCCCCTGAGGCGGGCGCGGCCATCGCCAATCCCGGCCAAATTGTAGGACAGGCTGTCAACCTGTCCTACGCCGTGACGATACGGCAAATCGGACGGGTGGAACGAACGGCTGTCGGGGAAATCGTTTTCGGGGGGTGTTGCTCTCTCCTTGTGCCCATCGGCCTTTGGAGAGGTGATCCAAGAGATGCCGGGCAATGGGAGTGTCGGCAGGCCGACCCTGCTGAACTGGGGGCCATAGTAGAACGCCAGGGCGTAGTAAGCCACCAAACAGCCGGCCAGTCCGCCGGCCACCACTTCCAAAAACACTCGCAGGCCCGACTTTTGCTTCCTGGGGCGCAACTGGACGGAGGCGGGCGTGGCCGTGTATTGCTCGCTGACGACCACCGCCTCGTTCTCGCCGCCGGTCTTCTCTTCGGCGGCAACGTCCGCTTCGTCCTCGATGGCCGCAAGGTTCTCTTCGTCCGTCTCCGAAGAGGTCGACGCCACGGCCGGTTCGACGAGAATCAACTCCGGCGGGGCCAATGCCAGGGCATCGCCCAGCGGATACTCCCCATCACACAACGGACAACGCACCAACGCGGCCGAATTCGCGCCCGGCGGAATGGAAACCTGCTGCTGACAGTTCGGGCAGGAGGAAATCATGGACTATCCTAGGGGGGCGGCTTCCTGGTGTGGGGCTGAAAATTGCATCCGACGCCTATGCCCCCAGTGTATTCACCGAGGGCTAATGCCTCAACCGGGCTGAATTGACGGGTGCCACGGTTGGCTTGTCCAACCGTGTTTCCCGCACTGCTGGACAAGCCAGCAGTGGCACCCAACGTGTCAATCGAGGTCGGTTGAGGCACTAAGTGATTTGCTCGCCGGACACTCTCCGTACAACTAATTATACACCATACAACGGTCCCATTTTATTCCGCAGATACTCGACCAGCGGCCCGGCCGAGAGCCCCCGGCCGGTTACACGTTCGACCAGCTCCGCCGCCGTGTAGCGTTGCCCGTGGCAGTGGATTTTCGTGCGGAGCCAGTCGCGGAGCGGTCGGAACTCGCCCCGGGCGAACAATTCGGCGAGATTGCCCAATTCAGACTCCGCCTGGGCGAAGAACTGGGCCGCGTAGAGGTTGCCCAGCGAATAGGTGGGAAAATAGCCGATCAGTCCGGCGCTCCAGTGGACGTCTTGCAGCACGCCCTCGCTGTCGTTCGGCGGAGTAAGGCCCAGATATGCGCTGGTATTTCTCGTTCCAAGCGGCGGGCAGGTCGGCCGCCTGCAACTGGTCGTCCAACAGCGCCCGCTCCAACTCGAAGCGGATCAGGATGTGCAGGTTGTAGGTGGCCTCGTCGGCCTCGATGCGGATCAGCGACGGCCGCACCTCGCAGATGGCGAAGAAGAAATCGTCCAGCGGGACGTCGCCCAACGCGGCGGGGAAGTGCTGTTTCGCCCGGGGATAGAAGTGGTCCCAGAAGGCCCGGCTGCGGCCGACCAGGTTCTCCCACAACCGCGATTGCGACTCGTGGATGCCCAGCGAAACGGCCTCGCCGGTGGGCAGGCCGTAATTTTTCGACCGGCAGCCCCTGCTCGTAGAGGCCGTGGCCCGCCTCGTGCAGGACGCCGAAAAACGCCGCGTTGAAGAAATCGCCGTGATACCGCGTGGTGATGCGGCAGTCGTTCGGGCCCAGCGTGCAGCAAAACGGATGCGCCGTCACGTCCAGCCGACCGCGATTGAAATCGAAGCCCATCGCCGTGGCCGCCTCGCGGGCGAATCGATCCTGCACGTCCACCGGGAAGTCACGGTGCAACATCGAGCAGTCCGGCTGCCGGCTGCTCTGCTGAATGGCCGTGACCAACGGGACCAACTCCTCACGGAGATTTTCCAGCACCGGGCCCGACGTTGGCCGTCAACTCCTCCGGCTCGAACTCGTCCAACAGGGCGTCGTAAGGGCATTGCGGGTAGCCCAGCGCCGCGGCCTGCTGGCGCTTCAACTCGATCGTCCGCTCCAGCAGGGGTTGGAACGCGGGGAAATCGTTCTTCTGCCGGGCCTCTTGCCACGCCTGCTGGCCCATGATCGCCGTCCGGGCCAACTCCTCGACCAGCGTCTGCGGCAGCTTCACCTTCTTGTCCCGCTGGCGTTTCAGCCGGCGGACCACCACGGCGGCGTCGCTATCAGTCGGGGACTGTCCCCTTTTTCGTCGGTGAGGACTCGGCGTCGTCAATCGACGCAGACGACGAAAAAGGGGACTGTCCCCCTCCGTCGCCACCTTCAACGCCCAACCGAGCAGACAACTCCTCCAACTGTCTCGCCGAACTTCTTATCGACCCATCGCTGATGGATCAGGCCGGCCAGCAGCGTGGATTGGTCGGCCCGATATTCCGCTCCGGCGGGGGGCAATGGGTCCGCTCGTCCCAGCCGAGCAGTCTCGATTGATCGAGGACATGGTCGCCGTGCGCCGGGCGTGTTGGCAGACTTCCTCGTAGGTTTTTGCGACGCTTTTGGACATGGTGCAACCCCCGATGGTTAAGGTTCGGTGCCACTGCCGGCTCGTCCAGCAGTCCAGAGGACACTTCGGTAGTTGGGCGCCACTGCCGGCTTGTCCAGCAGTGCGGTGGTCAATGCCGGTCGGCCTCGGCAACTACCCTCCGATTGTGGCCGATAAGGGGGGAGTTTGCAAGGGTTCAGCCGGAAGCCGAAGAATCTCGAACCCATTTTGTGGCAACAATAATCATCAGTTTTTGCACAGGAGGAAGCAGAGGGAACGGAGGTCGGTTACCCGCCCTGCCGGCAGGCGGTCTTGAAGGCTTAGGGCCGGCGAATCAATAAGTGGGGGACTGTCCCAATTTTCGTTCGACGAAAATGGGACTGTCCCCTTCTGAAATGCGACAGTTATTAATTTGCCGATCCTTAGGCGGTTTGGTGCGTTTCACGCACCCTACGAAACGCCATTTTGCGCTGCAGCCAAGCAGCCAATCGCGCACCCAAGCCGGCCCGTTCCGCCGCCGGATTCCGGCCGACGATTCCGTCGCGGATGTTGTCGTAGCGATAGGTTAAGTTCAGCCGCCAGTTGAGATAGGCCGGCAATAGGCCGACGGTGAAGACGGCGCGGAGCGACCGCAGAATTATCCGGTCCAGGCGATAGTATTGACGATACAGCCAGTCGGCCCCGTCCTGTAATTGGGCGGCGGTCATCTTGGCCGGGGCGATGACCGTGTGACGGTAGTCGTGCTTGCTCCAATCGTGGACGATGATCCGGCCGGCCCGCTCGAACTCGTCGTAGAGCGGCGTGCCCGGCTGCGGGGTGAGAATCGCCAGTTGCAGGGCGTCGATCCGCGCCCGCTCGAGGAATCGCAGCGTCCGCTGGAAAACGGTCACGTCGTCGCCGTCGAGGCCGACGATGATGCCCGCCTGCACGCCGATCCCCTTGCGGCGAATGGCGGCGATGCGTTGGACATAGCCTTTTTCGTCGTTGAAACCCTTGTCGACGGCTTCCAGATTCTCCCGGCTGAGCGTTTCGACGCCGACGAACAGGCCGCAACAGCCGGCGGCCCGGGCCAAATCGAGCAGCTCGGGGTCGTCGGCGATCTTCAGCGAGCACTGACTGATCCAGCGTTTCTTCATCGGTATCATCGCGCGGAACAGTTGCTTGGCGTAATCCGGATCGCCGATGATGTTGTCGTCGACGAACATGAAATGCCGGGGGATGGATTTCAGTTCCGCGAGCACGTTTTCCAGCGGCCGGCTGCGGTGCGTGGCCCGGGCGAAGGCCGTGATCGAGCAGAACTTGCACCCGTGTCGGCAGCCGCGCCCGGTCTGCACGGCATAAGTGGTGACGTAGTGCCGGCTTGCCGCGGCCATCAGGTCGCGGCGCGGCACGGGCGTGGCCGAGAGGTCCGGCAGTGCGTCGGAACGATAGATTTTCTCCAACCGCCCGGCCTCGATGTCCTCCAACACCCGGGGCCAAAGCCCTTCGGCGTCGCCGCCGACGACGGCGTCGAAATGCGCGGCTGCCTCTTCGGAGCGGAACGTGGGATGAAAACCGCCGGCGACGACGATCTTGCCCCGGCGGCGGAACTCGGCGGCAATCTCGTACGCCCGGGGCGCCAAGGCCGTCATGAACGTCACGCCGATCACGTCGCAGGGCGTATCGAAATCGAGCGGCTGGACGTTTTCGTCGCAGAGGGCCACCTCATGTTTCGCGGGCGTAAGCGCGGCCACGGTGGTCAGCGAAAGCACGCTGAAGCGAAGCATGTTCCGCTTGGGCACTTTATCGCCCGTCACTCGCAAATGTTCCGCCGCCGGCAGCACCAAGAGGATTTTCACGGTAGTTTTCCTTTCGATAATTTGCTCGATAAGTTGTAATTAGCTCCCCTTAGTCCGACAAGGTGCATTCACGCCCAGGATGCTCCCTGGTATGATGGGCGTAACGGCGATGATTATGCAACTGAGTTAAAATTGCCTTCTTCCATGATTTTATCCTCTTAACGAGTCCCCCCGGTTTAACCAATGTACCGTTCGCTGCTGCAATCCTGGCTCCGAAACGCGGCGAAGGAGAAAATCCGCGAGGAGGTCGCTCGGGCGGCGGAGAATGTGGCACAGCCGCCCTCGGCTGAATCGAACAGCCGGGAACAGCCGGGGGCCGCTGGTCCACAAATATCTGAACCCAAACCCTGTCACTTGGGCGTCGTCTTCGCATTGGGAATCGAGTCGGGCGGCTTCGAGGACGTGCTGGACGGCGTGGTAAGCTCCAGCGGCGGCGGGTTCGTCATCCGTGAAGGCGGGCTGAACGGCCGGCGCGTGGTCCTGATCCGCTCCGAGGCCGGACCCCAAAACGCCGCCCGGGCGACGGAAATCCTCATCGCCGGGCATCATCCCGGCCGCGTCGTTTCGGCCGGGCTGGCCGGCGGATTGTCGCCGGAGTTGAAGCGCAACGACATCATAGTCGCCGATCGGCTGCTGAGCATCAATGGAGGGGACATGGCCGTCGAGTTGCCGTCGGCGCTGGCTGCTGCCGCGGCTCAAAGTCCGGCGCGCATCGCGGCCCGCTGCTGACGGTCGATCGGACGGTCCGTTTGCCGGCCGATAAAAAGAAGCTCTTCCAGCAGTATTCCGCCTTGGCGGTGGATATGGAGACCTTCGCTGTGGCCGAGGTTTGCCGGCGGCTGGAAGTGCCGTTTTCGTCGGTGCGGGTGATAAACGACACGGCGGCGGATGCCTTGCCCCGCGACGTACATTATCTATTGGAGCAAAAGAGCGGCGCGGCCCGGCTGGGGGCCGCGTTCGGGGCCGTGTTGCAGCGGCCGTCGAGTCTGAAGGACATGTACCAGATGCGCGAGAACGCCCTGGTGGCCTCCGACCGGCTGGCGAAGTTTCTCGCCGAGATGGTGTTTGAATAAGGTGAGGCAACGTTTTGTAGGAGGCGACTCCTGTCGCCGATGGAAGGTTCTTTCCAGGTGCAATCGGCGACAGGAGCCGCCTCCTACAACATCACAATTTCGACATCCACTTCGAGGAATCCGATGAACGACGAACTTCCCCGACTTCCGCCGCGTCGGCCGGATGCGCACAAGGGCGATTTCGGCCTGGCCCTGGTGATCGGCGGCTCGCGGGGTATGGCCGGCGCGGCAGCCCTGGCCGGCATGGCCGCGCTGCGCGGCGGGGCGGGTCTGGTCCGCCTGGCCGTGCCCGACCCCTGTTTGGAAACCGTCGCCGGTTTTGAGGCGTCTTATATGACCGTTCCGCTGCCGGCAGACGACGCTGGCCGCATCGACGGCGGGGCGTTCGAGCGCCTTGTCGAGCTGATCGAGCCGGCCACGGTCATCGCCTGCGGGCCGGGGATGGGTCGCTCGCCCGGCCTGGATCGGCTCGTCCCACGGCTCTACGGCGAGATCGACAAGCCGATGGTGTTTGACGCCGACGCGCTGAACGCCCTATCGATCCAGCCGGCGGCGCTGGCCCAGCCCGGCGGGCCGCGAATCCTCACCCCGCACCCCGGCGAGTTCGCCCGCCTGATCGGCAAGAAGCTCGACGGCGAAGAACGGATCGACGCGGCCGTCGAACTGGCCGCCCGGTGCGGAGTGGTGGTCGTGCTGAAAGGGCATCGCACTCTCGTGACCGACGGCCGACACCGAGCGCTGAACGCCACCGGCAATCCCGGCATGGCCACCGGCGGCATGGGCGACGTACTCACCGGACTGATCACGGCCTTGGCCTGCCAAGGGCTTGAACCGTTTGACGCCGCGCGGCTCGGCGTTCATCTGCACGGTTCGGCTGGCGATTTAGCCGCGGAAGAAATGGGGCAGGTCTCGTTGGCAGCCGCCGATTTAATCCAGTTTCTGCCCGACGCGTTTGTGGATTATTTTGCTTCTGAGGAAGATTCGCCGGAATGATTTTGGGTAGGTTATGCTTCAGCCTAGCGCGGCGTAGCCGCAACCAATTGTGGTCTTGGGTCTTAGGTCTTGGGTCTTCGTGCCAAGACCTAAGACCCAAGACCTAAGACCCAAGACCTAAGACCCAAGCGAGGGCCGCGCAACTGATTACCCTCGCTTTAACTCGAGCTAGTGTTTAACACACCGATGCTTTGCCCGCAATGACACACCACACCTCTACAATAGCTCCGACTGCGCAAGCGAGAGCCTCGAACCGATTGCCCTGGCGTGCGGGAACGAATCTTGGGTACGATCGGCATCAGCAGAAAACGGGATCGTCACGCGTGATTTGGCCTATGCCGCGGCATTTTCTACTGTTTGCTATTTTGTCCTGCTGAAGAAGTATGGGCTGGAATGATTTTGGGAGGTTATGCTTCAGCTTCAAGGACCGGATGGCCTGCCCACCGGCCCGTGGCATTTGATGGTTGCCCGCAGTGTACTTGATCCAGCCGAGATAAAGTTCTTCGTGAGCAATGCGTCGCCGGAAACATCGGCAGGGCCGATCCTTCTGGCGGCCTTCTCGCGTTGGCGCGTTGAACGCTGCTTCGAGGACGACAAGGGCGAAGTCGGCTTGGCTCATTACGAAGGACGGCGGTATCCGGGCCTCAAGCGGCATTTGATTCTCAGTTCGATCAGCTACTTGTTTCTGGCCGAGACGAAACAACGGTTGCGGGAAAAAAAATCCCGAGTGGACCGTTTGCCAAGTGCATACGGCGGTGTCGGGGTTAATTCGCTCGTGGTGGCTCGACGGCCGTGTCTCGTCGCGTCTGTTGCATCGTACGGCGGCGTTGCTCGCAGGCATACAAGATCGCAACGCCCTGGCGCGTCGTTGCCATATCAAGCGAAAACGTCGAATTCTGCGGAACATGGGCATCAAACTGACCGAAACCCGTGTATGTAAATGGGACTCAAGTTAGCGCTGTAGTACTAAGACCCAAGACCGTCAAAGATTGAGGACGATTTCTCAATCCCAAAAACTAATGGCATAACACGGAATCGTTTCACCTTATTTTCTGTTATACCATTAGACTTTAGGATTGAGGAAACATCCTCAATGTTTTTCTGGCGATAATCGGAACTTACGTCGTCACAATTGGTTGCGGCTACGCCGCGCTAGGCTGAAGCATAACCTACCATTTTCCTTGCCGCCTACAGCGTCACGCGGCGGCCTACTTTGTGACTTTCCCAAGCGGATTGGACCACTTTCAGGGCCAAATAGGCGTCCTCCAGATCGGAGGTCCGCCGCACCAGGCTGGTCACGGAGCGATAGAAGTGGGTCAGCAGCAGTTCGCCCAAGGGACGCTCGCTGTCGAGCGATTCCTGGTGCCGGCCAGCCTCGTTGAACCACACCAACGTGGACGGCAGATCGACGAAAGCAATCCCTTTTTCGCATGATGCCTGAAGGCCCGGCAGACGCCGAAAGGAGATCGCTTCTTCCCAAACGGAGGGCACGTAGCGGCCGCAACTGATCTGGGCGGTCGGGCCCGTACCCGGCTTGTCCGGCGGGGAAAAATCCAGGTTCAACATCCGATAGTCTTCCGTCTCGCCTCCCTCGCTCGAATAGTGCATCACGCCGGTCACGTAGGTCGGCGTCCGATCCATAACGTAGCGACACCAATCGACCTGCCCGATCAAGTTCCGGAACATGGTCGCATTCGGCGGGGAACCGATCCTTCCCGCGGCCGGCTCCTCGACGACCGACCGCTGATGGCAGAACAGCAGCCGCGGCCGGCCGAGGTGCGTGGCAATCAGCTCCTTCAACCGCAGGGTGGCGGGCGTGTGCCGCCGGGGGAACTCGGCCACGAAGGCAATGCCCGACTCTTCCACCCGGCTTTTAATCGCTTGGGCTTCGTCGGCATCGAGCTCCAGGCCGGCGGCGCAATAGACGTCCTTGCCCGAATCGCATGCCGCCAGAATCGGCAGTTCCTTGAACCATTGCGGCGAAAGGACCAGCACGGCATCGACGTCCTCCCGCTGGACCAGCGCGTGGTATCCATCGACGGCCGCGGCGTGAAAATCCACGGCCGCCTGCTCGGCCAGGTGCCGCACCTGATCGCAGATCGCCCGGACTTCAAACCGATCGGCCATTGCCCGCAACGCGGGGGCATGTCGCGTCTGCCAAAAATCGCCGAGACCAATCAAACCGAGCCGAAGCCTCATGGAAGCCTCCTTTGCCTTCGATTATATCGACTTTCGAGGCCGATTCACGCCTATTTCAAATTTGTTGTGGACATTCTGCGTAGGGTGGGTCAAGCGAAGCGCAGCCCCACCAGCAGCGGGAAAAATGGTGGTGGGGCTGCGCTTCGTTTGACCCACCCTACTTCGGGGCCGATTCATGCCCATTTCAGATTTGCACGTCGGCGAGGTTGGAAAACACGGCAGAATAGGCGGAGTGGGACGTGGCGCGAAAAATATTCCCCAATCGGCAAACGTTGCTCGACCCTACTTGTCAACATAGCTTCCCCAGCTATACTAAGAAAATCCCCGACATGGGAAAGGGGACATCCACTAAGGACTTTCCCACTAGGCCCACCTACCTGTTTGCACAGAGGAGACCCTCCATGACGATGCTGTTGTGCGCTGCCGTTCTACAATCGACCTTGATGTTTGGCGGAGCGAATGCCTCCGCGACCAGCGCCGAAACCTACGCCGAGGCCCATCAAGCCACGGTCGAGACCGGCAAGCCATTGCTCGTCATGGTGAGCACCGACTGGTGCCAGCCTTGCCGGATGATGAAGAAGAATATCCTGCCGCGGATTCGCAAGCGCAGTTTCTTCAAGAAGGTCGCGTTCGCAATGGTCAACCCGGACCGCGACGGAAAACTCGCGGAAGAGCTGACCGGCGGCGGGCCGGTGCCGCAATTGGTCATGTTCCGCAAGACATCCAAGGGCTGGATGCGGCGAAAATTGATCGGCAGCCAGAGCGAGGAGGAGGTCGAAAAGTTCATCAACGAGGGCTTGGCCGCGGACAAGGCCGAAAAGGAATCCGCCTCAAGAGGCGACCACTCCGACAAGTCCTAGTGCCTCAACCGGGCTGAATTGACGGGTGCCACGGTTGGCTTGTCCAACCGTGTTTCCCGCACTGCTGGACAAGCCAGCAGTGGCACCCAACGTGTCGACCGAGGTCGGTTGAGGCACTAGCCCGCCGTGAATCCTGCGCCGGGCAGATGTTGCACGCGGGAAACGGCTTGCCCCCGGTCTATTCACCGGGGGCCATATAGGCGCGGGACGTTACTTCTTCCCCAGCCGCCGCTGCTGCTGAAAGAAACGGCTAAGAATCTCGCCGCAGGCGGCCGCCGATACGCCGGAGATCGTCTCGACGCGATGATTCAGCCGCGGGTCGTTCAACAGGCGGAAGAGCGAATCGACCGCGCCCGCCTTTAGGTCGGACGCCCCGTAAACAACCGTCGGTACCCGGGCTTGAAGTATCGCCCCGGCGCACATCGGGCAGGGCTCGAGCGTCACGTACAGCGTGCAGCCGTCCAGCCGCCACGAGCCCAGCGATTCGGCCGCCTGGGTGATGGCGATCATCTCGGCATGGGCCGTCGGATCGCGGAGCCGTTCCCGCTGGTTGTGGGCCCTGGCGATCAGTCGGCCGTCATGGACGATCACCGCGCCGACGGGGACTTCGTCTTCCCGCAGGGCCTGTTGCGCCTCCTCCAACGCGATTTGCATGTAGTGTTCGTGCATGGTTGCTGCGCGACCGGTGTGTGGTCTTGGGTCGTAGGTCTTGGGTCTTAGGTTTTTGTGCTCAGACCTAGCGCGGCCTTCGGCCGCAACCAAACGAAAGCAAATTGCAAATTGACGCAAAACTGTCCGGCTGTTCAATTTGCAATTTACAATTTGCAATTTTCATTTTGCAATAACACATGCGTGCCAAGCGCGTAAAAGTATCAAGCTAAGACTCTAAGACCTAAGACCCAAAACCCAAGGCCCAAGACCTTACAATGTGAACTCGATCGGCTTGGCGGCCACGTTGGTCTGCACCCCGCCGCTGCCGAAACCCACCACGCGAAGCCGCACGGGGCCGGACCCCAGCTTTTCGGGCGAAATCTCGATCCGCCCCTCCGCGCCGGCCAGACGGCCCACCAGGCGGTTGCCCTGGAGCACGATGATCCCCATCGAGCCGGGCGAACGGGCGGAGATGACGATTGGTTTATCGGTCGAGAAAGGCTCTTTCGAGATCAGGTACGCGTTGATTTTGCGATCATGGTTGGACAATCGGACGGTAATCAGCAGCCGCCCCTGCGATTCGATCGGCGGCGGCCCCACGGCCACAACGCGAAGCCGGTGATAGCCGTCGGCCAACCGCGTGGTGTCCAGCGTGAGGATTCCGCCCGGATGACACCGGCCCATCCGCCGACCGTCGACGAAGAGCTCGAAGTGATCGACCGCGGCGTCCCGGGGCAGCTTCGCGGAGGGAACGAGCCGCAGCGTGCCGTGGACCGTCGCCCCCGCTTTGACGCCCTTGGCCGAGACTTGCGGGATCACGGCCCAAGGCCGGCAGAGCGGATCGCCCACAATCAGCAACTGGTACGGGCAGGAGACCGATTGATAGAACGCTTCGGCCAGCGAGCAACCGCGGGCGTAGTGCACCTGGATCATCGGCGAGGGGAACTTTTCGGCGATGGCGTAGGGTTCCGTGACGGTTCCGCTGGCGCCGGCCGCCCCGTAGCGGAGGAATACGGACAGCGGGGTCTGGCCGGCTTTTTCGCTCATTACGCCGCCGAAGCTGGTGAAGTGTTCGCAGATGGCGCCGGGCAGGATCGTGCTGCCGGAGGCCTTCCAGTCGAAGTCGGCGACGCCCATCACGACCCCCTGCACGTCGTCCTTGTGCATCGGCATTGCGCCCTCGACGATTTCGCCTTTCACGCCGAGTTCCTTCAGATCGCGCACCGCCGCGGGGAACAATCCGTCGCGGACTTTCGAGCGGATGTTGTCGTTTTTTACGAAGTAAATTGTCCCTTTCGGCTGGGTTCCGTCGGCCCCGGTGCTTCGCCGGAGGTAATGCAGGACTTCATCGACCGAGTTGCCCCGCCCGGCCGTCACGCCGAGCATCACCGAAAGAAAGTATCGCTCCCCACCGAACGGGACGACTTCGCCTTGCCGATTGAAGAGCAGGTCGGAGTGGAAGGCGATGGATGGTGTGCCTTTTTCCTTGGAGGTCGGCTGGCGCATGTAGCCGTTGCTCCGCGGGTCGAAATAGGCGGGCACGCCCGCCAACACGGGCTCCCAAAGATACGTCAAGCCGTTGAGCGAACCGACGGGCGTAAGCTGTTTGGGCCACTCGGCCTTGGGCGGCTGTTTCTTCTCCGCCGGCTTCTCCTTCGATTCCCCCGCGGCTTTTTCAGCGGACGACATCTTCTCCCGCCGCATCTCCTCGGCAAACTTGCGGACGTCGCTTTTCAGCGAGATGCCCCAGGGAAAATCGCTGGAGTAGACCACGTAGTCGATCTGTCCGGCCAGCCGCCCGTCCTGGATCGCGCGGAGCACGGGCCGGAGAATCTTTTCGCGGAACGTGTCGATGTCGGCCGTCTGGTTCTTCCTGTCCCAGGGGACGAAGAGCAGGTTTTCGGCCGGGATGCCCCGCAGTGCGGCGTAATGATTGGCGATGGTCAGCGAGGCCGCGCTGTTCGGATTGACCACCAGCAGCACGTTTTCCGGCCCGCCCCCGGCCGCGGCGAACTGCGTCCAGCCGACGGCGCAGAGGGCCGCGAGAAAGATGAGCAATCGTTTAATGGAATTGTTTGCAAGCCGAGCTGCGGGGGTACGGAGGGATGTCATGAATGTCATCATATCACACTCCTTGGGCCTTGGACAGTATTCCCATGTGCAGAATATGAGACTATAATTGATAAACGGGGGATGGACCTATATGCCAACTGTACTTCGAGTAGGCCGTTATCGTTTTGTCTTCTTCAGCAACGAGGGAAATGAACCGCCGCATATCCACGCCAAAGCCGGTCGCGACGAAGCGAAGTTTTGGTTGGATCCTATCCGACTAGCGGCAAACTATGGATTCAAAGCTCACGAGTTGAATGAAATCGAGGGTATTATCGTCGAACATCAACACGAATTACGGAGAGCTTGGCATGAGCATCTCGACAGATAAACAATCAGATTCCCGTGTCGCGTTTTGCCGTGCATATCGGCCGACTTCCGCATTGGCAAAAGACGTTCAGTTCGACGCCGAGATGATGCACGTGACGCTCACCGATGGGCGCATCATCTGCGTGCCCATCATCTGGTTCCCTTTGCTGCGGGCAGCCACCCCGAAACAACGTGAGAATTATGAGATCGGCGGCGGCGGAGTGAGTCTTCACTGGCCGGAAATCGACGAAGACCTCTCCGTGGCGGGGCTGCTCGACGGGGCGGACTGGCAGTCAACTTGAACTGTTTATCGCAGCAGCCGTCCGTCGTCCAGCGGCGTGACGTGGCGGGCCATGACGTGGCCGGCGTGTTGCTCGGGAATGTAGCCGCGGGCGCCGTTCACGCCCACCCGCTGGCCGAGATAATCGTGCAAGTTAACCCCCGGCACGGGCGTGACGTAGCACAGCACCTCGTTCGACTCGCTCATCAGGGCGTACCGCGGCGCGCCGAGCTTGGGCGAATCCACGCGGGCCAACCGGCCCACGCCGTCGAAGCGCCCGTCGGTCTCGACCACCGCCCGCGGGCGCTCGCCGTGCTCGTCCTTCGGCCGCAGCCCGGCCCACATGCGGCTCTGGCGGTCGGTCCGCTCGCGCATCGCCAGCACTTCTTCCTGACGCCGTTTGATGTCCTCGAAACGGGCGATCCGGTTGGCCAGCAGCCGGGCACGGCCCCGTTCGACCGCCGTCCGCGCCTGATCCAGCAACACGTTCGTCCGCACGACCAACTCGTCGAACGACCAGGTCGTCGGGTCCTCGATCACCATTACCGATAGTTCCAACTCGATGTTTTCCAGTTCCTCCTTGAACTCCTTGGGCGCGATCGACCGGGGCTCGGCCGACTTGGTCTGCAACGATTCCCCGCTGCGGGGCGAAATGTTGTGATCCCGACGATCTGGGCGATCACGGCCATCGACGTTGCGGTCGGCCGGGCGGTGATCCGGCTCGGCACGCTCGCTGCGTTTATGCCGAATTCCATCGCGGGGATAATCGGCGTCGAGGTACTTGCCCGAAACCCAGCGGAACTCGCCCGACGGCGGGGCGATTTTGTACCAATGCTCGCCGTTGCGCGGGGCCTCGATGACTTCGACCATCTCGCCCTTTTTCAGCCGCACCTGGATTACGTCCTTTGTGTCGCTGAAGCGGCTCCCCACTCGGGCCGATACGCCGTCTTCGGTCACAACGGCCAGATTGTCCTTGGTCGGCTGGAGGAATCGGCCGGAAACCCAGGTGAAGCTCCCTTCCACCGGCCGCACGGCGCACCAGCCGCCGGGATCGTGGCGATAGACCTCGACTGCTTGGCCGCGTTTGAGTTTGTCGGTGGGGTAATAACTTTGCCCCGGCCCGCTGCGTACGTATACTTCATCGGCAACGACGAACGCCTTGTACGGAATGGTTTGCTCCCCAACGGCGGGGGATGCGAGCGGTGTTAGAATACACAAAACGGCGGCGACGAGCGGACGCATCGGTATGCCTCCCGGCCGAAAATCGGTTCGGAATGGGTTTTTGAAGAGAATTGCGACAAAACAAGCCGCGAGCTTGTAACGAAAACCGGCCGGCGATTCAAGGTCAATTAGCGGCTTCTAAAGATTGCCAGGTTTTCCCAACTTTCCGATTCTACATTGACGCAATCGGTGCGTACCTATAGAGTGAAGAAGGACGCTCCAAGTTCAGAATTAAGAGAGGCTTGTCATGGCAACCGATCAAATTGTATCCGCAAATCGGGTTAAATTGGTAGTCGAACACGTCGAAGACGGATACATCGCCTATCCTTTAGGCATGAAGGGTGTAGTCATCGGGCAAGGCGACACCTATCAGGATGCTTTGGCCGACGTGACCTCCGCCATTCGGGCGCACGTGAAAGAGTTTGGGATCGAATGTCTTTCCGATGCCAGCCCGGCTTCCGAGGCGTTCATCGCCGAGGCGGAGGTCGGATGAGGGGATGGAGATACCAACGGTTGCATCTACAATTCCGCCCGTATAATCGAGGGAAATGCGGCATAGTCATTCAAAGAAAGGAGTTGTCATGCCCAAATTCCCTCGCGACGCCCCGAAACGCCGCGTAATCGCCGCCCTCGAGAGCCTCGGCTTCGAGTTGATCCGCGACCGCGAACACGTCCAAATGCGGCGGCGGGAGAAGGATGGAACCGTGACACCAGTGACCATGCCTGCGCACCGACTCATCAAAGGATCGACGCTGCGGATGATCTGCACGCAGGCCGGCATCGGCCGCGACAAGTTCCTCAATGCCTATGACAAGGCCGATTGAGACGGATTTGTGGGGGGTTCACCATTTGCCGAGCGCGTCTCAAGTCGATACAATCAGCCTGAATGCCTCTGTTCGCCGCGTTGGATGCGGCCTCGAATGTTGCCACGGAGTGTGTCATGCCCCGCTATAATCCCGCGGTTATCGAGCCGAAATGGCAGAAGTATTGGATGGAGAAACGGACGTTCGCGTGCCCCCGGCTCCCCGAGGAACACAAATTGTACGTCCTGGACATGTTCCCCTACCCCAGCGGCGACGGGCTGCACGTCGGCCATCCCGAGGGCTATACGGCCACCGACATCGTCTGCCGCTATAACCGGATGCAGGGCGTCAGCGTGATGCACCCGATGGGCTGGGACGCCTTCGGCCTGCCGGCCGAGCAGCACGCGAAGAAAACCGGCACGCATCCCCGCCAGACCACCGAGGGAAACATCGCCAATTTCCGCCGTCAGTTGCAGATGCTCGGCTTCTCCTACGATTGGGACCGGGAACTGGCCACCACCGACCTAGGCTACTTCCGCTGGACGCAGTGGATATTCCTGCTGCTGTACGACACGTGGTATGACCATTCCCAGCAGCGCGGCCGGCCGCTCGCCGAACTGCCCATTCCCGCCGATGTCGAGGCCGAGGGCGAGTCGGCCGTCGAGCGCTATCGCGACGAGCACCGCCTGGCCTATCAGATCGAGGCCCCGGTCAATTGGTGTCCGGCGCTGGGCACCGTGCTGGCCAACGAGGAGGTCGTCGGCGGGGTGAGCGAGCGGGGTGGGCATCCGGTCGTCCGCACGCGGCTCCGCCAGTGGATGTTGCGGATCACCGCCTATGCCGACCGGCTCGAGCGGGACCTCGACCGGCTCGACTGGCCCGAGGGGATCAAACTGCTGCAGCGCAACTGGATCGGGCGCAGCACCGGCGCGGAGGTCGATTTTTTCATCGGAAACCCCAATGAACCGTTTGCGGTTTCGCAAGAAAACCGAGCGGACTATGACTCGTGGAAACAGCGTCGCGCCGAGACCGGATTTCCCCGCAAGCCGGGCGACGACGTGTTGCGCATCTACACGACCCGGCCCGACACGCTCTTCGGGGCCACCTACATGGTGATCGCGCCGGAGCATCCGTTCGTCGAGCGGCTGACCACGCCCCAGCAGCGCGACGGCGTCCGCGCGTATTGCGAACTGTCGGCGCGGAAGAGCGATCTGGACCGCACCGAACTGGCCAAGGAGAAGACCGGCGTCTGGACCGGCTCCTACGCGATCAATCCCGTCAACGGCGAGTCGATCCCGATCTGGGTGGCGGATTACGTGCTGATCAGCTACGGCACGGGCGCGATCATGGCCGTGCCCGCCCATGACACGCGCGACTTCGAGTTCGCACAACGGTTTGAACATCCAAATAAAAGCCGTGGTATGTCCACCAGGACAAGTCGATGTTCATTTTAGTGTCAATGCTTCTGGCAGAGTTCTTGATGAAGTGGAAAAGGTGATAAACCGAAATGATCAAATTTATTCTCAGTGGAAAGAAGAAATACTAAATGGATTGCGCGTCTATACCGGAGATGAAAAAGTAATCGAATATCAAGGTATTACCTTTGAATACATCAGAGACGCCAGCTATAGCACGGCAATCAACTCCGGCCCGTACGACGGCCTGCCGACGGCCGAGTTCAAGCGGAAGATCGCCGAAGACCTGGCCGCGCAAGGCGTCGGCCGGGCGGCCGTGAACTACAAGCTCCGCGACTGGCTCTTCAGCCGGCAACATTTCTGGGGCGAGCCGTTCCCGCTGCTGCACGAACTGGACGAGGAAGGCAAACCGACCGGGCGGATCGTGGCCCTGGAACCGAACGAACTGCCTTTGGACCTGCCGGCAGAGATGGCCTTCGACGCCGCCCACGATCGGCCCGAGCCGCCCCTGGAAAAGGCCCCGGAGAGTTGGCTGTACGTAACACGCGACGGCAAAAAGTACAAACGCGAGACAAACACCATGCCGCAATGGGCCGGCTCCTGCTGGTACTATCTGCGGTTCCTCGACCCGAAAAACGATCAGGCGTTGGTCGATCCGCAGATCGAAAAGGCCTGGATGCCGGTCGATCTGTACGTGGGCGGGGCGGAGCACGCCGTGCTGCACCTGCTCTACGCCCGCTTCTGGCACAAGGTCCTCTTCGACCGTGGGCACGTCAGCGGCGACGAACCCTTCCAGCGGCTGGTCAACCAGGGAATGATCCTCGGCGAGAACGGCGAGAAGATGTCGAAGAGCCGTGGCAACGTGGTCAATCCGGACGAGATCGTTCGCGAATACGGGGCCGACTCGCTGCGGCTGTACGAGATGTTCATGGGCCCGTTGGAGGCGGTGAAGCCCTGGAGCATGGACGGCGTGACCGGCGTCCGGGGCTTTCTCGACCGCGCCTGGCGGATGATCGTCGACGAGCGGGCGGAGGCGATGCAGCTCAACTCGGCCGTGCAGGACGTGAAACCCGACGCCGAGCAGAACCGCGTGCTGCACCGGACGATCAAGGCGGTCACGGCGGACCTGAATCATTTGTCGTTCAACACGGCCATCGCGCGGATGATGGAGTTTACCAATTTTTTCCTCAAGCAGGAGACGCGGCCGCGGGAGGCGATGGAGGAATTCACGCTGCTGCTATCGCCGTTCGCGCCGCACGCGGCCGAAGAGCTGTGGGCCGCGCTGGGGCACGACGAATCGTTGTCCTTCGTACCCTGGCCCGACTTCGACGAGGCGGCGATCCGGGAAGAGACGATCGAGATCCCGGTGCAGATCGGCGGCAAGCTCCGCGGCCGGATCACGGTTCCCGCCGACGCCGATCGGGCCGTCTTGGAAGCGGCCGCCCGCGCCGAGCCGAAAATCGCCGAACTGCTGGCCGGCAGGACGGTAGTCAAGGCTATCGTCGTGCCGGGCCGGATGGTGAACTTCGTGGTGAAGTGACGTCTCCCCTCTCCCTTTCGGAGAGGGGCCGGGGGTGAGGGCAAAGTTGAGTCCAGGATTCAGGGAAGTGACGTTTTTCCTTTCCCTTTGGGAGAGGGGCCGGGGGTAGGGGAAATGCGAACCCCGACTCGAACCTCCGCCGGCCCTCACCCTAACCCTCTCCCAAAGGGAGAGGGGATTTGTCAGAACGTAAACACCCCGCTGTCGCTGCCGGCCGGGCGCTGCTTGCGCAACTGAGCCATCAACAACGAGATGGCGCGGAGATTGCCGCGGGCCGCGGCGGCCAGGTCTCCCGAGCGGGCGGCGGCCGCGGATTGAGCCAACAGCCCGTCGAAGCCCGCCCAATCGACCGACCAGTTTTCGCTCAGCGAAGCGTCGCGAAGCTGGCGGACGATCTCGGCCAGCCGGGACAGCAGGTCCTGGTTCGGCGTGCAATCGCATTTGACGTAAGGGCCGCGTCCGAAGCGCCGCCGATCGAGTTCGGTTTTGGGTCCGCCGTAGCGTTGAATGAAGGCCGCCGCGCCCGCCCCCACGGCAACCAGCACACCGATCAAGGCCATCATCGGCTGTTTCATCAAAATCATCCCCACGGCGGCCAGCGAGGCGGCGCCGAGCAGCGTCCAGAGCAGCGGATGGATCGGCCGGTGTTTGGTTGGCGGGGCAACGACGGGCTGATCGGTCCCGCCGTCTTGTGCCACCTGCGGTCCCAGCACCCGAGCCACGACGGCCGTGATGTTGTCCGGCCCGCCGCGGAGGCAAGCCAGGTCGATCAGCGTCTGCGCCGCTTCGGCCGGCGGGAGGCAACCGAGAACCATGCCGATTTCGTCGTCCTTCACCTGGTTCGACAAGCCGTCGCTGCAAAGCAGGAAGGCGTCGCCCGCCTGCACCTGGTAAGGCCCTTCCAGGTCCACTTGGACCGTGGGACTGGGACCGAGCGAGCGGGTGATGATGTTCTTCGAGATGTAGCCGGGGGTTTCGTTCTCGGGCAGGTGTCCCGAAGCCCGCATCTCCCAAACCAGACTGTGGTCGAAAGTCAATTGTTCGATCTGTCCGCCGCGGAGCCGATAGGCGCGGCTGTCGCCGACGTGCGCGACCAAGGCCCCGGTCGGCAACAAGAGCAGCGTGGTGGCGGTCGTACCCATCCCACGAAAATCGAGACTCGCCTGACCGCGGGTGTGAATCTGGTGATTGGCCTCCAAGACGGCCGAAAGGACCGCTTCCGGCGGCGACTGATCGAGCAGCTTCCGATAGGTGAGCGAAACGACGTCGACGGCGATCTTGCTGGCCAGCTCGCCGGCGGCGTGGGCGCCCATGCCGTCGGCCACCATGAAGAGATGGCCACGGCGCTCGAAATCGCCCTGATCGCCCGCCAACGCCACGCAGTACGAGTCCTGGTTGTTGGCCCGGCGCAGACCGACGTCGCTTAGCACGGCGTGCTCGAGGCAGTGGCTCCAGATGTCCGGCGCGTGGTCCATATCTGCAAGTATAGCTGTCCGATTAGGGAACGACCAGTCCTGTTGGGGGGCGAAGGCGCGAAAATTCGTGGTCAATTGGATTTGTACCATATTCCATGCCGCGAAAATCGGGACACTGCCCAAATTTCGGCCTAGCCCTCCTCTCCGACGCCGATTATACTCCCGCCTCGCCGAAATCGGGCGAGACAAGCTGTTCCGGTGCTCGTGAATCGACATCGCCATGTTGGAAGCCCCTTTCAGTCATAATCCTATTCGCATGAGTGCTCGAGCCGGCTGGCCGCTGGCGGTGCTGGCGATATGCGCGGCATGTCTCTGCGGCTGCGTGCAGCGGCGGATGACCGTCCGCACCAATCCTCCCGGCGCGCTGCTCTACGTGGACGATTACGAGATTGGGACCACGCCCGTCTCGGCCAGCTTCACCTACTACGGGAAGCGAAAAATCCGCCTGGTCAAGGACGGCTACGAAACGCTGACGGTGATGCAGGACCTTCCGCCGCCGTGGTACGAGTTCGTGCCGCTCGATTTTGTGGCCGAGAATTGCGTGCCCGGCCAAATCCGCGATCAGCGATTCCTGGACTATCAGATGCGGCCGCAGGCGGTCGTGCCCACCGAGCAGTTGCTTACTCGGGCTGAAAACCTCCGCCGCGGCATGCACTCGGCCACGGGCACGGCCACGCAACCGCCCGGCGGCGTACGCGGCCCCGGGGTCATTCCGCCCACGACGATGCCGGAGACAATCCCCGCGCCGGAGGGCGTCGGCGGGCAGCCCGTCCATCCTTTGCCGCCGCGGTGAAACGGGACCGCGGCGATCTCCCGTAGGTTATGCTTTAGCATAACGATTGGGTTGACACATTCACTGCCTGTAACCGTTCACGGGGTTAAAAACTGATATTGAAGGATTGGGATATTTTGGTTATGGAAGGGCATGGCAAGAGTTTTCAGCCGCAAGGATGTGGACAGAATGATTGCAGAGGCGGTGGCCAAGGCCACGGTGCCGCTGCTCGAACGGATTGCCGCCTTGGAGGCAGAACTGGCCAAAGCGAAAAAGGACTCCTCGAACTCTTCCAAGCCGCCGTCGAGCGATATGGTCAAACCGCCCAAGCCGCCCACAAAAAACCGCAAAAAGCGGGAACGCGGCGCCCAGCCGGGACATCCCCAGCACTTGCGGCCGATTTTCCCGCCCGAAGCCGTCAACCATATCGAACCGCATACGCTGGATTGTTGTCCCGACTGCGGCGGTTCGCTTCGGCTTGCCCAGCGTCCACCCGACGTGCTGCAACAGATCGAAATCATCGAGACGCCGACCGTCGTCACCGAGCATCAAGGCTTGGCCTACTGGTGCCCGCATTGTGGGAAGTTTCATACAGCGCCGTTGCCGGACGCCGTGGTCCGCGCGGGACTGTTCGGCCCGCGGCTGACGGCCTTGGTCGCCTTTATGAAGGGCGTTTGCCACGCCTCGTTTTCCACCATCCGCAAGTTTCTCCGCGACGTGGCGCAGGTGGACGTTTCCCGCGGCTATTTGGCCAAGCTGATCGCCAAGGCGAGCAAGTCGTTGGCCGCGGCCTATGCCGAATTGTTCGAGCGGCTGCCGGACGAACCCGTGTTGAACATCGACGAGACGGGCCACAAAGAAGAAGGTCGGAAGTTTTGGACGTGGTGCTTCCGCGCCCAACTCTACACGCTGTTTCGGATCGACAAGTTGCGCGGCTCGAAGGTTCTGATCGAGGTGCTCGGCAAGGAGTTCAACGGCGTGCTGGGCTGCGATTACTTTGGGGCCTACCGGAAGTACATGCGGGAATTCGATGTGCTGGTGCAGTTCTGCCTGGCCCACCTGATCCGCGACGTGAAGTTCCTGGTGACGCTGCCGGATCGCGAAGACCGGGCCTATGGGAAACGTGTGCGGGAGTCGCTGCGGGAACTGTTCGCGGTCATTCATCGCCGCGAGAAAATGACGGCCTCCGCTTTCCAAAAGGCATTGGAGGCGGCGAGGGAGCAGGTGATGAAGGCCGCCACCACGCGCGTGCCCCAGGGAAATCACTCTCAAAACTTGGCCAAACGCTTCCGCGAGCATGGCGATGCCTACTTCCGTTTCATCACGACGCCGGGCATCGAACCGACCAACAACTTGGCCGAACAGGCGATCCGCTTTGTGGTGATCGACCGGCGAATTACCCAGGGCACGCGGAGCGAAACCGGCCGCCGCTGGTGCGAACGGATTTGGACGACCGTTGCCACCTGTGCCCAGCAAGGTCGTTCGGCGTTCAAATTTCTTATGGATTCGATCCATGCCTATTTCAGCGGCGGTTTGCCACCCTCGCTCCTGCCGTCAGGCCCCTAACGGCGTCTCTTTCCCCCCTGGTTTTCCCGCTACCGCCGTAGTTCCGCGGTCGCTCTTCATAAACCCGTGAACGGTTACCACTGCCTGAATGGGGAATGTTATGCCATTAGTTTTTGGGATTGAGAAATCGTCCTCAATCTTTGACGGTCTTGGGTCTTAGGTCTTGGGTCTTAGGTCTTGGCACGAAGACCCAAGACCTAAGACCCAAGACCCAAGACCACAATTGGTTGCGGCTACGCTGCGCTAGGCTAAAGCATAACCTACGGGATGATGACGCTTTTTCACGGATAAATTACGTATGGGACGGTGCGCACTGCGAAAAATCGATCCGATGATCGACCTGAGCGGGCACCTGAAGACGGCCGAGCAGTTGCCGCATCCCTGGGACGCCGCGGCGCTGTTTGGCCGCGAGGCCCCGTTGGAGGTCGAAATCGGCTCGGGCAAGGGCCTGTTTCTGCGCAGCGCCGCCGCCGCCCGGCCGGAAACCGATTTTCTGGGCATCGAAGTTGCGCAGAAATACGCCCAATTCGCCGCGGCGGGCCTGGTCAAGGCCGGCCTGCGCAACGCCCTGGTCGTACACGGCGACGCCCTGCGGGTGTTCAGCGAATTGTTCCCCGACGCATCGCTGGCGGCGGTTCACGTCTACTTTCCCGACCCCTGGTGGAAGAAGCGGCACCGGCGGCGGCGGGTGATGTGCGAGCCGTTCCTGCGCGATGTTCCAACGGACGCTGCGGCCCGGCGGAGTCGCTCCACTTCTGGACCGACGTTCGAGGAGTATTATCAAACCGCCTTGGAGTTGCTGGCGGCGGAGACCGGGCTGGAAGGCCCCCTGCCCGTCGCGGAATCGTCCCCCGAGCACGACATGGACTACCGCACCCATTTCGAGCGCCGCGTGCGGAGGGCCGACGAGCCGGTCTATCGGGCGGAGTTCAGAAAGCCGTGACCGTCCGATCACTTTTCGGCCGTCACGGTCAAATCCACTACCTTGCCGGAGACTTGCTTGTCCGGATCGTAATACTCGTAGGCCCGGGCCGGGGGAACCGCAATTTTCACCGGCATCGTCGCCCGCAAACGGTAATGCAGCACGAGCGGCTTACCGGGCGGCAGTTGCCTCAAGTAGACCACTGCGCTCAGCGGCGTCGCTTGCCACTTGGCGATTGTCTTCGCGGCAACCAGATTGTCTAGGTCCTCGGATTCCATCGCAAAGCCGGCCGGAATGGGTAAATCGAGAATGACCATCGGCGCGGCCTCGTCGGTCTTATTGACCACGGTAGCCGTGACGCCCACCGAATCGTTGACGCTCAGATCGGTCTTGTCGTAGGCCAACTCGATCGCTAAAGGTTCCTGGCCGGCGGGCTTTTTCGCCCGCGGCACGTAGTAACGGAACGTCACCTGATACACGGCCGCAGTGTCGCTGAGATCGGCGACGGTCAAACGGTGCTTGCCCTCGGCCACCAGCGACGAGAGGTCGATCTGTTGCACGACGTCGGATTGGTTGGCCGGAACAACAAGGTCGCGGACGAGCTTTCCGTCGCAACGGATAGCCAGGTGTTGGGGCCGGCCGTCGCCGAGCGGCTTGCCATTGCCCGCCAGCAACGCCTTCAGGGCCAGCACTGTCGCCTGCGTGGAGTACCATGTGCCGCCGCCGTCGCGCTGGTCCACGAGCCACGCCAGCGCACCGCGGGCGGTGGCCGGATGGCGGCCGGCGCTGCAGCATTGCCAGGGCGGCCAGCGACGTGGTTTCGACGCTGCCGCTGCGGCCGGACCCGTAGAACATGGTCCGGCCTGTGGGCGAATCCCACCAGGCGAGTTTTCCGTCTGCCGAGGTACGTTTCAAGCTCTCCAGCCGGTCGATGTAGGGCACGGCGTCCACCCTCCCCGCATCCATCGCCAACAGGGCGTTGGCCACGAGCGCCAGGACGTAGGCGTCGTCGATCTCCTCCGGTCGAAACGAGAGGAGGTATTGACGCGTTTCCCTTGCCTCGGCCTGTACGTTGCCGCCGTCGAAGACCGCCCAGGCGATGTAGGCCGTAGCGCCGAGCCGGGCCAGCCGGCCCATGTCGCGGGCCAGCCCGTCGTGCAGCATGTGGCGTTCTGAATCCCATGAGCCGTCGGCTTGCCGCTGGCCGAGCAGCCACCGCCGCGTCCGCTCGATCAACCGCGGATCGACGTCGTGGACCCGGGCCATGTCCTGAAACTCCATCAGGCCGTAAGCCGTCAAGGTCCGGTTCGCCGGGGGATTGCCGAACCAGTCGAAACCGCCCCCGGCCACCTCGAAACTCAGTAGCCGCTGATAGCCGAGGTGGATGTACTCCCGCGCCTTGGCCTCGACCGCGGGCAGGCTCTTGTTGTTTTGCCGCAAGTAGTCGAGCGCAAGCACGTTTGGATAAGTGGTCGAGGACGTTCTGCTCAAAGCAGCCGTAGGGCCGCTGGAAGATCGCGTCCAACCCTTCCACGACCTGGCTGAAGCTCGACGGATAGATCTTTACGATCGCGCGAACGCTGCCCTCGATCGCCTGCCGCGGCGCCGCGGACGTTATTTCGGCCGGCTGCCGCAAGGTCCCGTTGAAGACCTGCTCGACGGGCCGGCCGTCGGGTGAGACCTCGATCGGCCGCTTTACGGCGTCGGACACTCCGCTGCCGCGGGCGGAGACCTCCAACTCGAAGCGGCCGACCTTCTCGGCGCGGATGCGGAAGCCGACGCTGCGGACTTCGCCGGCCGCCAGTTCGACCTTTTGCGCCGGCTCGCCCAGCAGCTTGAACCATTTTCCTCCGACGAGCTTCAACTCGACGGTTTGCGGTTTGTCGAGATAGTTATAGACGACCACGGGCACGGCGACCTCGTCGCCCCGGGTCAATGCGACCGGCAGATTCAGGTCCACAAAGAACGGCTGGAAGACGCGGATCGCCTTCTGATCGGCGCCGAGTTCTCCGTCGGCCGTAACCGCGCTGGCCGAGAGCCGCCAGGTGGTGATCGAGTCGGCAAGATCCAGATCGAGCGTGGCCCGGCCCTGGTCGTCGGTAATCAGTTCCGGCCGCCAAAGCAGAGTCTCGGGGAACCATTCGCGGACCCGGATGGGTTTGGCGCTTTGGGGCTGCGATTTGGCGTCAGGCCAATCCGCCCGCTTGTTTCGCGTTTTCCATCGCCAGGCCGATTTGTTTGAGGTCGTTCCTGGCTTGCGTGCGTCTGCTGGCCTCCCGCGCAGATTGAACCGCCGGCAACATCAGAGGCACATAAAATGGCGCAGATGGTGATAACCACCAAAACCTCCACCAGGCTGGCCCCCAATTTCGGCAGTACAACAATCAGAAAAACAATTCCGCCAATAATCCCCAGACACACCCAAATTGCCTTGATGGTTGCCAACGTCTCCTTCCGTTCTCGTTCGACTTTCTGTACTTGAGCGGGATAGGTTGTGCCCTCCAAGGTATATGTGCCGGTGTTGTCGCGAAGCAAGGCTTTTAGTTCGTCTGGAATGACGACGTGATCCAACAATTGGTCCAGGTCGGGACGATTCAGGACCTCCAACATCTCCTTATTTCCTTCGCCATACTTTTTGACTAACTCGGCGAGTAGGGCGTCCCGATCGAGCGGCTTCTGCGCGGCGCGGGAGAACAGGGCCTTCTCCAATCCGGCGCGATCCGCCGGGGCAGCGCCGGGGAGCATGTTGGGCGACCAGGGATAGAGCGCATAGACCGGCTGGAGCAACTCCTGTTCCAGGGTGAAGAACGCCCCCTCCATGCCCGGCCGCTGCCCGAGCACCGAGAATACGGCCTCGTCGACGGCCGCCAGGCTCAGCGCGCCCGGCAGGGGCCGATTCTGTTCGTCGGTCAGCCGGAAACTGATCTTGGCCCGCCCGCCCGGCCGATATTCCTGGCGGTCCAGCGTGGTTTCGATTTTCACGGCGTCGGCGGGACGGACGTAGATCACCTGCGTCTTGCGGACCGGCAAGCCGGCAGCGCCATAGCGATACGCCGACAATTCGAGCGTGCCGAAGAGCCCCGGCGGGAGATCGAAATCGTACTGCCCCGTGCCTTTGCTCATCGGTATCATGTCGGTGAGCATCGTCTGGCCGTCTTTTATCAGGTCCAGAAAGACGGGCTCGTTGCCGCTGCCGAGGGCCAGGACGTGCATCGTCTTTCCGCCGTCGTAGACCGCCGCGTCGGTCCGCACGAGGAAGTCGTCCGCTGCTTTTCCGCACTCCAAAACCACCTCGCGGCGGCCGACCCTGCCCGCATCGTCCACGGCGCGAACGGTCCAGAACACTTGCTCGGCCTCCGGGGTCAACTCCACCCGGGCGACGCCCAGCGGGCTGCTGACCAGCTCGCGATGGATGCCGCTGACGGAGATTCTGGTCCGCGCCGGCCGGCCGTCGGGGTAGCTCGTGAAGAGATAGACCACGTTGGCGATCCCCCGGACCAACGCGCCCGACTCCGGGATGACTTCGACGCGAATCGGCTGGTCGGTCACGATCCGATAAATAGTTCTGACCCCTTTTTGGCC
Source organism: uncultured Planctomycetota bacterium (assembly GCA_963733145.1). GTDB lineage: Bacteria > Planctomycetota > Planctomycetia > Pirellulales > Thermoguttaceae > JAHIKV01. The sequence goes on along the minus strand of CAVTCJ010000011.1, from coordinate 86,344 downwards.
GGCGGAATCGACGACCGTGGCGCGGATCGAGATTTCCGCGTTGCCGGAAAGCTGTTCCCGTCCGAAGAGCCGTTCCGGCACGGTGAACTCGAAATCGGCGGAGCCGGCCGCGCCGGTGCGGCGCTGCAAACGGCCGACCGCATTGGCGCCCACGTCCCTGACGCCGGCGGCTATCTCGACCTCGGCATTTTGCACGGGCTTGCCGAAGAAGTAGCGGGCCGCGACCGTGCCGCGGACTTTTTGCCCCGGTTGGTAATAAGGCTGATCGAGCGAAACGTCGATCTTGAACTTCGGCAGGACGTATTTCTTCACTTCGACGGTAAGGGAACTAGCGGTGTCCCCCACCCGGCACTCGATCTGATAGGCCCCCTCCGTGATTTCGTCGGCCAGCGGACAATCTGCCGAGGCGATGCCGAAGCGGCTGGTCACGTCCTGCTTGCGGAAGATCACGTTCCCCTTGGGATCGCGGATGGAGTAGGCGACGTTGTGCCCGGCGACCGGTTTCAACTCCGGCTGGGCCATCGCCAGGCTGCGCACGTGAATCACCTGGCCGGGTTGGTAAACGGGCTTGTCGCTGGTCAGCATCAACCGCCAGGAGCGCTTGAGTTTTACCGTCCGGGCGATGCTTTCACGTGCGCCGCCGGGGCGTGCCGACACCCGCAACTCGTACTCTCCGCTCTTCCAGTTCGGCAGCGTGAAGTGCGGACTGCCGCTCCCCCAGCGATCCGTCTTGAAGCTGACCAGGTGAATCATCCGATTGGTCTTGCCGTCGGCCAGGTCGATTTCGACGGGGGCGTCCGCGATGGGCCGGCCGCTGTCATGATCGACCAGCAGCACGCGGAGCGAAGCCCCGCTTTGGGCGATCAACTCGCTTTGGCCCAGTATTTTCAGATCGTAGGGCGAGGGGGACAGCGTCAGATAATAGACGTGCAAACCGGCGAACATGACGAGGAACACTGCGGCGGCCGCCCAACCCACCAAGGCCGGCGTCAACCGGCGACGCCGATGACGCTCGATTTTCGCCCAGGTCTCTTGGATGAGCCGTTGCGGGACCTCGGCCTCCGGCAACCCGCGCAGGGCCTCGAACCGCCGGCGGGCTTCCTCCATCGCCACCTGGCAGATCCGGCACTCGGCGCAGTGTCTCTCCAGAGTCTCGGCGTCTTTGGCCGTGAGCAGATCGTGGAGATATGCGTCGACTTGTTCGAGAACGTGATCGTTCGCGTGCAACATGGGGGCGGCCCTCCCGTATCAAAGGCCGGTACTGCAATTCATTTCATCCGCGGTTCAAGATATTTTCGGAGCGCTGCAAGTCCGTGGAACATGTGCGAGCGGACCGTGGCTTCGCTACGGCCGACGGCCTCGGCGATCTCGGCGTAAGAAAGTCCGTTCCAGACGCGCATGGTCACCACCGCCCGTTGCGCCGGGGGCAGGCGGCCCACCGCATCGGCCACAAGTCCAGCCGTTTCCGCGGCGACCGCCGCCTCGGCCGGGGCGGGATCGACGCCGGCGGGGCAATCCGCGGGGAAATCGTCAAACAACCGCGGCAGATTGGTCTGCCGTCGAATGTCGGCGCGGCACTTGTTCATGGCGATGCCGAACAACCACGGCCGAAAGGGGCGCGGGTAGCAATAGCGGCGACGCCAGACCCAGAGGGCCAGAAAGACCTCTTGAAACAGGTCTTCGGCCCGCTGCCGGTGGCCCACCGTCCCGTGGATGAACGTCAGCAGCGGGCCGGCATAGCGCCGCAGAAGGACGCTGACAGCATCGGCTTTGCCGAGCGCCACCTGCCGCATCAGCCCTTCATCCGAGTCGTCGCGCGGTTCCATGCGTTTGCTCCCTCGGTCCACAATATCTATTTGCGCAAGAGGGTCAACTTGTTGAAAGAAAAATCGCAAACTCCCGGCGGAATTCGCCGATTGCTGGAAGCTCAGCCACCAATACTCCTTCTCCTCGGCGGCCAGGGGGTTGCGATGGACGAACGGTGGCGATCCCTTAGAACGCGTCTTGAAAATCTCCCCTCCCCCTTTGGGAGAGGGGCCGGGGGTGAGGGCGTCTTGAAAATCTCCCCTCTCCCTTTGGGAGAGGGGCCGGGTGTGAGGGCGTCTTGAAAATCTCCCCTCTCCCTTTAGGAGAGGGGCCGGGTGTGAGGGCGTCTTGAAAATCTCCCCTCTCCCTTTGGGAGAGGGGCCGGGGGTGAGGGCGTCTTGAAAATCTCCCCTCTCCCTTTGGGAGAGGGGCCGGGGGTGAGGGCAGTTCGCGGTTTTCCTCTACTTGAAGACCAGTGTAGTGCTTCAGAATTGACGGATCAAATGATGGGTAGTTTCTAAAAGATGGGTGCCACTGCTGGCTTGTCCAGCAGTGCCGAATCAGCGGTGGCCAGCCATTTTTACTGCTGGACAAGCCAGCAGTGGCACCCGGCGGTTTTCCTCTATTTGAAGAGCGGAACGGCCCTCACCCTAACCCTCTCCCAAAAGGAGAGGGGACCGTATTCTTCCTTCCACGACACGCTCTTAGACGCGAACCGATTCCGCAATGCAAGCCCGCAGAGTGGCCTGCAATTGCTCGGGCATGAAGGGCTTGGCGATGAAGTCTTGCGCGCCGCCCGGATCGCTTCCGAGATGAGCCTGGTTCTGATTCAACGCGCTGACGACGACTACTTTGGCGTCCGCGTCGATGCGGAGGATTTCCTGCAGGGCCTTCATGCCCGCTCCCGGAGGGCCTGGCATGATGATGTCGAGCGTGACGGCGTCGGGACGATGCCTCTGGTAAAGCTCCACGGCCCGGTCGCCGTCGGCGGCCTCGGCGACGACTTCCCACCCGTCGCAGGCGAGCGTCTCATTCACCAGACGGCGCATGAGCATGGAATCGTCGACAATCAATACACGTTGCGTCATTGCTGATTTCTCTGTTGCGGCAGGGATGTTCTCCTTCAATATACGATAGTTTTTCGGGATGGAGGGGTTTTTACGCCCCGCGCGATTGAATTTTGCAAGATGCGTGAAACGCGCCACGATTAGCGGTGCATGGTGCGTTTCACGCACCCCGCGAATTGCGCTCGCGCCGTTTCACCGGCGGATTCGCTTAATTCGGGAAAATCCTGCAATCCGCTCGGGCGGGACGAAATATCCGCTGCGTCCGGCGGCCGGCTGAAGACCGAGGAGACATCGGCTCGATACAAAATACGAGACGCGGCGGAGGAAATTCCAATGATGGACATTACGCGCAATCAATTTTTTTTCGCGGGGATGCTGTGCCTGCTTCTAGGGGGGGAGTTCAAGATGGTCGACTCGATCGAGCTGACCCCGAACTTCACGCAGTTCCTCGCCGAGCGGACCGGCCATCCCCTGGCGTCGGTCAGCGCCGCCACCCAGACTTTGACTCAATCGAATGAACCGGCGATCAAGAAGGTCATTTATCCGCCCGATTTTATTGGCTGGTCCTTGCTGTCCTTTGGGGCCGTGTTGGTAATGCACAGTTGGGGGATGAAAAAACCGGGCGGATGATATCGGACATTCCGCCAAGGCATCGGCACGCAACTGCAAATCATCCGATTTCTTCTTTCATCGCAGTGGTTTCCCGTGTGGCGGTAGAGTCGGTTGCCCGGGAGGCGTACTGTTCGCAGTCCCGCCTTCCTAGGCCACCTCCTTTACCTGGTTTATGTCCGTTCGGCCAACATCCGAGCAAATTTCCCCCCCTTCTGTTTACCACCTGCCCAACGATTCGCAGAGGGCAACTTGCACGCCGCTCCGTGCTCCGAAAAAACTGCTCTTGGTGGTTTGGCCGCGGTGGGGTAAATTTTTACTTCCTGCCTTAGCCCGGATTATTCATAAACACGAAGGAACATTGTCATTCTGAGCGCAGCGACGAATCTGGGCTGTTTGCGGCGCATCGGAGATCCTTCGCTGTGCTCAGGATGACGTTTATGAATAATCCGGGTTAGCGGTCGTCCAGAAACAACTTGTAGCACAGCCGCCCTCGGCTGTGCGAATCGCCCTGGACAGCCGGGGGCGGCTGTCCTACATATACCGAAGTTGTTTTTTGGACGAGAACTTAGTCAGGATTCCGTTACAAAACTGCAAGGAAGCGAGGAAGAGCATGGAAGCTCTCATTAGATGGACCGCCCATCGGGCGGCCGTTCAGCAATTTGCGCATCCGGCGGCCGCTCGGCGCTTTGCGCTGTTGGCGGCTTTGCTGTTGATCTCGATGGGCGCCCGGCAGCAGAGCGCCAACTTCATCGTCGAGACGGCCGATCCCGCTTTCGCCCAACAGATGGTGCAGGCGGCGGAAAAGTATCGTCATGACCTGGCCGTCGAATGGCTGGGCGCGCCGATGCCCAACTGGGCGCAGCCGTGCGTGATGACGGTGCAAGCCGGCCCGCAGCTCGGCAACGGCGGGGCCACCACGTTCGTCTTCGATCGGGGCGAGGTGTTCGGCTGGCGGATGACGATTCAAGGCTCGCGGGAGCGGCTGCTCGATTCGGTGCTGCCGCACGAGATCACCCACATGGTCTTCGCCAGCCATTTCCGTCAGCCCTTGCCGCGCTGGGCCGACGAGGGCGGCGCCTCGACCGTGGAAAACATCAGCGAGAAGAACAAGTACCTGCGGATTCTCTACCAGGCCCTCCGCACCGGCCGGGGAATCGCCTTCAACCAGATGTTCAACATGACCGACTACCCGCAGGACATCATGCCGCTGTACGCCCAGGGCTTTTCGCTGGCCGATTATCTGATCCAGACCGGCGGGCGGCGGCGGTACATCGAGTTCATCGGCGATGGTCTAAAGAGCAACGATTGGCCGGGGGCGGTCCGGCGGTTCTATGACATCAACGACTTGGGGAAACTGCAAAACACCTGGTTGGCGTGGGTCGAGCGGGGCTCGCCCGCGCTCCGCCCGCGCGAGCAGCGGCCCGCGTCCTCGAGAGGAATGTTGGCCTCCAGCGCCCGTCGGCCGCGTCCCGAGCCGAATTTGATCTACCACGTCCGCGGCAGGAGTTCTCCGCACGAACCGGTGAGGGAATTGGAGCCGGTGCAGGCGCCGGTCAAGGTGGCCGCGTCGGCCCCTCCGGATCGGCTCGCCGCCAGCGTGCCGCGGAGCGCTCCGAAGGAGTTGCCGGCTTCCGGCTGGCATGCGTCGGGCACTACCGCCCCGCCGCCGGCCGAAGAAGGCTCAACGACCCAAGTGGCCCACCCCCAGCCGATCGAGCATCCGTGATATCATCGTAGGGTGGGACAAGCGAATCGCAGTCCCACCAGCGTCGAAAAACGGCGTCGTATGACCGCGTCGGAAAGCAGACATGGTGGGACCTGCGCTCCGCTTGTCCCACCCTACGCTTCTTGAGCATAATATGGGTTTGCCGGCCGGCACGACTAACGGTCGCGGCTTTATGGGAGCACTCCTCATGCTTGACGATTTGAAAGAGCGCGTCTGCCGAGCCAACCGGGAACTGGTCTCCTACGGTTTGGTCGCGCTCACCTGGGGCAACGCCAGCGGCATCGACCGGCAACGGGGGCTGGTGGCGATCAAACCCAGCGGCCTTTCCTACGAGGAACTCGCGCCCGAGCGGATCGTGGTGGTCGATCTCGACGGCGCGGTGGTCGCAGGCGAAGGTCGGCCGTCGAGCGACACGCCTACCCATTTGATGTTGTATCGGCAGTTTGCGGCGGTCGGCGGCGTGGTTCACACCCACAGCCGGCACGCCACGATGTTTGCCCAGGCCCGTGCGAAATTCCCTGTTTGGGCACCACCCATGCCGATCACTTCCGCGGCCCGGTGCCGGTGACTCGACCGCTGACGAAGGCCGAGGTCGACGAGGAGTACGAGTTGAACACGGGCCGGGCGATCGTCGAGCGTTTCGCGGACTTGGACCCGACGGCCATGCCCGCCGCGCTCGTGCCGGGCCACGGGCCGTTCGTCTGGGGCCGCGACGTGTCCGAGGCGGTGCGGAACGCCGTGGCGTTGGAGGCCGTGGCGGAGATGGCCCTGGGCGCTCGGCTGCTGAACGCCGAAGCCGCGGAGTTGGAACCGTACGTCCTCGAAAAGCACTATCTCCGCAAGCATGGCCCCGAGGCGTACTACGGACAGGGTTGAAACGGGCGACAATTGTACGTTTAGCAGGGGGCCAAGAATAACTTGTGGCACAGCCGCCCTCGGCTGTGCGGAATCGCCCAAGACAGCCGAGGGCGGCTGTCCCACAAACTCCAAAGTTATACTTGGACACCCGTTTAGCAGCCGCCGGAACGGCGGTTTTGCATCGCCGGCGGGGCCACCGCGCCGACGGACACTAAACGTGTAATCACCTCCGCTGAATTGCCGACGTACACCCGCCTTGACACTGGGGGGGGGACTGGTAGAATCCTTAAGGGAAAACGGGAAAAATGTGAGCCGTCGAATTCGTAGTACAACAATTGGTCGTGCAGATCGACTATCGTTTATACTACAAAGAGGGCGGCAACGTCTCAGAGCGAGTGGACTGCAATGAAGTGCCAACACTGCAATAAACCGGCGACGTTTCACATCACCGAGCTGACCGGCGGCAAGCCGCAGGAACTACACCTCTGCGAAGACCACGCCCGGCAATACCTGTCGGAACCGTCCGGCGAGCAGACACCCGTCGCGGGGATGGCCGCGGCTTTGGCCCAGCAGATCGCCATCGGCCAGACGGCCGAGGAATTGTCCCGGCTCGATCAGCAGGCCTGCCCGGTGTGCGGCATCACGTTTTTCGAGTTCCGCAGCCAGGGGCGGCTGGGCTGCCCCCACGATTACGTCTGCTTTCAGACGCAGTTGGAGCCGCTGATTATGAACATTCACGGCGAGTCGGTGCACGTGGGCAAACGTCCCAGCCGTCTGGCCGGCAACAGCGAGCATCGCACCCAGTTGATCCGCCTCCGCCGGGAATTGAAGGAAGCCGTCGACGAGGAACGCTACGAACGCGCCAGCCAACTACGCGACACAATTCAGCGCATCGAGAGCGAGGGGAGTTGACACCGTGCAACTGGACGACCTGACCCGACAAAGCGGCGAGTGGATGCGAGGCTCCGGCCCCGAGTCGGACATCGTCATCAGCAGCCGCGTCCGCCTGGCGCGGAACCTGGCCGATTTCCCCTTCATCAGCCGCACCACCCTCCAGGACCGCGAACGGATCGAAAAAATCCTCCACGAACGGGTAGCGGCCATCGCCGGCGAGAGCGAGATGCTCTACCTCGACCTCTCCAAACTCGAGCAGGTGGACCGCCAGTTGCTCGTCGAGCGGCACCTCATCAGCCGCGAACACGCCGAGGCCCAAGGCGCCAGGGCCGTGGCCATCGACTGCGGCGAAAAGTTTAGCCTGATGATCAACGAAGAGGACCATCTGCGGATTCAGGTGATGAAGAGCGGACTGGACCTGGACAGCGTCTGGGAACAAATCAACCACATCGACGACCTGATCGAAGAGAAGGTGACTTACGCCTTCCACGAGCGGCTGGGATATCTGACCGCCTGCCCGACCAACGTGGGGACGGGGATGCGGGTAAGCGTGATGCTGCACCTGCCCGCCCTGGTCATTACGCGGCAGATCGACAAGGTCTTCCGCAGCTTGCAGAAGATCAGCCTGGCCGTCCGCGGGCTGTACGGCGAAGGTTCGCAGGCGATGGGCGACTTCTATCAGATCAGCAATCAGGTGACGCTAGGGCTGAGCGAGGCGGACCTGATCCGCCGGGTAAGCGACATCGTGCCGGTGATTATCGACTACGAACGGCAGGCCCGCGATTTCCTGGTCAAGGAAAGCCACGAAAACCTGCACGATCGGGTGAGCCGGGCCTACGGCATCCTCCGCACCGCCCAGACCATCAGTCCCGAGGAGACGATGCACCTGCTGAGCAGCGTGCGGATGGGAGTGAACCTGGGGCTGATCAGCGACCTTAATATCCCGGCGATCAACGAATTGTTTATCCGCACGCAACCGGCGCACCTTCAGAAGCTGACCGGCAGCGACATGGACCCCTCGGACCGCAACATCGAGCGCGCCCGCTATCTGCGCCGCTATCTAAATAAGGACAACGGCGACCGCGGCGCGGCGGAGCACAATTAGCCGCGTTCCGCTCCTTTCTTTCAGCAGCAGCGCGGTGAACCGCATCTTTTTATCCCGCTTCGCTGCTGCTCGTACGCCCCACAATCCCATGCCTCGCCGCCCCGGCACTGAGTCCGGCGCGAGTAAGGTTCGTGCGGCGTTTCCGTTGGTCGATCCTCTTCCCTCCCCGGGCTCCGCCGTCGCATTCATGCCGGTTTTGTTCGCCCGCTTCCCGGTGCCCTTGTCAACGCTTCACCCGTCATGTTACCATGACCGGCGCATGATTCCGGGTCGGGACGGGTCGCTGGCCCTTTCCCGCACGGCTCTTTCGATGCCACCGTTTCCCTAAACCACCGCGCCACCTCTCGACTCTACCCATTTCCAACCCATTTCCGACCCTCCCCTCTTCCGAACTCGGCGGGCTTGAACGATCCGATAAAATATCAAATCTGAATGCCACTTGCGGTTTTTACGTCAATTGTCGGCCATGCGAATTGCCGAGATATTCCGATCGATCCAGGGCGAAGGGCGTCTGACCGGCGTCGAGAGCGTCTTTGTCCGCTGTAGCGGGTGCAACCTGCGCTGCGGGTATTGCGACACGCCCTACGCCTCTTGGTTGCCCGAGGGCGACGACCTCTCGGTGGCCGAAATCCTCGACCGGGTCGAGAAAAGGGTGTCAGAACTCTTTATTCCAATTGTTCCTCAGGCCCGCGAAAGAAATAGTTCTGACACCTTTTATGTGGTTTTGACCGGGGGCGAGCCGATGCTGTTCGCCGAGTTGATTCCTTTGGCCGCGGCGCTCCGCGAGCGGGGCTGGCACATCACCATCGAGACCGCCGGCACACTCTACCTGCCGGTGGCCTGCGATCTGATGTCGATCAGTCCGAAACTGTCCAACTCGGCGCCGGCGGCGGGGTCTGATCCGCGTTGGGCCCGGCGGCACGCGCTCAACCGGCACGCGCCGGACGTGATTCGCCGGCTGACGGCGGAGTACGACTATCAGATGAAGTTCGTGGTCGATTGCCCCGGCGACTGCCGCGAAGTCGAGGCGTATCTGGCGGAGTTTCCCGAGATCGAGCCGGCTCGGGTAATGCTCATGCCGCAGGGTGTCGAGGCGGCGGCGCTGGTGGAAAAAGCGGTTTGGTTGGCACCGTACTGCGCGGATCGCGGATATGGGTTTTGCCCGCGCCGTCAGATCGAATGGTTCGGCGGCCGGCGGGGGACGTAGCGTCGTAGGACAGGTTGTCAACCTGTCCGGTAGAGTTGAATTGGGACAGATTAACAATCTGTCCTACTTCGTTCCGGGCGGGACGTTGAAGTGGTCGGTGCTGACGACCAGCCCGCGGCTGTCGATGACGTTGAAGGAGTAGGCCGTGGTGCCCTCGGACAGCGTGCCGGCGGCGTTGTTGGCCGCCCGATCCATCGCGGCCGGAACGGTTTGCCACTTGCGGTCCTGCCACGGGCGACGGCCTCCGGCGGCGCTGCGGGTTGCGGCTGGGGCGCGGCGGCGGCCGGGACGGCGGCGATGAGCGACAATATGGCCGCAACGGAGAAGACCGAAAGTTCCATGTTTGGTTCCTTGAGATTCGCGGACATTTCGGCGGTCTTGGCGTCCGGCTATTGTTCACATCATTGATAATCCCACAGCTAATAACGATGAATGATCGCACTGCCGGAGAATCGTGCGGTGCGTCCGTTACCCCACGCTAGCAGAGTAAACTCCTCGTCCGGCGGAGTCAACCTGTTGTAGGACAGGTTGCCAACCTGTCCTACGTGACAGATGCCGGAAATCTTGCGGCTCATCGACTTTAGTGTGTGGCAAAAGTTCCTGGCAAAGCGGTCATTCTGAGCGGAGCGAAGAATCTCTGTGATTCCAGCCAGATTCTTCGCTCCGCTCAGAATGACGCCAACGCCATGAAATCTTGCCGCACACTCGACTTTCCATCGGGTTGCGGGCGCGGTAAGATCTGATATATTGGACTGATTCGGGCTTGTTCCCGAGGGGTTATCCGGTAGTAACCAAAGGCCACGCCATGTTAGTAACCGAACAGGAACGGCTCCGTGACGATCTGGTGAAGATGGCCGATCGCTTCGGCCACGACCGCAGCGCATTGATGCCCATCCTCCAGGAATTGAAGCGGACCCGCTATCACATCTCCGAATATTCGATGCAGATTATCGCGGATTTGCTGGATATCCATCCGGTGGAAGTCTCCAGCGTCGTTTCGTTCTACAGCTTTCTGGAAGACAAGCCGCAGGGGCAGTTCGTCATCCGCCTGTGCCGGACGATCGCCTGCGACATGCGCGACGCGGACAACGTCGCCCGGCAGTTGGCGAACGATCTGGGAATCGAGTTCGGCGAGACCACGCCCGACGGCAAGTTCACGCTCGGCTGGGCGAACTGCCTGGGGATGTGCGATCAAGGGCCGGCGATGCTGGTCAACGAGCAGATTTACACCCAAATCACCCCGGAAAAAGTCCATCACATCCTCGAAGAATGCCGCAGCACCTTCGGGGTCCACGCCACGGCCGACAAGGAGCGCTGACAATGATTGCCGAGACCACGCACGGATCGCTCACCTTCAGCACCATCGAGCCGGGCCGCGGGCTGGATTCGGCGCTCGAGCGGCCGTCGGCCGACGCCCTGCGGCAGATCGAGTCCTCGGGTCTGCGCGGCCGCGGCGGGGCCGGATTTCCCACCAGCCTGAAATGGGACCTGGCCATCCAAAGCCCCGGCGAGCGGAAGTTCGTCATCTGCAACGCCGACGAGGGCGAGCCGGGCACTTTCAAGGACCGCGTGATCCTCTCCGAGTTCGCCGACCTGGTCTTCGAGGGCATGACCATCGGCGCCTTCGTGATCGGCGCCGAGCAGGGCATCGTCTACCTCCGCGGCGAGTACGCCTACCTCCGCCGCATCTGGAGACCGTGCTGCGGCGGCGGCGGGCGCAGCACCTGCTGGGCAAAAAGATCCGCGGCCGCGAAGGTTTCGACTTCGACATCGAAATCCGCATGGGCGCCGGGGCCTACGTCTGCGGCGAAGAGACCGCCCTGATCGAGTCGCTCGAAGGCCAGCGGGGCGAGCCCCGCAACCGCCCCCCGTTCCCCATCGACACCGGATACCTCGGCAATCCGACGATCGTCAACAACGTCGAGACCTTCGCTTGGGTCGTCTGCATCCTGGCCAAGGGCGCCAAGTGGTTCAAGGACATCGGCACAGTAAAATCGACCGGCCTGAAACTGTTCAGCGTCTCGGGCGACTGCCGTCAGCCGGGCGTCTACGAGTTCCCCATGGGGATCACGGTCGATGAACTATTGAAACGCGTGGGCGGCGAAGGAGCCAAGGCCGTGCAGGTCGGCGGGGCCGCCGGCCAATGCGTGCCCGCCGCCCAGTTCGAGCGGACCATCGCCTTCGAGGACGTCCCCACCGGCGGATCGATCATCATCTTCGGCCCCCACCGGGACATGCTCCGCGTGGCCGAAAACTTCCTCGAATTCTTCGCCGACGAGTCGTGCGGCCAGTGCACTCCCTGTCGGCAAGGCACCCCAAAACTGATCGAAGGCGTCAAGATGCTCCAGCAGGGCCACTGCTCGATGCACTATCTGGCCGAGCTTCGCTCGCTGGGAGAAACCATGCAGGTGGCCTCGAAGTGCGGCCTGGGCCAGATGGCCCCCAACGCCTTTCTCTCGATCGTCGAGCATTTCCAGGATGAAATCCTCGGCCGAGTGGTGCGCGCCGGATAGAAAGAGAATTTGCCATGAGAGACAGCGGAGCGATGTGAGAGATGGAACGCATGGGACCAACGGGACCTATATGTCGTATATGTCCCATTGGTCCCATCTGCAGAAAACCTAATTCCTTCAGATTCAACCCCTGATCCCCGACCATGTCCGACGAACTGCTCCCCCACGGTCATCCCACTCGCGCCCGGCCAGCCAGCGCGGCCGCACGGCCGAAGTCATCGAACACGCCAAGACGCTCGGCAAAATGATCGAAGTCACGATCGACGGCCGGACGCTGACCGTGCCCCTGGGAACCACGATCCTGGAGGCCGCCCGGCAATTGGGCATCCACATCCCCACGCTGTGCTATCACGAGGACTTGTGCCTGGCGGGCGTGTGCCGGATTTGCGTGGTCGAGGTCGAAGGCCAACGGACCCTGCAAGCCTCGTGCAGTTATCCCGTCACCTCGCCGATCCACGTGAAGACCCACACGCCCGCCGTCCGCAAGGCCCGGCGGCACATCCTCGACCTGATGCTGGCCAATCACTACGGCGAGTGCTACACCTGCGGGCGGAACGGCAACTGCGAGTTGCGGGCGCTGGCCGAAGAGTACGGCGTGGATTATTTCCGCTTCGGCCGGATGGAGAAACCGCGTTACGGGATCGACAGTTCGAGCCACGCCCTGGTCCGCGACATGAACAAGTGCGTGCTTTGCCGGCGCTGCGTGCGGACCTGCATCGACTTGCAGGAAGTCGGCGTGCTCGAGGCCATCGACCGCGGCAGCCGCATCAAAATCGCCACCTTCGGCGATAAACCGTTGGCCGACGTGATCTGCATCAACTGCGGCCAGTGCATCAACCGCTGCCCCACCGGCGCCCTGCGGGCGAACGACAACACCGACGAAGTCTGGCAGGCGATCGACGATCCGGCCAAACACGTGGTCATCCAAACGGCCCCCAGCCCGCGGGCCGGCATCGGCGAGTGCTTCGGCCTGCCGCCGGGCCAGCCCATGACCTTCCGCATGAACACCGCCCTGCGCCATTGCGGCTTCGATCGGGTGTTCGACACCAACTTCACCGCCGACCTGACCATCTTGGAAGAGGGAACCGAGTTGCTGCTGCGGTTGAAGGCGGCACTGACAGGAGAAACAGGGGCCAGGGGCCAGGGGCCAGAGACCAGTGAAGCGGGGTCCAAAAACGCTAATCCCCAATCCCCCATCCCTAATCCCTCTTTCGCCCTGCCGATGTTCACCAGTTGTTCGCCCGGCTGGGTAAAGTTCGCCGAGCACTTCTATCCCGAGTTCCTCGACCACGTATCCACCTGCAAAAGTCCCCAGCAGATGTTCGGGGCCATGCTGAAGACGTTCTACGCCGAGAAGACGGGCATCGATCCGCGGAACATCGTCACCGTGGCGCTGATGCCCTGCTCGGCGAAGAAGTTCGAGTGCAACCGGCCGGAAATGTGCGCCAGCGGCTACAAGGACATCGACTACGGCCTGACCACCCGCGAATTGGCCAAGATGATCCACGAGGCGGGCGTCGATCTGCCCAACATGAACCGGACCGATTTCGACGACCCCTTCGGCACCGCCACCGGTTCCGGCGTCATCTTCGGGGCCACCGGCGGCGTGATGGAATCGGCCATCCGCACCGTTATTGAACTGGTCACCGGCAAGAAGGTCGAAAACTTCTTCGACCACGCCGAGGTTGTGCCCGTCCGCGGCTTCGAGGGCGTCCGCTACGCCGAGCTGCCGATCACCGAGGTCGGTCCCGTGCCGGCGCTGCTCGCCCACCTGTTCGACGACTGGAACTGGCTGAAGGGGGCGACCTTGAAAGTCGCCGTCGCCCACGGCACGGCGAACGCCAAGCGGGTGATGGAGGACATCAAGGCGGGCGGGAAAATGAGCGAATGTCACTTCATCGAGTTCATGGCCTGCCCGGGCGGATGCCTCGGCGGCGGCGGTCAGCCGATCCCCACCAGCCCCGAAATCCGCGCCGCCCGCGCCAAGGCCATCTACGAGGAGGACCGCTCGTACTCGGTCCGCAAGTCGCACGAGAACCCGGCCTTGTTGCAGGTCTACGCCGACTTCCTTACCGACGGTCCCTGCGGCCACATCAGCCACGAGCTGTTGCATACCCACTACACGCCCCGCGGCAAGTACATCGCGTGAGCCGCCTCGAAGGAGCTTGGGGTCAGAGCGCTCTTAGTCATTAGTGGCAGATTTGGGGGGGATAATAGAGGCGGGAATCATTGATCGTGATGGTGCGCCGGGGGGACATCTTCCTAACTATTGACAAGAAGAGAGGAACTTGGTAATCTCCGTGCATGGCAAGATTAGCACGGCTGGTAATTCCCGGTTTACCCCATCACATCACCCAGCGGGGCAACCGCGGGCAACAGACTTTTTTCAACGACGGCGACTACGCGGCCTATCTGGAGTCTGATGGCCGGGTGGTGCCGCGAGCGAGGCGTCAAGATTTGGGCCTATTGCCTGATGCCCAGTCACGTCCATCTGATCGTCGTGCCCAAGACCGAGGACGGCCTGCGTCGGGCCATCGGCGAGGCCCATCGACGCTACACGCGGCGGATCAATTTCCGCGAAGGGTGGCGCGGCTATCTCTGGCAGGGGCGCTTCGCTTCCTTCGTCATGGACGAGCCGCATCTGCTGGCGGCCGCGCGGTACGTGGAGTTGAATCCCGTGCGGGCGAAGCTGGTGGACCGCGCCCGGCAGTGGCGGTGGAGCAGCGCAAAGGCACACCTGTCGGGCCGCGACGACCGGCTGGTCAAGGTCGCGCCGCTGTTGAAGCTGGCCGGCGATTGGAAGGCATGCTTGCGGACTCCGCCGAGCGAAGAAGAACTCCAAGACTTGCGATCGCACGGGCGAACCGGTCGGCCGTTGGGCAGTCCGAAGTTTGTGGCCCGCTTGGAGGAACGCGTCGGTCGCGTGTTGACGCCGCAAAAACCCGGTCCCAAGCCGAAACGCCGCAGGCCCCGAAAAAAGACGTGAATTAGGTATCGTCTTTGCGAAGCCCGCCTGCCGCCGCCTTGCGGCTGAAAAGGGAACGGGCGATCTTTTCCCCGGGGCTGACGCTCCCGGCTATCGGCTACCGTTCCTTCGGGACTGCGTCCAGCGAGAACGGTTTTGCGGAAATATCCCGCTGCGGCGTTATCCGGGTGCTTGTATGGAGATGCCGCCGCCGGTAGGATGAAAAGCGAATCGCCGGGGGTGCGGCAAGTTTTCTTGGCGTTGGTATCATGCTGAGCGCAGCGAAGAACCTCCGTAATTCCAGGGGGATTCTTCGCTGCGCTTAGAATGACCGATTTGCCGGGATTTGCTGCCACGCCCATGGCCAGTTGTTTTAGCGGCAATTGTATTGGAGCTTATCATGGATTGCTCTTCCCCCGAACCGCCGGAAGAATCCACCGCAGCCGCGAGGCCGGAGTTGACCGCGGAGCAGGAGGCATTGGTCCTCAACGCGGCGTGCCGCCGGGTGACGGCGGCCGTGCGGCGCGAGCGGGCCGAATCCAGCCGCGCGAGCCTGGGCGCAGCGGCAGAGACGCCCGTCTACGGCGCGTTCGTCACTCTCCGCCGCGAGGGCCGGCTCCGCTCCTGCTGCGGGTACCTCGCCGAGACCGTTGCGCTGAGCGATGCCTTGGACCGCGCGGCCGACCGGGCGGCGACCGACGACCCGCGGTTCCCGCCCATCGCCTCGGCCGAACTCCCGCACCTGGACGTTGACGTGTGGATTCTCTGGGGGCCCGAGCTGGTGAAGGAACGCGGCGAGAGGCGGGTCGAGGCGGTGGTCATCGGCCGGCACGGAGTGCAGATTGCCCGCGGACACGCGCGGGGCTGCTGCTGCCGGGCGTGGCCGTCGATCACGGCTTCGACGCCCTCACGTTCCTCGAACAGGTCTGCCTCAAGGCCGGGCTGCCGACCGACGCCTGGAAGGACGACGACGCCCAGTTGCAGGTTTTCGAGGGCCACGCGATTTACGGCCCCATGCAGTTGGAGGTGGCAGGGGATCGTCCGCCGGCCGTGGCGGGTGGATTTTATCCCGCCGACCAGCGCAAAATCAACCGGCAGTTGGACGAACTGTTCGCCTCCGTTCCCTCTGAGCCGAAGCCGGCGCCGTACTCGGGCGTGCTTGTGCCGCACGCCGGCTGGATCTACTCGGGCCGTTTGGCGGCGGCGGTTTTCAGCCGCGTGGACTTTCCGGAAGCGGCGATCATTCTTTGTCCTCGGCATCGCCCCGATGGCGCGCGTTGGGCGGTGGCGCCGCATCGGCGCTGGCTCTTGCCCGGCGGCGGGATGGACTCGGACCCCGAGCTGGCCGCCCGGCTGGCCGATGGCGTGCCGGGCTTGGAACTCGACGCCGTGGCCCATCGCGACGAGCACGCCATCGAGGTCCAGTTGCCGCTGCTGGCCCGGCTGGCCCCGAAGCTCCGCGTGGTGGGCATTACGGTCGGCGACGCCTCGCTGCCGGAACTGCTCGGCTTCGGCGTGGCGATGTCGGTCGTGCTCCGCGACGTGCCTTGCCGCCCGCTGCTGATCGTGTCGAGCGACATGAACCACTTTGCCGACCACGAGCAGACCCGCCGCCTGGATCGAATGGCCATTGAGGCCATTGAATCTCTCGATCCGGAACGGGTCTACGATACGGTGCGGCGGAACCGGATCACGATGTGCGGCATGCCGGCCTGCGTGGCGGCAATGGAAGCCATGCGCTGGCTGGGCTGCTTGAACCGCTGCGAATCAGTCGGCTACGCCACCAGCGCCGAGGCCGGCGGGCCAACCGACCGCGTCGTGGGCTACGCGGGCTTGCTGTTCAAATAGTGCAAGCCGAAAATCATCACAACTTGATGCCCAGCTTCGCCGCCCGCTCGATCAGACCGTACTTGAAATAGAAGTACTTTCGGTTCGGCTTTTTGATGGCCCAGAGAAACGTGCTCTCGACCAAGTCCACGGGGAGCGTTCCGGCCTGCACTCGGGCAACGACGTACTCGATGAAGCCCTCTTCCTGGGGCGTGGCCGTGTGCAAGGCGACCTTCATCTTCTCGGCATCCAACACGGTGGAGTCGGCCGCGCAAAAACGGGCCGCGGTCAATACAAACAACATCGCCAATAATAAACAGACGCGGTTCATCGCTGCACCTTGTGAGACGAGGATAGGCCTGATCTTTTTTTGTTTCACAGTCGGACACCAGCCCGCAGCGCAGGCTCGTGTCGAGTGATGCTTGTACCGAAAGCGGCAAATCGAGGCAAGAGCAATGGATGTAAGACCGGCTTTATGGCTTTGTGACGGAGCGGGAACCGATTTTCGGCCGTGGGGAAAGATTTTGCGGCCCAGCCCGCTATGCCAGACGACAAAAATCCGCAAAAAACAAGAATCCGCGAAAAAACCGCTGACCAATACCACAAATGGCGGGTGTTGGCTTTTGGAATTGACGGACGCCAATTATGCCTGATCTTCGTTAAGTTAGATAAGTGGCGTAGATGAGCGAAAATCGGTGTATCGTCCACAAGATGCCGTCTGGTGGGCCTCTGAACCTTCTGAACCTTGGTTTTTTGGTTGATTCTTATCTGTCGGCTAATAGTTTCAATGCCCGGCTCGACAACCGCCGAAAAGACGCTAGAATACATGCTTGCGGTGTGGGGAAACAAACCCATCGCATGAAAATTGACGCGGGGTGGAGCAGCCCGGTAGCTCGCGAGGCTCATAACCTCGAGGTCGCAGGTTCGAATCCTGTCCCCGCCACTTGAACGTGGGGTATCGAAATATGCGGTACCCACGGGTTAAGACGCAAGGCCGAGGCCCAAAGCCCCGGCCTTTCGCGTTTTAAGGCCATTCTCCGCAACAACTTGCGTCGAGCCACCTCTCTCGGCCGTTGTCTCTCGTCCGGCAGTAGAGACATCGCTCCGTAGCCGAAGGGTGCCCGGAATTGGGTCGTTTGGGGCCAAAGTCTCTGTGTCTCTCTTCCGCCGGCCGTTTCGGGTTATGACTCTCTTCGCCGGGTTATGAGAAATGTCGCGCGGCTCATAACCCAGCCCGATGGTTAGAAACTGCGACCTTGGGGTTATGACGCGCGTCGCCTCTTGACGTGTAACTCACTCGACGTTGGCTCGAACACGCTGTTAGGTTTCCGCCCCCGCTTTCCATTCCGCCATACGCAGTTGCGATCGCTCTAGTGCCTCGGCACTGAACAGGGTCGGGTGGCGACACACCACGGCTTCAAAGGCAAAATCCTGCATCCCCATTTCGACCAGAGCCTTGTAGCCGGAGGTGACATCCTTCCGATTGACGGCTCTTTCTACTGCGGAGATGATGCCGTGCCGTTTGATCATCTGCCAGGTGCGGGATGCTCGCACGGTTTTGCCACGCTGTTTGCACAGTACTCGTTCGTAGGCGTAGACGGCCTGAAGAGCCTCTTGTTCGGCAGCACCTGTTGCACCATGCAGTGCGGCGCGAAGTTCAACCGCACGCCGATGTGCCGCCTGGACGAGTTTGGGAAGGCGGTTCTGGACGTTTATGGCGAACTGCTCGCATTCTTCTGGAGTCCGTAAGCGTGCGACTCGTTCATCCATGCTATTCTCCACGTCTATGTTTGGCTGGCCGTCGATTGCGTTGGCTGTAAGGACTTGTCACATCCGTAATTTGGACAGCCGCTGCTCGCATGGCATACATAACCCGCAGCCACCTCACGCGAGGTTATGAGGATGCCAAACGAAATGCCCGAATCCTGCCTTGACCGCCGAGCAGCGGCGCCAAGCCGTCGCCGCCATTCTAGCACGCGGCGTGCTGCGCTACCATCGCCGCATCGGGCGGCTCGATTCCGCCCACGGCGAAAATTCTCCAGATTCTTCGCCAGGAGGCCTTGAGGTTCTCGGACGAAACGAGGCTCAGTGTGTCTGAGCGTACCCGGGTGTTAACGTAACCGAGAACCAGAAAGGTGTCCCATGAAGATCGATATCGAGAAGGAGGTGGCCGCCCTACGCGCAGGCCACCACGGGTCAGCTTTGCGAGCGTTACGCCGAGTTGTTCGGGGAGAAAGCCCGAACAAGGCACAAGGCATATCTGATCCGCAAAGATCGCCTGGCGGCTCCAGGCAATTGCCGAAGGCGATCTGAGCGAACGCGCCCGGCGCCGGGCGGAGGAACTGGCCAATGACGCCGAGGTGCGTGTGACGCCCCCGAGGGGTCATCGAGCCGTCGGACTGCAGCCGAGCGAGGCTTCGACAAGACCGACAATCGGTATCGACCGATCGCCGGCTTCCGGCGCCGGGCACGGCGATCGTTCGCCAGTACAAGGGGCAGACGCTGCGAGTGCTCGTTCTCCCGGACGGCCTGGAATTCGACGGCAACCGCTACAAGTCCCTGTCGGCCGTGGCCAAGGCCGTCACGGGCTCCCACTGCAACGGCTACCGCTTCTTCAGACTGGAGGGCGAACGATGACGCGAAAAACCAGCAAGAAGAAGAAGCGAGGGCACACCGTGCGCTGTGCCGTCTACACCCGGAAGTCCACGGAGGAGGGGCTCGAACAAGAGTTCAACACCCTCGACGCCCAACGGGAATCGGGCGAGGCGTACATCGCCAGCCAGAAGAATGAAGGCTGGCAGTGCCTCCCCGATCATTATGACGATGGTGGGTTCTCTGGAGGCAACATGGACCGCCCCGCGCTGAATCGCCTTATGGCCGACATCGAAGCTGGGAAAGTCGATTGCGTGGTGGTCTACAAGGTGGACCGACTCAGCCGCTCGCTCTTGGATTTCGCCCGAATGATGGAGGTATTCGACAAGCACCACGTCTCGTTCGTCTCCGTCACGCAACAGTTCAATACCTCTACCTCGATGGGGCGGTTGGTTCTCAACGTCCTCTTGTCGTTCGCCCAGTTCGAGCGGGAGATCATCGGGGAACGCATCCGCGACAAGATCGCCGCCCAGCGCCGCAGAGGCAAATGGGCAGGCGGCGTGCCCGTCTTGGGCTACGACGTTGACCGGTCCAACTGCAGCCCGAAGTTGGTTGTCAACGCCGAGGAGGCCAGTCGCGTCCGGCAGATTTTCGATCTTTACCTGCAGTTGGGATCGCTACTGCCTGTGGTGGACGAGTTGGCCCACCGGGGCTGGTGCAACAAGTCGTGGAAAACGAAGAAAGGCGGGCCCAAAGGCGGACGCCCGTTCGACAAATGCAGCCTCTACAACCTGCTCACCAACCCGATCTACATCGGCAAGATCAAGCACAAGACCGAACTGTATGACGGCGAGCACGAATCGATTGTCTCGGCCGAATGTCTTCCACCAAGTGCAGGCCCTGCTTCAACGCAATGGCCGCACGGGCGGCGCCGAAGTGCGAAACCGCTACGGCGCCCTGCTCAAGGGTCTGCTGTTCTGCACGGCTTGCGACCGGACGATGGTGCATAACTTCACCGGCCGGGGGACAAAACGGTATCGCTACTACACCTGCACCCACGCCATCAAGAGCGGGCGGAGCAGTTGCCCGTCAGGATCGCTGCCGGCAGCCGAGATCGAGAAGGTGGTCGTCGACCAAATCCGCTGTATCGCCCACGACCCCGACCTGCGCTCGGAAGTCCTGAAGCAGGCCGCGGCGACACATCGAAGGTGAATTGGCCGAGTTGCAGTTGACTCGTCGAAACCTGACCCGGGAACTTGCTCGGGACCATGCCGAAATTCGGAAACTAGCCGTCGAGGGGCCAGCCAGCGGGGCCACGACCGCCCGGATTGCCGACCTGCACGAGCGGGTCGCAAGAGCCGAAACGCGGCTTGCCGAGTTGACCAGGCAGGTTGAAGGGCTGGAACGCGAGCGACTGGGCAAAGACGATGTCGCCTCGGCCTTCGCCGACTTCGACAACGTCTGGAACGCGCTCAGCCCACGAGAGCAGGCCAAGGTTCTGGCGTTGCTTGTTGCCCGCGTTGAGTTCAACGCCGAGGACAGCACCGTCGCCGTGACGTTTCACTCGTCCGGCATCAAAGCGCTGGCGCAAAGAACAGCTCGAGGAGGCAGCATGATCACGATCAAGCAGAAGGTCCATTTCAGTCGGGGCAAGGCCGGCCGCCGACGGATCGCCACCAAGCCGCCGGCCATCGAGACCGTGCCAGCCCGGCCGTGTGCCGCGGATTTCCAAGCTGATGGCGCTGGCCATCCGGTTTGACGGCCTGATTCGCGCGGGCAAGGTGGCAGACCAGTCGGAGTTGGCCCGACTTGCCCATGTTACCCAGCCCCGCATGACGCAGATCATGAACCTGCTGCACTTGGCGCCGGACATTCAGGAGGAGTTACTTTTCCTGCCGACGGTCTCGACCGGTCGGCCGCCAATCCACGAGAAGGTGCTGCGGCCGCTCGCGGCGGAAGTCTCCTGGTCGCGTCAGCGGGCCGGTTGGCGGGCTCCTCCCGCATAGCCAAACCGTTGATCCGATTAGCCAACGTCACGGCCAGGCTACAAGGGGGTTTGCCAGGAAGCGGCCGATACGCGGAAGGCGATACACGATTACCGCAATCGGGCGGCAACCGACCGGCAGCGGGCTGAAACTTTCTTTCAGGACGAAGCCAAGGATCGCATCCAGCGGGCCGAAATGCGGGGAAACAGTGCCGACCGGACCGAGAAGGAGTTGCCGGCCATCGAGAAGACCATCGCCGCCCTGGAGCGCAAGAGAAGGTGCTCCGCGAGCGGATGCTCGTGCCGTAGGACGGCCGAGCCGGCGTTCTCTTTACCACCCCAGGTTGGGTGGTCGCCGGGTGCGTTGCGGGCCCGGGTGTGTTCTTTGGCAATTTGCACGTATCGTGAGCCGCCGGTGATGGCGACCCCGGCGGCTTGGATGCATCGCGTATCTCAATTCGTTTTATGGCAATGGGGGCAACCCAAGCTCCTTCAGAAATGTGTTGTGCCTGGCTGTTGCCTTCTGAATCGACTTGTCGATTGCGACCAACTCGCGATGCGTCGAGGCCAGATCGATCTCCTCTTCCGCTTACCGCCGTGCTGACGTACCGCGAGATGTTGAGGTTGAAGTCGTTCGCCTCGATCTCTTTCATCTTCACACGGCGGGCGTATCGTTCGATCGGCTTGGCGGGGCGGTTCTGATACGTCTCGATGATCCGGTTGATGTGCTCGTCCGTCAGTTGGTTCTGCCGCTTACCCTTTAACGAAGTGCTCAGCCGCGTTGATGAACAGCACGTCATCCGGCTTCTTGCATTTCTTCAGCACGAGGATGCAGACCGGGATGCCCGTCGAATAGAACAGGTTCGCCGGCAGCCCGATCACCGTGTCGATGTGCCCGTCCTTGAGCAGCTTGGTGCGGATGCGCTCCTCGACGCCGCCTCGGAACAGCACCCCGTGCGGCAGGATGATCGCCATCACGCCGTCGTCTTTCAGGTAGTGCAGTCCGTGCAGCAGGAACGCGAAGTCGGCCGCGCTCTTCGGCGCCACGCCGTGGGCCTTGAACCGCATGTCCTCGCTCATTGCCTCGCCTGGATCCCAGCGATAGCTGAACGGCGGATTGGCCACCACCGCGTCAAACGCCGGCTTCTTCGCCGGGTTCGGTCTCGCGAAGCATGTCCCAGTCGTTGGTCAGCGTGTCGCCGTGGTAGATTTCGAACTCGGTATCCTTCACCCCATGCAGCAGCATGTTCATGCGGCAAAGGTTGTAGGTCGTGATGTTCTTTTCCTGGCCGAGGATCCTGCCGATGGTCCCGCCCGATTCGGCCATGCGGTGCCGCACGTTCAGCAGCAGCGACCCCGACCCGCAGGCGAAGTCGAACACGGCGCTGAGCTTCTTCCGCATGCCGGTCTTGGGCTCCTGGCTGTCGAGCGTGACGATGCCGGACAGAATGCTCGAAATCTGCTGCGGCGTGTAGAACTCGCCCGCCTTCTTGCCCGACCCGGCCGCGAACTGCCCGATCAGGTACTCGTAGGCGTCCCCGAGCGTGTCGACGTCGGTCGAGAAGAGCGCCATCCCCGCGCGATCTCGCTGATGATCGAGCAGAGCTTGGCGTTGCGGTCGTCGTACTTGCGCCCCAGCTTGTCCGAGCCGAGGTTGATCTCCGAGAACAGCCCCTGGAAGTTGCTGGAGAACGACTCTTCCTCGATGAACTTGAATCCCTTCTGCAGCGTGTCCAGCAGTTTTCCGTCCTGGGTCTTGGCGAGGTGGACGATGTTTCCCCAGAGAAACTCCGGCTTGACGACGTAATGCACCTTGCGGCGCATCTGCTTCTCGAACGCCGCCACGTCGCCGGGGTTGTCCGCGTACCAGACCGACAGCGGCGTCCTTCCGCCGTTGCCGATCGCGTTTGGGTCGGGGTAATCCCGCCCCAGCTCCTTCTTCGCCGCCGCCTCATAGTTGTCCGAGAGGTAACGCAGGAACAGGAACGAGAGCATGTAGTCGCGGAAGTCGTCCGCGTTCATCGCCCCGCGCAGCGTGTCGGCGATGTTCCAGAGAGTCTTGCCGAGTTGTTTCTGGTCGAGTTCGGTCATGGTTTGTCGTGATCCTCGCCCGTGTCCGTGATCAGGCCGGGAAAATGTTCTGGATTGAATGTGTGCAGTCGGATGAACTTGTGTAGCATCCGGCGGAACTCCTGCTTGTTGTCGTCGCCCATCTCTGTCGGTTCGTAGAGCGAATAGCCGCCGTGGCTGAGTATATGGAGTAGCCGCGTATGGAGCCGGCCTTCGAGGTCGTCCGCGTCGCGTTTGATGCAGTCGGCGAAGTTCCCATAGCCGAGGAAGCTGGCTGTCTTCTCCGCGATCGCGCGTAATAAGTTGAAATGATACGTATTGAGCGTCCCGTTCTGGTCGGTGCTGTACAACTCGATCAGAGTCGCAATGTGGTGGAAGAACGGTGTTGCTTCGGTGTTACGCACGGTGTACTCGCCCGACATCGGGTTGCGGCCAAAGAAGTATCGTCGCGACTTTTTCTCGACTCGTTCCAGAGCACATTGTGAAACAATGGATGATGTGTGGAGATGACGACGCCGGGCGGATCGGCCGCTTCCTTCAGCATGCTCGCCAGTTGCGTTGCGACTAAGACGGCGTTCTGCTCGTCCAGGGAGGAGATCGGGTCGTCGATGTAGATGTACCGTGCCCAGTCGTACGCCGTCGTTTCTGGATCCAGCCTGATTTCCGCGATCGCCAGAAAGAAACACCAGATGAATATATTCTCTTCGCCACGAGAGATCTTGATGTTCTCGATCGTCTCCGACCTGACTTCCCCCTCTCGCTCGACCAACACTTCACGATTGAAACTCACCCGCCCTTTCTCAAGCATCCCATCTTCGTCATACGTCAGATCGATGCTGAATCCGAAGTCGGCAAAGCGATCGAGGAGTGTCCGAACACGGTTTTCAATCTCGAACTCGCCGAGGCCTCTGAAGAATGTAGATTTGGGGTTCAGCTCCAGAACACGCCGCTCATTGTCGTCGAGATCGTTGTCCCATGTGAAGAGGTCTTCAGTGAACGCATTGAAGTAGAGCGTGTCGCGCTTGTCCGGATCGTTGGCGTCCTTGCCGAGTTCTTTGAACTCAGTGGACAGGCGCGTCTTCCCGGTGCTGTTGTAGGCGTAGAGCAGCACGAACGGCTTGGCTTGAAGCTCGTCGCGCAAGTGCTGAGCGAGCGCCGGCAGGTCAGTGAAGGTCTGGACGATCATGCGTCGAGTTCCTCCGGCGACGGGAACAACTGTTGCATCAGGCCCTTCTTGTGTGTCTTGAGTGCGGCAAGCTTGTCGGCTTCGGCACCGATCCGGGCGTCGAGGGCGGAAAAGCAGTCGGCGATTCGCCGTTGCTCCTTCTCGGTCGGCGGTACCGGAATCTCGAATGATCGAATCTGTCCGAAATTCAGGCCTTGTCTGTTTCCGCCTGCTTGGAAACTGTCGATTTGCTTCTGTCCGCGTTCGGAGATTAGGAACTGGTTGAGCAGGACGGGGTTCAGTTCGTCCCGCTTGACGCGGATGATGCAGACGTGCTGATTGACGTTCCCGCCAATGATCCTCAAATCGGCGATCGCGCTTCGACCGATTGAAGCTCCTGTGATGTTTAATAGCACATCGGACTCTACGATCTCCGTGGCATCAAAAGTCGCGTGTGTCTCTTCGTCGATGAACGCCACATCATCCAAGAGGAGCTCGCCCCAGCCGACGTTCTGGCTCCGTATGAACGGGCGCCCTGATGTCTTGTAGTTCTTGTCGCCACCTAGCGGCGTAATGCCGCTGCCGATCTTGTTCGTCATCGGGCCGAGTTCCCGATCCTTCCACTCCGGCGCATCGCGGAACTCGGGGAAGCGGAGGCGGGGGAGGGTTTCGCCTTCGCGGGGGAAAAGCTGCTGCATCAGGCCTTTCTTGTGAGCCTTCAGCGTCTCCACCTCTCCGCCCCTGCGCCGCGATCAACTCATCCAGCGACGTCAGACAGTCGGCAATTTTCTGCTGCTCTTCCTCATCAGCGGGAAACGCGACTTCGATGTTCCCGAGACGTGTCGCCGAGATGGCGTAAACCTTCGTCCCTTGAGCTTCTTTCATGATCTGCGAGCGAATCTGGCCCGATCTGAAAAGATGCCCCCCAAAGCCAAGGATAAGCCTGTCGTCATTTCGACGAGCAAGGATCGTGTGTTGGCCGGAAAGCAAGCGTTCGCCGTTGAGACGCACGATCTCGATGGTCTTGCCCACGTCGTTTGTGTTTTCGGAGGCGTCGGCGAAGATCAAGTCCCCCTCAAC
Source organism: uncultured Planctomycetota bacterium (assembly GCA_963733145.1). GTDB lineage: Bacteria > Planctomycetota > Planctomycetia > Pirellulales > Thermoguttaceae > JAHIKV01. The sequence goes on along the minus strand of CAVTCJ010000011.1, from coordinate 60,873 downwards.
GCAGTAGTCCTCGGAATCAAAAGGTGGAAGAGGCTCGGTGTCGTTGATGTACGGGACTGATTCCTGCGTGATGTCGAAGAGTGCCTGAAACTTCGTGTGAATGTCGCCGTAGTGGATGTTTTGACGGAGCCACGCTGGTAATTCAGCTTGTCTCGTGACAGCGCATTATTTCTCATGAACGAATAGAGACGCTCCATCGGCTCCGTGGTCCACCCCTCCTGCTCCCGGAACTTCGGAAACCTCAACCTCGGCGTCAGTGATCGTTTCTCGTCCTTGGCCATCGCTTATTCCTCGTAGGCTTTGAGTCCGGAGATGTCGCGGCCGCCCGGCGCGTTTCTTCAGGAGCGGGATGAGGTCGGCCATCAGGGCCAGTTCCTTTTCCGTGCGGTCGCGCCAGCCGAGGTCCAGCGGGGCGAGCAGTTCGGTGAGCTGTTCGCCATCGAAGATCATGCGGTTGAGGATCGTGTCGACGAACGTCTGGAGCACTTCGGGCTTCAATCCGTGCTTTTGAGCAGCGGTGGCAAGCTCGGCGGCGTGCTTCTCGTCCTTGAACCGCTGGTAGCCGGCGCGGATGGCGGCCTCGTCGAGGCCTTCGCCGGCCTTCAGGCCGCGGACGTATTCGGTAATCGTGTCTCGCTCGTCGAGGAACTTCGAGTCGGCGGCGATCAGCCCGATAAGCTGCTCGCGGTTCATCGTCGCCTTGCCGGCCGGCTTGGCCTGGAAGTCGGTGATGAGCTTCATGATGTAGTCGTAGTCGATCACCGCGCTGGCAAACAGGACGAACTCGAAGTCGAGCTGATCGACTGCCGTGTCGGTCTTCTCGCCGGGCTTTTCGCGCTGTTCACGGAGCCGCTGAGCAGTTTCGAGGTACTGGCCGCGGAAGGCGGTCAGGTCGTCCTGGGGCAGGATGGCCTGGATCGTCTGTTCCTGCTCGGGGGTGAGGTCGGTGTATTGGTCGAGTTGGGTCTGAAGACGCTGCACTTCCTTGAAGTGCTTGATGAAGGCGGCGCGGGCGTCATCCCCCTTGAGGTTGACGACGTCTTCCGGCTTGCCGGTGAGGCCCTGCGACTCCATGAAGCTGTCGAGCGCGGTCATGGCGTCTTTGAGCTTGTCGATGACGACGGGAGCCTTGTCGACGAGCCAGATCTTGCGGGCCTGTTCGACCTTCACGCCGGAGAACAGCGCGATGGCGTCGTCGACGGCCTTCTGCTGCCCGCGGAAGTCGAGGATGTTGCCGTAGGGCTTGGTGTCGTTCAACACGCGGTTGGTGCGGCTGAAGGCCTGGATCAGCGTGTGGTGCTTGAGATTCTTATCGACGTACAGTGTGTTGAGGTATTTGGAATCGAAGCCGGTCAGCAGCATATCGACGACGATGGTGAGGTCGAGCTTTTCCTGGCCCTTCTTCGGCAGGTCGGCGTTGGGGAACTGCTGGTCCTTGATGCGTTTCTGGACGTCCTGGTAGTAGAGGTCGAATTCCTCGATGCGATGGTTCGTGCCGAATCGCTCGTTGTAGTGAGCGATGATCGTTGAGAGCGCCTTTCTTCTTGACCTCGGGGTCGTGCTTGTTGTCTTCCTGTTCCTGGGGCAGGTCTTCCTGAATCTGCCTGACGTCAGGGCTGACATCGGCGGGCGGGGAGAAGACGGCGGTGATGTTGAGCGGGACGAAATCGGGGTCGGTGGCCTGCCGGCCGTTTTGCACGGCATCAAACATCGCGTAGTATTCGATGGCGTCGTTGATGCTGCCGGTGGCGAGCAGCGCGTTGAACCTACGCCCGCCGGTGGCGGCGTCGTGCTTGGCGAGGATGGCATCGACGATAGCCCGTTTGGCAAGCGTTCCGTCCGGTTTGACCTCCGCACCATCGGGCTTGAAGTAGTCGACGTGGAAGCGCAGGACGTTGCGGTCTTCGATGGCGTGGGTGATGGTGTAGGCGTGCAGTTCCTTCTGGAAGAGGTCCTGCGTGGTTTTAAGTGTCTGAACATCGCCTTCGATGCGCTTGTAGCTGGCGTTCTCTTCAAAAATGGGCGTACCCGTGAAACCGAAAAGTTGGGCGTTGGGGAAGAATTCCTTGATGGTCTGGTGATTGTCGCCGAACTGCGAGCGGTGGCATTCATCGAAAATAAAGACCATGCGTTTGTCGCGGAGCGGTTCGAGGAGGTCGGTGTAGGTCGCCAGGCCCTTCTTTTCGCGGCCCTTGTTTCGCTTACTGTTCTCGTCGAGCGCCAGGCCCAGCTTTTGTATGGTGCAGACAATGACCTTGTCGGCAGCGTCGTCGGATAGCAGACGGTCGACGAGCGCTCGGGTGTTGGTGTTTTCTTCGACGCAGCCTTCCTGGAAGCGGTTGAACTCTTCGCGGGTCTGGCGGTCGAGGTCTTTGCGGTCGACGACGAAGATGCACTTGTCAACGGTGTTATTGGCTTTGAGCAGCGTGGATGCCTTGAAGCTCGTCAGCGTTTTGCCGCTGCCGGTGGTGTGCCAAACGTAGCCGTTGCCGCGATTGTCTTCGATGCAGCCGATGATGTGCTTGACGGCGTAGATTTGGTACGGCCGCATTATCATTAGCTTTTGTTCACTGGCGACGAGGACCATGTACCGGCTGATCGTCTGGGCAAGCAGGCATTTGGCGAGGAAGGCTTCGGCGAAGGCGTCGAGGCCCCTAACCTTGGAGTTGTCGAGCCGGGCATGCTCGTAGATGGGCAGAAAACGCTCGTCGGCATTGAAGGCGAAGTGGCGGGCGTTGTTGTTGGCGAAGTAGTAAGTGCTGTCGCGGTTGGTGACAATGAAGAGTTGCATGAAGCAGAGGATCGTGCGCGTGTAGCCGTTCCCGGGGTCGTTCTTGTATTCGACGATCTGCTCGATGGCGCGGCGGGGGTTGATGCCGAGGGTCTTTAGTTCGATCTGAACGGCGGGAATGCCGTTGATCAACAGGATGACGTCGTAGCGGTGGTGGCTGTAGTCGGTGTTGATGCGGAGTTGACTGACGACCTCGAAGGTGTTTTTGCACCAGTCATCGATATTGACGAGCGTGTAGTTCAACGGAGTGCCATCGTCGCGGGTGAAGCTGTTTCGGTTGCGGAGCGTCTGGGCGGCGGTAAAGACGTCTGGGGTGACGATTTCATCGAGCAGTCGCTGGAATTCGCCATCAGTCAGTCGAACGTGGTTAAGTGCGTCGAATTTCTCGCGGAAGTTCTCTTCTAGCGCGGCGCGGTCCCGGATATCCGCACGGTATTCGTACTTCAAGCCTTGAAGTTTTTCGATGAGATGGTCTTCAAGTTGGCGTTCTGGAGTCATCTTTGCGGCCCAATTCCTCTCGGCGTTCTTCCATGATCCCTTATTTTAGCTGGTACTGTACCAAGGATGACTGTAAGTTTATCAAAGTCTACAAGTTGGCGACAGACCCCCGAAATGGCAAAAACCTTCACAATCCGCTTGAGCATTCTTTCGACCCGAGGTAACTGTCTGATACTGGTATCGCGATGGTCGCGACGCCGGATGAAAACCCCAAGATGAAAGGGAACGACAGATGGCTACCAGAAAAGCAACCACGAAGAAGGCCCGCAAGCCGGCCGCTGCCAAGGCCAAGGCGACCACGGCCAAGAAGGCCAAGCCCACCGGCGACAAGGCGGCCAAGAAGCTCAGCCAGATCGACGCGGCTGCCCGCGTCCTGGCTGCGGCGAAGGAACCCATGAACTGCGTGGCGATGGTCGAGGCCATGCAGGTCAAGGGGCTGTGGTCGAGCCCCGGCGGCAAGACGCCGTCGCAAACGCTGTACTCCTCGATCCTCCGCGACATTCGCAAGGGCAAGGACGCCCGGTTCGTAAAGGCGGACCGCGGGATGTTCGCCCTGGCCAAGCGGAAGTAACGTCCACTTCCCGCCCACGTCGCCCACGAGGCCGCACTCCGGCTCCAAATTGGCAACGGTTCTGAGAGGGCATATAACAACAAGGCAGGGTCGGGGCTCGCCCGAAACTCAAGGCCGACCTGAGATGAGGGCTTTCTGTAATCGCAACCTGTTTAATGGCAATGCCTTAGAGTGCATATCCAGAGCTTTAGGCTTGGGGGATTGTCTTTGTCTGGCTGCGGGGTTATGATCCCGGTGTTCGCTGTTCCGTAAACAGGGACGCGCATGGCACCCTCTTTTGCACGGCCAAGATTTTGGTTCCCGTTCCGTAAGAAGTCACTGGAGTCGGGGGCTAGATGCTGAAAAGAGATCGGTAATCCGAACATGTCAACCCAGCGCTACGCCGTCACACAACCTCCCATTGAAACGCTGTTCGCCTGGATCAAGTCCGGTGAGGTGGCAATCCCAGAGATTCAGCGCCCCTTTGTTTGGAACGCCATCAAGGTGCGCAATCTCCTGGACTCACTCTTTCGGGGATACCCGGTGGGATATCTCATTGCATGGCGCAATCCCGACGTGAAGCTCAAGGACGGCACCTCCTCGTCAGGTAAGCGCATTCTCATCGACGGCCAGCAGCGGGTTACGGCCCTCATGGCTTCACTACTGGGGCGCGAGGTCTTCAACGACGAATACGAACGTGTTCGTATACGCATCGCCTTCCATCCACAGGAGCAGCGATTTGAAGTCGCCAATCCGGCTATCGACAAAGACGCCACTTGGATTCCCGACGTTGCCAGGGTGTTCGATCCACACACCAGCATGTTCGACCTGGTGAACGAGTACTGTGTCCGCAATCCGGGCACGATTCAGCAAGACATCTTTCGCAACATCGATCTGCTCCGGGGCATCACGAGCAACCAGATTGGTCTGATCGAACTTGCCTCCGACCTAGATATCGAGACGGTCACCGAGATTTTCATCCGAGTCAACTCCGAAGGTATTGCGCTCAGCCAAGCTGATTTTGCGATGTCCAAGATCGCTGTCAACGAGACTTACGGCGGCAACACGCTCCGCAAGGCGATCGACTACTTTTGCCACGCGGCCCGCTCACCCGACTTCTTTCAGACGATCGAGAAGGACTCGGACTTCGCCGCCAGCGACTTTTTCCACCCCTTGTCGTGGCTCCACAACGAGAATGACGATCTCTACGACCCGTCCTACACCGATATGCTTCGCGTTGCTTTTACCTCGGAGTTCGCTCGCGGACGTTTGGCAGATCTCGTTGCTTTGCTCTCCGGGCGTAATTTCGAGACCAAACAGTACGAGGAAGCCATCGTTCAGGATTCCTTCGCGCGACTAAAGCAAGCCATCCTGCGATTCATGAACGAGACGCACTTCAAGCGTTTCATCATAATTATCCGCTCGGCGGGTTTTGTCGATCCGTCGCTCATAGGTTCCGCCACGGCGATAGATTTTGCCTACATCCTCTATCTGACCCTGCGCGCGAAGAAGATGCCCGACGCCGACATCGGACACCACGTTCGCCGGTGGTTTGTCCTGTCCGTGCTCACGGGGCGGTATTCCGCCTCGCCCGAATCCACGATGGACTACGATATTCGCCAGATACACATCCAAGGGATCGAAGCCTTTGCGGACGGCCTGATCCGTGGCGAACTGTCCGATGCCTTTTGGAACGCCTCACTTCCACAAGCGTTGAACACCGCCGCGTCAAACAGTCGGGAGTTTCGCGTGTTCAAGGCGGCTCAAGTCAAGTTGAATGATCGCGGGTTCCTCTCGCAAGACATCACCGCCAGAGAACTGGTCGAGGTCAAATGCGACGTACATCACATCTTCCCCCGCGACTACCTGAAAAAGGCCGGCCTGACGCGGAGTCAGTACAATCAGGTCGCCAATTACGCGCTCGCCCAAACCGAGATCAACATCGCCATCGGCAACAAGGAGCCGAAGGTCTATTTCAGCCAGATGTTGGAACAGTGCAACGGAGGCCCCAAACGGTATGGCAATATCACAGCGCTCGACGAACTGCGAGAGAACTACCGCATGAACTGCATACCCGACGGCGTCGAGACGATGGTCGTGGACACCTATCAGGACTTTCTTGCCCAGCGACGCGAGCTGATGGCCAAAAAGATACGGACCTACTTTGAGAGTCTGTGACATGCCCGAACTATGCGCCTAGGCAAACATGGAAAAGAAAGATAGAATATTCGGCAAGATGCTCCGCGAGAAGCGACTCGCGAAGGGATACAGCCTCCGCAGCTTCGCAAAACTCGTGGATGTGAGTCCAACGTACCTGTCCCAGGTGGAACAGGACAATGTTGACCCACCGACCGCCGAGCGGGTTAAACGAATGGCCGAGATTCTCGGAGAGAACGTAGACGAATGGACGGCATTGGCTGGTCGATTGACCGAGGACTTGCCTGGCATCATTCACAAGCAACCTACTGAAATGCCTGAGTTGCTCCGCGAGGCGAGCGGTCTGACAGCCGATCAACTGCGGCAGTTGCGGGAACAAGTACGGAAACTCAAGGAACAGGAGCAGGGGCAGTAGATCATGCGGAGGCGAGTTTCGATTTCCAGAAACGAAGTGCCGTATCTGACGGATAAGGTCATTGAACAGGAGGCAATGGTTCTGCTGTCTGAATACGGTGATCAATGTAAGCCAATCGTGGTGCCGCCGATCCCAATCGACGAAATTATCGAATTGCACCTGAAGCTCACATTTGAAGTCCACGACTTACAGCAGCTTTTTCATGTTGCGGACGTTCATGGCGCGATATGGATCAACGAAGGTCGCCTAGCGGTTGACCAAAGCCTCGATCCTTCGGTGAACCCTCGGAAACTTGGACGCTATCGGTTCACGCTGGGACACGAGACCGGGCATTGGCGGTTGCACAGAACGCATTATCTGAAAAACGAATCACAGCGTTCACTCTTCGATCAAGAGAGCGGCAAACCGGCGTACATCTGCAGGTCAGGCCAGAAGTCGCGAGTCGAAATCCAGGCCGACCGTTTTTCAGCCTTTTTGCTCATGCCACGCGACTTGGTCATCCAGGCGTGGGAGCAACATCGTGGCAGCCTTGTCCCGATGGCTCTCGACGATTTACGGAAGACGCAATTGCAAATCAACGCTTCGGCAACATCGCAGCAGGGTGGTTCGGAGGCAAAAAATAAATTGATGGACGACGCGTTGTTGGAATCGTATAGCTTGCCGTTGGCCAGGCTCTTTGAAGTCTCGCCGGAAGCTATGCGTATTCGATTAGAGACAATGAAGTTATTGGTACGTAAGAAGGAAGCGACGCTGTTCGAGTGAACGGGGTCATATTTTTTTGGACCGTGTGTTTACCGTTTACGATACGGAGACACCTTAACGAACGAGAGTTATCAGTGTGATGACAGCCGTTGCCGGAATCGTCCGACCGTTCTACATTCTCTCATGATAAAGGATACGACATGACCATCAAGACCCTAGCGCCACCCGCATTCACCGAAGATGAAGAGGCACTAATCGTAACGGACCTGCTGGGCTTGAAGAAGACGCAGATCGGCGCGTTTCTCTCCAGCAATGGGTTTCCGAAGTCAGGCACCAAAGAGGAACTTCGATCCCGGATTGAGAAATCCTTGGGCGACGGAACCCTTTCGCTCTCGAAGATCGTGCAGTATCTTCGACGAGGTCATCCCGTGGGGAAAGCAGCACGTGTACCTTTACAAGGGCCCTCAAGCCTCGATTGACAATTGGCGGAAGACGGAGGGGGTGGCCAAACTCCTCAAGAAGCATCGGTTCGCCAAGTACCTCAATGCCAGTCTCCCGCTCGCCTTGCCAAAGAAGATGAAGGTGTCGTCGATCCTGCATGATTCGAGCCGCCTTCGCGTTACCGCCATCAAGAGGCGAGATTGGTGGAGTGCAATGAGGAGTACGATGCCCGCCACGACCACCGCGGAGGGCGACGATGTTCAGCTTCGAGCCTTTGTGCATCGGGTCACCCGGAGTCTGGTCGCGTTTGAATGGGATCTGATTGCCAATATCCGCGTTCCTCCAAGATATGTCAGTTGCCAAGGGGATTCGATTACATGGATGTTGCTGATGAGTTCTTCCGAGCTGATTTAAAATGGCTCAATTGGTCGATGTTCTCGGTCGTCGATCTACGTCCGCCGATCACGAAGCTTCACCTGCGCTCGAGGAGGCCGGGACTGGTGACAGACGCGGTCGCACGGAATGAACTATCGCACGATGCAGGGTCGTCGATTCGAGGGCAATATGCCTCGCCAGCCGATCCCTTGCTCGGCGAACCATCGATCGATGCCGCGATGAAAGCAGTCCGCAAGGCGGGCATTGGGCACATTGGCAACTTCGATCTGGACGCCAACCAACGGCTCGCCCGCTGGTGTTTATTCGTTGGATTCCGAGGTTCACGTTATCGTGGTGGGCTTCAGGAACCGCGTTAATTTCCCGATTCCCAACACCGAGGAGACAGTGCGTTATGTACTTTCACGAATCCGAAGCCATTGCAGGTGAGAACCAGGATCTGCGGCAAGTCGTGGAGGAGGTCGACGAGATGCTCGCGACCATCTTCACGGCTGCGCCGCTACGTCCGGGGGATTTCTCCTGCAAGCTGGCGTGCGATATGAATCAAGTGGCCGCCGTCTTCGATCTCCTTGCGGAGCAAGACGTGCTCCTGTCCGAAGAAATGGTGGAGTGCGAGCGATGCCAGAATTTGATGTCGGCTGTCACGTTCAATGAAGCGTGCAACGACGGTGACGACTTTGAGTGTTCCAGTTGTGGACGCCCGATTCGGCGTCGCACACCAGTGACCACGGTCTATCGCATGACCGCGGAAACGCTCGCTAGGCCCAAGCCGGCTGTAGCAACGGCGGATGTTGAATCCGCACTTCGGGAACTTGACCAGTTCGGAAGTGTATTTAGACCTTTGGGCCAGGTTCTGGGTGCTCAAGTATGACGGCGAGATGGTTCTCATGGAAGACGCTCGGGGGTCATCCTACCTCGCGCGGCTCCTGGCGGAACCAGATCGCATCGTTCCTGCCGCGAATCTGCTCGCCGCCGTGGTGGGCATTGACTCACGAATCACCACAGGCACATCCGGGCGGTTGCTCGACGACGAGGCAATGGCCACGTATAGACAGCGGTATTCCGAACTGCAGGTGGATCTGGCTGAGGCTGAGAGTAGACATGACCTCGGCCGTATTGAACAACTTCAGTCGGAACTGGAAGCCTTTGGCACGGAGATTGCAAGGGCGACCGGCCTCGGAGGCAGAAATCGGGAGCACACCGACGCAGACAAAGTCCGTAAGTCAGTCTCGATGGCGGTCACCCGTGCCATTGACAGCATCCACAACGAGCACGAACGGCTCGGGCGACACCTACGGAACTCCGTGTCGTCCGGTTTGACTTTCCAATACGCCCCCGAGCGCGATCCCGGCTGGTTGACATAATTGGCGACCGATGCAATGCTTGCCTTTGTAGTATGTGAGGTCACCCATGAGACGGGATTTCAGCGTTAAATCGTCGGAAACCTATATGATCAATCCCCAGCACCTTCGCGATCTGGGGCTTGAGTTGATTCCGCGCATGCGCGATAACGCATTCAAGTCGGACAAGAACCGAAAAAGCCTGAGCGATGAAGAACGGGCAAAGCTCTACGACGAACTGAAAGACAAGATCAATCGCGAGGGGTTTCGGCAGGAATATCCCATCACGGTGATGCTCCGACGGAAGGACGACGCAGAGGACAAAATCCTGCAGGGTCATCACCGGCTATCAATTGCAATTGAATTGGGATTGGACGTTGTACCGGTCCGGTTCGTCCACTGACATTTTCCAGCGAGACCAAACGATCGTCTGTCCCCCCATCCGTAAGGATCATAGACCATGCCAGAACCCGACTACAAACGGCCATTTGACACGGAAGATTTCCGTGGATATTTCAAGTGGTCCCAGGCCTTGACTAAATCTGTTGGAGGCAAGCTGTACCACGCGTGCCATCGCGATGAATTGGAGACCATACTCGAGGAAGAAGAACTCGGCCTTCGCAGCAATTGGTCACTTCGTCTTCCTCAACACGGTCTTTGGACCGCTCCAGGCGTTTGGACTGGCCTGAACTATTACGTCAACGGAAACCGATACGGTCCATTCGTGCTAGAATTCCCGCTGTCTATTCTCAACGGGAAGAATTTCATGGCATTTCGGCGCATCGGCGGCCGGCACCGCTACTTCTTGTGCAATATGAGGCAAGAATCCCAATCTACAGCTTTGGGAAGAAACTCTGGCGCAACGTGCAGCCCAGCTACTATTTCGAGAACGTTGGCGTAGGTGCTATCTGGGACATCGTGCTGACCCAGCCCATACCGATTGATGTGATTGAGATATCGGCGGTTGAACACCCGAGCTGTATTCCGGGGAAGTGCCAGGGCACAACTCGAGTCAAGAACCGCCGAGCACTCAAGGAGATCGCCGAAAACGAATTTACGTATTTTATCCAAAACAACAGCGAATACGCACGGTTTCTAAAACGTTTCCCGATTGCCAAGGGTCTGACAGTTCAATTGCCGAGCTTGGATGATGAATAGCTACGAAGGAAGGGTTTGCCCTCGGCCACCAACTTCAGGTCGCCATTTCATCCGGATGCACCTTCAAATACTCTCCCTAATCCTATCGATTGGCTGACGTAATCTGCTTCTTTTCTGGAATGCCACAGGGTTTGTAGCAATGCTACACGAGTTGTGGCGCTCCCTCCTGAGCCGTGAGGCTCATGACCCGGCAGTCATTCGCGTTTGTGTCATTCTTGCGGTGGCACACCGCAGCACAGCGCTTTCACCCATTTTGGGGTGATGTCCGGTAGCAGTCTCCGGCTCAGGAGATTGCTATGTCTATTGCGGATGTGCAGAGTGTTATCTTTTCCGAGTACGCCAAAGATTGTATTCGGGTCAAGGCGCGACAATTGGCCAAACGGTCCGAATTTCGGCAATCGGACGAGGATGATTTGCAGCAGGAGTTGTGGCTGACCCTTCTCAAAAGGGCTCCAGATTACGACCCCAAAAGAGGTTCATCGAACACGTTTATTGATCGTGTCGTGAACAGTGCGGCAGGGATGGTCGTTCGCCATACTTATCGGCAAAAGCGAGCGCTGGGGCGAAAAGCCCTGTCCATCGAGAGGACCAGCGTAAAGGATAACGGTGACGGCAAATGCCGGTTGGCCGATTGTCTTTCAAATGACGACCTGTCGCGGCGTACTTATGCTTTTCCGACCGACGAGATTGCCCGTCTCGATGATATTGACGCGGTAACTCAGGCCCTCGACAACATGCCGGAAGAAATCCGGATGGTGTGCCGCCATGTGATGGGCGGCACAATTTCTTCAGCGGCTCGTGATCTAGGGGTGTCGCGCCACCAGATCCGAACCGCGCTTCAGTCAGCCCGTCCTTATCTGGAACGAGTGGGATTCAGTCAGCAGTGATTTATGGACACTTCGGCCCGCTTCGGCATACATAACAGCTATCCAATCTGATATGCCACTGCCGGAGCGGGCCATGCGTCCTCCCTTGATTCAATTCATTTTCGAGCCGGATGTTTCGTTAGCCGAAGCCGAAATGTCCCTTCATTTGGGCATGTTCGCCGTCGAAGGGCTAATCGGCCGAGTTCGCGTTCGTCTCGACGCGAGATATCAACTCGATGAATTGAGCCGGATGATTGTCGTCGACGCTCGCAAGCCCGCGGGCCGGATGATCGCACGTGTGTTCACCGGACTGCTGCTGCGTGAGTTCGGTGAAGCTGCCTTTCATGTCAGAACGCGCAAGCGCAATTCCCAACACCATCCTCAAGAGGTGCAAACATGCTTTTGTCATCGCTCTGGCCGAGCAGGAACGGACACAAATTGATCGAGGATCTCGGCTTCCTCGTTCATGAATCGGAAGAGGTTTATCGCAATAAGTCCAAGGATTACCTGGATGGCGAACAACTCGGCGACTTTCGTGAAGACGCTTTCCTTTTCCATAAACGCCAACGAGGGCTTGTGCCGGCACACACTTACCGCAGCGCCAAACTAGACCGTGCCATTTGTGTGCGGATTCTCAAGGGCCGGGATCACTACCTGCGCCAGTATTCCTTCGCTGGTCCCGTCGACCCGCGCAACGGTAAGCCGTTCAGCGAGTACAGTAGCGAATACCGCCAATGGGCCGCCGAGCAGACAAGGCCGATCATCAGCATTGAACACGCCGAACTGATCGAGCACGTGGTGTTCGGTTATCGCGCTCACGATATCGCGTCCAGTCTGCTTTCCGAGGGCGTAGCCTACGGCATTGTCCGAAGTCGCTACCGCGGCGTTCCGTGCCAGGCCCGCATCGACTGGCTCAATCCGAAGCGGGGAATCGTGGCGGTTGTCATCTGTGATCGCTTCACCTGCCTCGAATCGCATCTGCGGTGCAACGGTCCCGTCCATGAGCTGGCGTTTCATCGCGCCCTTCTCGCACAGCACATCGGCCACGACGTGCCAGTTCACATTATAGCGGTCGAGAAGGAGCTTCCGCACCGCTGTAGCGTCTGGAAGGTCAGTGAACGACTCCTGCGCCGCGCTCGAAAGGACAACGAGAAGGCCCTGGCAAGCCTGCAGGAGTGCCGCCGCTTCAATCGCTGGCCGACCGGCTACGAGGGCATCCGCAAGCTGGTGCCCATCGGCATCTAACGAAAGGAACCATCTAACATGAGTCTTCTTGCGCAAATCCAGCGCGGCCGCACGGCCAAGCCGCCACGCATTCTGGTGCATGGCACCGAGGGCGTCGGCAAGTCAACCTTTGCCTCGCAGTCGCCGAAGCCCATCTTCATCCAGTGCGAAGACGGTCTCGACGAGATCGATTGCGAAAAGTTCCCGCTGGCGACGACCTACGACGACGTTATCGCGGCCTTGACGGAACTTCGCACCGGGCAGCACGACTACGAGACCGGCGTGATCGACAGCGCCGATTGGCTCGAACGCCTTATCTGGGACAAGCTCTGCGCCAGTACAGTGTCAATTCCATCGAAAAGGTCGATGGCGGCTATGCCAAGGGCTACACGCACGCCCTGACGTACTGGCGTGAAATCATCGACCACCTCAATGCGCTGCGCAACACGCGGGGCATGGTCATCCTGCTGATCGCCCACTCGAAGGTCGAGCGATTCGAGGATCCGGAGTCGTCGCCCTACGATCGTTACAGCCCACGGCTGCATAAGCATGCGGCGGCGCTGCTCAGTGAGTGGGCTGACGCAGTGCTGTTTGCCACGCGGAAGATCCGCACGCAAACCGAAGACAGCGGCTTCAACCGCAAACGCACGATCGCTCACGCCATTGGCAGAGACGGTGGCGATCGCATTCTGCGGTGCGTCGGCGGCCCATCCTGCGTCGCCAAAAACCGTTATGGAATCGTCGAAGAACTGCCGCTCTCGTGGCCGGCGTTCATCACAGCGCTTATCCAATCAACAGAACCAAGGAGTCCTAACCAATGGCTGACCTACGTGGCTTTGACGCCAATCAAGTCGAACCGACTGCCGCTCTCGATCCGATTCCCGCCGGCAAGTACCCGGCGGTGATCACCGATTCGGAAATGAAGCCGACTAAGAGCGGCTCCGGCAGTTACCTGCAGTTGACCTTTCAAATCATCGAGGGCGACTACAAGAACCGCGTGCTTTGGGCGCGGTTGAATCTCAACAATCCTAACGCGACGGCAGTGAAAATTGCCCAAGCGGAACTCTCCGCTGTCTGTCGTGCCGTCGGTGTGCTGGCTCCGAACGACAGCGCCGATTTGCACAACTTGCCGCTGGTGATCCACGTCCGATGCAAGAAGCGGACGGATACCGGCGAGATCAGCAACGAAATCAAGCGGCTACTCCAAGAAGGAACAACCCGCGGTGCCGGCATCGCCGGCGACAACCAACTCCACGCCGCCCTGGAAGAGGCCTGGCTGATGGAGTTCGAGCTGCCCTATCCGCCGTCGATCAACCACTATTGGCGGCGAGTAGGGTCGCGCACGCTTATTAGCCGCGAGGGTCGCCGGTTCCGCGAACGTGTCATGGCGATCCTCGCGGCGATGCGCATCCGGCCAATCGAAGGCCATTTGGCGGTGACCGTTGAGGTGTTTCCGCCCGACAACCGCCGTCGGGATATCGACAACGTGTTCAAAGCCCTGCTCGATGCGATGCAGCATGGCGGGGCCTACGTCGACGACAGCCAGATCGTGAGGCTGTCCATCGAGAAGGGAAAACCCATCGAGGGCGGCAAGACCATCGTCCGAATCGAGAAACTCTGAATGATCACTTTGCGTCCGTATCAAGAAGCCGCGAAGGCGGCCGTCTACGAGCACCTTCGCATGCGGGATGACAATCCGTGCGTGGTGATCCCGACGGCCGGCGGCAAGACGCCGATGATTGCCTCGATCTGCAAGGACGCGGTCGGCCCGTGGAACGGTCGCGTGCTGATCCTGGCGCACGTGAAGGAGTTGTTGGAGCAGGCGACCGAGAAGCTCAACGTCATCTGCCCCGAGGTGAAGTTCGGCGTCTATTCGGCCGGGCTGAAGCGGCGGGATACCGAGCACTCGGTGATCGTCGCCGGCATTCAGAGCGTCTACAAGCGGGCCTGCGAACTGGACGCCTTCGATCTGATCATCGTGGATGAGTGTTTCGTGGCTGGAACGCTCGTTTCGACGCCTTCATGCGAGATTCCCATCGAGTGCGTCCAGCCTGGCATGTACGTCCGAAACGCACTTGGCATGGGGCAAGTCATTACAGTGTCGGCCAGATCAGCAAACGAGCTTGTGACATTGGAGTACTCGGATGGAACAACTATCACTTGCACCGCGAACCATCCCATCTTCACCGAGGCCGGATGGAAACAAGCCGGCTCCCTGGCGATCGGTTCGCTGGCTTTTGGCGTCGAAGACTTGCGAGTGTTGCGGCAAAACGTTTCGCCCGTGGTCCAAGCGTCAACCGGACGGCAGCCTCACGATCCAGAAAGAAAAGCTGTGGATGAAGCAGTGGTTCTGTTCGATCTCCTGCTCGAAGATCCACAGCAACTGCATGCAATCGCCAGAGGTGCGCAAGAAGGTGAGCCGTACCATGATCGCGAAAGGTCATTCACCGCGTGTTCGCGGCGGAAATGGCCAGATGACCGTGCATCAGAAGAGGCTCATACTTGGCCTGGGTGCGGGGTGGATCGCGGAATACTCAGTGCCCGTGCGGAATCACAAATCCCAATCCCTGCCCAAGAATCTCAAAATCGACATCGCCAATCCTTTCCTGAAGATCGCCGTCGAGCTGGACGGCCACAGTCACCGATCGCCGGTGCGACGACTGCAGGACTCTCGCAAGACGGTCTTCCTTGCACGAAACGGCTGGTCCGTATTTCGCATCACGAATCAACGAGCGGACGAGTTGTGTTCAACCTGCAGATCACCGGACATCCTTCTTACTTCGCTAACGGCATTCTTGCCCACAACTGTCACCTCATCCCCGAGGATGGCGAGGGCATGTACCGGCAATTCCTGGCCGACGCCAAAGTGATCAACCCGCGACGTGCGGGTCATCGGCCTGACGGCGACGCCGTTTCGCTTGAAGTCGGGCATGATCTGCGGGCCCGAGAACATTCTCAACCACGTTTGCTACGAAGTCGGAGTGAAGGAACTGATCCGCGACGGCTACTTGTGCAAGCTGGTGACCAAGGCCGGATTGCAGAAGGTCGACACCAGCGGTTTGCACGTCCGCGCCGGTGAGTTCGTGGCCGGCGAAATGGAAGACTTGATGGATCAGGATGGACTGGTCGTAGCGGCCTGCGCGGAGATCGTGGGCCTGACACACGACCGCCATTCGTGTCTGATCTTCGCTTCAGGGGTGAAGCACGGGCAGCACATCGCCAAGGTGATACAAGAAATCAGTGGGAAAGAATGCGGCTTCGTCCACGGAGATACGCCAACCAAGGAACGCGACAAACTGCTGGGTCGGTTCAAAGCCGGTGATCTGAAGTACCTGGCCAACGTGAATGTTCTGACCACTGGCTTCGATGCACCGAACATCGATTGCATTGCGCTGCTGCGGCCGACCATGTCGCCGGGGCTGTTCTATCAGATGTGTGGGAGGGGCTTCCGGTTGTTTTCGGGCAAATTGGACTGCCTCGTGCTGGACTTCGGCGGCAATGTCCTTCGGCATGGTCCGGTTGACCAGATTCGCATCCGTGAGGTCGCGGGCAACGGCAACGGCGAGCGCCGGCCAAGGAATGTCCCGAGTGCCACTCCGTTATCGCCGCCGGATACGCCGTCTGCCCGGATTGCGGATACGTATTTCCGCCGCCGGACAGGCAGAAGCACGACGCCAGAGCCAGCGAGGCGGGAATTCTCTCCGGACAGGTGAGCGATACCGAGTACGAGGTGCAGGACGTCACCTACTCGGTCCACACCAAGCGCGGCGCCGGAGGATGCACCGAAGTCGCTGCGGGTCGATTACCGGCTCGGGCTCAACCATTGGCAATCCGAGTTCATCTGCCTCGAGCACGACGGTTACGCCCGGCAGAAAGCCATCGGTTGGTGGAAAAGTCATTCTCCCGACCCGGTGCCCGACACGGCGGAGCGGGCAGTCGAAATCGCCGAGGGTGGAGGAGTCGCCTTCACTGAGAAGATCACCGTCCGCAACGTGGCCGGCGAGAAATACGACACGATCGTGGGCTACAAACTCGGACCGATGCCGGAACCGATTCCGGCCGAGGCGTTGGAGTTCTACGAGGAAGAGGTGCCATTTTGAAGCCTATCGATATTGTCGTTGCTGTGCAGTTCGGAAGACTCTGCCGCGTCATATCGGACACGCCGACGACGGTCCGCTCTATACCAAATTCGTCGGCAAACCGACCCTGCCACGAATTTGCCAGAAAACCAAGTCGCCGCCTCGTCGCAGGCAGCCACCACTTTGCGGCACTTTTTTCCAAGTAGTCGTTCAACGAGGAGCAACTTGCAGAAATCACGCATCACTTTGGCCGGTTGGCTCCCTTTGGCCGGTCCCTGATGTGCCCACACTTCGACGCAGATTGGTGTATCGCCGTCAGAGAAACCGTCCAACTCGAGGTGCTGATCAATATCCGGTCGGTCGTCCAGTCGAACGTTCCACAAGTTTTCCAAGGCAGCAAGGATTTCGGCCTCTGCAGACCGCTGCTCCGAGTTGTCACTGGCATGTGTTGTTTCTGGTGATTCATTCATGATGGCTCCCATTATATCTGAATTCAGCTTGATTGGAGAAGCTACACCACGGGATGCCGGGCTGGGGTGCTCAGTATTAAGGATGACCACATTGTTCAAAAACGTCAATAACAGGAAACCGCGGCCTTGATTGAAACAGCACGTGCCTATCTCAGCGCAGGGCTTTGCCCGCTGCCGGCCATCCTGGCTGAAAAGCGCCCGGCCCTGCCGGCCTGGAAGCAGTACCAGCAGCGTCTGCCGACCGAGCACCAGCTCCAACACTGGTTCACCGACTCGCAGCCGATCTGCCTGCTGACGGGGGCCGTCTCGGGCAATCTCGAGCTGATCGACTTCGATTTCGGCGGGGAGATGTTCGATCCCTGGCGGGAAATGGTGGAGGAGGCAGCGCCCGGGCTGGTCGAGCGCCTGGTCGTCGAGCGTTCGCAGTCCGGCGGCCGCCACGTGGTTTATCGCTGCGAAGCGCCCATCCCCGGAAACCAGAAGCTGGCGCAGCGGATAGTTCAGGCCCCGGACCAGCAGGAAATGGTGATCGACGGCAAGCGTTACCGGCCGCATCGTGTCGGCGACGGTTTTGAGGTCACCTGCACGCTGATCGAAACCCGTGGCGAAGGTGGCCTGTTTCTGTGCCACCCCACGCCAGGCTACGCCTTGGAGCAGGGCGACTTGCGGAACTTGCCCGTACTGACCGAGGCCGAGCGGAAGATCATCATTGAGGCCGCCTGGGCGCTCAACGAGGCCATTCCCAACGTGCCGAACGCGGCAGGGTGCAATGGAGGCCTGCGGTCGCCCGGGGGACGAATACAACCTACGGGGCGACCTTCGCGCATTGCTCGCGCGGCACGGCTGGACCTGTGTGCGGGGCGGAGACAACGAGTGCTGGCGCCGGCCGGGCAAGGACTGCGGCTGGAGCGCCACGCTGCGGGATCGCGTGTTCTACGTCTTCTCGTCGAACGCGGCGCCCTTCGAGCCCGGTCGTCCCTACGGCCCGTTCGCCGTCTATGCGCTGCTCGAGCACCAGGGCGACTTTGCACTGGCCGCCGGCGCGCTGCGGGACGAGGGATTCGGTAGCGATGTGCCGGCCGGTTCCGACGACGTCGACATTTCCACGCTGGTGGCGAACCTCCTCTCGCCGGTCGGCGAGCGCGGTCCGGCTGTCCCCGATCCGGGACCGATCCCCGAATGCCTGTTCCACGTGCCCGGCTTCATTCAAGAGGTGATGGACTTCACACTGACCAGCGCCGTACCCCAACATCGGTCTGGCATTCTGCGGGGCGATGGCCCTGCAATCGTTCCTGGCCGGCCGCAGGGTCTGCACGCCGGGCGACCTGCGTCCGAACCTGTACCTGCTGGCGCTGGCCAGCAGCGGAACGGGCAAGGATTTTCCCCGCAAGGTCAACTCGCGCGTGCTGTTCGAGGTGGGGCTGGTGGGCGGGCTGGGCGACAAGTTCGCCAGCGGCGAGGGCATCCAGGACGCCCTGGTCCGTGCCAATGCGATGCTGTTCCAAAACGACGAGATGGACGGCGTGCTGCGGCAGATCAACCTGGACCGCGAGAACCGCCGCGAGTCGATCCCCAACATCCTGCTGACGCTCTACACCTCGGCCAACGACGTCTATCCGATCCGCGTGAAGGCCGGGCAGAAGGAAACGATCCACATCGACCAGCCGCACTTGACGCTCTTCGGCACGGCCACGCCGCAGTATTTCTACGAGTCGCTGTGCCAGCGGATGCTCACGAACGGCTTTTTTGCCCGCATGATCGTGGTCGACGTGGGCCGTCGTGGCGTCGGACAGACGCCCGGCTCGGCTAGGCACCTGCCGGTGCCGATCGTCGATACGGCCCGCTGGTGGGCCGAGTATCAACCCGGCACAGGGAACCTGCAGGACGCCCATCCCGAGCCGCGTGTCGTGCCGTTCGAGCCCGACGCCGCGTCGGCCATCGAACAACTCCAGCGGATGACCGAGGCCGAATACGACCGCGCCGAGGAGGCCAAGGATGAGGTCGCCCGCACGGCCTGGAGCCGGACGTGCGAGAACGCCACCAAGCTGGCGCTGGTTTACGCCTGCAGCGAGCACCACGAGAACCCGGTGATCAGCGTGCCGGCCGTGGAATGGGCCACGGCGTTCGCCATGCACCAGACTCGCCGGCAGTTGTTCCTGGCGGCGACCTACGTGGCCGAGAACCCGTTCCACGCCGAGTGTCTGAAGCTGCTGCGGAAGCTCAGGGAGGCGGGCGGTCGAATGGCCCGTCGCCAATTGATGCGCGCATGCGCTGCAAGGCCGCCGACTTCGACCAGATCGTCAGCACGCTCGTGCAACAGGGCGACATCGTCCCCGGCGAGATCCCCACCAAGACAAAGCCAGCACAGGGGTATTCACTCGTATGAATTGCCAGCCAAACAATCCGTCGGCAAAGCGGCGCAATCCGTCACGGAAGTGCGACGCTTTCGCCCATGACCACCGCGGAAAACCGGGCGGAAGAGGGGAATCCGGCTGCAATGCGTCAGAGGCCGCCGTGACGGATTTAGGACGACGTAAGTCTATATATAATAAATATATATATATATTTTCTATATATACGTCACGCAGTCACGCACCCGCGCGTACATTGCGTCCGCGCACGCGTGAGGGGGTGTGTGACATATTTGGGCGACAGTTCTGTTCTGAAATGCCCTGCGGGCAATGCCCCTCGCTACGCCAACCGTCGCCCACGTTGGCCCACGTTGGGCGTTTCCGTGCGATTGCACCAAGCGTCCCCTCTCTCCGTGCAACGCAACAGGCGGCCACACAGTGGCCCACACCCGTGGCTGCCAATATGGCAGACGCATGTACACGAATGAACACTCGGATAGGTACTTCCGGCAATCTGGAGCGAATAGGGGGCCGCGGGAACAGCTCCCGTCTAGGGCACAGTTTGTTTTGCTTGTCCGACTTTTTTGGGAGTCTAAACCATGTCTGATTCTACCCATCTTAACTCGACGCCAGCCAGGGATCGCTACCCCTTCTGGCATTCCGTTGTCATCCCAACCGCCCGCGGGCTCGAACGCTTGCTGTGGCGCCTAGCGTGGTTTGGGCTGTTCGTGTTGATTTTGTTTCACAGTCATGCCTGAGGAGATCCATCGTGAACATCGAAATGCGTCCAATTACGAGCATCCGCCCCTATGAAAACAACCCCCGCCAGAACGACGCAGCCGTCGATGCCGTGGCCGAGTCAATCCGCCAGTTCGGATTCCGCCAGCCGATCGTCGTGGACACCGAGGGAGTGATCATCTGCGGGCACACCCGATTCAAGGCTGCCGAAAAGTTGGGGCTGACGGAGATACCCGTCCACGTAGCCAAAGACCTCACGCCCGAGCAGATCAAGGCGTACCGGATCGCCGACAACAAGACGGCCGAACTGGCGGAATGGGATTACGAGCTTCTGCCGATCGAGCTTTCCGAACTCCAGGGCATGGGCGTCGATCTCGAACTGCTCGGGTTCTCAAAGGACGACCTGGCGAAGCTGCTTGATCCGGGCGTGAAGGACGGCTTGACGGATCCCGACGAGGTGCCCGAACCACCGGATGAGGCGATTACCAAACCAGGTGATCTATGGATACTCGGGGACCACCGGCTGCTATGCGGAGACAGCAGCAAACCGGAGGACGTGGACCGGCTGTTGGCCGGCGCCACGATCCAGTTGGTCAACACCGACCCGCCATATAATGTGAAGGTCGAGCCGCGGAGCAACAACGCCATCGCCGCGGGCAACAGTTCATTCACGAACTACCACCATCAGGCGATGGACCTCGCCCGGCATCCGGAGAAATCGAAGCCGACCCACAAGCAGATGCGGGCGAAGGACCGGCCGCTGGAGAACGACTTCGTTTCGGATGAGGCGTTCGAGGAGATGCTGCACGCTTGGTTCGGCAATATGTCCCGGGTGCTGGAGCCGGGGCGGTCGTTCTACATCTGGGGCGGTTACGCAAATTGCGGGAATTATCCGCCGGCGTTGAAGGCCAGCAAGCTGTACTTCGCCCAGGCGATCATCTGGGACAAAGAGCACCCCGTGCTGACCCGTAAGGACTTCATGGCGCGCATGAGTGGTGCTTCTATGGGTGGAAAGAAGGCGCCGGCCACAAGTTCTTCGGGCCAAACAACGTCACCGACTTGTGGCATGTCAAAAAGATCAACCCCAACAAGATGGTTCATCTGACGGAAAAGCCGGTCGAGTTGGCGGTCCGTGCCATGCAGTATTCCTCGCGGGCCGGTGAGAACATCTTGGATTTGTTCGGCGGGAGCGGTAGCACGATGATCGCCGCCGAGCAGACGGGTCGCAAAGCGTTCCTGATGGAGTTGGACCCGCCCTATTGTGACGTAATCGTTCAACGCTACGAGAACTTCACCGGCAAGAAGGCCCAGCGTGAGGCGGTGCTTGCATCCATCGAGGTCGTGGAGGCCGCCGTATGATCGACCTTGGTTCACGGATGGGCCTATCGGCAGGACACCATACCTTGCTCGAATGGCGCTGTGGTTGCTGGCTGTTGGCAGATGACCTTGCTGCCTCGCGGCCTTCCCGGCTGCCGTTCGAGCGCGGCGAACCGCTCCAGTTCGTCCTCAGCAATGCCGTAGGTGTTGCCCACCTTGATCGTTTCGATCCGGCCCAATTTGCAGAGCAGCCGTACCCGGCTGGGGTCCACGTGCAGAATGGTTGCCGCTTCGGTGGTCGAATAATAGCGCATGGTTTACCTCGCGATCGAATAAGCGTCGTGTTGCAGTTCGCCGTCCCGGTAGGTCAGCACGCCGGCGTAGCGGTCCGTAAGCGACATCACCTTGCCCGGCAAGCCTTCGGGCAGGCTGGCGAAGTAAAAACCGCCGGCAGTCTCGCCGAAGGCGAGCGGGTTGCCGCAGCGGACGATCAGCAGCCGGGCCGGCTTCCGCCACAATCCCAAGATCGCCAGTCGCCCCCCTTCGGCCACCTCGGCGGCGCGTGCCGCCCGCAGCCCCAAAGCACCGGGAAACCGGGCCATCAACAGGCCCAAGACCTCGCTGTCGCACTGCGTTCGCATGGTCAGTTGGTATCGTCGCGCCAGATGGGCGTGGTTCTGGACCACACCGTTGTGTACGAACCAGCCGCGACCGGCCGGATGGGGATGGTTGTTGCGATTGTCCTCGGGACGGCCGTGCGTGGCCCAGCGGCAGTGGCCGATCACCACCGTGGCGCCGCGGCATCGGTCCACGTCGCCCAGGTTGGCCGTCACGGGGCCGGGGCGCTTGTAGGTATGAATCTTCCCGTCGCGGCCGAGCCACGCCAGTCCGAACGCGTGGTGGCCCCGTTGTTGCGTCACGGCGGCAATCCGTCGCAGGCGGGCCAAATCGGGGCCTCTGCCATTTTTGGTGATGAAGCCGAATACTCCGCACATAGTCCTCCGCTCCTTTCTAGTTACAGGGCCTCGTCGCTTTGGTCCGCGCGGTCGGCCTGCCGATTGAGTGCCGCGACGAGCCGCTTGCGGGCTTGGCGAAACAAACAGTTGACTTCGTCCGCCGCCTCGGCCATCTGCCCCAGCAGACGGTTGATCCGCTCGATCTCTTGCGGCCGCAGTTGGGCTTGTTCGTCGCGATCAAGCGGGTTGCAGGTGAGTTCCCGCACCGGCTGCATTCGCGTCCATCGAATTCTGTCGCACATGTATGTTTCTCCTCACATCTGGAGTTGGTGTGGTATGCGCCCGGATGCCTGCGGTTGGGCAAGCATTTCGGCCAGGCGCCCTGGCCTCGTCAGCGGGTTCAGGGTTGCGAATCGTACTTTTTGGCCAGGCGGCGGAACTCGGCCTTGATCTCGTCTTGCGGGATGGCGTCCGAGACCCATCCGTACTGTTTGCCGCCGTGAATGCGGGCGTAGCCTTTGCCCCAGGCCAGATACCCGATCAGGCGCTCGGCCTCGCTCTGGCCGGGGCCGGCCTTCTTCCAGCCCCCGCTCAGCGGCTTGGGGCTCCAGGTCGGCATCCGCTTCCCGTTGATCGCCCGCTCGACCAGGCCCAGGCAGACCTGAATCCAACCGACCACCTTCACCGGGTTGAGCGAGCCGGAGAAGACGCGGAACTCGACCGTGTCCTTCGTCCCGCGGGCGAGGTTCGTGAGGTTCAAGGCGTGGTAGCGGTTGCGGTCGAGGTTCGGCTTGGCATCTTTGCCGTTCCCGTATTTGCGGACGCCGCCGCAGAACGTTCCGCGTTCGCGGCTCTTCGATCCGGTGATCGCGTAGAGGCCCTTCTCGACGTAGGCGACGATCGTCACCAGCCGGGCCAGTGCCTCGCTCGGCAAATCCCGTCGCCAAGACACATGTACGTGCGTTCCGCAGCTGGCGTTGACTCGGTGGCCTTTGGCCTCCAGCGTGCGGAGGACCTCGGCCGCCTGGGCGATGCCGTCTTCGCCGCGAAGGATCGGGCTTACGATCTCGCATTTGTGTCCGCCGTGGCCGTTGTTGATCGAGCCGTCGGCCTCGGCCTTCCAACCTTCCGGCAGGTACGGCACCTGGATGCCGCGTCTGTATGGTCCGATCCGCAGGCCGTCGTGGCGGACGGCGCTGTCGGGGGCGATCGTCTCGATCTCGATTCCGAAGGTAAGTTCGTTTGCGTTCATCGTTTGTTCCCTTGTATAGGTGGTTATCATTCCCCTCGTAACAGTGGTAACTGTCGCTCATCCGCGACAATTTGTCCAGCTAATTCCAGAAGTTCTAAAGCTATACACTGTTGGGACTTACGGCTCGTTCTTTATGTCAGAAAGGGCGGCTTTTATGATGGGGCGAGATGCCCGCGGAAGCCCAGTAGGCCAGCAGTGGCCGAAGAGAACCCCGGGCGGCAACCCGGGGTTGGTAGGGAGGGGAAACCGAGCGCGTCAGGCGTGGATAAACCGGCCGCGCTCGGCCTTGCGGAAGCGGGCATCGTCGCCCTTTTTGCCGATCTCACGGATGATCGCGCTGTAGACCGTGGCGTGCGGCGTCTTGCCGCCGGGCGACTTCCAATAGCCCTTCGATTCGGCCGCCTCGACCATCTCCTTGGCGGACATCGGCTGGCCGGACTCCTCGAGCACCCGGGCGGCGGCGTCCAGGCCGCTTACCCGCTTGGGCTTCTTCTCGCCTTTGGCCCGCTTGGCCTTGGCCGGTTTGGTCGGCTCGGCGTCCGTGGCCTTGGCCTTGCGTCCAGCCCGTTTCGGAGCGTCCGATTTGCCCCGCAACCGCTGGGCGCTCTTGATTCGGACCTTCTTGTTGGTGGTGAGGTTCGTCGCGTCCCAACCGCCGTGGCGGTTCTCCGCATCGATCCGCACCTGGACCAACTTGTTGGTCACCTTGGCGGTATAGACGCCGCCGATTTTGATGTCGCTCTTCTTCATCTCAGTTCTCCTTGGAAAAAACAGGGGTTAGTACCGCGAACTTTCAACGATCGTCAATTGGAACTCCTGGTGGTTTGGCAGCGTGACCACCAACCCGCGGTTGTTGGTCAACACGCCGGCCTCGCGGAACGTGGTCACTCCGCCGCCGGCCGAGTCGAGGCGTCGTTCCAGCAGGCGGGCCAGCTTCGTCTCGAATTGCTTCTCACTCAGGCGTCGCTTTTTCATGGTAGTGCTCCGTGGTATCAGGGGTTATTGGTGGTAGACGTGTTCGGCCAGCCCGGCGGCCAGAAAATCCACGATCGCCTGGGCGGTCTTGGTCGTGGGGCGGATGTCCCAACCGCGATCGAAGTTGGCGGCCACTCGGTGGTCGGCCAAAGATTGCAGCCAGAGCTTCGAGATGCGGCTATCCTCCAATTCGTAGTCGGGACATTCGGCGTGTTCGGGAAATACGAGAGCGTCGAATCGGTGTTGGGCGATGGTCCCCTTGACCCAAATCCCCGCGGCGTGCCGGCGCGATGTTCTCACGATGACCAAATCGTCGCCGATCTCGGTGGCGTTGGCCTTCGTCCGGTTTCTCGTTTCTCGTTGGCGGTTGGTCGTCATCTTGGTTCTCCTTGCGTTGTTCGTGGTGTAATGGTGCTTGTACACATACATATAAGCCATGTTTCCGCCAAAACATCAAGGGGAATCCTCGCCGGATTCGGCATAATTCTGTAATTACCGTGTAATCGTTGGTGGAGATGAATTCGTCATGGCCGAGAGTAACGCTGAAGGACGGCAACCAAGCGGGCTGAACCCCCAGGCCTTACGGTTGGAGGACGCGGCCCGCGTTCTTTCCGCCGCCAGCGCCTGGGCAAGTAACTCTGGAAATGATTCAGGCGGATGTCGCCCACGGCGCGCCAACCAACGCCGATCGAACGTTGAACCTGGTCCACTACGCTGCATGGTTAGTAAAGGAGATGAGTGGTGGCGATTGATCCGAGACAACTCAGACCGACCGAACTGGTCCGCCTGCTGAACTCCACGCCGTTGGGCGAGGTGATCGGCGAACGGCAGTTGCTGCGCCACCGCTCGCGGGCCGGATTCCGCATCGGTGACGATCGCCACGTCGACCTCTTCCGCTACGTGGCCTGGCTGGTGCAGGTCCGCCACGAACCCAGGCCAGTGGCCGCGAGGGCGATCCTTACGAAGCCCTGAAAGATCGTGCCCGGGCACGCAACGCCGCGTTGTCCCTGGCCGGGCGCGACATCGGTGAACTGCCGACCGTGGTCAACCCCGAGCGCAAAGCGCGGGCGGAGACCGATTTCCGCTTTTTCTGCGAGGCATACTTCCCCTTCACGTTTCACCTGGCCTGGTCGCCCGACCACCTGAAGGTCATTGCCAAGATCGAAAAGGCCGTGCAGCACGGCGGGCTGTTTGCGATGGCCATGCCTCGCGGCTCGGGAAAAACGTCAATCTGTGAATGCGCCTGCATCTGGGCGGTACTCTACGGCCACCGCGACTTCGTCTGCCTGATCGGCAGCGACGAGGGACACGCGATGGACATGCTAGAATCGATCAAGACGGAACTGGACGGCAACGACCTGCTGTTGGAGGATTTTCCCGAGGTGGTCTATCCGATCCAGTGCCTCGACGGGATCGCCAACCGCTGTAGCGGGCAGCTCTACAAGGAAGACCGCACTCACATCGGCTGGACCGCCCGCGAGATCGTGCTGCCGACGATTCCCGACAGCAAGGCAGCGGGCGCCATCATCAAGGTCGCCGGCATCACCGGCCGCATTCGCGGCATGAAGTTCAAACGGGCCGACGGCCATTCAGTGCGGCCGTCGCTGGTCGTGCTGGACGATCCGCAGACGGACGAATCGGCCCGGAGCCTCTCGCAGTGCGCCACGCGGGAGAGCATCCTGGCCGGCGCCGTACTGGGCCTGGCCGGCCCGGGCAAGAAGATCGCCGGCATCATGCCCTGCACGGTCATCCGTCCCGAGGACATGGCCGACCGGATCCTCGACCGCGATAAGCATCCGCAGTGGCAAGGGGAGCGGACGAAGATGGTCTACTCGTTCCCGACCAACGAAGCGCTGTGGACCAAGTATGCCGAGATCCGAGCGGAGAGCCTGCGGGCCGAACGGGGCCTAGCCGACGCCACCGAGTTTTACCGGCAACACCGCGAGGAGATGGACGTCGGAGCGTCGATTGCCTGGCCCGAGCGATTCAACCACGACGAACTGTCGGCCATCCAGCACGCCATGAACCTGAAGCTGCAGGACGAACGGGCCTTCTGGGCCGAGTACCAGAACGAGCCGTTGCCCGAGGAAACGCCTCAGGAAGACGAACTGTCGGCCGACCAGGTCGCCGCCAAGACCAACCGCCTCCAGCGCGGCGGACGTGCCGGTCGGCTGCAACCACCTGACGATGTTCGTCGACGTGCAGGGGGCGCTCTTGTTCTACGTGGTGGCGGCTTGGGAGGACGATTTCACCGGCTACGTGATCGACTACGGGGCCCATCCCGACCAGCAGCGGCCCTACTTCACGCTCCGCGACGCCCAGCCGACGCTGGCCCAGGTCGCCAAAGGCGCCGGTCTGGAAGGATCGATCTACGCCGGCCTGGAGGAACTGACCAACCGCTGCCTCGGCCGGGAATGGCATCGCGACGACGGAGCCGGCATGCGGATCGAACGCTGCCTGATCGACGCCAACTGGGGATCGTCCACCGACGTGGTCTACCAGTTCTGCCGGCAGAGCGCCCATTCGGCCGTGCTCTTGCCCAGCCACGGTCGGTTCGTCGGGGCGTCCAGCGTCCCGTTCTCCGAGTACAAGCGGAAGCTGGGCGATCGCGTGGGCCTCAACTGGCGGATTCCCAACGTCCAAGGCAAACGGGCTGTCCGCCACGTCGTCTTCGACACCAACTACTGGAAGTCGTTCATCCACGCCCGGCTGGCGGTCGCGATGGGCGATCGCGGCTGCCTGTCGCTCTTCGGCGACAAGCCGACTCTCCATCGTCTTTTCGCCGAGCACCTCACGGCCGAGTACCGCGTGAAGACCGAAGGCCGCGGCCGCACGGTGGACGAGTGGAAGATGCGGCCTGCCGCCGTAGACAACCACTGGCTGGATTGCCTGGTCGGCTGCGCCGTGGCGGCGTCGATTATGGGCGCCATATTGCCCGGCACGGACGCAAAGGCAGCCCCACGCCGTCCGCGCTTGAGACTGTCAGAGCTACAACACAGGAAACCCTAAATGGCCGGGGATGAGAAAAAGTCGGAACCTCAAGGAATAGAGTGCCCCCGGTGTGGTTGCCGGCACCTCTATGTGGTCTACACCCGTCCGCGTAACAAGAAGATTCTACGGGTCCGCGAGTGTCGATACTGCGGCCGGAGGATGAAGACTTACGAGCAAGTCGGTGGGTAATAGAATATTTGAGTACCTCTCTTCGGGTATTGAGTACAGATCTGTAACAATTTTCGGAAAAAACGTCTGCTCTGTG
Source organism: uncultured Planctomycetota bacterium (assembly GCA_963733145.1). Classification (GTDB taxonomy): domain Bacteria; phylum Planctomycetota; class Planctomycetia; order Pirellulales; family Thermoguttaceae; genus JAHIKV01. Next base: position 32,944 of record CAVTCJ010000011.1, on the reverse strand, counting down.
AAAAACACCGGACAACCGTCACTCGGATGGAATATGTAACAGGTACACCATTCCTTTTTCCCCGCACAAGGAAAATTATGGCCGACGACCTCGAAACCACCATCCGCGACAACGCTCAGGGGCCTGCAAAAGCCTCGGGAGATGCGGGGAGTATGGAGCAGCACAGTCTGCCCGACCAGATCGCGGCCGATCGGTATCTGGAGAGCAAGAAGGCGGCTCGGCGGAAGGGGCTGGGAATCGGACTGAAGAAACTTGTGCCGCCGGGAACGGATTGAGAGGCAACAAGACGTGTTTGGTTGGCTGAAAAACACCCGCAGCGACAGCAAACAGCGGCGCACGCTCCGCATGGTCCATGTGCCGATGCGGGTTCGGGGCCGCTACGATGCCGCCGCCACGACCGACGAGAATCGCCGCCACTGGGCCAACGCCGATCTGCTCTCGGTCAACGCGGCCAACAACCCGAAGGTTCGGCAGACGCTCCGCAGCCGGGCGCGGTACGAAGTGGCCAACAACAGCTACGCCCGGGGGATCATCTCGACTCTGGCCAACGACTGCATCGGCACCGGACCCCGCTTGCAGATGCTGACCGACGACGCCGAGGCCAACCGGGTGGTCGAACGGGAGTTCATGCGCTGGGCCGATTCGATCAGCCTGTCCGAAAAGCTCCGCACCATGCGGATGGCCCGGGCCGAGTCGGGCGAGGCGTTTGCAATGCTGGTGGCCAATCCGAAGGTGGACTCCCCTGTGAATCTGGACTTGCGGCTGGTGGAGGCCGATCAGGTCGCCACGCCGTTCTTGACCCAATTCCCGTTCAGGGCGAATGCAATAGATGGAATCGTCTTCGACGCCTACGGAAATCCGACCGAGTACCACGTGCTCAAAAACCATCCAGGCGACACGATTGCCGGATTCACGCTGGACTATGACCGCGTGCCGGCGGCTTCGATGGTCCACTATTTCCGGGCGGATCGGCCGGGGCAGAGCCGGGGCATTCCCGAGATCACGCCGGCACTGCCGCTGTTCGCCCAACTGCGACGCTACATTCTGGCGGTCGTGGCCGCGGCGGAAACGGCGGCCGATTTCGCGGCCGTGCTGTACACGGACGCCCCGGCCAACGGCGAGGCCGATCCGGTCGAGCCGATGGACCTCGTGGAGTTGGAGCGGCGGATGGCCACGGTGTTGCCGGGCGGCTGGAAGCTGTCCCAGGTCCACGCAGAACAGCCCCCGACGGGTTTCTCCGAGTTCACCAAGGAAATCCTCAACGAAATCTGCCGCTGTCTCAATATGCCTTTCAATGTGGCCTATGGAAATAGCTCGGGCTACAACTACGCCTCCGGCCGGCTCGATCACCAGACCTACTACAAGTCGATCCGCGTCGACCAATCCCAACTGGGCCTGAGCGTTCTCGATCGCGTGCTGCGGGCCTGGCTGGACGAGGCGATTCTGATCTCCGAACTCTTGCCGCTGTGGATGCGCACCACCGCCTTCCGCGACCTGACTCACCAATGGTTCTGGGACGGCCAGGAACACGTCGATCCGGCGAAAGAGGCCAACGCCCAATCCACGCGGTTGCAGAATCATACGACCACTTTGGCCTACGAATACGCCCGACAAGGGCGGGACTGGGAGAGCGAACTGCGCCAGCGGGCCAAGGAGGTCGCCTTGATGGGAAAACTCGGACTGACCCAGCCGTCGCCGGGCGATCCGGCCCCCGACGACGAAACCACAAACGACGAGGAGACCGAAGATGCCGCTGCCGAAGCGTAAGAAGGGGGAGACCCAGCCGCAGTTCATCGAGCGGTGCATGTCAAACCGCACGATGGTCAAGGAGTTTCCCGACGCCGCCCAGCGCCGGGCGGTCTGCGAAGATCAAGCCAGGTTCCAGGGAACGGAGGCCCTGAGCCTGTTTTGCGAACCGGGGTCGCTGGTGATCGAGGCGGCCGATGGCGAGACCGCCACGGACGGCAAACCGCGTCTGCCCCGGTTTTCGATGGTTGCCTACACGGGCTCTCCGATGCGCGTGGGCGGATGGCGGTGGCCGGTGGTTGTGGATTTGGCCGGTTTGTCGATCCCTTCGCAGAGCCGGCCGATCCGCTTCGGCCACGACATGCAGAGCGGCGTGGGGCACACCGATGCGATTCGGATCGAGGACGGCCAACTGGTGGCGGCCGGCGTCGTTTCGCGCGACACGGTGGCGGCGAAGGAAGTGGTTGCCTCGGCCCGCAACGGGTTTCCCTGGCAAGCGTCGCTTGGGGCCGGCGTCGAGGAGTATGAGTTCGTCAAGGAAAACCAGCGGGTGATGGTCAACGGCCGGGAGTTTTCCGGGCCGCTGAACGTCATTCGGCGGGCGACCTTGGGTGAGATCAGTTTTGTGGACCTGGGGGCCGACGGCCGGACCAGCGCGAGCGTGGCGGCCGGGGCACCCGATTTTACTGAGGAGATTTCGACAATGGATGAGAATAACAACAGCCAATCCGAGAACCTTTCCGCCCAAGCCGCCGAGCCCGTTCAAGCGACGGTCCAGGCCGCGGCCGTCGTGCAGGAAAACTACAACCAGTCCGACAAGACCACCGCCGAGATTCGCGCGGCGGCCCTGGCCGAGACCAACCGCATCGCGGCCGTCCGCAAGGTGTGCGACGGAAAATTCCCCGCCATCGAGGCCGAGGCCATCCGCGACGGCTGGGACGCCGTCCGCACGGAACTGGCTGTGTTACGGGAAGGCGCGCCCAAGGCGCCAGCAATCCACGCCCACGACAGTAATACTGTCAACGGCAGCCTGCTGGAAGCGGCCTGCATGGTTACCGCCAAGCTCGACGGGGTGGAAAACCTCTTCGACGAGCCGACCCTGGAGGCGGCCGAGAAGCGGTTCCGCGGCGGAATCACCCTGCAGGAGTTGCTCCTGGAGGCGGCCTGGGCCAACGGCTACACGGGCCGCAACTTCCGCGAGCCGCGGAACGTGCTGCGGTTCGCCTTCCATCCGGAGTTGGAGGCCGGTTTCTCGACCGTCGACATCGGCGGCATCCTCAGCAACGTGGCCAACAAGTTCCTCCTGGACGGGTTCTTCTCCGTCGAGCGGACCTGGCGGAACATCTGCGCGGTGCGGAACGTCTCCGACTTCAAGACGGTCACCAGCTACCGGCTGATCGGCAAGGACCAGTACGAGAAGGTGCAGCCCGGCGGGGAACTGAAGCATGGAACGCTGGGCAACGAGACCTACACCAACAAGGCCGACACCTACGGCTTGATGCTCTCGATCGACCGCCGCGACGTGATCAACGACGACCTGGGGGCGATCACCACCGTGCCCCGCAAGCTGGGCCGCGGCTCGGGCCTGGAGATCAACGACGTCTTCTGGGAGACGTTCCTGAAAAACTCCTCGTTCTTCACTGCCGGCAACAATAACTACATTACCGGAGCGGCTACGGTCCTGGGAATCGACGGACTGACGGCCGCCGAAGTGGCCTTCATGGACCAGACCGACTCGGACGGCAAGCCGGTGGGCATCATGCCTGCCATTCTGTTGGTGCCGACCGCTTTGAGCGCGATGGGCACGCAGTTGTTCAAGTCGCTGGAAATCCGCGACACCACGGCCAGCACGAAGTACCCGATCGCCAACCCGCACCAGGGCAAGTTCCGTGCGGAGGTGAGCCGCTACCTCGCCAACAGCCATTACACGGGCTATTCGGCCAAGGCCTGGTATCTGCTGGCCGATCCGAACGACCTGCCGGTGATCGAGGTGGCGTTCCTCAACGGCCAGGAGTCGCCCACGATCGAGACGGCCGAGGCCGACTTCTCGGTGCTGGGCATCCAGATGCGCGGCTACCATGATTTCGGCGTCGCCCTGCAAGACGCCCGCGGCGGGGTGAAAGTGAAGGGCGAGGCGTAAGTCTGAACATTCAATTCCAAAGGAGAAATAATCATGGCACTTGTAGCATTCGTGTGTGAAGGGCAGCGCAATCGACTATACGCCCTCTTCGGCGGTGGCTGCCGGGGACGTGGTGGTCCAGACGGACCTGATCGGCGTGGCCAAGCAGCCCATCGCCGCCAACACGCCCGGCTCGTTGTCCGTCAGCGGCGTGTTCGATTTTCCCAAGGCGACCGGGGCCGATACCGGGCTCGCCGCCGGGGTCAAAGCCTACTGGGACGCGGCCGACAAGCAGGCCAAGGCGGACGACGAGAGCGGGGCCAACAAGCTGATCGGCAAAACGATCCAGGCCGCGGCCGACGCCGACGCGACGGTTCGCATCCTGATGGGCCAGTAAAGGAGGGCGCCGTGGCGGACCTGCTGCAACAGGCCTCTGATTGGCTGGAAACGAAGCGCACGCAGTATGCCACCCGTGCGGTGTGCTACGTGCGCGGCGGTCAGTCGGCGGACGTTTCGGCCACCGTGGGCAAGACTACCTTCGAGGTCGACGACGGCTACGGGGTGCTGGTCCGCCACGAGTCCCGCGACTACCTGGTGCTGGCGGCCGACTTGAAGTTCGGTGAAACACCGACACTGCCCCAGCGGGGCGATCTGGTGCGGGAGACACAAGGCGGGCAGGTCTTCATCTACGAGGTGACTGCCCCGGGCAACGAGCCCTGTTGGCGATACAGCGATCCCTATCGCAAGACCCTCAGAATCCACAGCAAGCAAGTTGACACGGAGGCGGCAACATGACCCGACGATGGCTGCAATCGGCCGACGTGGAAATCGACGAGGCGACCGGTGCGCTGCTGGTCCAGGTAGGCGACGCGGAGATAAAAATCGCCTCGGCCACTTCGGCCGTCGCTGGACCGCAGTTGGTGGTCGTCGACGATACGGCGGGCGGCCAGTCGTTGGAGACCATGCTCGGTGCGGCACTCTCGGCAAACCTGAAGCGGCTGACGCTCTATCCGACAGACGAGACGACGATCCACTGGGCGGCAGGCGCGGCGGATGCGAACAGCCCGCCGCTGCCGGCCGGGGGCATCGATCTGCCGGTGGACAAGACCTATGCCGACACGCTACGGTTCTTCGCCGCCGCTGCGGCCGGTCTGACAGTGATTCAATTCGGTTAATGGTTTCGCGTGAAAGGAGATCATCGCAATGGCGGTCAGTGCCAAAAACCCGAAGACGCTCACCATCGCGGCGGCCCAGATTCGTTATTCCCTGCAACTGGATTCGATCGGCGGCCGGGTCGGCGGCAGTTTGGACTTGCAGCGGAGCCAGCGTGGCGCGGACGGCGCCTGGCTGGACGACCCGCGGACGGAGGCACGGAAGCGCGTCCCGCTGCCGGAGGATAAGGCGACCCAAGCGGCCGCCGCGAAACTGTTGGACATAGTGCCTGCCTTTCTCGGCCCGCTGGGCGTGGAAGGACCGCTCAAGGACGTGCGGCTGCGTTTGCGGGGGAACCTGGCCGCCGACGGAAAACTAGTCGTCTCGGTTTCGGTCCAGGCCAACACGGCCGGCGGCTGGCAGGTCAAGCAGATCCCCGACCTGACGAAATTCTTGTCCGCCAATCCTTCACTGGCACAGCCCGTGTTGGCCGCCTGGGACGCTCTGGATGCGGCGATCGACGCCGCCAACGCGGAGGAGGGCTGGCTGTGAGCACGATCGTCGCCAAGACGGGCACACGCAACTGGTCTACCGACTCCGATTGGGTCGGCGAGGTGCAGCCGGCGGCCGGTGACACGGCCGTGATTCCCGCCGGTTGCACGATGAACGGCGAGGTAATAGCCGCCAACATCCTGGTTATCGTGGAACAAGGAGGGGAGTTGGATCTCGTGGGCGATGATGGCGGGAATATACGGCATCATTCTCTGTTACGGCACGCTCTATTGCAACGGCATGGACATGATGTATCAACGCCGGCCTGATCGTGGCCAAGCCGGGCGGAAGCGTCGTGCTGGACAGCACGATGGGATACGACGGCGGTACGATCATCTGCGAAGGGGGCGGCCTGATCGAGATGATGTGGGGGCATTATGGCGGCATGCTGATCGAGGCCGGCGGCCTGGTGGAGATGAGTTATTCCTGGAGTTACACCGGATCGATCATCGTCGAAGACGGCGGGGCACTGTCCTGGTCTACCGGCGACGGCAACATCTCCATCGTCTGCGAGAGCGGGGGAGAGGTTTCGCTGAGCGAGGTAAATGAAGTCGCCACCCTGGCCTATTACGACGGGGCCACAGTCACCGGGTCAACGAAGCTCCGCCAACTCCCCGATCCGGCCTGGAAGACGGTCCATTACGACGGCCAACTCGACGACTACATCGCGGTCAAAAACGCGGACGATCTGCTCTACAACCAAAAGAGCCCGCACATGCCGCGGGGGATTCTGGTCTGCGGAGGGAAGGGGTAAGCCGATGCCGACAAACAGCACCGCAATCCAGATCGCCGACGCCGTGGTGACGGCCCTGAACGCCGCCGACCCTCAGCCAGCCGTTTTCCGCCGTGCGTTACTACCTGCCCGAGTTCGAGCTCAAGGAATTGAAGGACCTGCACGTATCGGTGGTGCCGGCCGAGTTGGATGAAGAGATTTCCGACCGCGCCCGCGACCGGGCCGACTACAAAATCCACGTCGCCGTGCAGAAACGGGTCGCCAAACAGGACCAGTCGGGCCTGGACACGGCGGCCATCGACGCCTTGATGTTGCTGGTCGAGGAGATCGACGACCTGTTGCGGCACAAACCGCTGGCCGGATTCGATTCGGCCCGCTGGGTGAAGACCGAGAACGCGCCCATTTACGACCCCAAACACCTCCAAGAGAACCAGCAGTTCACCAGCCTGTTGGCCTTCACTTACCGGGTAATCAGATGATCGCCTACCGCATAGACGCCGCCAAGGGATTGTTCTTCAACTCGGCCCGAGTGGTCGCCGCCACCAGCCGCGCCGAGCGGAAGGTCCTCTCCCGGTTCGGGGCCTTCGTCCGCCGCGGGTCGCGATCCAGCATCCGCAAGCGGAAGGCCGTCTCGGAACCCGGTATGCCGCCCAGCAGCCACGCGGGGCAACTGAAGAAGTTCATCTTCTTCGCCTATGAGACGATCAAACGCTCCGTGGTCATCGGCCCGGCCCGGTTGAACAAGCCCACCGCCGAGGCCCTGCCGGCCTTGGAGTACGGGGGCAAGACGCAGATCGTCGCCCGCCGCCGCGGGAAGCAAACGCTCCGCAAGGTCACCATCCAGGCCCGGCCCTTCATGGGGCCGGCCTTCGAGCGCGAAAAACCCAAACTGCCGGCCCTCTGGGCGGGCAGCGTTAAATAGGAGAAGCCATCATGCCCGTAAAATTAGGCCTCGACGCCAAGCTGTATCGAAACTCGGCCGATTATGCCACGCCCACCTGGGTCGAGCTGACCAACGTCAAGGACGTAACGCTCAACCTGGAGAAGGGCGAGGCGGACGTTACGACCCGCGGCAACAACGGCTGGCGGGCCACCGTGGGGACGTTGAAGGACGGCTCGATCGAGTTCGAGATGGTTTGGGACACGGCCGACGCCGGCTTCACGGCCATCAAGGATGCCTGGTTCGGCGGCACGGCCGTCGAGTTCGCCGTCATGGACGGCGGGATCACCGTCGCCGGTTCCCAGGGGCTGCGGGCCAGTTTCTCGGTCCTGAAGTTCAGCCGCAACGAGCCGCTCGAAGAGGCGCTGACCGTCAGTGTGACCATCAAGCCGACCTACGCCGAACATGCGCCGGAGTGGATGACCGTCGCGGAGAGTTAAAGGAGAACGCAACCCATGAAGAGCTTTAAGGACAACGCCGGGCGGACCTGGACGATCGCCATCAACGTCGATGCCGTCAAACGGGTCCGCGACCTGTTGGACGAGGACCTGCTGGACGTAAAGCAGGTGCTCGAAAGGTTGATGATCGACCCGATCCTGCTCTGCGACGTGATCTACTGCGTCTGCAAGCCGCAGGCCGACGCCGAAAACATCTCCGACGTGGACTTTGCCAAGGCGATGGCCGGCGACTCGATCGCGATGGCCAAGACGGCGCTGGTGGAGGAACTGGTAAGTTTTTCCCCAGACCCGAGGGACCGGGAGAACCTCGGGAAGGCAATCCAGAAGTTCAACGCGATGGCCGATCGGGCGCGGGAGGTGATCAAGACCCGGCTGGACAGTCCGCGCTTGAGCCAGGAGATCGAAGCGGCACTGAGCGCCGTTGGCGGGTCGTTTGGGAGCTCGCCGGAACAGCCGGAGTCGATCCCGGACCGCTGACGCTCAGGGAGTTGGTCTGGCTGGCCGAGGCCCGGCAGCGGGAGGCGTGGAGCCACACCTCGCAGGTCCTGGCCATGCTTTACAACTCCCATCGCGGCAAGGGGGCCCGGGCGATGAAACCGGCCGAGTTCAACCCGTTTGCACACTGCCGGGTGAAGCCGCCGGAGAAGACCAAGGATTTGAGCATCTTGAAACAGGTGTTCGTGGACAAGGTGAAAAGCGATGGCCAATAGCCAGGCAATCCGAGCCGGACGGGCGTTCGTCGAACTGTTCGCCGACGACAAGCGGCTGGTCCGCGGGCTGAAGGCGGCCTCCGGCAAATTGAAGGCCTGGGCGCGGGCGTCACGTCGATGGGCACGAAGCTCTTCGCCGCCGGGGCTGGTGTACTCGCTCCGTTGCTCTTGTCGGTGAAGAAGTTCGCCTCGGTCGGCGACGAGTTGGACAAGATGAGCGGCCGGGTGGGCGCGTCGGTCGAGTTCCTCTCCGCCCTTTCCCACGCCGCCCAGATCGGCGGGACCGACATCGGCGCGATGGAGGTCGGCATCCGCCGGCTGCAACGCTCGGCCTATGACGCCACCCAGGGGCTCTCCACGGCCGTGGACGCCTTCAAGGAATTGGGGGTCAACGTCCGCGGCGCGGATGGGCAACTGAAGGGGACCGAGCAACTGTTCATGGAATCGGCCACCGCCCTGTCGCAAATGGAGAACAACACCAAGAAGGCGGCCCTGGCCACGGTCATCTTCGGCCGGGCCGGTACGAAACTGCTGCCCATGCTCAAGAACGGCTCCGACGGCCTGGTGGCGGTAATGGAAGAGGCCAAACGGCTGGGGATCGTGATGAGCACCGAGGACGCCACCTCGGCGGCCGAGCTTACCGACGCCTGGACCCGCATGTCCAGCGTGCTGAAGATGATCGTCGTGCGCGATCGGCGGCGCCTTGGCCCCGGCCTTCAAGGACCTCGCCCAGCGGATCACCAAAATCGTCCGCCCGGTGATCGACTGGATCAAGCAGAACGGGCAGTTGATCGTCACCATCGCCAAGATCGGCCTGGTCGTCGCCGGCGCGGGCGCTGCGTTGATCGTTCTGGGCGGATTGTTGTCCGGATTGGGGACGGTATTTGGCGTCTTGGCCACAGTCGCGGCAGGCGTAGGCACGGCGCTAGCCGCGGTGGGGACGGTATTGGGCGCGTATCCTCTCGCCCGCGGGCCTCGTCGTGGCCGCCCTGGCGGCCCTGGGCGGATATTTATTGTACGTCTCCGGCGCGGGGGAGCAGGCCCTCGGCTGGCTGGCCCGGCAGTTCAACGCCCTGAAAGAAACCGCCCTGGCCGCTTGGCAGGGGATCGGCGACGCCCTGGCCGCCGGCGACATCTCGCTGGCCGCCAAAATCCTCTGGCTGACGCTGAAAATGGAGTGGCAGAAGGGGATCGGCTGGCTGACCGAGAAATGGATCGCCTTCAAAGAGGCCTTCATGTCCATCTGGACCGAGGCGGTTTACGGCACGGCCAAGATTCTGACCAGCGCCTGGGCCGGCATCCAGACCGCCTGGGTCGAGACGGTGGCCGTTATGTCCAAGGCCTGGGCCGTCTTCACCGATGGGCTGGTCACCGGCTGGCGGACCGCGCAGAACTGGATCGCCAAGAAGTTCGTGGCGCTGATGGGCATGTTCGACGACTCGGTGGACGTCGAAGGGGCCCAGAAGCTGCTGGACGAGGATTTTCAGCGGGAACAACAGCAGCGGCAGGCCCGCACCCAGGGGCAATTGAACGACATCGAGTCCACCCGCCAGGCCCGCCGCAAGGCGATCGACGACGAGGAGCGGGGGACGCTGGGCGAACTCGACAAGGAGAAAGACGCCCGCCACGCCGCCCGGCAGAAGCAATACGACGCCGACCAGAAGGCATCGGAGGATGAGGTTAAGCAGGCGCAGAAGGACTGGCAAGCCGCATTGGACGAGGCCGCCAAAAAACGGGCCGCTCTCCCGGAAGAGGCCGGCCCGGGCAAAACCAAGAAGCCCGGCATGCCGGAGTTTCCCGAGGTCGAGGCCCTGGGCAAGCGGGCCGCCAGCGTGCAGGGCACCTTTAACGCAATGGCCGTGCGGGGCCTGGAGAGCAGCGGCCCGGCCGAGCGGACCGCCCGCGGCGTGGAACAGGTGGCCAAGAACACCAAGGAACTCGTGAAGGAGGCCAAGCTGGGCGGCTTGGTTTTCGCGTAAAGCCGATGGCAATAACCGTCACGGAAAAGTTCGGCAGCCGCGAGACCAACGAGGGGGAGAGTCCGTCGATCGACCTGCTCTTCCTGATCGAGGGGACCGACGACGACATCCTGGCCAAGGAGAACATGATCGCGGCCGCGCCGATCATCTACGACGGCCTGATCCGCCAGACGGCCCACATCGATCAGATCGGCCCGCTGCTGTGGGACGGCTCGATCCGCTACGGACCCCGCAAGCGCCCCGATACGGGCGAGAGCAGCTTCCAGTTCGACACGGGCGGCGGGACACAGCACGTCACCCAGAGCCTGGAAACCCTCGGCGCCTATGCCCCGCCGGACATGACCGCCCCCGATTACCAGGGCGCGATCGGCGCCACCGGCGAGAACGTCGAAGGGGTGGACGTCACCGTGCCGGTCTACAACTTCTCCGAGACGCACTACATCGCCGCCGAAAACGTGACCCAGGCGTACAAGGCCATCCTCTTCGCCCTGACCGGCCGGCTCAACGCGGCCCCCTTCCGCGGTTTCGCCGCCGGCGAAGTCCTGTTCCTGGGGGCCTCCGGCTCGAAGCGGGGCGAGGAGGACTGGGAAATCACCTTCCGCTTCGCCGCCAGTCCCAACGTCTCCGGGCTTTCCGTCGGCAACATCACCGGGATCATCAAGCGGGGCTGGGATTACCTTTGGGTCCGCTACGAGGACGTCGAGGACACGGCGGCCAAGGCGATCGTCAAACGCCCGGTGGCCGCCTACGTGGAGCGGGTCTATTACGACGGCGACTATTCGGCGCTGGGGATCGGAGCGTAAACGATGGCCGGCGACACGATGAAAAAGGTGCAGACGGGCGACAAGCTCAGAATTCCCGCCGAAACCTTCAATACGTTCATCGACACCGCCCGCGGCTTTCGGGCCTCGCAGCAGAACGTCCGCCGGCAGTTGCAGCCGGCAGTTCCGCGATACGGACATCGTGCTGGTGCGGAACGACAGCGGCGACGATCGGCAGCGGTTCGACGTCCTGGGCGTCGATGGGGTGATATTTACGCCAACCGATAATCTGCCCGGGTTTCAGAACCGCCCGGCGCTGACTGGCCAGTTGCCCGACAAGGACGACCATATCGGCAAGTTCGTCATTCTGTTGGAGCCGGTGGCCAATGGCAAGCTCGGCCGGGCTGCCGTCGGCGGTATCTGCGTCGCGAGAGTCGAGGTTGCCGATGGCGAGGAGTGGTACGGCTACGCCGATATCAAGGACACCGACGCCGAGAAGCTGGCAGGCGCACCGCACGGGGCCGCCCAAGTCCTCTGGAAAGAGACCGGCACGGGGACCAAGTGGGCCGTCGCTCCGTCTGGGCACGCCCCAGGGCGAGACCTCCTACTGGGGCAAGCTCGACGGTTCGCTCAGCGCCAACGGTTCGGCCACGGTCTCCATCTACTGGCACGACCCCCTGGTCGACTCGGGCAACAACGTCACCGCCTACGCCCCGCCGCTTATGACCAGCGGGACGATCAACTCCGGCAAATGGGTCGAGGTGACCTACCGGCCCGATGCCCAAAAATGGTATCATCACCGGGGCGGAGTGCTGAGCATGGATCTCCAATCCCAAATCCCCAATCCCTAAGCCCTATTTCCCATGTCCGCACCCTGGCGATTTCTGCCCTGTCCGAGTTGCTGCGACTGCGTTTTGCTCGCCGATGAGTTTGAACGCGTGGACGTGGGCAGCGGCTGGAGCGTTGAGGCCGGAACCTGGTCGATAGAGAGCGGAACGGAGAGTACGTTCCCTTATGACCATTATTCACGGCTGAAGGGCTGCGGAACCGGCACCAAGATAATTCAGGCGTGCGCACGTCCCGGACGTTTCTATTCCGTGCAGGTGGAGGTCACCTTCTCCACACTCGGGCAGAAGGCCCGCATCTTTTTCGGCGGCGACGACACGGCCGCTTGTTACGTCGAGATCGAGGCCGGACCGCTCGTATTTGAGGCAAACCCGTTTATTGTAAACACCGCGACTTATTATTTCCGCCTCTTCGACGCCAGCGGCAACCAGGTCGGCGATACCCGGACGCACGTGTTCTCTTCCAACCTCGCGCCTGCGTTCACCTACGGGCCGCTGTTCGTAGGCATCTGCGTCTGGTCCGATGGCGACGACTATCGGATCGTCACGGCGGGGTTTCCCAACTATGACTACATGGTGTGGCAATACTGGTATCGTCTCGGCAAGATCGACGTCACCACCTTCCCCGGCGACCAGATCGCTCTGGGCGGCGATGACGCCGGCTCCTGCCTCTACTTTGACCGGTTCTACATCCTGAAGCCCACCGGCGGCTTCAATGAATCACTGTGGATCGAGTGCCTACCCTGTCGTGTGGGGTGCGCTTATGCGAAGTGGGACGAGGTGCCATCCTGCCTGCGACTCACCTACAGCGGATTCGCCCCCGGCGACTGCGAGATTTACGGCCAGTCGCCCTGCTCTTGCCTTGACCGCTCGATGTACCTGGGGAACCAACCCGCGCCGGCCGCGGCTTATGAGTCGGTGCAGCCGCCAAGCTGCACCTGGTCGGTTCCCGACAGAGCAAGTACCTGGTATGACTATTGCCTGCCGGCGGGCGCTTGGCACAAGGCATACCTGGACTTTTCAGACGGGCACTACTGGCTGTGCGTTAAGATCAGCACCGGCAGCGGTTTCTCGGAGACCACGCTGCTGCTTTGGCGGTCAGACCTCGGCCCGGACAAGCCGGAGGCCATGTCGCTGGACGTCTCGGACTTCGAGTTGGTCACCAACAACTTCACCGGGTGCGATGCGACGGGCGTGACGCTCCGCGTCGAGGCGGTGGATGGGCACACGCCCTGCGTCTACAACACCTGCCTGGAGAGTCGCTGTCCGGCGTGCTTCTCTGGCGGCTGCGACACGCCCGAATTGCGGCTGCAAGCCTCAGGCTTCGGCGACGAGCGCGACGGCGACTTCGTGCTGAGCTTTTCTTACGCTCGCACCAGCACATACGGTGATTGCTGCTGGCAATACAACGGTGGCAGTTTCGGCTGGACGGTCTGCTTCTACTATAACAATCAGCCTCCCAGCAACAACATCTGGATCACCTCTAGCCCCGCGTATTTCGGCATCTACGGCTCTCAGGCGTGGCCCATCGACTGCACGAGCTTCAGCAAGACCCTCACGGACGGCACTCACACTCTGATTTTGAGCAACGTATAATGGACTGCGTCTTCGAGCCAGCCGCCGACGGGAAATGGGAATGCCAGACGCTGCCATGCTCGCTACGGCTACCAGCCACGGCGGCAGTGCGATGCCGATCCGGAGAAGCCCAGGCCGAAACCTCAGCAGCAGACTGAACCTGCAATTCCCACTACCCGCGGCCCGGGCGACTATCTGCACGACGCCATCCTGCGTTGGGTCGGCGAGGCTCCCACCGAAGACTGCCAATGCCGCTCGCGTATCGCACAGATGAATTCCTGGGGACCGCGGGGATGTAGGGAACATGTCGACGAGATTGTCGAATGGTTATTGAGTGAAGCCCAGCGGCGCGGCTGGGGGACGGCAAAACTCCCCGGTGCCCGTTGGGCCGTCAAACGGCTGTTGTTTGGGGCAATCCGTAAAGCTGAACAAACCTACATACGGACTACTTACCTGCCATCGACGGCGGCTATAAACGCCGTGTAGGATTGCTAAGACCCGGGCAGATCGCCTGCTTGGGCCTCCAGGCCTTTCCGCCGTTCGGCAGACTGGTCGTTTACTGCTTGCCGCTGCCCCGCCGCGATTTGACAAAGTCATCGACCAGCGTCTTGGCGGCGTCCCGACCTCCGATGCCAAAGGCAATCGCCGCGGCGACGGCAACGGCGCCTAACGTGATGCCGAACGCCAAGTTGATGATCTCCTGGGCCAGATCCATCTGGCGCAGGCCCATCGCGCCTGCCAGCACCAGAATTGCGACCCGAGCGATCGTCGACAAGAGCCGGGCATTCGCAATCGCGGAATCCCGGACCATGTCGGCCACGAGCTTGGCGAAGAACAGGCCGAAGCCGAAAATCACCAAGCCGAGCAACACGCGGCTGGCGAACGTCAGAAAATCGCCCATCATGCCGGCCAGCAGGTCAAAGCCGAGCATCGGCAATGCCTGCATCGTGGCGAACAGGACGATGGCGACCATCACGACCGTTCCGGCGATCTGAGATGGCGTGCGATGGCCCTTGACGGGTTTCGCCGCCAGCCCGAGTCGGGCCGGCAGCTTGTCGAACCCGATCGCCACCAGCATGTTCGTCGTCAGCCCCGACACGATGCGGGCGACAACGTACGCCACGCCGACCACCAGCACGGCGGCAAGGATGCCCGGCAGCGTGCCCAGGATGATGTTCAGCATTTGGCTGGCCGGCCCGGTAACCGCTTCCATCTGCAGAGCGTTCAACGAGCCGACAATCACCGGGACCAGGATCAGGATGTAGACCACCAGGCCCAAGGCGACGGAGAGCTTATTGTCGCCGATCACTCTGGAGAGGCCGACCCGTTGGCTCAGCCGATCGGCGCCTGCGGCCACCAACAGGTTCGTCGCTACCCGCTGCACGATGCGAGCCACGAACCAGCCGATGCCGAGGATCACGGCCGCGGCCAAGAGATTGGGCATGAATCCGAGGATTTTGGTCACCATGTCCCTCACAGGCGCCAACAAGCCGGGAACGGCCAAGGCGTCCAGCAGGGCAGGCAGGAACAACAGGTAAACCAGCCAGTAGGTGGCGTCCGACAGTGTCTTTGCAACGGGAAGATCTTCCTGTTTTTCGACGCCCGCCTCGCGCGTAAGGCGGCGATCGATCTTCGTCGCCGTGAGCACCTGCCGGACCACGAATCGCAGCACGGTGGCCACAACCCAGGCCAGAAACAGCAACACGCCGGCCGCGATCAAGCGGGGCGCATACTCGAAGAGCTGATTGAGAAACGCAGTGAGAGGCTCGGTTACGATCGTAAGCCCCAAGGTCTGGAAGAACGCCACCAGCACAAAGAGCATGATCAGGTAGAACACTCCCTTGCCAATGCGGCGGCTGATCTGCAGGCGTTCGGCCGCGCCTTCGGCGGCCACCGACTCGGAGAGTCGCCGGTCGAGCCCCGACTTTCGCAGCGCGCCGCGGACGACCGCGGCAATCACCAGGGCAACGATCCAGCCGACGATTAGCACGGCCAGCGCCGCCACCGCGTTGGGAATGTAACTGCCCACCTGTGCGGTTACACGTTCCCATGTCTCATGGCCTGCGACCAAGGCCTTGTCGGATACTTCCTTGCCAACGTTGACGACGGTTTCCGGTCGCCGCCGCAGCCATAATTGCAACATATTCATGTCTCTGCCTCCTCGACAAAAGCTGCCCACTTCCGGCCTGGAACCTCTCCAGATCCACGGTCTGGACAAAGTTAGCTTATCTAACCGACTAAGAGCACTGGGAAAATTACCCATGATGCTGCGGTTTTTTCGCCATTAGACGCACCACTGCAGTAGACTATGGTTTTAGAGTCGGAGCGTAAATATCTGGCCGACCGCCACTGATTGAGTGAATGAGGCCGGACCAAGTAATGGGCCATTGCGAGCCTGGAGCAAAAGCGGCGGGCATAATCCGGATGTAGGCTCAGTCGTCCTAAAGAAGGAGAATAGGCCATGACGGAAAAGTCCACTTCGATCCAAGCGGCCGACCTGCGCCGGCGGGCAGAGAAAAAGGCCCGGGCAGACGAGGACAAAACCCTGGACACGCTGTCGCCCGAGGAGGCGCGGCAAGTGCTCCACGAACTGCGGGTGCATCAGATCGAACTGGAGATGCAAAACGAGGAACTCCGCCGGGCGCAGGTGGAGATCGAAGTCTCGCGGGCGCGGTATTTCGACCTGTACGATCTGGCCCCGGTGGGCTATATCACCCTCGGCGAAAAGGGGCTGATTCTGGAGGCCAATCTCACCGTCGCTACCCTGCTTGGGGTGGCAAGAGGCGATTTGGTCAAACAGCCGTTCCCCCGCTTTATCCGCCCCGAACACCAAGACATTTACTACCGGCATGGCAAACAACTCTTTGAAACGGGCGCGCCGCAGGTGTGCGAACTGCAAATGCTCCGTGCGGACGCCGCCCCATTCTGGGCGCGTTTGGAGGCGATCACCGCTCAAGACGCTGACGGCGTGTCCGTGTGCCGAGTCGTGGTGAGCGACATCACCAACCGCAAGAAGGCCGAGGCGACGATAAGACGCTTGGCGATGGTGGTGCGCAACTCCAACGATGCGATTACGATGCAGGATTTTGACGGACAGATCACGGCCTGGAACCTCGGCGCTCAAGCGATGTATGGTTATAGCGAGAAAGAGGCGTTGCAGATGAACATAGGGCAACTCACGCCTCCCGGCAGAGAGTTGGAGCAAAAGGATTTCACCCGTCGGCTGATAGCGGGTGAAGCCATCACCTCATTTGAGACCCAGCGGGTGACCAAGGACCACCGCATTCTCGATGTTTGGCTGACGGTGACCAAGTTGCTGAACGATGCCGGGACACCGATTGGCATTGCCTCCACGGAGCGCAACGTCACCGATCGCAGGCAGGCGGAGGCGAAGCTGCTGGAGTTGAACCGTCACCTGGAAGATGCCACAGCACGTGCCAACGAGATGGCCTTGCGGGCCGACGCGGCTAACATAGCTAAGAGCGAGTTCCTGGCCAACATGAGTCACGAGCTTCGCACCCCGTTGAACGCCGTGATCGGCTTCTCCGAGGGGCTCCTGGAACGCACCGATCGCCATCCCCTGAACGAACACCAGAAGGACCGCCTCGAAAAGATCAAAGCCAGCGGCGAGTACCTCCTGCAACTCATCAACGGAGTCTTGGACATAGCGAAAGTCGAGTCGGGAAAGATTGATCTGCAAATCACCACCTTCGACGTCGAACCGGTCGCACGGGAGGTCGGCGACATGGCCGAGGCCCTCGCCAAGGACAAGCCCGCGATCCGCGTAACCCTCGATCTGGAAGAGGATATGCCGCCGATGACCTCCGACCGCGACAAGCTCCGGCAGATTCTCGTCAACCTGCTCGGCAACGCGATCAAGTTCACGGACCAAGGATCGGTCACGCTGCGGGTCCGCAGGAACAACGGCTCGCTTCTGTTCAGTGTGGAGGACACCGGCGTGGGAATCTCCGCCGAGTATCGGGAACATCTGTTTGAACAGTTCTACCAAATTAAGCAGAAAACGCATCGCACGCTGAAAGGGACGGGCTTGGGGTTGGCGATTTCAAAGGCCTTCGCCACTTTGCTGGGCGGAACGTTGACGTTCGAGAGCGTCGAGGGGCAGGGCAGCACTTTCACGTTGACCGTCCCGCTGTTGGTCGAGCGGCGCAAGGGCGACGATCGCCGCCAGGTCGTGCGGCGGGCGCCCGATCCACGCCCATCATTGCCCCGAGGCCAACAATCGTTCAACCAATTGCATCTGATGGAAAGCATCGAGGAACAATATGCCAACAATTCTTCTGGTTGAAGACGACCCCCTGAACCAAACTGTCATTAAAGACCTGTTTGAGTACGACAATCTGCCGGGCAAACTGGTCTGCGTGGATAGCGCCGAGGAGGCGCTGCGGATACTCCCCGCGCTCGAGCCGCGGGTGGTGCTGATGGACCTGATGCTGCCGGGCATGGGCGGCATCGAAGCGACCAGGATCATCCGCATGCGCGAGCAAGAGGAACACCGGCCGCCGATATATATCATTGCCCTAACCGCCAGCGTCATGGAGGACGACCGCGAACAATGTCTGGCCGCGGGCATGAACGACTTTCTCTGCAAGCCGTTGCGACGAAAAGTGCTGGCGGAGATCCTGCGGACGTGCTGCACCGTCGATCATCCCGAGAAGGCCCTCGCGATTGTCATGAGAGGACCTATCGTCGGAAAGCATGCAATCGAGTAACCCCTTAGTTAGGAGTCGATATATGCGTTGCGCTCTTTTAGTAGAAGACGACCCCCTCAGCCAAGCCGTCGTCAAAGACATTTTCCGTTACGACAATCTGCCCGGCAAACTGGTCTGCGTGGATAGTGCCGAGGAGGCGCTGCGGATACTGCCCTCTCTCGCCCCGTTCGCGGTGCTGATGGACCTGACGCTTCCGGGCATGAGCGGCATCGAGGCCACGAGGATCATTAAGAGCGACCCGGCGACCAAGGACATCCCGGTTTGGGCCATCACCGCCCGCAAATCCCGCTTCGATATCGAAGACGCCTTGTCCGCCGGCTGTGACGGCTACTTCACCAAGCCCGTCGCCGCAAAGCAACTGGTCGAGCAATTACGGGTGCTTGAGAATGAGGAAATTCAGAATCTCATACACCAAACCATGGGGCAAACCAATGAATACGATCCTTCTGATTGAAGACGAAGTCAATAACGTCGCGTTATTGGAGGATGTTTTCCTGCTCGACGACATCCCCGCCCGACTCGTGAGCGTGGAAACCGGCGAGGAGGCGCTAAACCGGGCAATCGAGCTCCAGCCGATTCTGATCCTCATGGACCTGCGCCTGCCGGGGATCGACGGCTTGGAAACCACCGAGATTCTGAAAAGCAACCCGCTGACCAAGGATATCCCGGTCTGGGCCATCACCGCCTACGCGATGAACGGGGACGAGCAACGGGCTCGGGCGGCCGGCTGCTGCGAGTACATCACCAAACCCGTGCGTGCCGTCGAACTGGCCAACCGGCTCCGCGCCTTCTTGGGCCAACTGGAACGGCGGATGGTATTGGCATAAACCAGTCAGGCGGGTGTCTTCGAACGTGTTTTGGAAATGTGGCACAGCCGCCCTCGGCTGTGAGATTAGACGTTGGATTTCCGTCACAGCCGAAGGCGGCTGTGCCACATACATATTTCTAAAACACGTTAGTTTTACTGCGCAGGATCGGGAGTCGCGGGAATGGGGACTGGCTCCGTCGCAGTGACCGGTCAGCCTTGCCGACACGTTTTTCGGCGACGGTGCCTGTCCCCATTTTCCGCCAATCCTGCGCAGTAGTGTTAGCAGCCCGTTGAAAAAGTCACCTAAGAGAGATTGTTGGGGCGGCAGTTGTACTGCCAACCCAACATTTGACTTTTTCAACGGGCTGCTAGACGCCGACTCAGATCTGTGTGAGCGTCAACTGTTCCGGGAGGTGGTAGTCGCTCAAGAGCTGCTTGGGCAGTTTGATACAGCGTCCCATCGCGGCGAATAGCTCAGGCCAATTCATGGGC
Source organism: uncultured Planctomycetota bacterium (assembly GCA_963733145.1). Lineage (GTDB taxonomy): Bacteria > Planctomycetota > Planctomycetia > Pirellulales > Thermoguttaceae > JAHIKV01. The sequence continues at coordinate 13,344 of CAVTCJ010000011.1, read as the reverse complement.
TTTGTCAAGAAAGCATCCGCTCCCAGGGCGAGCAGTTCGCGTTGCATGCCCGCGGTCTTGTCCATGGTCAATATGATGACGGGGATGTCCTTTGTGCGGGGATTGTCTTTGAGCTTTCCGAGGACGTAATTCCCCTCGCCGTTGGGCATTTTCAGATCGAGCAATACCAGATTGGGTTGCGCCGTCACTCCGAGCAAGTATCCCTGTGTTCCGTTGTCGGCTCCTTTTACTTTGATCCCGTAGGGTTGAAGCCGGATGGCGATCGATCTGACAACCACGGGGTCGTCGTCGATACAGAGAATTGTCAAGGAATCTTGCGGCGGGGCGGCCTCCGACGGCTGACCGGCTGCGACACCAGGTCGAGTTTTTTTACGGCCCCCTTTGGCGGCGGGGCGGGCTTTATATTTCAGGAAATTCCCCTTTTGCCGACCAAACATGGGAAGACAGGATTCCAACTCATTAAGCAACTCCTCTCCATCCATCGGGTACTTTAATATTTTTATGTTGGCGGTGGGCGGTAATTCGTCGGCGGCGACGGCATTTCCTTCGTCGATCAACAACAGGGGAAGCTTCCGAGTCGCGGGATGCTTTGCCAGGCGGTGTAAAAGCGTCAGTAGGTCGTCTTTGCCCGGTGCGCTGTAAATGACGACGACTTGCGGTTTCACGGTAAAACACGTCCCAAAATCTTCTTCCCAATCGCTCGTCCTGGTCACCGCCATGCCCAGCGCCGACAACTGCCGCTCGACCATCTCCAATCGGTCCTTGGGACTCTCGATGCAAAGCACATGCGGACGTCCGCTTTCCGGCGCCTTCCGGGCGAGCCGGGCAGTTTGGGAGCTTTGCTTTGTCACCGGGGATGGCTGCTCCTCGGTTGATTGCGGTGGGGCAGGCTTGTTCTCACCGATCAAGGTTTCCACCAGCGCCTTGATCTCGTCCCACGATCGCGCAGACTTGTTCACGTAGTACGCCCCCAGTTTCCGGCAACGCTGCTTGACGTCTTTGTTGGCGAAAACACTATGTACAATCACGGGAATGGATGCACATTCCTGGTCGTAGGCCATCATCTCGCAGACCGCCAAGCCGTTGCCCGAGGGCATATCCACGTCGAGGATCACCAAGTCGGGATGGATTTTCATGGCGCCCATGAGGGCGTAGGCGGCGTCGGGCGAGCGCAGCACCTGAAAACCGAGATGCTGTAGCCGCCGCGACAACACTGCGGCCACAACGGGATCGTCGTCGGCAATGAGGATCGTCTTTTCCCGGCCCAGAACGGCTCCCTCCTCCACGCCGGGCGGCCCCTGCAATTCCGCCGAATCGTCATCGGCCGGCCAGTCCAGGGCGTTGCCATCGGCAGCTTCGACGTTAACGAGTTGCACAGCCTGTGGCGTTGCGGCGGACAATGTGGAAGGTCGCTTAGCGGTCTCCATAATGGAGGATATTCGACGATTCTCTCGCCAGTGACGAAAGTAGTTGAAAATCGCGGGCACCGTCAGAAGAAACACGGCAATCACGCAGAAGGCGGCGCCCACGATCAGCATGGGTGAATTGGTCGTCAGAAACGCTTCATAGCCCAGAGGAACGCCGACTGCACATATCAGCGAGCCGTGCATTGCCGGCGAGTCGCCTGACGGGATCGGTAGTTTCAGTAGTTCCAGTATTTTACCGTTATGCCGTTTAGCGGCCGTCGGCACGACGGCCCTATCGGCGACGCTAGCCGCCGTTCCGGCGGCTGCTAAACAAGTTCTTCGCCGGAATTTAGAACTACTGAGTTTAGCTTGGTCGTCTTTGGCACTTTTATCTACGCTCCTGCCCATAATCTTCCCTTTATCCCGGAGATATTAACCCTGGAAAACGCAGCAGACATGTCCCGAGATAAGGATAGGGTTGAAAAGGGTGGGGAATTGTGGCCCCAGTGGTAGAATAAATCGCCCCCCCCTCAGAACGTGTTTTGAAATCTCCCCTCTCCCTTTGGGAGAGGGGACCGTATTTTGCATTTCAAAGCACCTTCTCAGACCATTATGATTACTCACCTTTGCAGACTGGTCGCCACCGGGTGGCATTTAATTCATTGGGGGGGAGAAAATGGAGCACGGGGTCCAACCGACTCCCCACGCCGACGTAGTCTTGAGTGGGGATTATTGCTATGGACTCTAAAGAAGCCTTGTTGGACGTGGAATTGTTGGATGAGATTGCCGTGATCGGAGTGGATGGGCTGCGCGAGATCATCGACATGTACCTGACGAAGGCCGACGAACTTCTCACTGATCTGCAGGCAGCGATCGAGGTGGGCGCGGCGGAAGACGTCAAACGCTTAGCCCACAGGCTTGCCGGCTCCAGCGTTGTCTGCGGCGTGACGGCCATGATCCAGCCGCTTCGAGCGTTGGAACAACGAGGCCGCGAAGGGCAGTTGTCCGACGCCGAACAGTTGCTCGCCCAGGCGGTCCGGCGGTTGGAAATGTGCCGACGCCTTTTGGCCGAGTACCTGGCGGAGAAGAGACGTGCAGCATTGTCGCCTCCATGAGGCGTGCGACGGTTATTATCGCTGAGCCCTGTAGAATCGCACAGCCATGGCTGCGGCGGAAGATTCACTGCCGCATACAGCCTCACTTGAGAGAAACGTGTGTAGAATTCAATAGAGATGTAGCATGTCTGCTCGTCCGAGCGTCGGGCAAACGACAACGCATTGAGAGGACTACCATGAGAAAGCCAACTGAAGCTGCTACCGCCGTTCTCGACCACCCCACAGTCCGCAAGCAAACGCCAGTCGTGCTCTGCATCGACGACGACCCGCAGGTGGTGGAGGTAATTCAGGACTATCTGGACCGCTACGATGTGAGACTATTGCCGGCCTATTTCGGGGCGCAGGGGATCTGGCTGGCAGCGGTCCATCAGCCGGACGTCATCATCACCGACCTCCGCATGCCGCAGGGAGACGGAACCACGGTGATCGAGACCCTCAGACGCAACGCCAAGACGGCGGCGATCCCCATCGTCGTGCTGACCGGCAGGACCGACCCCAACATCGACGGCCGAGTGCGACACCTGGGCGCGGAGAACTGCTTGCACAAGCCGCTCCACGTTCACGATCTGCTGGCCGAGCTGCGCCGCTACATTGAAGTGCGGCCCAAGCTGTAAGACGAGTGAGACGTTCGTCCGGCGGAAGCGTGCGTCGGGCCGACCAGGAAAACACCAAAAAGGTGCAGCGTCTCGTCCCTGAGACCCAAACCGCCGGTTCGGTCAGCACTCATCTGCCGCGGCTGCACCCTTGGGGATAAGTGGTCGATTCCTCGGTTTTGATCTTATCCTGCCGACATCCATCGCCGGCATGGAGGCGGTCATCTCGGCAAACACGCACACGGTTTCGGAGTGCGGCAATCGCTTCCCCAGAAAGCCGCGAGTCGAGAAATGGTCGTGCGAAAGGCCCGCATGTCGCCGGATTTCACCACGAAGGCGTTCGCGCCGGCCTCAAAACAATCCGCCACCAAGGCTCTCATCGTCCATGCAAGTGAGCATGACCACGGGCGTGGCGAACCAATCGGGGGCGGTGCGGATCCTCCGCAGAACCTCGACGCCGGTCGTCCCCGGCAAGCACTGATCCATCAGGATGAGGTCGTATCGGCCCTGGGGCGCAATCATCCGACCCTCGCCGATCCCGAGCAGGTCGATGGCTGCCTCGCCCGACCGCACAATCGCCACTTCGACCGGCTCGGAGTCGCGGAGCACGCGGGAGATGAGTTCCGCATGATCCGGGTTGTCTTCGACCAGAAGAATCTCCGTCCTCCGCCCCGCCGAGGACTGGCCGGTGCTTTGCGCGGTCGGCAGCAAACCCCAGCCGAAGCTGTCGGAAAGCTCCTCGCGCCAAATCCGCGTGCTTTCCGGGGCTTCGATCCCCAGCCTGACTTGACTGCGCCCAATTCGCAAGACTCGGACAACAACGTCGCCCCCAACATGGATCGCGTTTCCGTCCTTCCGTGACAGAACCAACATAGCTGCCTCCCCGCGGGCAAAACGACCCGCGTTCATGGCACCTCAGTGCCAGGACGGAGGCAGAAACGGCACACCAAGCTCAACCAGGCACCGAGAACTTGAAAACTAACTAAACTAATTTTATCAGGCCATCCCCCCCCAGAAAAGTGCGAATTTTCCGCATCGTCATAGGCCAGTTTGATCGGCCAAGCATCCCACACAGGAAGTCTGGCAAGGCTGGGTGGTTTAGGTGGCAATGCCGAGACGTGTTTATTCAAGGTCAAGCGTAGCGCATATAGCAGATAGCGCTGATCTCAATTGGACCGCGGCCTGCTATTGAATTTTCGACCAATAGAAGTAGACTTATCCAACGACCGCTGTACCGCTGCTGGCGAAGACTGTGACACCATTATAAGCAGGGGGTTCCGGCGGTGAACACTCGCGAAGAAATGGTCGGGGCAGCCATGATCCAGACCGGCGAGAATCCCAATCGTTCCGCTGATCTGCGGCAACAGGCTGAGGCGCGGTTGCAGAGACAATCCGCCGACCTGGATATCACCGCGCCGGAAGAAGCCGGGCGCCTGCTCCAAGAACTGCGGGTGCATCAGATCGAGCTGGAGATGCAAAATGAGGAACTGCACCGGACACAGGTGGAACTGGAATCCTCGCGGGAGCGCTACTTCGACCTGTACGATCTGGCGCCGGTCGGCTATGTCACCCTCAGCGAACAGGGGCTGATCCTGGAGGCCAATCTCACCGCCGCAACCCTGCTGGGAGTGGCAAGAGGCGCTTTGGTCAAGCGGCCGTTGCCCCGCTTCATCATTCCGTGAAGACGAGGACATCTACTACCGGCACCGCAAACAACTCTTTGAAACGGGCGCGCCGCAGGTGTGCGAGTTGCGAATGCTGCGCGTGCATGCGGCCCCCTTCTGGGCGCGGTTGGAGGCGACCACGGCACGGGACGCTGACGGCACGCCGGTGTGCCGCGTCGTGGTAAGCGACATCAGCGAGCACAAACGGGCGGAGGAGGCCCTGCGGGAGAGCAAGGAGGAGCTAAAGCTGAAGAACGCCGAGCTGGAACACCGGGAGGAACTGAAGCAGAAGAACGCCGAACTGGAACGCTTCAACTATACGGTCTCCCATAATCTGAAGAGCCCCCTGGTGACAATCAAGGGCTTTTTGGGCTGCTTGGAACAGGACCTGGCGCGGTCCGACCGCGAGCGGATCGAGAAGGACATGCACCACATCGACACGGCAGCCGACAAGATGGCTCGCTTGCTCGACGAGTTGCTGGAGATGTCGCGCGTCGGCCGCATCGTCAACCCGCCGGTGTGGGTTACGTTTCAGACGCTGGTCGAAGAGGCCCTCGGCGCGGTGACCGGACGCATCATGGAGCGGCGGGTGGAGGTGCGCTTGGGCAACCAGCCCGTCACCCTGCTACGGCGACCGCTCCCGCTTGGTGGAGATCTGGCAGAACCTGGTGGAGAACGCCGTCAAGTTCATGGGCGACCAGCCGTCGCCGCGGATCGAGATCGGCGCCGAGCCGCACGGCCGCGACACGGTCTTCTTCGTCCGCGACAACGGCATCGGCATCGACCCCCGCCACCAGGCGAAGGTCTTCGGCCTGTTTGAGAAGCTCGATCCGAACCACGAGGGCACCGGGTTGGGGCTGGCGCTGGTCAAGCGGATTGTGGAACTGTACAAGGGAACCATCTGGCTGGAATCGCAGGGATTGGGCCAGGGCGCCTGTTTCCGGTTTACCCTGCCCGAGGCCGTCGAGAATCCAAACGATGGAGAATCCTGCATGAAAGATGAACCCACGGTCATCTTGCTGGTGGAGGACGATCCGGGCCACGCCGAACTGGTGCGGCGGAGTTTGGAAAAATCCCGTTTGGCCAATCGGCTGATGCATGTGGCCGATGGCCAGGCCGCCCTGGATTACTTATACCGCCAGGCGGAATTCAGCAACCCGGAGCAGTCCCCGCGGCCGGGCCTGGTGCTGTTGGACCTGCGGTTGCCCAAGGTGGATGGCCTGAAGGTTCTTCAGACCATCAAGTCGGATCCCGGCCTGAGCCGCATCCCGGTGGTGATCTTGAGCACCTCGGCGGCCGAGACGGACGTGGCCAATGCCTACGACGGGCATGCCAACAGCTACCTGGTCAAGCCGGTGGACTTCTCGCAATTCGGGGCCTTGATGGAGGCACTCTGCTGCTACTGGCTGCAGTGGAACCAACTTCCTTGTTAGTTGCTGTTACGTAAAGTAGGGTGGGTCAAGCAAAGCGCAGCCCCACCACCGTTTTCCCCGCAGTTGGTGGGGCTGCGCTTCGCTTGACCCGCCCTACACAGACTTTACGCCACAGATACTTGTTAGCTCTTGGAGGAGCGGTGATGACTAAAAAGCAGAAACCCAGCCTGAAGCAAGAGGCCCCGCCGGAGGAAGAGGCAAAGCGGGACACACCGCTCAAGCCGCCGGTGGAGCCGGAGCCGGCCGCGGGGACAGACTCGGGCGTCCTCCCGGACGCGGGCTTTCCCATCGTCGGCATCGGCGCCTCGGCCGGCGGGCTGGCCGCGTTCGAGGCCTTCTTTTCCGCCATGCCCGCCGATACCGATCCCGGGCATGGCCTTTGTCCTCGTGCAGCACTCTGGCCCCGGACCACAAGAGCATCCTCACCGATCTGGTCAAGCGCTACACCCGCATGGAGGTCTTTGAGGTCGAGGACGGGATGGCGGTGAAGCCGAACTGCGCCTACATCATCCCGCCCAACCGGGACATGGCCTTCTTGAACGGCACGTTGCAGTTGCTGGAACCGAGTTCGCCGCGCGGACAGCGGCTGCCGATTGACTTTTTCTTCCGCTCCCTGGCCCAGGATCAGCACGAGCGGGCCATCTGCATCGTGCTCTCCGGCACCGGCAGCGACGGCACCCAGGGCGTGCGGGTGATCAAGGGCGAGGGCGGCATGGTGATGGCGCAGAACCCCGAATCCACCGAGTACGACGGCATGCCGCGCAGCGCCATCGCCACCGGCCTGGTGGACTATGCGTTGCCGCCGGCCGAGATGCCGGCCCAACTCATCGCCTACGCCGCGCATGCGTTCGGCAAAACGCGCCGCCCGGAATCTCCCCCGGCCCCCAAGGCCGAGAATACGTTGAAAAAGATCTGCATTCTGTTACGCGCCCAGACCGGCCACGACTTCTCCCAGTATAAGCAAAACACCGTCACCCGGCGCGTCGAACGGCGCATGGCCGTCCACCAGATCGAGCGGGTGGAGGAGTATATCCACTATTTGCAGCAAACCCCGGCCGAGGTGGAGGCTCTCTTTCGCGATCTCTTGATTGGCGTGACCAATTTTTTCCGCGACCGGGAGGCATTCGAGTCCCTTGAAAAACAGGTCATCCCGCGGCTTTTTGCCGGCAAGCCCGCCGACGCAGTCATCCGCGTCTGGGTCCCCGGCTGTTCCACCGGCGAGGAGGCCTATTCCATCGCCATCCTGCTCCAGGAACAGATAGAAGCGTTGAAGCAGGGTTTCCAGCTTGCAGGTGTTTGCCACCGACATTGACAGTCGGGCCATCGAACAGGCCCGCGCCGGCGTCTACCCCGCCAGCATCGCCGCCGACATCTCGCCGGAACGGCTGGCGCGCTTTTTCGCCCAGGAGCAGGACGGCAGCGCCTACCGCATCCACAAAGGCATCCGCGACATGCTGGTCTTTTCCGAGCAGGACGTGATCAAAGACCCGCCGTTCTCCAAACTCGACCTGATCAGTTGCCGCAACCTGTTGATCTATATGAGCGGGGAACTGCAGAAGAAGCTCATCCCGCTGTTCCACTACGCTTTGAACCCGGGCGGCTTTCTCTTCCTGGGCACCTCCGAGACCGTGGGCGAGTTCACGGACCTGTTCGGCACGCTGGATCGCAAGTTGAAGTTGTATCAACGCAAAGAGGACGTTCACGGCGTCCGCCGCCCGGTCATGGGCAGGTGTCTCCCCACGCTGACAAAAGAGGGTATTGTTCCACAGACCGCAGGAAAAGCGCCCCAGCGAAAGCAAGTTTTCGCTGCGCGAGTTGACCGAACGGGCATTGCTGCAACAGTACGCCCCGGTCGGTGCGCTGGTCAACGAGACGCGGCGAGATACTCTACCTTCACGGCCGCACCGGCCAATACCTGGAACCGACCCCGGGCGAGGTCCGGCATGAACATCCTGAAGATGGCCCGCGAAGGGTTGCGGCGCGATTTGACCACCGCCCTGCACAAAGCCGTGATGCACAAAGAGCCGGTGCACCACCCGGGGCTGCGGGTCAAAACCAACGGCGATTTCACCGCTGTGAATCTGACGGTGCGTCCGGTGGCGCCAAGGCCCGACGCGGCTGCCGAGCCGAACCTGTTCCTGGTCATTTTTGAGGAAGCGCCGCCGGCGGGCCGGCAGCGGCACAAGAAGGCCGCCGCCGCTGATGCCGGCGAAGACGAGAGCGAGAGCGCCACGGACGGCGACGCTGCGCATCGCCGCACTCAAACAGGAACTGCAGGCCAAGGAGGAATACCTCCAGTCCACCAACGAGGAACTGGAAACCTCCAACGAAGAACTCAAATCCTCCAACGAGGAGATGCAGTCGGTCAACGAGGAATTGCAGTCCACCAACGAGGAACTGGAGACCTCCAAGGAGGAGTTGCAATCGGTCAACGAGGAGTTGGCCACGGTCAACGCCGAACTGCAAACCAAGGTGGTCGATCTATCGCGGGCCAACAACGACATGAACAACCTGCTGGCCGGCACGGGCATCGGCACCATCTTCGTGGATCATCAACTGCGCATCCTGCGTTTCACGCCCGCCGTCACCCAGGTGATCAACCTGATCCTCTCCGACGTGGGGCGGCCGGTGGACCACATCGTCTCCAACCTGACGGGCTATGACCGCCTGGTGGCGGACGTGAAGGCCGTGCTGGACACCCTGGCGCCCAAAGAGGTCGAAGTGCAGACCAAGGCGGGTGCGTGGTTCCTGCTGCGCATCCGGCCCTATCGCACCGTGGAAAACATCATCGAGGGCGCGGTGATTACCTTTGTGGACATCACGGAGATGAAGCGGGTGCAGCAGGCGCTGCGGGAAGTCAATGCCCTGCGCCGTCTGGCCGTGGTGCTGCGCGACGCGAACGACGCCATCACGGTGCAGGATATGGAGGGCTGTATCCTGGCCTGGAATCCGGGGGCGGAAAGAATGTACGGCTGGACCGAGGCAGAGGCCCTGGCCATGAACATCCGCGACCGAATCCCGGAGAACCGGCACGCGGAATGAGTTGGCCGTCGTCGAACGGCTTAGCCGGGCCGACGTACTAGAACCGTATCGCACGCGGCGGCTCGCCAAAGACGGCCGGCTCATGGAGGTGTGGCTGACCGCCACCGCCCTGGTGAATAAGGCCGGAAAAGTATATGCCATTGCGACCACGGAGAGAACTGCCCCTGGAGAATCAGGTTGAAGGATGATTCGACGCGAGGAAGGCGTAAAGACATGACTGAGTCCCGCTTCATCCTGCTCAAAATGTATGTCGCGCGATAAATCGAGGAGTGGATTGGAGTTTGGGGAGTGAAAATCGGATCGGGTTTGTCTTGACTTGAAAACGGCACAAGCTCACCAAGCCGAACCATGATGTTTTCAATCCCTACAGCTGCTCGCAACCTTTTCCTCGTCTCTTCCGCCCCGGCACGACATATTTGAAGAGGGTTCGTTTCTCACCACTTGAACGTGGGGTATCGAAATATGCGGTACCCACGGGTTAAGACGCAAGGCCGAGGCCCAAAGCCCCGGCCTTTCGCGTTTTAAGGCCAGTCTCCGCAACAGCTTACGTCGCTCCATCTCTCTGGCCGTCTGTCTCTCGTTCGGAAGTAGAGACATCGCTCCGTAGCCGAAGGGTGCCCGGAATTGGGCCATTTGGGGCCAAAGTCTCTGTGTCTCTCTTCCGCCGGCCGCTTCGGGTTATGACTCTCTTCGCCGGGTTATGAGAAATGTTCGCGCGGCTCATAACCCAGGCAGACGGTTAGAAATTCGCGTCTCGGGTTATGGGCTTTGCGTTATCTGCGTCGCCTTTAACATCAGATGCCGTCGCCACCGATCATCGGCAAGTGCTTGATCGCTGTTTGTGGCAGGCAACTCTTGACTCTGGCTCCTTTTTTCTTTTTTATATCTTCGAGTTCAGCCTGCCCCAGTCAATGCATTCGTGAGGGCTGGAGACAAAGTCAACTTGCCGAAACACGTTAACGAATCGCTTCTTCGTCATCTCATTCATGTGGGGATCGACAGCAATCACTCTCAGTGGTCGGCCGTCTTCCTGGCGCTTGCGTGCGATTTCCGCAAACTGCATCTGCGCCAGTGTGTCGAATTCCGACATCGAGAACCCGACCACGACGCATAGATCGGCCTCGTAGAGTGCTCGCATACCCCGCGTCCACACGAGGCCCAAGCCAGGGATTTTGTGTGGTTGCTTGTATGCCCCCAACCCTGCGATGCCGACAGAAGCTGGCAATGCATCTTTTGGAACCACTTGAAGATCACGTCCGGCAAGCCATTTCTTTAGCTGTTCGGGCGTTCGGCATCGCCACAAACAATAATCGTCTTCCACATGACCAGTGTCTTTCCCCGAACGATTCAAGTTCTGCTTCTCAAACATTAGGTCAAGCTTTGGGAAGTTCTGAGAACGATGAGCAACTATCCAGTCAATCGAGCCGTGTAATTTCAATATCTTGATCCCATCATGCGATTCCGTTCCATGATTCCAAGTTTTTGCAACTGCTGAGAGTGCTCGTTCCACAAGCGTGTCATAGTTGAACGTTACCACTGCATCTTGTGAATCAACCGTTCTTGCCCAGCGTACAATCGGATCAAGGTCAGCATTCACATCTTTTTGGAGAATAACGTCGCGCAACGCATCCTCAAGGTGAGATAGCCAAGCTGTAATTGACTCGGCATAGTTCCACGGCGTTGCAGGACCGTCTCCTCGCCCCACAGTTGCAAGATGTTGCTTGAGACGGAATATTTCAATGTCAAAATATGCGTGGTGGAAGACCTCTTCAATGTTCAGGAGAAATGAATCTGTGTTCTCATCGCATCCCGAAAGCCAAGCCAAGCGTTGCCGTAAACCGTCAAGCCACTCTCGCATCTCATTATTCTCAAGCTGATCGCAAAGTAGTGGAAGCAGTTCTGTGGACAGCGGCATATTGGCCGGTCTTGAGAAGCCAGCACCCAGGATAAATACTCGTTGTCCGTTCATGGTGTGTAGATAAAGGGAAAATGGTGGTGAAAAAAGGTGTCTGACACAAACGGCACTGTTGTAAACGTAACATTTATTGTGACAAGGGAATAGCGATCGTGGCCGCGGAAGACTGTCACCCAACCGGTATTTCCTACGGAATAAACTTGGACAGTTCGCGACTTCGCTTGGCATACATAACCCACAGCAACCACACGCGAGGTTATGACGATGCCAAACGAAATCCCCGAATCCTGTCTATCCGCTGAGCAACGATGCCAAGCCGTCGCCGCCATTCTAGCACGAGGCGTGCTGCGCTACCATCGTCGTATGGGACAGCTCGTTTCCGCCCACGGGGAAAATTCTCCAGATTCTTCGCCAGGAGGCCTTGAGGTTCTCGACGAGACGAGGCTCACTGTGTCTGACGTACCCGGGTGTTATACCGCGCGTGGGTGAATATGGCACAAATTGGGGTGGACGAAAAGGGCAATATTAGAGAACATACGCAGATTGATCGGGAAGGGTTGTCTTTGGGAAAGCGAGGTGCATGGATGCGCCGATTTGAGTTCACGAAGAAAGAGAAGCAGGCCATCGCCGGGGAACGATATCACCATCCTGACCCACGTGTTCAGCGGCGAATGGAAATACTGTGGTTGAAGTCTCAGGGAGAGCGGCACGAGCGTATCGCACAGTTGGCTGGAGTGGGGCGGCGCACCGTTCAGCGGGTGCTGGACCTTTTCGAGGCGGGACGATTGGAAGCCGTGCGGCATTTTGACTATAAGGGAAAGGCCAACCATCTGGTTCTGCATAAAGGGTCGTTGGAAATCGAGTTCCGCGAAAGACCGCCGCGCACCATCGCCGAGGCTTGCACCCGCATTGAGCAACTGACAGGCGTGGTTCGTAGGCCCACACAAGTCCGGCTGTTTCTGCGCGATAGGTTGGGGTTGCGCTGGCGCAAGGTGGCTGCCGTGCCCGTACCGCCCAAACAATCGGTCGAGGAGCACGCCCGCACACAGGCGGCTTTTTTAAAAGGAAGAAATTGAGCCGAGACTCGCCGCGGCCCGTGCGGGACAACGGACGGTGTTCTTCGTGGACGCCGCTCACTTCGTGTTAGGGTCGTTTCTGGGGTGGCTGTGGTGTGCAACTCGCCTGTTCGTGCGCGGAGCGTCTGGACGACAGCGGTACAACGTGTTGGGCGCATTGGATGCCGTCACCCATGAACTGACCCGCGTGACCAACCACACGTACATAACGGCGGAAACGGTGTGTGAACTGTTGCGGAAGATCGCCGCGGCAGGATTGACGACTCCGATCACGCTGGTGCTCGACAATGCCGCCTACCAACGCTGTAAACTGGTACAGAGTCTGGCCTGCGAGTTGGGGATTGAACTCTTGTTTCTGCCGTCGTATTCACCAAACCTAAACCTGATCGAGCGGTTGTGGAAGTTTGTCAAGAAGAAATCGCTGCATTGCCGCCACCATACAAACTACGCCGACTTCCACGCTGCCATTGACCGCTGCCTCAACCAGCTCACGACCACGTACAAGGACGAAATCGACAACCTCATCACCCACAGATTTCAAACCTTTGAAAATGTGTCACTACTCGCCGTGTAGGGTATAACTCATCCCTTGGGATTCCCGGGGGCATGGGTGGCGGCATGGGGATGGGTGGCATGGGGACGTTCGACGGTGCCCGCGGCATGCCCAACCGCGGCAAATCCCCGACCGCGTCGCAACAGCCCGACCTGCTGCAAGGAGTGCAAGATACGAACAGGGGTTTCCAGGGCAAGCAGTCCGAAAAACTCCGCAAGATGTACAAGGGCGGCCAGGGCGGCGTCGGGGCCGGCGCAGCGTTCTAAGGCATTGTCCGACAATTAACTACCGCACACGCCGATGGGATAGAGTTGACGCTCTCGAGCGGTCCTGGTATGGTAGACGAGTTGCCCGGCTGACAGGGGCGGAACGTGGCGTACTCTGTCCGCCATTGGCGTTAAATTGGAGTACATAAGGCGTGAATTTGGGCAATTGCGGGATGATTGGCTACGGAGGACAAGAAACAGACCTGTAGTCACAAGTCATTATACAACAAGTAATTAGTTCACATTCGGGGCGTAGCTCAGCCTGGCTAGAGCGCTTGGTT
>CAVTCJ010000010.1:0-94477 GCA_963733145.1 uncultured Planctomycetota bacterium | reverse complement strand
CCGGCCGTAGTGATGCCGCCGTCCATGACGGCGAACTCGATCGCCGTGCCGCCGAACCAAGCGTCCTTGATGGCCGTGAAGCCGGCGTCGGCCGTGTCCCAAACCATCTCGAACTCGATCGAGCCCTCTTTGAGCGTGCCCACGGTGGCCCGCCAGCCGTTGTTGGCCCGGGTGGTGATGTCCGCTTCGCCCTTTTCCAGGCTGAGCGTCACGTCCTTGACGTTGGTCAGTTCGACCCAGGTGGGCGTGGCGTAATCGGCCGAGTTTCTAAACAGCTTCGCGTCGAGGCCTAACTTGATCGACATGGTGGCTTCTCCTATTTAATGCTCGCGGCCCACAGGATCGGGAGCTTGGGTTTTTCAGTTTCAAAGGCCGGTCCCATGAAGGGCCGGGCGTCAATGTTTACTGTGCGGATGGTCCGCTTGCCGCGGCGGCGGGCGACGATTTTGGTCTTGCCCCCGTACTCCAAGGCGGGCAGGGCCTCCGCGGTGGGCTTGTTCAACCGAGCCGGGCCGATGACCACGGAGCGTTTCGACGTCTCATAGGCGAAGAAGATGAACTTCTTCAGTTGCCCCGCGTGGCTGCTGGGCGGCATACCGGGTTCCGAGACGGCCTTGCGCTTGCGGATGCTGGACCGGGACCCGCGGCGGACGTAGGCCCCGAACCGCGAAAGGACCTTCCGTTCGGCACGGCTGGTGGCTGCGACCACTTGTGCCGAGTTGAAGAACATCCCCTTGGCGGCGTCTATGCGGTAGGCGATCATCTGATTACCCGGAAGGTGAAGGCCAACAGGCTGGTGAACTGCTGGTTCTCTTGGAGGTGCTTTGGGTCGTAAATCGGCGCATTCTCGGTCTTCACCCAGCGGGCCGACTCGAATCCGGCCAGGGGTTTGTGGCGGAGCAGATCGTCGATCTCCTCGACCAGCAACATCAGCCCGTCGATGGCCGCCGTGTCCAGGCCCGACTGGTCCTGTTTGGCGACCCGTTTCTGCACGGCGACGTGGATTTTGTAGTCGGCCCGGTCGCGGGCGCGGTCGGAAATCTCCTCGTCCAACTCGGCCGGCACCACCGATACGTGCAGGTCCTTCAATTCCTTGAGATCGAACTCGGGCAGGTAGTAGCGCACGGCGACGACCGGCTGGCTGAGGGTGGCGGCGCTGAGGGCGGTCACCACGGCGTCGGCGATCTGGATTGCGGTGCTGTTTGTCGGCATCGGCTTACCCCTTCCCTCCGCAGACCAGAATCCCCCGCGGCATGTGCGGGCTGTTCTCGTTGTAGAGCAGATCGTCCCCGTTCTTGACCGCGATGTAGTCGTCGAGTTGGCCGTCGTAGTGGACCGTCTTCCAGGCCGGATCGGGGAGTTGGCGGAGCTTCGTTGACCCAGTGACCGTCGCCCCGTCGTAATAGGCCAGGGTGGCGACTTCATTTACCTCACTCATAGAAACCGCCCCCCCGCTTTCGCAGACGATGGAGATGTTGCCGTCGCCGGTAGACCAGGACAGCGCCCCGCCGTCTTCGACGACGATTGATCCGGTGTAACTCCAGGAATAACTCATCTCCACCAGGCCGCCGGCCTCAATCAGCATCCCGCCATAATGCCCCCACATCATCTCGATCAGGCCGCCCCCTTCGCAGATGATCGTACCGCCGTCGTATCCCATCGTGCTGTCCAGCGTGACCGTTCCGCCTGGCTTGGCCACGATCAGGCCTGCGTTGAACATCATGTCCATGCCGTTGCAGTAGAGCGTGCCGTAGCAGAGAATGATGCCGTAAAGCCCCGCCATCATTTCCCACGAATTCAACACCCCTCCCTGCTCGATGATTACCAGGATATTGGCGGCACTCGCCCCGCCGCTCATCGTGCAACCGGCGGGAATGACCGCCGTGTCACCAGCCACGGGATGCACCTCGCCGACCCAACTGGTGTCTAGGAACCAGTCTCGCGTTCCGGTCTTGGCGACGATCGTGCTCACAGCCAGCCCTCCTGCGAGTTGGCGGCATCGATCGCCGCGTCCAGCGCGTCCCAGGCGGACAACACGGGCTGTGCCAGTGACGGATTTGCGGACAAGAATTTCGTCAGGTCTGGAATCTGCTTGATCTGCCAGCCGCCAGCCGTGTTGGCCTGGACCGAAACGGAAACGACGAGTTTTCCGTCGGCGGCCAGGTTCCCCCGCAAACGCAGCCGCACATCCTTGATTTGCCCTTCCACACCCAACGGGCCGAGAAACGAGGGCACCACCGCCAACAGCTTGGTGACGGCCGCTTGGGTCGCCTTATCGTCCGGCAACGGGGCCCGCTTTCGTGCCCCAGTCTGTGGATCGTCCAACCAGGTGCCGTCCTCGCGGCGCTGGCTCCGCTGTAAATCCAACTGGCCGCCGATCCGCCCGCCGATCAAATCCAGTTGCATGGAATAACGAATCTGGGCTGCTGCGATGGTGAGCGTTTTCGGGTTTTTCGCACTGACCGCCATTGCGATGATCTCCTTTCACGCGAAACCACTAACCGAATTGAATTACTGTCAAACCGGCTGCCGCGGCGGCGAAGAACCGTAGCGTGTCGGCGTAGGTTTTGTCCACCGGCAGGTCGATGCCGCCGGCCGGCAGCGGTGGGCTGTTCGCGTCGGCCGCGCCGGCTGCCCAATGGATGGTCGTCTCGTCGGTCTGATAGAGCGTCAGCCGCTTCAGGTTTGCCGAGAGTGCCGCCCCCAGCATGGTCTCCAACGACTGGCCACCTGCCGTATCGTCGACGACCGCCAACTGCGGTCCAGCGACGGCCGAAGTGGCCGAGGCGATTTTGATCTCCGCGTCGCCCACCTGGACCAGCAGCGCGCCGGTCGCCTCGTCGACATCCACGTCTGCCGATTGCAGCCATCGTCGGGTCATGTTGCCGCCTCCGTGTCAACTTGCTTGCTGTGGATTCTGAGCGTCTTGCGATAGGGATCGCTGTATCGCCAACAGGGCTCGTTGCCCGGGGCAGTCACCTCGTAGATGAAGACCTGCCCATCTTGTGTTTCCCGCACCAGATCGCCCCGCTGGGGCAGTATCGGCGTTTCACCGAACTTCAATTCGGCCGCCAGCACCAGGTAGTCGCGGGACTCGTGGCGGACCAGCACCCCGTAGCCGTCGTCGACCTCGAAGGTAGTCTTGCCCACGGTGGCCAAAACGTCCGCCGACTGACCGCCGCGCACGTAGCACACCGCGCCGGCGGCGTACTGCGTGCGCTTCGTTTCCAGCCAGTCCGATGCCTGTTGCAGCAGGTTCGCCACGGCACCCTCCGGTTACTGGCCCATCAGGATGCGAACCGTCGCGTCGGCGTCGGCCGCGGCCTGGATTGTTTTGCCGATCAGCTTGTTGGCCCCGCTCTCGTCGTCCGCCTTGGCCTGCTTGTCGGCCGCGTCCCAGTAGGCCTTGACCCCGGCGGCAATCCCGGTATCGGCCCCGGTCGCCTTGGGAAAATCAAACACGCCGCTGACAGCCAACGAGCCGGGCGTGTTGGCGGCGATGGGTTGCTTGGCCACGCCGATCAGGTCCGACTGGACCACCACGTCCCCGGCGGCAACCGCCGAAGAGGGCGTATAGTCGATCGCCTCCCCTTCACAAACGAATGCTACGAGTGCCATGATTGTTTCTCCTATGGAATTGAATGTTCAGATTTACGGCCTCGCCCTTCACCTTCACGCCACCGCGGGCGTCTTGCAGGGCGACACCGAAATCGTGGTAGCCACGCATCTGGATGCCCAGCACCGAGAAGTCGGCCTCGGCCGTCTCGATCGTGGGCGACTCCTGGCCGTTGAGGAACGCCACCTCGATCACCGGCAGGTCGTTCGGATCGGCCAGCAGATACCAGGCCTTGGCCGAATAGCCCGTGTAATGGCTGTTGGCGAGGTAGCGGCTCACCTCCGCACGGAACTTGCCCTGGTGCGGGTTGGCGATCGGGTACTTCGTGCTGGCCGTGGTGTCGCGGATTTCCAGCGACTTGAACAACTGCGTGCCCATCGCGCTCAAAGCGGTCGGCGCCAACAGAATGGCAGGCATGATGCCCACCGGCTTGCCGTCCGAGTCCGTTTGGTCCATGAAGGCCACCTCGGCGGCCGTCAGTCCGTCGATCCCCAGGACCGTAGCCGCTCCGGTAATGTAGTTATTGTTGCCGGCAGTGAAGAACGAGGAGTTCTTCAGGAACGTCTCCCAGAAGACGTCGTTGATCTCCAGGCCCGAGCCTCGGCCGAGCTTGCGGGGCACCGTGGTGATTGCCCCCAGGTCGTCGTTGATCACGTCGCGGCGGTCGATCGACAACATCAAGCCGTAAGTGTCGGCCTTGTTGGTGTAGGTCTCGTTGCCCAGCGTTCCATGCTTCAGTTCCCCGCCGGGCTGCACCTTCTCGTACTGGTCCTTGCCGATCAGCCGGTAGCTGGTCACCGTCTTGAAGTCGGAGACGTTCCGCACGGCGCAGATGTTCCGCCAGGTCCGCTCGACGGAGAAGAATCCGTCCAGGAGGAACTTGTTGGCCACGTTGCTCAGGATGCCGCCGATGTCGACGGTCGAAAACCCGGCCTCCAACTCGGGATGGAAGGCGAACCGCAGCACGCTGCGCGGTTCGCGGAAGTTGCGGCCCGTGTAGCCGTTGGCCCAGGCCGCCTCCAGAAGCAACTCCTGCAGGGTGATTCCGCCGCGGAACCGCTTGTCGGCCGCCTCCAATGTCGGCTCGTCGAAGAGGTTTTCCACGCCATCGAGCTTGGCGGTGACCATGCAGGCCGCCTCCAACAGACTGCCGTTGACGTTATTGCCGTCGTGGGCGTGGATGGCCGGGGCCTTGGGACGGCCTTCCCGCAACACAGCCAATTCCGTGCGGATGGAGTCCCAACCGTCGCGGATGGCTTCGGCCTCGATCGCGGGGAATTTTCCGTCGCAGACCTTGCGGACGACCGCGATGCGGTTGGTCTCGGTCAGGGCCGCCGCGCGAATCTCGGCGGTGGTCTTGTCCGTCTGGTTGTCGCTTTCCTGCACGACGGCCGCGGCCTGGACCGTCGCCTGGACGGGCTCGGCGGCTTGGGCGGAAAGGTTCTCGGATTGGCTGTTGTTATTCTCGTCCATTATCGAAATCTCCTCGGAAAAATCGGGTGCCCCGGCCGCCACGCTTGCGCTGGTCCGACCGTCGGCCCCCAGGTCCACAAAACTGATCTCACCCAAAGTCGCCTTGCGGATGACGTTCACCGGCCCGGAAAACTCCCGGCCGTTGACCATCACCCGCTGGTTTTCCTTGACGAACTCGTACTCCTCGACGCCGGCCCCAAGCGACGCCTGCCAGGGGAAACCGTTGCGGGCCGAGGCAACCACCTCCTTCGCCGCGACCGTGTCGCGCGAGACGACGCCGGCCGCCACTAGTTGGCCGTCCTCGATCCGAATCGCATCGGTGTGTCCCACGCCGCTCTGCATGTCGTGGCCGAAGCGAATCGGCCGGCTCTGCGAGGGGATCGAAAGACCGGCTAGGTCCACGACCACCGGCCAGCGCCATCCGCCCACGCGCATCGGAGAGCCGGTGTAGGCGACCATCGAGAACCGGGGCAGACGGGGCTTGCCGTCCGCCGCTGATTCGCCGTCGGCCGCTTCGATCACCAGCGCCCCCGGCTCGCAAAACAGGCTCAGGGCCTCCGTGCCCTGGAACCTGGCTTGATCTTCGCAGACCGCCCGGCGCTGGGCGGCGTCGGGGAACTCCTTGACCATCGTGCGGTTCGCCATGCACCGCTCGATGAACTGCTGGTGGTTCTCCCCCTTTTTACGCTTCGGCAGCGGCATCTTCGGTCTCCTCGTCTTTCGTGGTTTCACCGTCGGGGGCCGGATCTGCCCGGCGACGGCTGAGTCAGTCCGAGTGTTCCCATCAAGGCGATCTCCTTGGCCCGTTGACGGATTTCGCTCTCCCAGTCTCGCCCCTGCCGGGCGTATTCGTAGGCCAGTGTGGTCGTGTGATTCTGCAACCGAGTGGATTGGGCGTTGGCCTCTTTCGCCGGATCGACGTGCTCCTGGCCATCCCAGAACCACTGGTGAGCCAGATCGCGGAAGGCGGTGGTGCGCATCCACAGCGGCAAGAGTTCGGAGATCAGAATCGCCTCGTCCAGCCAGGCCCGCAGCACGCGGTCGAGAACGCTCAGGCCGAGTTGCGATTGGTCGACGCGGATCGACTTGTAGTAGGTCTGGTGATCGAGCCGGCCGGAGGCGTAGTTGTAGCCCGAGCTATTCCCATAGGCCACATTAAACGGCATATTGAGACAGCGGCAGATTTCGTTGAGGATTTCCTTGGTGAACTCGGAGAAGCCCGTCGGAGGCTGTTCGGCGTGGACCTGGGAGAGCTTCCATCCGCCCGGCAACACCGTGGCCATCCGCCGCTCCAACTCCACGAGGTCCATCGGCTCGACCGGATCGGCCTCGCCGTTGGCCGGGGCGTCCGTGTACAGCACGGCCGCGAAGTCGGCCGCCGTTTCCGCCGCGGCCACGACCGCCAGAATGTAGCGTCGCAGTTGGGCGAACAGCGGCAACGCGGGCGTAATCTCGGGAATGCCCCGGCTCTGCCCCGGCCGGTCGGCCCGGAAATAGTGGACCATCGAAGCCGCCGGCACGCGGTCATAGTCCAGCGTGAATCCGGCAATCGTGTCGCCGGGGTGGTTTTTGAGCACGTGGTATTCGGTCGGATTCCCGTAGGCGTCGAAGACGATTCCGTCTATTGCATTGGCCCTGAACGGGAATTGGTTCAAGAACGGCGTGGCGACCTGATCGGCCTCCACCAGCCGCAGGTCCAGATTCACAGGCGAGTCCACCTTCGGATTGGCCACCAGCATCGCAAACGCCTCGCCCGACTCGGCCCGGGCCATCCGCATGGTGCGGAGCTTTTCGGACAGGCTGACGCTATCGGCCCAGCGCATGAACTCCCGTTCGACCACCCGGTTGGCCTCGGCATCGTCGGTGAGCATCTGCAAGCGGGGTCCGGTGCCGATGCAGTCGTTGGCCAGCGTCGAAATAATCCCCCGAGCGTAGCTATTGTTGGCCACTTCGTACCGTGCCCGGCTGCGGAGCGTCTGCCGAACGCGAGGGTTGTTGGCAGCGTTGACCGAGAGCAGATCGGCGTTGGCCCAGTGGCGGCGGTTCTCGTCCGTAGTGGCAGCGGCGTCGTAACGGCCACGGACCCGCAGCGGCACGTGGACCATGCGGAGCGTGCGCCGCTGTTTGTTGTCGCTACGGGTGTTTTTCAGCCAACCGAACATGCGTCCTTCACCTCTCAGTCCGTTCCCGGCGGCACCAGTTTCTTCAGTCCGATCCCCAGCCCCTTCCGCCGAGCCGCCTTCTTGCTTTCCAGATACCGATCGGCCGCAATCTGGTCGGGCAGACTGTGCTGCTCCATACTCCCCGCATCACCCGAGGCTTTTGCCGGCCCCTGAGCGTTGTCGCGGATCGTGGTTTCCAGGTCGTCAGCCATCGGTCAGTCCAACAGTTAGGGCAGAATGTGGTCTCCCTATCTGTTGACCTACCCGGCCAAGGCTCGATTTGTCGGAGATTAGTCCAGAAAAACCAAAGAAAAGTACAGATGTGTAACTTCGGACCTCTGATGGCACAGTTTGTGGATGGATTGGGGGCATACGTCGCCGGTTTCTTACTACCCAGATGCCTGTTCGTAGGTCTTGATCCTGCGGCCGCAATGGCGGCACTCCCGCACCCGCAGGATCTTCTTCAGGCGTTGTCGGGTGTAGAGGACGTAATGATGCCGGCACCCGCACCGTGGGCATTCGATCCCACCAGCGTGCGTGCCTGTTTCCGTCTTGGGCTGGTCACCGGCCATTTAGCGGTTCCTCTGCTGCAGTTCGGACAGCTTCATCCGCGGACGCTTTGGGGCCGCCTTGGCATCCGTACCTGGCAATATCGCCCCCTGGATCGACGCTGCCACCGCCGAACCCACCAAACAGTCCAGCCAGTGGTTGTCCACTGCTGCGGCCCGCATCTTCCATTCGTCCACTGTACGGCCGCGGCCCTCGGTCTTCACGCGGTACTCGGCCGTGATGTGTTCGGCGATAAGGCGGTGGAGAGTCGGGTTGTCGCCGAACAGGGAGAGGCAGCCGCGATCACCCATCGAGACCGACAGCCGGGCGTGGGTGAACGACTTCCAGTAGTTGGTGTCGAAGACGACGTGGCGGACTGCCCGCTTGCCTTGGACGTTGGGAATCCGCCAGTTGAGCCCCACGCGGTCGCCAAGTTTCCGCTTGTATTCGGAGAATGGCACGCTCGATGCACCAACGAACCGCCCGTGACTGGGCAAGAGCAATGCCGAATGGGCGCTTTGACGGCAGAACTGGTAGACGACGTCCGTCGATGAGCCCCAGTTGGCGTCGATCAGACAACGCTCGATCCGCATGTTCGCGCCATCGTCGCGATGCCATTCTTGGCCGAGGCAACGATTGGTGAGTTCCTCCAGCCCCGCGTAGATCGATCCTTCAAGACCGGCGCCATTGGCAACC
This sequence comes from uncultured Planctomycetota bacterium, assembly GCA_963733145.1. Lineage (GTDB taxonomy): Bacteria > Planctomycetota > Planctomycetia > Pirellulales > Thermoguttaceae > JAHIKV01. The sequence continues at coordinate 85,981 of CAVTCJ010000010.1, read as the reverse complement.
TGGGACAGAGTTGGCCGGGCGTCACGGAGCGTGAAGTAGGGCCGCCGCTGATCCGGATAGGCTCCGTAGTCGATCACGAAGCCGGTGAAATCGTCCTCCCAAGCCGCCACAACATAGAACAAGAGCGCCCCATGCACGTCCACGAACATCGTCAGATGGTTGCAGCCGACCGGCACATCTGCACTCTTCAGGCGATTTGTCTTGGCCGCCACCTGGTCGGCCGACAGTTCGTCTTCCTGAGGCGTTTCCTCGGGCAACGGCTCATTCTGGTATTCAGCGCAAAATGCCCGTTCGTCTTGCAGCCGCAGGTTCATGGCGTGCTGGATGGCCGAAAGTTCATCGTGGTTGAACCGTTCAGGCCAGGCGATCGACGCTCCAACATCCATTTCCTCACGGTGCTGCCCGTAAAACTCGGTGGCGTCGGCTAGGCCACGTTCGGCCCGCAGACTGTCCGCTCTGATTTCGGCGTACTTGGTCCATAGGCTCTCATTGGTCGGGAAGGAGTAGACCATTTTGGTCCGCTCCCCTTGCCACTGCGGATGCTTGTTGCGGTCAAGAATCCGGTCGGCCATGTCCTCGGGGCGAATAACGGTGCAAGGCATCACGCCGGCGATCTTCTTGCCTGGGCCGGCCAGCCCCAGCACGGCACCGGCCAGGATGCTCTCCCGCGTGGCGCACTGTGAAATGCTCCGAGCAGATTCGTCAGTCTGCGGATCGTCCAGCACAACCAATGACGGACGGACCGAGTGGCCGTCGGCCCGCTTGAACTTCATGCCGCGGATGCGGCCGGTGATGCCAGCAACCTTGATGATGGCGCCCGCTGCCTTGCTATCGGGGATCGTCGGCAGCACGACCTCGCGGGCGGTCCAGCCGATGTGAGTGCGGTCTTCATTGTAGAGTTGCCCATTACAACGGTTGGCGATCCCGTCGAGGCACTGGATCGGATAGACCACCTCGGGAAAATCCTCCAAGAGCAGGTCGTTCCCGTCCAGTTCGGTTTTGATCGATTCGAGCATGTCCATCGCGTGCCCCTCGTCGCTGCCGATCAGGCAGACGAAGTCGCGGTGGCCGTAGAGCACCGCCCAGATACAGGCGCATTCACATATTGAGGTTTTTCCCGATCCGCGAGGCATGGCCATCGCAAACAGCCCGCCGTGCTGCACGGCCTTTTCGATCTTGGCAATGACCTTCAGGTGGTCGGGCGACCAAGCCAGGTGAAACGTGAAGGGGAAGTAGGCTTCGCAAAAGAAGCGGAAGTCGCTTTCCGCCCGTGCTTTGCGCTCGGGGTTGACCACGACCGGCAGTTCACCGATGTCACGCCCGGCCAGGGACAGCGCGGCATTACGTGCCCGGGCACGATCTTTCAGGGCTTCATAAGGATCGCCCTCGCGCTCCGGCCTGGGTTCGTGGCGGACCTGCACCAGCCATGCCACGTAACGGAAGAGGTCGACGTGGCGATCGTCACCGATGCGGAATCCAGCCCGAGAGCGATGACGCAGCAACTGCCGCTCGCCGATTACCTCGCCCAGTGGCGTTGAGTTCAGCAGGCGGACCAGTTCGGTCGGTTTGAGTTGTCTCGGATCAATCGCCACCACTCATCTCCTTTACTAACCATGCAGCGTAGTGGACCAGGTTCAACGTTCGATCGGCGTTGGTTGGTGCGCCGTGGGCGACATCCGCCTGAATCATTTCCAGAGTTACTTGCCCAGCGCTGGCGGCGGAAAGAACGCGGGCCGCGTCCTCCAACCGTAAGGCCTGGGGGTTCAGCCCGCTTGGTTGCCGTCCTTCAGCGTTACTCTCGGCCATGACGAATTCATCTCCACCAACGATTACACGGTAATTACAGAATTATGCCGAATCCGGCGAGGATTCCCCTTGATGTTTTGGCGGAAACATGGCTTATATGTGTGTGTACAAGCGCCCATTACACCACGAACAACGCAAGGAGAACCAAGATGACGACCAACCGCCAACGAGAAACGAGAAACCGGACGAAGGCCAACGCTACCGAGATCGGCGACGATTTGGTCATCGTGAGAACATCGCGCCGGCACGCCGCGGGGATTTGGGTGAAGGGGACCATCGCCGGACATCGCTTCGACGCTCTTTGCTTCCCCGAACACGCCGAATGTCCCGACTACGAATTGGAGGATAGCCGCATCTCGAAGCTCTGGCTGCAATCCCTGGCCGACCACCAAGTGGCCGCCAACTTCGATCGCGGTTGGGACATCCGCCCCACGACCAAGACCGCCCAGGCGATCGTGGATTTTCTGGCCGCCGGGCTGGCCGAACACGTCTACCACCAATAACCCCTGATACCACGGAGCGCAACCATGAAAAAGCGACGCCTGAGCGAGAAACGATTCGAGACCAAACTGGCCCGCCTGCTGGAACGGCGCCTGGACTCGGCCGGCGGAGGAGTGACCACGTTCCGCGAGGCCGGCGTGCTGACCAACAACCGCGGGTTGGTGGTCACGCTGCCCAACCGCCAAACGTTTCAAGTCACGATCGTTGAAAGTTCGCGGTACTAACCCCTGTTTTTTCCAAGGAGAACTGAGATGAAGAAGAACGACGTAAAAATCGGCGGCGTCTACACCGCCAAGGTGACCAACAAGCTGGTCGAGGTGCGGATCGACGCGGAGAGCCGCCACGGCGGCTGGGAAGCCACCAACCTTAGCACTAACAAGAAGGTCCGAATCAAGAGCGCCCAGCGGTTGCGGGGCAAATCGGGCGCTCCGAAACGGGCGGGACGCAAGGCCAAGGCCACGGACGCCGAGCCGGCAGAACCGGCCAAGGCCAAACGGGCCAAAGGCGAGAAGAAGCCCAAGCGGGTAAGCGGCCTGGACGCCGCGGCCCGGGTGCTCGAGGAGTCCGGCCAGCCGATGTCCGCCAAGGAGATGGTCGAGGCGGCCGAATCGAAGGGCTATTGGAAATCGCCCGGCGGCAAGACGCCGCATGCCACGATCTATTCGGCCATCATCCGTGAAGTAACAAAAAAGGGCGACGATGCCCGCTTCCGCAAGGCCGATCGCGGCCGGTTTATCCACGCCTGACGCGCTCGGTTTCCCCTCCCTACCAACCCCGGGTTGCCGCCCGGGGTTCTCTTCGGCCACTGCTGGCCTACGGGGCTTCCGCGGGCATCTCGCCCCATCATAAAAGCCGCCCTTTCTGACATTAAGAACGAGCCGTAAGTCCCCACAGTGTATAGCTTTATAACTTCTGGAATTAGCTGGACAAATTGTCGCGGATGAGCGACAGTTACCACTGTTACGAGGGGATTGATAACCACCTATACAAGGGAACAAACGATGAACGCAAACGAACTTACCTTCGGAATCGAGATCGAGACGATCGCCCCCGACAGCGCCGTCCGCCACGACGGCCTGCGGATCGGACCATACAGACGCGGCATCCAGGTGCCGTACCTGCCGGAAGGTTGGAAGGCCGAGGCCGACGGCTCGATCAACAACGGCCACGGCGGACACAAATGCGAGATCGTAAGCCCGATCCTTCGCGGCGAAGAGGGCATCGCCCAGGCGGCCGAGGTCCTCCGCACGCTGGAGGCCAAAGGCCACCGGGTCAACGCCAGTCTGCGGAACGCACGTACACGTGTCTTGGCGACGGGATTTGCCGAGCGAGGCACTGGCCCGGCTGGTGACGATCGTCGCCTACGTCGAGAAGGGCCTCTACGCGATCACCGGATCGAAGAGCCGCGAACGCGGAACGTTCTGCGGCGGCGTCCGCAAATACGGGAACGGCAAAGACGCCAAGCCGAACCTCGACCGCAACCGCTACCACGCCTTGAACCTGACGAACCTCGCCCGCGGGACGAAGGACACGGTCGAGTTCCGCGTCTTCTCCGGCTCGCTCAACCCGGTGAAGGTGGTCGGCTGGATTCAGGTCTGCCTGGGCTTGGTCGAACGGGCGATCAACGGGAAGCGGATGCCGACCTGGTCGCCGAAGCCGCTTTCGGGCGGATGGAAGAAGGCCGGCCCCGGCCAGAGCGAGGCCGAGCGCCTGATCGGGTATCTGGCCTGGGGCAAAGGCTACGCCCGCATTCACGGCGGCAAACAGTACGGATGGATTTCGGACGCCATCCCGCAAGACGAGATCAAGGCCGAGTTCCGCCGCCTGGCCAAGAAGTACGATTCGCAACCCTGAACCCGCTGACGAGGCCAGGGGCGCCTGGCCGAAATGCTTGCCCAACCGCAGGCATCCGGGCGCATACCACACCAACTCCAGATGCGAGGAGAGACATACATGTGCGACAGAATTCGATGGACGCGAATGCAGCCGGTGCGGGAACTCACCTGCAACCCGCTTGATCGCGACGAACAAGCCCAACTGCGGCCGCAAGAGATCGAGCGGATCAACCGTCTGCTGGGGCAGATGGCCGAGGCGGCGGACGAAGTCAACTGTTTGTTTCGCCAGGCCCGCAAGCGGCTCGTCGCGGCACTCAATCGGCAGGCCGACCGCGCGGACCAAAGCGACGAGGCCCTGTAACTAGAAAGGAGCGGAGGACTATGTGCGGAGTATTCGGATTCATCACCAAGAACGGCAAAGGCCCCGATTTGGCCCGCCTGCGGCGGATTGCCGCCGTGACGCAACAACGGGGCCACCACGCGTTCGGACTGGCGTGGCTCGGCCGCGACGGGAAGATTCATACCTACAAGCGCCCCGGCCCCGTGACGGCCAACCTGGGCGACGTGGACCGATGCCGCGGCGCCACGGTGGTGATCGGCCACTGCCGCTGGGCCACGCACGGCCGGCCCGAGGACAACCGCAACAACCATCCCCATCCGGCCGGTCGCGGCTGGTTCGTACACAACGGCGTGGTCCAGAACCACGCCCATCTGGTGCGACGATACCAACTGACCATGCGAACGCAATGCGACAGCGAGGTCTTGGGCCTGTTGATGGCCCGGTTTCCCGGCGCCCTGGGGTTGCGGGCGGCACGCGCCGCCGAGGTGGCCGAAGGGGGGCGGCTGGCGATCTTGGGATTGTGGCGGAAGCCGGCCCGGCTGCTGATCGTCCGCTGTGGCAACCCGCTCGCCTTCGGCGAGACGGCCGGCGGATTTTACTTCGCCAGCCTGCCCGAAGACTTGCCGGGCAAGGTGATGTCGCTCACGGACCGCTACGCCGGCGTGCTGACCTACCGGGACGGCGAACTGCAACACGACGCCTATTCGATCGCGAGGTAAACCATGCGCTATTATTCGACCACTGAGGCGGCGACCATCCTGCACGTGGACCCCAGTCGGGTGCGACTGCTCTGCAAACTGGGCCGGATCGCGACGATTAAGGTCGGCAACACCTACGGCATCGCGGAAGATGAACTGGAGCGGTTCGCCGCGCTCCAACGGCAACCGGGAAGGCCGCGAGGCATCAAGGTCATCTGCCAACAGCCAACCGCCACAGCGCCGTTCGAGCAAAGTGTTGTGTCCTGCCGATAGGCCCATCCGTGAACCAAGGTCGATCATACGGCGGCCTCCATGATCTCACTGGATATAGTAGCCGCCTCTCGCTGGGCCTTCTTCCCTGTGAAGTTCTCAAAGCGTTGGACGATGACGTCGCAATAAGGCGGATCGAGTTCCATCAAGAACGCCTTGCGACCGGTCTGCTCGGCGGCGATCATCGTGCTCCCGCTCCCCCCGAACAAATCCAAGATGTTCTCTCCCGCTCGTGAAGAATACTGCATGGCACGGACCGCCAACTCGACGGGCTTCTCCGTCAGGTGGACCATCTTGTTGGGGTTGATCTTCTTGACGTGCCACAGGTCGGTGACGTTATTCGGCCCGAAGAACTTGTGGCCGGCGCCTTCTTTCCAACCATAGAAGCACCACTCGTGCGCGCCCATGAAGTCCTTACGGGTCAGCACCGGGTGCTCTTTATCCCAGATAATCGCCTGGGCAAAGTACAATTTGCTGGCCTTCAAAGCGGGCGGATAGTTTCCGCAGTTGGCATAGCCGCCCCAGATGTAGAACGACCGTCCCGGTTCGAGCACCCGGGCCATGTTGCCAAACCAAGCGTGCAGCATCTCCTCGAACGCCTCGTCTGAAACGAAGTCGTTCTCCAACGGTCGATCCTTGGCCCGCATCTGCTTGTGGGTTGGTTTCGATTTTTCCGGATGCCGTGCCAAGTCGAGCGCCTGGTGGTGATGGTCGGCCGCCTGGTGGTAACTGGTAAACGACGACAGGCCCGCGGCGATGGCGTTGTTGCTGCGGGGCTCGACCTTGACGTTGTAGGGTGGATCGGTGTTGACCAAGTGAATCGTGGCGCCTGCCAAAAGCCGGTCAACGTCCTGCGGTTTGCTGCTATCTCCGCACAGTAGCCGGTGATCGCCGAGTAACCACAGGTCGCCGGGTTGGGTGATCGCTTCGTCCGGCGGTTCCGGCACCTCGTCGGGATTTGTCAGCCCGTCCTTCACGCCCGGATCAAGCAGCTTCGCCAGGTCGTCCTTCGAGAACCCGAGCAGTTCGAGATCGACGCCCATGCCCTGGAGTCGGAAAGCTCGATCGGCAGAAGCTCGTAATCCCATTCCGCCAGTTCGGCCGTCTTGTTGTCGGCGATCCGATACGCCTTGATCTGCTCGGGCGTGAGGTCTTTGGCTACGTGGACGGGTATCTCCGTCAGCCCCAACTTTTCGGCAGCCTTGAATCGGGTGTGCCCGCAGATGATCACTCCCTCGGTGTCCACGACGATCGGCTGGCGGAATCCGAACTGGCGGATTGACTCGGCCACGGCATCGACGGCTGCGTCGTTCTGGCGGGGGTTGTTTTCATAGGGGCGGATGCTCGTAATAGGACGCATTTCGATGTTCACGATGGATCTCCTCAGGCGTGACTGTGAAACAGAATCAACACGAAAAGCCCAAACCACGCGAGACGCCACAGTAAGCGTTCGAGCCCGCGGGCGGTTGGGATGACAACGGAATGCCAGAACGGGTAGCGATCCCTGGCTGGCGTCGAGTTAAGATGGGTAGAATCAGACATGGCATTTCCTTTCCGAACGTGGTTCTGGTGTTTGGTCGGACAAGCAAAACAAACTGTGCCTAAGACGGGAGTCGTTCCCGCGGCCCCCTATTCGCTCCAGATTGCCGGAAGTACCTATTCTGGCGTACACACGTGTACAATCGTCTGCCATTCTGGCAGCCACGGGTGTGGGCCACCGTGTGGCCACACGTGGCGTCGTCGCGCCGAGCGATAGTGCGTTCGCACTTACCGCGCTCACGCGAACGTGGGCCAACGTGGTGTGGAACGGGCCAATGTGGATCGATCTTCTCTGGTTGAGCGTGCCGGGGTCAGTCATTTGGCGTTTGCGGGGTTAGCGGGTGATTGCGGGGTTATTTTTAGTCCGGTTATATGCGCTTTTTGTACATGTATAGGGATGTACACTCTCGCGCGTGTGCGAAGGGTATAGGGAATTGACCCCGCAAACCCCGCAAATCGATATAACTGCTTGCTACCATGAGTCTTGCTGTGCGGGGTTAGCTGCGGGGTTAGCGGGTTGAGCGGGGTTAAGGGTTTCCGAAAGCCTCCAGCAACGAACCTTGCGGTGGCCGTGATCGCCGGCACGCAACAGCTTGTGAGCATTGAAGATGCGTTCTGCGAGACGCGACAGGTGCCGTCCGAGCGAACGACGCAGCGCGCCGCGCGCGCACCATGTACATCGAGATGTACAAGCAGTGCATCCGGCAGCGCGCGCCGATGTGCGCGCGCGCCTGTACATCCTCTTCAATCAGACGTTGACAGAGGTCGTCGACGGTCACCGAGGTTGCCCCGAAGGTGTCCCACCAGGCGTCGAAGAAGGCCGCCCACTGTTGCGTATCCTCATCCTGCACAACCTGCGTTTGGTCGAGGTTGCCCAAGAAGCCGTCGATGCCCGCGAATGCGAGCACGCTCCCCACGGTGTTAGCCCATTCCTCGAAGCTTCCCAGCATCGGCGCCACGACCTGCGGGCACCCGTTGGTGTACCAGGCCCGGATGATGGTCAAGGCGGCTGCCAGCAGATCTCCACGGTTGGCCAGGACGTGCTGCTGAAGCCCCGCGATCTTGAACCCCGTGCGTTCCCAGGGGCGCTCGGCGTTGGCATCCAGACGGATGCCGAAGCTGCGGCGGGGCATGTCTCCCGCGACCCGCAGATTGTTTCCCGTGGCCACCCACACGGCACGCGATGGCAGGCGGATCGTATCGTTGCGGCCCAGCAGCCGATCGGACCATTCGTGTGTGGTCAGCGCAGCGGCCAGAGATGGCGAGTCAATGGTGGTATTGTCGGGGATATTGTCCAGCAGTACGAACGGTCCGGCGGCCAGCAGGATCGAGGTGATTTTCTTCCGCCACTCGTCGTCGTTCTGCTTCGAGGGGATCGACTCGGAGGCGACGCTGCCGACAGCGATCGTGCCCAAGGTTGCCACCAGGAGCGTCTTGCCCGTCCCCTGGACCGGCGCATCGACCAAAGCCAGGGGAACGTGCCCGGCGATCACGGGCCGCATGAGGATCGAGAAGAGGATCGCCAGGGCGTTGGCCCGGCTGGGCTGGTCGACGAAGGGGAAGTCGCCGATCAACTCCAGCAGGAGGTCCACACAGGCATTGACCTCGTTACTGTCGGGGTATTCGGGAATCGGGGTAAGTTTAAGCCCGGGGTCGGGACAGTAGATCAAACGTGAAACCGAGTCATAGCCGGCCTGCGTGCAGATCGTGCCATCGCTGCGAAGGATGGGTGCCCGGGTGATTCCGGCCAGCGGCGGGAAATCCCAACGGCACAGGGCCAAAACGTTTTCGGCAAGCGAAAGCGGCGGGTTGACGCCAACCTGTTCGTAACTGTCCTCTCCCCTGCGAAGCGTAAAGAAGTTGGCAACCTCCGACAACCGGCAGCGCATCCGCACCCGGTCGAAGGTCTCGATCTTGGGCAGCCCATTCTCATCTCGGACCATGCGGGCCACGGTGCCGCGCGCGCACGAAGACCGATGGAGGCGTGTTCGCCAATGAGATCGCGTTCACGGCCTGGGCGGTCAGATCGCTGAGTTGCGTGTCGTCGATGAGGATGCCCGGCAGTCCCGGATTGACCGGCGGCGGGGCTGCCGGGCGCGAGGCCTTCTTGCGTTTTTGCTTCGGATCGTACTGTTTGACGACCTTGGCCAGCGCCTTGGTGATGGTCATCTGGCCGTATGTCTGCTCACCGTGCTGCTCGTCCCACTTCGAGCGCATGAGCCCGGACTGACGGAACAGCCGGTCGAGCTGTGCGGCATCCTTCGTGTAGAAGGCGAGTGTGAAGACCACCGAGGAGTCGGCCTCGCTCGGGGAATTAAAGTGGTCCTTCCAACGGCCTGCCCATAGGGCGACGAATTTCTCGCCCGAGCGACGCTGCCGAGAGGCCAAGCGGATGATCTCGTCGTCGTCGAGATACACATTCCCGTTGCCGCTGGATGTCGGAGGAACAGGCGGCGATGGGCAGGCGGCATCCGTGCCGAACACCTCGTGGAAGATGGCGGTGAGCCGCCCCTTGGCGATCCTCCACATAGGCTACGGTCTCTGGCAATCGCCACCCAGTAAGCGTGAAGAACCGTCCCTGGTCGTAGATCTCGACTTCACCATCCTGGTAGGGCTTGCGACACCGCTTGCCAGGCTTCGAGGTGCGCAGGAAGATTTTCACGCCTTCGCCGGAAGGGCTGATCTCGGTGTAGCTGGCCAACCGTGTGACCATATCCTGGCCCCACGGCTTCAGTTGGCCCGTGGACGGATCGATGCAGTCATCGAGATCGACGCCACAGAACGGATCATCCGGTGTGAAGACGAAGCCGACGCCGGCCAAGTCGTTGGACTGCTGGCAGGTAGCAATCGCGCGCTCGAAGGTACTCCAGGTTGAACCATCCGTGGAATCCGCCAAGCCTCCTGTCGTCGGGGACACCGGACACTTGGTTTGCTTGCCGTCACGCTCGATGTACTTCCAGCACACCCACTGGGCCCGTTCACGCAGGCAGTTGGGGGCTTCTTGGACAACGCGTTCCAGGTTCTGGCGCCAGGGCTGTGGTCATGATTGCACCTCCTCGCTGGCCCGCCGGCTTAGGAAGGTGCGCCGCCGGATCGTGTCGCTATTTCTAATGGCGTTGCCCCACGCGCCCGGTCGTAAAAGGATTCATGTTCGGACCTCTTCGGGATGTTGATGGGGCAGATGGTCGACACGATCCACTTCAAACGCGTCCGCGCCGAACTCTCGACTGAGAAAGCCGGCGAACAGGCGATTAACGTCACGCCCGACAGGCGTGCTTGCATCGATCACACAGGCACGCTGGTCGTGATCGAAACAATGGGCCGCGTCCAGGCGGACTTGAGCTTCGCCGTGCAGGCTTTCTGTTCCCATAATGGCCAACAACAGTGAGGCTTCCACTTCCTCCAATGAAACGTTGTGCTTGAAGGAGTAACGGTACGGAGTCTTTGTCATGTCTCGCTCCTCGTGTCGGAAACCGGACCTCTATCTATTGACCTACCCGGTTCCGACCTGAGTTGACGAACAAAATTACAAATAATCTCTTAAGCCTGTTTTCTCGAATCGCTGCCGCAGTCGGCGAACCGAGTCATACAGGGTCGTGCGCGGGATGCCCATTTCGCGAGCAATCTCGGACACGGTTTGCGTCTTCAGCCGCTCAGTCAGCTGCGCAGTTCGTCGGGCAACTTGGCTATCACTTCTGCCACGTCCTGCACGAAGTTAGCGCGTTCCTCCTCGCTTTGGGGATAGCGGTAGTGTTGCGCGTCCAGTTCATGCTTGCCAATAGTCTGCGACAGCTCAGTCGGCCCGTCGTCGGGACTATCGATCATCACATTCAGCGAGGTGACCCGACGGTCGTCCCGCTTCTCGGCCTTCTTATCGCGCAGGATGTTGGCAACGTAACGTTCGACCACTGTCGTGATGAACTTGTTGCGATGAGCCTTTGCAGGGTCGAATGACGGCAGGGCCTGCAGTAGACGGAGGATCAAGTCCTGTTCGAGATCCTTGCGGTCCTCCTTCGTGAAACCAGCTCGGCGAATGAGTTGTCTGGCTTTACGATGGATGATGCCCCAGGCGAACCTGTCGATCTTTTCATTGAAATCGTCGTGTAACACTTTGAATCTCCTTCCCGGCCGAGAAGGAGAAGGCGTGGGCCACGACGAATGGCGATGAGAATGCATGCCAACAAAAAGCGGAGGCGATGCGAGTCGCGCCTTGATCGGCGTCGCCCACAATCGCCTCCGCTTTGCGTCCGGCAAGATGTCGAGTGATCGAAATGAAATAAACGGTGATGTCACACTCGGGTGCCTAACCCGGTGTTCAGGCGGGCACCTCCGTGAAGAGCATCCGGAACGGCAGCCCGTGCTTGATCTCGAGCGTGCCGATGGTGCCATCGCCGATCGCATCGAAGAAGGCAAACAGTTCGATGACCTGTTGCTTGAGTGCGAAGTCCGAAGCCCTGACCTCGGGGCGTGGGCCGTTCTCGGCACCGAACTTGATTTCGACCTGCCTGCGCGGCATTGGGTCAATAACCGGCTCCCGGTTGCGAATCACAAGGCCGTCGAGACGACCGAAGTTGATCCGCTGCATGTCTCTGATTAGACGCTGCCGCTCGGGAGACAGCGACGAATGGAGGTCTGCCATAACTCCTTCCTTTCCAATGGAAAATGAGTCTATGGCGCGAGGCGTTGGCCCCCGTCAGGCCAAGAAAGAACGCCGGGCGCGCCACCGTGGCTAAAGGGGCGATGTCCGGCGTAGCGAAGGCTACATTTGGCGTAGCCTGCAGAATTTTTCGTTATTCGTTGATGATTGGCTGAATCTCCCAAGCGACTGGAGATGGCGGGTGGTACTTTGGGAAATTTCCGTAACTTAGGGATTTGCCAAGGTGCTCCGCGAACGAGGCGTCCGTTTCCCTAATCTTCTCGATAACGCGTTTCACAGCTTTTCTGAAACTGTCCCGAATGTTCTTACGCTTGTCGCCCGCCTCCTTGAGCCTGCCACCCACCCCCACAGCTTCGTGGATCTTGGCGACAATTACAGTCATGTCCTTCTGTACTTCCAGAACGCGGGGCTCGTTGTGCTCTACACGGGCCCGTTCGATATCAGCCATTAGGCCCTTTGCTGTTTCACGGAGTTTATTGACGGCTGGCCAATCAGAGATCTTACCCAGCGTGTCGAGGAAAGGGTTGGCGCCCGAGCGCAAACCGGCCTCAACAGCCTCTTGAGCCGCGAGCAGGTAACTGCAATGGTCGGTAGCTGCACCACAGACGATCTCAATCGCAGAAAGTGACTCCCCTGATGACGCCAGTAGTCGATGAATGTAATCGGCGCCCAACGACGGAAGCAATACAAAGTCGCGTTTACCCTGGTGGCGGACTTGCCAGGCCTCGCCACGCCGTCTGAAAATGTTGTCCGGCAATTGGGGCTCTTGTGGCGGCAGAGCCGGGATGCACGTGGGCAAGGCGGACTCATACACTATTCGGAGCATCGCGTCGACTGGCAATGTTCGCTCATAAATCGCCTTCCCGTGCAAGGCGAACAGTTTCGCTATGACTCGTTTGACTTCATCGGAGTGCCGACGATACATATCGAAGCACCGCTGTAGATTAACGCCCGGATCGCCGTCGGCATGATTGAGCGCCCGTGCGACCTCGGGAAAGCGCTTCAGGAATTGCAGCGGCCCGCTAACCGTCCCTGCCGAATTGGCCCGCTCCAAGTAGTTCGCAAACAGCGTCTTGTCTTCATTCACATGGTCATGTCTTGATCGGCTCTCAGTAAAGACATCCATCCGGTACTGCATGAGTGGATCGTGCTGTTCTTGCCCAGCAGCCATGACCGCAAACCGACGGTCGATGCACTGCGAGCAATACCCACAGTGGGGCTGCTCGTTCGTTATATCCTTGGTATGCGTGCAACTAATCGACTCGGCAATCAGTTCCTCACACCCAGCCTTGGCGATAAGCTCAACCACCTCGCTCTTGGTCTTCCATTGAAATGGATTGTCTACCTGAAAACGCCTGTCGCTAACCCGGGACAGCAGGTCCTCAAATCCACGAATTGTCTTTGGGTGGGTCGTTCGAGTTGCTTTGCCGCCGACGACTTGGGCACATATTGGCAAGTTCAGACTGATAACGCCGTTCTCGTAGAAGCGGACACTTGACTGCCCCAGCATTTCGGCAATGGTCGCTCCGATTGTGGTGTACAGGAATGACCGGCTCCTTTGTGTATGCTCCAGGTTCATCCATTTCTTCTTATGCATTGTCACGCGCACGTGCGCTGGCGGACTGTTTGGAGCCTTGGCGGCAATGAGTTCCCGAAGCGTGGTATAACGCTTGTCAAGTTTCGGAGTTGCACGGTGATTTACCAGAACCACACGACGCCTTTGATTGATCGCCTCCTCAACAGCGCCCCCCAACGAATCTAGCCCCCCGAATACATGACCACTTGCTCCGGAAAGCCGAGAAGCGCACCACCACTGTTGAGATTTAGGAGGGTCTGGAAAGGAACGTCTTGGCGTAATTTGATGAAATCGAAGGCATACTGGTCGTCCGACAAGAAGCCGATTGTCTTTGTGAGGCAATCATGGACCCTATCGGACCGCCAGAAGTCGAGGTCGCGCACCGGCACATGGAACCGCAAATCGCGACGCCAATTACTCCCAAAGGTATCACAGTCCCTGGCTCCGCGGACAATTGCCTGGTCCGCTGTGTATACGTAGGCCGCAATATCTAAGAGGTCGCGGAACCGCGACGGCACTTCCTTGAATAGTTCCTTCCGGAGTTCATCGATTTCCAAGGTGATCTTGTGCTCGTCCTCGTTCCCGTAAATGTGTAGATGCACGGCCTTTGCTGTGCCGGGAATTTGCGGCGATGCGTCGCCGCAGACTATATAGTACTCATTGCTCATCGCCCTTGGCTCCCTCCCGTAGTTCATCTTTCATCTTATTGAGCGCATGCGACGCAAAACCCTGAACGGAATCGCGCGAGATCGCTCCATTTTCCTCATAACGGTGTTTTGAGAACCATTCTCCAGCGAATCGCTCGACGATTATTGACGCCTCCTGGCAATGTGTTGCCAGCGCCTTTTCAAACTGTGACATCTGGTTCGTCGTTGCAAACCGCTGACCGTCACCGAGGTGTGTCGCCAAGGTGCGGCTGAGAAAGTAGCCCATACACTCGTTGGTAAGACGCGAGTAGAACTCGCGCGCTAACTGCCCAAACTCCTTCTCCTTGCTGAATAAATTCAGCGCACGTCGCGTGTCGTCGGACTGCATATTAAAAAGCGACTGTTGCTGTACTTTCGATTCCATTCGAGTGATCACCGCGTCAATAAGAGCGCGGTGAGCAAGATCGCCAAAATCAGAATGCCTCCTTTGTTGATATTCAGCTCCGTCAATCGCCTCGCTCAGAGCGGCAACAATACCAGGAATTGACGTATTATCAGGAATGTGGACCCCTTGCTGTCGCATGTGTTTTAGAGGATTGGGCGAATTGCCCGCAAGGCCAAGCTGGGTAAGCAGCCAGACAGCGTGGTTATAGCCGCTGTCTTCGCCAATAAAGGAAAACGCCTTTTCGGCCGCCTTGATGGTGGCGTCGGCGATTTGCGCAATGTCGCGCCCACGGCAATGAGCGCCACGACCTCACGCCAAGATTTCGATCTTGTTAACCCGTCAAGTTGAGTGTGTCCCATGTCCAGCTTCGCTTCTCACGGAGACCGATGCAGGCATTGCTGTCAGGCGAGGAGTGAGTTCCAGCAATGGGGCCAAATGCGTTTGCACATTTCGCCCGCAACATCAGCGGAGGGTAAAGAATGGCAAGTATGAAATGTCGCTATTCTTCATTTACTCGCAGATTGTCTTGGAGGGTAGGCCTGATTCTGCCCGCCAGTGGTGCCGCCCACTGGTATCGAAAGACATCCCATTATAACGAATTTCATGGCTGAATAAAATATGCCAAGCCGTGGAATTCGCCATTATGTGGATCGAGCAAGGAGTCGAGAGCAAAGTCGTCGTTGGTGTCGCCAGTCCGGTACGGCAGCGATCGGCTGGAGTTCACGGAGAAAAATTGGCTCGCGCCCGCCCACAATATGGGGGAGGAAGAGGATGCATTCTGTAGGTCTGGGGCCAGCAGGCGTAGGTTCATGATTTGGGTAATGCGGGCGCGGGTGACGTGGCCCAGCCGGGCCAGTTCGGCGTAATCGGTGATTTCGCCAGCCTGGATAAGCTGCTCAAAGCGGATCGCCAGGGCCATAAACTTCGAGATCCGAGGTATTCGCCCTGCCGGGCGCTCGGGCGCAGCCGGCATCGCCCTCGCGCATTTCTTTCCGGCTGCCGCGGCCGCGGCGACGAAAATGGATAGTGGATTCGACGGTGAGGGGCTTGTTCATGCTGCGTTTTCCTCCTGTTGACTGGCCAATTCGTCTGCCAAGGTTCGTATTCCATTGGGGTGAAACGTGATCAACACTTTTCCGGTGGTTCCGTCGTAATCTATGCGTTCAACCAGGAGTTGAACTACCCTCGTTTGTTCTCGTGGCGTAAGCGAGCCCCACACTGGATCGAATACCGACATAGCCTTGGCGACCTCGCGCTCACCAACCAGCTTGTGGCTCAGTGCGATTACCTGCTCGCGAATCTCGGTGGCCCGGCGTTCCGTGAGCCGAATCCGCTCCTGGAGGTCGGCCAGACGAGCCGTGGCCGGCGAGTTGCCGCCATTGGGGGCGATTTGGTCGAGGAGTTGGCGTACCTCGACGTTCCATCGGCCCAACTCCCGCTCCAGGCCGCGGCGCTCCGCCTCCAGTTCTGCGACGCGGGACTGGCCCTGCTTGCGGGCCTGGGCCACAGTCTCGGTGAGCAGCCTCGGGTCTTTGCCGATGGCTTTGATCTGTTCGACGACGAACCGCTCGATCTCGGGGGCCGGGATCGATTTCGACGGACAGTTGTCCCAGCCGCGTTTCTGGGCGTTAGTGCAGACATAGTAGCGATACCGCTTGTTGCCGGCACGAGTGCTGTGCGTGGGCGACATGGCACAATTGCAGGGTACGCACCGCAGAATGCCCTTGAGCAGGGCGCCGAACTTGTTGCGAACCGGGGCGCCACCTGTGCGACCGTTGCGCTGCAGCAACGTTTGGACATCCTGCCAAATATCATCATCGACGATGGCAGCGTGCTCACCATTGTGGACCTCATCCTTGTAGGCGAGCTTGCCGGTGTACGTGACGTTGGTGAGCAGCTTATGCAGGCTTGTCTTGGTGAATTGCTTTCCGCCTCGTTCATGCCCCTTGCGGGTCGTCCACCGTTTATTGACCCAACCGCGGCGGTCGATCTCCTGAATGACTGGAAGCAACGCCTGAAGCTCCAGGTACAACTCGAAGATCGCCCTGACGCGAACCGCCTCGTCCTCGTTTACCATCAGTTTCGATCCCCGTGGGTCTACATCGTAGCCCAGCAGGGGCATCCCGCCCGACCACTTGCCCTTGCGGCGGGTGGCGGCGATCTTGTCCCGCGTTCGCTCGGAAATCATTTCCCGCTCGAATTGGGCAAAGGACAGCAGCACGTTAAGGACCAGCCGCCCCATCGACGTGGACGTGTTGAATTGCTGCGTGACCGAGACGAAGGAGACGTGGTGTTTGTCGAAGACCTCCATCATCCTGGCGAAATCGAGCAGCGAGCGGCTGAGACGGTCAACCTTGTAGACCACCACGCAGTCCACCCTGCCGGCCTCGATGTCAGCCATCAGACGTTGCAGCGCCGGGCGGTCCATGTTGCCCCCGGTGAACCCGCCGTCATCGTAACGGTCGGGCAGGCACTCCCAGCCTTCCTGGGCTTGGCTCCTAATATATGCCTCGCCCGAATCCCGCTGGGCATCGAGGGTGTTGTACTCCTGGTCGAGCCCTTCCTCGGTCGATTTGCGGGTGTAGATCGCGCAGCGCATCCGCAGGTTGGCCGGCGTCTGCTGTCGCATTCTGGTACTCTTCATTTCGCTCCTCCTTGCCCGTTGAGGCGGAAAAAGTGATACCCGTTGCAGTGTGTACCCGTAATTTCCCTTGCCACTGCCGAGAGTGACTTGTAGACGTCGCCCTCGAACTCGAAGCCCTCGGACAACACACGGACGACGAGCGTCTGGCCCTTGTATTCGCGGGTAATCTCTTGCCCCGGCATGGGCAGGCGACGATCGGGTGGGAATTGTGGTCGTCGCGGTGTGTTCCGCTGGCATCGCGGCAATCCTCGGCGCCTTCGGGGCCGTTGTTCGCAGGTCGGCGTCGTTGGCCAGTTCGGCAACTCGTCGGCGGGCGCGTTCGGAAATATCGCCCTCGGCCGCCGCTTGCATCCGCCAAATGATCCGCCGCACCAGCCATTCCTTGTGTCGGGCGTTGGTTTCCTCGCCGAACACGTCGGCATATTTCGCCCGCAGTTCGTTTACGGTCATCCGCCGAAGCGCGGCGACCTCTTTCTCAACGTTGAGGTTCATGCTTTTCTCCTTCTCTTGGGGTCTCGGAAGCCGTTAACCACTATGGACACTGAGCACGGTTTCCTCGGAAACCTCAAGGCCGGCTGGGCCGGAATTTGGAGATTTTGGGGACTGTCCCGATTTTCGTCCGACGAAAATGGGACTGTCCCCCTTATTGCCGAGATCATCGCCGGAAAGTGCCGCCCGGGCATGGAGTCGCAGGACCCCACCGGCCAGAATGGCGGCTATTTCGGAGAAACGCTCGTCAGGCGTCAAGAAAGGACGGGTCGTCGAAGGATCGCATGGGACTTCTCCTTGGGAAGTTGCCCACAGCGACCTTCGCTTGGCGACCGGCGCGCCGTCTGGCGTGACAGAATGGTTAACAGCCTCTATCTGTTAACCTACCCGGTGAAAGGGCGAGGTGACGACGAAATCTTGCCAACGGCGCCGGTATGAAAGGAGCCAGGCTTTTCACCACACGCTGCAGCGTGGCGATAGAAACTTTTTCATCCGCCTACATCTCATGGTGGCCAAAGGCTGCTTGTTGCTTGGCACGAGAAAAGCTAAGATGTACGACACTGGACGATTTGGGCATGGTGCTTCGGAGAAGTCCGACAAAAAACGATGAAGGGCTGAACTATGCTTGAAGTAATGGAAGGTTTGGCGTCTGGGGATGAATCCATTTGCACCCATGACACATCGGGTATCGTTGCCGTTGTCCATGCGTGCAAGGAGCCGTGTCATCGTAACGCTGTCGGGTATACCGGACGGAGTCTGCCCAGTTCTCATCCCAACTACTTGATCAAGGAAAGCGACTATCACCTCTACTTGAATCTCATCGATCCGCCGCAGCCTCTGTTCATGCTGCCAAGCTTTGTTGCTTTCATGGCGTTTATGGACAAGCACTTCGGTGCGCACCGCGTAATCATTCACTGCAACCAGGGCGAGTCACGCGCACCTACCCTCGCGCTGCTGTACCTTGCCAAGCGCACCGAGGTGATTCCGCGGAACTCGTATCCATCTGCAGCCAAGGCTTTTCGTGAAATCCTATTTCCGGCGTACCAACCGGGACTGGGCATCCAGGCTTGGCTGACACAGCACTGGCTGGACATACAGTGACGCGCGTTAGGCTTTTGCGTAATGCCTGGTGCACCGGGCGCGACAAATGCCCTTGGCGCTTTGCCGTAGTGAATTCGATCGGGGGTGTCTCAACTGGTACTCGGTGCGCGGGAAGACCAAGAGAAGAAATGGGCGAATAGACGCACCGATCTAGCTGGATTCGTCGTTGCTTTCAAATAGGACACCGCACAAAGGCCAAATCGCGCGAACTTCGTCATGTGGTAGCACCACCGGGTCAATGGGCTCGACAGGGTTTGGACTTACGAGAATCCAGTTCCCGTCCTTTGGGTACACTCGCTTTATGACATTTCCGGCGGCCCCGTCTGTTTCGAGAACAGCTAGTGTCGCGTTGGTGATGCTGTCTAGATCGTGACATCTCTCGCCCACGATCACCTTCTGCCCAGGCCGAGCAAGCGGCTCGAGGCTATTCCCCAGCACGTCGATTGCACGGTATCGCCTAATCGTCGCTTGAACATCAATTGCCCCGGACTCCTCCCATTCTGATACCGCTCGCGATTGGCGGGAGGCTTTCGCAGTAGGCTCATACAACACGCCAATGATCTTCCGAAGAGGAGCATCCAGTTTTCCGACGGAGACAGCCGCCACTGGACGAACGGGATTGATGCCTTCCAGCGTCCAACGCTCGCCATCCGACCACACTCGGCGTAGATAGCGATTGCCGCCAGAATCTTCGGCCGCGACAAGGTCACCGTCATTCGGTGCGATATCCTCTGGTGCCAAAAGTGCCCATTGGCCATACCAAGCTACGGGATTCAATACATCGCCCGCGACGAGGACCGCTGCTCCGGGCGAGATCGAAAGAAGTCGCCCTTCGTCACCGATATCAACCACCCAGGGACTTGACCGGGCTGCAGCAGCTCCGATGAACGGGACGCGAAGCGGCGCGGACCAGGTCGCCCGATCGTTCAATCGCGTGAAGGGCACAACCGCCGCTGGAATGCGTG
Organism: uncultured Planctomycetota bacterium; assembly: GCA_963733145.1. Lineage (GTDB taxonomy): Bacteria > Planctomycetota > Planctomycetia > Pirellulales > Thermoguttaceae > JAHIKV01. The sequence goes on along the minus strand of CAVTCJ010000010.1, from coordinate 66,468 downwards.
AGCCTCTCATCGCACGCTTTCGCATCCGCTCAAGACGCGAGAACTCCTTGTCGATTTGTGTCGAAAGAGAAAGCAGGCTGCTCAGACAGTCCTCGACCATCGGCTTTGTAACCGCTGACTCCGTAAGAGAGTGCATTGCTGGGTCCAAAACGCGAGCAATAGTCTGCCCCCGCAGAGCGTGTACGATCTTCTGTTGAGCCGTGCTAGTCAATGGGTTGGGTGACGCTAGTCTGCCGTAAGCGTCAAGAGACCCCTTCAGGTCGTTTGGGTTGAAGAAGGCGACGGGACTGTATGCATCCAGTGATATCAGCAAATCCTCTCGGAACTTCCGCAGGCTCATTGCCGCAACAAGGTGATCCGTATTGAGTTGGTGCTGCGCCCGCTGCAGGCGATCACCCGGCTGCCACGAAATGCGTTGTGTTCGGTCGCGCGGATTCAATCGTACAATGCGGTCTGCAGAGAAATCCGAACTGCAATTGCTCAGGTATTGCGATTGATGCGTTGTTAACAACACCTGAATTGATGAGAGTAAGGGACTGAGAATACGCGAAGACCATCTCTCACGATGGTCCTCATCCAGCGAGAGAATAGGATCGTCCATTGCCAGAAATCCCAGCCCCTTAGGATGTCTGCCCAGAAGAGCAAAGTAGAACGACAAGGCGACCGCGCGCTGCAAGCCAGCGTTGGCAAAAGATCGACCTGGCACGCGATACGTCTTCGTCGAGAGCATTGCTTCAATTGACTTATCCCTACCTTTCCCCAGCTTGAGATGCCCAAGTTCCATACCTGTCGCTGATTCTGGGTACAGGTATTTTGCATTCGCAATCGTCGCATCTCGGATGGAATTGAATACCGCGCAACTTTAGCTTCAGCATACTTTGAGAGCAATTTCAGCCTATCCAGGGGATCTTCGAGCTTCTTCAATCGCTCAATTCCCGATCGCACAGCCTCAATGTCGGCGACTGCTCGGGTTGCTGCGACCAACCCGGTCTTCGCTGCTGCAAGCGGCTTTACGAGAGCGGCCGCATCCTTGCCTTGCGCAAGAACCATGTACAGCGTTCGAGAAGACGTGCCTGATTGCTTGGTGATCACATTGTCGAGAGCATTCAGAATCGCGCCCAGGCTGCCGACCGCCCAGTCCAGAAGGTCGAGAGCCTGCTCCGAATCAGCCAATGCTTGCAGGAAATCCGCCGCCGCCTCTTGGAACGGTTCGTCGATCTCCGTCGGTAGAAGTCCCAGCTCCGGAGTCCGGCTCGGAGCGATGGTCGCCGCGATGTCCGATACGCTGGCCTCAAAAGTCTGAGACAGTTTGGCTAGGGCGGGCCCCAGTTCCTGACGTAATAACGACCAATCCGCGAAAAGTCTGGCAGCGGGCGTCGCTCCAGCCAGCTTTAGCGCCGATTGCGGCACAATCCCGTGGAGTCCCTTCGCAAGATCTGCAAAGAACGCCCGCAATTCCTTGGTCAATTTAGGATCGATTGTCCTGAGGCTGGTCAGTTCCACACTGAGATCGCGACTATCGATACGACGATCGCAAACAGGACACGTCATCTCGCTCGCATCGTAGAACTGGGCGGCTTTGAGTAAGAGAGACAACTTGCTGTCAGGAGCACATTCTCGCCGCCATAGATCAGCGCGCCGCGCGATTGCCTGGCGCACGCTGTCCCGATTTGTGCCCAGGCTCGACCGAGCGTTCTGCAGCAACTGCTCGGAGCTTGCCTCTTCCGTCGCCGGCAACACGGAGCCCAACCGAAGACCTGCAAGCGACGGAAAGCAGACGTCGATTCCGTCCTGGAGCTTCGCGAGCGCAACGGTAACTTTGTCTGCGAGTCCCGCCAGTTCCGTACCCTTGGGTTCCGCCAGCCCAAGGTCTTTGGCCAGGGCCTGCTCCGCCGCGCTCGAGCGCCACGTCGACCAACATCTGCGCGTCCTCGACATCCTTTCGCGATGGCGCGGCCTTGGCGGCAAACGTCAAGAGGGACTGTCGTTCCTCACTCGACTCGGGAAGTGCGTCAGCCAACCGGCTGAGCAGTGCCTTTTGGGCGTCCGCTTGACTACGCAAGGTGGCTTCCTCTGATTTCTGGAGCCGGGTTCTATTGCCTGATATCTTACTCGCAAGGTCACCAAGCTCCTCGATGTTGTCGTAGCCAAGAATCAGCGTGAGGATACTGCGAACGTTGTCGGCTTCCTCAATAGAATGCCGACCGAATACTGTCGGCGCGGCCAGCGAAAGCTGCAAGTCGAGGGGCGTAATCTGATACTCGCCAAGGTCATTGCATCGTGACCAGTTCGTGTCATCCCAGCTAGCTTCGAGGATTGCCGGGTACGTTCGCTTGAGCCAGAGGTTCTTCTTGTCAGCCGCTCGTTGTAGTTGTAGTTTAGCCCAGCAGGTAGGCGATGCTTGTTCAAAGCCCGCCGGCTCTGGCAAGGTGACGACGTGTGGCCAGCTTCGAGCCTTTGGACTGGTGCCAGTGGCTCGATACATCGGTGATTCGTCATCGTCCAGTCTGGAGTCCGCGATAATCTCGCCGGTGAGGCACCACAGAATGGCGCTTAGCAAGCTGCTCTTCCCGCTTCCATTTGGACCGTAGATTAGGTTGGACTCGCCGTGAAATTCAAATTCAAACTCTTCACTGGGGGGAGCGACACCACGAATGGATTGGCAATGCAGCCGTAGAAGTCTCCATTTCGGCGGCTGATCGTCATTCGCGGTAGTTGCGGGCGATGGCTGCTCGCCCTTCCCAGAAGGCGCGCTGCCGACGGCTTGGGACGTTGGGACGGCCTGTTTGGCCGCTTGAACGGTTGCATCATGGCGGACTACATGGCTACGCACAGCGCGAGCCTGATCCTCCCCAGTTCTTCGCGAGATGTCCTCGACGTTCTCGACCAACAGATCAAGCAAAGCTCGTGTCAGTTCATCCAGGGGGCCGACCTTGACTTGGCCTGACTGAACACTCGAACCCCCGCGGAGTTTCTGAACGACGGCTTCTGATTGAGGAGACAGCTTCATTTCGCACCCCGGGTAAGCAGTAAGGCAACGGTTCAGCGCGCCCTCAGCCTGTCCGAAAGCGCAATGCCACGGCCCTCGTTGGCTTCATTCTAGCGAATTCAGAGGTGGCGCGAATCCACCCATCGTTGTGGGTTGCGTTCGGGGGCCGAAACCAACCGGCTTGTTAACTCGGTGGAGGTTGTTAATCAGAGAGTCGGAGATTTCCCTTGTGTCCTATTGTTGTTGCGTTGAACCCGACCTTTGTGGTATAGATATATGATGGTCGTAACTGCTGTTCCATCACGAAGTTGTGTCACGGAGGGTCGGTCATGGATGATCTGTCGCGGTTTTGTTGTCAGAATTACGAGTGCCCGGATTACGGGAAACGCGGGGGTGAAAACCTATTGGTCTGCGGTCACTACGGGCCGAACAAGCAGAAGCGAATGCTCCGCTGCCGCACCTGCAAGGCACGGTTTTCCGAGCGAAAGGGCACGCCGCTTTTCGGCGCGAACCTGCCCGAGGAGAAAGTCGCTCGCCATGCTGGAGCACATCGCAGAAGGCTGCGGCGTTCGCAAAACCGGCCGTTTACTGGGGGTACATCGAGATACGGTAATGCGTTACAGTCGGTTGGCGGGCGACCATGCGAAGCAACTGCACGACGAACTCGTGGCCGTTTCCCCCCGAGACACGCGAGGTTCAGTTCGACGAAAAATGGTCGTTTGTGGGCAAAAAGGAAAAACGTTGCGATCCAGCCAACCCCGAGGACGCCAAGCAGGGAGACAACTGGGACCATGTGGCGCTCGATGCCGAGCATCGCCTGGTGGTCAGCGTGGTGCCGGGCAAGCGGACGGTCGAGAAAGTCGAGGCGTTGGTGGCGGATTTCAAGGAACGGACCGGCGGCCGAACGATGAACCTCATCACCAGCGATGAATACAAGCCGTACCGGAGGGCGATCTTGGAAGCCTACGGCAAAAAGGCGGTGCCGGAGCGGACGGGAAAGCCGGGTCGGCCCAAGTCGCCGAGCTATGAACCATCGCCCAGGTTGAGGTACGCGACTGTTCACAAGACGCGTAGGAAGGGACGGGTGGTGAAAATTGACTTCCGCGTTGTTTTCGGGACGGTGGCGGGGGTCATGGCGGCGTTGAAGTTGTCGAAGGTCAGCAACAAAATCAACACGGCGTTCGTGGAACGACAGAACGGGACCGACCGCAACCGGAATGGTCGCAAGGTCCGCAAGACCTATTGTTTCTCGAAGGATTGGGACATCCACGACGCAGTCACCTACTTCACGATGTACACGTACAATTTTTGTTGGCCGGTGCGGACGTTGCGGCAACGCGGCCACGATGGTCGCTGGACGCCGCGAACTCCTGCGATGACCGCCGGTCTGACCGATCATGTATGGCCCCTTTGGGAATGGTTAACGCTTCCGGCGTTACAACGAACGTAGGACACAAGGGAGATTTCGAGAGCAAAATTATAGGGTCCGAAAGGAACCATAGGGGTTCCTTTCGGACCCTAGTTTGGCTTTCTCGAAACGGAGATTATCGAGCCAACAAGAGAATTGGCGTAAGTGCTTGCCAGAAAGCGGGTTAAACGCAAAACGCCCGGCGGCCGAACTCTCGGCGTCGGGCGTTAACTGGTTTGGCGGCAAATTTCGCTATTTTACCAGAAGCTCCCCGAGTAGGGCTCGAACCTACGACCTAGCGGTTAACAGCCGCTCGCTCTACCTATTGAGCTATCGGGGATCAAGACTATCTATACTAATATCTATTTCCGAGCTTGGCAAGCCGGGTATGGAAGGAAGAAATCGGGCCATCTTTGTCGTCGGGACGCGTGTCCGGAGAACCAACAGGGAAATGGATGTCCTTATTGGGGTGGCATTTAACCCACCGCTGAGCGAGGGTAGCGCAACTGCCGTCTCAACGCTCGACTGAATGTCCGCCCCAGGACGGTTGCCGACGTGGCACGTTCACTACGATTGTTCCTCATCATCGAGTTCCTTTTTGGCAGCCGCAATTGCCGGATTTACTACCTTCCACCTAAGAATGAGAAATCCAATGCTGAAGGCTAGAAAAGCAACCACGCCTCTTAACAAAAGGTGTCGTGGTTGGGGAACGCCAACGAGGTCATTGTGCCACTGGATAAACAAGCTGAGTGCTATGACAATCGGGAGATTCACACCAAGAAACCAGGCGGCGGCTCGTCCTGGTCGAGTGTGACGCGCGACGCGTTGCCAGAATTTAAGTGAACTCTCGGGATTCATCGATGATTACGGAAACAAAGTTTCCTTCAACACATTTATTGACAGATTCATGTTATGCGTGCTCGGTTGCGGATGGCGATCAGGTCCTTCATTAGGGTGTGGAAGCCATCGCGGCAGTCGGGCGTGCCGAAGGCGTCGTGCAGCCGGCGGTAGAGGCGGTACAGGTCGGCGTAGACCGCCGCGGCCGGCTTGCGGGGGCGGAAGACATGCGGCTTCGCGCCGGTCATCTTCCGCTGGGCCTGCTCGACGGTGCGATAGGCCCCGCCGGCGACCGCCCCGAAAATGGCCGCCCCCAACGCACAGGTCTGGGCCGAGCGGCTGATCTTCATCGGCCGGTTGCAGACGTCGGCGTAAATCTGCATGACGAACGGGTTCTTCTCGGCGATCCCGCCGCAGTTGACCACCTCGTTGACCGTGACGCCGTACTCCTCGAAGCGGTTGATGATCGTCAGGGCCCCGAAGGCGGTGGCCTCGACCAACGCCCGATAGACCTCGGCGGCGGTGGTGTGCAGGGTTTGGCCGACCAACAGGCCGGTCAGCAGCGGATCGACCAGGACCGTGCGGTTGCCGTTGTTCCAATCGAGGGCCAGCAGTCCGCTCTCGCCGGGCCGGAGCCGGGCGGCCTCGCTGGTCAGGTCCGTCGTGCGGGTCGCCGCCGGCGGCGTAGCGTTCGGGCGTGAGTTGTTTGACGAACCAGTTGAAGATGTCGCCCACGGCCGACTGGCCGGCCTCGAGGCCGTACATGCCCGGCACGATCGAGCCGGGGACGATGCCGCACAGGCCGGGCATGTCGGCCAGCTTGTGGTCCATCGGGGCGACCATCATGTCGCAGGTGCTGGTGCCGATGATTTTGACCAGCGTGCCGGGCTTGATGCCCGCCCCGACTGCGCCGGCATGGGCGTCGAAGAGCCCGACGGCGACGGGCAGACCCGGCGGCAGCCCGACCCGCTCGGCCACCTCGGCCGTCAACAGGCCGGCCCGGCGGTCGGACGTGAGTGCGGGCGCGGCGAAGTGGCGGCGAATTTCGACCAGATCCGGGTCGAGCCGGGCGAGGAAGGCCTCGTCGGGCAGCCCGCCCCAGTCGTCGTGGTACATTGCCTTGTGGCCGGCGGCGCAGATGCCCCGCGGCAACACGTCGGGATCGAGCTGCCCGGTGATGAACCCGGGCACGAAGTCGGCCAGCTCGACCCAGGCGTAGGCCGCGTCGAAGACCTTCGGGGCGGTCCGCCGGCAATGCAGGACCTTCGACCAGAACCACTCGCTGCTATAGGTCCCGCCGCACTTGGCCAGGAAACCGCGTTTCGCCCGGGCGGCCTTGGCGGTGATCTCGGCCGCCTCGGCGTGCGCGGTGTGGTCCTTCCAGAGCCAGGCCTGGGCGGCCAACTGGCGGCGAAACGCCGGCTGCATGCCCAGCGGCATACCCTGGCGATCGACCGGCAGCGGGCGTCGAGCCGGTCGTGTCGACGCCGATGCCGACGATCCGGTCGGGGCGGAAACCGCGGCGGCGCCCCGCCGCCCGGACCGCCTCGCCGACGGCGGAATAAAAGCCCTCGATGTAGTCGGCCGGGTTTTGCCGGGCGAGGTTGGGGTCCTTCGGATCGAGCAGGACGCCATGTTCGCCGCTCGGATAGTCGCTCGCGCAACTGGCCACCTCCGCGCCGTCGTCCAGATCGACAATCAGCGCCCGAACGCTGTTCGTCCCGTAATCGACGCCCAGCGAAAAGCCGTGTTGGGATGTGTTTTTCATGCCGGAAAGTCTAATCGAGCGGGGCGGAGCGGTCAAGAAGTTCTCAGCAGATTCTGATTGATGCCGACACGGGCCACTCATCCGGAACGGATTAAGATCGAGTCTACTCCGCGGTCGGCAATTGGCTTCGACGGACATTCTTGTCCGTGATGACGTGAAATCGGCCGGCGGCATTCGGCTCAACGAGAGGCCACAGCTTCTTGAACGTCTCCAGCCGTTCTTTTTCGGACGCAGCGGATATTCTCAACAGCACAACACCGGCGGAAGGAATGAGTCGGAGAAAACACAGCCCGCCGAAATCCTTGTCCGCGGTGAGAACGATTCGCCCTTCCGTGGCGGCAAGCCTCAAGATTGTGCTATCCGACATCCGGGGAGCAATTGATGCGACATGGACAACGTCGTGTCCCAGCGATTCCAGATAAGCGATCATCGCCCGGCTGATGTGGGCGTCGGCCAGCAATTTCATGTCTGGTAGACCACCTCGTCGCGGCGCAGCACGGAAGCAGCGTAAGCCTGGGCGGCGCGAATGTGTTCCGGAAGCAGTCCCTCATAGTTTTCGAGCAATTCTTCAACCTCTGCGCCCTGCCCCAAACGTTCTAGGATGAACTCGACGGTCAACCGGGTCCCTTTGAATACCGGTTTGCCCAGCATTACCTGCGGATCGCGTTCGATATAATCTTGCCAGTTCATAGTTCAATTATACCCCGAAAATGGCGTGGGCATAGTGGGATTGTCAGGTGCAAAACACCTGACCTACGGCTGAGACTCGTAACTTGCCTTGCCATCGGCGTTCCACGCGGATGCGGAGCATCCGGGCAGTGTGTTCCCATGCGGAGCATGGGAACAAGTGGTTTGCCGCTGGTTGGCGGTTCTAGCCGAATCCGCCCCGATTGGTTATCATATTTCCCATGAACACAGCCGAATCCAAGACGCCGAACCATCCGTTCGATCCGCCCGCCGAGGTGCTGATTATCGACAACGACGCCGCTCACGCCGAGACGGTGGCCGAAAGCCTCAGCCGCGTGGGGTTTCGCTGCCGCGTGGCCGACTCAGGCAAGGCCGGGGCGCGGATGATCGAGGAAAACCCCTTCGACCTGGTGATTACCGACCTGGTGATGAACGACATCGACGGGCTGGGCATCCTCGAACGCTCGAAGGCCGACCTGCCCGACGCCGAGGTGATCCTCATGACCGGGCACGGCACGGTGCCCTCGGCGGTCGAGGCCATGCGCCGCGGGGCGTTCAACTACCTGCTGAAGCCGCTGGACATTGCCCAACTTCGGGCCGGCGCGGAGAAGGCCGTCGAGTCCGCCCGGCTGAAGCGGACGAACATCGAGCTGAACCGCCGCCTGGACGAGCGGTTCGGCTTCGAGGGGGTAATCGGCGACAGTCCGCTGATGCGCGACGTGATCGAGCGGCTGAAGCGGATTGCCCCGACCAACGCCGCCGTGCTGATCCAGGGCGAGACGGGCACGGGCAAGGAACTGGTCGCCCAGGCGATTCATCAGAACAGCCCGCGGAAGAACAAGCCCTTCGTGGCGCTGAACTGCGCCGCCTTGAGCGAGAACATTTTAGAGAGCGAGTTGTTCGGGCACGTGAGGGGGGCCTTTACCGACGCCTCGGCCGACCGGGTCGGCAAGTTCGAGTACGCCAATGGCGGCACGATGTTTCTCGACGAGGTGGGCGACATGCCCCCGGCCACGCAAATCAAGCTGCTGCGGGTGCTGGAAAACGGCGAGATTACCCGCGTCGGATCGAACACGCCCGTCAAGGTGAACGTCCGCATCCTCTCAGCCACCAACCGCGACCTGGAGGAGTCGATCGCGACGGGCACGTTCCGCAACGATCTCTACCATCGGTTGAAGGTGGTCACGATCCGCCTGCCCACGCTCCGCCAGCGGAGCCAGGACATTCCCATCCTGATCGACTATTTCCTGCGGCAGTTTACCGCTCGGCACGGCAAGCAGATTCGCGGCATGTCTCTGGCCGCGCGGCGGAAGCTGCTGGGATTCGGTTGGCCGGGCAACGTCCGCCAGTTGCGCAATGTGGTCGAGAGCATGGTGGTGGTCGATTACGACGGGCTGCTGGACCTGGACGACCTGCCCGAGGAGTTGGCCGGCCCGCCGGAGCCGCACGGGGCGCCCTCGAGGGCTTCGCTGACCGCGCTGGTCGGCCGGCCGCTGGCGGAGATCGAACGGCTGTTCGTCACCGAGACGCTCAACCTGGCCGGTGGCAACCGTGAGGAAGCGGCCAAAATGCTCGGCATCGGCGAGCGGACGCTATATCGGAAGATCAAGGAATACGAGTTGTAACCAATGCTTTCCGCCGCTCCAACGCCGCAACGGCCGCTCTCGGTCACGGAAATAACCGCCCAGATCAAGGACCTGCTGGAGGCGGCGTTCCCCGAGGTTTGGGTGGCCGGCGAAATCTCGAACTTCGTCCGGCCGCAGTCGGGCCACTGCTACCTGACGTTGAAGGACGACCGCTCGCAGCTTCCGTGCGGTGATGTGGCGGGGCGTGGCCACGCGGCTCCGCTTCGAGCCTCAGGACGGCATGGAAGTCGTGTGCCGGGGACACGTCGATCTCTACGCCGCGCGAGGCAGCTACCAGTTGGTCATCGCCGACATCGTGCCGAAAGGCATGGGGGCGTTGGAACTGGCGCTCAGGCAACTGCGGGAGAAATTGGCCCGCGAGGGGCTCTTCGATCCGGCCCGGAAGCGGCCACTGCCGCGGTTCGTCCGACGGATTGCGGTGGTGACGAGCCCGACCGGGGCGGCGATCCGCGATTTCCTCCAGGTGTTGGGTCGGCGGTGGCGCGGGGCCGACGTGCTCGTCGTGCCCGTCCGCGTGCAGGGCGATGGGGCGGCCGCCGAAATCGTCGCCGCAATCCAAACGGTCAACCGGCTGAACGAGCGGCCAGCCAGACTCATCGACCGCATGGTCTCTCAGCAGATCTCGATTGACACGTTGGGTGCCACTGCTGGCTTGCCCAGCAGTGTGGGAAACACGGTTGGAGAAGCCAACCGTGGCGCCCCTCAATTCACGCCGGTTGATGTACTGGTCGTCACGCGCGGCGGGGGAAGCATGGAGGACCTCTGGGCCTTCAACGAGGAGCCGGTGGTTAGGGCGATCGCCGCCTCGGAGATTCCGGTCGTCTCGGCGGTGGGGCACGAAATCGACGTGACCCTCTCCGATCTGGCGGCCGACGTCCGGGCGCTTACGCCGAGCGAGGCGGCCGAGCTGGTCGCCCCGGCGGCGGAGGAATTGATCGCCGACCTGCGGCAGGTCGAGCGGCGGTTGGCGGCGGCGTTACGGTCGCGGGCCGACATGTCCCGGTCGCGGTTGGACGGTCTTGCCCGGAGCGCCGTCTTTCGCCGCCCCTTTCAGCACATATTTGAACTGAGCCGGCGGCTCGACGAGCTGGGCGGCCGCTCCGCCCGGGCGATTCGCGGACTGGTCCAACTCGCCCGGCACAAGGCCGACACGGCGGCGGGACGGCTCGAATCGCTCAGCCCCTTGGCAGTGCTGGGCCGTGGCTACAGCCTGACGCAACGCGCCGACGACGGCCGGCCGGTCCATTCGGCAGGCGAGCTATCGCCGGGCGAGGAGATTATCACCCGCTTCGCCCAAGGCCGGGCCGCGAGCCGCGTCGAACGCATCGAGTCGTGATTATTCCGTCGCTGAATGTAGGGTGGGACAAGCGGAGCGCGGTCCCACCAACAGTGCGTAACGGACATAACGTGCTGGAACCGCGCTCCGCTTGTCCCACCAACAGTGCGTAACGGACATAACGTGGTGGGACCGCATCCGCTTGTCCCACCCTACATTCTTACTATCGTCCGCGGCAGAATTACTCCGTCGCCTTTCGCACAAGCTGATAGGGCGGCATGCGCCTTACGTTCAGGCGACGGGCGATTGCGAGAAACTCCGCCTTCTGCTTGGGGAAGTGCTGGGCCAACGCTGCCGCCAGCAACGCCTTCAAGCTCGGTTCCAGCACGAGGTTGTTGAACTGACTTTTTGTCGGCGGCTTCTCCGCTCGAAGGAAGGCGGCCGCGTGCCGGGAATCGGCGTCCAGCTTTTCCATCGCGGCGCAGGCCTTTTCGCGCCAAGCTGCGGCTCCGGCCTGATTGGAGGCGATGCCGAAGGCAACGCCCACGGCCAGCGCATTCCACGGGTCTTCCAGGGATTGCTGCGAGGCTGGATCTTTCACCGCCTCTTGCGGACGGCCCTGCGCCAGCAGCGTATGAAGACGGAAGTGGGACGCGGCGATGGAAGGTGGCGAGTTTGCGGTGTCCCGCATGACCTCAGCACCGATTATATACCAGACATATTGCCGGCAGGCGGACACAATCTCTGTCGATTGCGGCATGGGTGGAATTTGTTTTTCCCAATCGGTCAACACCTTTTGTGCCTCGTCCCTTTTTCCCTCGGCGGCCAACACCTCGCAGAGTTCGATAAGCTGACTTACGTGATCCTCGGGAGGAGTGGACTCGAGAATCCGGCGGAGTTCCTTCTCCATCGCGGCATAGTCCCCCGTCGCCAATCGGGCGGCGAAGCGCACCTCCTGCAAGGACTGATTGTCGAGGTGCAGTTTGAAAGCCTTGTCGGCCAGTTCGCGGGCCTGCCTCCAATCGCCGCGGCAAGCCGCATCGTAGGCCAGGGCCATCCACGGCCAGGGGCACTTCGCATCGGCCGCACAGGATTTGTGAAAGAAATCCCGCGCCTTGACGGAATCGCCGTCAATTCTGCCACGCAGGTAAAGCAGGGCGGCGCTGTGCGGCTCCTGTTTCAGCAATTTGTCGTACTCGGCGATCAATTCCGCCTCGCGGGGACCGTTTCGGCCCAGGTCCTGGTAGGCGCGATGCCACTCGACCGAGATGGGCCGGCGCGCCAAACCGGTCTGGAAAAACTCCCGGGCGCGATCCAACTGACCGGACGTTACGGCCGCATATTCGTAGGCGGTCAGCAGCGCCGAGTCGGCCGGATTCCCCCGCAAGCGGGCCTCGGCAAACGGCCATGCCGCCGGATCGCCCCGCTGCAAGGCTGCGTTGAAAATATTAGCCGCCGAAGTGTTTGCCCGCTCCAGATGAATCTTGGTCCTCACGTCGCGGTCACCTCCAAGGTCGATTTTCTGCGGCGGGGTCGTAAAGGCGTAATCCACGTCGGGTAGATAGAACAACCGATCTACCAGGACCAGTTGGGTTTGAGACGGCGGCGGATGGACCGCGTAGTGCAGTGTATTTACGAACAGCGCCGCTCCGCCGCCCACGCCGATGACCCAAACCGGGCTTTTCGTCCACCGCGCGAAGTAGTCGCTGTGCATATCGACATCGAACTCGTCGTTGACCGAGCCGGAGATTTTCACGTGATGCCGTCCCTCGGCCAAATCGAGCGGCGTCTGCACGCCGACGTCGAACAGTGGTTCACCGTCAATCGACATCTTGACCGGCTGGCCGATGTCGTTTATCGCATAGACGTGCCGATGTCGCCGGATATACTCGTTCGAGCCCAGCAGAACGACCGCCACGATCAGCAGTACGGCGACGCCGATCGCCGCCTTTCCCCGCCAGCCGGTTTGTGCGCCGAACAATCTGCCCAACAGCCCGCCGACTGAGACCGATTGTTTGGGCAACATGCTTTCGGGCTGGTCCAAGGCCTTTTCCGACGCGGAAACGAGTTGGCGAAACTCGCGAATCTCGCCGATCTGAGGCAACTCGGACAGGAGGTGTTTGCAGATTTCGAGCGTTTCGGCGTGCCGGCCGGCCCGCTGATACGCCCGAGCCAACATCTCCACCCGCCCGAGCGAATAATTTTGGGCATCGACGGGCGTTTCCAACGGCTTGAGCAACCGCCGGGCCTCGTCCAGACGGCCGTCGGCGATGCGGGCATCGGCCACCCCGAAGCCGATCTCCGGCAGATCGGGACGCAGGGCGTACGCCTGCTCGTAGAACGGCTCCTTCTCAAAGGCCTGGCCGACCTGCTCCATTTGGGCCGCCAGCCCTTGAAACAAGGCGTCGCTGTCGCGGTGCTGTTTCATGGCCAGCGCGCGGAAATCCTTCGCCTTGCCGAACTGATGGAAGGCCAACAGCGAGCCGTGCAGATCCAGGGCACTCTCCGGCGTGGGCTGCTTTTCGTACTGCTCCATCGCCGCGGTGATGTTTTCCCGCTTCGACGCCTCGTAGACCGCCTTATCGGCGACCCAATGCCGCCGGCAACGCGAGCACTGGTCGGTGATCCGTTTTCGGCCTAGCGGGATGATGGGGATGTAGAAAACGACCAGCCACAGCCGGGTGTCGTAGGATTCGAGCCGGCAGGTAGCGCCGCAGGCCCGGCAAACCCCAGTCCGAGACGACTTGTTGCTCTTGCCGTAGTAATGCGTTCCGATGCCGTTTACCGTGGCCGGCATAATCTGGGTCTCCCGGTCAATCTCTTTTGTACAGTATGTCTAATCCTTCGGATCGGCCCGAACGTACAGTTCCTTCGGCGCCTCCTGGTAGTACTTGAACAACTGGGGGCAAATCCAGCCTTCTTTGGTCGAGCCTTCCAGCCGATACCAGTTGCCCTGCTTGTCGCCGCGGAGCCAGGTCAGCTTTTTCTGATAGCCTGGAAACTCGCTGGCGGAAAAGGTCAGCCGAAAACCTTTGTCGGCGTTGGGGATGTCGGCCACCAGCGTGTCGATCATCTCGGGAATTCCGGCGACGAAGGGCTCGCGGACGAGCCCCACGTCGGGATCGTCGAAGGCCCAGGTCCCGTGGTAACGGTAGGGCGCCAGGACCATGATCGAGTTCGCCGGCCTGTGCGTCCGACTCGGCGCAAGGACGCCGTAGTGCCAAAGAACGGCCACAGCCACAACAATCGCCGCGATCAATACCAGGGCGATTCGCCGGTAGCTGAAGGAGTTTTTCATGGCTTATCGTCTCCCTTTAATTTCCGGCGCTTTGCGGATGCGGGTTTCACAGGATTTCAGGCCCGGACTGGTGAAGCGGAACAGATATTCGCCGGGTACGTAATCGACGCCGGGGAACTCGACCCGGCCGCGGGCAGCCGTTTTCTCCTCTGTGTGGATTAGTTTGCCCTTGGCGTCGAAGACTTCCAGTTTTACCCGATTCGTGGCCGTGGGCACGGTCGTATCGCCCGACTTGATCGAGACGTAGAACGTGCTCTTCATCGGCAGCCACTTTCCATTGCGGAGCGCGATCCGCTCGGGCGGATTGGCCACGACAAAGAGCCGATCAGGCTTCAAGTGCGCCGCGGGATTGGGCTTCGGGGTATGCAGCGGGGCCGGACCGATGAGGCCGGCGTCTTTGACGTGCACAACCAGGTTGGTCGCCCGGCCGGCGGGCCGATCCGCGACGGTCCAACGCAGCGTATCGCGTTCCGGGTCGCCCTGGGGACCACGCGCGTCGTAGTCGAACCGCCAGCCCGCGTCGGGCTTGATCCAGGCGATGCCCTCGTCAGGATCGTAGAACCAGCCGGCGCGGTCTCCGTCGTACAACAACGCGGCCTTGCTGGCGGCGCGGGGCAAAGCGTCGCCCCGTTCGGTGACGCTCTCCGGCGCGGTGGCCAGGTGGGCCATGACCAGGTAGGTCCGCGCGGCCGGCTTGCCTTTGTAATCGCCGGTGCGGGCGGCAACGTCGAAGTACACGGCGTCGCCCTCCGTGCGGCAGTGCATCGCCGTCTTGGCCGTCGCACCCGACTCGTAGGCGTAGGTCGTGCCGTCGTCTTCGTAGAGGGTGAACGAGGACTCTTCGCGGTCGGGATAGAGGTCGATCTCGATCAGGTCGGCGGGTTCGCTGCCCAGCGAGGCCGTGACCGGCTCCATGGGAATGATGGCCCCGGCGCGGACCAACAGCGGCCCGCCTTGCGGCTCTGCAAACTCGCATTTCCGCCATTGGCCGCTGCTCTCGAACCGCCGGCCGGTCCAGAAGTTGACCCAGCGGCCTGGCGGCAGATAGACTTTCGGCTCGATGCTCACCAGGAGCCAATCGCCGAACATGTGCTCGGCGCTGAGATTCCAGACGTTGGGATCGTGGGGGTGGTCGAGGACCATCGCCCGCATCATCGGCACACCGGTCAGCCGCGCCTCGTAGAGGGTCGAGTACAAATAAGGGGCCAGCCGGTGTTTGAGCTTGGCGTAATAGCGATGCGCGTTTTCGAGATATTCCGGATAGAGCCAGGGCTCCTTGTAATATGCCCAAGCGTCCAGGATGGAAAACGGGGTGAGATAGCCGTAATGGATGCCCGGCAGGGTGGCGCCGTCCATGTCCAGGCTGACCATCGAGTGGCCGGACAGTCCGGCGTTGAGCAGTCCATAGACGGCGGCGAAGTCGCCGGCCCAGGCCACCGGCCAGCGCTGCGAGGCGACCGAGGAGGCATAGCCGCCAAAGATGATGAAGGCCCGGCGGCCGGTAATCCGCCGATACTCGCGGAAGGCCGTTTGGCTGTAGAGCGAGTTGGCGACGGTCAGCAGTTCCCGCGACGACCTTCCGCCCGAGGGTCCCAGCAATTTGCCCAGCACCGGGGCCTGCAATTCCTCGCTGACGATCATGCGCGGATAGGGATCGTCCTGTTTGTAGAACTGCACGCCGATGTCAACCGTGGTGGGGACGCGGCGGGCGTACCAGGCGTTGCGGATCGCCGGATCGGTGTAGTCCTTCGTCGGCGCGTTGCCCGGCTCCCACACCTCGAAGCGGAATCCCTTTTTGGCAAGTTGGGCGATCATCGCCTTCGGATCGGGAAAGCGGGGCTTGCTCCAGTGCCAGTTATTGCTGTAAGGGACGTCTTCCCAACCCGGTTCCAGGCCGATCATGTCCCAGGGGATGTCGCGGCGGCGAAACCCGTCGGCAATCCGTAGCACCTCGGGCTGTGTCGTATAGTAGCGGTTGATGAAATGCAGGCCCATCGTCCACCGCGGGGCAAGCTGCGGCCGGCCCGTCAGTTGTGTGTAGCGGTCCAGCATCGAGCGGAAGGAAGGGCCGTGGATGACGTAGAAATCGACTTGCCCGCCGTCGATCGAGACGGTGTAGCGCGGCGGCGCGTCGCCGCTCGGCTTGACTTGTGTGAAATCGAAGGTGTGCTCCCAGGTGTTGTTCGAGTAGAAGGCGTAACCACGGGTGCTCATAAAATAGGGGACGGTCGCTTCCTTGTGGCGGAAGCGCCGCGCCCAAAGCAGCTTTTGCCCGCGGCAATCCAGGCTCACGCGCTGAAACCCCAGGCCGAAAATGTGCTCGTCCGCGGGCATTTCAAAGTCCAACTCGGGCTTGGCGGAGAACCAAGAGCGTTGGCCCGTCGCGCCGCTTTTTGCCGACGGAATCGTGCGCGTCAACGTCCGGCCGTCGTTGTCGCGGAACTCGACGGCGAACGGCTGCCGGGCGACGCGGACCGTCATCCCCGCGGTGCGGACCACCACGATGCCGCCCTCCTCTTCCACCTTGAACTTGACGGCGGGCCAGTCGTTCTTGACGAAACCCCACTCGATGGGCAAGGATTTGCCGAACTTGCCGTCGGCCGAGGCCCGCATCCGCACCATTTCATCGGACAGGACTTCCAAACGGACCATCCCTCCGCCGGCAATGGAGAAATCGACGCCCCGCTCGCTCTGCGAAAAACCGACGACAGCGGACGGCTTGGACCCTTTCTGAGCTTCGGCGGCCGCGCCAACGACCGCTGAGCAGCGAAGCGGAAAAGAAGAAGCATGGAATGATCGCGCAGCGACGATTTTGTACGATGTTGGCTCATGTTTGGCTGCCTCCTTTGATCTGGTTGTTCGCCGAGAGAATATCCATTTGTTGGACGTGGCAATATAGCTCCCAATGTATGATCCCTGGTGGTTGTATGCAAGTTGTGCTAGAGAAAACCCACAATTTGAGCACATTCCGGCGGCTGTTAGCCACCGGCTATTGCGGCATTAGCCGTCTGATAATCAATCAATGGCCTAACTTCCGGGAAGACTCAAAGAGTCATGCCACGTTTTCGGCCGCAAGAATATTCCACTCCGGCCGAGAGTATTTTTCGGAAATCAGTCGCTCGACGCGCCGCTCGGGCCAGGCGGCGCGCGGTTCCCGGGCGTCGAACGTCTCGACCAGCAAGCGACGAAGCGCGTCCACCCCGATGGGTAGATTGGTCACAAACGACTCGTGCCCACGGCCGGCGCGATAATCGGGCGTCCGCGGCGGCATCTTCAGACAGCGCTCGATCAGCCGCAAAGGGAAGTCGTACAGCAGCGTGCCATGATAGAGAATATGTTCCCGGCGGCAACGGGCGCTGTTGCCCGAAAACTTCCTTTCGCCGATCGCCAAATCGCTCGTGCCGCGGCACTGCACACCGGGCACGCGGGGACTGAAGGCCGCGGCCAGTGCGGCCAACACCCAGCGATGGGCGCGATCGACGGCCCGCAACTCCGGCCGCAGCCGATAGTCGAGCACCAGGGCGTACATCAGACATCCCGATCCGGCCAGCACGGCCGCCCCGCCGCTGACCCGCCGCAACACGGGCAGCGCCCAACTCCCGGCAGGCATCGAGCCGCACTTCGTCCTCGACCCGCGACGAGCGGCCGACGACGACCATCGGACGGCTCGGCTCCCAGAGCCGCAACGTTTCCAGCGGCGCGTCGGCCGCCTCGGCCTCCTCCAGCAGGGCTTCGTCCAAAGCGACGTTCTCGGCGGCGGCGGGCAGGGTCAAATCGAGATATTGCATGGAAACATTGTCGCCGAAGAATTGTCGTTTGCATAGGCGGTCAGCTCAGTTCTACTGCGCAGGATCGGGAGTCGTGGAATGGGGACTGGCTCCGTCGCTGGGACCGTTAATCCTTGCCGATAGGTATTTCGGCGACGGTGCCTGTCCCCTTTCCCGCGACAGTCGGCGCCGCTCCCCGCGGAAAACGGGGACAGGCACCGTCGCATCGCCGTTTTTCCAAGCGACAAACCAACTTGCGACACGGAGCCAGTCCCCATTTTCCGCCGATCCTGCGCAGTAGTGTTAGCGGCCATCCAAGAACAACTTCGGTGTTATCAGAAGCGATCCGCCCTCACCCCCGGCCCCTCTCGCAAAGGGCGAGGGGAGTTATTGTTGGACGATCCGCATATAACGATTAGACAAGTTTTAACGAGGCACTTTTGTATGCCGCGTAAACTGCGGTATTGGGGAAATTTTCGCCGTCGGTAGTGGGACACAAAATCTTTAGAAATTCCCTCTCGCACTAACTCTGCACGCCGCTTGAAGTTCGGATCAATTCGTGGTTTTCGCCCCTTGTCCGACGTTTGCCAATTTACCAATAATCTGTCAGACTCAGGTGAAGGGATATAACCTATGTTTGCAGTAGCTGCCGCGGATTTTCGTCGCGGCACACTACGAAAGGGATTTAGCATGAAAACTGCCGTTAGTCTGTGGTCCATATTTTGCGTTCTGGCGGTCTCGGCCGCCTCGGCCTCGGCCCAGTGCTCTGCCGTGTCGGGATGTCAGACGTGCGCCGACGGTCAAACCTATCGGATCGAATACAAAACCGTTTGCGAGCAGCGGCAAGTGACCGCTTATCGCATCGAGTACGAAACGGTTTGCGAACAGCGGCAAGTGACCAGCTATAAACCCGTCTGGGAGACGGCGGTCCGCGAGAACCGCTACACGGTCGCCCGGCCGGTATTCGAGACCGCCGTGCGGGAGGAAACCTATACCGTGCAACGGCCGGTGTATGAAACGGCCGAGCGCGAAGAGCGTTACACGGTGATGCACCCGGTTTATGAAACCGCCTATCGGACCCAATGCCGCACGGTGCTGCGACCGGTCACCACCTGCCAGACCCGCTACGTCGACCAGGGTTGTTACGCCGAGCAGATGGTGCTGAAGCCCAGTTGGCCCTCCACTCGCCTGACCTGGCAATCGGCCGCCTGCTCCGTCGATCCGGCCACCGGACAGACCGTGTACCGTCGTGCGGGCCTTTATTGGACCAAGACGAACTGCGGAAAATATGAGGTGCAGAAGGTCTGGCATCCAAACATCGTCGCCCAGCAGGTGCAGCAGACGAACTACGTTCCCCAGACAGTGACCGAACAGGTGCCGTACCAGGTGTGCCGGTACGTGCCGGAGCAAGTGGTCCGTAAGGTGCCGTACCAAGTTTGCCGAATGGTCTGCGAGCAGCAGGTGCGGAAAGTTCCGGTGCAGACGTGCCGCATGGTCTACGAAGAGCACGTGCAGAAGGTGCCTTACCAAGTGTGCAAGATGGTGGCCGAGCAGCATACGGTCAACGTGCCGCACGTGGTGGAGAAGCGCGTGCCGGTTACGTATACCTATAGCGTGCCGCACGTGATCTGCTATCGCGTGCCGTTGGACGCGTGCGGCAACCCGATCGTGCAACCGAGCGCTCCGGCGGTCGAATCGCCAACGCCGGCGGAGCAACCCACGCCCGCCCAACATCCATCCGGCAACGCGGCCGATGTAAAGCCCTCGCTGAACTCCGGCGACCGCGGCGCCGCAGCCGCACGAGACGAAGAAGAATGCGACCCCCGAGAAAGACGATTTGGAACCGCTGCCGACGCTCAAGAATCCCGCCCCGGTGGATTCGGTGTATCCGTCGAAACGGACGTAGTTCAGCCGGTTCACCACAAGAGGCAGAAGCTCATGCAGAAAGAAACGTTGCAGCAAGTTCTGACCGAGTTGCCCGACGAGGTGAACGTCGATTCGCTGGTCGAGAAGCTGTACTTGCTGGATAAGATCGAGCAAGGCGAGCGTCAGTTCGATCGCGGGGAAGGCATTCCCCACGAAGTGGCCAAGCAGCGGCTGGAAAAATGGCTGAAATAATCTGGACGCCCAAGGCATTGGATGACTTGGAGAGTCTACTGGATTATATCTCGAAGGATGCTCCGGCCGCGGCGCGACGTTTCGCTCAAAAGTTGGTTTCTCGCGTAGATCTGCTTGGCAAGCATCCCCTCCTGGGCAGCTTCATCGCTGAGGATCCGGGCCATTTGTATCGTGAACTTCGCCAAGGGAACTACCGTGTACTCTATCGCACCGACGTCGGAATGGTGTACATTGTAGCGATTCACCATGCAGCCCGGCTGTTGGATTCGGACGATTTATCGTAGTACGCAGGAAAGCCCCTCATGCCCGACGCCGACAACACATCCTCGATTCTCGACGGCCGGCGGATGGCGTTTGTCGGCAAGCTGGCCAGCATGTCGCGGCGCGACGCCGGGCAATTGGCCCGCCGCCACGGGGCGACCGTGCTGGAGAAGCCGAACGCCTCGGTGGACCTCGTCGTCATCGGCGAGGAGGATTTCCCCCTGCCCGAGGTGAGCGATCAGGACGATCTCTTCGACGAAGCAGCACGGCGGCGAATCGAGGAGGGCGCCGTCGAGGTCATCAGCGAAACGCAACTCTGGCAGCGGCTGGGACTGGTCGAAACGCAAGCGGACGTTCATCGGCTATACACGCCGGCGATGCTGGCCGACCTGCTGAAGGTGCCGGTGGCGGTGATCCGCCGCTGGCATCGGCGGGGATTGATCGTGCCGGCCCGCGAGGTGCAGCGGCTGCCGTACTTCGATTTTCAGGAGGTGGCCACCGCGCGGCGGTTGGCGGAACTGCTGGCGGCGGGCATGACCCCGCGGGCGATCGAGAGGAAGCTGGCCGTCTTTGCCCGCTGTCTCCCCGACGTTGCCCGGCCCTTGGCCCAACTCTCGGTGATCGTCCACGGCAAGGACATTCTCCTGCGACAGGGAGACGGATTGATCGAGCCGGGCGGGCAGTTGCGGTTCGATTTCGACGCCACCGAAGGCGAGCCCGCGCCGCCGCGGACCGTGCCCGTCGCCCCCGAGCAGATGTGCCGTCTGGCCGCCGAACTGGAGGAAGACGATCAACTGGCCGATGCTGCCGAGATGTATCGCGCGGCCCTGGCAGCGAGCGGTCCGAACGCTGAAATCTGCTTCCACATTGCCGAACTGCTCTACCGGCTAGGCGATCTAAACGCGGCCCGCGAGCGCTACTACATGGCCGTCGAATTGGACGAAGATTACGTCGAGGCCCGGGCGAACCTCGGCTGCGTCCTGGCCGAAACCGGTCAGCGGGAACTGGCCGTGGCCGCCTTCGAGGGCGCGCTCCGCTTTCATCCCGATTACGCCGACGTGCATTATCACCTTGCCCGGACGCTGGACGAAATGCAGCAGCGCGAACTGGCCGAGGAACACTGGCGGTCGTTCCTGGCCCATGCCCCCGATAGTCCCTGGGCCGAAGAGGCGCGGCAACGGCTGGGCGGTTAGAACAGCGCCGAGACGCCGCCGAGGATTCCCTGGGCCAGGCCGGTCTGGTAGCCGGGGGCCACGTCCCTGAAGTTATACAGTTCGTAGCGGCCGTAGACGACGACCCGCGGCCGGATCGACCAATCGACGCCCAATCTGACGCGGGTCGTCTCGTTGAGCACCTCGGAGAACGTGCCCAGATCGGTGACGACAACGTTGCCGGGGAAGACCATCGTCGAGTTGCTGATCTGGTTGTGCCCGCGCACCCATTCCACGTCGCCGGTCAGCCGGACGCACTCGGTGACCCAGTAGCGGGAACCGAGGGTCACCACCTGCGCCTTGCCGCCGTAGTTCCACCTTCCGGTCACCGGCGGAACGGCCGATCCGACGGCGTTGTCGCCCACTTGAATATCCTGCGCCACGAAGTTCGAGAAGACGGAGTAGCCGGCCGTGAACGCCAGCCGCTCGCTGACCGCGTACCAGGCGCTGAAGGTCATAGGATAGTTCTCTTCGTTGAAGTCGGCGTATTGAGAATGGTTGTCGCCGCGTTCGACGCCCACCGTGACGTTGCACACGAAATAGTCGTTCGGGAACCAATCGCAGCCCAATTCGACGATATGGTCGTGCTCGGGCAGGAGCGTATTGTAGGTCCCGTTGATGGGTTTGAAGCCGATCAAGGGTTGGTTGGCGTTTTGGAATTTGTAGCGGATATAGGTATCGAAGGCGGGCGACCAGCGATAGCTCGGCCCGATCTGGAAGCTGTGGGTGATGGTGCGCGACTCGTCCAGCGTCACCGAATTGTCGTCGGAAACGAAGACCGCGTTTGCCCGCTCGAGGTCGTTGTACTCGTATCCGCCGGTGACGGCGAATCCACCCATGCTGTAGCCGCAGCCGCCCGGCCGCCACACGCCTTTCAAGCCGCCCGTCGATTTATGATAGTTGATGGGCTGATCGAGTTCCGGCTCGAAGTTGGCGGTACGGGTGTTGTTGTAGGGAACCAGCGCGCCGGCGCGAACCGGGTCCAACTCCAAGGCCACCACTTTTTGCAGATCGGGCATCTGCTCGGCTTCGTTGTAGACCTTGCCGTAACCAGTCACCGACAGATTGTCGATCGACCTGTTCGTAACCCGAAAATCCATGTTGTTGAACCAGCGGGTCATGTCGATTTCGCGGTTGACCGTCTGGCCGATCATCAGGAACGCGTAGGCCTGGGTGTTCTCCGTCAACTGGCCGCTGATCTTCAATTGATCCATGTTCGTATAGTTGTCCGGCACGACCCCGGTAGCGTAGGGCTGATTGTTGGGAAGATTCAGGGGAGGATTGTTGGAACTTGTCGGATTGTAGGTCAGCGAACCGGTGACGTTGTAAAAACGGGACACCGTCTGGTCGTCGGCCGTAAAGCTCCGCATGGGCCGCGAGTATTCGACCACGAAGTTGTCGCCGAGATGGGCCTCGACGACGGGCTTGATTTCCATGGTGGTCCAGTTGATCTGCTGGGCCATGCTGAGGACGTGGCACCTGCCGCCGGTGAAGGTTCCCAGGTCGGCCCCCCCGATGCCCAAATGGTCCGGCGGAAGAGACGCACCGGTCACGTTGCGGTTGTAGCACATGGCCGTCATGTTGGTCTGCCGAGTCCCCTCCTTTTTCATTCCCCAGATGTCCAGACGAACTTTGATGTTGTCGTCGGCGAAGATCCCCTTGATCGACCCCTTCAGTTCCTGGACGCGGACCGCGTAGTCCTGGCCGACGTTGAGGTCCTGCTTCATCACCAGCGGATCGTTGCCGCCAGGATTGTTGGGCAGCGCCGTATTCAGATCGGCCATGTTGTCCAGCGGGTCATGGTCGCGGCGGTGCAGGTATCGGTCGTAGTCGACAGTAGGCGGACACGCCGGGCCGATAAAAATAGATATTGCCCGTGGTGGTCTCGTTGTCGTTGCCGGTGGCCGTGATGCCGAGTGTCCGGTCGCCGTTGCTGGTGAAGCCGTCGATGTCCCAAAACGGCGAGGGCTTCAGGACTGATACTCGCCGACCTTGGCGGGAGAGCCGGTGTGCCAGAAGGCCCACCAGCCGAAGCGCGAATCCCACTCGGAATAACGTTCGGTCTGGGTCACGAGGACCGGTTCACCGTTGGTTCGGGCGTTGATGTCCGCAAACGCGCCACCGGCGTTGCTCGACCCCGCTGGGGCATTTTGTCCTTCCGCCGCTTGACCCACGATTGGGAGCAAAAGCAGCACAACCAGTGCGGAAATGAATAGCCGGCCAGTCATAATCCCCCCCGGGAGTTCTTCTCTGGAACGTCTTGCCGATCTGGGTCGACTGTTGATGGCGTGAGACACGCATAGCGATCGGCACTTATCGCTGCATCCAGCCCGAGCCGTGTTGCGAGACCCGGTCCGAACCGTGTATCTGCTGATGGCACTGGGTGCAATTGGTGTATAACTCCGGGCCCAGCGACGGATTCTGTTCCAACTGCAAGGGAGCAACACCTCCGCTATACGGGTGAGAGGCGTGATGACCGGCATGGCACCGCAGGCAGAGGAAGTTGGCCGGCTGCTTCAACAGGTTGTTGGCCACGGTCCCGTGCGGATTATGGCATATACTGCAATCCTCGCGGACCGGCGGGTGCTCGAAGGCGAACGGCCCCTGCTTATCCGCGTGGCATTTGTAACACAAGAGGTTGATCGTCGCCTCTTTCAGATTGCCGGTCTCCTGGCCGTGCGGATCGTGGCAATCGGAGCAGACCATCTTGCCTTCCTTGATCGGGTGATGCGAGGGGAGCGCGTTCAGGCCGTAGATCTTCTGATGGCACTTGTAGCATGCGTCGGGCTCCTGCACCGACATCATCTGGCGTTTCGGCCGCACGACATTGGTGTGGCTGATGTCCACCATCTGCGGCACGCAGGTCTGCGGATGAGGATTGTGGCAATCGGTGCAGGCCACGCCGTAGTGTTGGTGAATCGACGATTGCCAAGCCATCGTCGGCGCGCCGTTGTGGCAACTGAGGCAGAGGTCCTTGCGGCTGTATTCCTTGATCTGACCGTGCGGGTCGTGGCAGGTGGTGCAGTTGAAACCGTTGGCCCCGCAAATCTGGTGCGGACCGGCGATCTGCTGATACTGCTGCATGTCGGAATGGCACTTGTAGCAGACGCCCGGCGCCACTGCGCCCAGGTTGTTCGACGTGCCGCGGAGCGAGGGCAGGTTCTTCTTGGGAGGAACGTATCCCTGCATGCCGGACTGCGCGTTGTCGCCGGCAACCTGCATGCTCGCCGGCACCACCGGAGGCAACGGCGCCGACGACGGGAGCCGATGGATCGAGGCGTCGCCCGGTGCATTCGTGGCGGGCGTTCCCGGCGGCACGTTGTAGTGCCCGCGATGGCAATCGACGCAAGTCACCCGGCAATTGGCGTGCTTCGACGTCCGCCAGCGGCTTCCTGCGGAGCAATTGTTGCTTTCGTGGCAACGGAGGCAGGCTTCCGCAGCGAGCCGCGGGATCGCCCTTGTTGAAGCTGAAGATCAGCCCCGGTTCGCGGCCCTGGGTCTCCAGGTGGCGGCTGGCCGGCCCATGACAGCTTTCGCAGGCGTCGCCGCGATGCACGTTTTCGGCGAACGTTTTCGCATATTCCCCGTGGCAGTTCGCGCAGAGGTCGTCGTCGTTGACGTATTCGGCGCCGGGAATCGTGGGAATCTGTCCCTTGACTTCCTGGTACGAGACCTGGGTGAAGAAATTGTTTGCCCTGGGGAAACCGGGATCGAGTTCGGGCTCAGTCCGGCACGTCGAAGAATGAGGGGCTCGACAGGATATCCCCGTCGCCATCAACATCCCCAGGCTTATGGCCGCCAAGAGCGGAATCCAGATCGGGGCCGTCTTGCGTGTTTCTCCACCCACAGCTTCACCTCCTTGCGAAAGCCCACCCGATTGTGGTCGGACGACGATCCGGCCAAAGTCGCCGAACCACGTCTGCGTTCATCCGTGAACTTCCTGTTGAGCCGGTGGGTATCTTCCCACCTTAGCAGGGTCGCTCTGCGCTATTGGACTCCAAAATACCAGTGGTACATCAATGAATGAGCTTCTATACGAGCGGATTTTTTTGGTAGGGAATCGTCTTAACTTAATTTCGCCAATCAGGTATTCAGAAAACAAGTTTTTTCCTAGGAATTGTTGTCTTAGCTCTTAAAAGGGAGTATTCTACAGGCAAGGTCTTTGATTACCGTTGGGCGATCATTTCCATTCGCCCCACATTTCCCACCTTGCGGCTTCGTTGCCATATTGAAATAGCTCCGTCTGGTTGCGGGACGTTCCGTTTGGACGACAAGCACCCAACCGGTGTTCATTTTGTGATCTTTGTTGTGGGCGCAGTACAATAGCCACCTCAACGGCCACAATTTTTGACATCTCCGACTGCAATTATTGCCAATCGGCGTTTACATGCCCGACAACGAACGACTATCATCCGCTTTAATTGTTTGCCATCGGAAGGAAAAGGAAGAGGAAACCGCCCATGGATGATTCGCCGTCAAAGGCAGCCCCGGTATCCGGGCTGCGAGCAGCAGCCAGGCAGACGTTGAACTTGTTTGCCTCGCTCAAACTGGCGGTCGCGCTCCTGGTGATCATCGCGACCGTGTTGGCCGCGGCCACCATCATCGAATCGATCAAAAGCCCCGAATACGCCCAGTGGCATTTCTATAAAAACCCCTGGTTCATGGCCCTGGTGGGCCTGATGGCGCTGAACATCCTGGCGGCCGTTATCGTCCGCTTTCCCTGGCGGCGGCGACATTTCGGGTTCCTGCTGGCCCACGTCGGAGTGCTGGTGCTCCTGGCTGGAGCGATTCTCACCTACTTTGCAGGCATCGAAGGCCAGCTTGCCCTGGTCGAGGGCGAATCGGGCGATTCGCTGCTGATGCCCGACGTCAACCGAATCACCATGATCCGGGCCGAAAACGGCAAGGGAATCCGTTCCTACTACCCCTTTGTGCCCGGACCGGCCGACTGGCCGGCCCGGACCACGCTGCAACTGGATGCCTCCGGCCCGGTGAAGCTGAAACTGCTGAATTACTTCCGCCACGCCCGCGTCGAGCGGCGGTGGACCGAGGATCCTTCCCACGCCGGCAGCCCTGCCATCCAGGTGGCGTTGACCAGCCGGGACGGCACGCCGATGTTCCAGCAGTGGTTTTCGGCCGATCCATTTGCCGAGGAGGACTTTCTAGGGCCTATTAAGTTGTCGTTCGATCGCGCGGCGACGGACTCCATGCTGGCCGACTTCATCAGCCCGCCGGCTAAAGACATGGGAAAAGACTCCGCCGGCGTCCTCTCCATGCACTACGAAGGGCGCATGTACCGGATCCCGGTGCGGGAAAACGTCGGCAAAAAAGTGCCCGTGGGCAAGAGCGGCATCAGCGTGGAAATCCTCTCCTATCTGCCCGACGCACGGCCCGATTCCGCCGCCCATTTCACCACCGCCAGCCAGGAGCCGAACAATCCCCTGCTCGAGTTGAAGATATATGTGCCCGGCAAGGATCAGCCGCAGCGGCAAATCGCCTTTGCGAAGAAACCGCTGTTGAACCTCGATGGGATTCACGGCTGGAACTCACCGGTCAAGTTCTGGTATCACCATCCGGCGGTATTGCCCGAAGCGGGCGTGCAATTCATGCAGACCCCCGACGGCAAGCTCCACTACCGGGTTGTCGCGGACGGCAAGGTCGCCTCGCACGGCGACGTGAAACCGGGGGGGCTGATTCATGCCACCGACCAACTCGGAGTGCTGGTCGTCAAGTACCTCGCTCACGCCCACGAAGACATTGTCTTCTCCCCCGATGCGGCAGCGGACAAAGATGAGGCGGCGTCCGAGCCCGCGGTGTTGGTTCAAGTGGACGTCGGAGATGATTCGCAACGGGTATGGCTGAAGAGGTCGGATCCCGAATATGGGTCTCGGCAAATCAGCACCCCGGACGGCCCGGTCGCGCTGGCCTACGGTTACGATTCGCTGCCGCTGGGATTTTCGCTGAAACTGGTCGAGTTTCATCACGAACTGAACCCCGGCATGATGGGCGACGCCTCCTTCGCCAGCTCGGTACGCGTGATCGACAAAGCCCGGAACGTCGATCGGCCCGCGGAGATCGCCATGAACAAACCGCTCACCTACGGCGGGTTCACCTTCTATCAATCCAGCTACGGGAGTTCGCCCGACGGCAAAAAAGTGTCTGTCCTGACGGTCACTTCCGACCCGGGCAGATTTCTCAAATATCTCGGCTGCCTGATGACGTGCTTCGGCGTCTTCTTCGTGTATTACTGGAAAGGGCTGTGGCGGTTTATCCGTTCGGTGTTTGGCGCCCGGCAGGACTCTACCGTGAAAGCGGCAGGTTCGACCGCGGCAATCGTCCTGCTGACGCTTACGATATTTTCCGCGGGAGCGGGGCCGGTGTTCGCCGATGGGGGCGGTGCCGCGGCGTTCGATTGGCGGCAATGGCGGTCCTTGCCGGTGCTTGATGGCGGCCGTCAAAAACCCCTGGACACCCTGGCCCGCGAGACCATCCGCACCATCGGCTGCGGTTCGAGCGTCACCGATCCGCGGACGCAGCAAAAACTCGATCCCGTCGCCCTGTATCTGTCGCTGTATTTCACCGGGCCGGGCTGGGACGGGGCGGAAAGCCCTCACGGTATGTCTGGTCCTCATGGCACGCCCGGCCAGCAAAAGCCCGACGCATGGGACCAAGCGCCGCTGTTGGCGATCGATTCGGGCCCGCTCCGCGAAGCCTTGGGATTGCCCGCCGGGCAGAAGCACGTCTCCTACTCCGCTCTCTCGCAGGCCACGCTCACGCTGCCGACGGGCGAAAAAATGCCCTTCCCCGCCTGGGCGCAAAACCTGCTGCGCAACGGACCGCAACGTGGGGATCTGCTGCAAGTGAAGGGATATGAGCTGGCCGAGCGATATTGGACCTATCGCGACGTCCGTCGCGGGCGGAAACTTGATGTCCTGCCGATTCAGGAGAGCAAATCGCAGGAGTGGGCTTCCGCGGCCGCTCTGCTGCAAAACGATTGGGACGACAAAACGGATCCCAGCGGCGAGATCCGCCGGGCGAAAGCCGAACTGCAAAAGGCCCGGGCGGCATATCTGAAAAATGACGCCGCCGCTTTCAACGCGGCATCGGCAAACTTCATCGCCGCGCTGGGCAAGGTCGGACCGCAGTTGGGCAATTACCCCTCGCCGTCGATCATCGGCCTGGAAGTGGACTACAACCACTGGGCCCCGTTCAGCATCGCCTGGGTGTGCATGTTGCTCGCCCTGCTGGGCCTGCTGCTGAGTCTCGCCGGGGACTGGTCCATTTTTCGGCCGGAAAATGATGATTTGCCGACAAACCCTGGACCGAAAACATGGACCTGTCCCCCTCGCACCGCCTACTGGGCCGGTCCTGGCCTTCTTCCTGGCGGGCGTGCTGGCCATGCTCGCCGGCTTCGTCATGCGGACGATCATCGCCGGCTGGGTGCCTGTCACCAATATGTACGAATCGGTGGTCTTCGTCGGATTCGGAACCGCCCTGCTGGGGCTGGTCTTCCATCTGATCTATCGCAAAGCCTACGTGCTGGCAGGGGCCGCGGCCGTTTCCGCTTTCGTTTTGATCCTCGCCGATTTCACCCCGACCATCCTCAATCCCAGCATTCGGCCGTTGAATCCCGTGCTGCGGAGCAACTACTGGCTCGGGATCCACGTCGTGACGATCATGCTCAGCTACGCCGCGTTTGCCCTGGCGTGGCTGATCGGCAACATCACGCTCGGCTTCCAATTTCGGCCTGCGCCGAGCGGCCCCGCGCCGGCCCTGCTGACCCGCATGACGTATAAGTTTCTCCAGATGGGCATTCTGCTGTTGATCATCGGCACCTTCCTGGGCGCCGCCTGGGGCGACGACGCCTGGGGACGGTTCTGGGGCTGGGACCCGAAGGAGGTCTGGGCGCTGATCACGCTGCTGGGCTATCTGGCCCTGGTCCACGCCCGGCGCGTCGGCTGGGTCCGCGATTTCGGCCTGGCCGCCTTCTCCGTCGTCTGCTTCGTCCTCGTGCTGGTCACTTGGTACGTAGTGAACTGCGTCTTCGGCTCGGGCCTGCACAGCTACGGTTTCAGCAGCGGCGCC
Organism: uncultured Planctomycetota bacterium; assembly: GCA_963733145.1. GTDB lineage: Bacteria > Planctomycetota > Planctomycetia > Pirellulales > Thermoguttaceae > JAHIKV01. The sequence continues at coordinate 37,117 of CAVTCJ010000010.1, read as the reverse complement.
GGCCAACTCTACGTCCTCGCCGTCGTCGCGGCTCAAATGATCGGCGTCGGCTTTTCCACGTTGCGGTTTGTCGGCGCGGCCGCGTTGCGGTATGCCGCCCATCAGCAGTCCCAGTCCCCTCTCCCACCGGGAGAGGGCGAATTTGGGCTTAGGTCTTAGGGCTTAGGGCTTAGGGCTTAGGGCTTAGGATGGGCGAATCAATTACTGTCGGAATTGGCAGTCATCCTGAGCGTAGCGAAGGATCTGGTTTGGATGCACGGAGATCCTTCGCTGCGCTCAGGATGACAGTTATTGATTCCCCGATCCTTAGCCACAAATTTCGACGCTGTGACCAAGACCTAAGACCCAAGACCTAAGACCTAAGACCCAAGACCTAAGACCCAAGACCTAAGACCTAAGACCTAAGACCCAAGACCCAAAACCCTCCCCCGCCGCTGCCTGGTTGGTTTTCACTCGGATTTCGGCTTCCAATCCGGCGGCAGCCGAACCGTCACGACTTCGCCTTTAACGCATACTTTTCCATTGGCCGAGACGGTGGCCGTGACCACTACCCGGCGGCCTGCGATTTCCTTGACTCTTCCGCGGATTTCCAGGGGCACACCCAAGGGCGTGGGGAGGATGTAGTCCACGTGCAAGGAGGCCGTGACAAAGCGGACCGCCGGCTGCGTGTCCATCGCCCGATTCTCCGCCCGATAGGTTGCCGCCGCGGCCGTTCCCGTGCCGTGACAGTCGACGAGCGAGGCCAGCAGGCCGCCGTAAACGTAACCCGGGATCGCAATATGATAAGGTTGCGGCTGAAAAATAGCCACGGTCTCCTCCCCGTCCCAATAGCTTCTCACCTTCAGGCCGTGCTCGTTCAACCGGCCGCAGCCATAGCAGTGGCTCAGTTCGTCGGGGTAGTAGTCTTGAAACGCTCGATCCATCTGTCAGCTCCTCTTAGCTGGTGTCCACAAATAACATGTGGCACAGCCGCCCTCGGCTGTGCAGAAAATCCGCCCTCGGCTGCGCAGAATCGCCCAGGACAGCCGTGGGCGGCTGTCCCACAAACTCCAACGTTATACTTGGACACTAGCTTAGCGAGACGTTTCGCCCATCTTCCCATAGCGTCCGAGATGTTGGTGAATTGTCGCCGCCTGGGCACGCGCGTCAACCACGACCGGTCTAAAATGATGCCGTCGAACAACCAAAGCCCCCTCTCGGGAGAAATGTGTGGCGGGTTTCATACCTGCCCCCTCCTTAAGAGCGCGAACCCACGCTTGCCGGGCTTGGGTCTTAGGTCTTGGGTCTTGGTCCGGGCCTCGACACTTGCGGCTAAGACCCAAGACCCAAGTCCCAAGACCCAGCCCCTTCCGAGTTGGTCAACAGAACTCAAAAATTCCAATTTAAGCCCCCCCTCCCCCTCCTTGCGAGTTAAAACCGGCCGTGTCGCTATGCAACAGAATTTCACTTTGCCGGTTCGGCATTCGTCGGCCGCACAAACTCGCAACTCATTACACGGCAGTCACTTGCAGCTCGAAAAACGACCGCCGCCGCACCCCCCTTTTGCGAAAAGGTGTTGCATCGGGAAAGACCGTCAAGTCGGTTTGCGCGGTCCGGATTGTCAAAGATCTCTATCTATACGTCGGTACACTATAGCAGCCGGCGTGGCCCATTTCAAGGCGAGAAATTAGGCCACGCGGATTTTCCCGCCGAGCGGTTTAGCAACGGATTACGAAGCCGCGTGATCGACGATGGATGGACAGCTTTATGACTACGGTGAAACGTGGCAGTACTGCACTTGGCGTGCAAACCCGCGGCAAGTGTGGCGGATATTCGGTCCTCTCGAACGATTTGAGATGGTCTTGAGGGGGCTAACGCCAAAAACGCTTTCAGAGGATGAACAGGCCAAGTTTTGGGGCGATCTCTAGCATACGGCTCGATTTAATCGGAAGCATTCTCTTCTACGATTTCAACAATTGCTCGAAATCCTCCTCAGAAATCACCTTCACGCCCAACTCCTTGGCCTTCTCCAGCTTGCTGCCCGCCTTCTCGCCGGCGATGACGTAGTCGGTCTTTTTAGAGACGCTCGATGCCGCGTGGCCGCCGTGACGGGTGATTAGTTCCTGGATTTCGTCGCGCGAGTATTTCGTCAGCGAGCCGGTGACGACCAGCGTCTTGCCCTCCAGGGTGCGGGGGACGGACTTCGCGGCGGCCGTGGCCGATTCCATATTCACGCCTACGCCGCGGAGGTCTTCGATCGTTTCCCGGCCGAAGCGGCCGTGCAAAAAGTCGTATACGCTTTGGGCGATGATCGGGCCAATCTCGTTCGTTTCGCTGAGTTGTTCGACCGTGGCCGACAGCAGCGCGTCGATCGAGCCGAACCGCTCGGCCAGCACGGCGGCCACCCGGGCGCCGACGTGCCGCATCGAAAGCCCGTTCAGCAGCCGGGCCAGCCCGCGATTCTTGCTCGCCTCGATGCCGTCCAGCAGGTTATCGACCGACTTGCGGCCCATCCGCTCGAGGCCCAGCAGCCGGTCCTGCCGCTGTTCGAGCCGGTAGAGGTCGCCGTAGCTTTGCACCAGCCGCTCGCCGACGAGTTGATCGACGAGCCGCTCGCCCAGCCCCTCGATGTCCATCGCGTTGCGGCCGGCGAAGTAGCGGATGCGCTCCTTCACCTGGGCGGGGCACTGGAGGTTCGGGCAGCGGATGTAGACGCCGCCCTCGTCCTTGACCAGCTTGCGGCCGCACTCGGGACACTCGGTAGGGAAAACGAACTTCCGCGGCGCGCCTTTGCGGAGGTGCTTTTCGACGCGGACGACGTGCGGGATGATCTTGCCCGCCTTCTCGACCACCACCACGTCGCCGGGCCGGGCGTCCTTGCGCTCGATCTCGTCGGCGTTGTGCAGGCTGGCCCGGCTGACGGTTGTGCCGGCCAGCTCGACCGGTTCGAGATCGGCGACGGGCGTAATCGCGCCGGTCTTGCCCACCTGCACGCGGATGTCCAGCAGCTTCGTGACGGCCTCGTATTTCTCGAACTTGTAGGCGATCACCCAGCGGGGCGATTTCGAGGTGCTGCCCAGCCGCTCGCGCTGGTCGAAGCGGTTGACCTTCAGCACCAACCCGTCGATCTCGAAGTCCAACTCGTGCAGCCGGCCGATCAGGTCTTCGCAATGCTCGACGGCGGCCTCGAACGAGGGGAAGCACTCGACGTAGGGCGTGGCCGACAGCCCGTAGCCCCGCAGCTCGTCGAGGAACTCGATGTGGGTCTTTGCCTTCAGGCCCCGGGTGTCGCCGGCGCTGTGGCAGAACATCCGCAGCCTTCGAGCGGCGCAGACCCGCGGGTCGAGCTGCCGGACGCTGCCGGCGGTTACGTTCCGCGTGTTGGCGAAGGGGGGCTCGCCCTTCTTCTGCTGCGACTGGTTCAACAGCACGAGGTCGCTGTTGGTCATGTAGATTTCGCCGCGGACCTCAAGCAGCGGCGGCGGAATCTCTCCCCTCTCCTTTTGGGAGAGGGGACTCAGCGGAATATCTCCCCTCTCCTTTTGGGAGAGGGGCCGGGGGTGAGGGCCGTGAGGCTCGTCCGCGTCGTCGGCTGCCCTCACCCTAGCCCTCTCCCGGTGGGAGAGGGGACTCAGCGGAATATCTCCCCTCTCCTTTTGGGAGAGGGGACTCAGCGGAATATCTCCCCTCTCCTTTTGGGAGAGGGGCCGGGGGTGAGGGCCGTGAGGCTCGTCCGCGTCGTCGGCTGCCCTCACCCTAGCCCTCTCCCTGTGGGAGAGGGGACTCAGCCGCAGCGGCACGTCCTTGATCGTCCGCACGTTGTGGGTAATGTCGTCGCCCACCCGGCCGTTGCCGCGGGTGACGGCGTGGGCCAGCCGCCCGTCCTCGTAGATCAGCGACACCGCCACGCCGTCCACCTTCAGTTCGACGACCCACTCGATCCGCTCGCCGGGCAGGAGCTTGGCCACCCGCTCGCCGTATTTTTTCAGCTCGTCGAGGCTGTAGGTGTTCTCGATCGAGAGCATCGGCACGAGATGCGTGAACGGCTCGAGCCCTTCGACCGGCTGGTCGCCGATGCGCCGCGTCGGGCTGTCCGGCGCGATCAGGTCGGGATGCTCGGCCTCGAGCTTTTTCAACCGCTCCATCAGCCGGTCGTATTCGAGGTCCGATATCTCCGGCGCCGCCTCGACGTAATACTTTCGATCGTGGCGGCGAATCTCCTCGCAGAGCCGGGCGATTTCAGCGGCGACGTTGGGCATGGCGAGATTCCGTATTGTATGCTGCGAAACCGCAAGCGGAAGACTCGGGTAGGTTATGCTTTAGCATAACGAATCACGATAACGCATGGATGTTATACCATTAGACTTTAGGATTGAGGAAACATCCTCAATGTTTTTCTGGCGATAATCGGAACTTACGTCGTCACAATTGGTTGCGGCTACGCCGCGCTAGGCTAAAGCATAACCTACGCGATTCCTAGCCACTAACCACTAACCACTTCCTACCCGTCGCAGCCGCAGGCCGCCACACAGACCTCGCTCATGCCGCGGAGCGGATGCGGGATGAGGCACAGAAACTTCAGCGTGCCGGCGCCCGTGTTGCGGAACTGGTGCAACTGATTGGGCGGCACGTAGACCGCCGTGCCCGGCCGCAAGGGATGCTCGCGGTCGCCCTCCAAAACCACCCCCTCCCCTTCGAGGATGAACACCTCGTGCTCGTGGCCGTGGGCGTGCTTAGGCGTATGGCCGCCGGGGGCGATCACGAACTGCCGCATCGAAAAGCTCGGGGCGGCGTCGTCCGGGCCGATCAGGCACCGCATCCGGCAGTCCGACGCCCCTTGCGCATCGACCGGCGCGGCCTCGATCTGTTCGCAGTGGATTACTTTCATGGCAGGGCTCCTATCACCGCGTGGACGCGGCGGCTAAACGAGAATCCGATTATCGGTTGGTCATTCTACCACAACCGTGGCGCAGAAAAAACCCCGAGGCAACGACTCCCAGCGCCGTATCGGCTTCCCCCAAGGAAGCCTTAACTGTCGTTCACCCCGAGGTCGCGAGCGTCGGCGGCCCGAAGGCCGCAAACCTCACGCCTCTTCTATAACATTGTTCGCCGCGTTGTCAATAGGTGGGAAGTGTAGGGTGGGTCAAGCGAAGCGCGGCCCCACCAGAGCATGAACGCACAAACATGGTGGGGCTGCGCTTCGCTTGACCCACCCTACGCTCACCCTACACTCACCCTACGCTCACCCTACGCTCCCCGCCGTGTATTCACGGCGGGCTAAATGGACGATCTATTCAACCTCTCCACCAACTCCGCGAACCGCGCGCCGCGACGGCGGAAGTTCTGGAATTGATCGGTGCCGGCGCAGCCGGGCGAAAGCAAGACCGTCTCGCCGGCGCCACAACACCGCCAACACCAGTGCCACGCTTCGTCGAGAGTTTCCACGGCAATACAAGGGAACCGGGGATCGAGCGCGGCGGCGAGCGTCCGCAATTCTTCGCGCACTTTGCCGAAAAACGCCGCCCCGCGGGCACGACGGACGATCTCCGCCGCCATCGGCCCCAGATTGCAGCCTTTGTCCGCACCGCCGGCCAACAGCCAAACGGGCCGGTCAATTGAACGCAGTGCCGCCACGGTCGATTCGGGCGTGGTGGCGGCCGAATCGTTGATGAACCGCCGGCCCTCGATTTCCGCGATCAATTCGAGCCGCATCGGCAGTCCGGCGAAGTTCCGCAAACCCGCCGCAATCGCCCCATCTTCACAACCGGCCGCCCTCGCGGCGGCGGCCGCGCAGGCCGCATTGATGCGGTTGTGTTCCTTCCAACTCCCCTCGCCCTTTGGGAGAGGGGCCGGGGGTGAGGGCAGCACTGCTCTCCCCTCGCCCTTTGGGAGAGGGGCCGGGGGTGAGGGCAGAGCGATCAATTGCCCTTGCACCAGCGACCGCCACGACTCAACCTCCGCATCCAGCGTGTTCAGCACGGCGAAATCATCCGGTGTCTGACCGGCGAGAATCCGCTGCTTCGCCGCCGCGTAATCGGCAAAGCTCCCGTGCCATTCGAGGTGGTTCGGCGTGCATCCGGTGACGACGGCGACGTGCGGCGATTTCGCGTCCACGGAAAAATGATACAGTTGAAAACTGCTCAGCTCCAGCACGACCCAATCGTCGCGGCCGATTTGAGGCAGTTGATCCAAGAGCGAGACGCCGATGTTGCCGCCGAGGAAAGCATTGTATCCCGCTGCCCGCAAAATTTCCGCGATCATCGCGGCGGTGGTCGATTTGCCGTTGCTGCCCGTGACGCCGACGATCCGCGCCGGGCAATTTTCCATGAACAGTTCGATCTCCGTCCGCAGCGTCGCGCCCGCCCGCCGGGCGACGTCGAGCCAACGGCTCCCGGGCCGCACCGCCGGATTGACGACGACCAGATCGGCGCCGCGAAAATCCTCCTCGCGGTGTCCGCCCAGATGCACGGCGGCGATCGGCTCGTCGCGGAGCAGGGCCAGCGAATCGGCCAGGACGTTTTCGTCGGCCAGATCGGTGACGGTGACGACGGCCCCCTGCCGGGCGAGCCAACGCGCCGCGGCCGCTCCGCCGCCGAAATGGCCCAAGCCCATGATCGTCGCCCGCCGGCCGCGATACTTCATGGATACAGTAAAGCAGTCCCGGGATTAAGCGGCAAGGGGTGCGAAACTGCAAGCGGTAGTTCGGCATTTTGTGGACGGATACGCGGCGCTCTGATATAATGTCAATTTGGGCCGTTGTCGAAATACTCCGCCGGGCGAAACCATGAGCAACGCGGGCCAGATCGCACTGCGGGGAGTTCGGGTTCACAACCTGCAATCCGTCGACCTGGACATCCCCCGGCAAAAGCTGATCGTCTTCTGCGGCCTCAGCGGCAGCGGCAAGAGCAGCCTGGCCCTGGATACGCTCTACGCCGAAGGGCAGCGGCGCTACATCGAGAGTTTCTCGGCCTACACGCGGCAATTTCTCCAGCGGCTCGAACGGCCAGAGGCCGACCGCATCGACGGCATTCCCCCGGCCATCGCCGTCAGCGGGGCGAACACCAGCCGCTCGAGCCGCTCGACCGTCGGCACGGCCACCGAGACGAACGACTATCTGCGGCTGCTGATGGCCAAGATCGGCCGCTTGCACTGCATCCGTTGCGGCCGCGAGGTCCGCCGCGACGACCCGCAAAGCACGGCGAAGAGTCTGGCCGACCTGCCGCCCGGCACGCGATTCATGGTCGCCTTCCCCTGCCAGCTCGACAACGGCGAAACGCCCGAGCAGTTGATTGCCCGGCTCCGCGAGGACGGGTTCGTCCGGGCGATCGTCGGCGGGCGGACGGTTAATCTCGACATCGACGTCCGGCAGTTGCTAAAGCCTGAAATCGAATTCGATCGAAGCGCAGAGCGGCGCACAAGCAGAGGATTCGCCTTATAAGCCGGGGACATCCGAAGAGAATGAGGTCTTCTCTGGAAGCACATCGGCAGGCGAATCCTCTATTGATGAAATTATTGATCGGCACAACAAGGAAGTCAAGCCAGGAAAGAATCAACACGTGGACGTGGAAAATGCTGTTGATGCAGCACCTCTTCCCTCTCCCCTCTCCCCTCTCCCCTCTCCCCTCATTTACGCCGTCGTCGATCGGCTCGTTGCCGGGCAGACGGCCGAGAGCCGGCTCCGCGATTCGCTGGAAACGGCCTTCAACAAGGGGCAGGGCCGGTGCGGCGTGTTCGTCGAGGATTCGAGCCGCCGTCTCCCTCTCCCCTCTCCTCTCTCCCCTCTCCCCTCACAATCGACGGCCGACCCTGGCGGCGAATGACATTCAGTGCGCAATTGGCCTGCGAGGATTGCGGGATCGAATATCCTCAGCCCGAGCCGCGGCTGTACAGTTTCAACAGCCCGTTGGGGGCCTGTCCGACGTGCGAGGGTTTCGGCAACGTCGTGGACCTGGACATGGAGCTGATCGTTCCCGACCCGAACAAGTCGCTCCGCGACGGGGCGATTGCGCCGTGGAACACGCCGGCCTACGCCCACGAGTTGAAAAAGCTGCTGTCCGCGGCCCGGCATTGCGGCTTGCCGGTGGACGTGCCTTTCCGCGAGTTGACCGAGGAGCAGCGAAACGTGGTGCTTCACGGCCTGCCGGAGCGGGACTTCGGCGGCCTGGACGGGTTTTTCGCCTGGCTCGAGCGGCGGAAGTACAAGATGCACGTCCGCGTGTTTCTCAGCCGCTGGCGGAGTTTCCGCACCTGCCCGGCCTGCGGCGGCGCCCGGCTGCGGCCCGAGGCGTTGGCCGCGCGGCTCGGCGGCCGGAACCTCGGCGAGATTTGCGCGATGAAGGTCCGCGACGCCGGCAGCGATGTTCGCCGGCCTCGAACTTTCGGACTACGAGCGGCAGGTCGGCCGCATGATGCTCGAACAGGTGCGGGCGCGGCTGGCCTATCTCGAATCGGTCGGCCTGGGCTACCTCACGCTCGACCGCACGCTGCGGACGCTCAGCGGCGGCGAGGCCCGACGCGTGGCGCTCACCGCGGCGCTCGGCTCCAGTCTGGTGAACATGCTCTACGTGCTCGACGAGCCGTCGATCGGGCTGCATCCCCGCGACATCCGCCAACTGCTCGACGCCGTCAAGCAGCTCCGCGACCGGGGCAACACCGTCGTCGTGGTCGAGCACGAGGAGGCGATCATCCGCGCGGCCGACCGGGTCGTCGAGATCGGCCCCGGAGCGGGCCAGCGCGGCGGAAAGGTCGTCTTTCAGGGCACGCCCGCCGAAATGGAACGCTCGACGGACAGCCTCACCGGCGATTATCTGGCCGGGCGGCGGGGTTTCGGCACGAACGGGCAGCGCCGCCGGCCCGACCACGGCTGGATTCGTCTGGCCGGAGCGCGGGGCAACAATCTCCACAACGTCACTGTCGAGTTTCCGCTGGGCGTGCTCTGCCTGGTCACCGGCGTAAGCGGCTCGGGCAAGAGCACGCTGGTTCAGGACACGCTCTATCCGGCCCTCTGCCGCCGGCTGCGAAAGGATGCCCCCAAGCCCTATCCGCACGACGACGTCTTCGGCGACGGCCAGTTGGACGACGTGATTATGATCGACCAGAGCCCCATCGGCCGCTCGCCGCGCTCGAACCCCGTGACGTACTTGAAGGCGTTCGACGAGATTCGGGCGGTCTTCGCCGAGACGGTCGAGGCCCGCACGCGGGGCTTCGACGCCGGCTCGTTCAGCTTCAACGTCGAGGGCGGCCGCTGCAACGCCTGCAAGGGCGAGGGCTTCGTGCAGATCGACATGCAATTCCTGGCCGACGTCTACATGCGCTGCACCGAGTGCAACGGCGCCCGCTACCGCGACGAAATCCTGGAAGTGACCTACCGCGGGCGGAACATCGCCGACGTGCTCGAAATGACCGTCCGCGAGGCGTTCACCTTCTTCCGCGGCCGGGCCAAGGTCCAATCGCGGCTGAAACGGCTGATCGACGTGGGCCTGGACTACGTGCGGCTGGGCCAGCCGGCCAACACCCTCTCCGGCGGCGAGGCCCAGCGGCTGAAACTGGCCGCCTACACCAGCGGCGCCAAACGCGGCCGCTGCCTCTTCATCCTCGACGAGCCGACCACCGGGCTGCACTTCTCCGACGTCGTGCAACTGCTCGATTGCTTCGAGGCCCTGCTGGCCGTGGGCCATTCGCTGCTGGTCGTCGAGCACAATCTGCAAATCATGCGGGCGGCCGATTACATCATCGACCTCGGCCCCGGCGCCGCCGACGAAGGCGGCCGCGTAGTCGCCAAAGGCACCCCCGAAATGATCGCCCGCGCCGAAGGTTCCGTCACCGCGGGGTTCCTGGCGAAGGTGCTGAAGTAGAAGCGGGGCGGAATGTTCGCGGTATTTGTAATAGCCGGCGGCTAACAGCCGCCGGAATGCGTTCAGAGAGCGGATTTCTGCACGGGCGGCTGATAGTCGTTGGCTGGGCCGCGCAAAAGCGTCCTACTTCTTGCTCTTGGCGAATGTGTTTTTGCTCGACTTTTGTTCCAAATACCGCAGGATTGCTTGTGGGCCGAAGGCCCTTCGTTCACCCAGCCCAGGGCATCGCCCCTCGTTGTTACACACAAATCAGGTCTCCCTTTGAGCGTCAGGGCCGAACATTAGCCAACAGGTAGCGAAGTCATGCATCCGTTGCAGGCCAATCCAAAGGGTTTGCGGACCGGGCGGATCGGCTCGTTTTCGATTCACGTAGCCACCAAGCTGTGCCACCAGCCGAATGAACATGCCCAAGGGGGGCGGGTGGGCCGGCGGATTCTCGCGGCGCATCACCTTCCACACCGATTTCCATTCGGCCGGCTCGAAGACCGCCTCGCAACTGATGTCCGGGCAACTCCGTCCCAAGCGGCACACGTACAACGTCCGCCAGGCAACAATCACATAGATCGCCAGACACGTCAACAAGCGGTCCATGTATTCAAACAACCGCTCTTCAACACGGCAGCCCGACTTCAACACGCGAAAGAAAACCTCGATCATCCAACGAACACAATAATATTGGATTACTCGTTGCACCTGCTCGATGTCGTCAATCGGCAAGCTCGTCAGCAGCAGCCATTCCACCGGCTCGTCGTTCGGCGGCGGGTTCACCTCGCTGACCGACACCACGTTGATGGTGATCGCCGGGAGACGATGGTCTGGACGAAACGGCGGACGGAGCGTGAGACGCATCGCCCGCACCGCAACCACGGCTTTGCGCGATTTGCGGGGTTGGCGTCGGCCCCGCGTTTCGCAAGCCACCTTCGCTTTTCGCCCCCGCACCTGGATCGTCCGCTCAAACAGCGCCGGCCGAGACAGGACCGCGTCGCGGACGTAATGTTCCGCGTGTTTTTGGCTGTTTTCCAGGAGCAAAGCGCGATTCTGGCAGGCGCGGATGATCCAGTCGATGGTCCCGGGCTCCCGCATTCCTTCGACCATTACTTCATAGATGTCGGCTTCGCTATCGGCCAGGCAAATCAACCGAGTGGCGGGGTTTCGCAGAGCTTCTTCGTGCGCCTGCCGAAGCATGGTAACCCAACGATAGCTCTCTTTGTCTTCGATCGGCGTAGCGGCGCGCTCGGCCCGAGTCCGCGGCGCGCTAACGGGCTCCTCCCTGCGCACCCAGGCCTCGCCGGCGACCGTGCCGAGCGGCGTTCCATCCTCTGTGAACGCGCACATCAGGTGCACCAGCGCTCCGCGGCGAGGACCACCGTCCAGGGGACCGGCCCCCGCGACCTGCTGGTCCGGCCGGGTGACGTCAATTTCCGTAGTGTCCTGCGCGAGCAAGGCCATGGGTTGTGCGGCGATTCGTCGCCGCGTGGCGTCAATGTGCGGTTGCAGGACAGTCTTGAAGTTGGTGTTCTCGTTCTCGCAAAACCGATAGGCGGCGACCATTTCGGCGCGACCGCCGCACGCCGCGGGAATGCTCGCCGTTGGCCGCTCTGCCAACTGCGAAACCACCTCCGCAAGGCGTCGATTCAGGCGTTTGTCGCACAAATTGGCCGTTTTCATTTCATCCGCTACCCAGGGAGTGAGCATGTGCGATCTTCCTTGACTAGTTTTCTCCCCCCTGCGTCCATTCACTTGCTTACCATAATGCCGTATTGATCCCAATTCGCCAATATCAATCAAGAGATGTGTGTAACAACGAGGGCATCGCCCTGGGGAGCGAGAGAATGCGTATTTTTACCCAACGGCCCAACGGGCCAATCGTTCCCGGCCGCCTCACCCCGGAACGGTTGGCCCGTTGGGCCGGACTCGCTTCGTCATGTCCACCCTTTCCCCAGGGCGATGCCCTCGTTGTTACACACAAATCAGGTCTCCCTTTGAGCGTCAGGGCCGAACATTAGCCAACAGGTAGCGAAGTCATGCATCCGTTGCAGGCCAATCCAAAGGGTTTGCGGACCGGGCGGATCGGCTCGTTTTCGATTCACGTAGCCACCAAGCTGTGCCACCAGCCGAATGAACATGCCCAAGGGGGGCGGGTGGGCCGGCGGATTCTCGCGGCGCATCACCTTCCACACCGATTTCCATTCGGCCGGCTCGAAGACCGCCTCGCAACTGATGTCCGGGCAACTCCGTCCCAAGCGGCACACGTACAACGTCCGCCAGGCAACAATCACATAGATCGCCAGACACGTCAACAAGCGGTCCATGTATTCAAACAACCGCTCTTCAACACGGCAGCCCGACTTCAACACGCGAAAGAAAACCTCGATCATCCAACGAACACAATAATATTGGATTACTCGTTGCACCTGCTCGATGTCGTCAATCGGCAAGCTCGTCAGCAGCAGCCATTCCACCGGCTCGTCGTTCGGCGGCGGGTTCACCTCGCTGACCGACACCACGTTGATGGTGATCGCCGGGAGACGATGGTCTGGACGAAACGGCGGACGGAGCGTGAGACGCATCGCCCGCACCGCAACCACGGCTTTGCGCGATTTGCGGGGTTGGCGTCGGCCCCGCGTTTCGCAAGCCACCTTCGCTTTTCGCCCCCGCACCTGGATCGTCCGCTCAAACAGCGCCGGCCGAGACAGGACCGCGTCGCGGACGTAATGTTCCGCGTGTTTTTGGCTGTTTTCCAGGAGCAAAGCGCGATTCTGGCAGGCGCGGATGATCCAGTCGATGGTCCCGGGCTCCCGCATTCCTTCGACCATTACTTCATAGATGTCGGCTTCGCTATCGGCCAGGCAAATCAACCGAGTGGCGGGGTTTCGCAGAGCTTCTTCGCGCGCCTGCCGAAGCATGGTAACCCAACGATAGCTCTCTTTGTCTTCGATCGGCGTAGCGGCGCGCCTCGGCCCGAGTCCGCGGTGCGCTAACGGGCTCCTCCCTGCGCACCCAGGCCTCGCCGGCGACCGTGCCGAGCGGCGTTCCATCCTCTGTGAACGCGCACATCGAGGTGCACCAGCGCTCCGCGGCGAGGACCACCGTCCAGGGGACCGGCCCCCGCGACCTGCTGGTCCGGCCGGGTGACGTCAATTTCCGTAGTGTCCTGCGCGAGCAAGGCCATGGGTTGTGCGGCGATTCGTCGCCGCGTGGCGTCAATGTGCGGTTGCAGGACAGTCTTGAAGTTGGTGTTCTCGTTCTCGCAAAACCGATAGGCGGCGACCATTTCGGCGCGACCGCCGCACGCCGCGGGAATGCTCGCCGTTGGCCGCTCTGCCAACTGCGAAACCACCTCCGCAAGGCGTCGATTCAGGCGTTTGTCGCACAAATTGGCCGTTTTCATTTCATCCGCTACCCAGGGAGTGAGCATGTGCGATCTTCCTTGACTAGTTTTCTCCCCCCTGCGTCCATTCACTTGCTTACCATAATGCCGTATTGATCCCAATTCGCCAATATCAATCAAGAGATGTGTGTAACAACGAGGGGCGATGCCCTGGGCTGGGAGAACCGGTGCCCCGTTGGGGCAAAAACGTCTCCACCAAAAGGAACAGAGAAAGGATATGCCAATCACGTTGTCCTCCCCTCTCCTTCCGGGAGAGGGGCCGGGGGTGAGGGCATCAGGGGGAATATGGGGAATATGGGGTCAGAGCGCCATTAGTCATTAGTGGACTATGCCTAATGGCGATCTGACCCCATCTTCTCTCAAGCGGCATCACGATTGTCGCGTGTTGCGCCGGCGACGCCGCTACGCGGCTGCGGTTGATCTTTGTTGTCGTCCAAAGACAACTTCGGTATATGTAGGACAGCCGCCCCCGGCTGTCCAGGGCGATTCGCACAGCCGAGGGCGGCTGTGCTACAAGCTCCGGGGGTTTCACCCCCGGCTATTCAAAGGCGACCGCTACGCGGTCCTAGCGAAGAATAGTTCTGACGCGCTTCTCCCCGTATGCCGCACGGCCCTCACCCTAACCCTCTCCCAAAGGGAGAGGGGATCGGACGAACACGGCCCTCGCCCTAACCCTCTCCCAAAGGGAGAGGGGACCGGACGAACACGGCCCTCACACTAACCTTTTCCCAAAGGGAGAGGGGACCGGACGAACACGGCCCTCACGCTAACCCTCTCCCAAAGGGAGAGGGGCCATGTCGCTTACAGCAAGTCGCCGAAGGGCCAGAGCGTCTCGTCGTCGTACATCTCCTTGATCTGCCGTTGGAACTCTTCCCCGGAAAGGCGGATCTGGGGGATGTGGAAGAACGGCTCGAAGGCGTCGTCGTCCTCGCCGGCCGATCCGTAGCGGACTTGCTCCAGTTCCTCTTCCAGGGCCTCGATCCAGCCGGGCGTTTCGTAGCCGGCGCCCGAGGGCCGGGCGGTGAACCGATCGACCTGTTTTTTCAGTTCTCCCAGCGCCCGCGGCCGCCGGCCGGCCCGCAGGCCATCGACCACCGGACGGATCAAGTCGCAGAGCCGGTCGATCTCCAGCGGGAAGATGAACCTTTCGGCCAGATGTTCGGCAATGCTCGGCAGCCGCATGCCGTACTTTTTCGAGAGCCGCTCGAAGCGTTTCAGGTGTTCGTCGGCCAAGGGGGCGGTTCGTTCGGCGACCGCGCGGCGCCAGATGTCGGCCGCCCGGCGGCGGCCGCAACGCACCAGCACCTGATGGGCCAGCATCACCGGCCGCAGGTTCCAGGCCAGCCGGTTGTAGTTCGATTCCAGGCGGAGGAAGTCCAGCAAGGTGTAGAGCATTTCGCCGCGGTCGGACTGCGTGGTGATGCTGTTGTAGTCCACGTATTTCCCATAGTTTTCGACCACCGCTTCGAGGGCCACGTCGAGCCAGTGGGCGGCCTGGTCCAGGGGGATGGCTTCGTCCAGATCGTCCAACAAGCGGAGCGGCTCCTCCGGCTCGGGTTCCTCGCGGCGGTTGTTCAGATAGTTTGCCGCGCCTTGGTGGAGGATTCCGCGGAGGTTTCCCAGGTTCATAAAACGCTGCGTGAACAAGTCGCTCCCGTAGCGCTCGATGAACTGTTTCAGGCTCCGCCATTGGGCCTGATCGGCGACGGTCTCCAGCACCGAAAGCCGCACGCGGCGGCTGTGGGTCAGCCAGCAATGCAGCAACACGTCGACGGCCTCTTCCAGACATTCGACCAAAGAGCTGTCGGCGGCGCCGCCCCACTCGGCGGCGGAGACGGCCAGACAATGGACGATCGACCGGCATCCGGCGTCGAAAACGGAGTCGAACTCGGTGATGGCGCCCGGTCCGAGCGGGTGCCGGGACTCCATCAGTTGCGCGGTCTCGAGCAGCCGGAAGGTCTCGCTCAGCATACCCAGGCGGGGCAGGTTGTGCAGCAGGCGGCGAATGACCCGCTGCCGGCCGCGCGAGGCGACGATCCGCCGCGGGTTGCCGCCCCGGCTGACGGCCATGTAGAGCAGCGGCCGCTCGGCCAGGGCCTTGAGCAGCTTCGGCCAGAACCCGGCGCAGTCCGGCCGCGTCGCCCCGCAACAACAGCGACAGCGCCTCGTCCGCGAGCCGTTCCCATTTTTCCGCTTTATCGGCCGCGGCCGGCCGGCCCATCGACGCCCGAATCATCCGCGCGGCGTCGGCCGTCTCGACGCTGGCCTGAATGATCTCTTCGAGCAGCGTTTCCTTCACGCTGCGGCGGCGGTCGTACTCGATCAACGATTCCTGGCTGCCGCGCGGGGGCGGTATGCGATGGCGATGAACGGCGTCCAGCAGGTCGAGCAACCGGCGGTGATTTTTCGTCGCCTGATCGAGCCAGGCGGCCAATCCCTCGTCGCGGCCGGAGGGGGAAAAGGGGACAGGTCCAATTTGTGCGCAGCACCCTTCGGGCCGTTCCGGCAAATTGGACCTGTCCCCTTTTCCCCCGAGGCGGTCGCCCCCAGCTTCCACAACTGGGCCACGGTCGTCAGGAAGCTCAAGCGGCTGACGATCCGCTCGGCCTCGCCGACCAGCTCGAACTCGGTGTCCGAGGGTCCGGTTTCATAGATGTCGCCTTCCACGCCGTCGTCGGTGCTGTCGCGGTAGGTCACGTCCTCATAGGCCGCACCGAAGAGGTTGTCTTCGTCGTCCAGGCCCTCTTCGTCGTCTTCGTCGAACTCCTCGAAAGGCTGCTCATCATTCTCCCGGTCGTCTTCTCCCAGGACTTCGGCGGCCATCTCGAAGCGCGGCACCTGCCAATAGTCCTCGGCGTTGGCTTCCAGGTAGTCGAGGAACTTTTTCGCCAGGGACCAGCGTTGTTCGGGCGGGACGCTGGAGGGGACGGCGGTTTTTTTCCGCCTCCGTTCGCCGCGCTTGGGCGGGCGGCGTTCGCCCGACGCCCGCTCGTCACGCCACAGGTCTTCCATCCAGTCCAGCGCCAGGTCGTGGAAGGAATAGTCTTCCTCCACCAGCGGAATCTCCTGGGCCTGGCTGAGCCACTGCACCAGGAGTCCCATAGCGGCGACGAAATCGCGGTTTTCCAGCAGGGTGTCGACGACCAGGGCGTAGGCTTTCGGCGAGAGGAAATGCTCGATGTGATCGCGCCAGAAGGCGACGTCTCCGGCGGCGGCGCCCCCTTCGTGCCAGGCCCCGATCGCGGCGGCGACGCTCTCGGCCGAGTCAAGCGTTTCCTGGCCCGAGATGCCCTCGATCGAACCGACCTCGACCGAGGCGAAGCGGTCCCACCAGCGGGCCAGCTCGGCCAGATTCGCCGAAAGCTCGTGTTGCAGCGAGAGCTTTCCGGTGGCGGCCGCCGCGCGATGGATCTGCCCGTAAAGCATGAAAATGTCGCTCATCAGGTCGAGCAGATCGTCGACGCGGTAGTCGTAGACGCTGTTCTCGACGGCGGGAAAGAGGCTGTACTGACCGCCGAAGCCGAGGATGTTCCAGGGATCGACGATGGCCCCGCATTCGATCCCCCGGCGCAGCAGGTCCTCGATCTGCGGCAACTGCGCGGCGGCCTCTTCCAGTCGGCCGCGCTCGATGGCCAATCCCGCGGCGGACATGCGGCAGTGCATTTCGCAATACATCCGGGCGGAGGAGGCCGGGACGATCGCGGCGTGCCGCAGGGCTTCGTCTTCGCAGCCCAGCGCGGCGAACAATTGGGCCAAATGGACGTGCTGCAACTGCAGCGCCCGGCGGCGGGTCATAAAATGGTTGAAGTGCTGCCGCGCGCCGCCCAGCGGTTGACGCAGCGCGGCGGCCTCTTCCCGCAGCCGATCGGCGTGCGCCCCCTTCAGCTTGGCCAGCATAAGCTCGTAAAAGCCGTCGCGGTACAGGGCGATCTTCGACAACAACGTGGTCAGCGTGACGGTCGAGTCGTGCGCATCGGGGCGATTCCCGCTGACGCCGGAACCCATCAGCATGGTCCCGGCCAGCACGGCCGCCTCCTCGAACAAGACTTCCTTCTTCGGGATGCGGCCGCGATTTTCCAGGCGATCGAGCATCGCGTCCAGCGTCACCTGCTGCAAAACGAACCGGCGGCAGAGACCGGCCCCGTCCAGCTTGTGCATGTCCCATTGACCGAACAGATAGTTGGGCCGTTTGCTGACCGGATGGTCGAAGTCGTAAGCCCGCGGATCGAGCGCCAGCTCGTCGAGTTGATCGAGGGCGAAGGAGGCGTCGAACAGCAGCGCGGGATCGGTGGCGTCGAGAATGGCCATCGCGGTCTCGACCAGTTCGGCGTAGGGGCCGGCGGCGGTCCCCGCCCCGCGGATCCACAGCGGAATCGGCCGGACCCACTCGTGTTCGTAGGGCTGAATCTTCCGCTCGGTGCGGAGCACGGCGACGGGGCGATGGCCCAGGTAATCGTTCAACTGGCGGATCGCGGCCGGCACGATCCGCTCGGTCTCCTGCCAGGGGCCTCCCTGCTGCAGCACGGCCTCGCAAACCCGGCCCACGAAAAACGGCTGGAACAAATCCGCGTCAGACTGGTGGAAGAGCAGGTCGCCGTGGAAGCGGCGATAGGCGGGCAGAGCCTCATCGAAGACCAGACGGAGCACCGCTTCCGCCTGCTCGACGTGGCGGAAGGCGTCCGACGTGCCGCGGACGGCCTGCAACTCGGCGCGGAGGATTCCGCCGACGGCCTGCCAGGCCGGCTCCTTACCAGCCTCAACCGCGGCGAACAACTCGCTCAAGCTGTGAAGAAACCGCGGATCGGTAGCGCCCGAGGAAAAGTCCAGAAAACCGAGGACGTCTCGGGCAACGGCGGATAGGTTGGGATCGGTCTGGTTGCGATTCATTGGGCATCCTTCCCTCCACGGATGCAAACTCCCTATGTTAATTTGCGTAGCCGCTTTCGTCCAGTGGTGGAGCGACTCAATGTGGGGCGTACTCTCGACGCGGCACACTCGCCATTCGGCCCCCGATCTCGCCATTTAGCCCCCGGTCTCGCTATTTAGCCCCCGGTGAATACACCGGGGGCACGGCCGGCCGTTTGCTCTGACTCTTTCCCCCCGTGTATTCCCGGGGGGGCTAAATAGTGTCGGCTGCGAATTGTAGGGTGGGACAAGCGAAGCGCGGTCCCACCATGTTTTTCGCCGTGACTGGTGGGACCGCGCTTCGCTCGTCCCACCCTACTCATCGCTCTCGATGTATTCCCGGGGGGCTAAATGGTCCCAATTTCCGACGCACTCAACCGTCCGAATGAGCTTCCGAACTTTCGGCGGCGAACTCCCTCCGACATCTTCTGCGGAGTCCCCAGGAAATCCAACCGAGATAGACGTTCGCGCCCAGCGAGGCAAACAACCCCATGACCGTCAACGTGAAGGGGAGCCAGGGTTTCGCCGGCTGTTCGGGGGCGGCTTTCGACGCTGTGGATCGAAGGGTTTCTTCGACCGTAGGTTTGTTCTCGGTTTGCGTGAAGGTTGTTTGATTTGTGGCGAGCGGCTTTGCCGCCTGGTCCGGCAAGAGGGGGCGCGGCGGTAGCTGCGGCGGCTTTTCGCGTGCCAGCTTCTCGTCGCCGACGACGATGCGGAACGAGCGGACCGCGCCCGCCTCCGGCATGACGTCGCTCTCGATCGGCTGGCCGTCGCGGAGCGCATCGAGCGTCTGCCGGTTGAGCTGAATGGTGTACACCGATCCGCCGTCGGGCAAGCGCGTCCAACCATAATCGACGCCCAGCGACGCCGCGGCGACGGCAATCAACAGCACGTTCATGGAGCCCTCCGTTGGGCAATTGTGTGGGTGTCCAAGTAATTTGTGGGACAGCCGCCCTCGGCTGTCTAGAACAATTCTGCACAGCCGAGGGCGGCTGTGCCACAAGTCATATCTCGTTCCTACGGTCTCCGTGGGAACGCCCTGCCCGGACGCTCCGCGTCCGTGGAGGAGTTACCGTTCGAGGCACGCACTCACGGACCACGCGGACGCGGAGCGTCCGGGCAGTGGGTTCCCATGCGGAGCATGGGAACCAGGATTCTTCAGCCGCAAAACATCCGACCACCACATTCAATTATCCCCGTCCGCGGCGCGTTCCGCAAGGACGCCGCCTTGCCGCCGGCGACGGGGGCGTGTATGCTGGAGTGCGGCATGAACCTCGCTCTCTGGAAAAAGGCCGTATCCGACGCCTGGCTGACGCTGGCCGTTTCCTGCGCGCTGCTGGTGTCGTTTTGCTGGCTGTTCGTGTGGCTGATGAGCCTGTTCGACGTGGGCGCGTGGGGCACGCTGCTGAACTTGATGCCGAACTTCCTGCAGCCGATGCTCGGCGTGCCGCTGTCCAAGCTGGCCACGCCCGCCGGTCAATTGAGCATCCTCTACACCCACGTGGTGACGATCCTGGTCTGCGTCGGCTGGGCGCTGGGGCGCGGTTCGGACTCGATCAGCGGCGAGATCGGCCGGGGAACGATGGACCTGCTGCTGTCGTTGCCGGTGCGGCGGGTGTCGGTGATGATCGTGCCCGCCGTGGCGGCGACCGTCGGCGCGGCCCTACTGGCGGCTTCCGTGTGGTTGGGTATGTGGCTGGGCTTGCGGAGCATCGCCTTTCACAATCCGCCGCCGTCGCGGCTATTTCTGCCCGGCGCGTGGAACCTGTTCGCCATGACTTTCTGCTTCACCGGCATCACCACCTTTGTTTCCTCGTGGAACCGCGACCGCTGGCGGACGATCTCGCTGGCCGGCGGGTTCTTCATCCTCTCGCTGATCGTGAAGCTCGTCGCCCGGATGTGGACCGGCGGGGCGTGGCTGGGCTATTTTTCCTTCCTCAGCCTTTACAAACCGCAGGAGTTGATTCTGATGCCCCCGGCCGGCGGCTGGTCGGGGTGGACGCCCGACTTGACGCTGATCGTCATCGGGTTGGCGTGCATCACGGCCGGGGCGGTGATTTTTTGGCGGCGCGACATTCCCGCGCCCTGTAGGAGGCGCGAGACGTGGCAGGCAATCTCCCCTCTCCCTTTGGGAGAGGGGCCGGGGGTGAGGGCGGCACGAAGATATATATATTGAGTACGGAGTACGGGATCGTGAGTACGGAGGCCGGAGTCTCGAATTCTGACTTCTTACTCGACTGCGCCCTCACCCTAACCCTCTCCCAAAGGGAGAGGGGACCATTCAAAATGATGGAAGCAAAAGATCATCACTGGAAACGTTGGCTTTGGGCCGCGATCAAACTGTCGATCGCCGTGCTGGTCGTGTGGTTTATCCGCCGCACGATCGTCGAGGCCTGGATCGAACTCGGCCGGCACAGCTTCCAGGTCGATTTCCTCTGGCTGGCGGCCGCCGCCGGGTTGTATCTGCTCGGCACGCTGCCGTTCGCCTTGTTTTGGCATCGCGTTCTACTGACGCTCGGGCAGCGCGTGGGATTCGGCCGGACGATCCGGGCGTACTACATCGGACACCTCGGCAAGTACGTGCCCGGCAAGGCCATGGTCGTCATTATCCGCGCCGGTCTGCTCCGCGGACCGGGCGTGGACGCTTCCTTGGCCGTGGCGAGCATTTTTTACGAAACGCTGACCATGATGTCGACCGGGGCGCTGCTGGCGGCGGCCATCGTGGCCGGCTGGTTCCGCGGTGAGCCGGTGCTGTTTTGGGCGGCGGTGGGGATTATGGCAGCCGCGGGCCTGCCCATCCAGCCGCCGATCTTCAAACGCCTCGTTCGTCTGGCCGGAGTGGGCAAACTTACCCCCTCCACAGTGGAGAAACTGGACCGCCTCGGCTATGGAACCGTAGTCCTCGGCTGGGTGCTAAATGCCGTCGGATGGGCTATATTTGGACTGAGCCTGTGGGCCGTGCTGAGGGCAATCGGCGTGGGAAACACCAGCCCCTTCGCACTGTTCCACCTCTACGTCGCCGCCGTATCGCTGGCCACCGTCGCGGGTTTCGTGTCGATGCTGCCGGGCGGGGCCGTGGTGCGAGAGGCGGTGCTCACCGAGCTGATGATTCCATACTTGGGAGGGGGAGCCGCTCTCATCGCCGCCATCCTCCTCCGTCTGGTGTGGCTGGTAGCGGAATTGTGCGTATCGGGTATCCTGTATCTTTGCGGGAGGCGACGGTAGTAATTGCGAAATGGACATTGCGAAACCGCAAGCGGAAGTCAACGTTTATCGGCCATTCCACCCCAACTCCAAGCCCACGATTCCCGATCCCCTACTCCCGATTCCCGATCCCCTAACCTCTGACTTTCCATGTTGTCCGTCATCGTTCCCGTATTCAACGAAGCCGAATCTTTGGAGGCGCTCCACCGTGAGCTGTCCGAGGTGGCCGCGTCGGAAGGGTATGACCTGGACGTGGTCTTCGTCGACGACGGCTCGACGGACGTGCTCCTGGGATGTGGTTGCCCGCTTGGCGGAAACGGATTCGCGGGTCAGCGGCATCCGCTTTCGCCGCAACTTCGGCAAGGCGGCGGCGTTGAGCGCCGGATTCGAGCAGGCCCGGGGCGAACTGCTAATGACCCTCGACGCCGATCTGCAGGACGATCCCCGCGAGATTCCCCGTTTTCTGGCCGAGATGGAAAAGAATTTGGACGTGGTCAGCGGCTGGAAGAAGGTCCGGCACGATCCCTGGCATAAAGTTCTGCCGTCGCGGGTGTTCAACTGGATGGTCAGCCGGCTGACCGGCGTCCGGCTGCACGATCACAACTGCGGCATGAAGTGCTACCGCCGCGAGGTGTTTCAGGAAGTGCGGCTGTACGGCGAACTGCATCGGTTCGTGCCAGTGCTGGCCGTCGCCCGGGGGTTCCGCGTCGGCGAGATCGTCATCAACCACCGGCCGCGCAGGTTCGGCCGCTCGAAATACGGAGCGAGCCGGATCATCAAAGGCTTCCTGGACCTCTTGACCGTCAAGTTTCTCACCGGCTTCGGCCAGCGGCCGCAGCATTTGCTGGGCACGGTCGGATTGGCGTCCTTCGCGCTCGGCGCCCTGGGAATGGTTATCATGGCCGTGTGGTGGATCGTCTCCCGCATTGACGCGATGGGGCTGACGCCGATCCATCTTCATGAGCGGCCGATCGTGCTTTACTCCGTCGGTTTGTTGTTGCTGGGAGGCCAACTGATGTCGGTCGGCTTCCTGGCCGAATTGTTTATCGCTTACCAAGCCTCCGGTCGCCGGGGGTATTCCATCCGCGAACGCACCCCGCCTCGAACATGAACGATTTCACATCAAGAGATTCCCAAAACGTAGCACAGCCGCCCTCGGCTGTGCAGGATAATTCTCACGGCCGAGGGCGGCCGTGCCACAAGGATAACGATTCCGGCCGCAAGCTCCGTTGGAGCGTTTATTTCCTCCTGATCTTCGTCTCGGTCGGCGCCATGCTGGGCCGCATCCTGGCGGTCAACTCGGTGGACAAGGCGGGGCTGGAAAAATATCGCCTCGCCAAGGCGGACGCCGCATTGGAAAAAACGCGGGCCAAACTGGAGCAGTCGGGGCTCTCCGGCGAAAAGCTCGAGGCGGAACTGGCCCGCACCGAGGCCAAGTTGCGGCACGACGCCCTGCTGCAACGGCCCTTCCTCAGCGCCAACGACCGCAGCCGCTGGTGTACGGTCCGAGCGCTGGTCGAAGAGGATATGCGCGTGCCCGACGCACCGTATGCCATCGACCGCGTGATCCAGGAGCCGAACTGGGACACCATCGACATGGTCAAGCACGACGGCCACCTCTATTCGAGCAAGCCGCCGCTGCTGCCCACGCTGATGGCGGCCGTCTACTGGCCGATCCATCGCCTGACCGGCGCCAGCCTGGGCGACAACCCCTACGAGATCGACCGCTTCATGCTGATCGTGTTCAACCTGATTCCGCTGGCGATCTATTTCGTCCTGCTGGCCGCGCTGGTCGAGCGCTTCGGGACGACCGACTGGGGGCGGATTTTCGTGATGGCGGCCTGCTGCTTCGGCACGTTCCTATCGACCTTCGTGGTGGTGATCAACAACCATCTGCCGGCGGCGGTCTGCGCGGCGGCGGCCGTTTACGCGGCTGTCCGCATCTGGTTCGACGACCGGCGGCTGGGATATTACATCGTGGCGGGCCTGTTCGCGGCCTTGGCGGCGTCGAACGAGTTGCCCGCCGCGTCGCTGCTGGCGGCGTTGGGCGCGGCGTTGTTGCTGAAGTCGCCGCGGCTGACCTTCGCGGGATTCGTGCCGGCGGCGGTGCTGGTGGCGGCGGCATTTTTCGGCACGAACTACATCGCCCACGGAACGCTGGCCCCGGCCTACGCCCATCGCGGCGGCGAAGGCCAGGAAAACTGGTACAACTACACCTACCAGCGGAACGGCAAAACTATCGAAAGCTATTGGATGAGCAATTGGAAAAACACGCGGGGACTGGACAAGGGCGAAAAGTCGCCGTACGTCTACGCCCTGAACGTGCTGGTGGGCCATCACGGCATCTTCAGCCTGACACCCGTCTGGCTGCTGAGCTTGGCGGGCGTTTGCGTTTGGATTTTCCGCCGCGGCGATCCCCGCTTGCGCTGGGCCGCGGCTGGCGCGGCCGCGATCTCACTGGCCTGTCTGGCCTTCTACCTGGGCCAGCCGTTGATCAACCGGAATTACGGCGGCATGACCAGCGGGCTGCGGTGGATGTTCTGGCTCGCCCCGCTGTGGCTGCTGGCGATGCTGCCGGCGGCCGATTTCCTCGCCTCGCGGCGCTGGACCCGCGGTCTGGCGCTGGTCTTGCTGGCCCTGTCGGTCCTCTCGGTCAGCTATCCGACTTGGAACCCGTGGACGAATCCCTGGCTGCTGGATTTTTCGCAGTACATGGGCTGGGGGCACTAGTGTAGTGTCTCGTAAATGTGGTGTCTTATTTTGCGGAGAATAGTGGAGTTGGGTGCCACTGTTGGCTTGTCCAGCCGTGCGGAAGTGCAACAGCGGTCAACACTGCTGGACAAGCCAGCAGTGGCACCCTCCGCCGCATAAGTAACCATCTGCGTGAGAAACTACAATAGGACGGCGCAAAGAGCCGGGCAAAATTATCGCCACCGTTCGAGGTGCGTTTGGCCGCAGGGTGCTGTCCGCGATGCCCGGCGAAGGCCGGCGTGATGTCAATTCACCACGTCCGCCGCGGTTAGGCAACGCCGGCGCAAGACCGCAACAGCATGTTGTTGCATTTCCGCAACGCGGTTGCCGGAATTATGGCGAGGCAAGCCTGGGCAGAGGATCGGAAGTAAATTTATCGCCGTCCCCGATCACTATCCTCATCACTCGAGTATCTGTTTTGGGCGTGCAACGTGAACGTTGCGCCAATTGCGACGAGCAAAATACCAACCATCATAATCAGCGACCAGCCGAAGACAGTGAAGACAGGTTTGATTGCAGCCATTAGGACAATGCCAAGACCGAAACCGGCAATAATTCCGCCGACATACTCTCTGGTCATCTTGACTTGACAGTGTTGGTACCATCGCGGTCGTATCCTGTCTTTTTCAGTTTTCATGGAACACCACCCGCGAAACTGACTGCCACACCAATAAGAACGGTTGTCATTGTATAATGATCAGACAAGGCGATCCAGGGTAGGGCCTCTTGAACGACCCCCGCCCCGCGTGTTACCATTAGGAAATTTTAGACTCCGTTCCTCCCCTATTAAGCGGGGGGCGACACTCGGGTTCCACAGGCCGCATCAAGGAAGCTACTGCCGTGCCACGCCGCGAAGACATCAAAAAAATCCTGCTCATCGGTTCCGGGCCGATCATCATCGGGCAGGCCTGCGAGTTCGACTATTCCGGCGTGCAGGCCTGCAAAGCCCTGAAGGAGGAAGGCTACGAGGTCGTGCTGGTCAACTCCAATCCGGCCACGATCATGACCGACCCCGAGATGGCCCACCGCACCTACATCGAGCCGCTTACCTGGGAGATCGTCGAGAAGGTGATCGCGGCCGAGCGGCCCGACGCCCTGCTGCCGACCCTCGGCGGCCAGACGGGCCTGAACCTGGCGATGGAACTGCACCGCCACGGCGTGCTGGAAAAATACGGCGTCGAGATGATCGGCGCCAACGCCGCCGTGATCGACAAGGCCGAATCGCGCGACCAGTTCAAGGCGGCGATGGAGCGCATCGGGCTGGAAGTCCCCCTGGGCCGGACGATCGGCAGCCTGGACGAAGCCCGGCAGGCGGTGGGCGAGATCGGCCTGCCCTGCGTGGTGCGGCCCAGCTTCACGCTCGGCGGGACCGGCTCGAGCATCGCCTACAACCGCGAGGAGTTCGACGACCTCGTGCAGCACGGCCTCGACCTCTCGCCGGTGGGTCAGGTCCTGCTCGAAGAGTCGGTGATCGGCTGGAAAGAGTTCGAGATGGAGGTGATGCGCGACAAGGACGACAACTGCGTCATTATCTGCTCGATCGAAAACTTCGATCCGATGGGCGTCCACACCGGCGATTCGATCACCGTCGCTCCGGCGCAAACGCTGACCGACAAGGAATATCAGCGGATGCGCGACGCCTCGATCGCCGTGATGCGGGAGATCGGCGTGGAGACCGGCGGCTCGAACATCCAATTCGCCGTCAACCCGAAAGACGGCCGGATGGTGGTCATCGAGATGAACCCCCGGGTCAGCCGCTCCAGCGCGCTGGCCTCGAAGGCCACCGGCTTTCCCATCGCCAAGATCGCCGCCAAGCTGGCCGTGGGCTATCGGCTGCACGAATTGCCCAACGACATCACCCGGGAAACCAAGGCCTGCTTCGAGCCCACGATCGACTACGTGGTCACAAAGGCGCCGCGGTTCGCCTTCGAGAAGTTTCCCGAGGCCAATCCCACCCTGACCACGCAGATGAAGAGCGTCGGCGAGACGATGGCCATCGGGCGGACGTTCAAGGAGTCGTTCCAAAAGGCGCTCCGCGGATTGGAGGTCGGCAGCTTCGGCTTCGGCCGCGACAACAAGGACCTCTGGGGCACGCCCGGGCAGCCGACCATGGACGAGGTCCGCTCAAAGCTGGTCACGCCCGGCGACCAGCGGGTGTGGCACCTCCGCTACGCCATCAAGTACGGCATGAGCCTGGAAGAGATCCACGAGCTGACCGGCATCGATCCCTGGTTTTTGGAGAACCTCGAGCAGATCGTGGAGTTGGAGAACTACCTTGACGGTTTGGGCGGCATCGGCGCCTGCGACGACGCCACGCTCCGCCGCGCCAAGCAATACGGCTTCTCCGACCGGCAACTGGCCGTGATCTGGAAGATGACCGAGATGGACGTCCGCAACGAGCGGAAGCGGCGGGGGATCACGGCCGTCTTCAAATCGGTCGATACCTGCGCGGCCGAGTTCGAGGCCTACACGCCCTACTTTTACTCGACCTACGAGGACGAGGACGAAACGCCGCCGAGACGGCCCTGCCAGGAAACCCCTCTCCCTTTGGGAGAGGGGCAGGGGGTGAGGGCTTCAGAAGACGCGGGCAGCCCTCACCCTAGCCCTCTCCCGGAGGGAGAGGGGAGACCGGAGACCGCCCTCACCACCGGCCCCTCTCCCGAATCGAGAGAGGGGACTAAGAAGCGGATTATGATCCTCGGCGGCGGGCCGAACCGCATCGGACAGGGGATCGAGTTCGACTACTGCTGCTGCCACGCCAGCTTCGCCCTGCGCGAGTTGGGCATCGAGTCGGTCATGGTCAACAGCAACCCGGAGACCGTCTCGACCGACTACGACACCTCGGACCTGCTGTTCTTCGAGCCGCTGACGACCGAGGACGTGCTGAACATCTGCGATCGGGTCCAGCCGGACGGGGTGATCGTGCAGTTCGGCGGGCAGACGCCGCTGAACCTGGCCCGGGCGCTGAGCAACGCCGGCGTGCCGATCATCGGCACCAGCGTGGATACGATCGAGGACGCCGAGGACCGGGAGAAGTTCAAGAACATCCTGCACCGGCTGAATCTGAAGCAGCCGGCCAGCGCCATTGCCCGCAACATGGCCCAGGCCCGAAACCAGGTGCCCGAGATCGGCTTTCCCGTGCTGGTGCGGCCGAGTTTCGTGCTCGGCGGCCGGGCCATGGAAATCTGCTACGACATGGCCCAGTTCGAGCGCTTCGTGGCCGAGGCCTTCGTCGTCGCCCAGGGCCAGCCGGTGCTGATCGACCGCTTCCTCGAAGACGCCATCGAGGTCGACGTGGACGCCATTGCCGACGGAGAGCAAGTAATCGTGGCCGGCATTATGGAGCACATCGAGGAGGCGGGGGTCCACTCGGGCGACTCGGCCTGCGTCATTCCGCCGCACAGCCTGCCGGCCATCATTATCGAGGAAATCCGGCGGGCCACGGACGCCCTGGCCCGGCGGCTGCAAGTCCGCGGCCTGATGAACATCCAGTTCGCGGTGAAACACGAATACGGCTGGCCGAACCTCTACGTGCTCGAGGTCAATCCGCGGGCCAGCCGCACGGTCCCCTTCGTTTCCAAGGCCACGGGCCTGCCGGTGGCGAAAGTGGCGGCCAAGGTGATGGCGGGCGTTTCCTTGGCCGAGCAAAACGTCTTCCAGGAGCCGACGCCGCACCAGTTCTCCATCAAGGAAGCCGTGTTTCCCTTTGCCAAATTCACCGGCATCGACATCGTGCTGGGACCGGAAATGAAATCGACCGGCGAGGTAATGGGCATCAGCGAGAGTTTCTTCATTGCCTTTGCGAAGAGCCAGTTGGCCGCGGGCACGGTCTTGCCCGCCGGCGGAAAGGTCTTCATCAGCGTGGCGCAACGCGGCAAGCAGCAAGTGGTGGACTTGGCGCGGCGGTTGGTGGAAATGGGCTTCGAGTTGCTGGCGACCCGCGGCACCGCCCAGCGGCTGGAAGAGGCGGGGATACCCGTCGAGGCGCTGATGAAAATTCAACACGGCCATCCCAACGTGCTCGACTTCATGATCGACGGCAACCTGCAACTGGTGATCAACACGCCCAGCGGCAAGGGCGCCCGGACCGACGAGGGGCAGATCCGCGCGGCGGCCGTTTCGCACGGCGTCCCCTGCATCACCACCTTGGAGGGCGCCACGGCCGCCGTCGGCGCGATGGAACGGCTCCGCCGCGAGGAAATGACCGTTCAAGCCATCCAGGATCGGTTCGCCCGCCCCCGCCGCTCGGAGGTAGGGCTGGTTTAGTTGGATTACCTCGGTTCCCCAGCTTGATTATTTCATCTATTGGGCGTCAGGTGTTCGATATTGTGAACAATATCCGCCGGATATTGTCCTGCCTTGCCGCATAGCGGCCTTCGGAGCCATTGACCGTCCACCCCTTTCGGGTGTATTATGAATGTGTGGACGCGGCGGGCGGCGTCGCAAAAGGCAAGTCGAGATTTATACCCGGAGGCGTCTAAGGATGACGACCGCAAACCGACACCTGGACCTGACGCAAGTCGGCGACGTGACCGTGGTCCGTTTCCGCGACCAGAAGATCATCGAGGACATGAACATCCAGGAGCTCGGGCAGGAGTTGTTCGGGCTAGTGGAGGTTGACGGCCGCGACCGGCTGCTGCTGGACTTTTCGGCGGTCGATTTTCTCTCCAGTGCGGCTTTGGGGAAGTTGATCACGCTGGACAAGAAGATGAAGGCCCACGGCGGCGTGCTGAAGTTGGCGAACATCCGCCCGGAAATATACGAGGTGTTCGCCATTACCAAACTCAACCGCTTGTTCGATATCCGCGAGGACGAGGCCGAAGCCCTGGCGGCCTTCTGAACGCGACGGACCGGCTTCATGCGGCGCGCCCGCCCTCGGGCGTGCGGTGTTGAGGTTCCACGAAAACGGCACAGTCGAGGGCGGCTGTGACATGAGATGGGGGCACGGCCGGCTTATGCCCACCTCCGAAGAAAACTGGACCTGGCAATGCAACCAGGAGATACCCAGCAACGTCGCAGCCGGCGAGCGGTTGCTGGACGACGTGCTGCTCCAAATGGAAGGCCTGCATTGGAGCCGGCATGAAATCTTCGGCGTCCATCTGGCGGTTTACGAGGCCCTGACCAACGCCATCGACCACGGCAACTGTTCGGACGCCGGCAAGCTCGTGCGGTTTTCCTGCGGGATTTCCCCGCGGAAAATACGCGTGGAGATCATCGACGAAGGACCCGGCTTCGATCCCGATTCGCTGCCCGACCCGACCGCCCCCGATCGGCTCGAATGTCCCGGCGGCCGGGGCGTGATGCTGATGCGGGCGTTTATGTCGCGGGTCGAGTTCCAAGACCGCGGCAACCACGTGGTGCTGGAAAAGCTCCGCTCGTCGTAGTACGTGTTTTGAAATTGGCCGGAGTCTCACCGAAGGGTGCCACTGCTGGACAAGCCAGCAGTGGCACCCTTTGTAAAACACGTTCTAGGAATCCGACAGCCCTTGCACGCGGAAGCCTTCCCGGTGAAAATGCTGGGCGCCCATGTCCTCCCCCGCAAACACGCCCGACCCTTACGCTCCCTGGCGAATCCCCGACTTCCGGCGGTATTCCTATTGTTGGTACTTGCTCACGTTCTCGAAACAAGTCGAGTTTGCCGCGGTCTCCTTTCATTTCGTCAGGCTATATTCCTCCGAAAAGGCCGCCCTGGCGATCGGTATGATGGCCCTGGCGCAGGCGCTGCCGGTCATATTGCTGGCCATTCCCGGCGGCCAACTCGCCGACCGTTATGACCGCCGGGCGGTCTTTCTCGCCGCGATGGTGATCAGCGTTATAGGGTCGATCGGTTTGCTCGGCGTTATTGTCTTCAATGTGCCGCCGTCGGGGATCTACGTTTGTTTGGTCATCGAATCGATCGGTCGAGCGCTCGGAAGCCCGTCCCGGGCGTCCCTCTTGCCGCAGCTTGTGCCGGCGAAAATCTTCTCCAACGCCATCACCTGGAACAGCAGCGTTTTTTACATCGGCACCGTCACCGGTCCCGTCGTCGGCGGGGTGCTTGTAAGCATGGCCGATGCGAAGGTATCTCTAGTGGAATACTTCGGGCCGGCGATCGGCGGATTTCTGGCATTCGTTTCCACCAATGCCGCCCCCGCGTTCGTGCTGATCGTCCTTTGCCGTCTGGCTGCAACGCTGGCCGTCTACATGATTCGACATCGATGCGCCGGGCGGACCGATCAAGCCATGTCCTGGGAAAACGTGGCCGCCGGCGCCCGTTTTGTCTGGCGGACCAAACTCATTCTAGCGACCATCACGCTCGATTTGTTCGCCGTGCTGTTGGGCGGGGCGATTTATCTGTTGCCGATCTACGCCAATGATATTCTGAATGTTGGGGCCTCGGGATTCGGCCTGCTCCGTGCGGCCGACGCCGTCGGCGCAATGTGCATGGCCCTGTGGTTGGCCCATCATCCGCCCCTGAAACGGGCCGGCGTCACGCTGGCTTGGGCCATTATCGGCTTCGGCGCGGCCACGATCGTGTTCGGCGTATCGGAGAACTTCTGGCTCTCGATGGGCATGATGTTGCTGATCGGTGCGACGGACAACATCAGCGTCGTCGTGCGGCATACCCTCGTGCAATTGCTCACGCCCGACGAAATGCGCGGCCGCGTCTCGGCCATCAACGGCATCTTCATTGTCTCCTCGAACGACCTCGGCGGACTGGAGTCGGGCGTGACGGCCTGGCTGTTTACGCCCGTGATTTCCGTCGTCGGCGGCGGGGTGGGAACGATTCTAACCGTCATCGCGGCAGTCTGCATCTGGCCCCAGTTGCTCAAGATCGGTTCGCTCGATGCGATTGAGCCCGCCTCCCTGGCCGAACCGGACCGGGAGGCATGAGGCTCCCCGAACGCAAGCCTCTTCGTAACAATACTCTCTTTGGCGATTGTCACAAGCAGTTGCCGGGAAAGCACTTGCTGATTTCGAGTCTCTTTCGGTCGCCCGGAAAGCGAAAGCAACCCGTAACGAAACTGCGATCTCCGGGTTGGGGTGAGGGAAAATCTTGGCTTGGAAGTCAGTTCGGCGGGTTGGGCCGGCAAACTTGCGGCAGCCGGCCCTGGGGCCTGGCTTGTGGTGTGTGGCACACTTTTGATTTACTTCTGCATACAGAAAGAATTTGTGGTTGGCAGCTACAACCCCATTCCCGCTATCCAGGATCAGCAACCAGTACCGACTAAACCGTCTTAGACTAGCGAAATGCCTGAATATCCGCTTGTTCGTATTGTCGGGATAGCGCTGCTTGTAGGATGTCTCTCCGTCCTTCAACGACGGGATAATGCCCCGGCATACTCCCGTCGCTGAAGGGCACTTTTGTGTCGGCAAGTCGTCTCACACTACAGGTGCGGGCGGCGGGGCGGTCTTCGGCCACGCCAACACTTCGATCCCGAATCGAGCATCGGGGGCTGCCAGCGCTATCGCTTGCAGTCCACTAGCCAACATAGCCCGTCGAATCGGCGAGCATCGGCCACGACAATCCGGCCGGCCGGGGCCGCGCGATGCTTTGCGTTATGGTCGCTTTCCGCCGGAGGCAGGGCGTTCATTGGCTCAGCGGGGAGTTCCGCCGAATGGTCGGCTTCTGATCTGCGAGGCCACCGTCGTAGCCCGCCGTGTTCGGCGATCCGCCGGAGTCCGCCGGCTCGATCTGCCCGGCTCGATCTGCTCGGCTCGACAAGCCGCCACGGCCGGCCGGATGGCTCGGCTCCAGGGTTCGGCGGGGTGGTTGCCGAGTGGCAACGGGCGTGGGACCGGCTGGTGGGCAAAGCCATCTTCCATCATGCCCACCCGCAACATGTGAATCGACGTAACTCCTTAAAAGATAACAAGGTGCGAGAGACAGGAGTTGAACCTGCACGGGTTTCCCCACTGGATCCTAAGACCGGCCATCGCGTCGCCCAAACTCCAATTTATCAAAGACTTTCGGCAACGCTGTTTGGTCGAGGTGCCGACAGTGGTGCCGCAAAATACTGTACCTATTTGCATCATTCTGAACTGAACAGGTGCGATGGCAACGTTAATGGCCACGGCATAGCGATCACAAACCCAGGCGATACTTCTTGGCCCGTTCGATGACTTCAGGGTCCTTGCTGATCCGGCTCACTTTTTCCAGGAGCGGCTGGAAGCGTTCCATGTTCGGATGGCGCAGGAAGCGGTGGTGGGCCAACTCGACGATTGCCCCGCATGCCGACTGCCCCAGGTCCGGATCATCCAGATACCCGGCGATCCAGGAAACCGTTTCCATCGTTCGCACACTGGATGCGCGGGTCAACACCCACTGCCGGTCTTCCACGCTCTCCGCCGCCTTGATGGCGTTTTGAAGCATAGCCAAC
This sequence comes from uncultured Planctomycetota bacterium, assembly GCA_963733145.1. Taxonomy (GTDB): domain Bacteria; phylum Planctomycetota; class Planctomycetia; order Pirellulales; family Thermoguttaceae; genus JAHIKV01. The sequence continues at coordinate 4,673 of CAVTCJ010000010.1, read as the reverse complement.
GTCTGCTCTGGCGGGCGGTCGCTCTGGAGAGTCACCACGCGGACATAGGCCCGCACCGCCCAATGCCGGAACTGCTTGTTGTCCCCTCGGGCCAACGTCCAGAGCCGGTCGGCCACCTCGGCATTGGGCCAGTTGCACAAGCCGCGGACTGCCGACGCCCTGACTTGAGGATCACTGTTGCCCAAGGACGAGTCGATCATCGCCAAAGCCTGTTTCCCACCCAATCGGCCGATGAGCGGCAGGCACTTCGGAACCGCCGCGGGATCGAGCTTGTTCAACACCGTCAGCACCGGCCGGGCACGGTCCTCTGCGGTGCCCGGCGACTTGCGCAAACCAGGAAGACCGTCCGCTCAACCGCCTCGCAGTGCTTGCCGGACGTTGCCAGCAAGAGCTTCACCAACCGCGAAAGGTCGTCCTCCTCGGTAGTGGCAATCCCTCGCAGCGCGTCCAGAGCCGGTCCATAGTCCTTCGGGTCATCCCGACCGGCGATGGCCAGCAACGGCGCCATTGCCTCGTGGCAATCCAGTTTATCGAGCAGGCGGATTATCGGGCCGCGAATGTCCGGCCGCTCCGTCAGCGCGGCGAGCAGGGCGGGCTCGGCCACGTTGCGGGGAAGATCGCATATCGCCTGCTGGGCCGCTTCCGCCACTCGTCCTCCTGCGGCCAAAGAGTCCAAGACGATCGCCACGGTCGTGGCGTCGCCGAATTTTCCCAGCATGTGTATCCCGGCCAGCCGCAATCCGACTTTTCCGCTTCGGGCCGCCGACACTGCCAGCGGCAGGGCATCCTTTCCCTTGTGTAATGCCACCACCTCGAGCAAGCTAATTTGGCTTTTCTCAGGCAACTCGGCCAGCCGATCCGTCAGGGAGTCGAGTTCCGCGTCGGATAGCGCAGTCAGGCGCGCGGCGGCCACGATCCGGCGGTCGGCATCAGCCCCGGACAGCCATGAGAGGATCGTTTCGGTAGTTTTCTCCCCCTGAAGCCGCAGCATGGCGCCCAGCGCCGCGCGGCGGACGCCCTTGACCTGCGCGGCGGCGGTCAACCTGGTATAGATCGGCAGGGCCGCTTCCACGTGGCCCCCGGCGGCCAACGCATCGGCGCAGCGCAGCAAGCGGACAGCCGCAGCCATGGGCAGGGGGTCGCCCACCGAGCCAGCCTGCTGTTCCACGATCGCGATGGCCTCCGGGCTGGCGATGGCGCTCAATGCCCAAAGAGCCGCCGAGGCCACCTTAGCATCCTTACTGGCGGCCAGTTCCTTCAACTTGCCTACGGAGCGAAGGTCCTTCCTGGCGGCCACGGAGTTGATCACGCCGACGAGCAACTCGCCCTTCAGAGCGCTCAACGCGTTGCGCAGCGCGGCGGCCGATTCCTCGCCGGGTATCGATTCCAGGGCATATCGGGCTATCTGAGACGTTTCCGGCCGGGCCAACAAACGCGTCAGAACGGGGACCTCGGCCGCAGTTCCCACCTGACGGAGCCGGCAACAGATGTACTGCTTTGCGGCCGACGTCGTGCCGGCAGCCTCCAGCAGGCCCGCCAGCCGCCGGGCACACGCCGCACGCCGCGCCGGCGCAGCCATAGCGCGGATGACCTCACGGTCGATTGTCAGCAGGGCCGCCATATCTTGGCCGTACTGGTATTTTGGCAGCGCTTTCCAAGCCTCTTCGATCGGCATCTCCGCTGCTCTTGCCGCCGGCAGCGGGATGGCAGATAGAGCGGCGGCGCAGAAAAGCAACAAAGAGCTCAATGTTCGCAACATGGGCATATCCTTCACATGCGTGGAAACATCAAATCGTCCAAGGGCTGCGGGCCGGCCGGGAAAGCATCGTATTAGCCTCCTCGTCTCCGGGGAAGCAGTCCTGGGCCGGATCCCATTTCAGTTTGCGTCCCAGCCGCAGGGCGATGTCGCAGACGTTGCCCAGCGTGCTGGCGGCCTGCCCCGACTCGACCGGCGAAATGGGGTCCTGCCGGGTACGGATGCTGCGGAAGAAGTCGGCCGTGTGGGCCGTGTAGCCGCCGAAATCGGGGCGGTACTCGGGACTGCGGTGCAGCACGACGTCGCCGGGCTTGAGCTTCACCTTCAACAGCGACGCCGGCTCGGCCCAGATGCCGCTGCGATCGACGTGGACCCAGCCCTCGGGCCGACGAACTTGCAGCCCGACTCGCTCGCCCCGCCGATTTGGGTGTACAGCATCGTCAGGCCGCTGGCCCAGCGGAGCTTCATCTGCCAGGAAATCCAGGTGTCCGTCATGCCCTCGGCCGGCAAGACGCCGGTCCCCTCCACCTCGAAGGGCTTTTCGAAGACCTCGGGGCAGCCCCAACCGGCAATGTCCAGATGGTGTACACCCCAATTGGTGATGAATCCGGCGCAGTAGTGCGAGATCATGTACATGGCCAACCATTCGCAGCGCTTCTTGTCGAAGGGGATAAAGGGGCCGGGCCGGTCCACATGTCGTAGTCGAACCCCGGCGGCGGATCGCAGGGCGGCTCGGCGGGATAGGCCCTGCCGCCCGGGGCGCCCACGTCGACCGTATGCACCTTGCCCAAGTAGCCGTTGATGGCCAGCTCGCAGGCGTGGCGAAAATTGGGCGAGCTGCGCTGCATGGTGCCCGTCTGGAACACGCAGCCATAACGTCGCACTGCGTCGCGGACCTTGATCCCATCGGCGATCCAGCGGGTGATGGGCTTCTCGCCGTAGATGTCCTTGCCGGCCTCGATCGCCCGGCTGTAGACGACGCCGTGCCAGTGATCGGGCACGCAACCCCAGACGGCGTCGATGTCCGGGCGGGCCAGCAGGTCGCGGAAGTCGGTGTAGATCTCGCAGCCCTGGAACCGTTGTTGATTGCCCCGCTGGGCATAGAAATCGTTGATGCTCGTTGGGCCAGCAAGGCCCGATCGCGCCGGCACTCGGCGATGGCCACGACCTGGTGGTCGGGCAGCGGCCGCATGGCCTCCAGGAACCGGTGCCCCGATTGCCCATGCCGAACATGCCGATGGTGATCCGCTCGCTGGGGGCCAATTGGTTGTCCATGCCCAAGGCCGAGGCGGGAATGATGGCCGGGGCCACGGCCGCCGCCACCGTGCCGGCGACAAACTGCCGCCGCGAAAGGACCGGCTTCGGCTTCTGCACGGCCGAGTTATCGTTCTTCATTTTTTCACCTGGTTTGGCTTGGTCCACAGGGAATTGATCGCTTCAACGGTCCGATCAACGAGCATCTGGCCCCCCTCCGGCCCGATCGGGTTGGACTGCACAATCGCGCTGTAGCCGCCGCCGCCCACGGCCCGCTCGGTGGGCAGATAAGATCCGGACCCGGTCCGCCCGCCAATTGGACCACGAACGTTTGCGCCGCCGGGCTGCGGGCCTTGATCTGAACGCCATAATCGGTAAACAACTCAAAGGGGTTGGTGCAAATGGCCACGTCGCCCATCCGCAGCACGTGAATCTGCGTGGCCTTGCGGAGTTGCGGTTCGGTCTGTTGCCTTTCGTACCGTTCCACGACTTCATGCTGCCAGTTGCCTCTTGGCCGGCGCTTCTCTGTGCGACCGCCGCTTTCGCCTCGGTGTATTCCGCCTCGGTCACCCGCCGCATGGGCAGTCGGAGCGTCTGCACTTTGTGGATCAAAGGCACGTGGGCGTGCCGGTCGTTCTTGACCGCCTCGTAGGTCTCGTCCACGGCGGCCACGATGCGTCGGGAGATCTCCTCCAGGCGGGTCAGCTTCCGCAATTGCCGCATCCGTTCGTCGGCCGCGGCGATACATCAGGTGCGGCGACTGATCGCCGGCGGCGCCCGTCCAGCCCAGCACGCACACGCCCGAGCCGTATCGCTTGCGCAGCGACTCGCGCACGGGATACCAGAAGTCGGCGTTGAGGTCGTTGATGTTCTCGACTTCCTGCGCGGGGCACGACACGTCGACCACGATGGCGATCAGTTTCCCGCTCATTCCAAAAGAACAACGTGCCCACGTCGTGATCCTCGTAGCCTTCCAGCCCGCGGAAGTCCGGCCGGTCGGTGGGGCCGTACATTTTCGCGTCCGTCGGCGTAGACGGCCCGGCGATTGTAGGCCACCACGGCATGGCCGAGCCCCAGGTGACGCTGCCCGGCTTTCGGCCCTTCCATGCCTTTTCGACGGCCTCGGCGATGCGCTCGCCGCGAAGCGCAATAGGCCTCGACCTGCATTACGCCCGGCTTGGGGACGGGGTACTCGCCGTGCCGGATGAGGGGCGCGGTGTGCGTGTGGGTGGCGTTCAGGAACAACTTCTTCAGGTCGAAATCCGGCAGCCGTTTCTTCGACTCCTCGGACAATCTCGGGACTAAGTCGGTAATCCCCACCAATTCGCAGGAGACCATGATCGCCGCGTCTTGCGAATGATCGTGTGCGCGATTCCAGCGCGATGACGTTGGCCGTGATCGGCGTGTCGGCACCTTGCGAGATGCGCAAGCGGAACTGGCCATCCAAGGCCACCGGCTCGTTGGGCGTGATGTCGGCGCTGGCGGCGCCCACCAGCAACTCGCCGGCCCCGCGTCCGCGGCGAACGAAAACAAACTCCAGATCAGACAGGCTTTTAGTTTCTTTTCCCATGGCAATCTCTCCTATGCGGGAGCCAATTCTTTGGTCGTCTTGTTAAAGTACGCAATGCACTGTGAGAGTTGCTCTTCGATGTCCGCCGGGTGC
>CAVTCJ010000009.1:0-31612 GCA_963733145.1 uncultured Planctomycetota bacterium | reverse complement strand
TTAACGAACGGCCCATCGCGTCAGTGGCCTCGACCAGGACCACGAAGCCCTTGGTCTCGATCATTCCCAACGCTTCCATTGATTTCGCCATGATTTTTCTCCAGAAACGATAAACTCCGGGTGGTAAAACTACGTCTTCAACAATTTCACGAATCTCCTCGTTCCCATGCTCTGCATGGGAACGCAGTGTCCGAACGCTCCGCGTTCGCTCCGAATCCTCCCGCCGACGCAGAGCGTCGGACAGTGGGTTCCCATGCAGAGCATGGGAACCAGGAGAAAGGTTGTTGTCGCAACTTCATTATTTCTGGCCACTAGCCACTATTTCAACAATTCCACGCCCGTGGCGTGATCAATATCGCACGCGTTGCCTTCGTCGGTGTCGAGATGCACTTCGAGCTTGCTCGTCGCGTCGGCTCGAACCAACAGATCGCGGAAGATCGTACTGCAGGTTCCGTCAATCTTCAGGCTCATCCACTCGCCGTTCTTGACGCCGTAATGTGCGGCGTGTTCGAGGCTCATGTGAACGTGCCGCTCGGCGCGGATCACACCTTGCTTGAGTTCGACAACTCCGGCGGGTCCGACTAGTACGCAGCCGGGTGTGCCGTCGATCTTGCCGCTGGCGCGAACCGGCAGGTCGATTCCTAACGAGATGCCGTCGGTAAAAGCCAGTTCGACCTGGCTATAGGGTCGCGTCGGACCCAACAATCCGCACACTCGGCAGCATGCGTTTCCGTGGGCCGACGACCATCACCGTCTTCGGCCGCGGTAGTAGCCGTCTTGATAGAGGTCTTTTTCCGGCGTCAACTTGCGGCCCGGACCAAAAAGTGTTTCGACATCTTGATCGGTAAGATGGACATGCCGGGCGGAGATGCTGACGACAAGTTTGGGCTTGCCCGGCGGACCGCCGACCTACGCAGCACGATCTCGCGGACGATCCGCTCGACAAACCGTGCGATCAAGGGTGGCGGTGCGATGTCATAGCAGCTGTACTGTTCGTTTTGTCGCGGCGGATCCGCGACGATCAATTCCACGCCCGCCGCTCGCGATCTTTTTTCGCCAACGGGGCTGATTCCGTCATCGACGACCAGGCGGCACCGTCGAGAGGTCACAAGGTGGGTCAGGCTTTGGTGGCCGAACTTGGTGCTGTCCGCGACGACGATCACCTCGTCGGCCGCGCGCATCATCGCCCGCTCGGTCTCGACCAACAGCAGGTCGTTGTTGAAGAATCCTTCGTCGAAACGCCGCCACGCTGAAGATCGTTTTCCGCACGCGGACCATCGACAGCATCGGGTCGGCATAGGGTCCGCGCGCAACGCCGGTACGTGGGCAAATATTGCCTCCGATCAACACCAGGTCGCTGTTGGCGTCGGAAGCAAACAGGTTCGCCACCGGCAGTGAGGTCGTCACGACGTGCAAGGGCCGTCCGACCAGCAGTCGGGCGAGCTCATAGGTCGTGCGCCGCCATCCAACAGGATCGTGTCGCCATCCTCGATCAATTGCGCGGCCGGGGCGGCAATGGCCCGCTTCTTTTCCCATTCGGCCGGCTGCTGGGCATCGAAATGGGGCAGTTTGGGCGATACGCCCGTGTATAGCACTCCTCCGTGCATCCGCCGGGCCGACCCCCTGCTCCTCCAATTGATCCAGATCGCGGCGGACCGTCGATTCCGACACGGCAAGCTGCTCGGCCAGCTCCGGCAGCGAGGCAAATCGCCGGACCCGAACCAGTTCCAGCAAACATCCTCGACGTTGTTCAGCCAGCATGGATCAACCGTGGAAATATGGGAAAAATGGCCGCTTTCTATAACGAGTATCTCATAGATCATGACGGAATGCAAGCAGTTATTTGGAGGGATGTGAAGGATATTGACGGACATGCGTCATTTGATGGGGGTGCTAGGGTGGGGGATGGAGTGACGGAAAACTGAATTTCGGCATATGGATACGGAAACGAGAGGAAAATAGCCGGCGGTCAACGACCGCCGGAATGCGGCAAGACACACAGACAACTCCTGCTGTTAGGGTCTGTTCGTCTGTCGCCGTGCCTGATAGCCCGCCGCGGACATTCCGGCGGTCGTTGACCGCCGGCTATTCTCCCATTTGCATATCCCGAGCCCCTATCCCCGCATCCCCCTAACCCCTAATCCCTGACCCTCATCCGCACGCTGCCCGGATGGACGCAGGAGATTTGTCCGATCGACTTCATGGCATTGGCCAACGCTGCCTTCGGGCGAAGTGTGAGTCATAATCACCAGCGGAACCGAGTTGGAATCGGAATCCTCCTCTGTTTCGTGCTGAATGACCGAGGCGATGGAGATGTTGTGCCGGCCCAGGATGCCGGTAATTTCCGCCATCACGTTGGGCCGATCATCCGCGTTCAGCCGCAGATAAAAGCGGCCGGGGACGTTGACCGGATTGCGCATGGGGACGGGCGATTTCGCGTCGGCGGGCCAGAAGTTCAACGTCCGAAACGAGATGCCGGCGCGGCCCACGATCGTATCGATCAGATCGGCGACCACGGCCGAAGCGGTGGGCATCTGGCCGGCGCCCAGGCCGTGCAGAAACACCCGGCCCACGGCGTCGCCGACGATGCGGACCGCGTTGTATGCCCCGCGGACCTCGGCCAAAGGAGTGCCCTGGCGAACCAACGTGGGCGAGACGTGCAGTTCGAGCCCCTCGGGCACAAGCTCGGCCACCGCCAGCAGCTTGATGGTATAGCCCAGTTCCCGTGCGTAGCGGATGTCGGCGATGTCCACGACGTTGATTCCGACGCGTGGGATGTCGTGCCAGTCGACCTTCGCGCCGAAGGCGAGATGGGCCAGAATGGCCAGCTTCTGAGCGGTGTCGCTGCCGCCCACGTCCTGTGCGGGATTTGCCTCGGCGTAGCCGCATTGTTGGGCCTCGGCCAGCGCCACCTCGTACTCGCTGTCGTTCTCCTCCATCTGGGTGAGGATAAAGTTGGTCGTGCCGTTGAGGATGGCATGGATGGACTCGATCTGATTGGCGGTCAGACACTCGGTGATGGCGGCGACGACGGGGATTCCCCCGGCCACGGCGGCCTCGAAGGCGATGGACCGCCCGGCGCTTCGCGCCCGCTCGAAAAGCTCCTCGCCGTGTTCGGCCAGCAGGGCCTTGTTCGCCGTAATGACGTTTTTGCCGCTGTCGAGCAGCTTGAGGACGATTTCTCGGGCGGATTCCAGGCCGCTGACCAGTTCCATGACGGCGACGATTTCCGGGTTGTCAATTACGCTGTTCAAGTCGGCGGTCAACAAGTTCGGCGGCAGGGCGTAGCTTCGCGGCCGTCTCAGGTCGGTGTCCACCACGCGGACCAGTTCCACGCGCTTGCCGGCGAAGCGGGCGATCCGCGCAGGGTTGTTCAGCAGCAGCCGGGCGACGCCGGCGCCGACCGCCCCGTATCCGACGATGGCGACTTTTGCGACTTCCATTTTGACCACCGTTTTATCGTGAGAGGCGATTTCATCGCCGATTCGCAATCTGATCGTTTAACCCGGAGCCAGCGGCGACGGGCGGTGTATTCCACTCGCCGATGCCGCCCCCGTCGCCGTCGGCCATCGTAGGGCACGTGGCCGAAGAACGTCAAGTATGCCCGGTGATTCTCGCCGTTCGCGCGTCCAGGGGATGTTCATTTGCCGCGAAATTGCCATAGCTTTCGGCTTATAATGGGACCGCTCCTTGCTACGTTAGGGTCAGGCCTGTTTTGCATGAAGTCGGATGGACCAAGGCCGAAGTTCGTCCCGCCTTTTTTCGGCAATGATAAAAAAAATGGGTGGGGTTGTTGCATTATGTGAAAACCCATACTTCACAGACTTCGACGCTCGGTACTCATTAAGCAAAGGACCACGCCTGTGGACCCCACAGCTCTAGATTTCTTCCGCACGCTCTTGGAAACCCCCAGCCCCTCGGGCTACGAAAGGCCGTGCAGCAGCTCGTCCGCGATTACGTCAGGACTTCGCCGACGAGGTCCGCACCGACGTCCACGGCAACGTGATCGCGGTGAAGAACCCCGCGGCCCCGTTCCGGGTGATGCTGGCCGGCCACTGCGACCAGATCGGCCTGATCGTCCAGCACGTCGACGACAACGGCTTCGTCTACGTCCAGCCGATCGGCGGCTGGGACCCGCTGATGCTGATCGGCCAGCGGATGACGGTCTGGACCGCCGCCGGGCCCGTCTTCGGCGTCATCGCCCGCAAGCCGATCCACCTGCTGACCGACGAAGAGAAGAAGCAGGTGCCGAAGCTCAAGGACCTCTGGCTGGACATCGGCGCGGCCAACAAGGAAGAGGCCCAGAAGATGGTCCGCGTCGGCGACCCCGTCACCGTCGAGCTGGCCTACCGCGAGATGCCCAACGGCTGCGCCGTCTCGCCGGCCATGGACGACAAGACCGGCTGCTGGGTCGTCATCGAGGCCCTGCGCCGGGCCTGTCAGAGTCGGGCAAGCTGACCTGCGGCCTGTACGCCGTCTCGACCGTCCAGGAGGAACTCGGCCTGCGCGGCGCCAGGACCAGCGCCTTCGGCGTCGATCCGCACGTCGGCATCGCCGTCGACGTCACCTTTTCGACCGATTGCCCCACGATCGAGAAGAAGGAAGAGGGCGACGTCCGCCTGGGCAAGGGGCCGGTGATCTACCGCGGCCCCAACTTGAACCCCAAGGTCGTCGATCGGCTCATCGCCGGCCGCCGACGCGACCGGATCCCCTACCAGTTGGCCGCCGCGCGCCAGGCCGCCGGCACCGACGCCAACGCGATGCAGATCAGCCGCGCGGGCGTGGCCACGGGCCTGGTGAGCATCCCCAACCGCTACATGCACAGCCCGGTCGAGATGATCTCGCTGGACGACATCGACCGCGCCGCCGACCTGCTGGCCCGATTCGCCGAAGGCATCGAGCGGCGCCGATTTCACGCCGTAACGTCAACGTCGGACAGGTTGCCAACCTGTCCCCGAAAATTACCTGCACTCGAACGCGTGACAGGTTAGGCACTGTGCAAAAATAAGTTGGTGAATTTGGGATTGTAGGAGGCGACTCCTGTCGCCGATGGAGGCGTGTTTTCCGGTCAATCGGCGACAGGAGTCGCCTCCTACAACTGTGCTAATTGCTCGGGTTATTTTTTGACGGGCCCTTAGTTCAAGTTTCGCACTTTTTGAGGGGTAATTTCGGGTCAAAATGATATCGGCCTCCGATGCCGGAATTTGGTACATCTGGGGTGTCATACAATCCCGATGTCCCAAAGGCAAGGAGGCCGAACATGGAGTGTACCGAATCGTTCACGACTTTGCTATCCGAGTTCCGATGCGTCTTCACTCAGCCCAGCTTCCAGATCTTTCGTGTGCCTGATGACGGGATGGGTTCTGTCCCATCGGCGCCGGTTTGTCACCGATTTGATCTGGTCCAGCGGTTGTACTCAGCGAGGGGCATCACAGCCGCTACCATCGCTTCTTCAGCCAAGCGGCTTGGTGCCTCGACGCCCTGTGCTGGTCCTGGCCAAGCTGTTGGTGGCGGTGTTCGCGCCCACGGGATGATCGAGTTGGCGGTGGACGATACGCTTTGCCGCAAACGGGGGCTTGACCGTCTACGGAACCGGCATGCACCACGATCCGCTGATCTCCAGTCGCGCCAAGCCCCTGACCAGTTGGGGACACGATTGGGTCGTGTTGACGCTGATCGTCCGCTGTCCCTTCTGGGCTCCCACCAAGGTCTGGAGCCTGCCCATCGCCTTTCGGCTGTATCGCAATCGCCAGGGCGTGACCAAGGGAAAGAAGAAGCCGAAAGGGAAGCCGCAGAAGCAAGGCGGACCCCAACCACCGCACCCGGCCGGAACTGGCGGTGGAGCTGATTTCCCTGGTGGCAAGCTGGTTTCCCGACGCGAAATCTGCTCGTCAGCGGCGACAGCGCCTACGGCGGGCCAGAGCGTGCTGCAGAAACTCCCGGCCAACGTCGAGTTGATCAGCCACGTGCATCCCGAAGGGCGCGTTGTACGAACCGGCCCCGGCGCCGATCCGCGGCAAGAAGGGGGCGCACGCGAAGAAGGGACGACGACTGCCCGGCATGGCGGCCTGGGCCGACGATCCGAGGCAACCTTGGCAGAAGTTGGTCTTCGACCAGTTCGGTCTGCATGCCACGCTGCTGGTCAAGACGATCCAGGCGTTGTACTACAAGGCGGGCAAGGATCGGCTGTTGACGATCGTCCTGGTCCGCGACGCGTTGGGCAAACGGCCCGATCAGATGTTCTACTGCACGCGCCTGGACTTGGGACGCGCGAAAGATTCTCTCGACATACGCCGGCGAGGTGGTCGATCGAGGTCACCTTCGAGAACTGCAAGCAACTGCTGGGCCTGGAAGACCCGGCCAACCGCAAGGAAAAGGCCGTGCGGCGCACCGCGCCGATGGCGCTGGTGTTGTACAGCCTGATCGTGGCTTGGTTTCATCAAGTGGGTCATCGCCATCTTCAGTTTCCCGATCGACCTTGGTATCGCACGAAGGAAGAGCCATCGTTCGCCGACATGCTCACCACGCTGCGGCGGCTGAGTTGGCAAGACAAAATTCGCACACTGCCCTCGAAAAGCAGAGTCGCGAAAAAGATTCTTGCCCAGCTTATCGAGTTTCTCAGTCTTGCCGGCTAGTCAGTCAACTTGGTCGTCATTGGCCGAGTACCGCAAGGAAAACCAGTTACAAAACCGCGGCGAATCCGCCGCGGGTCGTGGAAAATACACCCTAAAAAAGTGCGAAACTTGAACTAAGTCCGCCAGCTTTGAACTTCTTCGGCCAGTGAGCCGAAGCCGAGAGGAAAGAGTTTTTCCAGCAGCGGCAGTTCCCCGCTGTCCACCAATCGCCGTGATTGTTCAATAGCCGCTTGAAGAGCCATTGTCAACGATGGACGATCGGTTCCGTAGATTGTGCGTTTCAATCGGCGACTATCATAGGGATATTGCCCGGTCTCCAATCCCCGACGCCAAACTGCTTCGTTGATTTGGTGATCCAACCCGCAGCGATACCAAGCCTTCAATGGACGGAATGGCCAACCCTACGGCGAATCCCGGAGCCATTCGACCGACAACGGCCGCAAGTCGGTTCTTCGTCTTCCCCGCAGCGGCATTCCGCAATCTACACAAACGGCATTTTTCTCCGCAAACGGAAGCTGCCGTAGTCTCCTGCCGGTGGAGCGGAGAATGGTCGGAGTCCGCCACGACAATGAGTCCGCGGGCATCTGTTTGATAGTGGATGTATTGCACGACCTTTGGAAGCACGTCGAGGATCGACGGCCAGCCGCGGTCCTCAGCCAAGGAATCCCCAGCCATTCGACCGGCCCGCCGATCAAACCCTCGACGAGAATGAGAATTTGAATGGCCGCGTCGTCTGCCGGCGATTCGCTCAATAGGGCGATTTTCATGATTGACAGGGCACTCCTCCCAGAATGCCTGAGTACCATACATCGCTTAAATGAGCGTTTTCGAGATACTCCTGAATGTGCGGCGCTCGTCCTGAGACGTTGAAACTGCACGTCCAAGCCAACTTTGTTGGCAATAGACCACTTCTTCGGGGGATGATCCCGGAACAGATCGAGAAAATAGGGCGAATGAGTCGTGGCGATCACCTGCACCGGCTCACGCTCCTCACCGCAACTTTCAGGATGGCTCAAACGATAGAGCGCATCTTGTAATGCCTTAGCAGATGCGGGTGGATGCCGCGGTCGGGCTCCTCCAGGGCGATCAACGACGGCGGCTCGGATGATAGGCCAGGGTCAACAAAGCCAATGCAATCAACGTACCTTGCGAGAGGTCCGCGGCCGAAACCTTGTGCCCGCCTTCTTTTGTCCGTAAGGCAATGGATTTGAATCCCTCTTCCGGGCGATCGAATAATATGCTGTCGAATCGGGCAACCATTCACAGATTTGTCTTTGAATGACGTAAAAATGCTCTGGGGCATAGTCGCGCATGGCCTCAAGAACAGCGGCAAGGTTGATACCATCACTTGACAATTCAACTACTCCCTCTGAACTTTGTAAGCAGAAGCTATTTTGTTGGCATCAAGAGAAAATACGCGGATACCACGTACAGATTATCTCGAATATTTTGTTCTTCCGGTGTGATCCCCTGTTGGCCTTCGGCAAATACCTCCGATTTTCGAGCCATCCAGCGACACCCCGAACATTGTTCGCAGGTTGGTCCATCTCAAAAGCACTTGAACTGTTGCCTCCGGCGACGAGAGCCCCGAAGCTTATTAAGTTGGTGAAGTTTTTATTGCCTGTTTGACGGAGCAATTCCAACGCCTGCAACACCGTGCTTTTTCCGCTGCCGTTCGGACCGACGAGAATCGTAAGCGGGCCGAGCGGCAAGGTGGTGTCACGCAGGGCCTTGAAATTTTTGAATTCGATCGATTCGATCATCGCTATACCCTCCATAGAGAAGCCTAGCACACCCCCGAGTTTTTTGCCATACCCATTCCAAGCTCGGGGACGGCCAAAGCCAATGGGTTTATGGGCTTAACGGCCGGGCGGCGATCAGACGGCGCATTTCGGCGGCGAGGAAGAAGGAGCCGGTGATGCAGATCAGATCGTCCGGCCGGGCGAGGCGTTGAACCGCGGCCCAGGCGTCGGCGGGCGTGGGGGCAATCTCGATCATAAAGCCGCGACCGGTCGTCGCCCGGGCGTCCGGGAATTTCATCGGCATCACCCGCGCTCATTGACCGGAGGGCGACCAACGGCGCGGCTTTTACCTCCCGGGGGCGCGCCCAACGGGCGCGGCTTTATGGTCAATGCCAACCGCTGCAATTCCTCGGGCGGGACGCTGCGGGGATTGGTCGTGTAGCGAGTCAAAATTACGTGGTCGAAATGGCCGAGCAAGACCCGCAACATGCCGGCGACGTCCTTGTCCTGCGTGGCGGCGAGGACGAGCACTCGCCGGGCGACGGAGAAACTCTCGTCGAGCGTTTCGACCAGCGCCTCGACCGAAGCGACGTTGTGGGCGGCGTCGAGGACCACTGCCGGCCGGCGTGAAGGACTTCCACCCGCGCCGGCCAGACGACCTCGGCCAGACCCCGGCGGACGGCCGCCTCGGGAATCTTCCAGCCTTCGCGGCGGAGTTCTTCGACGGCGGCCAGGGCGATCGCCGCGTTGGCGGCCTGGTGGCGACCGAGGAGGGCGAGGGGGATGTTGGAATAATCGGCAACTTGCCCCGCAGTAACCGCCGGGCCCCCGGTGTATTCACCGGGGGCTAAATGTGAGGGGGCTAAATGTCCGGGGGCCGAATGGAAATCGAACGTGGCCGGCGAGGGGGCCGCTTCCAGATGACGCGGCGGATGATACTCGAAGTCGAAATCGACGCCCAGTTCCACCAGCCGGCAGCCGCTCGCCGCGGCGGCGCGGCGGATGACCGCCCGGGCGGGGTCGGCGCGGACGCCGCTGACGACGGTCGTGCCGGGTTTGACGATGCCCGCCTTCTCTGCCGCGATGGATTCCAGCGTATCGCCCAACTGCCGGGTGTGGTCGAAACTGATGCTGGTGATGATCGTCAGGCAGGGAGAGCAGACGTTGGTCGAATCGAGCCGGCCGCCCAGCCCGACCTCGAGCACGGCCGCGTCAACCCGCCGCCGGGCGAAGTGCATCAGGGCCGCGGCGGTGATGATCTCGAAGTAGGTGGGGCCGAACTCGGGCGGATTGCAGCCGGCCGCGGCCCGATCCATCGCCTCGATCTCCGGCCGGATCGAGTCGATCAGCTCGGCGAACTCCTCCACCGGGCAAGGCCGGCCATCGACGGCCATACGCTCCTCGACCCGATCGAGGTGCGGCGAAGTGAACAGCCCGGTGCGTAGCCCGGCCGCCGTCAGCACGGCGGCGATGGTTGCCGCGGTGGAGCCTTTTCCCTTGGTGCCCGCGATGTGGACGATGGGCATGGCCTGCTGCGGATTGCCGAGCCGCCGGAGCAGTTCCCGCATCCTATCCAATTTCAACGCCGCCTCGGAATTGGGCATCGCAAGGGTTCGTTCGTAGTCGATTCGACCGGCAAGGAAGCGTTCGGCGTCGATTTGGAGGGTCATAAGGTTTGGGTTAGAATAAGATGAGAGATGCGCAAAAGGCGGAGTTTTATCATGCCGGCCAACGAACGCGGAGCGTTCGGGCAGTGCGTTCCCATGCGGAGCATGGGAACGAGGGTATTGCTATGGTTGCTTGAACGACGGATACCATCCTAATGCAATCCGGCAGCCCTGTCGTGGCCCCCTCTTTTGCCGGGATTGTCGGGACCGCTTGTAACGTCGGCAGTGGTATTTTATAGTAATGGCTTCGCACTGAATTATAATTAGGATATGAACACCTTTTCAGCCGAGAGCGTATTACAAGATACGTGATGTTATGTCCTGCCACGGCGATCGCGAGGATCAAATGCAGTCGGAAATCATCATCGAAACCCGAAATCTCACCAAGGTTTACCGCGATTTCTGGGGGCGTCAAAAAGTTAGGGCACTGAAGGCTCTCGACCTGGAGGTCCGCCGCGGCGAGATTTTCGGCCTGCTGGGGCCAAACGGCTCGGGCAAGACCACGACGATCAAGCTCATTCTCGGCCTGCTCTTCCCCACCACCGGGCAGGCCCTGGTCTTCGACCGCGACGCCACGGAAGTCACCAAAAACGAGCGGATCGGCTACCTGCCCGAGGAATCCTACCTCTACCGCTTTCTCAATGCCGAGGAGACGCTCGATTTTTACGGGCGGCTGTTCAACATGCCGCGGGCGGTCCGCCGCCAGCGGGTCGCCGACCTGATCGAGATGGTCGGCCTGGATTGGGCCAAGCGGCGGCAGTTGAAGGAATACAGCAAGGGCATGACCCGCCGCATCGGGCTGGCCCAGGCCCTGATCAACGACCCGGAACTGATCGTGCTCGACGAGCCGACCACCGGGCTGGACCCGATCGGCACCCGCGAGATGAAGGACCTGATCATCAAGCTCCGCGAAGAGGGCAAGACGGTCCTCCTGTGCAGCCACCTGCTGGCCGACGTGCAGGACGTTTGCGACCGCATCGCCATCCTCTATCAGGGCGAATTGAAGGAGATGGGCCGGGTGGACAGCCTCTTGAAGGTCCAGGACGTGACCGAAATCCGCGTCGCGGGGCTTAACGCCATCGGCCAGGAAGAGGTCAAGCGGGCCATCGAACAAAACAACGGACACGTGCTCAACATCGGCAACCCGACCACGACCCTGGAGGACTTGTTCCTGAAGATCATTCGCGAAAGCGAGGAGCACCCCGGCCGCAGAGTGCGGGGCGTTGCGAAAAAACGTAAATCGTAGTATGAGACGCGAAGAGAAATTGCGAAACCGCAAGCGGTTGTTTTGCGAAGCCGCGAGCGGCAACTTATTCTGCTGAACTAATCCCCGACCCCCGACTCCCCGCCCCCTGACCCCTGACCCTCAGACCCCTGACCCCTGTTCTCTCATGGTAATCGACATTACCGACGTGACGCCGCTGTTCAACTGGCTGCTTGGGCCGGGCTGGACCGAGGGGCTGTTGCTCCAGCCCCTGCCGCTGGCGGTGTTTCTGTTGCTGGTTTGCGGCGGACTGGTTTGGGGGATTGTTCGGACGCGGAAAGGGGACCGCTCGACCGGCCGCGGCGCCGCCCTGGCCATCAGCGGCGGATTGAGCGCGGCAATCGTCCTCATTGCACTGCTGATGATCGTCTGGAAATTGCTCCTGCTGGGAAAGGAGCAGAAAGTCGCCTGGACTCCTGCCGACGGCGAACTTTGCCGAGGGAGCGGGCAATGCCTGCCTCGACGGGCTGCAATGGCTCCTCGGGACCAGTTGGTATCAGGGGGCATTGTATCAGTGGTTCACCGTGATCTTCGGCACGATGGCCGTCGTGTTTATCGTTGCCTGGCTGCTCACGGCGCTCAGACGCGGCCCGATCAAGGCCCTGGAGAGCATGGGCCGGGCAATCGGAGACTGCGTGCTGGACGTGGTCCGCCTCTCCCCCCGGCACGTCGCCGCCCTGGCCTGGCTGTCGGTCAAGGAGTCGATCCGCCGCCGGGTGGTGGTGGTCTTCGCCGTCTTCATTTTGATCCTCCTGTTCGCCGGCTGGTATCTCGATCCGGGCAGCACCAACCCCGCGCGGTTGTATCTGGGCTTCGTACTCACCACCACCAGCTATCTGACGATCCTGTTGCTGCTGTTCCTCAGCTCGCTGAGTCTGCCGGCCGACATCAAAAGCCGCACCCTCCACACGATCGTCACCAAGCCGGTACGCTCCAGCGAGGTGGTGCTGGGGCGAATCGTGGGCTTCACCGCGGTGGCCACCTGCCTGCTGCTGATTATGGGGACGATCAGCTACTTTTTCGTCGTCCGCGGACTGGCCCATACCCATGAAATCGACGCCGACAGCCTGAAAAAAGTCGAATACGCCGCCGGCCAGCCGACCGGGCGGCAGGGCGTAACTTCCCGGTCCATAACCATCGGCACAAGGTGGTCATCGATTCCTCGGGCCACGGCCGGATAGAGATGGAACAAGGCCACTGGCACGAGTTGCAGGGAGACTGGACGGATCTGCTCTCGAAAAATGCGGCCGGAAAGAAGTTTCAGACCGGCCAGCCGGTGGGAATGCTCATGGCCCGCGTCCCCGTCTACGGCAAGCTCTCGTTTCGCGACCGCGAGGGCAAACCGACCGACAAGGGGATCAACGTCGGCGATGAATGGACCTATCGCAGCTATATCGAGGGCGGAACGCTGGCCGCCGCCGTGTGGACCTTCCAGGGCGTGACCCCGGAGCGGTTTTCCGACGGTTTGCCGGTGCAATTGACCCTCGGCGTCTTCCGCACCTGGAAAGGAAACATCGAGAAAGGAGTGATGGGCAGCCTGCTGTTGAGAAATCCCGGCGCCGGGCCGCAGGTCAAGCCCACCGAAGTGCAAATCTTCGAGTCGAAGGAGTTCCAGATCGACAACCGCTTCATTCCCCGCGAGGTGCGGACTCCCGACGGCAAGACCGTCGATCTGTTCAAGACTTTCGTTTCCGACGGCAAAGTGGAAGTCTGGCTGCGGTGCATCGACCGGGCCCAGTATTTCGGCGTGGCCCAGGCCGACATGTACCTCCGCGCCCGCAACGGCTCCTTCGCCTGGAACTTCGCCAAAGGCTACATCGGCATCTGGCTGCTGGGGCTGGTGGTGATCGGGTTCGGGGTGTTGTTCAGCACGTTCCTCAGCGGCCCGGTGGCCATCCTGGCCACCCTCGGAGCGCTGCTCGGCGGGCTGTTCCACGACTTCATGTACCGCCTGGCCACCCACCAAACCTACGGCGGCGGACCGTTCGAGTCGATCGTCCGCATCCTCACCCAGGACAACGTGACTTCGGAACTGGAGCCGGGCCTGCGGACGACGGTGGTCAAAGTCCTCGACCAACCGGCGGCCTTCGGGCTCTGGCTGCTGGCGGAGGTGCTGCCCGACATCCACCGTTACGGCGTCTTTGCCAATTGCGTCTCCTCCGGGTTCAACGTCCCCGGCGATACCCTCATGACGTATACCTGCCGGACGTTTGCCTTCGTTTTTCCGTTGTTCGTGGCGGCCTATTTGTGTCTGAAGAACCGCGAGATCGCCCAGCAGTAGGGATGAGGGATGAGCGGATGAAGAATTAGCGCTTGGGTTTGACATCGACCGCTTGCGGTTTCGCATATTAGCCGCTGCGGCTTCGCAAGTCCGCCGCCGGCGGCTTCGCAACAGCGAGGTGTCCTATGAGTTCCCGCAGCACTTTTCAACGCAAGCTCATCTATCTGGCGGCGATCGCCCTGTTGCTGCTGCCGTTGTTCTGGATGAGCCAGCCGGCCACCATGGCCACCAAGGAATCGCCGGGTTCGCCGGGCGGCAAGCTCGCCCGGCTCCGCAGCGATTACCACCTCAGCCAGGCCCAGATCGGCGAGATCGACCCGACCAGCGTCACCGTCAAACTGGCCACGCTGGGGTTGCGGGGCATCGCCGCCGACGTCCTCTGGGAACAGGCCGAGGACTACCGCATGAAAAAGGACTGGGCCAACTTGCTGGCCACCCTGAAGCAGATCACCAAGGTGCAACCCAATTTCATCAATGTCTGGAGCAACAGCATGGCGTGGAACCTCTCCTACAACATCTCCGTCGAGTTTGACGACTACCGCGAGCGTTACCGCTGGGTGATGAAGGGGATCGAGTTCCTCGAACAAGGGATCAAATACAACGAGCGCCAGCCCAAGCTGCTGTGGGACATGGGCTGGACGATCTCGGAAAAAATCGGCAAGGCCGACGAGGCCAAAGAGTTCCGCAAGCTCTTCAAGGAGGACGACGACTACCACAACCGCTTCCATCGCCCCACCGCCCTGCGCGACAACTGGCTGGTCGGCAAGGAATGGTTTGAAAAAGCGGTCGATATGGTGAGCACCTGGCGTGGGCATGATGGGCAAAGGCCCCTTGATCTATCTCTCCAACGCCCCGATGTGCCAAATGTACTACGCCCAGGCCCTGGAAACCGACGGCACCTTCGGCGAGGTGGCCAAGCGGGCTTGGGCCGGAGCCGCCAAAGACTGGAAAAACTACAGCGAGTAGGAAATCCCCACCTCCTTCCGACGCCAGGATCGCCCCGACGAACCGGTGATGATCCGCCTGGGCGATCTGGATTCGGAAGATGAAGACCACCCACGACCTCTCGGCCAAACTCGACGCCCTCGATCCGGGCCTGCGCGCCAAACTGGTTGCCGAGAAGCGTGCCATGCTGACCGAAAGCCAGCGTAAAGCCCTCGACACGCCCCTGGAAAAACGCACCGGAAAGCAAATTGCAACTCGCCGCCGAGGCGGCCGCCAAGGTCGAAGTCACCGACAACGAGGTCGCCCGAAAGATCACCGGCCCCAAACGCAAAGAAGCCCTGGAACTGGCCAAAAAAATCGGCGATCACGAACAGATCGCCGACTACATCCGCCGCTACCGCAACATCGTGAACTTCGAATACTGGAAGAAACGGGCCCAAATCGAGCAAACCCCCGACGCCCTCAGTGCCCGAAAACTCATCTTCCAAGGCGATCGGGCCTTCTCTGAAGGGCGCTGGTCCCCGCCCGCGATGACTACACCAAGGGCCTGGCCGAGTGGCGCAAAGTGCTCGACGCCAACAAGGAACTCGTCTCCGATCAGACGCTCGGCGAGTACCTCCTGGACGTCATCAAGCGCTATCGGCGGATTCTCAACAAACTCGACGACACTTTCCCCGATCCGTTTATTCTCCAGGACGTCATCGACGCCCAACAAAAACTGTACGGTGCATCCTCAAAGGGCAATTAACGGCGGCGTTCGCATCGTCCCCGGCCGGTCCCCCTCATTGACCCCCGTGAGGGACTCGCGTACATTGAGTGGGCCGAATGCCGCTGAGTTGCCGGCCAAAAACAACTTCGTGTTTTGTGGTGCGGCCGTCTCGGCTGCGCGGAGCAGGCGGGACGCCTGCACCACAAGTTGTTCTTGGACGGCCGCTTAGGATCGGCAAATTAATAACTGTCGCATTTCAGAAGGGGACAGTCCCATTTTCGTCGAACGAAAATTGGGACAGTCCCCCAAATATTGATTCGCCGGCCGCTTAGTTTTGGCAACCGGCGACTTTTCGGCCGAGTGGCGGAATGGCAGACGCTCGGGATTTAAAATCCCGTGTCCGTAAAAGGGCGTGCGGGTTCAAGTCCCGCCTCGGCCACTGTTGCCAGCCTTTGCCGCCTCTTGCCGGCGTTCGCCTAACGTGGACACTGGCAGGAGGTTGGAACGAGTGTTATCGTCGTCCTCTTGCTCGTCAGCACGTTGGGCGGGATCGCCGTGTTTCGCCGTGGTTTGCCGTGTTTCGCCGGTCCCCGCCCTCTGCGCCTGCACATGCGCTGCGCCCTCGGGTTCGGGTTGGGGCATTTGATCGTAGGTTCCCGTCGCTTGCATGACCCTGGGCAGTGGGTTGCTCAACAGGTTGGGAAAACGGGCCACCGTGTCCGCCTCTTGACCGGGGAACAAGTGGCCGTAGGTGTCCATCGTCAGCGTGATGACGGAATGTCGCGCTTTATTTCGCAGTTGGGCAATGCCTGCTGGAGTCTCTTCACGCCTTCGTCAGTCACGCCGGTTTCCGATAGGTCCAAAATCCGCAATTGTGTGAGCCCTTTGAGGTGTTCCAGCCCTGCGTCGGTCACCTTGGTGTGCCCAAGGTACACCTGTTCGAGTTTGGTCAAGCTTTTGAGATGAACCAGCCCGGCATCGGTCACCCTGGTTCCACATAGGTTCAGAAATTGGAGTTTGGTCAACTTTTCTAGATGCTCCAGCCCCGCATCGCTCACCTGGGTATCATCTAAGCCCAGTGTTTCGAGGTTGGTCAACCCTTCGAGATGCCTCAATCCAACGCCGGTCACCTGGGTGTCTCCAAGGTACAGTGTTTGGAGTTTGGTCAACCCTTCGAGATGCCCCAGCCCGGCATCGGTCACCCTGGTTCGCGCTAGATGCAGCATTTGGAGTTGTGTCAATCCTTGGAGATGCTCCAGCCCTTTGTCGGTGACTTGGGTGCTGAAGATAGTCAGCGATTGGAGTTGGGATAAACCTTTGATGTGCTCCAGCCCAGCATCGGTCACCTGGGTGTCCCCCAGTTCCAGCCTTTGGAGTTGAGTCAATCCTTTGAGACGCTCCAGCCCGGCGTCAGTGACTTGAGTGTTGAAGAGGTTCAGCGATTGGAGTTGTGTCAGTCCTTTAAGATGCTCCAGCCCTGCATCGGTCACCTTGGTGGACCCGAGGGACAGAGCTTCCAGTCGGGTCAACGCTTTGAGGTGTTCCAGCCCCGCGTCGGTCACCTTGGTCTCGGACATTTCCAGCAATTGGAGTTTGGTCAATCCTCTGAGGTGAACCAGTCCAGCACCAGTTAGTTTGGTTCTCCACAGGTCTAGCGTTTGGAGTTCGGTCAACCCTTTGAGGTGCTCCAGCCCTGCGTCGGTGACTTCGCTGCCCTGCAAATCCAACCCTTGGAGTTTTGTCAACCCTTTGAGGTGAACCAGTCCAGCATCAGTTACCTTGGTTTGCCACAGGTTCAGCGTTTGCAGTTCGGTCAGCCCTTTGACGTGCTCCAGCGCTGCGTCGGTGACTTCGCTGCCGTGCAAATCAACGCGAATCACCGGCTTGCCTGGACTCTTCTTGTCAACGGTGACCTTGCCGCCCAGTTTCTCAATTTCGGCAATTGCTTTGGCTTGTTTTGTAGCGTCCTTGAGCACAGCCACGTCAGGCACGGGGGTCCCGGACCTGCTGGCCTGTGTTGCCGCCGCATCTTTACCGACTGAGTTGGTGGCTCGGCCGAACACGTGTAATTGCGCCGGGTCCGATGCTCTCACTTCCACCCCAGGTTCGAGTGCGAGCAACGGCGAGACGGCATCCCGAAAGGCTCTGCGGATGGCTGAATGCGTGGAAGAGAGCTGCTCCGAACCGCGTGGCAAGCTGGGGCGATACCAGGACGTTGCCATCAGCCCCAACCGTGGCAAATGGACAGATTGATCCGGTATGATCTCTGTGTACCATAGCTTCAACGGCGTGATCGCGACAATCGAAAAGCTGCCCGTCTGACCACCGCCAAGGTCGTAGCCAAACCCATGACGACTGTCAGCATACGGCGTGAACTTAGCGTCCGGCCTGATCTTGGCAAACGACTTCTTGAATGCGGACGCCACATCGGGAATTAGGTTGCGGGCCTGGGCGCGTTTCGCCGAATCTCCAGCGGTAGACCAAACCCGTGCGCGGTCAGGGACAAGCGTGTATTTTCGCGGCGCAAGTTCGGCCTGGAGGTCCAAAAGCCGTTTTACGTTCCCAGGCGTGACCGTCATCACGACTTCGATGAAGGAACCCAGTCCGCCGCCCTCGCCCGGCGTCAGACGGAAATCCTGATCGGTCTCGGCGACTTTGGTGTGTAGCGAGTTGCGCAGTGCCAGCGGTTCGACGTGCGGCCCGGCAAACCAGACTTCAACCACCTCTTTGCCCCCGAGCCATTCCTTCAGCGTGGCGGCGGTTGGATTTCCTTGTCTTTCTCGTCCTTGCCCTTGCGCGGTTACCGGCTCTTGTGTCAGCTTCGGCTTTGCGGCTATGTCCTTCTTCGATTTGTCAGAAGGTCTCGTTTGAACGTTGATCTCCATCTCCGGCGAGACCACATACTGCGCCGTTAAGAATCCCCACCTATACAGCTCGCCGACCCTGAAAATCAGCGAGATGCGTACCGCGTACTTCCCTGGCGAGTTGGCTTCAATCAGCGGCTGGCCGTGGACGGAACCCGTGCCGGGCCAGTTCATGCGCAAAACGAAGTCGTGAGTCTCGCCCGGCTTCCAAACCGTGGTTGCCTCCTTGCTGCCACGTTCGCCGGACAAATAAACCTCCGACGTTCGCCATTTGCCCGACTTATTGCCCAGTGGTCTGACGGCGGCTCCCAAGTCTGTCGGCGGCCAATTACCGCCATGCCATTCACGGGCGATATTGGCCGAGATCGTCTGATCTGAGCGATTCTCAATACGGATGGGTAACTCCAAAACGTCGGTTTGGCCGTTAGTCAGTCGTTTCGACACCGGAGCGATGACCTTCGTGAGGGCCGTGATGCGGACATCGAGTTCCGTTCGGCGAAGTCCGGCGGGCGGCGGAGCAGTGATGTTGCCCGACGCACGGAACGGGCCTGTGGGTTTACCGGGCGCGGTTGAGTCGGCGACGGTGCGGTCGCCGACGAACCGGCCCTGGCCAATGGGTTTGCCTTCAGTGTCCTCCGGGTTGCCGGGATTGCTTGCGGGCTTTAGGAACGGGCTATGGCTGGGAGGCCACGGTTGGCCCTTAAGGTTAAGATAGTATTTCGGCGGAAACATCTCCGGCGTGATGGTTGGATCGCCCAACTCGATCAGCCGGCCCTGGCCCAGGGCCTCCCGATTGGCTTCGATGAACTTTCGCCAAGCCGCCTGCAAGTCGCCGAGGAACGGCTGCCAATCGGCGATGTTTTGCGCCCCCGAACCGCCTTCGTGCTTGATCGTGGTTTCGATCATCAAGCCGAGCACCCGCATGTCCCAGTCGTTGTTGCGGGGCTCCAATCGCCCGACGAGGATTTCTTCCAGACGATCAGATTGAGCACCGCAGTTTTTTGCAGCCCTGAAGCTTTGATCCAATATCCACTCGTTTGTAGTGTTCTGTATGAGCTTCACCAAGGGCTGGCCGAACCGGTCCATCTTCGACTGGCCAGCCAAGTAGCAAGCAGCGGCCTGCACCGGTGGATATGCGTCCTCGATTCGCTCAGCTACCAACCGGGCGTCCTCGTCGCTCAGCGGCAAGGGTGTTGAGCCCACGGCTAACGCGCGAAGGAATGGGATGTTGCTTTTCAGCAGCGACAATAGGGTCTCGTGCCATGCCGGGGGCCGAAAATCCTTGTTCGATTGCAGCCCGACGAGGAAGGCTACGGCCCGACCCGGCGTGTCAGCGGCCGACGGTGGCGACGCCCCACGCTTTATCAGTTCCCTTGTGGCCCATGTCAGCCCATCGCAGACCGAAGCCGGACGAAGCCACGCTCGCTGTTCTACGTCGTTGTCCTTATATGCTGGCAGCAGTTCATCCATTACCCCGATCAGCCGTGGCAAGTCTTGCTTGTCGCCGATGGATCGAACAACTCTCGCGGCACGGATTTGTGCCTCCCGATCATCGGTTCCCAACAGACGCCAAGCAAGTTGCATCGCCTGGGCCTTAAGCTGCGGTTGCCACGAGTGATCCGCCAGGTAACTCTCGCGCGAAGGCCGAGAATCGCCGATTGCAGGCATTCTCGCTTGGAGAAGCTCCTGCGCCTTCGCCGCAATCGCCAAATTCTTGCTATCGGACAATTCCAATAGCGCCTCCGTCGCCTCGGGAAACGCCATCGCCCCAATGGCTTCTAAGCCGCGGGCATCGCTGCTGTCGGCCAAACCGCGCATCATTGGCAGGTAGACTGGGTAGCGGAGCAACGCGAAGTCAGCAAATGGCCGCCCCCTCTGTCCAATCGCTCGATTCCAGTCGGTCGGCACCTTCAGCGTCGCGTCCACGATCTGTCGGGCCTGTTCGGCAGTGGGCATCTGGAAGCGAATCGTGGTGCTCACGATCGGCACTTTATGCGGACCAGATGGAATGTTGCTGTCGCTTTCGCGGCGAAATGCCTCGTCGGGCCCGAGATGTTCCAGCCCAAAATCGTGATAGACCTTGATGGTGTATGCGCCCGAGTTGCCAGGCTCACGATAGCGCATCAGACGCAGGTCTTCGCAGAAGTGGTCGCCGGGCTTGATCGTAAAATCGCCATAGGGGCCGCCGAAGTTGGCGGGGTTCGGATAAGGGTCGGGAGCCTGGTGGCCCCGTTGGTCGATGGCCTCGACCTTGAACCGCAATGCCCGGCCGACATTGTTGCGGGTGTCGCCGCCCATGCTGATTGTCACCGGCTGCTGCCCGCGATTTTCGATCAGGTAGTGCAAGATGACGTTCCCGCCAAGGAAATAGTCGCGGCGGTCAGAGGTCAGAGTGATCTGGAGGTCGTTGAGGCGAGCCCTGTTCGACAAGGTGGACGTTTGCCGAGCGGAGGCGGTGGAATTCTCGTTGTCAGGCACAGGGGTGCCTGACCTACTGGACTGGTCGCTGCTCTCTTGCGGATTTACGGTGTGCGTCGCATCGGCGATCATATTCGTGGCGTTCAGTTCGTAATAGCGCTCGATGTTCGCCAACGCACCGTCTACGCGGTTGACGTAGCGATCCTGAGTCTCCATTGGGAGCGGATTGAGCAACAGCCGTTTGAGTATGCCGAGATCGTGCAACCGGCGTAACTTGGCCGAGAACCGCACACGATCTCGGAGGCGATCTTCTGCGTTATCCGAGCGACTTGCCAAATTGCCCAACGCCTGAATCTGAAATGCATTTAGCGGGCCGAGGGATTCACCAGCCTTTTGCATTAGTTTCCAGCCTTCCTCGGACTTTTTCGGCTTTACGTCCCAATAGCAGTAAGCCGCGAGAAAGTATGCCTCGTCGCCTACGGGAGATTCGGGAAACTTCTCAGCAAGTTGCAGGATGCGACGCACCGCCTCATCCCGATCAATACTGGGCGGCTCACCTCCCTTCGCGCGACTAAACAGCGAGTGAATCTCCTTCAGCGCGTCCGCGCTCGCCTGCTGCTCCTTCTCGTAACTGGCATCCCTGTATGGCCAATACTCAGCCACTCGCTTGCGAAACTCCGCTTCTGCTTCACGACATTTCCGCGTAATCTCCGTCACCACACGATTCTCCGTGGCCGCCATTTTTCGTTGGTTCGCTGGATCGACGTAGGCGAACTCCGCCGGCACGAGTTTTTCAAGAGCAGGGCCGACACCTCGCTCAAATGCTGACTCAGACGCGCCAGTGCCCTCCGTCTTCTCCGTGGCTGCTGGCGGTGTCCTCTCCGAAAGTCGTTCCTGATCGGCCGCCGGCTCCGATGCGGTGCGCACCGGCGGACCCGCGAAGAGACTGATCGAGCCCAACCCGAGCACGATCAGGATTGCTACAACCGAAAACCACCTGGCAGTTCGCCGGCCGATTGGCAAACGACAGCGGCCGGGCTGCACGATCCAACGAATCCGCTCCTCGACTGAACGGCCGCAAGCCATTGCGATTGCCGCGGTGCTCATTCCAATCGGCCGACGGGCCAAAGATGCCGCCACGTCGAGCAGCAACGATGCGTATTCGCTGGGCGCTCGACATCCCGCAACACGGCATCGTCGCAGGCCGCCTCCCGCTCCACGCGCATCCGCCGAGCGGCAAACCAAACCATCGGATGCGGCCAGTAAAGCACGCAGGCGAGCTTCGCGGCGATCTGCCACAAGACATCGCCGCGGGCTACGTGGGACAACTCGTGGATCAGCACCATCCGACGCCGGGAGCCGGCCCACCCGTCGCATTCGCTCGGCAGCAAAATCACGGGACGAATCCAGCCCGCTGTTACGGGAACGGCAATCCGGTCGCTGATCCGAACTGCAACTCGACGGCGGACCCCCAGTTGCGCAGCGAGAACGCCTGCCATTTCACTCCAAGACGGATCGGAGGGTATTGTCGCTGTCTGCACCAATCGGAATGCGGCCAGATGGACATTCACCAGGAGTCCCAAGCCGATTGCCGTCCCTATCGCCCAGATCGCGGCGAGGATTGACGGCCAATGGAACACGGATGCTCGCAATGAAGTAGTGGCGAGTGGCGAGTGGTCAGTGGCGAGTGAAGAGCGCAGGGTCTCCGGCGTTGGCAGCGGCAACGGAACGGTTGACTGGTTGGCGTGGGTGGCTATCCCATCGACAAGCCTCCGATCCTGCACAGGCAATACAGTGCGAGCGAACGACGGAGATTCCGGGGGATTCGTTGCTGTCGGCCCTGCGTCCGAGACGTTCTCTGGCAACGCCAAGTGAAGTCCAAGTGAAACCTTCGGCAGCAGCGGCTGCACTGCCGGATACGCCAGCAGGCCGAGGATTGCCAACGCCCAGACTCGGTGCCGCAGGGAAGCGGCCGACCGTCGCAGGGACCAACTGACCAGCAAGGCCACAGCCAGCATCAACGTCACCGCAACGGCGACTTGCAGGGCGATCGGTCCCGCCCATTGGTCGAGCCATGCAATTAGGTGAGTCACCATGTCAGCGGTTCTCCTTTCGGCTCTGGTCGATCAAGTGCCTGATACGGTCCAACTCCTCGTCGGTGAGACTGCCGCCGGCCACGTCGAGCAGGGCTGCCATTGCGTCGGAAGCGCGGCCCCCGAACAAGCCGGCCACCAGCCGCCGCACCGCCGATTTCTGCGTCTTGCCCTTGGAGGCCACCGGCCGATAGAGATACCGCTTTCCCTCGTGGCGATAAGCGAGCACGTCTTTCTGCACCAGGGTGCCCAGCATCGCGCGCACGCTGGAATAGCTGGGCGGATCGGCAATCTCGGCCAGGACTTCCGATACCGACGCCTCGCCCAGCCGGTACACGGCCTCGACAATCTGCCGTTCACGCTTTCCCAGATCGAACAAATGGTCTTTCGGTGCCACGCTTTGCCTCCTATGAAGACGTGCTACTTAGCTCGCACATGCTAGTAGAATAGCAGGTTGTGAGAAATTGTCAATAGCAGAAAATGCGGGCTCCGCGCGCAACGAGGCATTGCCAGCCACACCGCGGCCGTCAGGATTGCCAGGATACGTTGTTTTGATGGTTTGCCCAGACGGTGCTTCCCCCTCTGGCGATGTCCTGCCGTCCCGAAATCCTCCCCGGCAACGTTTGACGGCACCGCCGGGCGCGCTCCAGAAAAGGGGTCGTTTGATGAGATGTCCGAGCAAACGCATGAGTAAATTGGAAGACCGGCAACGAGCCGTGGTCCGCGACGACGCTCCGTGGTTGACCTTGCCGCTTGGCGATAATTTGTTCTGGTGTCGGGGTCAACTTGGCAAGCTTGGGACTTCCTTTGCGGGGAGGTCTCGCGGCGCGGAGCCTAGTGAGCGGCGTTGGTAGGAGCGTTTGCAGCCGTATCGCGCAAAGCCGGTTGCTTAGCCCGGATTATTCATAAACGTCATCCTGAGCGCAGCGAAGGATCTCCGATGCGCCGCAAACAGCCCAGATTCTTCGCTGCGCTCAGAATGACAATGTTCCTTCGTGTTTATGAATAATCCCGGTTAGGGCCGGCGAATCAATAAGTGGGGGACTGTCCCAATTTTCGTTCGACGAAAATGGGACTGTCCCCTTCTGAAATGCGACAGTTATTAATTTGCCGATCCTCAGTGGACTGCGATGCCGCTTTGGTGTGTTTCTTGCCACGTGAGGGAGGCGGATCACAATAAGCTGCCGGGCACAGTCAGGGTCACTCGATACCGAGCTTTTTCATACGGTAGCGCAAGGTGCTCGGTTTCATGCCCAACCGATCGGCGGCGGCGCCCGCGCCTTTGATCCGCCAATGGCACTCCTGGAGCACGCCGAGCATGTGATCGCGCAAAACGTTGTCGGCGCTGCCTGGTTGTGCCTCGGGGAGGCTGGCGCCCGGCGCCGCCACATGGAGAAGCGGTTCCACAATCAAGGTCGAGCCGGGCGAGAGGATGATGGCGCGCTCCACAACGTTTTCCAGTTCACGGATATTGCCCGGCCAGGGATATGCGGCGAGTCTGTCCATCGTCGGTTGAGAAACCTGTTCGACCTTCCTGCCGAGCTTGGCTTGCTTATCGGCAATGAAGTGCCAGACCAACTGAGGAATATCCTCCTTGTGCGCGCGAAGCGGGGGAACCTCAATCGGAAAAACGGCCAGGCGAAAGTAGAGGTCGGGCCGAAACTGGCCTTCCCGCATCTCCCGGCGCAGGTCGCGGTTCGTGGCGGCAATCACCCGCAGGTCCACGGTCCGCGTCTCGCCGGAGCCAACCCGCTCGAACTCTCCTTCCTGAAGAACGCGCAGCAGCTTCGTCTGCAGATCCAAATGGATGTCGCCGATTTCGTCCAGGAAGATCGTGCCGCCGTCGGCCAACTCGAAGCGGCCGAGCGCCTGCGACAGCGCCCCCGTAAAGGCGCCCTTCTCATGTCCAAACAGCGCGCTTTCGATCAGGCTGCTCGGCAGCGAGGCGCAGTTGACCTTGATCAGCGGGCGGTCTTTCCGGTTGCTATGGGCGTGAATCGCCCGGGCCACAAGTTCCTTGCCGGTCCCGGTCTCTCCCAGAATCAGAACGGTGGTGTCGGTCGCCGCCACGCGATCAATCTGCTCAAGCAAGAGCCGCAACAGGTCGCTCTTGCCCACAAACTCATTGAAGCCGTAGACGGTCTCGATTTCCTCGCGGAGATAGTGGTTTTCCGCCTCGACGCGATCCCGCAGGCGCTCGACTTCCGCCAGGGCCCGGTGAAGCTCCATCTCCTCTCTCTTGCGGTCGGAAATATCGCGAATGCTGGCCGCGACAAGCAAGCCGCCGGCGGTCTCGATCGGACTGAGGCTGATGTCCACGGGCACCTCGCACCCGTCCTTGCAGAGGGCCGAAAGGTCGCGGCCGCCAACCATCGATCGCACGACGGGCTTCGCGAGATAGGCTGTTGATCGGTCTGTATGCCGCTTCCGAAATCGCTCCGGCACGATCGTTTCCAGCGGAAGGCCGACCAGCTCGTCTGTCGTGTAGCCCAGCAATTTCGCCGCCTGGCCGTTGGCGAAAGCGATTTTGCCGTCCTCGCGCATCAGCACCGCGGGGTCGGGCATGATCTCCAGCCAGCGGTAAATCTGTTCATCGTCCATCAATCCATACCGAGTTGCTCTTGGACGGCCCCTCCGGCGACTTTCGGCAGTCCGCGGGAATCGCAGCCGGATGCGGCGTCGCACAGATCATTGTAGGGCCGCACCCGGGGGAAGCAATTGTCTAAAGGACAAGATTTCCGATAAAGGACGAACTGCTGCCCCCGGCTGCGGCCTTCGCCAGGAGGCGGAGAAATGATGTAAGTCGCTTTTCAGTAGTTGCTTAAGGCGCAATCGTGGGCCTCGACAAACGTCCGGCACGAATAGTGCGTTGGAAGGCGGGCATGAGCTTCCGAATTACCAGCACGATCGATGGCGAGCTGACCCGCGTCAAGGTTGCCGGCCGACTCCAGCCCCCTTTTGAATCGGAGCTTGACAAGGAAATCCGCTCCATCGACGGAGCGTTCGAGTTGGATTTGTCGGAGTTGCTGTCGGCCGACAAGGCCGGCATCGAGAAACTTCGCCAATTGGCGTCCAACGGCGCCGAGCTGCGCGGGGCCTCGGGCTATGTGCGGATGCTCTTGGATGATGTGAGCTCGTGAGGCCCGGGGACGGCAGAAAATGAAGATGTCGGAATCGAGCCCTGAGCATCGAAGTATCACACGTCACCCGCCGGGCAACTTCCGCCCGGCACATTTGAGACAGTTTACTTTACCTGGAACCGTCTTGATCTCGCGCGTAGCGAGCATCAGCGGGTCCGCATTTAAGAAAGATGTGTTATGAGCAAGGCAACAACGGAAATCGTAAAACGCGACAAGAGCGAGCGCTCGCGTCACAACTCCTGTCGGTTCCAGCGAAAGTGGTCGTTGATGAAAGCCACAAACGTTTTGGGGATCGTCATGTTTTCCGCGGTGGTGGCAATTGCGACAGTCGCACTTTCCCAAGGCCGCCACTCACGGCATAACTTCGGCAACGGCGACAACCCCGACAGCGGCCACAAGTCCGGCAACGGCAACAACCCCGACAGTGGGCACAACCCCGACAGTGGCCAACACAATCCCGGCAGTGGCCAGCACGACCCCGGTAGCGGCCACGAATCCGGCAACGGCAACAATCCCGACAGTGGGCACAAGTCCGGCAGCGGCCAACATGACCCCGGCACCGGCCATCACAATCCCGGCACCGGCCATCACAATCCCGGCAGTGGGCACAACTCCGACAGCGGCCAGCACAATCCCGGCAGCGGCCAACACAACCCCGGTAGCGGCCAACACAATCCCGGCAGCGGCCAACACAATCCCGGCAGCGGCCAGCACAATCCCGGTAGCGGCCACAAGTCCGGCAGCGGCCAGCACAATCCCGGTAGCGGCCACAAGTCCGGCAGCAGCCACAAGTCCGGACACGGCCACAACTCCGGACACGGCCACTACACTTCGCATTACGGAAGCCAGCATGGCAGCCATAAATGGGATCAGAAACGCTGGCAAAGCTCGTGGAATCGCCATTGGTATCATCATCATCCCGTTTGGCGGAACAGCGGATGGTACTGGTGGGACCCCACCGTTTCACGGTACACGGTCTACGAGTATGGAGTGACGCTCCCGGAGGATGAATACGTTGACGCCCACTGCCCGCCCGCCCCGCCGACGGCATCCGGCGCTCCGATCCCAATCGCCCCGATCCTGATTGTGAATCCAGCCGGCACGACGGCGACCCTGGGCTTTGCGATCAATGGCGACTCGTACCAGCTCCGCCCCGGGGAAACCCAGTCGGTTGCTGCCGACCAGTCCCTTCCCGCCGGCCAGCCGCTTCCTGCCGACCAGCCACTTCCAGCCGACCGGATGTGGGTGATTGAATTCGATCGCGGAGACGAATTCGGCTCCGCGCGATACACGTTGCAGCCGGGGCAAAAGTACCAGTTTGTCAGCACCGATCAGGGCTGGGATCTGGAACAGGTGCAAGGCTCATAGAAGCACGCGATCTGCAAAACAAGAGGCACGGGCCGCGCGGAAAGGCCCGTGCCTCGGATTGCCGTGGCTCGAATCGCTCACCTTAGATCTATCGACTTAGGGCCGGCCAATCACTAAGTGGGGGACTGTCCCAATTTTCGTTCGACGAAAATGGGACTGTCCCCTTCTGAAATGCGACAGTTATTAATTTGCCGATCCTTACCCGCGAGTGTTTGCCGACAGGAAGTTGATGAATCAATAAGTGGGGGACTGTCCGCTCCGGCAAGGACGAGAATCCGCTGGCTGACCTGTTGAAAGTGGTGCAGGTAAGGCCAGTTCGATGAGAGTTCCACTACCACGCGGCGAGTGGTTTCACGCACGTACGCGCAGACTTTAATCAAGCGCGTCCGCCAGGTACAGGGTTGCCCTTTGCCCAGCGGATCGCGCTCGCGGCGGTGATTGTGCCAGCGGCGGCGATCATGGTCGGCGAGGGCTTCCAGGGGGACTTCCGCAGAAGCCGGCGGCGGAGGCGGATCGGCGAGAGGGTGGGCTGGCTGGCCAGATCGTCGTCGGTCGTCGAGCGATCGCAGAGGAGCTTGAAGATCGGATCGCTGCGCAGCACGTCGTGGTCGTTCTGGTCGGGATAGTCGGCGAGTATGCCATAGACCCGCATGCGGGTCATCTCCAGCAGGGGATGATCGACGTATCCGGGATGCCGTCGGCCGCTGAGCGCATTGGCGAACTGCCGCGTCAGCCCCAGCCGCTCGTCGAGTTGCCGAAAGGGCAACAAGCCCGCGTCGCTGGAAACCTGTGCCGCTGCGGGCTCTACCACAATCGCCTTCGATGTGAGAAAATCGAAGGAAACCTGAAAAGCAGACTGCTTTACCACAATGCGCCTCCGTGGGTTGTCCAAAATGTATGTGGCTTAACACTTTAGACGCTCGCGGAGGCGCTTTTGTTTGCAGATTTACGAATAATCCGGGTTAATCGCCGTCCCCACCCGATTGTGGTGTTCCGCCTTTTTCCGGATTTTGGCGGTAATTTCGGCGCATTCCACTATTTCCTTTATGGGCGCACGTTTCCGTGTCGCACACGGGAGTCTGTGTATACTGGAATAAGTTCGGGCAATTTCTCTTCAGCGGGCTGGTTTATGCCGGTGCAGCCACCATCCGACGAGCACGATTTCGGCCGGCTGTTCGTGCAGCACCAGTCGCGGATCTACGGCTTCATCCGTTCGCTGGTCGTGCGTCGCGCCGACGCCGAGGACCTGCTGCAAGAGACGGCCTCGGTGCTGTGGCGGAAGTTCGACGAGTACCGGCCGGGCTCGAACTTTCTGGCCTGGTCGCTGCAAGTCGCCCGGTTCCAGGTGCTCTACTTCCGGCAGCGTCAAAAGCGGGACGTGCTGCAATTCAGCGATAAATTCGTCGAGGCCGTGGGCGCGGACACCTTGGCGGAATCCGAGCGGCTGGGCGACCTCCAGGAGTTGCTCGAACTGTGCATGGACAAGCTGCCCCCGGCCGACCGCGAGTTGTTCGACTTGCGATACCAAACGGACCTGCCGCCGAAGGGCCTGGCGGAGCGGTTGGGCCGGCCGCTGTCGACGGTCTACAACGCCATCAACCGCATCCGCCGCGTGCTGGCCGAGTGCGTCGAACAAGCAATGAACAAGGCGGAGCGCGATAGATGACGGTTGCACCCGAACACATTACGGAACTCTACGAGTTGGCCGGCGCCCAGTGCGAAGGCGCGTTGACGGACGCTCAGGCCGCGCGGCTCGAAGAGTTGGTGCTCGGCGACGGCCGGCTGCGGCGTCTCTACATCCTCTACATGCAGATCCACGCCTGTGCGGAGAAGGGAGCAGGACGTTACGAGGGGCAGGACATTAGTGGAGAGTGGGGAGCGGATAGTGGAGGGAATTCCAATTTCCCGCTTTCCCACTCCCAGCGCTCGTCGCTTCCTGCAGTCTCTTCCCTTCCACCTTCTGCTTTCACCCTTTCCCCTCTCCCCGCTCCCCTCTCCGCTCCGTTTGTCGGCGGACCGGTCTTTTCATACATGGTCGCCACGCTGATCGTCGGCGTAATGTTGCTGGGAGCTTGGGCCTACACGGTCACCTATCAGCAAGAGGTCGTCCGCAACTACCCGCTCGATCGGAATTCGGCGCACGAGGAGGCCGGAAATGGTCTTCGTCGGACGGATCACCGGCATGACGGATTGCCAATGGTCGAATCCCGACACGGCGGCGTTCCTCGGGTCATCGGTCCCGCTGGGGCGAAAATACGCCTTGTCCGCCGGGCTAATGGAAGTCACCTACGACACCGGGGCCAGGGTGATCCTCGAAGGGCCTTGCACGTATGAAATCGAATCCGCTGCCGGCGGATATTTGGCGAGGGGAAAACTGACGGCGCGGGTCGAGAAGGGAGAGAGGAGAGTGGAGAGGGGGGTAAAGGGTGAAGGCGGAAGGATGAAGGGTGAAACTTCACTAGCCACTAGCCACCAGCCACTAGCCACTAATTCTAATCCCCAATCCCTAATCCCTAATCCCTTCTTTGCCATTCGCACTCCCACGGCGATTGTCACCGACCTGGGCACGGAGTTCGGCGTTACAGTCAGCGCGAGGGGAATACCGCATCGCACGTCTTTCGCGGCACCGTGAAAATGCAATTGACCGGCGGCGGTTCGGAGCGTGGTTCTGATCTTGCACGAGAACCAGTCGGCGCGGGTCGAGCACCATGCGGGAGGGATCACGATCCATCGGGAAAACGTCCCCGCGGACGAGTTCGTCCGCCTTTTCCCCAGGTGGACGCCGGTCAAAGTCTTTAGCACCGGTTTGAGTATAGAAGAGGGCCGGCCGGACCCGCACTGGCAGCTTGTGGCCCGTAGCGACGATCCGGGCTTCAAGCCCCAAGCGGCCATGGTCGTCACGCTCTCGAACCGAGCCTACGAGAAGAACGCGCCGGCCCGCTCGCAGTGGATTTCCATCGGAAGCAAGCTGCCGAAGGTTCCCAACGGCGTGACTTACACCTTCCGCACCACGTTTGAACTCCCTTCCGCAAAGGCCAAGCTCTCCGGCGGCTTTGTGGCGGACAACCACGTCGGCGCGATCCGCGTCAACGGCAAAGCGATGCCGGTGCCCGAGCATCCCTTCTCGCCGCCGGAGTGGCGGCCGTTCGTATTTTCGGAGGGCCTGGTCAAGGGCCTCAACGTGCTGGAGTTCGACGTGGAAAACGGCGCTGCTTGGGAATCCGCCGAGACTGGTCCCATGGCCCTTCGCGTGGAGTTGCACTGCGCGGTCTTGTCGCCTTCCGAGCGCGGCGGGGGCGGAAACCAGGCGGCCGCAAAAACGCCGCCCAATGCAACGAAACAAGAGACGCGAAAACCACGGGAAGACAAGAGACAATAAGCGGCATGTGGCAATTGCGGGGATGCCCGTTTTTTATACCCGGTATTTTGTTTATAGACCTGGGTGCGACAGAGAAAGGAGACGTGCTTATGAATGGCTGAGGCGATAAGCCAACCCAGTCCGGAACGAGAAGCGTCGGCGGCCGAAACGCTGCCGCAGAGAGGCAAGTCATTTCTGGCGGACGCTCCGACCCGAAAGAGAAACGTTAGTTTTGAATCAGAGGTTTTTCAACAAGGAACGATTACCATGAAATCTTTACGCTACCCAATCCTGTTTCTAGCCGTTGTGGGCGTGATCGCGCTGATGGCCGTTCAGGTCCAGGCCGACTGGATCTACCACACGGACTTCAACGACGGCACGTACACGGGCGGCCCTATCCCGCCGGGCTACAACCCCGCTCCCAATACCGGCCCATTTGTGAACGGACAAAACGGCTGGTATGATTATGCGGGCACAGGGAAATTGTCGTTATTTAACGACGGCCCGGGAAACTGCGGAGTGCAGGAACATGAGTCTGCAAATGGCACTGGCGCCAATAAGGGGTCCGGCCATTACCTCTATGCCGACCAGCACTCCATCACGTTTAGCGCCGCGGACACGGTTGAGTTGCACATGTGGGCTTATGACAGTGCTACTTCAGGCTCTGATGATTACGCCGAG
Organism: uncultured Planctomycetota bacterium; assembly: GCA_963733145.1. Taxonomy (GTDB): domain Bacteria; phylum Planctomycetota; class Planctomycetia; order Pirellulales; family Thermoguttaceae; genus JAHIKV01. The sequence goes on along the minus strand of CAVTCJ010000009.1, from coordinate 447 downwards.
ATAGGACTGAGCAATGGCGGCGCAAGGCGGCCGGAGGCTGGCTCCAATGGGGCGCCGGGAGCAACCTCCGCAAGTTGTCATTCGTCCCCATTGGCGGCGGCACCACCGTCGGCGATACCCTAACTGCAGCGCATTGGTACGAGGTGAAAGAAGTGATCGATTTTTCGCCGATCGGCGCCGATCCTCTTAACCCCGTCGCCAGCCCCACGGTGTCGGTCTATTACCGGGACCTGACGCCGAACGGCGAGGACATCCCCTCCGTCCTTCCCGGCCCGACGGACACAAGTCCTGCCTGGCAGTTGGACAGCGTACTCCAGGACCTTACGTACGACAATGGAACATTGCCGACAGGAACGGGATATACCGCCGACGGAATCAGCTTCTTAGCCGGCCGGGCGTTCTACACCTTGGCCGTTCGCGGTGTTGGGGTGTACGCGGCCGTCGTCC
>CAVTCJ010000008.1:0-254575 GCA_963733145.1 uncultured Planctomycetota bacterium | reverse complement strand
CAGCCGCAAGCCGACTTTTCCGCTTCGGGCCGCCGACACTGCCAGCGGCAGGGCATCCTTTCCCTTGTGTAATGCCACCACCTCGAGCAAGCTAATTTGGCTTTTCTCAGGCAACTCGGCCAGCCGATCCGTCAGGGAGTCGAGTTTGCCGCATTCGGATGAGCAAGCCGTCATCGTGCACGGCGGCCACGACCCGGCGGTCGGTATCAGCCCCGCCCAGCCATGAGAGGATCGTTTCGGTAGTTTTCTCCGCCTGAAGCCGCAGCATGGCGAGCCGCGCACCGCGCGGCGGACGCCCTTGACCTTCACCTGCGGTCAACCTGGTATAGATCGGCAGGGCCGCTTCCACGTGGCCCCCGGCGGCCAACGCATCGGCGAAGCACAGCAAGCGGACAGCCGCAGCCATGGGCAGGGGGACGCCCACCGAGCCGGCCTGCTGTTCCACGATCGCGATGGCCTCCGGGCTGGCGATGGCCGATCAATGCCCAAAGAGCCGCCGAGGCCACCTGAGCATCCTTCCTGGCTGCCAGTGCCTTCAACTTGCCTACGGAGCGAAGGTCCTTCCTGGCGGCCACGGAGTTGATCACGCCGACGAGCAACTCGCCCCTCTGAGCCGTTCGAACAAATTTCGCAGCACGGCGGCCGATTCCTCGCCGGGTATCGATTCCAGGGCATATCGGGCTATCTGAAACATCTCCAGCCGGGCCAACAAACGCGTCAGAACGGGGACCTCGGCCGCAGTTCCCACCTGACGGAGCCGGCAACAGATGTACTGCTTTGCGGCCAACGTCGTGCCGTCAGCCTCCAGCAGGCCCGCCAGCCGCCGGGCACACGCCGCACACCGCGATGGCAGAGCCAGGGGATGACCTCACGGTCGACTGTCAGCAGGGCCGCCATATCTTGGCCGTCTGGGGGGGGCTCAGTGCTTTCCAAGCCTCTTCGATCGGCATCTCCGCTGCTCTTGCCGCCGGCAGCGGGATGGCAGTGAGAGCGGCGGCGAGAAAAGCGACAAAGACTGAATGTTCGCAACATGGGCATATCCTTCACATGCGTGGAAACATCAAATGGTCCAAGGGTGCGGGCCGGCCGGGAAAGCATCCTTTGGCCTCCTCGTCTCCGGGGAAGCGGTCGCGGGCCGGATCCCATTTCAGTTTGCGTCCCAGCCGCAGGGCGAGTCGCAGACGTTTCCGAGCGTGCTGGCGGCCTGGCCCGACTCGACCGGCGAAATGGGGTCCTGCCGGGTACGGATGCTGCGGAAGAAGTCGGCGGTGTGGGCCGTATAGCCGCCGAATCGGGGCGGTACTCGGGGCTGCGGTGCAGGACAAGTCGCTGGGTTTGAGCTTCACCTTCAACAGCGACGCCGGCTCGGCCCAGATGCCGCTGCGATCGACGCGGACCCAGCCCTCTGGGCCTACGAATTTGCAGCCCGACTGCTCGCCCCGCCGATTTGGGTGTACAGCATTTTCAGGCCGCTGGCCCAGCGGAGCTTCATCTGCCACGAAATCCAGGTGTCCGTCATTCCCTCCTTCGGCAACACTCCGTCCCCTCCACTTCGAACGGCTGTTGGAAGATCTCCGGGCAGCCCCAACCGGCAATATCCAGATGGTGTACACCCCAATTGGTGATGAATCCGGCGCAGTAGTGTGAGATCATGTACATGGCCAACCATTCGCAGCGCTTCTTGTCGAAGGGGATAAAGGGCGCCGGACCGCTCCACATGTCATAGTCGAAGCCGGGCGGCGGATCGCAGGGCGGTTCGGCGGGATAGGCCCTGCCGCCCGGGGCTCCCACCTCGACCGTATGCACCTTGCCCAAATAGCCGTTGATGGCCAGCTCACAGGCGTGGCGAAAATTGGGCGCGCTCCGCTGCATGGTTCCCGTCTGGAACACACAACCATAACGTCGCACTGCGTCGCGCACCTTGATCCCATCGGCGATCCAGCGGGTGATGGGCTTCTCACCGTAGATGTCCTTGCCGGCCTCTATCGCCCGGCTGTAGACGACGCCGTGCCAGTGATCGGGCACGCAACCCCAGACGGCGTCGATGTCCGGGCGGGCCAATAGGTCGCGGAAGTCCGTGTAGATCTGGCAACCCTGGAACCGTTGTTGATTGACCCGCTGGGCATAGAAATCGTTGATGCTCCGCTGCGCCAGCAAGGCCCGATCGCGCCGGCACTCGGCGATCGCCACAACCTGATGGTCCGGCAGCGGCCGCATGGCGTACCAGGAACCGGTTCCCCGATTGCCCATCCCCAACATGCCGATGGTGATCCGCTCGCTGGGGGCCAATTGGTTGTCCAGGCCAAAAGCCGAGGCGGGAATGATGGCCGGGGCCACGGCCGCCGCCACTGCGCCGGCGACAAATTGCCGCCGGGAAAGGACCGGCTCCGGCTTCTGCACGGCCAAGTTATCGTTCTTCATTTTTTCTCCTGGTTTGGCTTCGTCCACAGGGAATTGATCGCTTCAACGGTCCGCTCAACGAGCATCTGGCCCCCCTGCGGCCCGATCGGGTTGGATTGCACAATCGCGCTGTAGCCGCCGCCGCCCACGGCCCGCTCGGTGGGCAGATAAGATCCGGAACCCGGTCCGCCCGCCAATTGGACCACGAACGTTTGAGCCGCCGGGCTGCGGGCCTTCATCTGAACCCCATAGTCGGCAAACAACTCAAAGGGGTTGGTGCAAATGACCACGTCGCCCAGCCGCAGCACGTGAATCTGCGTGGCCTTGCGGAGTTGCGGTTCGGTCTGTTGCCTTTCGTACCGTTCCACGACTTCCTGCTGCCAGTGCCTCTTGGCCGGCGCTTCTCTTGTGCGAGCGCCGCTTTCGCCTGGGCGTATTCCGCCTCGGTGACCGGCCGCAGGGGCAGTTGAAGCGTCAGCACTTTGTGAATCAAAGGCACATTGGCGTGCCGGTCGTTTTGGACCGCATCGAAGGTCTCGTCCACGGCGGCCACGATCCGTCGGGAGATCTCCTCCAGACGGGACAACTTCCGCAATTGCCGCATCCGTTCTTCAGCCTGGCGGCGATACATCAAGTGCGGCGACTGATCGCCCGCGGCGCCCGCCCAGCCCAACACGCATACGTCTTGGCCGTATCGCTTGCGGAGCGACGCGCGCACGGGATGCCAGAAGTCCGCGTTCAGGTGGTTGAGGTTCTCGACTTCCTGCGCCGGGCACGCCACATCGACCACGATAGCGAGCAGTTTCCCGGTTGCATTCCAAAAGAACAGCGTTCCCACGTCGTGGTCCTCGTAACCCTCCAGACCGCGGAACTCTGCCCGGCCCGTCGCGCCGTACATCTCCGCGTGGCCGTCGGCGTAGACGGCGCGGCGGTTCTGGGCTACGGCGGCGTGTCCCAGTCCCCAGGTGAAACTGCCCGGCCTTCGTTCGTTCCAGGCCTTTTCGATTGCCGCGGCGATGCGCTCCGCCGCGAAGCGGCAATAGTCTTCCACCTGCATCACGCCCACCTCCGGCACGTCGTACACGCCGGGCTGGGTGAGGGGCGCAGTGTGGGTGTGCGTGGCGTTCAGAAACACCTTGTCCAGGTCGAAGTGCGGCAGACGTTTTTGCGTCTCCTCACGGACCTTCTCGCGCAGCACGTCGGAAATCCCCACTAGGTCGCACGACACCATCACCGCCGCATCGAGCGAATGATCGTGCTCGCGCGACTCCAGGGCAACCACGTTCGCCGTGATGGGCGTGTCGGCCCCTTGTGAGATGCGCGTGCGGAACTGGCCATCCAAGGCCACCGGTTGGCTGGGAGTGATGTCCGCGGCCGCCGCGCCCACCAGCAACTCTCCGGCCCTGGTATCCGCGCCAATCGCAAGCAAACTCCAGATCAGACAGGCGGTCAAAAGTCCTTTGCCCATGGCAATCTCTCCTATGCGGGAGCCAATTCTTTGGTCGTCTTGTTAAAGTACGCGATGCACTGAGAGAGTTGCTCTTCGATGTCCGCCGGGTGCTGATCGTACTCGATGCCGAACACGCCCCGGAAATGCTGCCGGTGCAACTCTTTCAGTATGCCGCGGATGTCGCTCTTACCCCTGCCAAAGGGAACACAAACCCCATTTTCATCCACGTCTTTCAGGTCGAAGGTAAGAATCCGGCCTTGGAGTTTTCGCAAGGCCGCCACGGGATCCAGTCCCGACCGGGTCCAATGTCCGGTGTCGCAGCAAGCGCCGATCCGCTTGCTCCGCCCCCGCAGTACGCCAAGCAGCGTCTCCGGCTGCCAGTAGGAAGAAGGCTTGGCGTGATTGTGGACGGCCAGGTTGAGGCGGTACTCTTCGCAAAGCCTCTCCAGCATATCGAACGCCGCGGGGGGCGGCTCGCCGTCGATGGTTTCGATCCCCATCTCCTGGGCAAAAGCGAACAACCGGCGGCACGAATCCTTCGTGGTCAGTCCATTGCAGTAGCAACACACCAGTCTAACGCCGGCGTCCGCCAGCCGCCGCCGGGCCTCTTTCCGGTCGGCCACCGACATTTTTTCGCCGAATACGGCAGTGGCCTTCCGCGGCGAAAGCTTTTGCCAGTTGAAGCCCACCAGTGTCTTCAGCTTCAGCGATGCCACCTTGTCGATGGTTTCATAAAACGTGAGACTGGAGAAGCTGTAGGCGCAGCAACCCAACTGCCAACCAAGCTTCTCGGCAGGGGATGCCTGTTGGGCCGATTCAGCCGCTCGCAACGGGCAGCGGGCGCCGCCCACAGCCGCCGCGGCCGTAATACCGCCCGCTGTCTTGAGAAACCAACGGCGATCCATGGTGTGAAACATCCCGCATCTCCCATCCGCCATAGCCGTGGCTATTATAGCAACTTCCGCAAATGCTCGATACTCCGGGCCGCCTGCTCGATGGAGCCGCACTCTACAGAAAACACGATGTCCCGCGGGCAGGGGCGGACGATGTCGATCACCCGCCGCCAGTCGATCACCCCGTCTCCACAGGCACACCCGACGGGTGTGCCGGTGACCTTGCCGCGCTCGGCCGCCGCGTGCTCGTCGCTGATGTCTTTGGCGTGCAGGTGAACCAGCCGGTCGCGGACGTGCTCCAGCCAGTCGTAGGGGTCTTGGCCGGCCAGACAGGCATTTCCCGTGTCGAGATTGATCCCTATGGCCGGGGAAGATATAACCCGGATTATTCCTAGCGCGGCGTAGCCGCAACCAATTGTGGTCTTGGGTCTTGGGTCTTAGGTCTTGGGTCTTCGTGCCAAGACCTAAGACCCAAGACCTAAGACCCAAGACCGTCAAAGATTGAGGACGATTTCTCAATCCCAAAAACTAATGGCATAAACACGAAGGAACATTGTCATTCTGAGCGCAGCGAAGAATCTGTGGGCTGTTCTGTAAACAGAGTACAGCATTCTGGAGCAGAAAATCGCTTCGGCCATCGGAGTCCTTGCTCCAGGATGACGTTTATGAATAATCCGGGATAAGGCTATAAATCCGGTCCAGTCCCTCCGGCGTGCGGAAGTATTGGGCATGGCACTCCAGCCCGATTTTGACTCCCCGCCGCTCAGCCACCAGTGCCGCTTCGTAAAGCGTGTAGCGCATCAACACGTGGTCCTCCTCCTCCGTGGTCCACGGCGCCTTGATGCCTTCATCCGTATTGACTATCGGCGCCCCGCACTCGGCCGCGCAGCGGATCGCCATCCTCAGGTACTCACCGTGAACGTCCGGCCGGCAAACCGGTCCGGCGAGCGGAGTCCCCTCCCATGAGTCTTTCGATGTCTCAACGATAGGCGTCGATGGCCAACCCCAAAAGCGCATGGGCGGCATGTCGCGGATAGAACGTCGTCTCGCTCTCGCCCTTGGAGCCCTTGGGCATCAGACGCAACTCCGGCCACGGGCCGTAGTCGCGGTCGATCGCCTCGAACGCCCGCCGGGCGTGCTCGGGGTCCGCCCACCGGGCGTAGAATCCCAGCGCCATGCCGACGCTCCACAGGGGCGGCAATGACTGTCTGATCGTGCCGCCCGGCTCGGCCGGCGCGTCTTGCGGCATCGCCCACATGCGTCCCTCCCGCCAGAAACAATCGACCGAAGTGACGGCCTGCGCCCGGGTCCACGGCAGCTTCGCGCGGCCGCCGTGGTCGCGATACGTCTCCATACCCCAGAGAATGTACACGTGGTGAACCAGGTCGTTGTCCTGCTTGTGGTTGTATCGGTTCGGCGCCGGGCCGTATTTCCAGAAGGGGAGTCCCTTGCGCGGCTTCATCGTGTGAATGACCGCCCGGACCAGCGCGTCCGAGCGCTTCTCGACCAGTTGCCGCTCGTCGTCCGAGAAGAGGCCGGGCTGTTCGGCAAACAACCGGGCCATGCTGCCGAGGAACATTACCGAAGCGTTGATGCCGAAGACGTCATCGTTTGGATCGGGGCTGTACCAGAAGTAACCGCCGCCGTAGCCCTCGGACCACACCTCGCGGCACCAGCGCAGGGCAATCTTGCGCATCAGGCCGCGGATTTCGTCGCGCCGAGCATCGGTCCAAAGCTCCGGCACGGCCAGGGCATCGAGCAGGCCGTCGAGGCAGATCGCGGTGGTGATCGTGTAGGGCTGATGGGCGGGGTTGGTGGTCCCGTCGCCCCAGGCGTCCCACCGCTGCGGCAGTCCCCAGCCCGGCTTGCCGTCGCCGTCGAGATCCTGGTTCTCCAAGAGCCACGCGGTCGCCTTGGTCACCCGGCGTCGGCTTTCCTCGTTGGGGTCATGTTTCAGCCGAATCGCTTCGGCCGAGAGTACCAGCCCGTAGGTCATCGGCTGATGGTCGACCGCGCCGAGGTGTGTATCGACACCGAAGCCCTGCCGATCCTCGGGGAACTTGGCGATCAGTTTCTCGTAGGCCCGCCCGCCCACCGGCTCCTCGCCACAAGCCGTAACACACCAAACAGCCAAGAACGCCAACAAGATCAACACCGGTCGGCTCATGGGCGGGTACTCCAAGTCCATTCGCGGAACACGCGGGCGAGGAACAAGGGGTTGCCGATCAAGTAACGCCGGGCCTTCAGCCGGGGCTGTTGAAAGAGCCGCCAAACCCATTCGTGGCCCAACCGCCGCAGCCATTCGGGCGCTCGGCTGACGTTGCCCGCCCAGTAGTCGAACAGGCCGCCGATGCCCAGGCAAACCGGCACGTCGAGCCGATCCAGGTTGCGGCGGATCCATTCTTCCTGGACCGGGTTGCCCATGCCGACCAGCAGCACGTCGGGCCGAGCGGCGTTAACGTGCTCGATGGCCGCCGCCGTTGTCCGCTCGTCGGTCAGATAGCCGTGGTGAAAGCCGACTTGCTTCCAGCCGGGAAAATTGCGCCGGGCATAGTCCGCGGCAACCGAGACTGTCGCTTCGTCGGAGCCCAGCATGAAATATGTATATCCGCGGTCGGCGGTCGAGAGGAACATCATCGGGATGAAATCGGTGCCGACCAGGTTTTCCACAATTCGGACGCCGTGCAATCTCGCCGCCCAGCGGACGCCGGTTCCGTCGGCAAAGACGAAATCGCCCGAGTTGAGCGTCTCGCGATAGGCCGCATCGGCGGAAGCGAGATTCAGGGTATGTGCGTTGACGAAAAAGACGCTGACGGTCCGTTCGCCGGGGTGTTGGACGGCCTCTTCCAGCCGCTCGATGGCCCGCCGCCGCGAGAGGTTGTCAAGGCGCACGCCCAGCAGGGAGAACCGGGGCGGTTCCGGCTTTTCGACCGGAGTCAAGGTTGGACTTTCCATGACTGTGACATCCATTTTCATCACTCAAAGTATAGCCCAAGTTATGGGGCGCGGGTGGAATCTGGGCCGGCGCCGAGCGATCGGTGCGGATCCATGTTTTGTGGCGGGGCAGGAGAAAGCGGGCGTAAATCGGCAGTTTGCGGAGCATATAGAGCGGGATAGCCGCCAATGCCCGCAGGGGAACCTGCCGACGGCAAAAGACGGCCCAAGCCGCGGCCAGGGAAATAACCAAGGCCGTCCCGCCACCGGCCAGCAACAAGGCCGGCAGCCGCCACGCTCCCAGCAGCAGCCATGCCAGAAAACTCGCCAGCGTGAGCGCCGACCAAAGCGCGGCCAGCAGCGTCAGCGGCGGAATAAGGAGATCGACGGCCATTGCCAACAATGTCGGGCGGCAGTGACGTAGTGCGGCCCAAATCAGCCGCGGACTTTCCCCGAACGCCGTGTGCAAATGGCCGTACTCCCAGCGGGTGCGTTGCGAGTCGAAGGCGCGATCCGAGTCGGGCATGGCGCTGCTGACGCCCGCCTCGGGGCAATACAGCGGCAGAAACCCCCGCAACGCCAGGTCGATCCCCAACTGCATGTCCTCGACCAGATTGCCGCCCCCCGGTTCCGCCTCTTCCACCAGCGGCCAAGGGATGGCCATGCCGGTTCCGGTCAGCCGGCAGGGCAGCCCCAGTCGCAAAAGCCCCAGGGGCCGAACAAGATTGGTGATGCGGTTCGCAAAAATCGAAACGGCCTCGATTGGGCCTTTGGCCGGGCGGCGGTCGGTGAGGTTTCGGGCCTGCACGGGCCGACGCCGGTTTGAGGCGAGCCGGGCCAGACGCTCGATCGCCCCCGGCGCCGGCAGACAGTCGGCGTCGATCACCACGACCACGTCCGGCGGATCGTCCGCCAGATGTTGAAAACCGCGTTGCAAGGCATATCCCTTGCCGCGTCGATGTGGATCGCTGCGCTCGACCACCTCGGCGCCCGCCCGGCGGGCAATTTCGGCCGTTTCATCCGTGCAGTTGTCGGCCACCACCAGAAGGCGATCGGCCAGGGACAGCGTGGGAACGATTGCCTGCAAGGTCTGCTCGATGACCAGATGCTCGTCGTGCGCCGGGATCAGCACGACGGCTCGCGGCCGGTGATCGTCGTTCGTGGATGAATCGTTGTAGGGTGGGACAAGCGAAGCGCGGTCCCACCAATTGCGGGAGAAATGTGGTGGGGCAGCGCTTCGCTTGTCCCACCCTACGTTGTCGTTCTGATACCTGCGGCCGGGCCAGATCGCGGCCACACACTCGACGCAAAGCGCCCCGATCGGCAGCAGCGCCGCTGCGGCGGCCACAAGGAGAATCAAATTTATTGCGTCAAGGAGCGTCACAGTTTGAAGTTCCTCGATTCGATCAGGCGACGAATGAAACGGCCCGGTTTCAGCAGCGGCCGGCGCAGCGGTGATTGCCGCGACCAGTCGTAAGCGCGGCGGCAGTTGCGTTGCAGGAATCGGCTCACGGGGCGAAAATCGACCGCCCCTTCAGCCACATTGATGGCCCCGGACATCAATCTGGTTTTGTACTCTTCGGGGCCTTTGCCCAGGTCGATCCGCCGAATCCCGACTTGCGGGTACACCTGGAATAATTCCAGCCAGGAAACAATGCCGGGCGAAAGCTGGGCGAAGTCGGGATGGTAGGCGGAGAACCAGGCGTGCAGGACGCCGTAGGAGCGGATCGACAGCAGCACCGCCGTCAGCACGCCGCCCATGTAGAGGGCCGACGTCACGCCGGAAAACCCTTCGCCTTTCGCCGCCCGCGCCCGATCGAGCAGGGCGACGGTCCAATCGAAGGCCAACACGTCGGTCATGCCGGTTCGCTGATACTGCCGCCGTTTCCACTTGACCATGTTCCGGAAGACGGCGGGGTCGGCCGTGTCGAGTTCGACGCGGAGCGGCCCGGCCTCGCGGTCCGCCTGACGCCGTTTCCGCTCCGCGCGGCCGAACCATTCGGGATGCAGGGCGAGCTGGTCCGACCGGTATCCATCCCATCCCTGCGAGAGATCGATGTACGGCGAAGGGGCGATGCGCCAATGATATTCCGGGGCCTGCGAAGCGATCAGGTGGTCGAATCGCCAGGCCGACAGCCGGCAGCCGCGCAGCAACTCGTCCGGTTCCCAGCGGCAATTCTTCCGCACGATTGCGCCCTGGAAGTCGGACATCTTTCCGCCGACCGGCAGGGCCGTGTTGCCCGGACCGCGCTGAAAGGGGAAAAATCCGACCGGCTCGCCATCCTCTTCGAGCACGCCTACCTCCACGTCGCCGCGCACGCCGGCTACGAGCAGGGTGAACTCGGGGCGAAAATAGGGACTATCCAGCGCGGGATCGGCTTGTTGAATTTCGGCCCACGCCGCGATCTGCTCGGCGGTCAGCTTTTCGGCGGGAAGGACTTGGATGTTCATCTTATGGTTGTTGCGACCACGATTTGTAGGGTGCGTGAAACGCACCATTTATTACCGCTTTGGACCCGTCTCGCGCACCGGGCAAAAACGGAGCGTTGCCTGTTCGTTCCCGCGCGGAGCGTGGGAATGTGAAGCAATCGCCGACCTGACGGACAACAGTTGCATGATACCGCAGCCGACCAACAGCGTGATCAAGTTGGGGGCGATCAGCCCCGATTCCAAACAGGCGTTGAACACTATGAATATGAGCAGGCAAAACGTCAAAGCGGCGCCAACGTCATCGGTCGAGCGAAACGCTCCGGCCGCCAGAACGATTCCCTGCAACCCGATCGCCAAAAGGACCGCCACCCCGATCAGCCCGACGCTCAACGTGGCGTCGAGATAGCCGTTGTGAGCCTCGCGCAAAGTCCACTGCGCGTCGTCGGAGACATCTTCAATGCGTTTTTCGGTCCAGAAGGCCTCGTAACCGTATCCTTGCAGCGGCTTTTCGCCGATGTAACCGAGCAAATCTTTCCAGATGGGAATCCGGCCGGTCAGTTTCCCCGATTCCTCTTCCCGGCCGAGCAAAACGAATTCGGCGACGGCGTCCTCGATGTCCAAGCTGAACAACGACCCGAGCAGGGCGGCCGAGCAAACCAGGAATCCGGCCGTCGCCAGGGCCAGCAAACGAGTCCGGACGGATACGCTGATCATCCACAAAGCCGCCAGCGCGACGGCAAAGGCCGCGCAGGAGGTGCGGGATTTTGTCAGGTACAGAAAGACCAGCCCCAAGGCGAACAACGTCCAATACAGCGGCCGCAGACGAGTTTCGTCGCGAGGGGAAAACCGGGCCAGGCAAAACGCCGCCAGGCAGAGGAGCGTCATCTGCGCCCCTTGGGTGTTCGGATGGACCGTGCCCGCGAACCGATAGTCCGACGCCCAGGGACGGAACGTCCCCAGGGCCACTTCTGCGGCAATCCCGACGATCAAATACGCCGCAGTAACCGCCAGGGCGATCAGCGCCAGGTCGCGGGGACGAAATTGCCGGGCGAATCCCAGCGCTCCGAGAACGCAAAACCCCAACACGGCGAGTTTCCGGCAGCTTAGCCCGGGATCGCCCGACCAGAGAACGCTTGCGGCTGCCCAGGCCACATAGAAAGCCATTGCGGCCGGCAGCCAACCGCCCCAGTGCAGCGGCCTTCCATCGCGGCGGAGCAGGAGGTACATACCGAAAACACCGATCAACGACAGCGCCAGTCCCTTGAGCACGTTTCCCCCCGATTCCACCGCCACGCCTGCTTCGGACCAGGGTGCGAAATCCTCGAAACGCGAGACCTGAACGTTATGGCCCACGAAGAAGTACACCGCCCCGAGCAAAACGATCGCCATCCACAACAACCGAGGGTTGGCGGGCGTCGAGTCGAAGGTGTTTTGCGGGTCGCGGTTCATATTTCGGTAGTTAGCCCCTTCGGCTTTTAGCCCCCGGTGTATTCACGGGGGGCTAAATGGTCCGATTCCCAGACAAACTCAGTTTCAATACGTATTGTTGCCCAGTCCTCATCCCCGGCCCCTTACCCAAAGGGAAAGGGGAGAAATGTGGTCCATGTATCCCCAGAGGATACTCCAACGCACGGATAGTCCGACGATGCGCCCCGCCACGATGGCCAGGGCGATACCCATTGCGCCGAGCGGAAAAACGAGCCACAGCGCGATGCCCAGCGTGACTGATACCTGCACCACGTCGGCGGTCAGGTTGGCGGCCGGACGATCCATGGCCCACAGGCCGGCGCCGACCGTTTGGCCCAAGGAATCGGTCAACGCGGCCACCGCCAAGACTGTCAACAACATGCCCGTATCGGCATACAGCGGTCCGAAGACGAGTTTCGCCACCGGAGCACCGACGAGAAATACGCCGACGCACAGACTTCCCAACACGGCGGCCGCGGCGAGGGACGCCTTCCGCAGCACGCCGCCGAGCGCGCGAACGCCGTAGCGCGTGTAGGCCTGCGATGCCTTGGGCACCAGGAAATTGTTCAAACCCATGACAAACAGATTCGAGAGTCCGACCAGCGTGGTGCAAGCGGCCAATTTGCCCGTCTCCGCCTCGTCCCAGACAATGGCCAGCAGCCAGGGGAGGGCGTAGAACGCTAGGCCGGATAATTGCCCGGTCAGGGTCCAACGGCCGAAGGCCCAATTCTGCCGCCAGTCCGGGAGGAGTTCCTCGCGGGAGAAGCGGATCGGCTGTTTTCTGAAGAGCCACCATCCGGCGACGGCCGCGGCGCAGGCAGCGCCCATCACGGCATATCCCGTCGCGGCCGACAGCAATCCCAAACGCCACAACGCCAACAAGCTGACCAGTTGCAGCGCGGTGACGCAGACGTCCATGACGATGGCCGTTTCCATGGCGAGATGGGCGAAGGAAAAGCGGCGGGCAAAGTCGCGCAGGAGGATAAACGGAATCATGCCCGAGAGAACCCACGCGGCCGGATCCAAGCCGTTTGGCCCCACGCCGAGCGCCAGCAAGGCCGCCAGCCCGACGAAGCCGACCATCGCGGCGGCCGAGAGCAGCAATTGATGGACGATCGCGCTGCCGCCGTATTTGGCCAGCGAGTCGCCGTCGCGGCGATGGCAGTACATCGTGTAGGGGATCGAAATCAGGTTCGACTGGGCGGCGGCCAGAAACATCACGACCGTCCACGCCAAAGCGTATACGCCGACTTCGGCCTGAGAGCAGGCGCGGGCAATAATCACCATCGTCAGGAAATTGGTCCCGCTGACGACCGACTGATCGAAGATTGAGAACATCCCCTTCCGCAAGACGGGCTCGGACGACTCGACGAGGACCGACGCGGTCACGCCCGCCGCCAACGGCGAAACCCCGTCGCCGGGATCGGATCGAATCGGAACGTCGTCGAAAACCGCTGCCATGGTTATTTTGTGTGCGTTGGTGATAGCTTGCCGAGCTTTCCGGGTAATGTCGACTTGCCAAGCTCCGACGACGGCCGCAACCGTCGCCAAACGCTGCGCAGCACGCTGTACCAACCGTTCAGTTTCAACTTCAAAGTGGCGGCCGTATCGTACCGGGCGACGGTGAAACGTCCCCAGGCGAAGGGATCGTCTCGGGACAACACCACTTTCGGCTCGGCCGTGAGAGCGCATTTCGCTCCGGCATCGCGGGTGGCCGCGATCATTTCGGAACCATAGTATCCATAGGGAAACGCAAAGGACACGTCCGACAGGCCGAACCGGTCGTGGAGCAACTCGATCGAGCGGACCAGATCGCGGCGGAACATGCCCGCCCGGCCGCGTAGATCGGCGTGCGTGTGCGTGTGCGAGCCGATTTCGATCAGTTCGCTTTCGATCATCTCGGAGCAATGGGCGGTGGTAAGGGGTTTCCAAGCGACTTCCGGCGCCGCATCCGAACCGGCGGCGGACCAGTCGTCGAAGGCAAACGGCCGGTTGTCGTCCAGATAGGCCGTCGTCACGAAAATCGTGGCGGGAACCGACAACTCCTTCAACAGCGGCCAGGCGTTGTGGTAGACGTTGTCGTAGCCGTCGTCGAAGGTGACGATGAACGTGCGGGCGGGCAGCGCTTTGCCCGACCGGTGACATTCCAGCGCTCGCCGCAGCGGCCAGGGACGGTATCCCCGAGACATCAGACCGATGAGTTGCCGGCGGAGCCGCTCGGGAGTCACGTTCCAGGTCGGCGCCGCGATGCCCGGGACTGCGCGGTACGACGCGGTGATAAGTCAAGATTCCGAAGGGATTGTCTTTGCTTGGTTTCATGGGTGTCGCTCGAAGAGAGTTGTGATGAGAAAGCAAAGTTGCCGTTGGTTGATTCTTCAGATTAACGGTTCAATATCAGCAGTTGATCGACGTTCGACTCCTCAGCGGCGCGGAAACCGATCCCTATCGGCGCACGCACGCCGGGATGGGAGGAGATCTTATGCCGATTGAGAACGGTGTTGTAAATCTCCACCAAGGGTTGTTCTTGTTTCGACCACAGGTATTCTTCGGCGCGGGCCAATGCACCACTGCCAAGACGCTTTCGTGCGGCGGTGTCCCGCGCCAGCCGAGTGATGGCCGCGGCCATGTCCGCGATGCACTTGTCCGGCGTGGAGACGGGGATTTTCACGCCGCAGTCGTTCGTCACCACGTCGCGAACGCCCTGGTGATCGAGGCAAATTACCGGCAATCCGGCCCCCAGCGCCTCGACGACCACCGTGCCGGTCGTGTCCCTCAAGCTGGAGAAGACGAATGCGTCGGCCCAGGCGTATTGCGTGCAGGCTTCGCGATGGGGGAGCCAACCCAGCCATTCGATGCGATCGGCCACGCCCAGTTTTTCGGCCATCGCTTGCCAGCGTTTTTTCAAGCGCCCTTCGCCCAATACACGCAACCGGAAACGCACGTCGCCCGGCAAGCGGGCCAAGGCGCGGATCAGCAGATGCAGGGCCTTGCGGTGAATCAATAGCCCCGACCACAACAGCCGAATGGATCCGGGCGTAGGTTCTTCTCGGGGGCAGTTGGAGATGCGGTCGATTCCCACGTCGGTCATCGTGGGCAGCGAGATGCGATGCACGCGGCCGAAGCGGAGTTGGTTTTCGCGATTGGCGGCCATGACGACCGCGGCCCGCCGGGCGGCGCGGCGCACGCGGCCGCTGAAGCGCAGTTGCAGTTGGTTGGCCAGGCTGCGGGTGCTTTCCGCCAACGCGCCGCGAATCCCGGCGCTGGGGAGGAATCGAAGCGGATAGTCCTGCGTCCCGCCGATCGGCCCCCACACGAACGGCGCGTCCAGTTTCCACAGATCGCTCGGCTCGCGGTATCCGCAAAAAGTCACCTGGTGAACGAGATCGAAGCGGATTTGTTCGTGCAACCGTTGGGCGGCGCGAAACGCCCGGCGGTGCCAGCGCCGCAACGCCACGTACCAGATTGAGTCGTGGATCTGCCCCCAGGCCCATTCCCGCTGATCGATCGGCACGAAGGCGAAGTGCAGGCCGGGAATCTCGCCCTCGGCGTCGAGCCGGCGGCGGATGTCCGGGGCGAACTCGTGCTCTTCACAAATCACCCAGGTGTCGAAATGTTTGGCCGAGTGCAGGGCGCGGCGCCAGCCGACGCCCGCCTCCGATCCGCGGATCGGACTGCAAGCGTACGACAGTTGCAGAACTTTCGGTCGGCGTTCGAAAATATTTACAGCGGACATATTGCTGGAGGCGATTTCATCCCTCGGCGTCGGCAGTTTCAGTAGTGCCAAATTTCGGCACACCCCCGTTTAGCGGCCGTCGGCACGACGGCCGGCGCCGCCAACGGGGCCGTCGTACCGACGGCCGCTAAACTGAGATCGTCACAATTAACCCGGATTTTGGAGCTACTGTGTCTATCATAATCGTTGTTCGTCGTCCCGATCACACGGCCCCTTTCCGCGACAACACGGCCGGCACGGTCTTCACCAGGAGTTTCGCGTCGGTGGCCAACGAGCGGGAGCGGATGTATTTAACGTCCATGCGGACCCAATCGGCGAAAGAGACTTTCGACCGCCCCTCGACTTGCCAGAAGCAGGTCAGGCCCGGGGTCACGTCCAAGCGCCGGCGGAGCCAGCCGCGGCAGGCCGCCGTTTCGTCGCAGGGCAACGGCCGCGGCCCGACCAGCGACATCTCGCCGCGGAACACGTTCCAGAGCTGCGGCAATTCGTCGATGCTCGTCGCCCTCAATATCCGGCCGACGCGGGTCACGCGCGGGTCGTTGGCGATCTTGAACGCCGGTCCGTCTTGCTCGTTCAGCGACATCAATTCCATTTTTCTCGAATCGGCGTCGGCCGACATCGAGCGGAACTTCCACATCATGAACTCTTTTCCGCCCAGGCCGCTCCGCTGCTGGCGGAAAAAGATCGGTCCGCGGGAAGTCAATTTGATGGCCACGGCCGCGAGGACGAACAGCGGCGTCAACATCAGCAGTCCCAGCGACGAGCCAACCACGTCGAGCGCCTCTTTTCCACAGCGGCAACCGCCGGGCGAACAGCGTCTCCATTGCCGACACCGGCCACTTCTCGCCGGCCGCGACCGGCACCTCGCCGTCGACCGTCTCCGCATCGTGTTCTTCGCGCCAATCGGAGGGATACGTGAACACTTTGCAATCGGGCAAAGGCAAGCCGGCGGGCACGCACACCCGCACGTCGTCGATCACCGTCCACGCGCCCGAGGCCGGCGTGGCGGGCAACACGACTCCGATCCGCCGCTCGTCCAATCGCCCGGCGTCGTCGGTCAAACGCAGCCGGCGCTGGAGAATTCGCGCCAGATGCCCCAGCACTTGACGATCGGTAGGCGTCTTGCCGACCGCGAAAACGGCCAGCGAAAACACCTCGCCCGAGCGGTCGCTACGGGCCCGTTCGCGGTCGAGTATCCGATAAAGCTGTTCGCGCGTCAGCAAAGCCCGCAAGGCCGACGACGCATCGGGTCCGGTCCGGCCTTGCAAGGGGTGCAGGATTTTCGTGAGCAACATGGCTTGACGTCCCGTGTTTGTTGCCAATATGTTCGGTGAATCAACGGCTATCTGGGCCTCAATTGGGGAATCGCGGCCAACATCGGAACCTGGTGGTCGTCATGGCTATCCATGTCCCCGACGTCGTCGTCGCTCTCCGGGGGGCGCATCGTGCGTTCGTACTGGTCGATGGCCAACGGCAGCACTAAACCGCCCAACGCGCCGGCGAAAAATCCCAGCAGCAGGGTCATCGCCTTCTTCGGGCTGACCGGTCGCGGCTCGAAGCTGGCCGGCTGCACCACGCTGATGTTCGACATCCGCTGGGCATCCAACTGCTGGTCGATCCGCACTTGTTCGAGGTTCGTCGAGTATTTCCGATAATTGGACTCCATCAGGTCGACTTCCCGCTGCGCCTCGACGACGCGAAGTTCGTCCTGGTTCAATTGGCGTAGTTGCAGGCGGACCGCGGCCAGTTGCGACTTCAGTTGGCCGGACTGCGCCTGGAGAGAGGCCAGCTTCGGCTCGGCGGCCAGCAGTGCCAGTTGGGCCTCCTGATGGAGCCGGTCGGGCGTGCGGGTGACTTGCTTGTAACTCCTGGCCTCTTGTTTTTCGAGAATTTTCCGCGCGGCCTCGACCTGCTCGTCGATCTCCCGCATCTTGGGATGATCCGGAGTGTACTTGGCCTGCGCCTCTTTCTGCCTCAATTGCAAGGCATAAAACCGCTCCTTCATCCGATTGGTCCCGTCGTCGCTGAAACCGCTCGTCTCCTGGACTTGGGTGTCGGGCAAACCGGCCGCCTTCCGGCGCAGTTGGGCGACGCTGGCCTCAGCCACCGCCCGCGCCTCTTCGCTCTTCAGGAGGTCGTCCTCCAGCCGTCCGATGCGGGCTACGATCAGCTTCCTCTGGTCGCTGGGCGAAGCCAACCCGGTCTCGTTTTTCAAGTCGCGCAGGGCAGCTTCGGAGGCGTTCAGTTGGCCCCGCAGCCGGTCCGTCTGCTTGACAAAAAACTCGTAGGAGCCGCGCGGACGGTTTAGTTTGCCGTGCTCATCGAGATATGAGTCGATCAGTTTGGCCAGCACCGCCTGACTGAGTTCGGGCGACGATCCCCGATAACTCACGTCGATCACGCTCGATTTTCTCGCCGCCTCGACCTTGAGATTCGCGGCCACTTGACGGATGGCCTTATCGCGGTTGCCGCTGCCGATGATCTTCTCCGGTCCCAACGCATCGACCACTCGCCCGATCAAGGCCCGGTTCTGGAGAATCTCCACCTCCGAATTGATGTCGCTCTCGCGCGACTGGGGCACCGCGACAACCGGGCTCTGGCCCAACGTGGCCGTCGGATCAAGCGTGGCGTTTTCGCGCCCCAGGCGAACGAACAGTTTCCCCTCAGACATGTATTTTCGGGGGGCCAGCAGCGCAAACAAAACGGCGCCGCCGAACACGACCGAGAAAAACAGCAGGGACTTTTTCTTGTGACGGGAATAGATTTCTAACACGTCGATCGGCCGGCCTGATGATTGTCTAAAATTGTTCATAGCAGACTCCCTCGCGCCTCCGCTCCATTTCGGAAAAGCGTTCCCAAAGCGGATTGCGCAAAAACTCGGAACGAAATGACTTGAAAAGGCAACGGCGAAATACCCCCGGGCTGATCGGCAATCCGAAAACAACCCCAGGCACGAGCAAACAAATTAGCTGAATAGCGACGAATGAGTCGGTCTCGGAATGTTAAGATAAGCAGCATGGTATATCTGGCTATTATAGCCAGCCTAGGCAGTTTTATCAACACGATTGAATCACGGACACTGCGCGTCATGGTACAACCGTAGGAAGTGCGCAGTATTGGAATTGCCCCCCGCCCACAGATGCATATTGTCCGGGTATTCATTACTCCCCTCGGAACCCCTATAATGAAACTGCTGCAAGGCGTTGTGGAAGGTTTTGCTCAGCAGAAGGGAGATAAAAACGCTCGAATCCATAAGCGTTCGGAATGTTCGCTCCCCACTGCCGCCCTATGGACTTTTAACAATTAAACTTCCCGGCCCTCGTGTTGTAACGGTTATACCGACAATGTCATTTTCAGCCCGTAGTCAAGACTTTGAGGGAGGTTCGTTCATCGCCGGCTCTTCGGCAACGGCTCCCTCCTTGGTGGGCTGTTGGTCGGGATCGATGCAAACCGCGTTCGATTTATTGCCCGACGCCGTCTTTCAATTGGACAGGCGGGATATGGCCTTGTGCGGGGTAAACCAGGCCGCCTGCGAGCAGCTTGGCTATACCGCCGAGGAACTGTCCGGCATCGCCATCGGCCAAGTGTGTCCATCGGCGGACGTCGCTGCGCTGGCGGAGCTTATGGACAGTCATGTGGATGGGAGTCTGACCACACTGAAGTTTCATGTCGCGCTGCGGCGAAAGGACGGGCAGACATTCGCCGCCGAGTGGCGCCTCTGCCACTTGCCGGACAGCGACGGCGGCGGATGGATCGTCGTAGTCAGGGATTCTCCTACCGTTGGCCCCGACGACTCCCTACTTGCCGTCGGGGCCGACACGTGCTATTTGGGATTGCCTGGGCACGATCCGTTGACCGGGTTGCCCGACCGACGGCTGTTTGAACGACTGCTGACCCGTGCTTGGGAACGCCTGCGCCGGCACAAGGATTACATGTTTGCCGTCTGCTTTATCGACTTGGACGGCTTCAAGGGGATCAACGACCGTTTCGGCCATCTGACCGGCGATCGGGTATTGTGCGAAGTGGCCCGGCGGCTGGTCGGTTGCGTCCGGCCCGGCGACATGGCGGCTCGCTTCGGCGGAGATGAGTTCACCGTGTTGATCGATGACGTCCCCGACGATCGGAGCGGCGTATTGGTCGCCCGGCGGATGCTCGAGCAGATTCGGCAGCCGATGGCGATTGAAGCGGGTTCCATACGGATCGGCGCCAGCATCGGTGTGGCGATCGGCACCGGCGTACACCGGCGGATCGAGGGCCTGTTGCACGACGCCGATCGGGCGATGTACCGCGTCAAGTCGTCGGGGGGGAACGGCGTGGAATTGATCCGCGAGTCGCCGTCGCACCGACAAATCAAACCGCGGTAATAAAATTGACTTGTGCGATGAAGGAAGGATTCCCCTGTTTAAGTGGAATTTTCTTCAAATTCTTTGCAGCAAAACCGCCGTTTTCGACAGTTACTATCGGGAGCAATTGGCGGAACTGCGTCATGCCGAAACGAACCGATGAGCAATTCCGATTCGGACCTGCTTAGCGCCGCTGCCGCGGGCGACCGCGATGCGTTCGCTAGGTTCGTGCGCCAACACACGCCGGCGATACTGCGTTATTGCCTGCTGCGGCTGGAGAACCGGCACGACGGCGAAGACGCCGCTCAGGAGGCAATGCTGCGGCTGTTCGATCAGGTTCGCTGCCGGCGCGTCCCCCGCGAGCCGTTGCCCTGGCTGTTCGCCGTTGCGCGGCGGTGCTGTCTTGAGGCGGCGCGGCGTCGGCGGCGCGATTCCGCCGAGCCCTTGCAAGAGGCGCTCGTTCCGGCCGGCGGTGATTGCCCGGGCGAGGATCAAACGATTGAACTGCGAAAGGCCATATCCCTGTTGAACGACTTCGAGGCGGCCGTATTGCACTTGAAACATACCGAGGGGTTGCGGTGCCGACAGATCGCCGAGCGGCTGGGATCGCCCTTGGGCACCGTGACCGCAACCCTCTCGCGGGCTTACGGAAAACTACGCATTACCATCGAACGGGAGCGCGCGCGATGAACGCCGATCGAGCGCACAATCTGTTGGAGTTGCACCTCGTGGGCGAACTGTCCGAGAGCCAGGCCGCCGAGGTCGAGGCCTGGCTGGCGGATTCGCCCGAGGCGGCTGAGTCGTTGGCCGCGGCGCGAGCGGCGGTCGATCGGCTGAATGCGGCACTGCGGCCGCCCACCGGTGCCGACAAACTGGCCGTGAGGATCATCCATTCGCTGAACGATAAGCCGGGTGTGGCGCCAAGTGGGCGTGTCGGACGGAAATCGCTGCGTTGGGCGGCCATTACTGCGGCGGCCTGCCTGTTGCTGGCGGCGTCGCTGTTTGTTTTCCCCAGCGGCGGGGACCACATTAAACGGAAGACGCAGAACACCGCACCGCCGGCATCAGTTCAATTGGCCGCCGGCTGGAAGGTGCAGCCGACCGGCGGGGCCTCCTACCGCGTCGTCAAACCGGCGATGATTCGCCTCGATCGGGGCGAATTGTTTATCGAATCGGCGGCGAATCTCCCCTCCGGTCGGGAGCGTCCCAGATTGATCGTCGAGACCCCGGCCGGCACGGCGACGGCCGCCGGGACCAAGTTTTTCATCGGAACCCATCAACCCCTTTCCCCGACTCCACTGGAGTCCAAAGGAGCAGCGACCATGCGAAGTATCACCCGAGTTCTTGTCCTGGCCGGCGTGGTCACATTGACCAACGTCCGGGGTAGCGTGACTGGAACGGCCGATCATCTGTTGGCGGCCGAGGCAGGCAAGGCCCCCGTCAATTACGCGGTAACGGCTAACAGCGATTTCGCCTGGAACCTGTACAAACAGTTGTCCCAGGAGAAGTCGGGGAAAAACCTCTTCTTCTCCCCCTATTCCATTTCCAGCGCGTTGGCCATGACCGCCGAGGGCGCCCGCGGAGACACGGCCGCGCAAATGGGCCGGACGCTCTGCTTTCCCGCGGCGGCCGCACGCATGGGGACCGAAGCGCAGTTGATCCCCTGGAACGTGGCGTTGATTCACACCGGCATGTCCGAGTTGAACCAGCGTTTCAATGCCCCGAAGCTCCCCTATCAATTGCACGTGGCCAACGCCTTGTGGGGCGAAAAGACCCATCCCTTCCTCCAGTCGTACGTCGACACCATTCACAAGTATTACCGGACCGGCGGAATTTTTCCCGTCGATTTTCGCGGAAATCCCGAGGCCGTTCGGCAGCGGATCAACCAGTGGGTGGAACAGCAGACCGCCGAGCGGATCAAAAACCTGATCGCCGAGGGGCAAATCGACGCCTCGACCCAGTTGGTGCTGACCAATGCCATCTATTTCAAGGCGGCGTGGCAGAACCTGTTCTCGACAATGAATACCCGGCAGTATGATTTCAACGTCTCGGCCGCCAAGAAGACCAAGGTCCCCTTGATGTTCCAGGGAGGGAGTTTTCGTTATACGGAAGACGAAACGCTCCAGGCCCTGGAACTGCCCTATAAAGGACGCGATTTATCGATGCTGATCGTCTTGCCGAGACAGCTTGACGGCTTATCGGCGGTCGAGCAGTCGCTTTCGTCCGAAAAAATCGCTCAGTTGCGCAAGCAACTTCGCCCGCGCCAAGTGGAAGTCTATCTGCCTAAGTTCAGGTTGGAAATGAGCTTCGAGTTGAAGCCCGCGCTGGAGGCGTTGGGAATGAAACTGGCGTTCTCCGGCAACGCCGATTTTTCGGGCATCGACGGCGGCCGCTACCTGTCGCTTTCCGCCGTGATTCACAAAACCTTCGTGGACGTGAACGAGGCCGGAACCGAGGCGGCCGCGGCCACGGCGATCGAGGGCACAGGCACCGGCATGCCTCCCCGCGTGCCGCCGCCGACATTCCGGGCCGACCATCCCTTCCTGTTCATGATCTGCGACCAGAAAAGCGGGAACATCTTGTTTTTGGGAAGATTAACCACTCCCGAAAAGTCATCCGGGAAAGACGAGCCGACGGGCCCTACTCCCCCTTGGGGACGCACCCCTGGGTAAGAAACGCTCAGCGCACCATACATCATCGTAAGCGTTCATGGAGCGGCAGGGGACTGGTCCATTTTTCGGCGGGAACACGTGATTTCACCGAGAAACCATCGGCCGAAAACAAGGACCGGGTACCCTCTGGGCGCTCCTCCCGCCGCCCCAACAGCCGCCGGCGACGGGATCTGACCGCGAGCACATTCCGGCGGCTGTTAGCCGCCGGCTATTGGTTTATCCATTATCCGATATTGAGCGGATGCGTTTTCTCCCGAAATCACTTCGATTCCTTATACTTGTTGCGGCAAAATCCCCTCCGAACCATAATTTTGACCGCTCCGTACATTGGGGTATCAGAGGTCGCTTCTCTCCCCATTTCAGGTTAAAAGGGTTGCTATTACGCGACACTTGACTAAGAATTACCTCATCCCAGCGCAATGTTGTTTGGAATCCGCTTCGCCGTTTGACGACGGGCAACTTATGACACAGACTTCCAATAGCTAGAGGCCGGTCTTTTCACTGTTTGTCTCATTCTGTTGAGTCTTGTCACAAAGAGCCTGCCCGTCGTTGATTGACGGAGCGCTCCTGGATTTCGCACCACGGTATTTGCATCATGCGCTGCCCCGGAATCAACGCGTCTGCGTTGGGCGTTTACTATAGGTTGGCACGCGAAGTTGCCGGCCTGTTGAATCTCGAAGACCGAACGCGTGGCGCCGCCGCGTCCGGCAAACTCCACGGCCGGCGCCGCGCGCTGCACGTCGAGCCGCTCGAATCGCGACAGTTGATGGACGCCGCCGGCGCGGCCTCGCTGATCTCCGCGGTCTGGTTCCAGGACGTCGCCGACCAGACTTCCACGGCGCACGCCGGAGTGGCTGATTGGACCGTCGAGAGCGACGCCGCCGCGCCGCAAACGACTTCCGTCTCCGGCCAGGCGGACCTCTACGATTGGATCGTGCAGTTCGACACGGCCGCCGTCGCCGGTGTTTCCTCCGTGGCCGAGACGGCGAGTCTGCTGGTCGGCGGCGGTGTCGAGTTCGACGTCATTCGCGGGCTGGGGTTGGAAGGACAAGTCCTCGTCCGCAGCTCCGGCGCCTCTCTGGATGCGGTGCGGGACTGGCTCGGCACGGACCAATACGTGGCCTCTTTCGAGCAGGACGCCGTTAGCCAGGTCGACGTTTCGACTCCCAACGATCCGCTCTACGGTCAACTCTGGGGCATGTCCGCGATCGACGCGCCGCAGGCTTGGAACCTGACCACCGGAAGCTCCAGCGTGGTCGTGGCCGTCATCGACACCGGCGTCGATTACACCCACGTCGATCTGGCCGCCAACATCTGGACCAATCCCGGCGAGATACCCGGCAACGGCATCGACGACGACCACAACGGCTTCGTCGACGACGTCCACGGCTACGACTTCGTCAACAACGACGGCAATCCGATGGACGACAACAGCCACGGGACGCACGTCTCGGGCACCATCGCCGCGGCGGCCAACAACGCCGCCGGAGTGGCCGGGCTGAACTGGTCCAGCTCCATCATGGCCCTGAAGTTCCTCGACGCCAACGGCTCCGGCTACCTCTCCGACGCCGTCCGCGCGATCAACTACGCCACCATGATGCGGACCCAGTACGGCGTGAACGTCCGCGTGATCAACAACAGTTGGGGCGGCGGCGGATACAGTTCCTCCTTGTACAACGCCATCCAGGCCAGCAACAACGCCGACATTCTCTTCGTCGCCGCGGCCGGAAACGACGGCACGAACAACGACACCAGTCCGCAATATCCGGCGAATTACGCCTGCTCGAACGTGATATCCGTGGCGGCCATCGACCAATCCGGCGGGCTGGCGAGTTTCAGTTGCTACGGCGCCTCGACCGTCGATCTGGCCGCCCCCGGCGTTTCCATTTGGAGCACCGTGCCCGGCAACCGCTACGCCTCCTATTCCGGCACCAGCATGGCCACGCCGCACGTCACGGGCGTAGCCGCCCTGGCCTTTGCGCTCGACCCGACCGCCACCGCGGCGGAAGTCCGCAACGCCCTCCTCGGCGGCGTCGACAAATCGAGCGCCTTGAGCGGAAAAACGGCCTCCGGCGGAGTCCTCAACGCCTACAACACCCTCAATCTGCTCGGCGGCCAGTTGCACGGCCCGGCGATCGCCTCCCTGACCGCTTCGCCCAATTCCGTCGTGGCCGGCAACTCCGCCACGTTCATCGCCAACGGCGTTTCGGACGACTCGGGCACGATAACGCGGGTCTATTTTTACCTCGACGCGAACAACAATTCGCAATACGACGCCTCCGATACGCTGGTCGGCTCGACCGCCTCGGTCGTCGGCGGCGCGGCGTCCCTTACGGTCTCCACGTCCGGCCTTGCCGCGGGGACGCACCGGTATTTCGCCCGCGCGGTGGATAATCATTCCCAGTACAGCACATCGGTCAACACGACGCTCACCGTTTTGCCCGCCGACGACCACGGCAACAGCGCCGCGACGGCGACCGCCGTCGGCGTCCCCAGCACGACCGCCGGAACGCTCGGCGTCGCGGGAGACGTGGACTGGTTCAAGTTTCAGGCCGTCGCGGGGAGGACTTACGTCTTCAGCACGGCGCTCGGTTCGCTTTACGACTCTGTTTTATACCTAGTGGACCGCGACGCCGCGCGGCAACTGGCGTACAACGACGATGCCGGCGGCGGAACTCTCTCGTCCAGCATCCGGTGGACCGCTTCAGCCAGCGGGACGTATTACCTTGAGGTGGCCGGATATGGGAACCAGTATTCCGGGACCTATTCGCTGAGCGTGCGGATGGACAATTCCGCGCCGGTGCTGGCGGAGATCGCCGACCGGACGATGTCGCACAACCAAACGACGCTTACCGTTCCGCTATCGGCGAGCGACGCCAACGGCGACCAACTGACCTATTCGGCGCAGGCGCTGACGGTCGATCCGCTGGCCCGGCAGGCGTACCAATTGGACCAGCAGTTTGGCTTGTATCAATGGGAGGGGAGTTTTTCGACCAATCTGCGCGGGCATAACGAGAAGTATTTCGCCGGCTACTTCAACGGCGCCAGGAACCCGTACTTCATCCTTCCCAACGGCGATTTTTATCGTTGGGGTGGGAGCATCGAGGGCAGCGCCTACGTCGCCACGCTGAGCGCCGGGTACTACGCCAACCCCTTCCTGCTCTGCGACGCGCAGCCGCCCGTGTACGCTCCGGTTGGCAGCGGCGACGTGCAACTGAGCGTTTCCGGCGGCGTGCTGACGGTCACTCGGGCGGCGGACTTCGCCGAGGATTTCGTGGTTCAGGTCAACGTCAGCGACGGGGTGGCCTCGGACAGCAAAACCTTCGCGGTTGCCGTGACCAACTCCGCCCCGCAATTGTCGCCGATCGCCGATCGAACGATGCCGCACAACCAGTTGACGGTTTCCGTTCCGCTCGCCGCCTCCGACGCCGACGGCGACCACTTGAGCTATTCGGCGCAGGCCCTGACCATCGATCCGCTGGCGCAACGGGCCTACGACTTCGACCAGCAGTTTGGCTTGTATCAATGGGACGGCAGCTTTTGGACCAATTTGCGCGGGCATAACGAGAAATACTTCGCCGGCTACTACAACGGCGCCAAGAACGCCTATTTCGTCCTTCCCGGCGGCGAGTTGTACCGTTGGGGCGGAAGCATCGACGCCAGCGCTTACGTCGCCACGCTGAGCACCGACTATTACGCCGATCCGTTCCTGCTCTGCGACGCGCAGCAGCCGGAATATGCACCCGTCGCCGGCAGCGACGTGCAACTGAGCGTTTCCGGGGGCGTGCTGACCGTCACCCGGGCGGCGGATTATGCCCAAAACTTCGTTGTCCGGGTCAACGTCAGCGACGGGGCCGCCGCGGACAGCGAGACCTTCGCCGTTTCCGCCGCAAACAGCGTTCCGCAATTGTCGCCGATCGCCGACCGGACGATGTCCGCTTCCCAAACCAGTCTGGTCCTCTCGGTGGGCGCCACCGATCCCGACGGCGACCATTTGAGTTATTCGGCCCAGGCATTGGGAATCGATCCGCTGACGCAGCGGGCCTACGAATTCGATCAGCAGTTCGGGCTCTATCAATGGGAAGGGGATTTCTGGACCAATCTCCGCGGGCATGACGAGAAGTATTTCGCCGGCTACTACAACGCCGCCAGGAACCCGTACTTCATCCTTCCCAACGGCGATCTTTATCGTTGGGGCGGGAGCATCGAGAGCAGCACATACATCGCCGCGTTTAGCCCCGACTATTACGCCGACCCCTTCCTGCTCTGCGAGGCCCAGCCGCCCACGCTGACCTCCCTCGGCTCCTCCGCCGTGAACGTGAGCATGTCGGACAACGTGCTGACGGTCAACCGCGACTCCGGCTACAGCGGCGATTTTTACGTCCAGGTGCAGGTCAGCGACGGGGCGAACAGCAGCGACACGATGTTTCGGGTTTCGACGGTCGCCGCCGCTTCCCCGCAATCGGCCGCCCTGGCAATCGAGCCGGCGGCGCCGGCGGTGGCCGTGCCAGCGTCAGCGGCGCAAGCTGCCGATGCAGCGCCGAACAATTTGCCCGATCTCCGCTCGGCCTGGCTGTCGAGCTTATACGAGGATCGGTTCGACGGCGGGGGCGACCTGATCCAATCCGCCGACCTCCTTGCATCGCGGGCAGACGCGCTGACGGCATCGCTTCACGACGACTATTTCGTCCGGCTCGCGCCGCGGGTCGATTCGCCGGCCGGCCCGGAAAGGGAGATGCAGTTCGATTTTGTCGATCATCTCCTCGCCGAGCACGGCGAGCACGGCCGTCTGCTCTTCAGCGGCCTTGCCTCAGACTCGAACGCCTTGTCCCGGGACTATGCCGGCGATAGCGAGTTCGAGCAGTGGAGTCTGCTCGAACAGACCGCGCTCGAAGTGCTCCACGATTCGATGGCCTTTGAATTGGGTGCCACTGCTGGCTTGTCCAGCACTGTGGGGTGATCGG
Source organism: uncultured Planctomycetota bacterium (assembly GCA_963733145.1). GTDB lineage: Bacteria > Planctomycetota > Planctomycetia > Pirellulales > Thermoguttaceae > JAHIKV01. The sequence goes on along the minus strand of CAVTCJ010000008.1, from coordinate 227,289 downwards.
CAGCACTATGCACTGCTGGACAAGCCAGCCGTGGCACGCCGCGCGCACCCTACAAATACCGGTCCAGAATCCGCCGGCTGGCGGCGTTCAAGCGGCGCGTGTCGGGTATCAAATAGCGAATGCCGTGCGTGTCGACCAGCATGATGCGGCAGGGGCCCAACCGCCGCACGTCGTTGTCGCTGTCTTCCATAAGGAACGTCGTCGGTCCGCGGTCCGTCACCACCCGCCACTCCGACGGATCGCTCTCGGTGAAGACGCTTTCGATGCACAACACGACGGGGACGAACTCGCGGCGGGACAACTCCGTTTCGATCAACATGCGAACTTCGGCCGGCAGGTCGGCGAGGCTATCAATGCGGATCAGGACGTGCCCCTCGGCGTCGCAGATCGAGAGGAACCCATCCGGTGTGGAGATGGGGAACGCCCGGACCGGCTCGACTCCCGCCACGCGGCGGCCGTCCTGCCAGAACCAGCACGAGTTGCTGCCAGTTGTCCCGTTCCAGTGTGAAATCCAACATATTTTGTAAAACGAAAGATCAATCGTTTAGCGGTTGTCCAAAAACAACTTGTGGCACAGCCGCCCTCGGCTGTGCGAATCGCCCTGGACAGCCGGGGGCGGCTGTCCTACATATACCGAAGTTGTTTTTGAACGACAACTTAGCGGCCGTCGGCACGACGGCCCGGGTGGCGGTTTCAAGCCGCCGTGCCGGCGGCTGCTAAACAAGATACATGCATGTTTCAACGGTAAATTGGTCATGGATCAACTCAAACCCTGGCTCAGTTCGAATTGTGCGCGGTGCAGCCGGGCAAAAGTGCCGTCTTTCCGCAACAACTCGTCGTGCGGCCCGACCTCGGTGATCCGCCCCCGTTCGATGACCACCAGCCGGTCCGCTCGGCGGAGCGTGCTCAGGCGGTGGGCGATGGCGATTGTGGTCCGGCCCTGCACCAGATTTTCCAGCGCCAGTTGAATCTCGCGCTCGGTTTCCGTGTCCACCGAGGAGGTCGCCTCGTCGAGGATCAGAATGCGGGGGTCGATCAACAGCGCCCGGGCGATGCTGATCCGCTGCCGCTCCCCGCCCGAGAGGAACTGACCCCGTTCGCCGACCAGCGAATCGTAGGCGTCGGGCAAACGGAGGATGAACTCGTGGGCCCGGGCGGCGCGGGCGGCGGCGATGATCTCCTCGCGCGTGGCGTCCGGCCGGCCGTAGGCGACGTTCTCGGCGATCGTCCCGAAAAACAGGAACGGCTCCTGAAGCACGATGCCGATGTGGCGGCGATACTCTTCCAGCGGGAAGGAGCGGATGTCCGTGCCGTCGACCAGGATGGCCCCTTCGGTGACGTCGTAGAAACGGCAAACCAAGTTGACCATCGTGGTTTTGCCGGCTCCACTGGGCCCGACCAGTCCGATCATCTCGCCCGGGCTGACGTGCAGGTTGATGCCGGTGAGCACGGGGCGGCTGCCGTAGTGGAAGCCCACGCCGCGAAACTCGACTTCGCCCTGCAGCCGGCCGGGATGCACCGGATGGACCGGCTCGGCCACGCTGGGCACACGGTCGAGGATGGCGAAAATCCGCTGGGCGCTGGCCCCCGCGCACTGCGTGGCGGCCACGATCCGGCTCATCGAATCCATTCGCCCATAGAAGCGAATCAGGTATTGTACGAAACCCTGCAGAATGCCGAACGACACTCCCTGGTGAATGATGATTTGCCAGGAACCGAATCCCCAGACGACCAGCAGCCCCAGGGAAGTCAGCAGCGAAACGATGGGCTGGAAGAAGGTCCAGATGTTGTTCACGCGGTCGTTGGCCCGGAGCACGCGGTCGTTGGCTTCGCGGAAGCGATCGACCTCGCGGCGCTCCTGGGCGAAGGCCTTGACGACGCGAATGCCAGGGATCGTGTCGGCCAGCACGCTGGTCATTTCTCCCCAGGCGCGGGTGCCCAGCGCGAATCCCCGCCTCAATCGGCCGCGGACAATTTGCACCAGATAAACGATTATCGGCAACGGAACCAATGCGGCCAAGGTCAACTTCGGGGCCAGCGAAACCATGATTGCCGCCATCATTATCAGCGTCAAAAAATCGCTGGCGAAATCGAGCAGGTAGACCGTCAAATAATAGCAGATGCGGTCGGTGTCGGTGCTGACCCGGGAGATCAGATCGCCCGTCCGTTTGCCGCCGAAAAACTCGATCGACAAACATTGCATGTGGCTATACGTGTTGTTGCGCAGATCGACGGCGATTCGCTCGCCGACGCGGGCCAGCACGTAAGTCCGCGCCCAAGACAGCAGCCAGGCCAACACCGAAATCCCCGCGTAGCCCAGCAAGTACATGGCGGCCAGCCGGATATATTCCCGCGTTTGCGAGTCGGTGAGGTGTTTCGCCGCTTCGGCGGGCAGCAACACCTTGTCGACCAACGGGATCGTCAGGTACGTGGGCAATAGGCCGACGTAACTGCCGGCCACCAACAACGCCATCCCCAACAATACGGACCATTTCCGCGTTTTCGCGAAACCGATCAACCGGTAGAGCGAGCGGACCGGGGGCTTGCTCTTGGCTGATTCGCAATCGGGGCAAGTCCCTTGATCGGCCGCCAGGATGGCGCCGCAACTCGGGCAAACGGTAGTCGCCGGTTCGGCGAGTTTTTCTTCGCCGGCCAGTTTGCCCTGCCGAGCGCTCTCGAAGCGGTTGACGATTCGATGCGCGGCCGACGCGCGGCCGATGGTGAATCGCCAGTGGCATAAGAGCGAGTCGGGGCCCAGCAGTTCCAACCGCCCGGTCCCCCCCAGGTCCTTTGCCCTCAAACCCTCGACCCGATCCAGCGGCCAGGAGCGGACTCGAAGTGCGACCGTCGAAGACGGTCCGGCCTCGTCGGCCGCTTCTTCACGCTCGACGGCCAGCAATTGCCGGGTGGTCAAAACCACCAATCCCCGGGAGAATTGCAGCCCGGTATCCAGGTCTAGTTCCAGCCAGGCCAGAGGTGATTCGTGGGGGGCCAATTCGGCCGCGGCCGCGGCGCGCAATTCCTCCGGCAGCAACTCCCAAGAGTCGTTTGTGGCGTTCAATTCAATCCCCCGGAAAGCTCGACCCCACCCTGATGGGTAGTGACGGACTTTTCACATCAGCCGTCTCTAAGGCTGCCGAGATCGTCCTAACATAGCGACTTTCCGCCGCCGAGGCGATCCATCATAGACTATCTTTCATTGTGGAAGACTCTCATCAGTGGAACAGATGATTTACTGGCGTTCAAGAGCAAGTCGGCTCACGACTTCATGCTAACCACCTGGCGGATGGGTGTGTCGGGCAGAGCAAAAGGGCCAGGTCCATGTTTTCGGCCGACGTTATTCTTGCCAAAGACAATGCTCCATCGAAAAATGGATCGGCCCCCGGCGTTGCCCTGAAGGACAAGCCAGCCGGACCGACGCAATTTTCCCAATTTTTCACTTTGGTAGTTGCATTTATATCCAAGGGAAGATTTAATTATGTGATTATCGTCGCAGGAAGGAACACCTGGCGACCACTACTCATTTACGGAACAAAATTAGCCGATGCTTGCGTTTCACCTTCTGGAACGGTGTTCCGATGGTATAGGTCTGCGCTGGGACCGAGATTTGCCACTGACTGGGCAAGACGGGGGCATTGGGACTAGCGCGGATACGTTTCTCGGAATATATCGCGGTGCGGGAACATGATCCGCGCGTCAGAGGGAATCCGATAATTGATCTATTTAGTTGCTGTTGAGGATCGTAGGGTGGGACAAGCGAAGCGCGGTCCCACCAATTACGGCGAAAATATGGTGGGACCGCGCTTCGCTTGTCCCACCCTACGCACGCTTTCCGCAAATGTAACAACATAGAGGTCCATGCAGAGTGATCGCCCTCCATCAGCGGGGGGGTCGGATTGTTGCCATCGTCCATTGCAAGTGACCGTCAGTGTTACGGCGCCTAATTTCGCGATTATTCCATATTTCGCCCGAATAACCCAACCATTTTCCCGCTCCCTACGTAGATTGTGATAATACGGTTCGATCAACCCTGGCCTCGGAGAGACTTACAAAGTTATTTGTGAGAGACAACTATGGAATTCCGCAAAGTTTTAGCGCTTCGTGGACCAAATATCTGGGCAAACTTTCCGGTGCTGGAGGCTTGGGTCGATCTGGGTGAGTTGAAAGACAAACCCTCGAACGTAATCCCCGGCTTCAACGAACGTTTGAAAAGCTGGATGCCCAGCATGATCGAACACCGTTGCAGCATCGGCGAACGGGGGGGGTTCTTCGAGCGCCTCCGGCTCGGCACGTATCAGGGCCATATCCTCGAACACGTGACCTTGGAGCTTCAGTCGCTGGCCGGCACGGCCGTCGGCTTCGGCAAGGCCCGCGAAACCTCGGAGGAGGGGGTTTACAAGGTAATCGTCGAATACATTGAGGAGACGGTCGGCCGGGAATGTCTGGCCACCGCCCGAGAACTGTGCCACGCCGCGGTCCACAATCTGCCCTTTGACGTTGCCGCTCAGATCGAACGGCTCCGCGATCTGGCCCAGGATATTTGCCTGGGGCCGAGCACCGGCGCCATTGTGGAGGCGGCGCTGGCACGGCGCATCCCGATCCGGCGGATGAACACCAACAGCCTTGTCGTTTTCGGCCACGGCCGGAAGCAGCACCGCATTCAGGCCGCCGAAACCGATCGGACCGGGGCCATCGCCGAATCGATCGCTCAGGACAAGGAACTTACCCGCGAGTTCCTCCGCTCGGCGGGTGTACCCATTCCGTGCGGCCGGCCGGTCGTAGACGCCGAGGACGCCTGGCGGGCGGCTTGCGAACTGGGCACGCCCGTGGTCGTTAAGCCCCGGGACGGAAACCAGGGCCGGGGAGTGGCCGCCAACCTGAACACCCGCGAGCAGGTGACCGCCGCATACACTGCGGCCTTGCTGGAAAGCGATTCGATATTGGTCGAAAAGTACGTGCCGGGCCACGATTATCGGCTGTTGGTCGTGGGCGACCGGGTGGTGGCCGCCGCGCGGCGCGAACCCGCCCACGTCGTCGGCGACGGCGTGCTGACGATCAACCAACTAATCGAATTGGAGAACACCGATCCGCGGCGCGGCGAGCATCATGCCACGATGCTCAGTAAAATCAAGCTGGACCCGGTGGGCTTGGCCGTGTTGGCCGAGCAAGGTTACACGCCCGATTCCGTCCCGCCCATCGGACAGATGGTGCTGATTCGCCGCAACGCCAACCTGAGCACCGGCGGAACGGCCATCGACGTGACCGAGCGGGTTCATCCGGCCGTGGCGGCTCGCGCGATTGCCGCCGCCCGGGCGGTGGGGCTGGACATCGCCGGCATCGACATCATCGCGCACGACATCTCGCGCCCCTTGGAGGAGCAGGGCGGAATGGCCGTCGAGGTCAATGCCGCTCCAGGGCTACGGATGCACCTCGAACCATCGGCCGGCATCTCCCGGCCGGTCGGCGAGGCGATCGTCGATCTCCTGTATCCGCCTGGAGACACCGGGCGCGTGCCGATCGTCTCCGTCACCGGGGTGAATGGAAAAACGACCACCACGCGGTTTATCGCCCACATCCTACGCGGTCTGGGCAAGTGCGTGGGAATGACCTGCACCGACGGCATCTACATTGACGACCAGCGGCAGGATCATGCGGATTGCAGCGGTCCGCAGAGCGCCCGCGACGTGCTGCTGAACCCGAGCGTCGAGATGGCGGTGTTCGAGACCGCCCGCGGCGGAATCCTCCGCGAGGGTCTGGCCTTCGATTTCTGCGACGTGGCGGTGGTGACGAACATCGGCGAGGGCGATCACCTGGGGCTCTGCGACATAAACACGCCGGAGGAGTTGGCCAAGGTGAAGCGGTGCATCGTCGAGGCGGTGGCGCCGGGCGGTTACGCCGTGCTCAACGCCGCCGATCCGCTGGTGGCGGGAATGGCGGCCTACTGCCACGGTGGGATTGTATTTTTCGCCCTCGATCCGGCCTGTCCGACAATCGTGCGGCATCTCGGCGTGGGTGGCCGGGCGGCCTTTGTCCGCGACCGCCAGGTTATCGTCGCCGAGGGCGATCGAGAGGAGACCGTCATCTCGATCGATCAGCTTCCCCTGACCCGCGGCGGGCAAGTCGGCTTCCAGGTGCAGAACTGCCTGGCTTCAATCGCCGCCGCCTGGTCGCTGGGCGTGCCGATGGAGGTGATCCGCAGCCGGGCGGCGTCCTTCGCGGCCGACATCGACAAAGTCCCCGCCCGGTTCAACGTCCTGGAGATCGAAGGCGCGACCGTCGTGGTGGACTACGGCCACAACGTGCATTCGCTCTCCGCGGTGATCGAGGCGATCGACAAGTTTCCGCATCTCCGCCGGGGCTGCGTGTACTCGACCGCCGGCGACCGCCGCGATTGCGACATTATCCGCCAGGGCGAACTGCTGGGGGCGGCCTTCGACCGCGTCGTGCTCTATGAGGACCACTACCTCCGCGGCCGCAATCCCGGCGAGATCATGGGCCTGCTCCGCAAGGGATTGAGTTCGGCCACGCGGACCAAAGAGATCGTCGAAATCCGCGGCGCCACCAACGCGGCCGAGACCGCGCTCGAGTTCGACCATCCCCGGCGAGCTCCTCCTGCTGCAAGCTGATACCGTCGATGAGACCATCAAATGGCTGCGCGAGTACATCGAGAAGCGCGCGAGCCGTTTGACGGACGAGGCGCTGGGCCGGGATTACATCGGGCCGGCCGTCATGGAACCTGTCCAAGCGATTTGCTCCCCCGGCGAAGCGCTCGCTTCCGCCGAGTTGGAAGGCGCCGTCCTGGCCGAAGCCAACGTGGCGGCAAAATAGTCTTCATCTCCCCTCTCCGGGCACCGACCGAAGGTTTGCCGGGAGAGGGGCAGAGGGCGAGGCGGAGCAAAAAATATCTCCACGTCGTCCTGAATCCATGTACGTTACCGGTGGGGATTCCGGCTGACGTCACCCCTCTTGTTCGCCCCGAAATGTCTGCTAAACCGCCATGATTATTGATGTTCAGAGAACTAATGCAACATCTGTTTAGCGGCCGTCGGTGCGACGGCCCGTGTTCCACCGCTGGCCGACGTACCGTCGGCCGCTAAACAGTTGCATTACTTATCCGACGGTCAATCGTCTGGTTCCCCCGAGGTCGCCTTCCGGTACGATCCCACCGGCCGCATCGAGCTAACTCATCCCCACGGTTAACACTACTGCGCAAGGTTGGCGTGAAAGGGGACAGGCACCGAAAGCCGCAAACCGTTTTGGCAAGTCTGGGCGTCCACTGCGACGGAGCCAGTCCCCTTTCACGCGACTACCGACCTTGCGCAGCAGTGTTAAATCACCTCGGGCAACTCATACGGTTTCCGGCGTTGGCGATCGAGATACTTGTTAGCCTCAATGTCGTCAGGGAAGGTTTCCTTCACCGGGTCCCAGCGAAGTTTGCGGCCTGTCCAGCGGGCGATGTTGCCCAGGTGGCAGAGCGTGGCCGAACGATGGCCGATCTCCACGTCGGCGATCGGTTTCTCGCGGCTGCGGATGCAGTCCAGCCAGTTCTGCACGTGGGCCAGGCGGATGAAGAACAGCGCCATGGGCTTCACCGGCTCGCCGACGATTTCCGGCGGATCGGACCAATACTTGCCGCAGTCGATGAAAATGGTCCCCTTTTCGCCGTGGAAGGCGCCGCCGCCCGGCGGGCCGTCGTCCAAGCGGAGGACGATGCCGTTGGCATAGCGGAACGAGACCTTCGGCACGCTGCAGAGCTTGTCGCCCCGTTTGCGCGACTCGGGCTTGGCGTAGGTGGGCGGATCGAAACTCCGGCCGTCGGTCCAGACCTCGACCGGCCCGGTCTCGCTCAACCCCAGGGCGCATTGTACCTGGTCCAGGCCGTGCGCGCCCCAGCCGGTCATCTCGCCGCCGGAGTAGGGCCGGAAGGAGATCCAGCCGGGCTTGGCCCGCGGCGTGTAGAGGTCGAGGTTGTACGGCACGATTTCCGTTGGTCCGCACCATTTTTCCCAATCGAGTCCGGCCGGGACGGGCTGGGCGGGCAGTGTGCCTTCCCACGGGCTGGGATAATTGTGGGCGACTACCTCGCGGATTTTTCCGATGCGCCCCTCGCGGACCATTTTGCATGCCGCCTGGTTCGGCGGCGAGGTTCGCCAGTGGCTGCCGGTTTGCAGGACGCGGCCGTATTTTCGCACCGCTTGGACCATCAGCCGGCCCTCGCGGATGGTGTGGGACATGGGTTTTTCGGCGTAGACGTCCTTGCCTGCCTGACAAGCATGGATGCAGACCAACGCCCGCCAGTGGTCGTTCGTGGCGGTGAAGATGCCGTCGATGTCCTGGCGATCGAGCAATTTGCGATAGTCGGAGTACGGCTCGGCCTTGTACAGGGCGGCGACCTCTTCCACGCGGGGGCGGTTGACGTCGGCGACGGCGACGATTTGCGCGTCCTTGTTTTTGGAGATGACCCTCAACATGTCGTGTCCCTGCCGTCCGACGCCGATCGCGCCGACGCGGATACGGTCGTTTGCGCCCGGCCGGCCCGGCGCGGCCAGCACGCCCGAGGGGATCACATACGGCGCGGCTACGGCGGCGGTCAGGGCGGCACCGGCGCCAAGGAACTTCCGACGCGAAACTTCTTTGGAATTGCCCATGAAAAATTGCTCCCAACATGAAAGAATTCAGGCGTCTCACCCGTCGAGCGGGAGAGATTAAAACCCAGGGGACGTAAATGGAGGGTATGGTTATGATACACCCGGCGCTTGCGGCGTGCAACCGGCATGTATCTCAGGGTGCGGCAAGATTTCTTGGCGTTCGTGTCATTCCGAGCGCAGCGAAGAATCTCGGTGGTTCCAGCGAGATTCTTCGCTGCGCTCAGAATGACCGATTTGCCGGGATTTCTTGCCGCACCCGTTTCTCAGCCCTTCAGTCGCCATCCCTTCGCCGGTCGGACGGCCGAGAGGGCGACGCGATCTTCGAGATTCGGACGGAATACGGTCAGGATCAGCAGGGGCAGGAACCAGGCCATATAGAGGCCGCCCTGGTCGGCGTGCCAGAATTGGGTGGCCAACATCACCGCCGCCGAGCAGCTTAGCAGCGTGCCGAGATTCTTATGAGCCGGCCAGAGGGCCAGGCCGAGGGATAGCACGACAAAAGCCGCTACCACCGGGATGCGATACTCGGGCTCGAAGTAATGCCAGAAGCCCGACAGCGGGGCCGTGAATGGATTCCGCACGCCGAACATTTGCCCGAGTTGGGCGACAAAGGCGCCGACGTCCGGCGAAAGGAAGGCCAGCAGGGTGACCAGCGCCGCCAGCGCCGCCGCCACTCCCAGCAGAAATCGGATCGCACCGCGCCGCCAATAGAATCCGCACCACAAAGGGAGCAGGAACAAGGGGTAATAGATCAGGCCCGCCGCCAGTCCGATCAGCAGGCCGGCGATCACGGGCCGGCGATAGGCGGCCACGGCCCAAACCAGCAGCGCCGCCGGGGCGACGTGCTCGACCTGGCTGGTGAGTTGGCTGGTGTAGAAAGTGAGGAGATAGAGCGTGGCCGCGGCCACGCCGGTATGGAAGTTGCCGAAATGGCGGAAGCCGATCCAGACCATCCCCGCCACCACGGCCAGATGCGCCAGGATGGCCGCGACGTGGGAGGGCGTCAGGTGCAGCGACAGACTGCGGGCGTCGTCCGGAGACGGCGTCTGCGGCGACGCCATCTCCCGGTTGGTAACGGCCGCGAACTTCTGAAAGGGAGCGTAGCCCGGCGCCGTCGTTGCGGCGGGCTCGTGTTGCGCCAGGAGGAACTCCAACCGTTCGTGCGGGCAAGTAATGACGTTGGCCATCAGGAACACCAGCATGGCGGCGCCCGTGAACGTCAGCCCGCCCGCCGAAAGATTCGGTTCCAGCAGCGGACGGCGGACCATCACCGGATCCAACAGCAGGCGAATCAGAAAGAACAGGCCGACGGCGAACAGCCAGGCGTATCCCCTTCCGATCAACTCATCGTGTTTCAACAGCCCGTGGTAGATCAGCAGCAAGCCGGGCGAGAAGGCGATCAAAGCCGCCAGGTCCAAGTTCCGCACGCTCCAGAACCGCTGGAACTTGAAATAGACGCCGACCATCATCAGCGCTGAAATATACGCCCAGGTGGTCGGATTCAGCTTGTATTCGAAAAGGATTTCCTGCATGACCCTTTATGATACACGACGAGGGGTAGTTTGCAATCCCCCAGGGCCTTCGAGGGCGCCCCGCCGAGTCGCCAACTGGGCTTACGCGATCGAGGCGGAAGCCGGTTCGTTTAGCCCCGGCGTCCACGCCGGGAAGAAAACACCAATTCCCCGTTTAGTCATCCACCCGGCGAGGAGGGCGGGGCTAAACGAACGCGCCGGCCGTCACCAGCCCTTACGCATGGGCGGCAGGGCTGTCTTCGGCTCGGGGAGCTTCAACTCGCGGCAGACGCTGTTCACCCGATCCGACAGAATGTGCATCAGCTTGACGGCGAAATGGATGTTGTGGATGTCGTTCCCCCGACGGACGAACTCCAAGTCGGCCTGGAGGCTGTCGAGTTCCTTGGCAATCGCCGTTTTGCGATCGTCGGGGAGCTTGGCCGCGGACAGGGCTTTGCGGGCGGCGGCGGCGGCGGACACCAATTCCGGCACGGCGGCCCGCAGCGATTCGTGATAGGCCCGCAGCCGATCCACCTCCGACGCATCGTGGCACATCGTGCAAACTTGGGCGGAGGACTTCCAGAGCAAGGCGCCGGTGAGCGAGACTTCCTTCTCCCGGTGGCAGGTGCGGCAGCTCACGCGGCTGACCATCATGCCGCCCGCGTGCCCGGCGATCGACTTCCCGTCGATCCCCTCGAACATTTTGATCTGTTCCTGATGGTGGTTGGGGTGGCAGCCGGCGCAGTCCGCAGCGGCGTGGACAAGCCGATTCTTGTCGAACGAGTGTTCGATGCTGAGATGGCAGCTCAGGCAGTTGATGGCGTGTTGAGCGACGTGCTTGTTGTGGATAAAGGCCGAATCGTTGATTCGCGCCAGGTCGTTTTCGCGGTTATGGCACACCATGCAGCGCTCTTGGGGAACCTCGCCCTTGCCGCGAATCACGTCGACGTGGCAATTGATGCAATCGACGCCCTTTTTGTAGGCCAGTTCGTGGGTGAATTTGACGCCTCCGCCCAGATCGTATTCCTTCGTGGGAATCTGGTGGCAGTGCGTGCAGGCGGCCAGTCCCTGGTTGAACGGCTCGTTCTTGAAATGGCAGAGGAAACAGGTCGAGGGGGTGACCTCCATGTGCTTGCCCTGCACGATTTGGCTGTGGCAACTGGTGCATGCGCAAATGCATGCCGCGGCGGACCTCGCCCATGTGCGGAGCATGATCGAAATGAATGCCCTTATACACCACCCGCCCCGAGAGCAGGCGGGTTTCGTGGCAACCCGAACGCAGGCAACTGGCGTCGGGGACCTCGGCCGCCGGCCGGGGACCTTCGCTCTTCGTGACGTACTTGGCCAACTGGACCAGCCCCAGCATCTTGCCGCGGATCTTGTTGCCGAACCCCGGCGCAAAATGACATTCGATGCAGGGCACGTCCTTGTGCGCCGATTCCTGCCACGACTTGTAGTAGGGCTCCATGATGTGGCAGGAGTTGCAGAATTGCGAGCGCGACGTGTACCACCCCGCGGCGGCAACCATCACCATCAACAGCAGCAGAAAGCCCCCAACAGTGCCGTCGCCCGGAAAAGGAGCCAACGCAACTTGGGCCACGCGATCGCGGCGTCACGACGGAGGGCCTCCCAGAATTTCGACAGCTTGTGTTTCAGCATTTGGGTAGGTTATGCTTCAGCATTGAGTAGGTTATGCTTTAGCTTAGCGCGGCGTAGCCGCAACCAATTGTGGTCTTAGGTCTTAGGTCTTGGGTCTTAGCCCGAAGACCCAAGACCTAAGACCCAAGACCGTCAAAGATTGAGGACGATTTCTCAATCCCAAAAACTAATGGCATAACGAGGCCCGCTTTCGTTCGATATTTCGTTATGCTAAAGCATAACCTACATTCATAACCCATATAACTTTAGCATACCCCAAGCAACGGCCCACGGCCACTGCGGCGAGTTTTACCCGTTGAGGTTGCCATACACGATACCGGCCAACAGGGCCAGCCCCACGGCCAGGGCGGCAAAACCGGCCAGCTTTACCAGCCGCATTCGCCACTTGGAGGGGACCGTGGCTTCCATCTGCTCGAGGTCGCCTTGGCGCTGCAAGCGATGGTAATAGTCTGGCGCTCGGCCAGGAACTCCTCCTCGCTGACCAGCCCGATCAACAGCGACATGTCGGCGGGGAACTTCTCCGCCCGCAAGTGGATGTTGAAAAAGTGGATGGCGAAAATGAATCCCGTGGCCAGCAGCGCTTGCGTCGAATGAATCACTTTGGCCACGTTCAGGGTGACGCCGGGCAGGAAGCTGCAGAAGAAGGCGGGGAACCAGAGAATCAAGCCGGTCGTGCCGATGATGACGATGTCGGCGCTGGCGCCCCAAAAGTCGAACTTCTCCCAATAGGCCCAGCGCTCGAAGCCGGGCTTCGGCCCCAGCCCCAAGAACCAGCGGACCATCTTGAAGAAGTCCTTCACGTTGCGCCAGTTCGGCACGGGCGAGTCGGGCCCGAAAACCACCTGCAACCACGTCAATCCCTTGCGATGTCCGGCAAAGAACTGCCGCACCAGCCGAACCATGTAAATCCCGAAACAGGTGAACGTCACCAAGGCAAAGACCCGATGCCAAAAGCTCGTCGAACTGAATCCGCCCAAGTTATGCGCCAACGTCTGCGCCCATTCGGTGTGACTGTACTTCAGCGGCAAACCGGTCAACGCCAGACCGAGGAACGACAGCAGCAATATGGCGTGCGCCCGCCGGTGCATGGGCACAAACCGAACGTAAGCCTTCTTGCCGGGCACCAAACCTTTAGGCCGTCCCTCTTGGAAGACCTCGACAAGACCGCGCACGAACCAAAATATAGCGTGCAGCCCGAAGAACCCGAACGTCGACAACAATAGCGTCAGCAGCACCCGATACACCCAATAGACGACGGGGCTGTCATTCGGATCATTATAGTCGACGTGCGGATCAAAGCCGGCGAAGCGGGCCGAGGCATAAGGATGGCATTTCCGGCACGTAGCCAGTCGGTTTTTCCCGGACACGCTGGACGCCGGATCGGTGATGGACTGCATGCTGTGGGAGCCGTGGCAGTCGAAGCAGTTGGCCGCCGGTTGATAGCCCAGTTCGGTCAATTCGCCGTGAATGCTCATCTCGTAACGGCTCGAGAGCGCGGCGTGGCAGTTGCCGCAGAGATTGGGCAGCATTTTCCGAAATCGGGCCGTAGAGGTCAGGCTGATCTGGTGTCCCTGATGGCAGGACGTGCAGCTTGGCTGCTGAAAGGTTTTCCCGCCCGGCGCCATTGTTTTGGCCAAGCCTCCCGGCCCCCCGCCTTGACCGTGAATACTGTGCTCCAGCCGTTCGGAGATGAACCGATGGCATACGCCGCAAGTGGCCGCCACGTTGGTGGGATAAAGGCGGTTGCGTGTATCGTTCGCAAAATAGATTGCGTGCGCGCCATGGCAACTGGCGCAAGTGGCCGTGACCAGGAGCCCCGATTGATACAGGCCGTGCCCGTGGGAACTCTTGGTGAAGCTGGCTTTATGCTCCTCGTGGCACTTGCCGCAGGTCTCCACCTGATGGTTGACAAACACCGGCGAACGCTGGTCGGTCACCGGCAGGATGCGATGCGGGTTCTCGCCGTGGCATTGGCCGCAAGCGAGCATCGCGCGGCGACCTTGCTCGTCCTCCTTGCCCGCATGCTCGTGGACGCTCGTGCGAAGTTTCAAGTCTTGTTTATCGTGGCAGACGGCGCACGTCTTCCGCGCCCCGCCGCGCCGCGAAAGCCGTTCTCCTTGGAGTGTGCCTCCAGAACTTCAGTGACCTTGGGGTCGCCACCGTGGCAGTCGCTGCAGTTGACGCCGTTCTTCCAGTGGACGTCTTCGTCAATTGCTTTACGGTCGACGAAGAGCCGCTTGGTGACCGGGTCTTTCGGATCCTGCTCCTGATGGCAGAGAACGCAGTAATTATCGTCGGGCGGGATGTGCGAGCCGGTCTTCGGCGGCAAGGCCGGCGCTTTCTGGGGAGCCGCGGCCTCCGCCGGCTTGGCGACGGGCTGCTTCACCGCGTCGCCGTTGACGGGTTTCGGGGTGTCTTGCCCGATACCAACCGTGACCAGAGGAAACAACAACGCCAGGATAGGCAGGAGCGTTCTCATGCTTGCAGCCTCAAATGCAGTCGCTCTGCTATAACCCGGTTAGTCATAATCGTTCATAGGGGACTGTCCCAATTTTCGCGGCGCGAGCGACGAAACCCCAACAAACAGATTCTACCGCTGCGAAAATGGGACTGGCCCCCTGGGACGTTTACTGCTTATCGTATTTCGGATGTTCCTTGTGCCCCTTGGCCGTATGACAGGCGATACATACGTTATAGGGGAGAACCTTGTAAATCGAATCGCGGGCGATCTTTTCTTCCGCCGGATCGAGCTTCTTCTTGTTCAGGAACGGCTTGCAGGTTTCCTCGTGTTTGCTGCCCGGTCCGTGGCAGGCCTCGCAGGTAGTTCCCTCCAGATTCGGCGTCGAGGCGGCATCCTTGAAACCCGTCGGCTGGCCGTAGCCGGTCGCGTGGCAGGCCAGGCACTCGGGCGTGGTCTGATATTTTGCCGGCATTCCCTGCCAGGCATTCGTAGCGTGCTTGGTTTTTTTCCAAGACATGTATTCTTTGAAGTGGCACGACGCGCAGCGTTTGAATCCGATATAGGCTTGCCCCGACGGCGGCGCCGGCTCGGGCACGGCCTCGCTCGGCTCCGGCGGCTGCGATTTTACGACGTTGCCGACCACCAAAAACAGCAGGGCCAAAACGCCGACACCCGTCCCTACTACAACCCTTCGTGCACGATAATGCATACGTTCACTCCTTTGCTGATTCGAGCAGGTTTAGGAACACGTTTTCCTTATGCTACGCGCGCAGTAACCTTGGCGACAGGCTGAGATTCGCCAGCTTACGCTGGACAAGTATACCTTCCCCCGGCACAGACGATAAAGAATGCAACAGCTTGACACACACCGCCCGCTTAGTGTATGCAAAGCAGATCATTTAGTCAACAACGTGTTCCTATAGAAATAGTGGGATTTGCGGGTCCGGCAGGCCAAGAGCATCGTAACTTCTTTGACTGTCGGCACATAGGACTCGTAAAGTACGTTCCGTTGCGAATAACTTTGCAAAAATTTTTTGGAGCGGCGGTTGTACCGACACCTTGGCATGGCAATGGTGACCGTCGAATCGCTCAGCCCCTATATCGGCTCGCGTATTATTAAGGAGGTGGAGTATGCCGCTTGAGCCGCGCGAGTACCTGCGCCACATTCTCGATGAAATCGAATACCGGCTTTCGGCAAACCAAGGACTAAGGCGCCGTAACAAATCAAGTTGCTCAATTTTATGTCCTGTAGGAGGCGACTCCTGTCGCCGATTGTATTTGAAACACGCTTCTATCGGCGACAGGAGTCGCCTCCTACAATACCCAATTGGTCAAGTCATTTTGTGACGGCTGCTAAGCAATGGACGGTTCCTGCAGGACCCGCCGCTCAAACGGACTTTTGTAAAAAGCATCGAGGTCATCGGCGAAGCCTCGAAGAAAATCTCTGTTGACTTGTATTATCCACAAATAGTGGTATTTGCCGGCGTAACAATGTCCCCGGTCGGCGGGTGAATTCCGATCCGTTCCAATTATCTTTCTTCGCAAAGGAGCGCTGCAATGGGCGTCAACACGCGGCGGGAGTTCTTACTGACGGGCACGGCTGTGGGGGGCGGGCTGGCGATGGCCGTCTTGCCGGGGGCCGCCTTTGCCGAGGAGAAGGAAGGCCAGCCGACGAAAGAGGCGCAAGCCGAGGAAGAGGTTTCTCCCACGGAGGACCTGATGCGAGAGCACGGCGCCCTGGAGCGGATTCTGCTGATCTACGGAGAGTGCCTCGATCGGTTGCACGCCAATCGGGACCTGCCGCCGAAGGCCCTCGCCGAGGCGGCCGGAATCGTCCGCTCCTTTGTCGAGGACTACCACGAGAAGTTGGAAGAGGATTACCTCTTTCCGCGCTTCAAGAAGGCCCACAAGCTGGTCGAGCTGGTGAACGTGCTCCTCGAACAGCATCGCGCCGGGCGGCGGATGACCGACGTCACGCTGCGGTTATCGACCGTTCAGTCGCTGAAGAACGCCGACGATCGCCGAAAACTGGCCCACGGCCTGCACGCCTTCATCCGCATGTACAACCCGCACGCGGCCCGGGAGGATACGGTCCTCTTTCCCGCCCTGCACGGCATCGTCAGCGCCCGCGAATACGACAGCCTGGGCGAAGATTTTGAGAACAGAGAACACCAACTCTTCGGCGCCGACGGTTTCGAGAAGATGGTGGACCACGTCGCGTCGATCGAGAAGTCCCTGGGCATTTACGATCTCGGGCAATTCACTCCGCGGGAGTAAGACCACCGCAAATCGGCGCAGCGAATGCGTATTTTTCGCACTTGGGGGAATTCCCTACTAAGAAGTCCCCCCTTTTGTCGATTCAAGGTACGTGGTGGTAGGAAATCACTTACCCTACCATCCGCCGCGTTATCCACAGAATACAATTTCTCCACGACCGTCTTTCCTGTTTCTCGCAGGCAAGTTTGTGGTGGTGGTTTTAACGCTGAATGGGGGGCATTCCAGTGGGCAGTGAAGCATTTCTTGGGTCTTCGTCTCTGTTTACATCGAGTAATTCGTTGCCGTTCGCGGTTGCGCCGCGCGGCTCGGTTTCGGCCGAACCGGCAAGGAAGCCGAACACCAATCGCACCCGGAGTGCGGCGGAGAACCGCCCGGCGGATCCGACTCCCACGGTGTACATCGTGGACCATGATCCGCAGGTGTTGGAATCGTTGATTCCAATGGTCCGCAACATCGGCTTGAAGATGGAAGCCTATACGTCCGCCGAGGCCTTTCTCGACGGCTTCCGCGAAAATCCCCATTTGCCGCAATGCGTCGTGGCGGCGATTCGCCTGCCGGGGCTCAGCGGACTGGGGCTGCTGCGGACGCTCAAGACGCGGCAAAAGCACGTTCCGGTGATTATGATCTCCGGCTGCGGCGATATCCCCATGGTCGTCGAGGCCATGCGGACCGGCGCGATCAATTTTCTGGAAAAGCCGATCAACGCCGCGGCCCTCTCGGCCGGCATCCGGGAAGCCATCGACTGCGACGTCCGTCAGCAGCGCGAAGCGGACCGCAAATCCGAACTGGTGAAACGGGTCAACATCCTCTCCTCGCGGCAGCGCGAGGTGTTCGATCGGCTGGTGGCCGGCGATCGCACCAAGCAGATCGCCAACCTGCTCGGCATCGGCGAGAAGACCGTGGCCAAACACCGCGCGTCGGTCCTCGATAAAATGCAGGTCGACAGCGTGGTCGATCTGGTCCGCGTATTCACCGACGCCGGAGCGGCGATGCTAATCTGAGAGCATGTCTCCCCTCTCCCTTTGGGAGAGGGGCCGGGAGTGAGGGCGGCAGACGGCGGTTGGCAATCGGCGGTCAGTTCGCCGCGCGACAGGCCATCTCCGCATATTTCCGACAAATCCCCGTTCTCTCGACGCCTGCCTCACCCTACGCCTCTCCCAAAGGGAGAGGGGACCAGATCTCGCCCTCACCGCGGCCCTTGTTCCAAGGCGTGCAAGACGTCGCGGAAACGTTGGAACTCGCGGAACTGCCGATAATTCGTCGGCCGACGGGGGCGGGGCTTCCGCGGCGGCCGGGATATCGCCGGCCGTTCCGCCGCGGCCGGGGCCAATGCCGGCTGCGGGGCGGTTTGCCACCACCAGCTTATGCCCAACTCCTTGGCCTTCTCGACCGAGCAGATCAACAGGCGGAGTTGAATGCTCAGCAGTTCCACGTCGCAGAGCTTGATGCGGATGTCTCCGGCGATCACCAGGCCGGTGTTGAGGACCCGTTCGAGGATGTCGGCCAGGCTGTCGCCGTGCGTGGCCCTGGTGATGAGTTGTGCCTGAGACATGGAGGTTTCCTTTCTCTTTGCGGACTGTGGCGGCTAACGCAGTTTTCCCAGCGGGCCGAGATTGAGGTTGAGGTCTTCGTCCGTGAAGCCGAAATACTGTTTGAGCTTGTCGATTTCTTCCGCCAGACGGAGAAAGGTCGCCCCCAGCCGCTCGGTCTCCGCCGTGGTCAGCGAGCCGGCGTCGATCCGCCGCAGGGCCTGACGCTCCATCAGTTCTCGGAGCAGCTCGACCAGTGTAAGCACCAGTTGCGCCAAGCCGTTGCGGACGTTTTCCGGCTGAAGCCGAATCTTCGACGGCAAAGCGGCCAACGCCGCCGCCGGCGGCGATCGTCCGTCCGGCTCCGGTTCCGCGAATCCAAAGGCTTGTGCGGCCTGGACGTTCATCGGCATTCTCCGATCTGCGATTCCAGACGCTCGTTGCATGCGCTTACGCTGGGCACGAACCATCCCGCGCGGCGGGCGGTCTCGACCGAAGAAAGCGTCAATTGCAGCCGCAGGTACAACAACTCGATGTCGGCCACCGAGATCACCAGGTCGCCGCAGAGGACCACGCCCGCGTTCAGCAACCGGTCCAGAAGTTCCAGCAGGGTATTTTCTTCGTTGTCGGCATAAGCCTCGTCGCTGCTCACTGCGATTCCTTTCAGCTTGCACGATCCGGGAGGATTCCGTTCGTTTAGCCCCGGCGTCCACGCCGGGAAAATATGTCATATATGCCATCACATTATGCTCCCGGCGTGGACGCCGGGGCTAAACGGGCGTGCTCCCAAAATCGGGCAAGTTCATTTATGTCGGCGGCGTCAGTGTCCATTCTGCGGTGCGAGCATGTTGGAAAGCCGCTCGATCTGTTCCAGCAGCCGGGTTTCCTCCGCGTCGAAATCGGCTTCCTCGATTTGCCCCGTTTCCAGCCGGCGGTGCAGTTCGCTCAAGGCCGACATGGTGTTCTTTTCCTGGTTCTCGATGTCCTGCCGGGCGGCCTCCTGCACTTTCCGGCAGACGGCGGCCAGCCCCTTGACCGGCGACAGCAATATGTCATCCAATAGAAACATGGGCAGCCTCCGTTAGGATAAGTCGAGCGTGACGTCGACGAAGTCGAAGGGCGCCCACGGCCCGCTGTACTTGAAACAATAGTGGTCGTCGAACTTGCGGGCGGCTTCCTGGATGCCCTCCTCAAAGCGGCCTTCCTGATCCTGGCGGACCAGGCAGACCAGTTTCATAATCATCTGTTCCTGGCCCGGATCGACGGAGCGAATCTCGTCGCAATACGGCGCGAAGCGTGTCGATCACCTGCTGCGTGTGGCGTTCGCGGCACTGCTGTCAACTGCGACTCGAAGAGTCTTCCCAGTTCGAGCCGCTCCTCCAGCGAAGGCTCGCGGCCGGGCCGGAACACCCGATCGCGCATCTCCTTGAGTTCCTGGTTGGAGGCCACGAAATACTCGAAGATGTTGGAGGTGTTCCAATACACGCCGAGGTTCATTTCCACCTTGCCGCGGAAGCGGTTCAATTGTTGCAGCAACTGGTCGCGGTTCTCGCGGAGGACCGCCAGTCAGATGTTCCTCGTCGTCGGCGACGATGCCGAAGGCGCAGGGGACGACGGCCTGGCGGCGGACCAGCTCGTGCAGGAGCTTGTTGTGCACGGCCAGGTTGGCCCGTTGCGGGCGGATCTTCTTGTTGATGACCCGCGTCACCACGGCGGCGATGCCGTCCGCCTCGATCACATTGATGCCTCCGCCCTCGATGCCGGTCATGGAAACGTCGATTCCGTCCCGGGCGTCGATGATTCCGTAGATATAGAGGCCCGATTGTACGGCGGTAAGAGTGCTCACGTGTACCTCCTTGTCGGCGGCTGTCCGCGATGAAATGGTCGCGATATGCCATTAGTTATCTGGGATTGAGAAAACGGCCTCAATCTTTGACGGTCTTGGGTCTTAGGTCTTGGGTCTTCGTGCCAAGACCTAAGACCCAAGACCTAAGACCACAATTGGCTGCGGCTACGCCGCGCTAGGGTTTACCCAATATCTATTTCGGCATTACATGGCCGCTTCCAGTTCGTATTCCAGTACGTTCAGCGTGGCGTCGAGCCGAATCAAGTAGTGGCTGCGGTCCAGACACGGGCCGTCCGGTCTCCAGGCCGAGCGATTTCAAGGTTGGATTGGGTTGCCAGACTTCGGCCTCGGCCTCCCAGGTTGCGCCGCCGGAAGAGACGGGAGCGATCTTCGTCACGTCCACGCGTTCCACGTCCGGCAGTGCGCAGGCGAGAAAGTCGCGGGCCACGGCCTGCGCCTCGGCCAGGTTCGGCCGCCGGGTCTGGTCCGGGGTGATCGTCGTTTCCATTTCAATGTCTCCGATTGGTGATGTTATTGCTGTTTGTAGGGTGCGTGAAACGCGCCACTGTTCTGCATATTGTGATTGGTGCGTTTCACGCACCCTGACGTTAGTACGACAACTTGAAACCGCACTCCTGCCGAAAATTCTCATCCCCGGCCCGCTCTCCCCGAGCGGCGGCCGCGAATGATTCCAGTTCCGATTCGGCGACGGCGAGCAGCGCCGTCTGCTCGGCGTTGATCTCGCTCAGCCGTTGGTCGATGCCGGCCACGCGCTGCGCAGGCGCTCTGCTTCTCTTTGCTGCGGCGGGCCTTTTCCAGTTCGAGCATGGCCAGCGCCAGATACTTGCGCTGGGGATTGTCCGCATCGCTGATGCGTTCGGACATGGTGTGGATGTCTCGCACTCCGCGGCCGGGAACTGAAGACTTCATATCGAGCTTCCTTCTCTCTGGCTTGAATGACGATTCGCAATTCGGGATAATACATTGTTTCTCGACTATCAGGTTGAAAACGCCGTGCATCAACAGGATTCCTGCAGCGCCGTCTCGACCAGCCCGCACGTGCCCGCCAGGTCCGTCTCCATTATGTCGCGCATTCGGGTCCCGCCGTGCCGCGGGCCGGGTTGCGATCCAGTCCGAGCACGTCGCGATAGGTATGCTGATAAATCGAGTCGGACGGGTCGAACGAGCCTCCCCGCTGGGATACGACGCGGGCGATCATAATCGCCGCCCGCAGGCTCGGCCGATGCCGCCCGATGTGTTGCTCGCGATAATGCCGCACCAGATCGACTACGCGTCCGGCGTCGTCCGGCGAGATTCCGCTCCGCGCGGCAGTAATCGCGGTTTCGGTGGCGCGGTCGAAATAATCGCACTTGAATGGTGATCAAGCGGTCCATCAGGGCGTCCTGGCTCTTGTGGATGCCGGCGTATTCCTCCGGGTTCGAGGTGAAATATCGCCCGGAATTCCGGATTCACCTTCAAGTACCCCTCGCCGGCGTAGCGGAGCTTGGGCAGGTTGAGAATCTCCTCGCCCAGCACGCTGAGCAGGACGTTGTTGGCCTCGGGCCGGCTGCGGGTGAACTCGTCGTAGACCAGCGTATGGCCATAGCGGCAAGCGGTGGTCAGACGATTGTCGATCCACAGCGTGCGCATCGTTTCCTCTTCCTTGACGACCGAGTGGACGTACTGATCGACCATGCGATTTTTGCGGTATCCGCGGTCGTTGCCCACCAGGTCGGAACTGCCGAACTCGTCGTCGCCGTGAATGAGCATCACCGGCCGGCCGGACTTCGCCGCCACGTGCAGGGCGAGCGTGGTCTTGCCCGTGCCCGCCGGACCGGAGAAGTTGACCGGGTAGCCGGCCGCCAGATAGGCCCTGGCCCGTTCGATCAATTCCTCGACTTGGGGAGTGATTACGAATCCGTCGCCGGCTTCGAGTTGAATCTGGTCCGGGCTGTTCGTCAACTTGCTGGAGATCACGTGGCGATTGACGCCGTTGCTCTGTTTGATCATCTGGAGAGGCTTCCTTTCCTGCCGGAAGGCTGCAATTCGGGTGGGGGGATTCTTCTGCCGGCGGCGGTTCGATTACCGTCCGGTCAATGTCGCATACAATAGCCGGCGGCTAACAGCCGCCGGAATGTGGCCCAATCGTGAGTCTGTCCACCGGCGGCTGTTAGCCGCCGGCTATTACGGACACGTCTCAATGTCCCTTGCGGGGCTTCGCGGCCTTGCGGAAAATATCGCCGCCGGTGTGCAAGTCCGTGCTCATGTCGCGCAGCTCGGTCCGCACCTGGTTGGCCATCTCCGCGATGTTCTCGTGCATCTCCTGCATGTTGTGGCGGAATTCGGCCATCTGGTCCTTGACGCCCTGCGCCAAGTTATGCACGTGCTCGCGGGTATCGTGGAACAACTGATCCCGGTCCGCTTGCGCCTGATCGAAATCCTCGCGGATGCGGGTGAATTCGTCGGTAAATGTCGCCATGACTGTCCCCTTCTAATTTCGATAATTGTTTCGGTTGGAAAACCTCGGGCACAGGCCAGGGCGGCCGTGTCGCGAGTTAAATCTGCTCAACGTCAAATGCCCTCGAAAGCAGGCCGGCCAGCGAGCGGCGGGCTTTTTGCATATGCCCCCAACCCGCCGCTTTCTGGCCAACCGATCTTCGTGCGACAACCCTCCCTGGCCGTCGAGTCCTGCCCCCTGCACGCCGGCGGAGCTGTGCCCCGACCTTCACCGGCGCGGTTCGGCGGAAGGCCGGCTCGCGGCCGGAGCGGCAGTTAAGCCGCCGCTCCAACATTCGCCGGCCCGCCGCCGGAACCCTATTCCGCCACTTAGGCCGGAGCGGCCGCCGTCGCGGTCAGGCCAATCGCCTCGGCGTACTTCAGGTACGTCTCGACGCTGGCGATGACCACGCGGGCCTCGATCGACAACAGTTCGATGCCGACCAGCGACACCTTTGCCCACGCGTCGATCACGATGCCCTTGTCCAAAATCCGATCAACGACTTCGGCCAAGCTGGAGGAATCTGTGGATTTCTGAACGTTCGCCATCTCAACTCTCCTTTTCATGTTACTAATTCGGCAACCTCGGACTGACACCGTCCAGGTGCGGAATCAACGGGTAAACTCTCACAATAGGCTTCGCATCGGATCGACTGCTCACGTGACATCGTCACGTTGTCGTCCTTTGCTGAAATTAACCGTAGCTCGATTTGCATCACAGTCAAACCTGTGGGAACAGCCTCCCTAGAGCGCCGGCTTTAGCAAACCGAAAACGGTGGTGTTTGGATCACTCCGCGCGACGAATGACCACCATCGAGTGGAAGAACTCCGCGCGGCGTGCGATATTTTCCACCGCGCCGCATAAAAAATATTTCGCTGTTTTCGCCCTGCGTGCGAGATTGTAGGGTGGGTCGAGCGGAGCGAGCCACACCATATAGTTTGTATTTCAAGTTGGTGGGGCTCGCTGCGCTCGACCCACCCTACGATTTCCACGGACAACTGCAACAAACGACTCCGAGTTGGCGCCAGTCGCGAGACGGTGGAAATAGGGCTGCGTCTGGTGGAAAAAGTCGCAGCGGCATGAGTCAACGTCGCTCTTCCGCCGAATTGTCCGGCCCGCGCCTTATATTGGTGGGGGAGAATGCCGATATGGCGCGAAGCAGCGCTTAGTTAATTCGTAACGGCCTCCGGCGGCTTTCCCTCTTACATCGGATATCGCAGTTAATTTTCAATGAACACGAAAGGGGACAACCGTGGCACATGTCAGTGAAGACCATACAAAACAAAAACCGACGAATAGCAAAGATAAAGTCGTCAACAGACTCGTTCGGCCTGGGCGGACTGCTGGGCGGGCTGAGCGGATTGATCGACAAATTGGGCGAACTGGCCGAGGCCGGCGAAGAACTCTCCCGCTCCGGCGAATTCCAAAATGAAAGCGGAAAAATCCGCGGCGTCTATGGAATCAACGTCCGCACCGCTCTCGGCGACCGCGGCCAAACCGAACTCAAAGTGGAACCCTTCGGCAACGTCCGCCGCGAGGAGTCCGACAAACCGCTGGGCGATGACGTCCGGGAACCGCTGGTCGACGTCCACGAGGAAGACGACCACGTGCTGGTCCTCGTCGAACTGCCCGGTGTGGCCAAGGAGCACGTCAAACTGGAAATAAACGACGGCCGGCTGGAACTCTCCGCCAAGCGCGGCAAGACGACCTATCGCAAGGAGATCGAGTTGCCGGAGAACTGTGCGGCCGAGCGGATGAATTGGGAATGCAGCAACGGCATTCTGCAAGTGAAGTTCGAGCGGTAAATAACCAGTCGCGATTCCGGGAGAAGATCGTTTAGCCCTGGCGTCCACGCGGGCGCATGACTCTGGAGATGCAAGCACCATGTCGAACACTGTGGCGGCAACACGGGAACTCACCTTGAAAGTCAGTGAATCGACCGGCAAGGACGTCGGCCGGGGGTTGGCCCGCGTCGATCCGGCCGACATGATAAAGCTGGGGGCGGAAATCGGCGATGCGGTCGCGGTCGCGGGACACAAGACCACGGTCTGCAAGTTGTTGCCCGCCTTCAAGGAGCAACGCGGCAAGGACCGCATTCAGATCGACGGCATCATCCGCGAGAACGCCGGGGCGGCCATCGGCGAATCGGTCGTCATTCGCCGCATCAAGGCCCCGCCGGCCAAGGAAGTGGTCCTCGATCCGCTTGGCTACACCCCCTCGAACCGCGACCTGGAGTACATCGGCAGCCTGTTGGACGGACTGCCGACGGCGGCCGGCGACCGCATCCGGGCGACGCTGTTCGGCAATCGTTACGCCGATTTCCAGGTGAAGAGCACGTCGCCGGAAGGACCGGTGCTGATAGCGACCGGCACGGTGTTGAAAATCGGCGGCGCCGCAAGGGTGGGGCAGCGCCGTCGCCGGCCGCGCCGGCCATCTCCTACGAAGACGTCGGCGGGCTGCGGCGGCAACTCGATCGCGTCCGCGAGATTGTCGAGTTGCCCTTGCGATACCCGGAATTGTTCGAACGCTTGGGCATCGAAGCCCCGAAGGGCGTGCTGCTGCTGGGGCCTCCCGGCTGCGGCAAAACCCTCATCGCCCGGGCGGTGGCCCACGAAACCGAAGCCAACTTCTTCGCCGTCAACGGACCGGAGATCATCCATAAGTTCTACGGCGAGAGCGAAGCCCATCTGCGGAAGATCTTCGACGAGGCGACCAAAAAGTCCCCGAGCATCATCTTCCTCGACGAGATCGACGCCATCGCCCCGCGCCGCGACCGGGCCGTGGGCGACGTGGAAAAACGGGTCGTGGCCCAACTGCTGGCCTTGATGGACGGATTGTCGCAGCGGCAGCACGTGATCGTGCTGGCGGCGACCAACCTGCCCAACATGTTGGACCCCGCCCTGCGCCGGCCGGGCCGCTTCGACCGGGAAATCTCCATCCCCATCCCCGACCAGCACGGCCGCGAGGAGATTTTGGAGATTCACAGCCGCGGCATGCCCCGGGCCGAAGACGTGCGGCTGGAACGGTTGGCGGCCATCACCCACGGCTTCGTCGGCGCCGACCTGGAGGCCCTCTGCCGCGAGTCGGGGATGATCGCCCTGCGCCGTCTGCTGCCGCAGGTCGATTTCTCGCAACGCCATATCCCCTATGAACTGTTGGCGCAACTGGAAGTCACGATGGATGATTTCCAGCAGGCCCTGCACGAAGTGGAGCCGTCGGCCATCCGCGAGGTCTTCGTCGAGGTGCCCGACGTGGGCTGGGACGACGTCGGCGGGTTGGAGGAGGTCAAGCAGCGGTTGCGCCAGTCCGTCGAGTGGCCGATGAAATACGCCGATCTGTTTCACTCCTGCCGCCTCAGTCCGCCCAAGGGGCTCTTGCTTTCCGGGCCGCCGGGGTGCGGCAAGACGCTGATCGCCAAGGCCCTGGCCTCGGAGACCGAGGTGAACTTCATCTCCGTCAAGGGGCCGGAGCTGATGTCGATGTACGTGGGCGAATCGGAGCGGGGGCTCCGCGAGGTCTTCCACAAGGCCCGGCAGGCGGCCCCCTGCATCGTCTTCTTCGACGAAATCGACGCCCTGGCCGCGACCCGGGCCGGCGGCGGACATCAGGACGCCGGCGTCGGCGGCCGGGTGCTCAGCCAGATGCTCACCGAGTTGGACGGCATCGAGGAACTAAAGGGCGTGCTGGTGCTGGCGGCCACCAACCGCCGCGACCTGCTCGACCCGGCGCTGTTGCGCCCGGCCGATTCGACCTGCAAATCGAACTGCCTCTGCCCGACGCGGCCGCCCGCGAAAAAATCTTTCAGGTCCACCTCCGCGACCGGCCGCTGGCCGCGGACGTCACGGCCCGCTGGCTGGCCGGTCAGACCGAGGGTTTCAGCGGCGCGGACATCGAAGGCGTCTGCCACCGGGCGATGATGAGCGTATTGACCGAGCGGATCGAGGCCGCGCCGAGAAACCGGACTCCGCCGGAATGGAAATCGGCAGAAAACATTTGCAGCAGGCGATCGAGGAACTAGCGCCGCACAGGGGACGAGCCGAACATGAGTGATCCGCATTATTGCCAATACGCCTTTACCCAGCCCGAGTGCCGGGTGCAAGAGATCGGTCCCGGTGTCGATCCGCACTACAACGTGGAGCTGATCCGCGACGGGGCTATCGCCGCGGTCGTCAGCCGCGTCAGTCTGGAGCGGTTCTCGCCGGAGCGGTTGCAGGGCAAAACGGCCGAGGATATCCGCTGGCTGGGAGAGGTTGCCACCCGCTACAATCGGATCGTCTGTCAGGCGGCCGACGGCGCCGCGGTGCTGCCGTTAAGGCTGGGCACGCTGTTTCGCTCGCTCGAATCGTTGCGCGCGGCGATGCAGCGCTGCCGCTCGACCGTCGCCGAGTTCCTTGGGCAGTGCGGAGATCGCCGGGAGTGGGGAGTCAAGCTGTATCTCGCGAAGGGAAAAAGGGGACAGTCCCCATTTGTGCAAAGCACCCTTCGGGCCGTTCCGGCAAATGGGGACTGTCCCCTTTTTCCCAAACAGCGAATGGAAACCATGCCCGCTCACGCTCGGCTGCAGCCGCCGCATTTTCGCGGCGGCGATCAACGGATCGGTTGTGGTGCAGGCGTCCCGCCTGCCGCATGCAGCCGAGACGGCTGCACCACAATCCCCGCCGCCGTTCCAGGGCAGCCGCTAGACCGGCCGCAATCGGGCACCGAATATCTCTCGCGGAAAAAGGCCCTGCTGAACGGCCTGCGGGAACTCCGCGCCGCCGCACAACGCTCGACTCACGCCGTCGAGCAACGTTTGCTAAGCATTGCCGACAACTGCTGCCGTATCCGCAAACTGTCGGGCGAGTTGACCGGCCGAAGCGAGGAAATGGTCTTCAACGCGGCCTATCTCCTCCCCTCCGCGGTCAAGGACAAGTGGCTGAGCGAACTCGACGACGTGGCCCAGGACGTCCGCGACAAGGGCCTGCTGTTGGAGGTCAGCGGTCCCTGGCCGCCGTACCATTTCTGCCCCCAGTTGGAACTGTAACCGGAGGTTGCCGTGCCGCTCTTTCCGCTGGGCATCAGCCGCAGTCGCGACGTGTCGCGCGTGCCGAAACAGGCCGCCGGGGCGGTGGACATGCGCTGGAGCCTGTCGGGCGAATTGGCCTGCGCGCTGATCGGCGCGCCGCATCGGGCCATCCCGCCGAAGCTCCACGCCGCCGCCCTGGAGGCGATTCATCGCCGCATCTGCGTGCTGCCCGTCCAGTTCGGCACAGCCTTCCACGACGAGACGGAAATTCGCGCCATACTGGAGAGCCGCGGCCGCGAGCTGCTCGAAAATATCGAGCGCCTCGAGGGAACCTGCGAAATGGCCCTGCGGATCGCTCCGGCCGACCGGCAGGATATTGAAACCCCCGCGGCATCTAGCCCGGCGCCCAAGAACAACTTGTGGCACAGCCGCCCTCGGCTGTGCGGCATCGCCCAAGACAGCCGAGGGCGGCTGTCCCACAAACTCCAAAGTGATACTCGGACACCCGCTAAGCCTATTTCTCCCCTGGACTACATCGAACAGCGCCGCTTGCACTACCGGCATAAGGACGGCGACGACGAGCGGGAACGAGAGATCGTGGGCCGATTCATTGCGGGCCTCAACGGCTGCTGCCGGCAGTGGCTGAAATTGCCCCCCTCGCCGGCCTACCCGGTCCGCCTGGCGTTTCTGGTCGAGCGGAACTGTCTGACGGATTTTCGCCGCCGCCTGGAGCAGGCTTGCGAGACGCATCGAGAAGGGCGCTGCGCGATCCTAGGACCGTGGCCTCCCTACAGTTTCGCGGGCAGCGTCGCCGAGGGTGTCCAACCGAATATCGCTTGACCGCAGATCATCCAGTCGGTGCAACGCGCCCAGGAAGAGCAGTCCCGTTTCGCCTTCCTTGAGCGTATCCGCGATCCGCGCGGCGATGAACGAGTCGCGGGCCTTGAGCAGACGATTGGCGAAGGCTGCTGTTTTCGTGGGGCTTGAGTTTCCCCCGCCCTGGGCGGCAAAACGGTCTTTCTGGAACTCGTATTCTTCCATCAGCAGTTGAGAGTCTTCCGTCCCCGTCAGCACGGCGCCGCGGTCGAGCCAGCGGAGTATCAACTGGTGGTTGCTGCTGCCGGCCCCGGCAAGCTCGCGGACGATTCGCTCCTCGAACCCGCAGATCGGCAGCCCGTCCTGATAGATTCTCGTTCGTCGGGGGTCGAGGCGGAGGGCGTCGAGGTTGGCTTCGATGTCGCTCCACAACGCCTTGACGGCCTCCTCGCGGCGGTTCCAACTCGCCCGGCCGAAGATTTTCGCGTAGTGCTCCCGCACCGCCGCGGAGAGCGACCCCAGATCGGCGGAGTCGTGGATGATCGGGATGTGTATGACTCGTCGCATGTTCCGGTATTGTCGAACGACTCAGCCCCCGGCGAATACACCCGGGGCACGGCGGGCGAAACGGTCCTATATTCGGACCCTCTCAACTATATCATAGTGCGGCGCTGCCGAAACCGGGATACATAATGCCAGTCCGCGATTTTCCCGCCCATTTGAGGATATTGTCTCGATCCCGGACACCAACGTCGGCCGCCAAAACATCCGGTCGTTGCTCGCGGAAATCCGTGGCCGAGGGCGGAAAGCCGTGGCAGGGGAGGCGAAAATTGTGATTCCACGGCACAACTGCTTGGCGCAAGTCGGCACCGTCAACAAGATTACGTTATTCATGCCAAATTTGCACTCCCTGGCACGCGGGTTGCTTGCCATAGATGCAAGAGGCGTTTCCGGACGCAGGTCATCACGTTCGCGCGGCAGTTGGACTGCCGCCACAGAGACGCGGCCAACACGAGGGCGGCAGTGCAACTGCCACCCCAACATACGTATGCAGCGTACGTATAACTGCCGTCCCAACGAATCGCCTCCTGCAATTGCCGGCTGTTGAACCCTGCCCCGAAATGCCGACATAGACAATTTGCTGAATTTTCACCGAGGCCGTAATCCAATGGCAGCACATATAGCCGAGAAAAAAGGGACTTTCCTGGAAGAAGTCATCGAAGCCACACCGGGCGGTGAACGCCTGGTCCATTGCCTCCAGTGCGGAAGTTGCGGCGGATCGTGCCCCAGCGGCGCCGAGATGCAGTACAGCCCGCGGACGCTGATCGCCATGATCGGCGCCAACGATCGGGACGCCGTGCTGGCGGCCAATACGATGTGGGCCTGCGTCTCTTGCTACCTTTGCACGTCCCGCTGCCCGCAGAGCATCCCCATCACCGACATCGTTTACACGTTGAAGCGGATGTCGATCGCCGAGAATCGCTACCACGACACCGACGCCCCGGCCCTGGCCAAGACCTTCACCGATTTCGTCGATCGCTACGGGCGGAGCTTCGAGTTCGGCCTGGCCACCGGCTATCACCTGCTGAAGCGGCCATTGAGCATGATGAAGATGGGGCCGATGGGATTGCAGATGTTCACTCGCGGGCGGATGGCCCTGCGGCCCACGAAAATCCGCCAGATCGAACAGTTGCAGGCGATTATCAACAAAGCCAAAGAATTGAGCGGGAAATGAGGTCTTAGGTCTTGGGTCTTAGGTCTTAGCCAAGCAAGCCACACGCCTCAAAGACCTAAGACCTAAGACCTAAAACCGTGTGAACACGGCCGACACCCAACCACCAACCACCCATGAAATACGCATACTATCCCGGTTGCTCGCTGGAACGCAACGCCGCCGCTTACGACCACTCCGTCCGTGAGGTGTCCGATCTGCTGGGCCTCAGGCTGCAGGAGCTCGACGATTGGAACTGCTGCGGCGCGACTGAGTATTTCAGCCAGAACGAATTGGCCGCCTGTGCGGTGATCGCCCGAAATCTGGCCCTGGTCGAGCCGCAAACGGATCAGCTCGTGGCCCCCTGTGCCGCGTGCTACCTGAACCTCGCCAAGACCAACAAGCTGATGGTCGATCAGCCCGAGTTGGGCAAAGAGATCAACCAGTGTCTGGCGGCGGGCGGGCTGAGTTACAAGCCGGGCCGGGTGACGGTCCGCCACATGCTCGACGTGATCGTCGACGACATCGGCGAGACGGCCGTTCGCGACAAGGTGGTTCGCCCCCTGGCCGGTCTGCGGCTGGCCCCGTACTACGGATGCCAGGTGGTCCGGCCGGTGAGCAACGGGGACAGCCCCGAGTATCCGATGAAATTGGACCACCTGCTCGGTTGGCTGGGGGCCGAGGTGGTCGACTATCCGGTGAAGGCCCACTGCTGCGGCGGGCACATGACGCAGATCAGCGAGCCGCAGGCGTTCGAGCTGATCCGCCGTCTGCTGCAAAACGCCCAGGACTACGACGCCGACATGATCGTCTGCATGTGTCCGATGTGCCAGTTGAATCTCGACGGCTACCAGAGCCGGGTGAACGGCTTCTTCGGCGCCGACTTCCGGCTGCCGATCATGTACTTCACCCAGATGATGGGCATCGCCTTCGGCATCGACCCGCAAAAACTCGGCTTCGGCAAGGAGCTCGTGTCCGCCATGCCGGTGGTGGAGGCGAAACTCGGACAACCGGCTTGAGGGATTTGGGATTAGGGATTTGGGATTTGAATTGAGGGCTGGCCGGTTCACCGGCCAGTTATGCCGCTTGCGGATTCGCAACTATTGGTGCGTTTCACGCACCCCACAGGAGACGACATCATGGCCGATAAGATCGGCATTTACGTGTGCCACTGCGGCAGCAACATAGCCGGAACGATCGACGTGGAAGAGGTCGCCCGCTGGGCCGGCCAGAATATCCCGGACGTCGTGGTCGCCAAGGACTACAAGTTCATGTGTTCGTCGCTCGGTCAGCAGATGATCGAGGACGACATCCGCGAGCACGGCCTGACCGGCGTGGTCGTGGGCGCCTGCTCGCCGCACCTGCACGAGAAGACCTTCCGCAACGCCTGCAAGCGGGCCGGCCTGAATCCCTTCCTCTGCCAGATGACCAACCTGCGGGAGCACGTCTCCTGGGTCAACAGCGACAAGGCCGCCGGCACCGAAAAGGCCAAGGCCCTGATCTCGGCCGCCGTCGGGCGGGTGAAGCATCAGAAACCGCTCGAACCGATGAAGGTCGAGGTGAACCCCGCCACGCTGGTCGTCGGCGGCGGCATCGCCGGCCTACAGGCCACGCTCGAATTGGCCGACGCCGGATACCCCGTCTACCTGGTCGAGCGCGAGCCGTCGATCGGCGGGCACATGGCGCAGTTCGACAAGACGTTCCCCACTCTGGACTGTTCGGCCTGCATCCTCACGCCGAAGATGTCCGAAGTCGGCCAGCACGACAAAGTCACCATGTTCACCTACTCCGAGTTGGAGGAGGTGAGCGGGTCGGTGGGCAATTTCAAGGTCAAGATCCGCAAGAAGGCCCGCTACATCGACGCGGACAAATGCACCGGCTGCGGGATCTGCGTCGAAAAATGCCCGCGGAAGATCATCGACGACGTGTTCGAGGCCGGCATGGGCTACCGCAAGGCGATCTACACGCCCTTCCCCCAGGCCGTGCCGCGCACGCCCGTGATCGACACCGCCAACTGCACCTGGTTCACCCGCGGCAAGTGCCAGGTCTGCTCGAAGGTCTGCCCGACCGACGCCGTCGATTACGACCAGAAGGACGAAATCGTCGAGCTGAACGTCGGCAACATCGTCATGGCCACCGGCTGGAAGCTCTTCGACTGCAAGCGGATTCCGCAGTACGGCTTCGGGCGGCTGGCAAACGTCTACACCAACCTCGAATTCGAGCGGCTCTGCAACGCCGCCGGGCCGACGGGCGGAAAAATCGTGCTCCGCGACGGCAAGACCGAGCCGAAGTCGATCGCCATCCTGCACTGCGTCGGCAGCCGCGACACGAACACGAATCCCTACTGTTC
Source organism: uncultured Planctomycetota bacterium (assembly GCA_963733145.1). Classification (GTDB taxonomy): domain Bacteria; phylum Planctomycetota; class Planctomycetia; order Pirellulales; family Thermoguttaceae; genus JAHIKV01. Next base: position 194,979 of record CAVTCJ010000008.1, on the reverse strand, counting down.
GAGCGTCTGCTGCATGGCGGCGCTGAAGTTCGGCCATCTGGTCCTGGAAAAGACCAAGGCCGAGGTTTACTCGTTCTACATCGACCTGCGGACGCCGATGAAGGACTACGAGGAGTTCTATCAGCGGCTGCTGGCGGAAGGGATGCACTTCGTCCGCGGCAAGGTGGCCGAAGTGACCGACGCCGCCCGCAAGCCCGACGAACGCGGCAAACTGATCGTCCAGGTCGAGGACACGCTGCTGGGCAAACAGCGGCGGATTCCGGTCGATATGGTGGTCCTGATGGGCGCCATGGAACCGCAGGCCGACGCCAAGGAATTGGGCATCAAGTGCGGCATCTCGTGCAGCATGGCCGGCTGGTACACCGAGCGCCATCCGAAGCTCGACCCGGTGGCCACAATGACCGACGGCATTTTCGTGGCCGGTGTGTGCCAGGGGCCGAAGGACATTCCGGCCTCGGTGGCCCAGGGCGCCGCGGCCGCCGCGCGGATCGCCGGCATGATTACCAAGGGGACCGTCACGATCGAGCCGATCGTGGCCTCGATCGACGAGGAGAACTGCTCCGGCTGCCGGATTTGCAACGACATTTGCCCCTACAACGCCATCGAGTACGACGAGGAGAAGAAGGTCAGCCGCGTGGTGACCGCGTTGTGCAAGGGCTGCGGCACCTGCGTGGCCGCCTGTCCGGCCGGAGTCATCACCGGCGCGCATTTCAACAACGAGCAGATTTTCGCCGAAATCGACGGCATCCTGTGGGATGCGAAACCGCAAGCGGAGCTCGAAACGGCAAACGTATAGAAACATTGGTGGCTAGTGGTTAGTGGCTAGTGGCTAGTGATGAATTTTCAAGCCCGGCCGCAATGAGTATTTTTGATCCACTAGCCACTGACCACTAGCCACCAACAACTGGTTAACATGCCAAACGAAAACTTTGAACCGAAAATCGTGGGCTTTCTCTGCAACTGGTGTTCGTACCGGGCGGCGGACCTGGCCGGCTCGGCGCGGATCAAGTATCCGCCCAACGTGCGGATCATCCGCGTGATGTGCAGCGGCCGGGTCGATCCGACCTTTGTGCTGAAGGCCCTGGCCGACGGCGCCGACGGCGTGATGATCGCCGGCTGCCATCCGGGCGAATGTCACTACGTCAGTCAAAACTATAAGGCCATGCGCCGCTTCGCCATGCTCAAGCACACCCTGGCGGCGATGGGCGTCGAGCCGGACCGCGTTCAATTGGTTTGGGCCTCGGCCGCCGAGGGCCAGCAGTTGGCCGCGGCGATCGACAAGCTGGTGACCGACGTCCGCCGGCTCGGCCCGCTCCGCTGGCCGCAAAACTGGGCCGAGAACGGCCAGCGGCGGAAGGCCCTCGATGATATTGTCAAAGAGCACGAAGAGGCGATGGAGGTGCCCGCATGAGCGATAAACCAAAGGGAAAACTGGCGTTGTACTGGGCGGCCTCCTGCGGCGGCTGCGAAATCGCCGTGCTGGCTATCGACGAGAAGATTCTCGACGTCGCTGCGGCGTTCGACATCGTCCTCTGGCCCTGCGCAGCCGACGGCAAGGTCCGCGACGTCGAGCGGATGGCCGACGGCGAGATCGACCTCTGCCTGTTCAACGGCGGCATCCGCACCAGCGAGCAGGAATACATGGCCCAACTGTTGCGGCGGAAATCGAAGGTCCTGGTCGCCTTTGGCTCGTGCGCCTCGGAAGGCTGCATCCCGGGCCTGGCGAACATGAACACCCGCCAGGAAATCTTCGACGCCGTCTACAAGGAAGGCTCGATGACCGTGCCGGTGAATCCCGAGGACGTTCGTCCCCAGCCGGCGACGAAGATGCCCGAGGGCACGCTGCACCTGCCGATCTTCTACGACACGCTGAAGACGCTGGATCAGACGGTCGAGGTGGATTACTATCTGCCCGGCTGCCCGCCCGAGGCCGAGAACATCTGGAAGGCGCTCGTGGCCATCCTGGAAGGCAAGCTGCCGCCGAAGGGTTCGGTGATCGGCGTGAACACGACCGTCTGCGACGAGTGCCCGCGGAAACGCAACGTGAAGAAGATCAAGAAGTTCCACCGCACGTGGGAGATCATCCCCGACGAGGAATTGTGCCTGCTGGAGCAGGGGTTGCTGTGCTGCGGCATCGCCACCCGGGCGGGCTGCGGGGCGCTCTGCCCGGCGGTCAATTCGCCCTGCATCGGCTGCCACGGGGCCAACGACGGCGTGACCGACTTCGGCGCCCGGATGATGAGCGCCCTGGCCTCGGTGATCGATTCGGACGACCCGGACGAAATCAACCGCATCATCGAGGAGGGGATTCCCGACCCGGTGGGCAGCTTCTACCGCTTTAGCCTGGCCGCCAGCCAGTTGCGGCGGAAGAAGAAAGTGGTCAGTGGCTAGTGGCTAGTGGCTAGTGGCTAGTGGCCAGAGGGGTAGTGCCGGCTTGGAGATCAGGGGCGTTTACGCCCCTTGTCCGCGAAGCGGTACTAGGCCCGGCGTTTACGCCGGGTTAGGAGAGCAACGATACTATTGAACTGTCAGGCCCATTTATGGGCCTCAACAGAAAGCGAACTGAGTTATCCTCGTTCCCATGCTCCACATGGGAACGGGCTGTGGCGACGCTCCGCGTCGCGGAGTGTGGAGCAACCGCGTGTAATGACAAGATCAACCGCGGACGCAGAGCGTCGGGGCATTGCGGTTCCCATACGGAGCATGGGAACGAGATGAATTGCAAATTGAAAAGTGTAAAGTGGCAAATTGTAGAGCGGGAATTCGATCTTTCCGCGAAATTATCCAATTATCGATTTGCAATCCACGTCCTTAGCGGTCGTCGGCACGGCGGCCCTGGAGTTTCTCACGATGAAACGCATATCCATCGATCCCATCACCCGGCTGGAAGGCCACGGCAAAATCGACATCTTCCTCGACGAGCAGGGGGAAGTGGCCAACGCCTATCTGCAAATCCCCGAGCTCCGCGGCTTCGAGCAGTTCTGCGTCGGCCGGCCGGCCGAGGACATGCCGAACCTGACCTCGCGGATCTGCGGCGTCTGCCCGGAGGCCCATCACATGGCGGCCACCAAGGCGCTGGACGCGGTGTTCCACGTCGATCCGCCGCCCACGGCGAAGAAACTCCGCGAGTTGTTCTACAGCATCTTCTACGCCACCGACCATACGACGCATTTTTACGCCCTGGCCGGACCGGACTTCGTCGTCGGCCCGACGGCCCCGCCCGCCGAACGCAACATCCTCGGCGTGGTGGCCAAGGTGGGCATGGACGTGGCCAAGCACGTGCTGAAGATGCGGCACGACGGCCACGCCTTGATCCAGATGATGGCCGGCCGCCGCGTACACCCGAACTGGGGCCTGCCCGGCGGCGTCAGCCGCGGTATCAACGAAGAGCAGCGCAAGGAGATCGAGGACCGCGGACGCGAGGCCATCGAGTTCGCCAAGTTCTCGCTGAAACTCTTCGCCGACCTCGTGCTCGGCAACAGCGACTACCTGAAAATCATCACCGGCGACGTCTACGTCCACAAGACCTACAACATGGGCATGGTCGACGCCAACAACAAAACCAACTTCTACGACGGCGCGATCCGCGTCACCAGCCCCTCGGGCAAGGAACACGCCAAGTACGATTGCTCGCAGTACCGCGAGTACGTCGCCGAGCGCGTCGAGCCCTGGAGCTACTTGAAGTTCCCCTACCTCAAGCAGATCGGCTGGAAGGGATTCGTCGACGGCGAGGACTCGGGCGTGTACAAGGCCACGCCGCTGTCGCGTTGCAATGCCGCCGACGGCATGGCCACGCCGCTGGCCGAGGCCGAGTACAACAAGATGTACGAAACCCTCGGCGGCAAGCCGGTCAACCACACCCTGGCCACTCACTGGGCGCGGCTGATCGAGTTGCTCTACGCCACCGAGCGCTGGGTCGAACTGGCCACCGATCCCGAGATCACCGGCAAGGAATATCGCGTTTTGCCGACCAAGACGCCGACCGAGGGCGTGGGCTGCGTCGAGGCCCCGCGGGGCACGCTGACCCATCATTACACGACCGACGAGCGCGGCATTCTGACGAAGGTCAACCTGATCGTGGGCACGACGAACAACAACGCCCCGATCTGCATGTCGGTGAAAAAGGCCGCCCAGGGCCTGATCCACAAGGGCCAGGTCAGCGAGGGGTTGCTGAACATGGTCGAGATGGCCTTCCGCGCCTACGACCCCTGCTTCGGCTGTGCCACCCACAGCCTGCCCGGCCAGATGCCGCTGGAAGTCCGCATCCGCGATCCGCAAGGGGCGGTGGTCGAGCGGCTGGCGCAGTACGTGTAGCGGCGCTCGTAGTTCCGCCTTCAGGCGGCGAATGTTTGATATTCAGTTTCGTTTGTAGTTCCGCCTTTAGGCGGCACGGTGTTCGTCTTTATGCCGCCTGAAGGCGGGACTACGAACATGGTAAACCGCGAAACCGTTTGATCATACGTCCCACTTCTGCCCGTAGTTCAATACGGGATAGTTCCGCCATACATCCACAAGCCACTCGCGTCCCTTGGTTGCTAAATACCAGTGGACGCTTGAGTACGGCCAATCCGTCCATTTTATCGCGTAGCCGTGCTTGACCGGATTGTTGTGGATGTAGTTCAGTGTAGTGTAGTAATGCGCCTCGGAGCGCATGCAGCGATCCATACAGCGATACCATACTCGGCGTCCACGAGTATTGTCGATGCGATTCATCTCGAAAGAGGTTCTTCCATGAAGCGCACCGATGCGGCGGGAGAAATTATTCATGTCGGCGATCTGAGCGAGTATATGATAATGGGTGGGCAAAACGACCCATGCGGCACAGGGAGTCTCTAGTGTATTTATCGTGGACAACAATCGCTCTTCTAACCATTGCAATCGTTCCGGCGTGGATAAGATAGGCCGATGCTCGAAGCATGACCCCGTAACGATACTATACTCGCCGGGCGACTCCAGATGCGGCGGTCCATGCCAGGGATAGCCGCGCTGAATTCGTTCGGCAACGATCGCCGCTCTTTGTTCGGCGGTCAATTTCCTGTATTCGTACATGGATGGAACGATTTAGCTTGGATGTCCACCCCGTTCGTAGTTCCGCCTTCAGACGGTGTATTGTACCAATTGTCGCATCTTCCACAACCTTGAGGTCTTAGCGATTCTCACACATTATGGAAGCACGGATTCAAGCCAAAGGCGGGACTACGAACGATCGAACAAGCTCATCCGCCTGAAGGCGGGACTACGAACAATTACCGCGGGCTGCGGCGTTTTTCATCCCCGAGGCATGAACCGCTTTCTGTACACGCTCCTCATCGAGTGCTTCGCGGATATTCTCATATTGTTCCGCTGGAACGAGCAGATACGAGGCCCGGGTGCGTGGATCCGTGACGTGGATCAGATGGCCTGCCGATTGATCAAGGACCTGCTGTTGTTCCGGTGACAACGTAATATCCATAATATCCATTATTGCACCTTCCTTTCACGCCGATGATGCTTTTCCGTATTTTACACGAGATGCCGATGCCAGGCAATTCACCGATGGTGTTCCAACCTACTCTTGACTCCCCAACCCAATACGCCATAATAGGGGCGGGTAGGATCGAGGAGCCGTTTCTTATGTCTGCCATGCCTCTTAACGAAGTTCAGGCAAAACTGCCCGAGTTGATCCACGCCCTCGCGCCGGGCGAGCAGGTGACGATCACCGAAAACGATTTGCCGGTCGCTCAGCTTGTTCCGATGCAATCCCAACCGGCACGGCGAAAACTGGGAAGCATGCGAGGCACAGTCACCTACATGGCCCCGGATTTTGACGCTCCTCTGGAGGATTTTCGGGAATACATGCAATGAGATTACTGCTGGACTCGCATGCGTTGATTTGGGCGATGGACGATCCATCGCGTTTGAGTCCGAAAGCGGCCGGTGGATTGGAGAATCCCGCGAACGATCTGTTTCTCAGCGCCGGCACGATCTGGGAAATTGCCATCAAAGTTGGCCTGAAAAAACTGGCATTGTCTCTGCCCTTTCGTAATTGGATGTCGCAAGCAATCGCCGAATTGGGGCTTGTGGTTTTGCCGATCACTGTCGAGTGTGCCGACGCCCTGATCGCGCTCCCCAGCCATCACCGCGACCCCTTTGATCGACTGCTTGCAGCGCAAGCTCGGACGGAAAACGCCATGCTGGTCAGCGCTGATGTGGTTTTCGATCTTTACGGCTTACGACGGCTTTGGTGATGGAGTGCAGTGTCTCACATGACAGTCGCCATTTGCATCAATTGCGGCGCCAAAAAGGTCGGCGCATTGACTCCATGTCATGATTGTGGTTTTGTGCCTTCAACGTGCGAAGACCAAGCAAAGAGTATTGCTCTTTCAGAGCATTGCATGGCGACCGAAGAGCTTCACGTTGTCGGCACCAAGATCAAGGCAGACGAGCCTCCCTCTTATGACGAAGCGTTCATCCAGAAAATGGCTCAAACCATTCGGCGGAAACCAATGCCAACGAAATTGCCGTTGGGCTGTTTGATTGCCGTTTGGACGCCGATCGTAATCATGGTGATTCTTGGGATTGCTGTCATCTCTCTGATCGTTTATGCAAAACTGAATGGTCTTTAGCAAGTCGCACGGAGAGAGAATATGTTCCGAATGGTTCATTTTACGATCGGTATTTGTTGTCTATTCTGCACTGTTGGGAAGAGCGCCGGCGGGACCGCCGACCTCCCCCCGTCGCACTCGGTCAAGCCGGGGTTGTACGCCACGGGCTTCGAGTTCGCCGAGGGGCCGGCGCTGGACGACGAGGGGAACCTGTTCGTGGTCAACTATCGCGGCAACGGCAAGATCGGACGGATCGCGCCGGACGGGACCGCCGCGGTCTTTTGCGATTTGCGGGAACAAAAGCCGCTGCCCGCCGAGGGGCGAAAGGCCCAGGCCAACGGGCTGAAGATCGACGCCCAGGGGCGCTTGATCGTTGCCGACGCCGGCGGGGGACGCGTGCTGCGAATCACCGCCCAGCCGGACGGCAAGCAGCCGAAGATCGAAGTGCTGGCCGACCGGTTCGAGACCAAGCCGCTCGACGCCCCGAACGACGTGGCCCTCGATCTGGCCGGCAACGTCTACTTTTCCGATCCCGGCTCGTCCAGCGCCGAGAAGCCGACCGGCTCGATCTACCGCATTGACGCCAAGACCGGCGCGCTGAAGAGGCTCGACACGGGCCTGGCGTTCCCCAATGGCCTGGCGGTCAGGCCCGATCAGAAGCGGCTTTGCCTGGCCGAGAGCGGCCACAACCGCGTGCTGATCTACGATCTGACGCCCGACGGCGGCGCGGCAAACCGCCGCACGTTGATCGACTTTCCGAAAAAGACCGTAGGCGAGATCATCGGCGGTCCCTTCGTGCCGGACGGCATGATCTTCGACTCCGCCGGCCGGCTCTACGTGGCCATGTGGACCGGCGCGGTCATCAACGTGGTCGATGTCCCATCCGGCAAGCTGCTCCGCCAATACGGCGCCGGCGGCACGCGGGCGACCAACTGCCACTTCCACGGCGGCTATTTGTACACGACCGTCGCCGCCAAAGAGGCCGTCTTTCGGCTGAAACTCGGCGTTGACGGCTTCGACTACCGGCGCCGGCCTTGATCTCCGCCTGGTGATCGCCGCCGCGTTTTCGCATCTGCAAACTTCCCGGCCGGTTCGGACACACTTGCCCTTGGTTGGAGGGGCGGACAAGATCAATTATCGTAATAGTGCCCAATCGTTTCCACATCAGCCCCTAACGGGCGTTCCCCGTCAATCGCGCTTTAGAAAGGAGCCGGTTTCCATCTCCAGTTGCCGCATTTTTCGGTAGAGGTTCGAGCGATGCAGGCCCAAGCGGTCGGCGGCCAGGCTCATGTTCCCCCCGCTCCGGCTGATCTGCCGGAGGATGTGCTCCCGCTGAAATCGCGTCGTGGCCTCGGCCAACGTCCGGTCAAAGTCGGCCGCCGCCGGCAACCGGCCGCGGGGCGAAAGGATGAAGGCCAGGTCCTCGGCCTCGATGCGGTCGTCGGTCGAGAGATACGCCAGCCGCTCCATAAGGTTCCGCAACTCGCGGACGTTGCCCGGCCAGGGATGCTCCAACAAGCGTTTTTTCGCGGCGGGCGACAGCTTGGGCGTCTTGCGGCGGGCGCGGCGGCAGAAATCGCCCAGGAAATGCTCGACCAGCAGAAGCACGTCCTCGCCCCGTTCCCGTAGCGGCGGCAGCTCGACCGCGACCACGTTCAGGCGGAAATAGAGGTCCTCGCGGAAGCGCTTCCCGCGGACCATCTCGGCCAGGTCCTGATTCGTAGCGGCCAGCAATCGCACGTCGGTGTGAATGGGGATCGAGCCGCCCACGCGGACCAACACCCGCTCCTCGATCACCCGCAACAGCTTTGCCTGACAGGCGAGGCTTAGATCGCCGATCTCGTCGAGGAAGAGGGTTCCGCCGGCAGCCAACTCGAACTTTCCGGCGCGGGCCTCGCGGGCGTCGGTGAAGGCCCCCTTCTCGTGTCCGAAAAGTTCGCTTTCGGCCAGGCTCTCGGGGATGGCCGCGCAATTGACCGCCACAAACGGCTGCTCGCGGCGGCGGCTGAGGTAATGGATCGATTGGGCGACGACTTCCTTGCCCGTCCCGTTTTCGCCCAGGATCAGCACGGCCAGATCGGTGTCGGCCACGCGGCCGATGATCGAGCGGAGCGCCTCGATGGCGGGACTTCGGCCGATCAGCAGCACCTTCTCCGCCGCTTCCTTGGCGATGCTGCGGTTGGCGGCGAGCAGTTGCTGCCGGTCCTGGGCGTTTTCCAGGGCCACGGCCGCGTGCGCCGCCAACTCGCCCAGCGCCTCCTCGTCATCTCCGGTAAACGTCCCTTCCCGCTTGTTGATCAACTCGAAGGCGCCGAACAGTTCGCCCGACCGGCCGCGCATGGGAACGCACAGCAGCGTGCGCGTCTGGTAGCGGAGCTGTTCGTCGACGCGGCGGTCGACGGCCTCCGGTTCGCTGCCGGCGTCCACCCGCCGGGGCTGTCCGGTGCGGATTACCTCGCCCACGACGCCGCTGTCGTCGCGGATGCGGAGTTCGCCGTCCGGCGCGCCCAGGGCCGGCCGGCCGACGAGGATATGGTTCGGCTTGTCCCATAGGAAGATGCTGGCCCTGTCGGCGCGCAGCAGCCGCGTCGCCGCTTCCGCCATCTGGACGAGCAGCGGTTCCACTTCATGAGCCTGGTTCCATTGGGCGGCGATTTCCAACACGGCCTCCAGCCGCCGCAGCCGGCGATGGTCGTCCGCGCGGCGGCGAACGCCGTCGAAGGCCCGACGGAAAAACGGCGCGAGCCGCTCGAGCGCCGCCTCGGCTGCCGGGGAGTCCTCGGCTTGCGAAAGATGGAAGACCAGCGCCGCGCTTTCTTCCGTTTGAAACGTCATCGGCAGGGCTATCCACCCCGAGGCCGAGGCGATGCTCTCTCGATCGAGCGCGTCGGCCAGCAAATCGACCGGCAAGGGCTTGGGTTTGCCCGCCTCGGCCGCAACCGACCAGCGTCCGGCCAGCGCTGCCGCCAGGGCGATGTAGTCCGCGTCGATCGTTTCCGGCAGAACAGGCAATGCCCCCCGCAGCAGCGTGGCGGCGTCCTCGCTCTCAGCGGCCAACCGGAACAATTCCGCGAGCGCCGGCAGCAGCGCCGGATCCACCGGCAGGTGGGTGTCGATTGTCGTGAAGTCCGAAGAGTGTCGCGTTTTGGATTGCATGTGAACCGTAGCGTCGACGTGGATATTGACGTTCTGACGATGTGAATATGATAAAGCACAAGAGTCAAAATGACAACAGCATGGATTTATGCGAAAAATGGTATTCTACGAATCATAAAGCCGCGACCGTTGGTCGCGCCGATTGTGCGTAGCGTCATGCGTTACGCCAGCGCCAGAGCACGACCACCGGTCGCGGCTTGATGATCAGATGGAGGCCACGCCCGCCTCGCGGGCCGCTTGGGCCACGGCCCGGGCCACGCCCGTCGCCACCCGCGGGTCGAACACGCTGGGAACGATGCAATCCGGGCGAAGCTCGTTCTCGGGAATCACCTCGGCGATCGCCGTCGCCGCCGCGATTTTCATCGATTCCGTCACGCGCCGGGCGCGGACGTCCAACATCCCGCGGAACAAACCCGGGAAACAGAGCACGTTGTTGATCTGGTTCGGATAGTCGGACCGGCCGGTGGCCACGACCCGCGCGTAGGGGAGCGCGGCCTGCGGGTCGATCTCCGGGTCGGGATTGGCCAGGGCGAAGACCACCGCGTCGGCGGCCATCCGCCGCACGTCTTCGGCCTTCAACAGACCGGGGCCGGAGACGCCGATAAACACGTCGGCGCCGCGGACCGCGTCGGCCAGCGTGCCGGAGATGTTTTCGGGATTGGTGTTTTCGGCAATCCAGAGTTTCACCTTGTTGCCGTCCGGCGTGCGGCTGCGGTTGATTGCCCCTTTGCGGTCGCAGAGCACGATCTGCCGGCAGCCCACCGATTGCAGCAGCCGAGCGACGGCCGCGCCCGCCGCGCCCGCCCCGCTGATTGCCACGCGGATGTCCGCCAGTTGTTTGCCGACGATCTTCAAGGCGTTCCGCAGCGCCGCCAGCACCACCACTGCCGTGCCGTGCTGGTCGTCGTGAAAGACGGGTATCTCCAGCCGCTCGATAAGCTGCTGCTCGACGTCCACGCAGCGCGGCGAGGAGATGTCCTCGAGATTGATGCCGCCGAACGTCGGGGCCAAGTAGGTACACGTGCGGACCAACTCGTCGACGTCCTGGGTGGCGAGGCAGATTGGAAAGGCGTCCACGCCGGCGAAGGCCTTGAACAACATGCACTTCCCCTCCATCACCGGCATGGCGGCCTCGGGGCCGATGTTGCCCAGCCCCAGCACGGCGGAGCCGTCGGAGACGACCGCCACGGTGTTCCGCCGAATCGTCAACTCGAAACTCCGCGCGGGGTCGGCATGGACGGCCATGCACGCCCGGGCAACCCCGGGGGTGTAGGCCATCGACAGGTCTTCCCGCGTCCGCAGCGGGGTCTTCAGGCAGACCTCGATCTTGCCGCCGCGGTGCAACTCGATGATCCGATCCGTCTGGTCCGATTCGAGGTCTTTCGTGCTCATGGGAGTCATTGTATTGTCTCACCCGATTGTCCGTCAATTGGGCCGAAACACCTATCCGTCTGTAGCGGAGGCTCTTGTCCGTCCCGCAGTGACGCAGAAGCGCGAAAGACGTTGGCGCCAAACGCGTTTTTTCCTTATCTCTCGGCGGCATAACGGATTACGGACGTAATCCGTCTCGTTCTCCCCTCCGGCCAAAACTTTTTCCGCACAAAAGATCGGCCTTCTCACATACACTAGAGGAAGGCGGCCTGGGATTGGCCGGGGCCGCGCTGCCGCGTCGCAAAGGGGCATCCTGAGGCGCAGCGACGGATCTCGGCGGCCAAGGAGATCCTTCGCTGCGCTCAGGATGACAGTGCTTCGACCCGCCGAAATTTAGAAATCCCGACACTGGTTATCCGATGGGCAATCGCGACCTCGACACCAAAGAGTTTGTCGGACTGCTGACCCGCTATTCGCGGCGGATCTACTCCTTCATTCGCGCCTTGGTGCCCAACCAGACCGACGCCGAGGACCTTTTTCAGGAGGTGAGCACCACGCTGTGGGAGAAGTACGGCACGTTTCGCCGGGGGAGCGACTTTCGCGCCTGGGCATTCCAGATTGCCCATTATAAGGTGCTCAACTTCCGCCGGCGGCGGTCGCGCCTGCCGCGGCTGTTCAGCGACGAATTGACCGAGACGCTGTTGGGCGACCGGCTGCTGCTGGACGACTCGCTCGAGGCCCGCTCCCATGCCTTAGCCAATTGCTACCAGCGGCTTCGCGCGGAGGATCGGGAAATGCTCGATCTCCGCTACACCGAAGCCGCGACGGTGCCCAGTGTGGCTGCCCGGACCGGCCGTTCGGTCGATTTCGTCTATAAGGCGCTGCGGCGGATTCACGGCGAGTTGCACCGCTGCATCGACGATACAATTCACGAGGTGGAAAAGGGGACAGGTCCAATTTGTGCGAAGCACCCTTCGGGCCGTCCCGGCAAATTGGACCTGTCCCCTTTTCCACCGGGAGACGATCCGCAATGACCCGCTCGTCGCCGCAATTCGAGGAGTTGACCGACCTGGTTTGGTCGTTGGTCAACGATCGCCTCGACGCCGGCGGCGCCGTGCGCCTGCAAGCTCTGCTCGAAGCGGACGCGGCCAACCGCCGGGTCTATCTCGAACTGATGGATCAGTTTGCCCTGCTGGAATGGGAGAAGGGCGAGGGGCCAGAAATCGGGGATGCGGGGTTCGGGGCTCGGGGCTCGGGGCTCGGGATTCGGGAACTGCCAATTTCGGCTTCACACGAACCCCTGTCGCGGCCATCTATCTCTCCGTCTTCGGCGCTGCCTCCACTAACCACTAGCCACTATCCGCTAGCCGGAAATTTCGTCGGCGGCCCGGTGTTCTCCTACATGGTCGCCACGGTAATCTTGGGCGTAATGTTGCTGGGAGCCTGGGCCTATACGATTACCCGCGAACGGCAAGCCGTCGATAATACCAAGCCTTCCGCTACATCGGGCTACGGACCGGAACTGGTGTTCGTCGGCCGCGTCACCGGCATGAAGGACTGCCGCTGGGCCGATCCCAGCACTCAAACCTATATTGGCTCGTCGGTCCCCTTGGATCGCAAGTACGCCCTGTCCGCCGGGCTGATGGAGATTACCTACGACACCGGCGCAAAAGTGATTCTCGAAGGGCCCTGCACATACCAGGTCGAATCCGGCGCCGGCGGCTATCTCAAACTGGGAAAACTGACGGCGCGTATCGTGAGCACAGGGCTGGCCGCTTCAGCGGCCAGTGGAAAGAGGTCGGAGGCCAGAGGTCGGAACTCAAGACCTAAGACCCAAGAGCTAAGACCCCAATCTGAAATCTCCAAATTCTCGGTCCGTACCCCCACGGCGATAGTCACCGATCTAGGAACCGAGTTCGGCGTGGAAGTCAACGAAAACGGCAACACCATGTCGTACGTCTTCCGGGGCGCGGTGAAGATACGGCAGGTCGGCACGATTAGCAACAGCGGACAGACGATCCTCCATGCCCAGCAAGCCGCCCGTTGCACCAAGAATACTGGGATAGTGGTTAAGTCTGATCCGGCTGGGGCAAACCGCTTCATCCGCCAGCTTGGTTTGGATTTGAGCAAAGCTGAGCGGATCGTCGAGCGATTTGACGGAGTCGATCTTGGTCCCGGGTTCGAGCAAATACCGCCGGGGCGCTATCGGATCGAACACGGATTGGCTGCCTACCGGCATGAAGAGCCGCCGGAGCGCGAGTGGGTGCAGTCGCGCGGTTACATCCGCACAGTGGAAGCCGACTTCTGCCGGCGAGACTTCATCTTTGAGGCGACGTTCCAGGTCGAACTGCACCCGTCGGACGATAGCACTTCCATCCGGCATCAGGTGTTTTTCGGTATCGGAGACGGCGTACCCAACGCCAAATACTTCGACGAAATCCGTTGCGGACTCGTTTTGGCATTCGTGGTTGATAACGGTCGGGCTCAAGTGGAGATCTGCTTGCCGGGTTCGGACAGCAGTCTCAGCTTTCCCGACGATAAAACCAACAAGTATATTTCGGCCGTTGCGCCGTACGGCTCGCTGAAGCCGGGGCGGCACAGTTTTCGCATGTGGAAAAACGGCAGATTGGTCAAGTTTGCGGTGGACGCCGATTTCCAAGGGGAATTCCACGCCGACTTCGTCAGCCGTCCGATCGATCTCGCGACCGTTGCCCCGCTGCTGAATTCCACCAACAGCCGTTTGTTGGTGGGGACTGGAAACTGTGACTCCATGACAGTGCGCTTTCGAGGAATTGTCGGTTAAGTATTCAAAGACCGCTGACGTACAGAACGCGCCGGGGTCGAGCAACAACGATCCCCAGGTGCGGGTGAGGCCTGGAAAGAACCGCGGCCAGCATGAGGAAGAGGGAAAGGGAAAGGAGGGTATTTTCATGAACCGATGACTTGGTTTGGCTTGTGAAGCAATATCGACGGAGATTTCTGTTCCCGCGAATTAAGCAGAGTGTTAAACCCCTTTAATAATTCTGGAGGTGTGAGATGAGTTCGCGTAAAATCCTTGTACTCGCTGTTTGTGTTGTGGTCGTGGTCCTCGGAGCACTCCAATCTCGGAGCAGTGCCAACCTGATCGCCGAGTGGAAGTTGGACGACCCGGGAACCCCTGACATTCCCTACGGCGCGACTTGTGCCGACACCCTGGGGCTCCGCAACTTGACGTACCAAAATTTGTACAATAGCACCAATACCAACCTTCCCCAATCGACCACGGGCCGCTGGGGAGTGGCCAACACGGCCGTTCACTTCGACGGCGTATACGATGGGGCCTATTCGTACAGCACCGACATCAACAACCTTCCCGCATATAACAGAACCAATTTCACCATCGAGGGGTTCTTCAAAAAGGACGATACCTTGACGGCCCAACGATTTTTTTACGCCGAAAGCTCTTTTGGTGGGCCGAACTTGTACCTGGGTGTAAATAATAATCACGTTACCTTCGGCGCTCTTGGCCCCGATCCGAGCGGTTGGCGCGGTATTGAAGGGACGGACGCAATCGTTCCGGATCAATGGTATTACGTGGCGGGAGTCGTGCAGAATGACTACCTCACGCTATATGTGTACGACGGCACGAACATGCAGACGTTGGCGACCGAGACGCGTCCGATCAGCACCCGCAGAACACTGACGGAATACGATGTGTGCATTGGCACCGGCCTAACCCGCGTTAACACCTGGAACTGGATCGGTACGCTGGACAACATTCGGGTCTACGACACGGCTTTAGACGCCGTGACGCTGATGGCTCATGCCACCACGCCGGATGTGCCCGAACCTTCGACTCTAGCGCTTCTCACTTCGGGTTCTGCTGGGACTGCTGGCCTACGCCTGGCGGAGGCGGAAGTAGAGTACCATTGCTGGGACGGCAGTTGAACTGCCGCCCCAACATGAGGATTGATGGTTTCTGATTTGCTCAAGCTCCGGCATCGTCACGAAGTCCATGCGTGACGATGTCTGGAGCGATTTGACAATCTTGAACTTGGAGAAATACAATGTGTCGCGCCAATCATAAATCAGAAATCAACAATCGTAAACCAGGCTTTACTTTAGTGGAGCTATTGGTTGTCATCACGATCATCGGTATTCTGATTGCGTTATTGCTGCCGGCGGTGCAGGCCGCCCGCGAGGCCGCCCGAAGGTTGCAGTGCGTCAATAATCTAAAGCAGATATCCCTGGGCGCGATGAACCACGAGTCGGCGCAGGGATTTTTTCCCGTCGGCGGCTGGGGTGCGGGTTGGGTCGGCGATCCCGACCGCGGTTTCAAGGGGCTGTCTCAGCCCGGCGGTTTCTTCTACAACGTATTGCCTTACATCGAGTTGGTGAATTTACACGACTTGGGCGCTAGGGGTGATTTTCGGAACGGCGGCGACGCCGCCAAGTATGCCTCTCGTACTCAAACTCCGATCGGCTACTTCATCTGCCCTACCCGCCGCTCAGTGAAGCTCTACCCCACGCAGAGTTACGTGCGTTTCTACAATTACAGCAACGCGGGTGTTCCCCAGCCCTCGCCGCAGGGCGAGGGGGATTATGCCGCCTCCGCCGAAGAATTGCACGGCCATCCCTGCATCGGCCCAACCTCGTTGGCCGAGGGCGATAGCGACACTTGGCAGAGGGGGTGGTTTCCACGCGGACAGGTAACTTCCGCGGTGTTCGCCAGGGGAGTGGTCTACTACGCCGGCAGTTGTTGCCTCCGGGACATTAGCGATGGGGCCAGCAACACCTACTTAGTCGGCGAGAAATACCTCAACCCAGACGGCTACGAAAACAGTAGCGACTATGGCACCGACGACACGTGGGACGAAGGCTTCGACTGGGACAACGTCCGCTTTGTGCGCTTCGGCTTCTCCAATCCCGATGACAGCACGTACATATACTTTCACCCTCTACAAGACACGCCCGGCTACGGCGGGGCCGACCCGGCCTCGCCAATGCTGAATACTTTCGGCAGCGCGCACCCGGGCAGCCTCAACATGGCCATGTGCGACGGCTCGGTGCAGGCGATCAGCTACACGATCGACGTAATGGTCCACTTCCGACTTGCCTGCCGAAATGACGGTGTGCCGCTCGACGCCAAAAGTCACTGAATTCACTAAACACAGGACAGTTGAATTGAGAGCGCAATTGATAGCCGGCCGATCCTGCCCCTTTTGTCATGGCGGGATACTCGTTATGACCATCGTGAGTTCTAACGCCCATCAGGGTGCATAAACGCGCCCCTTAAATTTACAAAGAGGAACAAATATGAGCATATACCCCTTGCCCATCTTGCGAAGCCCAACATGCTTGCGTTGCCCCCAAACTCCTTTGCAGGACGAGGTTCGGGGGTGTTCTTCCCTCTCCGCGCGCCAATCATTCCCACTCCTCCCGCGCGCTTTTACCCTTGTGGAGTTACTGGTCGTGATCACCATCATCGGCATTTTGATCGCGTTGCTGCTGCCCGCCGTGCAGGCCGCCCGAGAAGCGGCCCGACAAACGCAGTGCAAAAACAATCTCAAGCAAATCGGCTTGGCGGCGCTCGATCACGAGCAGGTCAACGGTTGGTTTCCCAGCGGCGGCTGGGGATACCAGTGGGTCGGCGATCCGCGCTACGGCTTCGACAAGCGGCAGCCGGGCGGATTCTTCTACAATTGCCTCCCGTATATGGAGCAGGACGCCGTTCACGACCTGCAACTCAGCGCCGGCGACGACGCGACGCGGAAACAACTGGCGGGCAAGATGGTGCAGACGGTGTTGCCGATGTTCACTTGCCCGACCCGCCGTCAAGCGTTGCTCATGCCCGCTATCAACAATCCCGCCGTAGTGTCCTATGTCAACGTGGCGTGGGACGCTGCCGGCTGGTTTCGCGGCGACTACGCGGCCAACGCCGGATCAGTCTTTATTTATTGGTCGAGGGGGCCTTATTCGTGGCCGAATCCCAACGACGGCGGCCCCTTCGCCGGCTTCTTCGACATGAAGGATACAAACGGAATCACGGCTCAGCGGAGCATGACAAAAATGTGCGAGATCACCGACGGCACAAGCTGCACCTACCTGGTGGGCGAAAGAAACGTCAATCCCGACAACTATTACGATGGGCTGGACCCCGGCGACGATCAATCCCTGCTCAGCGGCGACGATCACGATCTGAACCGCTGGACTACTGATCCGCCGTACCCGGACACCCCCGGCCAAATTCTCTGGTTTTCATTCGGGGCCGCTCACGCCACCGGATTCAACATGGGTTTCTGTGATGGCTCAGCCCGGCTGATCAATTACTCGATCGATCTTGTGACCCACAGCCGGTTGGGTAGTCGAAACGACGGGGTTCCGATCGACGGAAATAAGTATTGAGTGCAGCGATACTTTTCAAGGCATGTGTCAAGATATTGGCCATTTCGCGGACGGCGCATTTCAGGTACACTATTCTCAAGTGGAGTGCCGTCCGCCGATCAACCCGGCGCGGACTCTGGGGCTAGGCAGTTTCTACCCGCATCTCACCGCGCACATGCAGCAGCACGAAATCGACCGCTGGCATATTCAACGCGCGTTGGAACTGGCCGCGCGGGGCGAGGGGTTCGTCGAGCCGAACCCGATGGTCGGCTGCGTGATTGCCCGGGGCGCGGAAATTATCGGCGAGGGTTGGCACCGGCGGTTCGGCGAAGCTCACGCGGAAGTCGAGGCCCTGCGGATGGCCCGCGATCGGGCCGCCGGGGCCACGCTCTACGTCACGCTCGAGCCGTGCTGTCACCAGGGAAAAACGCCCCCCTGCACCCGCGCAGTGATCGAAAGCCGCGTGAGCCGTGTGGTCGTGGCCGACCGGGACCCCTTCCCGCAGGTCCAGGGCGGCGGCATCGACCAACTCCGCGCGGCGGGAATTGTTGTGGACGTGGGGCTCATGGCGTCCGAGGCCCGCCGGCTCAACGCCCCGTATCTGAAATTGATCGAAACCGGCCGGCCGTGGGTCATCGCCAAGTGGGCCATGTCGTTGGACGGCAAAATCGCCGCCCCCAGCGGAGAAAGCCGCTGGATTTCGGGCGCGGAGTCGCGGCGGCTGGTCCACGAACTCCGCGGGCGGATGGACGCGATCATCGTTGGACGCGGCACGGCCGAGCGCGACGACCCCTTGTTGACTGCCCGGCCACCCGGCCCTCGGGTTGCACTCCGCGTGGTTCTCGACACGCGGGCGACGCTTTCGGTCGAGAGTAAACTCGTGCGTTCCGCCGGTGAGACGCCGGTGTTGGCGGCCGTGGGCGCGGAGTCGCCCGAGGCCGACCGGCGGCGGCTTCGCAACGCCGGCTGCGAAGTTTTCGTCTGCAAGGGCGAAGCGCCCGCCGTCCGATTCGACTCGCTGCTCTTGGAGCTTGGCCGGCGCCGGCTGACGAACGTGTTGGTCGAGGGGGGCGGACGCGTGTTTGGCAGCCTGCTCGACGCGCGGGCGATCGACGAGGTCCACGTCTTCGTGGCCCCGAAGCTGATCGGCGGCGAGGGCTCGCCCACGCCCGTCGGCGGCGCGGGCGTAGCCGCGCTTTCCGCGGCCCTGCAACTGGACTCGCCCGTCGTGCGGCGCTCGGGCGACGACATTTACATTTGCGCCCGAGTGACGCGCTGCAGTGCCGACAAGACGTCGCTTCCTCCCGTTTAGCAGCCGCCGGCACGGCGGCTCGTATCCGCACAACGGGCCGCCGTACCGGCGGCCGCTAAACGGTCAGTGCGATATCGGCCAACCACTAAACGACCGCTAATGCGTCCGGTGAACGGTTACGGTCCGATGCTGGGCGGATTGTTGGCCAGGAAGTCGCGTGGTCCGCGGGTCGTGTAGTAGGGATAGGTAATCGTGCCCGCCGGCGGTCCGGGCGTAAAGCCCTCGCCCCGGCAGCGTTCGCAGCCCCGATCGCGGCAAAACCGGCAGCGAACCGGGCGGCCCGGATCGTCGCAATTGTCGCCCGGGTCGCAGGACTGGCAATTCTCCGGGGCCTGGGCGCAACTCCCGCCCATGCAGGCGATGGGACGCCTGCCGTGCTGGGTCACACAACCGGTCAGCCCAACCAAAATAACCACCGTCAATACCGAGTAGATCGCGCGTTTCATGTCTGACAATTCCTTGTTTGCTCTTGTCATGTTCGGCGGGTCGGGTAGGATCGAGACGCGGGAAGAATCCCCCCGCCTTCATAGGACATCGGCCTGACAATCGCTAGAGTCCAGAAAATCGACAGAACCGGCTCTTGTGATACGATTCGCAAGGTTTCACGCCGATAAATTCGGAGGTTTGCGTGTAGAATGGGAAAGGTGGTTCAAGTTTGCGGGCAAAGCCGTAGGACGGGTTGTCTACCTGTCCTGAACTGAGAACATGTAAGAAAATCTCCCCTCTCCGGGCACCGGCCGAAGGTTGGTCGGGAGAGGGGCCGGGGGTGAGAGCAGCTTGCAACGCTTGGATATTTTCAAGAGTTTTCTGCCCGATCTGCCCTCACCCTAACCCTCTCCCAAGGGGAGAGGGGACTATTATGTGGTTGCCTCCCTTATGTGGTTGCCTCCCTTATGTGGTTGCCTCCCTTATATGGTTGCCTCCCTTATATGGTTGCCTCCCTCCAATACATCGAAAACATCCTGACGACCTTCGACGAGGCCGCCGAGGCCAACCGCCGGACTCCGGGCAGACATGGGTCCACGGTCTCCATCGCCGCGGGGGCGGCCGAGGAGGTGATGGTCACGGGCGACGTGCATGGGCATCGGCGGAATTTCAACTTGATCTGCAAGATCGCCGCACTCGATCAGCATCCGCGCCGCCATCTCGTGCTGCAAGAGGTTTGTCACGGCGGTCCGGCATACGAGGAGTCGGGCGGCTGCATGTCGCACGTCATCCTCGAAGACGTCGCCGCCCTGAAGGTCAAGTTCCCCCATCGGGTCCACTTCCTGCTGGGCAACCATGAAATGGCCGAGCTGAACGATTACCCCATTCAGAAGAACCGGCAGTTGCTCAATCTGATGTTTCGGCTCGGATTGCAGCAGATGTACGGCCCGGCCGCCGACCGGGTGCGTGAGGCGGTGCTGCGCTTCCTGTGGAGTTGTCCCTTGGCGGTGCGGCTCCCTTGGGGACTGATGATCGCGCACAGTTTGCCCGAGGAGGTCGATCGGCGGGGCTTCGACCCGGCGGTTCTCGAGCGCGAACTGACTGCGGACGACTGCGCCGACCAGGCGGCCGCCTTTCGGCTGCTCTGGGGGCGCGATTATCGCCGCGAGAACGCCGCGGCCTTTTGCGATCTGGTCGGCGCCAAGCTGCTCATCACCGGCCACGAACCCTGCCCGGAAGGTTTTGTCGCTCCCAACCCTCAGCAGATCATTCTCGACTGCTGCGGCGGCATGGGCGCTTACGTGATCCTCCCCGTGGATGTGGAACTTAGCCACCCGAAGATACTGGATAGCGTCAAGTTGTTGGGGGAACGGGAGAAGTGGGATTGACGCGGATTGGTTCGAGCCCGCGTATCAAACCATGGATTTCGGGACCGGACCACAGGCATCGCTTTGAAATGCGTCTCTGCGACGGATCCGGTCCCCTTTTTCGAAAGACGTGACCGTCCACCACGACTGGCGCAGCCGCGTGGTTGCTATCCGTCCAGTGAGCTATACTGACTAATACTACGATACGATTATTAGCTCGTCCGCAGCATCCTTAGCCTATTCCCCTAAATTTCCCTAATTTGCGACAGAATTGTTGCAATCGTTGCGGACCATAACTATACTAAAGGTGATTCTGGTATGTAAGCGCGGAAGGTTGTTCGCTCCTGAAACCGCAAAAACCCATTTTCTTACTTGGAGTTCCGACGATGACTACTCACCGCTTGGTTCGATGTGTCCCGATCGCTCTCTTGGTGTTTTGCCTCGCCGCAGTGACTGCCCGGGCGGACTGGGTGGATACGTTTAACGGTGGATTCGATCAAACCTGGGTCTCCGGTGGTGTTAACGGGGTGGGCGGGGCGAGTGGCACCTTTAGCTTCGCTGTGGACAACAACATTCTCAAGATGACCGATCCGACGACTGCCGCCCTTGGCGGCGCAGCCAGCGGCTTCGGCTTCGTCCCCGCGGAGTCGTTCTCGGAAGTTCACATGTCGGCCGTCATCAATCCTAATGCCGGCAGCTACTCCGACATGAACTGGGACTTGGGCCTTCTCGCCCGCTTCGATCCGCTTTCCAGCTCTGGATACGTGCTGACAGTGGATTTATATAAGGGACAAATCGACCTCACGCGAATCGATAACGGCGCACCGGGCGCGTATTTAGGCAACACCGGCCTCAACGGCTTCCCGTTCGGGACCTACACGGACTCGAGCATAGTTCTGAAGTTTGACCTTGTCGGGTCGCAAATCTCCGGCGCAGCCTACGACCTCTCTGGAACCCTGCTGACCGCCCCGTTTTCGTTCACCGACTCTACGTATGCCGGGGGTTATTCCGGCGTCCTAACGACTATTAAGCCCAGTGATCCTGTTTTCCCCGCGTCGCCGGTGACTCCGCTCTTGGGCACCTTCGACAACGTCTCCGCGTCGTCCGTCCCCGAGCCTTCCACGCTGGCGCTGCTGGCCGCGGGGGCTTTGGCCCTGGCCTGCTGGGTTTGGCGGCGAAAGTAGGGCATCGCCTCAAAATTCGTTGATTGGATTCGCAGGACGGATTTCTTAATCCGTCCTTTTTTTTGAGATGGATCAGGAATTCCGTCCTGCAAATGCCGCCCGTGAAACTCAGAGCACGGACGTACTCAGCATTTCTGGATGAAGAAAGCCGGCTGCCTCTGCGTCGCGGCTCCCTTCGTTTTGGCTCCCCCTGTCCAAACTCTACCGGCCACGTGTGTTCTCCGGTTTCCCGTCCCGAAAGTGTTTCTCGATCCAACCGCTTACGGCGTCGGGCCGGGCGTCGAACTGCCGCACGTAGGGCTTTATGTCCAGCACCGGCGTGCCGTCTAAAATATCCACTTCGGTGAAGTAGAGCCTGCGCCCGTCGATCCGCTCGATCTTCACGACGGAGAGCCCGAGGTGGTTCGGCCGATGCGGACTGCGGATGGCGAAGATGCCGTGCTCCCGGTCTTCGAGGTACGGCCTGCTCACGATCTCTTCTCTGTCGGAGAAGGAAAAATGGTAGAGCAGGATGGCATGGCTGAAGCCGTCGAGGTCTTTCAGGCCGTTCCGATATTTGTCCTCCA
The DNA here is from genome assembly GCA_963733145.1 of uncultured Planctomycetota bacterium. Classification (GTDB taxonomy): domain Bacteria; phylum Planctomycetota; class Planctomycetia; order Pirellulales; family Thermoguttaceae; genus JAHIKV01. Next base: position 172,650 of record CAVTCJ010000008.1, on the reverse strand, counting down.
ATTCCAGCCAGGCCTCGGACTGGTCGCCAAAGACGCCCTGGATCGGCGTACCCTTGGGCTCTCGATACGGTGAATGGACGATGCCTATTGGATGGATGGTGATCGGTTGGGGCATTTCTAATTCGTATCTATTGTTGAATGCGTGAGTAGGGTGGGACAAGCGAAGCGCGGTCCCACCAATAACGATGGAAATGGTGGTGGGACCGCGCTTCGCTTGTCCCACCCTACTTTCCGCAACAGGAACTAATTCTCGATCCTGACGGGCAGTCGCCGCTCGCCCCATGTGCCGGGAGCGTCGTCGAAACGGCCGGCTATGGGCGTGCGGCAATGGATGCAACAGCCGTCGCGGATGTCAAAACCCTCGATCGTGTATCCCAGGCGGCGGATCACCGCCCGGCCGCAGCCGGGGCAATACGTGTGCTGCCGCTCCGGGTCGAGGACGTTGCCGACGTAGACGTATTGCAGGCCCGCCTCCCGGGCGATGTCGTAAGCCATCTGCAACGTGGCCGGCGGCGTCGGCAAGCGATCAGTCAGCTCGAAGGTCGGATGAAACGCCGAAAAGTGCAGCGGCACGTCCGGCCGAAGCTCCGCGGCAATCCAGCGGCACATCTCCCTGATTTCCACGGGCGAATCGTTGGCCCCGGGGATAATCAGATTGGTGATCTCGACCCAGGTCTCGGTTTCGCCGACCAGCCAGCGGAGCGTGTCGAGCACCGGCTGCAACCGGGCGGCACAGTAATCCAGATAAAACCGGTCGGCGAACCCCTTCAAATCCACGTTGGCGGCGTCGATCGGCCCGAAGAAGTCGGCCCGGGCCGTCTCCGTGATGTAGCCGGAAGTGACCGCCACGGTTTTGATCTTCAGGTCGCGGCATTCGCGGGCGGTGTCGATGGCGTATTCCGCCCAGATGATCGGATCGTTGTAGGTGAAGGCCACGCTGCGGCAACGCAGCCGCCGGGCCGCGGCGGCGATTGTCCCGGGCGAGGCCCGCTCGCAGGCCGCCTCCACGTTGCGCGAACGCGACATGGTCCAGTTCTGGCAGAAGGTGCAGCCCAGGTTGCAGCCGGCGGTGCCGAACGAGAGGACCGGCGTGCCGGGATAGAACTGATGGAGCGGCTTCTTCTCGATCGGATCGACGCAGAAGCCGGTGCTGCGGCCGTAGGTGGTCGAGACGACCTGTCCGTCGCGGTTTTCGCGGACGAAGCAGAACCCCCGCTCGCCCGGCCGCAGCGCGCAGTGCCGCGGACAGAGATCGCAGATCAACCGTTCGCCGTTGGCGGATTGATGCCACCACATGACGGTATTCTACCAGAGGGGCGGCGCCGGTCACAAGTGACCGGGCAAGCATGTCCCCTCTCCCTTTGGGAGAGGGTTAGGGTAAGCGCATGTGTGACAGGAAACTCAGAAGATATTCGGGGACATGCCATCCGCCCTCACCCCCGGCCCCTCTCCCGAAGGGCGAGGGGAGATTCCTAGCGTTTCTCGGCCACTTCGGCCGCGATGTATTTTACGGCCGCCTGCAACTGGCGGTCAACGAAGGCCGGTGTTTCGGCTTTTTGGCGGCCCGGACGCAAAATATCCCGCTCGCGGCGGTCGCGGAGCAGTTCGAGCGTTTCGCGGGCGTCGAGCTCGATCCGATACCCTTCGTCCGGCATCACTCCCCACTCGTCGCTCGCCTTGGCGCCGGGAAAGCGGTGGATGTTCTTGCCGTCGGGGCGCCGATAGCCGGCGGTGGTCAGTTTTATGGCTCCCTGTCCGTCGGGCAGTTCGATCAGGTTCTGCACGCTCCCCTTGCCCCAGGTCCGCCCGCCGATAACGACCGCCCGGCGATGGTCCTGCAAACAGGCGGCGACGATCTCGCTGGAACTGGCGCTGTAACGGTTGACCAGCACGGCCATGGGAAAGCCCTCGAACGTGTCTTCCGCGTGGGCGTTCCAGAGGCGCTCGGGGGCGTTGCGGCCCGACGCGCTGACGATCCGCCCCTGGGAGATGAACAGGTCGCTGGTTTCGATGGCCGAGGCGAGCAGCCCACCGGGATTGAACCGCAGGTCGAGGATCAGGCCGCGGAGGCCGTCCTTCTTCAGTTGCGTCAACACCTGCCGCAGTTCGCCGGCCGTGTCGCGGCTGAAGGCGACCAGCCGCACGTAGCCGATTTTCTCGTGCGGATCGAGCATGTAGTCCCACGAGCCGTCCGGCTTGCGGCCGTCGGCCAGTACGGTGTCGAGGTGGATTTTTTCGCGGGTGAGGGTGACTTTCCGCGTGGCTTTATCGCCGGTATGAGCAACGAGGAGCGAGACCTTGGTCCCCGCCTTGCCCTTGAGCAGTTCGGCGGCCGCGTCGCTGTCGAGCCCCTTGGTGCTGCGGCCATCGATTTCCAGGATGCGGTCGCCGGCCAGCAGTCCCGCCCGGTCGGCGGGCGTGCCGTGGATCGGGCTCAATATCTTCACCTCGCCGGAATCGGCGTCGATCTGCACCCCGATGCCGCCGAACTCGCTCGCCAGGTCCTTGCGAAACTGCTTCAACTCCTCCGGGCTGATGTAGGTGGAATAGGGATCGAGGCTGCCGAGCACGCCGCGGATGGCCGCTTCGACCAATTTGCGGCGGTCCACCTCGGTGACATAGTTCCGCTCGACCTGATCGATGCTGTCGATCAGCGCCTTATAGAGTTCGTAATCGTTCGGCTGGGGCTGCGGCGCTTTCGCAGCCGGCCAAAGACTACTCCCCTCTCCCTTTGGGAGAGGGGCCGGGGGAGAGGGCGGATCGACGCTGAGAACATCGAGGTTGTTTTTGGCCGGCCGCTTCGGCGGTTTTTCGGCCGGAGCGGCGATGGCCGGCGACGTCAAAATCAACAGTGCCAATACGAGGAACCACTGCAAACTACGGCTCATGGATGTCTCGCTCCTTGTTGTTCCGATCGTAGGAGGCGACTCCCGTCGCCGATTGTGGCCGGAAAATTCGGCGACGGGAGTCGCCTCCTACAACTCATGTTCCAGGCCGTTCGTCGGACGGCGTGGCGTCCTTTTCGAGGTACATGCCGATGTAGCGTTCCATTTCGGTCTCCGCGCCGGCGCGATAGCCCACCCACACGGCGCGGATCACGCCATTACGATCCAGCAAAATGGTCGTGGGAAAATACCCCATGTCCATCACTGTGCTAAGTTCATTCGCCGTGGCCGAATCGGGATCGTAATAGGTGGGCAGGCCGAGGCCCAATTTGTCCAGCAAGCCGGCGGTCTCTTCGCGGAGCGATTTTACGTCGCCATCCCAGCCCGCCAGGGGACAGGACACGGCCAGCAGCCTAAAATCCTTCTGGCCGGCGAACCGCTTCCGCAGCTCGGCGATATGGGGCAGTTCCTCGCGGCAAGGCGGGCACCACGTACCCCAGAAGTTCAGCAACACGACGTGCCCCTTCAGGTCATCCAGCGAAACGGGGCTCGCATCGCCGGTCAACGGCAGCAGCCGGAGGAAACCCAGCGACTTTCCCACGCCCGTCCCCTGCGTGGGGTTGTATCGACGTTCGTTGAACTGGTTCAAGCCCCAGTAGAGTGCCAACAGACCCAAGGCGAGTATCGCAATAATCAGTATCGGGGTAATGTGCGTCGTCACCGGTCGGCGTTTTACCGGCTCGGACTGCTTGGATCGTGCCATGTCGCGGTCTCCTTTGATAATCTCACTGGGGGCGACTCCCGATGCCTTTCACGGTAGTATATGATAAATCCCTCTGGGCGGTTAGACCGGTCTTTGCGTCGGATGTGTCTCGGCCGTTTAGCAGCCCCTTGATAAAATCTGTAGGAGGCGACTCCCGTCGCCGATTTCCCGGTGATTTGCACCGTAATCGGCGACGGGAGTCGCCTCCTACAATCCTGAAATCACATTTTCAACAGGCCGCTGAGCCCCGGTGTCCACGCCGGGAGAATTTCCGCGGGAGTTTGCCATGCGTTATGAAGTCGAGATGAAGTTCCCCGTCGCCGACCTGGCGGCGTTGGAGGGCCGACTGACGGGGTTGGGGGCAACCGTCGCGGCCGCCCAGCGTGAGGTGGATGTCTATTTTACCCATCCTGCCCGCGATTTTGCCCAGACCGACGAGGCCCTGCGGCTGCGGCGGAAGGGGGCCGACTATACAATCACCTACAAAGGCCCCAAGATCGACGCAGCCACGAAGACCCGCCGCGAGATCGACCTGCCGCTGGCCGTCGGCGAAGAGGGCTTTCGGGCGTGGTTTGCGCTGCTCGAGGCATTGGGCTTCCGCGTCGCGGGCGAGGTCCGCAAATCGCGGCGAAAGGCCCGGCTCACCTGGCACGGGCGGAACGTCGAAGGTTCGCTCGATCGCGTCGAAGGCCTCGGCGACTTTGTCGAGTTGGAGTTGATCGTCGAAGACCAATCGGAAGCGGATTCGGCAGAATCCGCCGCCATCGAGTCCGCCAAACAGTGCATCTTTTCGCTGGCCGCCGCCCTGGGCCTCGAGGGGAGCGAACGGCGCAGCTATCTCGAATTGCTGACCGGCAAATAGTAACCGTTCACAGGGCACTGTCCCCCTGGGGCGGCGGGAGGGGGACAGGTCCATGTTTTCGGCCCACGGTTTATCGAAAAAATTACGTTTTTCCGCCGAAAAATGGACCAGTCCCCTGCCGCCCCTTGAACGGCTACGGCAAATAGCAGTGATCGAAAACTGCACTTTCCCCAACTCCCCCAATTTGCGATACTCCGCAGTGACAAATACGCATTTCTTACGGCGCAAGGAATCATCGACACGAAGCGACATACACTAGCCCGAAGCGCAAGCGAGGGCGAACCGTTGTCCATCCCTCGCTTGCGCTTCGGGCTAGTGTCGGAATCGTGCGAAATGCGAGCTAACCCGGATTATTCATAAACGTCATCCTGAGCACAGCGAAGGATCTCCAATGCGCCGCAAACAGCCCAGATTCGTCGCTGCGCTCAGAATGACAATGTTCCTTCGTGTTTATGAATAATCCGGGCTAATACATTTTGCAGGGAAACGACATGCCGCAATCAAAACCACTGACGATCTTCTTTTCGGTCGGGGAGCCGAGCGGCGACCTGCACGGAGCGAACCTGATCCGCCAATTGCGGCAACGCTGCCCCGAGATGCAGTTCGTCGGCTACGGCGGTCCGAAAATGGCCCGTGCCGGCTGCCGGCTGCACGCCGACCTGACCGCGCTGGCCGTGATGTGGTTCGCCCGGGTGCTGGTTAATCTGCACAAGTTCCTGGACCTGGGGAGCCGGGCCGACCGCTACTTCCGCCATCACAAGCCGGACGCCGTGGTGCTGATCGACTATCCGGGCTTCAACTGGTGGATCGCGCGGCGGGCGAAGGCCCACGGAATCCCCGTGTTTTACTACACACCGCCGCAGATTTGGGCCTGGGCCCGATGGCGGGTCGGAAAGATGCGGCGGCTGGTCGATCACGCCCTGTGCAGCCTGCCCTTCGAGGAGGAGTGGCTGCGGCGGCACGGCTGCCATGCGACGTTCGTGGGCCATCCCTTCTTCGACGAAGTCCGCCGCCACCAATACGACGAGCGGTTCATTGAGGAGCTTCGCAGCCGGCCGGGGCCGCTCGTGGCGATCTTGCCCGGCTCGCGAACGCAGGAAGTGGAGCATAACCTCCGCTGGTTCCTCAAGGCGGCGGCGCTCGTCCGCCGAAAGGTGCCCGACGTCCGCTTCGCGCTGGCCTGTTTCAAGCCGCAGCAGGCCGAATTGGCTCGGGCGGCAGTCGAGAAAAGCGGCCTGCAGGCCGAAATCTACGTGGGCAAGACGCCCGAGCTGATGCGGGCAGCCGATTGTGCGATGTCGGTCTCCGGCTCGGTTTCGCTGGAACTGCTCTATCACACCACGCCGACGGTGATTCTCTATTGGATCAGTCGCTTGGCCTACTTCGTGCAGGGGTTTTTCCGCAAGGTAAAATACATTACCCTGGTCAACCTGCTGGCGACCGACGGGCTGGAGTGCGAAGATCTCGCCCCCTTCGACCCGTCGCAGCCGGACGCCGAGCGGGTCCTGTTTCCCGAGTATTTGACCTGCGAGGACAAATCGGCCCAGTTGGCCGGGCACGTCGTCGAATGGCTGACCGATCCGGCCGCCCGGGCGAAGCGGGTCGAGGCCCTGGCCGCGCTGAAGGCCCGGATTGCCCACGGCGGGGCCTCCAGCCGCACCGCCGAGTACATCCTGCGGGAGTTGGGCCGTGGGCCGGAGGCAGAGGTCGGAGATCAGAGGTCGGAGGTCAAGAGTCATATCCAGTCCGCAAACCGCTTGCGGTTTCGCAACGAGAGCACCGCCCAACTATAAATTACATTCCCCCGCGGAAGATAGAAAATAGCCGCTTTCAACACCAGGAGTCGCTCGTGCTGCTCGGAGAACCCCCGCGAACCTCGGCCGATCTGAACTTCTCGCTGTTGGGCATACCGGTCCGCGTCCATCCGTATTTTTGGCTGGTGGCCCTGATTTTGGGCTACCGCATCATGAGCGACGCCCCATCCGTGTTGATCTGGTTCGCCGCCGTGTTCATCGGCATCCTCGTCCACGAAATGGGACATGCCTTGACGATGCGGGCCTACGGCCTTTACCCCTGGATCACACTCTATAGCTTCGGCGGCCTAACCTCCTCCGACCAACGCAACTCGTCGCGAACGGCGTCAGGACCGCTCGCTCAAGTTCTGATAGACCTGGCGGGGCCGGCGGCGGGGTTTCTGCTGGCGGCGCTGCTGCTGTTGGGCGTGTTCGCCGCAGGCTACGGAAATAGCGTGGAATTCGACATTTTTCACGGGCAAATTCCCCAAGTAGTGCTGCCGATCGCCCGTTTGGCTGAACTGATCGATCGGCTCCTTTTCGTCTGCATCGCCTGGGGCCTGCTCAACCTGCTGCCGATCTATCCGCTGGACGGCGGCCAAGTCGCCCGGGAGTTGCTGCTTGCGGCCGATGCCCGCCAGGGCATTCAGCGGTCGTTGCAGTTGTCGATTTTCACCGCCGTCGTGGTAGCGGTCTATTGGTTCGCCGAGTGGCGTGATTTTTTCGTCCCATTGATGTTCGGCTATCTCGCCTTCACCAACTATGTCACGTTGAAGGCCTACAGATTTCGCGGTCCTTGGTGAGGAAGTCGATCAAGTATGCAAAAAAGACCTTGCTAAAATTTGCGATACTTGTAGAATATGAAACTGAGCGGGTAAGTTACCGAACTTCCGATGGTTGGTTTCATCGGACGGATGCCCGCCTTATAACCTTGACGGAGGTGTGACAGTGGCCACGAAGAAAGTTGCCAAGAAGGTCGTTGCGAAGAAGAAGCCGACGACCAAGAAGAAGGCCGCAAAGAAGGACTGCTGCTGCAAGTAATTTTTCGGCAGCACACGGCCGCCATGGCCGTGACTATCCGCACCGACTACGACGAGAAAGGGCCGCCGGGAGACAACCTCCCGACGGCCCTATGTGTTTCCGGGGAGGAGCGTCAAAGGGGGCGGCGCCCTTCGCGTCGAGACTACAATGGGGTAGTTCCCGCCACTGCCCGGCTCGCCGCGTGATGCCGCGGGAAGATTTCCCGGCGCCGGCGATTCGGCTTGCCGTCGGCAGATGTTCCGCTATGCTTTATCCTGTAGGCACTAGCTGGAGTCGAATTTGCGCCCGTAGCTCAATTGGATAGAGCATCGGTCTTCGGAACCGAGGGTTGGGGGTTCGAATCCCTCCGGGCGTACTCTCGACTCCTCTTGGTTTGTCGCGATGTAACCCCCTTAACATACAATGCGTAGCGTCCGCAACTCGCGACGAGTCAAAGCCTTATGGCCGGCGTCTCGTAAACCTTCGGTTTTCCCGTCTTGAATTCGTGGCGTTGCCGGCCGTTGGGGGCGCAGCGGCGCGCAATGCCATATAGTGCCGGGCGGCAACACGCCTGGAATCGGGAAATGATCTGGTGAGAGCCGGCTGGGGTGGTGGGCCGCCGTGCCGGGCCAGAGACGGGTCACGAAGTATCGTAGACTTCCGGCTTGCTGCAAAACGGGGCACGCATTGCGGTTTTGACTTCCTCCGACCTGTTCCAAGGAAGGAAATCCGCCACATTCTCCGGAACCTTGCCGCCCGCCGCCGCGCAGGCTTCCAAGTATCGGGTCAGCCATTGCCGTGGGTTGATCCCCTGAAGCTTCAGTGTCGCCAACACCGAGAAGAGCAGCGCCGCCAACTTCCCGCTCCACAATGCCCCTGAGCCGTAGAAGTTCTTCCGCCCGACCACCGGACCGCGCTGCGTGCGTTCCGTGCGATTGTTGTCCATCGGCACAGCCGGATGTTCGATGAAGATCGTCAGTCCTTCCCCGTGTTCGCTTAGGGCCGGCGAATCAATAAGTGGGGGACTGTCCCAATTTTCGTTCGACGAAAATGGGACTGTCCCCTTCTGAAATGCGCTCCAAGGTCTTGTGGCAGGCGGGAGGCAAGTCCTTGCGGCTCAATTGTTCGTCGCGCTTTGCAGACATGCCCGCCGCTACGCTCCAGCCGCTGCCCACGTCCACGCGGTCAAACTCGTGCGCAAGTAAAACGCAATCGCAGCAACTCGGACAGGGCAGAAATTGCCAGGGTGCGGACATGGATATGAGGGATTAGGGATTGGAGATTAGGGATTGGAAGTCCATGCTCAGCACTCCGCCGAAGTGACATACCACCGCTGGGCGTCGGAACGGTAAGTCACCTCGACCCATTTGCCCGAGTTGATGGTCCCGCTGCTCATAAGCGGCGGGGCGTAGGCGGTGACGTTGTGTCCCGAGTCAACCAGGGGGTGTTGCCAGTAGATGGAGACGGCGGCCGAACTGTTGGCACTGAGCGACCCGTCGAGCTTGCCCTAAAATGACGTCTCGCCCGCCGCCGACCTGATGACGTTGCTCTGCTATTTCAACGTCACACTGTGGCTATTGAACTGATTCTTTGCGGGTCAAAATGCGGCACTGCCGCAGGGCCTCGTAGGCCGCCACGGCGACGCTGACCGAAAGATTCAAGCTGCGGGCCTCGGCCCGCATCGGAATGCGGAGGCGGCGGTCGGCGTACTTTTCCAGCAGTCCGCCGGGCAGTCCGGCCGATTCGCCGCCGAAGACCAGTCCGTCACCCGGTCGGAAGCCGGCATCGGTGTACTCCCGCGCAGCGCGCTTGGTGAAGAGCCACAGCCGATGGCCGCTCAAGCGGTCCTCGAGCGCGGCCCAATCGTCCACCGCCTCATAATCCAGATGTTGCCAGTAGTCCAAACCGGCGCGGCGGAGACGGCGTTCTTCCAGGCGAAATCCCAGGGGGCGAACCAACCACAACTTGGCCCCCACCGCCACGCAGGTCCGGCCCGCGCCCCCGTGTTGTCGGGTATCTCCGGCTGATGAAGGACGACGTGAATGAGTGGAGCAGTCGTCAATTAATCGTTCAGGACAGTTGCTTCTCGCCCGCTCCCTCTTCGACCACCGAGGGCACGACCCAGACCTTCACTTCGGCGTTGACCTCTTGGGCGAGGTGGATGGTGATCGTGTAGAGGCCGAGTTCTTTGAGCGGTCCTTCCAGCCGGACCTGATCCGCGGCGATGTGGAAGTTGTTTTTCTTCAGGGCGTTGGCCACTTCCGTTGCGCCGACGGAGCCGTAGAGGTGGCCTTCGTCGTTGGCGTTGGCCTCGATGGTGATGCTCTGCCGGGCGAGGTCGGCGGCCAGGGATTTCAGCCCTTCGAGGCGGGCCTTTTCGATGGCTTCCAACTCCGCCCGGTGCTTCTCCACCATCCGCTTGTGATGGTCGGTGGCGATGGTTGCCAGCGCTTGGGGGATGAGGTAGTTCATGGCGAAGCCGCGTTTGACTTCGACCACGTCGCCCTGTTTGCCCAGGTGCTCGACCGGCTGGATGAGCAGTAGTTCAATGCCGCCGTGGGGTCCTCTGGGCAGCCGTTTGCTTCGATGTGGAATGGCGGGCTTCTTGGTGGATCGAGACTTGAGCATCGGAACATGCGCCTTATTTTTTATGCCAAATATGAATTGTTCGCGAATATGTAGGACGGATTTTCGTAATCCATCCCGGTTTTGGACGGACTCGGAAGTCCGTCCCACAATTGATATTAAAAGGGGATGTCGTCGCCGGACGATTGATCGGGCGGCGGGGCGTCGCCGAAGTCGTCGGGCGGGGCCTGCTGGGAAAATTGCGAGTTCTGCCGGGGCGCCGAGCGCTGTCCGCCCCCTTCACCGCCGCCTTGTGCCCCGCCGCCTTGTCCCCCGCCGCCTTGTCCCTTGCCGCCGATAAACTGCATTTGATCCGCCACGACCTTCAACTTCGAGCGCTTCTGTCCCGTCCTGCGTCTCCCAGGTATCCAGTTTCAACCGCCCATCGATGAATATCGGCGATCCTTTGCCTAAATACTCGCCAACCACCTCGGCCGTCCGTCCCCAAAGCGTCACGTCGACGAAAGTCACTTCCTCGATCCATTCGCCGTTGGCGTTTTTCCGTTTATCATTTACGGCGACGCCGATGTCGGAGACGGCCATGCCGCTCTGGAGATATCGAATCTCCGGGTCGCGGGTAAGGTTGCCCATCAGGATCACGCGATTATAGCTGGCCATGGCGCTAATCCCCCCACTATTCTTCCAGGTCGGTATCTGCGTCTTCCGAGCCGGCTTCGTCGTCGATGGCGTCGATTACGACTTCCTCTTCCACGGCGACGGCCGCCTCGACGGGCTTTTCCTCGGTTTCGGCGCGGGGCGTCGGCGTCGCCGATTTGGCATGGGCGACCAGGGCCTCGACGATCCTCGGCTCGACCTTCAGGAACAACGTCCTCAGGATTTCTTCGGTGATCCGGCACTGCCGCCGCAAATCGCCCAAGCGGCCCCCTTCCAGGCGGAAGTAGGTCAACCAGTAGACCCCTTTCCGTTGTCCCTTGATGGGGAAGGCCAGACGGCGCTCTTCCCAAAAGCGGCTGACGAGCACCTCGCCGCCGAAGTTCTCGATCATCGCGGCGACTTGGCCCGAGACCGCGTCGGGGTCCCGTCCAAAACGGTTCGCTTCGAGAATGAACATGCCTTCATAGACGTTCGCGGCCAAAGTAAAACTCCTCGAAAGTTCAGGTGTCACAGCCCGTGCGGCTGTGCTGCAAAAAATTGTGCTGCAAAATTAGTTGTATTGGTTCATGCAATAATCCGCGCCCTGGCGGGCCCAGGCGATCGCGGCGTCGGCCGCCAGTTTCACCGCCCGTTCGATTTCGGGCAACTCCTCGGGCGTGAACTTGCTCAAAACGTAGTCGGCCCAATCCCAATTTTCCGGGGCGGCCCCGATGCCGACCCGCAGCCGCGCGAAATCCTCCGTGCCCAATTTTCCGATAATGTCGTCCAACCCCTTCTGGCCGCCCGACGAACCCTTCGCGCGGAACCGCAGTTTGCCGGCCGGCAGGTTCAAGTCGTCGCAAAGCACCAGCAAGTCCCGGTGGGGCAACTTGTAAAAACGCATCGCCTCCCGGACGCTGCCGCCGCTGCGGTTCATGAAGGTCGTGGGGCTCAACAGCAGGGCCTTTTCGCCGCCCAACTCCGCCTCGACGACCTCGCCCTGAAACCGTGCCCGGGCGGGCAGGACGGCACCGCACTTTCGGGCCAGTTCGGCCAGGACGGCGTAACCGACGTTGTGCCGCGTCCCCTGGTAACGGCGACCCGGATTGCCCAGCCCAACCACGAGTTTCATCGGCCATGTCCCCGCAAATCCGGGCGGACCCCGCGTCGCATTTCTGAGTCCCTTATTCCTTCGACTCGTCTTCCTCCTTATCCTTCTCGCCGATGATCTCAGGCTCGCCGGGGACCGCCTCGGCGGATTCCTCTTCCGGCATCTCCTGCGGAACGACGCATTCGACGACCACCAATTCCAAGTCCGAGGCGAGCAGCTTGGCCCCTTGCGGCAACTCCAAGTCCTGCAATGCGACCGAGGCGTTCAGCATCAAATGATTGACGTTCACCGCCAGCTTTTCGGGAATGACGGAGGCCGGGCAGGCAATATCCACTTCGTGGACGTGCTGCAACACGACTCCCCCCTCCTTCACGCCAGGCGCTTCGCCGCGCAACTCGACCGGCACGCGGACCTCCACAATCTCGTGCTCCGAGATGCGGGTAAAATCGACGTGGACGATGTGCGTCCCCCAAATATCCCATTGGAGATCGCGAATAAACGCCGATTCTTCGGCCCCGCCGGTCAGGCTGACCAGCCGGCTGCCGTGCCGGATCGCCGCCGCCAGCGATTCCGCCTCGACGCTCAACGGCACGCACTCCAGTCCGTGTCCATAGAGGATTGCCGGGACTTTGCCTCCCCGGCGCAACCGCCGGTTATTGCGTTTTCCCTTGGTATTTCGCGGCTCAACGGCCAACTGTAGCGCCATTATACGACCTCTGAAACAGTGCGCAAAACAACTCCCTCCGCCAACTGGCGAATCGCTTATTCTCGCTTAAAGCCGGAGAAATGCAACCCCATGAGCCGCATTTTTTTACTTGCAGGCCCTCAGGCCTCGCAAACTCGACATAAAGACCGCAGATCTCCCCGGCCAGCATTGCTCGGAAAATCGCCAGTGCCGGGCCATCCGCCGGGTATGCCTCAGTATTCCGTAGGTTATGCTTCAGCCTAGCGCGGCGTAGCCGCAACCAATTGTGACGACGTAAGTTCCGATTATCGCCAGAAAAACATTGAGGATGTTTCCTCAATCCTAAAGTCTAACGGTATAACACATTGACCCGCAACGCTTTGGTTATGCCATTAGTATTTGGAGTTGAGGAAACGTCCTCAATCTTTGACCGTCTTGGGTCTTAGGTTTTGGGTCTTTGTGCCAAGACCCAAAACCTAAGACAACAATTGGTTGCGGCTATGCCGCGTTATGCTAAAGGATAACCTACACAATGGGGGGGGTCATTTCCCCAGCCCGGACAAGAGATTCTTCAGCACCGAAGAAAGGACTTTGGAATAACTTGGATCGGTTACTTGAAAAATGAAACTCCCGCTCTTTTCGGCCGGATTCAGTTTCACGTCCACCGATGGCCGAACCCATTTTCCGCCCTTCACGTGCAAGTCGGGCTGCCGTGCGATGGACGCCTGCATGGGGACGAAGCGAAACACCTCGACCGCCTTGTCGGCCAGTCCGGCCTTGGCGGCCTCGGCCGGCGCCAGGGCGGCGAAATCGTCCGGCCCGCGCCGATATATCTTCCGCCCGGCGGCGTAGATCAAGGGGGCCGTGCACCATAAGTTCCGCTCGCCGGTCGGAACCGGATGGGGACCGCCGGCGAGGAACCCGATCGGGCCGGCCTTCGACTTGGTGAGACAGTAGACGAAGAAATTTTGCACCGGCCGCGGCAGGCGCCGATCACCGCTCCTTGGTCCGCCTTGTAATAGGTCTGGTAGCCGCCCGTGCCGAAACAGGGGCACCAGTAGATCGGCAGGCCGGACTCGATCACCCTGGCGAAGGCGAACGGATCGAGCGTGACGTTCCATTCCCGCTGGTCTCCGCTCGGGCCGCGTCCGCTCTGGATGTAGGCGGCCTTGATCTTCCGCTTGAGCAGTTCCGGCTCGCGGTTCAACGCGGCGGCCAAGTTGCGCAGGCTGCCGGCGGCGTGATAGATCACCGGCTGGTCCGACTTGCGGAGCACGGAGAGGATCAGCTCGACGCCGCCCTGGAATATCCGGTCCTGCTCGAGTCCCTTGTCATCCAGCGAGCGGAGCCTCGTGCTCAGTCCGATGGCGGAGGGGACTTTCCGGCCGGTGATGTGCATCATCTGCTCGATGGCGGGACGGCCGCAACGTTTCACCTGCCCCAGCGGGTCCCGGCCGCTATCGAGGACGATCCCCTTAATGTCGAACTCGTCGAGCGCGAACAGCGTCGCCAGGTCGAAATGGTCGTCCGGATCGTCGTGCGGGTGCAGCAGGTCGGTGGAATGGATGAGCGGAAGTTTTCCCTCCGCGGCCCGCGCGGCGGCCGTCAGTCCGCAGGCAACCGCCAGGACTACGCAAATTACGATCGGAGAGAGCGCTCGCAAATAGTTCGGCATGGGGGATGGCTCCCGGCAAAGAAAGTTAGTGTATGGTCAAGTCCGCAAAATAAACGCCCCGCAACTGCGTTTGCGGGGGGTCGAGAGAAACTCCCCGCCGCCTCTCCCCGCGACAGCGGTCGCGGGGCGTTTTGTTCGACGATTAACCGGGATTTCGTCCTCCACACAATGATTTTCCGTAACCGTTCACAGGGGACTGTCCCAATTTCCGCGGCGTGAGGGACGTAACCCCGCGAATTAGCTTTACTGCCGCGAAAATGGGATTGTCCCCCTGGGGCGGCGGGAGGGGGACAGGTCCATGTTTTCGGCCCACGGTTTATCGATGAAATCACGTTTTCCCGCCGAAAAATGGACCAGTCCCCTGCCGCCCCGTGAACGGTTACGATTTTCCCCTGTCCGCCGCCGTCCGTCAACCAATCGCCTACCGCGGGGCGAGGATGCGGAACAAGTTGCTGTATTGATCGGTCCAGAGGGGAACATGCAGATCGTTGTCCGGCAATTTCGCCGGCTGGGAGGGATGTGTGCGCAGGAAGTCCTCGTTTCGCGTCACCACGATCCATTCGCTCGGGTTGATCAACCGGCTCTCGTCCGCCTGGGTGCAGCGGCGGGTGGTCTTCATGCCGCAATCTTCGGCCAGCCCCCGCACGACCGGCGCCAAACGAAGGCAAACGTTTGAAATGTGGACGGCAATAGCTCCGTCCGGCTTCAGATTCTTGCGGTAAATCTCGAACGCCTCGCGGGTAAGCAGGTGGGTCGGAATGGCGTCGCCGTTGAAGGCGTCGAGCACCAGGACGTCGAACTGTTGCGGCTCTTCCGTCTCCAACGACAGCCGGGCGTCGCCCGGCGCCACGTCCCACTTGCCTCGGCAGTCGTACAAATATGTGAAATATTTTTGGGCCATGTCGATGACGGCGGGGTTGATCTCATAGAAGCGGAAGAAGTCGCCCGGCCGGGCGTAGGCGGCCAGGGTGCCGATGCCCAAACCGACCAACCCAACCCGGATGGGACCGGACTTCTGATAGTAGCGGATAGCTTCGCCGGCGCCGCTCTGTTCGCCGTAATAACTGGTGGGCCAACGCCGCTTTTGCGGATCGAGCGACTGGCGGCCGTGCCTGATCCGCCCGTGCCGCAACTGCAACTCTTGCGGCCGGGGGGAGGAGCCGGCATATTGCTCCACAACGGCAACGACACCGAAGAAGTTGCGAGTCCGATCCAAGCGGGCCGGCCAAACCGCCGCTCCAGGCAGCGACGTACACCAGTCCGACGGCGACGACCAATCCGAACGCGGCGTAGGCGAGTACCCCGGGGATAAGCGAGGGTTTTCCGTTTCCCACGCCCTGTGCGGGAACCCGCTTGTTCCGACGCTTGGCGTCGGCGCGGGCGGAAAATGCCAGCGCGGAGCCACCCCTGCCCCGCCTGGGCAGGATCAGCAATCCGACCGACAAGACGAAGGTGGCGGCCACGCCGATCGGCCATTCCAGATAGGTGGAAAAAACCAGCGGGGCCACGATGGCCACGAACACGCCGCCCAACGCGCCGCCCGCGGAAATATACAGGTAAAACTCGGTCAAATGTCGCGGGGCGGGCTTCAGCCGATACAACTCGCCGTGGCAAACCATGCAGGCGGAGAACATCGCCGTCAAGTACAAGGTCAATTCTTCGACCAGTCTCGGAGGTGGAAAGCGGGATAGTTGTGCAAGGTCATTCGCCGCCGCGCCGGCCAGCGTAAGCACGGCCAGCGCCGCCCACAGCGGTCTAACGTACCACCGCGCGTGGTCGAAACTTATGATGAACGAGAGCAAGTAGAGGCTCAGCGGCATGACCCACAGAAAGGGGACCACCGCCACGTCCTGGCAGACGTGGTTCGTGGCGGCCAGCAGCATCAACGACGCGCAGGCCGGCAGCGCCAACCAGCGCAGCCGGTCGAGCCACCCCGGCCGGGCCTCGGACGGCGCGGGATTTTCGGCGTCCGCGCCGTAGGAGGCGAATCCGCCCGCGAACGACCGCAAATTCCATACACAGGCGAGCAGGACCGCGCACAGAACCGCATAGACCACGAACGCCCCCGACCACATTGTGGATTGGCTGTGCAGATCGAAGATCGGCTCGAAGAAGAACGGATAAGTCAACAGCGCCGCCAGCGAGCCGGCGTTGGACAACGCGTAGAGCCGATAGGGCGAGCGGCCGGGATACGCGCCGCTGAACCAGGCCTGCACCAAGGGGCTGGTTGCCGAAAGAACAAAATAGGGAATCCCGACCGTGGCCGACAACAGCAGGAGAATCTGCCAAGTGGGATTCGGGGCGGGGGCCGGTTTCCACTCGACGCCCGGCATGACCGGCAGCACGGCCAAGGCCACGGCCACCAAGGCCAGATGGACCGCGACCTGATGGCGCGGCGAGAGCCATCGCTGCAAGAGGTGCGCGTACAAGTAGCCGCCGAAAAGGAGCGTCTGGAAGAACAGCAGGCAGGTGGTCCAGACGCCCGGCGCCCCGCCGAACCAGGGCAAAATCCGCTTGCTCACCACCGGTTGCACCTGGAACAGCAGGAACGCGCTCAGCAGGATCGTCAGTCCGAAAGCGGCGATCCACCAACGGCCGATCTCCGTACGAGTTGTGTCGGTTGCCGCCATTACCGTAGTATACAACACTGCCGACGTTCTCGGCAGGGGTTATCAGAATCGTCTGGCAACGTCGTTTATTGACCGTCAGAATAGTAATGCAACGTCGTTTAGCAGCCGCCGGTACGGCGGCTTGCGGTGGAACCCGGGCCGTCGTGCCGACGGCCGCTAAACGATGGTCACGATAAATCCAGAGATCAATAACGAGCCTACGCCACCAGTCGCATTTCGGTGTTTTCGAGGACCTCGCCGGTGATGCCGGCGATGAATTCCTCGAAGATCCGCAGGTCCAGGGCCGAGGCGGATTCGTGCTCGGGATGGAACTGGGTGCCGAAGGCGAACCAGTCGGTGGCGCTTTCGATGGCCTCGATCACGCCGTCGGGGCAGCGGGCAGTGACGTTGAAGCCGGGCGCCACGTCGTCGATGGCCTGATGATGCATGCTGTTGACGCGGATTTCGCCCTCGCCGTAGACCCGCTCCATGATCGTGCCCATTTCGATTTGCAGGGCATGGCGATGGTTGGGGTCCAGGGCGTCGAGATGGGGGACGGCCTTCGGCATGTCCTCGGGAATGTGCAGGGAGAGGGTGCCACCCAGCGTGAGGTTCAGCAATTGCATCCCGCAGCCCACGCCCATCACCGGCATTTTCCGCTCGACGACCAACTCCATCAGCCCGCGGTCGAACTCCTCGCGGCGGTGGTCCATGATCCGCATCGAGGGGTGGAGCATGTAGCCGTCGCGGCGGCAATCGAGGTCGGCTCCGCCGATGAAGAGCACGCCGTCCAAGATTTCTAGGATCCGCGGCAGGTCGAACCGATCGATCATCGGCGGAAGAAGCATCGGCACGGCGCCGGCCGCAGTCAGCGAATTGCAGTAGCCGGCATGAATGTAACAGAACGCGGAGGAATCCTTTCGGGCGGACTTGTAGTCCACGTTGACGCCGATCATTGGTTTCGCAGCCATCTTGCACTCCTTCTTGGACACTTCCTGTGTCGGGTGAATAGAATGAGGAGGACTCGACCGCGGCATCTTGCCGGTCTTACGGAGGCGCGACGGCCTGGCGGAGAAAAGAGCGCGAACCGCTTCGTGCGCTCCATCGCACTTTCAGCCAAGACATATCGCCGGTATGATGCTGAGGTCGTGTGGCTCCTTTGTGCTTCGACGTGTCGCCGTCGATTGGAGGTGCAAGTCGTCGGTGAATGTAGGAGACGCCACAGAAAAGTACAAGAGTTTTGCCGTATATTGTGGGCGTAAACCCTTACCGCACAATCTCTTGTATTGCTGAGCACTGCTGGCATTGTGGTTTTCCACACGCGAGACCAGATTTTTCCCTACGGCTCTCTGGGAATCTCCCCGTTTTTAACGCTGCGGGAAATATGGCGTTGCCAACACGCAATTTGGCCGCGAAAATGAGGAACTGCCGCCTGTAATCGTCATAGGAGGGCCGTCATTCTGAGCGTAGCGAAGAATCTTGGCCAAGCCTCGATTCCACAAGAGATTCTTCGCCACGCTCAGAATGACGATGCTTTCCCGACAAGTGAATGTTTACCTGTCCCCCGGGCAATGAGTTGCCTCAAACGCCTCAGCGAAAGGTTTCGGCCGGTCGATCAATGAAATATGAAAACGTCTGTTTGGAGGCCGTTTCGCACTCCCTGCCCGAGGAAATCGTCACCTCGGCCGAGATCGAGTCGCGTCTGGCGCCACTGTACACCCGGCTACGTTTGCCCGAAGGACGGCTGGAACTGATGACCGGGATTGCCCAGCGGCGCTTCTGGCCGCCGGGCGATCCGCCCAGCCGGATGAGCGTCGCGACGGCCGAGAAGGCGCTGCACCGCTCGGGCATCGACCGGCGACTTATCGGCGCGCTCGTTCACGGCTCGGTTTGCCGCGACTTCCTCGAGCCGGCCACGGCCTGCGGCGTGCATCACCGCCTGGGCCTGCTCGACCGCTGCGCCGTCTACGACGTGTCGAACGCCTGCCTCGGGCTGCTCAACGGCGTGGTGCAGGTGGCCAACATGATCGAGCTGGGCCAGATCCGCGCCGGCCTGGTGGTGGGCACGGAGAACGGCCGCGACCTGGTCGAATCCACGATCGCTCACCTGAACGCCGCCGATTCGCTCTCGCGGCAGGACATCAAGGCCGCGTTCGCCTCGCTGACGATCGGCTCGGGCAGCGCCGCAATCTTGCTCTGCGACCGCGAGCTGAGCCGCACCGGCAACCGGCTCCTCGGCGGCGCGATGCACACCTCGACCGAGCACAGCGACCTCTGCCAAGGCGGCCAAAGCGGAACGAGGGGCGAGGGCGGCGTGCGTCTAATCTCCCCTCTCCCGTTGGGAGAGGGGCCGGGGGTGAGGGCCGTGGAACCAATCTCCCCTCTCCCGTTGGGAGAGGGGCCGGGGGTGAGGGCCGTGCAACCGCGGCGCCGCTGCTGATGCGAACCGACTCTGAGGGCCTGATGCGCGAAGGCGTGGCCGCCGCCCGCCAGACGTTCGACGAATTTCTCGCCGAGTTGGGATGGACGACCGGCGACATCCAAAAAACTTTCTGCCACCAGGTGGGCCGCGCCCATCGCCGGCTGTTGTTCGAGACCCTCGGCCTGGACGAGCGGATCGACTATTCCACGGTGGAATACCTGGGCAACACCGGCTCCGTGGCCTTGCCGACGACCGCCTCGATCGGCATCGAAAACGGCCATCTCCAACCGAACGACCGCGTGGCCCTGCTGGGGATCGGCTCGGGCATCAACGTCGTTATGCTGGGCGTCGAGTGGGGGCGGGCATCATAGGAAGCGGCCGCAGACGCCAATTTCCGTGTCACTCCCGCGGCAGCCGATCGATCCGCCGGGCGGCGAGGTACAGTGCCCAGCCCAGCAGCAGGACCAGCACGACGATCGCCGCGCCGAGGAGCAGGGGATTGTTGAGCAGAGCGCGGAAGTCGAGCGGCGGCGGCTCGGGGGCGGGATCGGCGACTTCCGGTCCGAGCTTGGCCGCCACCGGCTTGATTCCCTTCGCCCGCAGCGGGGCCAACACGGCGGCGGCGTCGTAACTGGGCCGCGGGGCCGTCTCCGAGCCGTATTCCAACCGGTACGATTCCCCCGGGGCGGCGAGGAAGACCGCCCGATACACGTCGCCCCGCGCCTTGACGCCGGTGATTTTCAGCGGCGGATTGTCCTCGTTGCGGATCACGATGCGATATTCCTCGGCCCTCTCCGCGGGGAAGGAAATCGTCAGCGATTTCTCGCTGAAAGCGGCGAATTCGATCAGCGATATCTTGCCCTGGGCGATGTCCCTCCACTCGGTCTTGTCGCCCTCGGCGCCCTGGGCCTGCACGCGGATCGGCCGGCTGAAATTGCGGCTGGAAGTCTCCAGCGTGAATGCGGTGAGCGGCTGCCGCCGCGCGGAGACGTAGATGTTGGTCGTGTGATCCTGCAAAGATTGCTCGATCTTCGCGATGGAGACGTAATAGTCGGCGGTTTTGTCGCGCTTTTCCAGCGTGGCGGGTTGATTTTTCCAGAAATCGATGCGGTCCATGCGGAAGGGCCGCCGCTGGAGCACGCTCTTTTCGATCCGCTCCACTTCTTTATTGCCCTGGTATTTGCGGGTCATTTCCCGAAACAGCGAGTCCTCGACGTCGTTCACGTCGAGGATCGAGACCGCGTAGTAGCGATAGTCGTTCTTCGGCAGCCGCACGTCGCGGTTGCCGATGTCCATCAGCCGGGAATAGTCGAAGATCAATCCGTTTTCCTCGAGCGACATCCAGACCACGCCGTCTTTGCTGCCGTACACCCGCACGCGGCGCTCGTAGTCCGTCAGCGGCGTGAAGATGCTCAAGCCGTCCGCGCCGCTGGCGTCGTCTTCGAGTTGCAAGACCACCTTGACTCGGTTGTCGTCTTTGCTGAGGCTAATCACCTTGCCGGGAAGCGTTTTCCGCACGGAGTAGTCGATCTTCTCGACGACTTTCTCGATCAGCATGGGCGTCTGCCGGCCCTGGGCATCGAGCACGCGGACGTCGGGCAGGCCGTCGCGGGTGGCGGCATACACGTTGTCGTCGAACTCCACCGCGACCATGCTCTCCTTGCCGCTCGCGCCGCGGTCGATGTCCTTGTGGAAGCGGAACGCCTACGGCTCCGCCGCCGCGGATTGCATCGTCGAAGGCCAACAGCAAACACAGCACCGCCATCCGCGTCATGGTTCGATTTCCTTCTTCCGCGCCGCCGCCAAGGGGCGGCACTTGATATAGACCAGCGATCCGCACAATACCACGATTCCCACCAGCAGGAAAGCGACGACGCGATAGACTTGTTCGGCCTCTCGGAGGTCCATGAAGAGCACTTTATAGGCCACAACCGCGAACAGCGTCAAGCCGACGGCGCGGACCGCCCGGGTGTCTTTCCACATCCCGCCGATGACCAGCCCCAGGGCGAAGATCGACCAGAGGATCGAGACGCCGCCGGCCCGCAATCCCGGCACGAAGTATCCCAGAAACGCGTTCACTTCCAGCGTGAGAAACACGAACAGCAGGGCCAGGGCGGCGGCGCCGAAGATGTTGCCCGTCGGTTTCGCCTCCAATTTGTCGGGCGCGGACCGCAACAGCTTCCAGCCGACAGGCCAGCAGGGCGATCATCGCGCCGAAATCGAGCAGCCGCAGCGCGCCGTCGCGGAAGGAATAGTATTTTCCGCCGCCGTAGAGCAGGTCCGGCCCGATGTGCCAGGCGACCAGATCGAAGGCGAACAGTTTGACCACCATGCCGACGGCAAAGGCGAACAGCAGAGCCAGCAGCACGGTGCTCCGGTGCAGCAGATACTCGTACAGCAGGAAGGCGCACAGGGCGACCCACAGCAGCGACATCGCGGGCAGCCGCAGCGGCTCGAAGAAGAAGCCCAGCGAGCGGTTCAGCTCCAGGTTCAGGGCCAAAAAGGTCATGCCCACCACGGCCGCGGCGATGGCGATCGTCACCTCGCGGAGCCCGATCCAGCGGCCGACGTCGTTGTCTTCCCCGACCGGCAGCAGGGCCTTCGGCGGCGAGCGTTGCAGGAGCCAGCCGGCCCCGGCCAGCGAGGCGATCGGCACGCCGAAGATCATCAGCCGCTCGACCATCGCCCACAGAAACTGACCGGCGGCATATTCGTTCGCCACGGGACCGGAATACTGCTCTCTCAGGTCGAGGAATCCGAAGCGGAACAGGACGATGGCGTAGAGCAGATAGGCGACGTGGCGGAGGAACTCGCTTTGCAGTTTGCCGGCGATCCAGAGCATGACCAGGGCCTGGACGGCCCAGCTCGCCGTGACCCACTCGCGCGACAGCAGCAGCGGCATGGTCACGGCCAGGAAAAACGCCGACAGCGCGGTGAACGACAGCAGCAGCTCGCGATCGTGCATCCGGCGGACGAGAAAGTAGTAGACGTGGGCGGCGTAGAAGGCGGCCAGGGCCAGGCTGGCCGCCGCCACCCACTGCTCGCCGTAGGCGTCGCGGACGATCCAGTTGCATGATGCCGAAAAAGACTCCGGCGTTGACGAACAGCCCCAGCACCTCCAGCAGCGACGACTTCTCGCCGGTTCACCAGATTGAAGAGGAAGGTCATCGTCGAGAAGAGCACGAAAAAGGCGATGGCGTAGGGCATCACCAGCCAGAACTGCTCCGGCCCGTAGCCCCATTCGTGCATCGAGGCGAACAGCAGCACGTAAGTGCCGATGAAAGCTCAGGTAGTTCAGCAGGGGCCAGTTCTTTTTGTAGCTGATGCCCAGCACGCCGACGCCGAGGATCAGCAGGTAGCTGTACAGACTGACGTAGGCCACCGTGTGGGTTTGCAGCATGATCGGCGTGCCGTAGCCGCCGAGGATGCCGAGGACGGCCACCAGCAGCGAATTGAAGCGGACGGAAATCCAGCCGGCCAGGCAGGTGACCGCCATCATCAGGGCGAAGGCGGTCGGCTGGTCGATCCGGTGGTAGAAGCTGTGTGCGGCGAAGACGCTGAAGTACAGCGTGGCGATGCCGGCGCCGATCATCCCCTGGCCGAAGAGATGGTATTTGCGGCCCAGCATCCGCGTGCCGGCGACGAGCATCGCCAACCCGGCCGCGGTGCTCAGCATAATGCGGCCCACTTCGTTGATCCACCCCTTTTCGATCGACAATTTCAAAAAGAAGCCGATGCCCATCACCACGATCAGCACCCCGATGCGGAGCAGCCAGTTGCTGGCGACGGCGTATTCGATCGAGACCCCCTCGGGCAATTCGTCCTCGCCGACGAGAATCCAGCGGCCGATCTTCCGCAGGGTCTCCTTGGCGGCGGTCTCGAAACGGCTCGGCTCGTAAGGGGCCAAAACCGGTTTTTCCGTCTGTTGAGAAGCGGCGACTGCCGGCTTGCCCAGCAGTGCCGGGAGAGACCGGCGGAATATCACTGCTGGACGAGCCAGCAGTGGCACCCAAATCCGCACTGCTGGGCGGGCCGGCAGTGGCGGTCCAGGCCTGCTGACGGAATTTCACTGCTGGACAGGCTGGCAATGGCACTCAAACCCGCTAAAGGCGACTTTTCCCAGGGACGACGCGGTGCCGCTTCCGGCTGGACCTCCGCCTCGATCGGCTCTACCTTCGCGGGGGTAATGATCGGCGCCGCCTTCGCCGGAGCGGGTTCCGCCGGCATGGTTTTTTCGGGCGGCGTTTCGGCCCGTCTGCGCAGCAAGTCCCGCATCTGTTCCGCGTTCCACTCGATGCGGTTCAGCCGTCGGGTCAGTTCCTGGTAGTCCTTTTCCTGCCGACCGCGGATGGCGATCAACAACCCCAGCATGACCAGCGGCACAGCCGCCGCGAGCAACGCCACAATTACGATAATGCCTTCCATCGGGACAGCCCCCCCTCAGACAACTTATCAACGCCCGAACAAGTATAGCTTTACAGTGCCCCCGCGCGAATCACCGACCAAACAGGCGAAAGCGTGGCGAAGATACAACGGATTCATTTGTTCTTTAACCATAGTGATTTGCGTCGATTTTCCACTTTTCGGACGAAGTTTCGGAGAAAAACCCGCGGCAAGGGTTTGTTTTCAACGAATCAACCCGCGCAACTCAGTAACTTGGGCTACCTCTGCCACGATCCCCCTGATCGCCTCACAGGCCAACTCGCCGCAATCGGCACGGAGATGTTATGGTTTTGTAGCGCAACGGGGGCCTCTCTCGGCGGCGAGCAGGGAAATTCCCTATGGTCGCCCGGGGGAATCGCTGAATTTTGAACCTTGCCGCGAATTCCTTGTCAGGAATCGCGGGTCAGCGGACTATAGCTGGTAGAAGGAAACGATTGTTTCACCCATCACTTCCAAAGGAATAGAGCATGAAAAAGCCAGTCTTTCACCTTGCATTTGCCGTCGCAGTCCTTGCCGCCGCAAGTTCAACCGCCTTCGCGTCAATCACGGTCGAAACCGACCTGCTCACGGGAAATAGTTTCGGTTACGGTTTTCGGGCGAATAATCAAAATCAATTCGACCACGTGCAGTTCGTGATGCAGTCCTCCAAACACAACGATTTCGAGATGATCATCCCGTTCACATCCGGATGGTCTCAAACCTCGCATCACAATAACGTCGTGACATCGGACGGCCTCTTCACCAAGTCGTTTGACTGGCAGCTTTGGTTAACCGGAACGCCGACGGACGACGTGAAGTTCAGTTGCCAGGTGTTTCAGGGCAACAACTGCATTGAAAACATCGATTGCACCTTTCACGGCAACGACTGCACGTGGGAGTTCAATAACAACGACGATCTTGGCTGCGTGAAAGTGGAATCGGCAGTCCCCGAACCGGCCACGTTCGCCATCTGGTCGCTGCTCTGCGGCGTGGGTCTGGTTTTGGCTTGGCGCAAGCGAAAGGCCGCGTAGTCAAATCGCCGTCCCGAGGGTTCAATCGGGCAAGACCTTGACGCGGATGTTCTTGAAGTAGACCTTGCTGGTAAAGCCCCGCATCGGCGGATGTCCCTGCAAGGCGAAGGTTCCCCGCGGCAGCCAGGTCAGCCCGTTCGATAGCTTGTGTTCGACGTTGGCGTCGGGAATGCGGAATTCGAGCACCGTCTTGCCGTCCAGTTTGACCGTCGTCAGCCCGTTCTGGTAGATGATCTCTTGGGTGTACCAGACGTTGTCCTTGACCGGCGGCTCAGCGAAGAAGGTAACGTCGCCTCGGTCTTTTGCGGGCGGTTTTTCCGGGCCCCAGGTGAGGTTCTTGATGGCGTACAGGCTGCCCGTCCGCCGCCAGTCGGCGTGGCTGTTGTCGATTTGACACTCCATTCCGATCTTCAGCCAGCCGGACTCGATATATTTGGTGTGGAAGTAGATGCCCGAGTTCGACTTGGGGAAGGTCATCACGTCGACCTTGAGGTCGAAATTCTTGAAGTCGTGATTGTTCACCTTGCCGACGTAAAACAGGTGGGCGGGCCGGCGGTTGTTCGCGGGGCACTCCATCACGATCATGCCGTCGTGGACCCGGAACAGCTCGGCGTTCTCGCCCACCTTCCAGCCGTCGAGCGTCTTGCCGTCAAAGAGACTCACAAAACCCTCTTCCACGCCCTTTGCCGCGTGCGGCCGATCGGCGGCCAGGGTGTAGTTCACCGCCAACAACGTCAGAACCGTGCCGAGCAAGAATCTCATGGGATATTCCTTATTGAATGAGGTGATCTGTTTGCCTTTCCGGGGCAATCGTATGCCGGACGGCCGGGGAGAAACCAATCTCCCCCGTTGCCGATCGCAATAGCCCATTTTCGCTCCAACGACGCCGAATGGCAACACACAGCACACGTTTTTCAGCAGGATGGGTGAAAAATGGGCACTGACGATCCTGTGCAGACCAGCCGGAATGCGGCATTTCCGCCTATTTAGTTTCTGTTGTGGATAGTAGGGTGGGACGAGCGAAGCACGGTCCCACCACGCATTTTGCCGTTGCTGGTGGGACAGCGCTTCGCTTGTCCCACCCTACGCGCACTTGCCGCGATACTATTTGCTATTTGCTATTTGCTGCCGGGAAACGCCCCGCTCAGCAGCCGCCATACTCTTGTGGCCATTCGCCGCTGCCCCGCCTGCGTGAGGTGGATCGTATCGACCGTCGAATCGCTCCCCGCCAGGACGGACAGCAACACCCGCTTGGGAATCAGCGCGACGTGGTATTTCCGGGCCAGCGCGCGTTGAACGCGGCCGAATTCGTGGCGGAACGGCGGCAGGGGCAATTCAAACATCAGCACTTGCCGCCCCGGCGCAGACCCGGGCGAGCAGCGCGTCCAAATCACGGGCGAATTGGGCGGACGAAGTCGAGCCGAGCAGGTCGTTGCCGCCGATCTCGAGCACGACGACCGGGGCGTCGATTCCCCGTTCCTTGACCCGCCGCAGGGCCGAGGCCGCCGTTTCGCCCACGTGCGCGAGGTCTTGGACTTGGAGGTTGCGTTCCTTGGCGAGGATGTCCGGCCAACGAACGGATTTGTCGTCCGCGCCCATGCCGGCGGTGATCGAATCCGCGATGACGGTCACGGCCCGGGCCGGGGCCGGCTCGAGCGTCGGCGCAATGTGATACGGCGCTTCGAGCGCGGCGGCCGCGAGCCACACGGCGATCACCGCATACGGCGTCCAGCGCTGCCATTTGTGGACGAACATCGAGACTATCCACGCGACTGTTGCGCAGACTGCGATCGCATAGCACCAGTATGGAATCGCCGCGGAAGCGAGCGCGATGGCCGCGGCCCCGGCCAAGAACGCCCAGATTGCAACGCGTTCGGCAATCCGGTTCGGCCGTCCCGACGCCAGTGCGGCGATGATGACGAGCGCGACGCCCGTGAAAAACGATTGCCCGCTGGCGAAGTGGTAGACGAGCCAATTCATTGGACTGGTCGTTGACCCCGATACTCTTGGAATCAGCACAGCCAACACCCACTCGTTCCCATGCTCCGCATGGGAACGCATGGTTCGGACGCTCCGCGTCCGTGTGGAACGCGGTGACATTAAGCCGGATTATTCATGCACCGGGACGGATCGGGCTAGTGTTTGCACATGAATAATCCCGGTTAAACATTCAGCGACCGAACGGACGCGGAGCGTCCGGGCAGTGTGTTCCCACGCAGAGCGTGGGAACAAGGTGTATCATGCCGTCTTGGATTTCGGCTCGGCGGGCAGGGGGACGAGTTGCCGGGCGCCGGAGACGACTTCGTCGGTGACGAGGTAGCGGCTGCCCGCGGCCTGATCGGGCAAGTCGAACATGATGTCCAGCATCACCTCCTCGATGATCGAGCGCAGCCCGCGGGCGCCGGTGTCCTTCGCCATCGCCCGCTCCGAGATCAAGCGCAGGGCGGCGTCGGTGAAGGCCAGTTCGGCGTTCTCCATGGCGAACAACGCCTGGAATTGCTTGATCAGCGCGTTCTTCGGCTCGGTGAGGATGCGCGTCATCGCCTCCAGGTCCAGCGGCCGCAGCGCCGCGACCACCGGCAGCCGGCCGACCAGTTCGGGAATCATGCCGAAATGGAGGATGTCGTCGCTGGTGACTTGCTGGAGCAGGTCGCCCTGTTCGAGCAGGTCGTGGCCGACGCCTTCCTGCGAGAAGCCGATGGTCCGTTTTCCCAAGCGGCGGCCGATAATGTCGTCGAGTCCCACGAAGGTGCCGCCGCAGATGAAGAGGATGTTGCTGGTGTCGATCTGGATGTATTGCTGCTCGGGATGTTTGCGGCCGCCCTGCGGCGGCACGTTGGCGATCGTCCCCTCGAGCATCTTCAACAGGGCCTGCTGCACGCCCTCGCCGGAGACGTCGCGGGTGATGGAGATGTTCTGGCTGGTCTTGCCGATCTTGTCGATCTCGTCGATGTAGAGCACGCCCCGCTGGGCGGCCTCGACGTCGAAATCGGCGGCATGGAGCAGTTTTAGCAACAGGTTTTCCACGTCCTCGCCCACGTAGCCGGCCTCGGTCAGCGTGGTGGCGTCGCCGATGGCGAAGGGTACGTCGAGGATGCGGGCCAGGGTTTGGGCCAGCAGGGTCTTGCCCGAGCCGGTGGGTCCGATCAGCAGGATGTTCGACTTGTCGATCTCGATGTCGGCGCCGGTGGTGCCGTGCATCAGCCGCTTGTAGTGGCTGTGGACCGCCACGGCGAGGACCTTTTTGGCGTAATCCTGGCCGATCACGTACTGGTCGAGGTTGGCGACGATTTGCCGGGGGGTGGGGATTTTGGTGAACAGCGGCTTGCTCGAGCCGCGCCGCCGCCGCTCCTGTTCGAGAATCGACTGGCAGAGGTCGATACATTCGCCGCAGATGTAAACGTCGCCCGGTCCTTCGACCAAGGGACCGACGTCGCGATAGCTCTTGCGACAGAAGGAACAGAAGGCGTTTTTCTTCGTGGGGCCGGTTCCGCGACGGCCGCTGTTGAAGTCTCGTCCTGACGGCATGCCAAATCCTTTCCTCGTTGCGCGAAGCGTCCCTTCCGAACCGCGTGGTTGATTTTCTCTATATGATCGGCGTAACCCTATTCGTCGTTATCGCTTAACTCATCCCGGAGTTGCGCGTCCAAGTTAGTCTTAATTGTTCGGAATTCTTCGTCGGTTAGCACACCCTTGGAGTGCGATTCTCTGAATTTTGAGAGACATTCGTGGGTCCAGCGTTCCTTCTGTATCGACTTGGGGCGGATTTTCCCGATCACGTACCAGGCGATCGTCACCAATACCGCCAGCACCGCGAGCCCGAGAATCAGCCATTCCGGCTCGGCTTGCCAGAACCGATCCATGCCGCGGCCGGCCGCCGCCCCCCAAGGAAGGCCCAGTGAAATGCTCTGTGGGGTCAATTCCATGATTATGTGCGAGTCGGGAACAGTTGTCCAGGTTGTTATCGCTTCGATCGGTAAGTATCGCGGAATTGACGTATTTCATGTTAGCCCTATTTGTCTCCCATCCCCGCCATTATACTTTGCGCCACAGGGGGCCGTACCCCACTTGTTGCCTCTATTTGCCCGCGCCGCTCTCTCTTCACAAAGTACATAAGATCAACAACTTATATATTCTACGCGCCGAGCGGCCAAAATGTGCGGAATTTCATTTCCCAAACTTGAGAAATAAGTCAAAAACGATGAGAACAAACCATCGGCCAGCTCGATGTGCCGGAGGCATACCCCGCCTGCGCAGGGTGCCTTTAACACCCCATATTCCTGTCCGTAATTTTCTTGTCCGCAAGCAACTGCAAGCTGCGTTTCACACGTCCCGCGGACCGTCGTCTTCCAGCCGGTAAGCCGCCACGCAGTGCGGCGTCTCCCATAGCCGGACCTCGCGGACCGGAAGCCCGGCGGCCAGGGCCACGTCGAAGATCAGCTTGGCGAGGTTCTCCGCGGTCGGACTTTCGTCCATCAGGAACAGCGGCTCGCCCAACTCTTCGAGCGCCGGCACGGCCGGGTCCGAGCGCTCGAGGATCATGCGGTGATCGAGGTTCTCGTCGATCCAACTGCTCACCACCCGTTTGATCTCGGTGAAATCGAGCACCATGCCGCGCTCGTCCAGACGACCGGCGTCGAAGCCGATGATGAGTCGGCCGTTGTGTCCGTGCAGGTGGCAGCACTTGCCCGCGTAGTTCAACAGCCGATGTCCGTAGCAGAAGTCAATTTGGCGCGAGACATTGAACATGGTGGTCAGAGGTTAGAGGTGAGCGTTGGGGTGGCAGTTTAACTGCCACCCCATCACGTGGGATCATCCGCTTGCGGCTTCGCAATCACAGATCAATTCAACACTCTCTGTTATCGTCCAAAAACAACTTCGGTATATGTAGGACAGCCGCCCCCGGCTGTCCAGGGCGATTTGCACCGCCGAGGGCGGCTGTGCTACATGTAGCTTTTTTGACGACCGCTCAGTTTGCATATTGCGTCGGATCGCGTATCTCCAGGGAACGGAACGCCTCCTGGCGTTCGGCGCACTTGTTGCATTGCCCGCAGTGCAAACCGTCATGCGGCGAGAGGCAGGAAAACGTCAATTCCAACGGCAAACCACGGCCCAGCAGCACGACCTCTCGCTTCGCCAATCGGGCGAAGGGGCAGACAATCCGCACCTGGTTGCCCGTGGCCCGCTCCAAGGTCGTGGCCAGGCCGCCGAAAAAATCCTCGGTGGCGTCGGCGAAGGGATTTCCGGCCAACACGGCCAGCGCCAGTTGCTCGATGCCGTTCATGCCGCACCAGATCGCCGGTTTGATCGCCAGCAGGGCGTTGCGGCCGGGCAAGTAGACCGCTCCGGCGGGCGTTCTGGCGTCGGGGGCGTCCCGGCCGTCGACGCTCCAATGCCGGCCGTAGAGGTCGCCGAGCGGCAGATCGAGCGTTACCAGTTCCTCTAATTCGGGCGCGGCCAGCGACCGCAAGAACGCCTTCAGCCCGGACAGTTCGGCCTCTTCCCAGATCAGTTGGCAGCGGACATAGAACGGGCGCACCCGTCGGCCCTGCCTCAGCAGGTGCGCGACGAGGATGCAGCTATCCAGCCCGCCGCTGGCCAGCACGCCGATCGTCGAATTGGACGGTGGAGTAGTCATGCGTGAATTTCATTATTTTACCCCACCAAGAGGAAATGTCACGCCCGGTTTTGGGCCATTTTCCTCGTTGGCCGCCGGAAATGGGGACCGGTGCAATTGCAGTTCCCGGCCCGTCGGCTGGCCTCGGCCGCTTATAGCCGCATCTCCAGGCCAAGCTCTTCATTCACATGGCCGCGTTTGACCTTTGCCCGCCTCGTTCCTAACATTAGTGCAAAACTAAATCCTTGTGCCCGGCTGAGCCGCAGTTCCCTGGGCCAACGCCACAATTAATGAGGCATTCAATGTTCACCGCTACAGCCGATCAGATATTGCCCGCGACAGTTACCGGTTCATGGCCGCGCCCCGCTGGTTCGACGTGAGCATGTGGGGCAAGCCCTTGGACACGTGCATGATGGACGTCCGCTTCCGCGAGAAGTTTCAGGACGCGCTGGCCGTGGTCGTCAGCGATGAGGACCGCGCCGGGCTGGACATCCTCACCCACGGCGACTACCACTGCGACGAAGACCTGGCCGGCCGGGCCTGGCACCATTATCCCTTGCAGCGCTGGACCGGGCTGGAGGGCGACTTCCTGCAGGCCGAGGAGACCCGCTCCGATTGGCTGAAGTACCCGCCCGGCACCATGCTGCACGAAATCTACACCGGTTGGCGCTGGCCGCGGGTGGTCGACAAGATCGAGCACCGCCCGCTCGACTACGACAAGATTTGGCGCATGACGCAGGCCAAGACTCGCAAGCCGGTCAGGTTCGGCACCTGCTGCTCCCAGGTGATGAGCCTGTTCCTCGACATCCACACGCCCAAGTACAAGGACAAACGCGAAGTGATCTGGGACCTGGCCGTGGCGATGAACAAGGAGCTGCTGGCCCTGCGCGACGCCGGCTGCAAGAGCATCCAGATCGAAGAGCCGTGCTTCCACTTCATGGCCAACACGTTCGGCAAGGACGACGAGCAGACGAAGTTCATGATCGACGCCTACAACCGCGAGGTCGAGGGCCTGGACGACGTGGAAATCTGGATTCACACCTGCTGGGGCAATCCCAACATGCAGCGCGTCCGCGAGGACACGAGTTACGCGGCCTCGATCGAGCTGTACCTGGAGCGGTGCAAGGGCGACATCTGGACCGTCGAGATGAAGGACCGGAACTTCCAGGACATCGAGCTGTTCGCCCCGTTCAGAAACGGCCTGAAGAAGAAGGTGGCCATCGGCGCGGTGAGCCATCGCACCCTCCAGGCCGACCGGCCCGAGGAGGTCGCCGCCGAAATCCGCCGGGCGCTGAAGTACATCCCGGTCGGAACAGCTCATCGTGTCGAGCGACTGCGGGTTTGGCCGCCAGGGCTGCAACCGCGAGATTGCCTTCTACAAGGCCGTCGGCCATTGCCCAGGGCGCCAACATCGTTCGCCGGGAACTGGGCCTGCCGACGACCTACGTCGCCGCCGCCGATCCGGCCCTGCAGATTGACATCGTGCCAAAATCGTAGGCGAGGCTGGAAAGGTAAGATGAAACGAGGAATGGCTCCGTTGCCTGGATCGAGTTACATCTCGGTCCCCTCCCGACTCCCTGTCCACCGGCCCTGCGGTGCCAGATCGGATAGACGATCCCCGTTTGGACGGCTTCTTGACATTTATGTAGGCAAAAGATAGGCTCATCTTTGTGTTTATCTCCTCGTTGGCCGTTATTTTAGGGCTGCCGGGATTAGGATGGGCGAATCAATAACTGTCGGAATTGGCAGTCATCCTGAGCGTAGCGAAGGATCTGGTTCGGATGCACGGAGATCCTTGGCTGCGCTCAGGATGACAATTATTGATTCCCCGATCCTTAGTCCCGCGACCATGCGACTCCTTCACTGGGCTGGTGAATGACAAAATAACTTGCTTGCAGAGAAGAGCCGCGTGAGCTACGCCGAAGAAGACCGGACGTGGATCTAGGCGCCGTCAACAAGGCCATGAATTTCAATTACCGATTACCGCACCCGGCGCCGCTTTCCGAGCGCGTCGCAAGTATTGAAAGGGAGTAGAATCGATGACGCCAAAATCATATGCAGCAGGCGCCTGCCTGCTCGCCGTGCTGATGTCCGCCGGGTGCCGGAAGTCTGCCTCCGAACAGGAGCCGATAAGACCGGTTCGTGC
This sequence comes from uncultured Planctomycetota bacterium, assembly GCA_963733145.1. Classification (GTDB taxonomy): domain Bacteria; phylum Planctomycetota; class Planctomycetia; order Pirellulales; family Thermoguttaceae; genus JAHIKV01. The sequence goes on along the minus strand of CAVTCJ010000008.1, from coordinate 140,390 downwards.
GATCAAGGTGGGAGATATAAAGGCCATTCAGGGTCGTGAGTTCCCCGGCAGGGCAAAAGCCAAGGAGGAGGTGGATCTCTCGTTCCGGGTGTCGGGGCCGCTGGTATCGTTGCCGGTGGACGTAGGGAGCAAGGTAAAGAAGGGGGACGTTATTGCCTCGATCGATCCGCGGGATTTTCAGGCCACGCTGGATAGCGCCCGGGGCACTCTGCGCGCGAGCAGGCAAATCTATCGGCCATGCAGCATGGGGCCCGGCCCGAAGAGATCGAACAACTCAAGGCCGCCGTGTCCGAAGCGGAGGCTTCCTTTCGGCAGGCAGAAGCGGAATATCAGCGAAACGTGCAGCTTCTGCCCAAGAAGGTGATCAGCCAATCCGATTTCGACATCAGCCTTGCGCGGCGCGACCGGACGGTCGCAAAGCTCAAAAATGCGAAGGAGGACCTCAATATCGGCCTGAAAGGGGCGCGGCCCGAGGACCTTGAAGCCAAACGCGCCGAAATCAAGGCCTTGCAGGCGACGGTCTCCACCGCCAAAAACCAACTGGATTACACCGTGCTCAATGCGCCGTTTGGCGGCAACGTGGCGGCGCGATACGTCGACAACTATCAGACGGTCCAGGCCAAGCAGCCGGTTGCGCGGCTGCTGGACATCTCGAAAATCGAGGTCACCATTCAGGTGCCCGAGAGCCTCATCTCGCTGGCGCCGCTGGTGAAAAAAGCGGCTTGCCGGTTCGATGCTTTTCCGGGCAGGGAGTTCGTCGGCCGGATTACGAAGGTCGGCGCCGAGGCTTCGCAAACCACCCGCACCTATCCCGTCACCGTTGAAGTGGACCAACCCGCGGACGTGCAAGTCCTGCCGGGAATGGCGGCGGTGGTTCGCGCTCTGCCGGAGACGGAGGGAAAGGCCGTGGCCCGGGACGTTATCGTCCCGCCCGGCGCCGTCTTCACCGACGCCGCCGGCGAAAAGAGCTACATCTGGGTGGTTGACGAGGGCAATCAGAAAGTCGCCCGGCGGCCGGTGACGACGGGCGAATTGACCCCCGAAGGCATCAGAATCGCCAAGGGACTCAAGCTCGGCGAATGGGTGGTCACCGCCGGCGTGCATTCGCTCCAGGACGGCCAACAGGTGAAGATACTCCAGGAAGGAAGTTGGTGACGCCATGAATCTTGCCGCGATCTCGATTGAAAAGCGGGCGATCGTCTACTTCGGAATATGTCTGATCGTGGCCGGCGGCGTGTTCTGCTACCTCCAACTCGGCCAGTTGGAAGACCCGGAGTTCTCGGTGAAGACCGCCGTCATCACGACCACCTATCCCGGGGCCAGCGCCCGGCAGGTCGAACTGGAAATCACCGACAAGATTGAAACCAAGCTCCAAGAGATGGCGGAGCTGAAGAACGTCTACTCCAATTCCCGCGCCGGGTCTGTCGATCATCAAGGTCGACATCAAAAGCAACTACTGGTCCGACCAGCTCCCTCAAGTCTGGGACGTGCTGCGCAAGAAGGTCCGGGACGTGGAAGGCTCGCTGCCGCCCGGCGCCGGCAAACCGAAGGTCGGCGACGATTTCGGCAATGTATTCGGCTTTCTCCTGGCCGTCAGCAGCGACGGGTACAACTATGCCGAATTGGAACGCTACGTCAAGGACATGCGCAAGGAGTTGAGCGTTGTGCCGGGCGTGGCCCGGGTCGACCTCTGGGGAGTGCAAGATAAACGCGATCTACATCGACGTTTCTACGGCGCAGCTCGCCGCGTTGGGACTGACCTCGGAACAGATGATGCAGACGCTTCAGTCGCAGAATATGGTGGTCGATGCCGGGCGGGTGGATTACCTCACGCGGCGGATCCGCGTGGCCCCGACCGGCGAGTTCCAGTCGCCCGAAGACATCGGCGACCTGGCGATCGCCGATCCGACGGCAGGCCGCAACGAGATCCTTCGCATCCGCGATTTCGCCACGGTATCGACCGGTTATGTGGACCCGCCGAATCAACTCCTGCGCCACAACGGCCGGCAGGCCATCGCCCTGGCACTGGCGCCCAGCTCGGGTGCGAACGTGGTCAAAGTGGGACAAGCCATCGACCGCCGGCTGGCCGAATTGCTCGCCGACCTCCCGGTCGGCATCAGCGTCGACCGCATCTCGTGGCAATCCGACCAGGTAACCGAGTCGATCCGGGCCTTCATGGTCAGCCTCCTGGAGGCCGTCGCGATCGTGTTGGCCCTGTTGGCCTTCACCATGGGGCTGCGTGCGGGAATCATCATCGGGATCAGCGGCCTGGTGTTTCCGATCCTGGGTGCGTTCATCGTGATGGCCATCGCCGGCATCGACCTCCAACGGGTCTCGCTGGGCGCGCTGATCATCGCCATGGGGATGATGGTCGACAACGCGATTGTCGTCACCGACGGCATCATGGTCCGCATCGCTCAGGGCATGGATCGAAAACAGGCCGCCATCGAAGCGGCCAGCGGGCCGGCTTGGCCGCTGCTGGGGGCCACGGTGGTCGCCTGCATGGCCTTCTACCCGATCTTCGCCTCGAAGTACGACACGGGCGAGTATGCCGGCAGCCTGTTTACGGTCGTGGCCATGTCGCTGCTCTTGAGTTGGGTCTTCTGCCAGACAATCGCGCCGCTGCTGTGCATGGCCATGCTGCCCGTCACCTAAACCGGGACGGACGGCGGCCTCACCTTACGAAGGGAAGTTCTATCAGCGGTTCCGCCAAGTGCTGTCCCTGGCGATCCGCTATCGCGTGCTATTCCTGGGGAGCATGGTCGGACTGCTGGCCGTCTCCCTTGCGGGCTTTCGCTTCGTGCCGCAACTCTACTTTCCCGACTCCAGCCGGCGGCAGATCATGATCGACTACTGGGCGCCGGAGGGGACTCGCATTCAGGCGACCAGCAACGGAGTAAAGAAAATCGAGCAATACCTGCAGGGCAATCCGGCAGTGGCCTCGGTCAGCTCATTCATCGGCAAGGGGCCGCCGCGATTCTATCTGCCCGTCAGCGCCGAAGATCCAAACACGTCCTACGCGCAGTTGATCGTCAATACGAAGACGCTGGCGGGCGTGGATCAGCTTATTCGCGGACACCGATGCCTGGGTCCGCGAAAACGTCCCCGAGGCGATGGTTCGCGTGCGGAAGTACGCCGTGGGAGCGTTTGACGACTGGAAGATCGAGGCCCGTTTCAGCGGACCCGCCAACGCCGATCCGACGACGCTTCGCCGTCTGGCGGAAGAAGGCGTAAACATTCTGCGCGGCAGTCCCTACGCCAAAGAAGTCCGCACCAACTGGCGCGAGCGCGTTCGAAGCGCTGGCCCCGCGTTACAACCAGGAGCGCGGCCGCTGGGCCCGCGTGTCGCGCGACGATCTGGCCCGAACGACGCGGCGGGCCTCCGACGGCGTCGTGGTCGGACAGTATCCGGCAGGGGGACGACCTGATCCCGATCGTCGCCCGCAACGTCGCCCAGGAGCGGCAGCGCGCCGCCACGTCGCTGGAAGATTTGCAGATCACGCCGAGTTTGTCGAGTCACACCGTTCCCGTCTCGCAGGTCGTCGACGGCATCGCCATGCCTTGGGAAGATCCGATCATCTGGCGGTGGGACCGCCGGAGGGCGATTACCGTGCAGTGCTCGCCCAACGGGGTGACGGCGCCGACGCTGCGCAACGCCGTGCTGGCCAAGTTCGAGGCGATCGAGCTTCCGCCCGGCTACCGGCTGGACTGGGACGGCGAGTATTGGAGCGCCAAGCAGTCGCAGGAGGCGCTGGTTCCGGGAATTGTCCCGGCGGTGGTGATCATGTTGTTCATCCTCGTGGCCCTGTTCAATGGATTCCGGCCCATGCTGATCTGCATCCTGGTCATTCCCTTCGTGATGATCGGCATTACGTCCGGGCTGCTGATGACCGGAACGCCGTTCGGATTCATCGCGCTTTTGGGCGCCATGAGTCTCTCGGGAATGATGATCAAGAACGCCGTGGTGCTTGTTGGACGAGGTCAATTCCAATCTCACACGCGGACTCGCGCCCTACAACGCGGTCGTCGAGGCGGCCGTGTCGCGGTTGAACCCCGTGATCAACGCGGCCGGGACCACCGTGCTCGGCGTGTTGCCGATGTTGCAGGACGTGTTCTGGGTGGCGCTGGCCGTCACGATCTTCTTCGGGCTGATCGTCGGCTCGATGCTGACGATGGTCATGGTGCCGACCCTGTATGCCCTGTTCTACCGAATCTCGCCGCCGAAGGATTGAGGAACCATACCGTGGAGTCATCAGCGCGGCCGTTGAACCGTGGCGCCCGGCCCCGGAAAATCGCGGCCAATGCAATTCGCTCCAATGCCGCCGGCGCCGCTCGAAAAGACTTCGCCGGCATCGCTTTCAGAACCGTCGCAGGGGAGAACCGCCCATGAGCCCACAGCCGGAGCAAGTTGCCGCCCGCGTTCCCACCAGTCGGCGCTGGCGATTCGCCATTGTGCTCTTGGCCTCGCTGTTGCTTGCCGTGGCGCCGCCGCTCACGTCAGGCTTGGTTGAGGAGGGAAGATCGTTCGACGTTTTCTTCTCGCTGTTGATTGCCGCGGTGATATTGCTGGCCTTTGAGGAAAAAGATCACCGAAGAATGGCAATCGGGTTGGGAATGGCGGCCTTTCTGGGTGTTTGGACGAGCCGCGCGCTGGGCGGATCGGCCGGCCAAGTTCTCCTGATCGCCTCGCATCTGGCGGCGGCTTGCTTTTTCGGCCTCGTCCTGTACGGGATATTGCACGCAGTCTTTGCGCAAACAAGTATCGGGCGATGCCATTTTTGGAGTCGTCTGCGGCTATCTCCTCTTAGGCATCATCTGGACCGTTCTGTACTCTGCTGTCGAGACGGCATCGCCGGGGTCTTTCCGTATGCCCGCCTCGGAAGGCTCCCCGGCCGTAGCCGCGCGAGTGGACCGCGGCGACCTCGGCTATTTCAGCTTCATTACCCTGACCACCGTGGGATATGGAGACGTGACGCCCACTACGCCGCTGGCCCGGACATTGGCCTGGATGGAGGCCATTACGGGCCAGTTCTACCTCGCTATCCTTGTGGCGGGACTGGTGGGATTCAAAGTGACGCAGGTTATGTGGGATAAGCCAACTACAGGGCCGTAAATGGGCGGCACTGATCATGGCAAACCGGCAAAGCATAATCTGTGTAGTCCACTTTTCCGAGCATTTTCCGAAACCAGTGACGTACCCTTTTCCCCAACCCTTTCCGCATGTCCCGAGCGCCGCGCGGCGTTCGGAGACGTTAGGAGGCAATCATGGGACTTAACCTCTATCTGGTAGACCAGCGTTCGCCGCGGATTTTTACCATGGCCTTTCGCGCGTAACGATCGCGTCAATAAAGTCCTGCGGTTTGAGCGGCCGGGGATGCGTCCGCCCCTTCTGCGGCCGAGGCCGGGACATGCGGACGAGAGATGGCCGCTCTTCTCGCTGATTGGCGCGGAGGATACGATGGATTTTGTGGTCCGCGGCATCCTCCAGCAATCCAATCGCGGGGCGGTGGATCTGATCCGTATCGAAGCCCACGGCAGCTTGCCGGGAGCAGTCACCGCCGCCTTCAGTGTTCAACTCGGCGCTCGCATGGAAAGTTCCGATGTGGTGTGTTTCAATCAGATTGTATCGCGGTGGAGTCACCCTTATTCCGGTTCGCCCGCGAGTCCCACGACTCCCATCAATCGGGTCTTGCCGCGCATCGAATTTCATTGTTGCCGGATAGTGCATGGATGCGACGCGATGCTTCAAGCATTGGCCAACGCCGCACAGGCTTATGTCTTTGCGTCATCGGCGGACCAGGACATCGATTTACGGCGCGGGTTCGATCGCTATGCAATGGAGCCGCCGGTGTTCCGCTTCGATCCCGGCGGTTCTGCGCCGCAGGGCGTGGGATAGGTAATCCGGATTATGTTGCTCCGACCGGAAAGAGGTAACGGCAATCAAATTGAGATGATTCAGGCAATATGTCGAGTGGCAACTTCATCTCCACTCCTGGTGGGGATTTCCGACTCGGATTCGTGTCCAGGCACGGTCAAGTGTCGCCTTCTACGGTGATTGACGGCAACCGGAACTGCCAGTAGGCTATCCTGTAATCCCGCGAGGCGTTCTCAGCCGCCGGCGTGGTGCGTTGGGGCGCTCTCCGGCAACGGTATTGGCCCAAGGAGATTCGATCCATGTTCCGGCAAACATGTACAGCGGCTTTGGCGGCCCTGGCCGCACTCGGCAGTCTCAGCTTCGCAATAGCGGAGGAGCCCAAGGCGGCCGGCGGCGAGAGGCAAATCACCAACTCCATCGGCATGAAGCTGACGCTCGTCCCTGCGGGCGAGTTTATGATGGGCAGCGGCGAGCCGGCGGAGGACACCGTTGCCTTCTTCAAGAAGAACTACGGCATGGATAATCTGCGGGCCGCACATTTCAAGGTCGAACATCCGCAACACCGGGTGCGAATCACCAAACCGTTCTATCTGGGCACGTACCATGTCACGCGGGGCCAGTTCCGCCAGTTCGTCAAGGATTCCGGGTACAAAACGGATGCGGAGAAGGGCGAAAGGCCGGGGGCCTGGAGCTGGAACCTCGAGAAGCAGGAGTTCATGTTCAGCAAGTATTATTCCTGGCGTTTCGCGGGTTTCAAGCAGACCGACGAGCACCCGGTGGTGATCGTAAGCTGGAACGACGCGCTGGCCTTCTGCAAATGGCTCAGCGGCAAGGAAGGAAAAACCTACCAACTGCCGAGCGAGGCGCAGTGGGAATACGCCTGCCGGGCCGGAACGAAAACGCGGTACAATAGCGGCGACGACCCGGAGACGCTGGCCAAGGTGGGCAACGTCGCCGATGCGACGGGCAAGGCGGCGTTCCCGGACTGGAAATACACGATCAGAGCCGGCGACGGCTACGTGTTCACGGCGCCGGTGGGCCAATTCAAGCCCAACGCCTTCGGACTCTACGACATGCACGGCAATGCCTGGCAGTGGTGCGCGGATTGGTATGGCAAGGACTACTACGGCAAGTCTCCCGTAAACGACCCAACCGGCCCAGGCGCCGGAGATGCCCATATCCTTCGGGGCGGTTCCTGGCTCAACTGGCCGGTCAACTCCAGTTCCGCCACTCGCTATAGGGGCGGGCCGGATTTCCAGTTCATCTTCATCGCGGGCTTCCGCGTTGCCAGGACTCAGTAGCAGTATGCCGTCGGTCGTTATTGCCCGTGGCGCGTGAGACAAGCCATCAAACGGCCGTACCTCGGGAAAGCTCAGCGGGAAGTCCCGGCCATCGCGCCAACCCGCCGCCGGTCTTCCCATCAATCGCAAGTTGGCCCGGCAACGGAGGCGGGGCGTGGATGGGCGATGGCGGTTCTTTGACGCTTAGCCCGGATTATTCATAAACGTCATCCTGAGCGCAGCGAAGGATCTCCGATGCGCCGCAAACAGCCCAGATTCTTCGCTGCGCTCAGAATGACAATGTTCCTTCGTGTTTATGAATAATCCGGGTTAGGGCCGGTGAATCAATAAGTGGGGGACTGTCCCAATTTTCGTTCGACGAAAATGGGACTGTCCCCTTCTGAAATGCGACAGTTATTAATTTGCCGATCCTTACGCACAGCCGGCAGCCGTGCGGGGCGGATCTTGACGCGGACCGTATTATTAGTCGAGCGGTAGACCTTTCGATTGCGTCCGCCCGTGTTTTGGACGCCGGGCATATCGTATGAAACGTCGTTCGCAGCCGGTAAAGTCCGCACCCTTCAGGGAAATCATATCGGTGTGAGGCTTGTGGCTCGCTTTACCCTTTTTGCGAGGATGGATAGTGCTATGATGCGTAACCTTTCCAGCGGCTGTACGGGAACGGATGTGAAGAACCTGCAACTCGCGCTCAACAGCCAGCCTCCTTCGGACCTGCCGCCGCTCGCGCCAGACGGAATTTTCGGGCCGAAGACCTTGGCCCGAGTCAAGGAGTATCAAGCCAACAACGGTCTTGCCGCCGACGGCATCGTCGGGCCGAAGACTTTTGCGGCCTTGAGCGGGGCCGGCCTAAAACCCCGGAGCTGCGGCTGCAACTGCTGCAACGGCGAGAGCTTCACTGCCGGCCAGGCCGGCGCGACGGCCGCTCTCTTCCAAGCGGACCGGTCCCCCGCAGGAAACCAATTCGGCTTTGCTCCCGTTGGCTTTTCGTCGGCAAGCAGCTTGGCGCCCGCCAGCGGGGGCGCCGCCGCGCCCGCCGCAACCGGTTCCTTCCGTCCCCTCGACGCCGCGCAGCAAAGCACCGCCGCCGGCGTTTACGGATCGAGCCTCGATTTCTCCACCATCTTCATCTCGGACAAGACCGGGCTGGGCAACCGCCCGTTCACCGTCGCCGTGCCCATCCAGGGGACATTCGTTCAGATCATGAACTGCGGCACCTTTTCGCCGAAGACTTCGACGTTGATTCACGAACTGGGCCACGTCTGGCAATCGCAGCACCATTCCAACAAATTGCACTACATGGCCAATGCCGTGAAGAGCCAGGCTGCCGCGGTGGCGGCCAATTTGTCCGAAGCAATTACCAACCCATTCATCGCATTGAACAAGGACTTCCCTGCCTTTTTCCCTTTCGACGCCTACGCTTATCACCCCAGCACGCCGTTTTTGCTCCTGGCCGCGGAGCAAATGGCCGCCGCCATCGAAAACGGCGAGGCCGCCATCGTCGCCCACGTAAAAAGCATTGGCAAGAATGCGCTCGATCCGCTTTGCGTGTCGGCTCTCTCCAGCCCCCGCATTTCCGACCACCGGCTGCCCGGGGTGAAGTGATGCAGGAAGACGAGCGGTGCGGATAATTCAGGCAATACGCCGAGCGGCAGCGTTTCGTTCCACTCCGGATGCGGCGGCCGTGACTTCTCCTCTCCACGCGCGTTTGCCGTTTCCGCCAACTTGCGGGAAGGCTCGGCGCCTTTTAGAATGACGGCCTGAGCCGCGATAGTGCGGGTTGTTGCCCGCCCGGGCGGCTAACCCGGATTATTCATAAACGTCATCCTGAGCGCAGCGAAGGATCTCCGATGCGCCGCAAACAGCCCAGATTCTTCGCTGCGCTCAGAATGACAATGTTCCTTCGTGTTTATGCCATTAGTTTTTGGGATTGAGAAATCGTCCTCAATCTTTGACGGTCTTGGGTCTTAGGTCTTGGCACGAAGACCCAAGACCTAAGACCCAAGACCCAAGACCACAATTGGTTGCGGCTAAGCCGCGCTAGGAATAATCCGGGCTAACCGGTCGATCGAGAAAGGGGAATCGCCCATGCGCAATCTGTCGGCTGTATTCTGCGGCGCGGTCTTGGCAGCGGCTTTGTTGTTCTGCCGCAACGGATGGGCACAAGACCGGACGGCCGGATTGTTGGACGCGGCCCGCAAAGAACTGCGCGCCGCCGGGCCGCCGCGGTCGTTGCCCAGGAAGAGCCAGTTCTTGCGTCCCAGGCAGAGGCCGCGGATGGAACTCTCGCCCTGGACAGCCGCCCTCGGCTGTGCGAATCGCCCTGGACAGCCGGGGGCGGCTGTACGAATCGCCCTGGACAGCCGGGGGCGGCTGTCCTACATATACCGAAGTTGTTTTGGACGACAATTTCGGTCTCGTTGTCCGCCCCGGCAGAGGGACGCGGCAACGATGCTATGCAACAGAATTTCAATTTGCCATTTCATTGTCCCACGTTTCGTTGAAACGTAACCGATGAAACAACAATCATTTACGGATAATCAAATCGTCGCAGACACCCCCTCGTTCAGCAGCATGGTGTTGCATGCGCAGTGCAACGAGAAACGGGCGAACCCTGAGGCGCAATCCGCCCAAAATCCGGATTTTCAAAGAACGACGCCTTCCGAAAAACCGAGCGTCGGTCATCCTATCTCTCGCGGCGGACGAATTCAAGCTCAAGAATTGTGCCAGTCGGCGGATAGATTGTTCGCCTCCACCAATTCCCTCTGAATATCAGTGATGTCCCCTTTTCCGTCCTCTGAATATCAGTGATGTCCCCTTTTCCGTCCCCGTCCGTATGAGCCTAGATCGTTCGCCTGCATCGCTGAATCCTCGTGTGCAACTGCCGCCTGAATCACCTCACACGTCGATCATTTAACCCTTTTTCAACGGGCTGTTAGTACTACAGCGCTAAGTTGATATTGATTTGTTTGGATAAAATGGCGAAACTTGTGTCCTGCTGAGTCACGGAGGGCCAGACATGGACGCTAAACTGATTCGTGGGTTGCAACCGATGCTTGCCCGCTTTCTGAAACGCTTCGACGACTGCTTTGCCCGCAAGGACACACGGGCACATCTGACCGTCTACGTTAATGGGCAGCTTTCCGACTTGCCGCGAAAGAGCGTCGAACCGATTGCCCTGGCGTCCGGCGTGCCCGTGCGAACCCTTCAGGAGTTCCTCAGCCAACATCGTTGGCTGGAAGACCTGGCCCGCAACCGCTTGCAGCAAATCGTCGCCGAGGATCATTCCCATCCGCATTCCGTGGGCGTCATCGACGAAACCAGCTTCGTCAAACAAGGGAATAAGACGCCCGGCGTGCAACGGCAATACTTGGGTACGATCGGCAAGCAGGAAAACGGGATCGTCACGGTGCATTTGGCCTATGCCGCGGACGATTTTCACTGTTTGCTCGATGGCGAGTTGTTCCTGCCGGAAAGTTGGGCTGGCGATCCCGCGCGTTGCCGCGAGGCGCAGATCCCCGAAGGGATGACCTATCGTCCCAAAACGGAAATCGCCTTGGAGTTGTACGACCGGCGCGGGCCAACGGCGTGCGGTTTGCCTGGCTGACGTTCGACGAGTGGTATGGCGGAAAACCCGCGTTTTTGCGGGCATTGGACGGCCGGGAGCAGCGGTTCGTGGCCGAAGTGCCGCGCATCCTGATGGGCTGGATCGTTCCGCCGCGCGTGACGAGTCGGCCCTTTCGCCGCGGCCGCGGCCGCGGCCGCTAGACGCCGCGAATCGTCTCCGGCAGTCGTCCGGCAATCAGGGTCGAGAACATGCTCAAGTACGCGCCGGAACTGCAGGACCAAGAGTGGGTGCGGTATCGCGTCAAGGACGGCCACAAGGGGCCGATCCTTTGGGAGGTCAAACGTGTGCCGTTCTTCCTTCAAGGACCGGATGGCCTGCCCACCGGCCCGTGGCATTTGATGGTTGCCCGCAGTGTACTTGATCCAGCCGAGATAAAGTTCTTCGTGAGCAATGCGTCGCCGGAAACATCGGCAGGGCCGATCCTTCTGGCGGCCTTCTCGCGTTGGCGCGTTGAACGCTGCTTCGAGGACGACAAGGGCGAAGTCGGCTTGGCTCATTACGAAGGACGGCGGTATCCGGGCCTCAAGCGGCATTTGATTCTCAGTTCGATCAGCTACTTGTTTCTGGCCGAGACGAAACAACGCTTGCGGGAAAAAAAATCCCGAGTGGACCGTTTGCCAAGTGCATACGGCGGTGTCGGGGTTAATTCGCTCGTGGTGGCTCGACGGCCGTGTCTCGTCGCGTCTGTTGCATCGTACGGCGGCGTTGCTCGCAGGCATACAAGATCGCAACGCCCTGGCGCGTCGTTGCCATATCAAGCGAAAACGTCGAATTCTGCGGAACATGGGCATCAAACTGACCGAAACCCGTGTATGTAAATGGGACTCAAGTTAGCGCTGTAGTATTAGCACATCTTCTGAGAGTGCTTCGAGTATGTATTTTGAGAACGCCGTTTTGTCGAATGGGTAATCCAAACGTCCATACAGTATCTCATTGGGGCCAACGTATACATTCGCAGGTTCGGTCTTAATAGGCCATGATACAATCACTTTTGAATGCTGAGACAGAAACTTCTTCCTTTGCGATTCTGTCATGTCGTCATACAATTCAGACCGTGTTTCATAATCTCGTCTATAATATAACTCGAATTCATTCATCACAATCTCTGCCCCACTTTTCACAAACTCGTCTAACGAAATATTCACCAGACAACCTGTTGGCGTATCGCCACCGCCAAGTTCCGCACATATCATAAACGAGCACAAGACAAGGTCTTTTGTCTTCATATTCTGAAATATTTCAACGCATGGCATTGTACGTGTGTGACCAGCGTTCTGGGCGGCCTTAAGTCGTGACAGGGCGGGCGTTTGGCCAGACTTGGCCCCATTGACCGTTTCTGTCCAGCGTATCAAGGGCCGCGACGGCCGTGGCGTTGGGCCGGTCCCAGCGACGACCGTAGCCTTTCAGCCGCTTTGTGCATAGTTTGCATTGCGACTCGGTCGGGCCGCTGCCAATCTGCCAGCCGCGCTCGCGGAACTCCGGATAGCGGATCATGTTCCTGCGCCGAGATGAAGTGCAACAACCGATCCGTCGCCTTGCGCTTCACCTTGCCTCGCAATGTCGTTCGCCACGGGAGAATGCGTTCCCAAGCCGCCGTGCATCCTTCGTGCTTGAATACGTGCATCAGTTCGTCCGCCCACGTTTTGCCTTCCGGCGATTCCTCGCCAAACACTTTGCGCCGTGCGCGATGAACGTTTTCGCTCAAGTGGTAAAAGTCCAAGCCTAACCCATCCAACTCGGCAAAATGCAACTGCATCTGCTGGCGAATCCATGTCGCCCCGTCCACCAAGCCTACGCGTTCGTCGGCCTTCTGGAACCGCAGCCTGTCCGCTTCACGACGGAGCAGCTTGCCCGCCGCAATGTGATTGCCGTGCGTGAACGCCACATGCTGATGCTTTCCGCCCTCGCTGTAAAAGAAGGCGACCTTGAACTCTTTCCAAGACCGATCCGAGCCTCGCCGTCGCGGCGGCAACGGCTTGCACTTCTTGCCGCAACGCCGCCGCTTGGCTTTTACGTTGTCGCGGCGTTTGATCTTCTCGACGTCGGTGATGATCGGGACCATCACACCGTCGCAACCCGTGTAAACGCGTGTTTTCTCGCTGGTTTCATCGTCCGGCGCGACGCAATCTTCCGCGTGCCACGTCACGGCGATGGTATCGTCTTGCTGGGCTTTCAGCACGCGACGCCCGGCCGCCTCCACCTCTTGCCGCAGTCGCTCGCCGCTGAGTTTCACCTGCGCCGTGCGTTCCAAAGCGCCTGCCGCTCGGACGAAGCTCGTCGCCGACAAGTTCACGCGGCACGCCATCTCCAACACGCCAGGCGTGATGGTTGTCTCGCTACGATCGAGAATCGCGTCCGCCGGTGCGACACTCCCGATCTGCGGTCCATGCCACCAGCGTCGCACGATTTTGATTTTGCCGTTGATGGTGAGAACCTTGTGCGACTGCCGGCCTTTATTCGCCAGCCGCTTGCCGGTGGTCGGATGGTGCGGAGGGGGGAAAAGCGGCTTCCGCCGCATCAACCCGCTGCTGTAGCGCACGTTCAAAAACCTTACGGCGCATCTCCGCCGAAAGATCGCGAACGCGTTCTTCGCTGCCGGCAATCCACTCGCCATCCGGGGCTTTGTTGACGGCCTCCATCACATCCTTGGCGTACTGCTCGATCTCGTCCTTCATCGTCTCGACGAACTTCTCTGGCGCGACTTGCGATGTCGGGTTCATGCCATGCTCCTTGCTTGGATTCCTGATTGAAATACTCCATGCAAGCAGTTTACCTAAACCCCGCAGATCGCGCCAGTGGAAATTGTCACACACCATTGTACACATCCTCTCTATTCATACACTACTTCTTACTACTTCGCCAGCGTCGGAAAGGCACAATGCGAATTACTGTATCGGTGCACTCCGAAATCTGGTCAAGCGTTGATGCAAACGATTGAATCCACCCATTACGGTTGCTCGGTATTACAACAAGCAAACCGCGCCCTTAACTATCGTCGGGTCGATCCTCACTTGCCTGCCTGATGAGGTTGTTCCCGACATATAGCGGAAACGGAAAAGGGGACATCACTGGTTACGCTTGCTCACCTTAGCATTATCAGTGATGCCCCCTTTCCCGCTCCTTAAGCTTGTCCCCTTTGCCCTTATCAGTGATCTCCCCTATTCTGCTGTTTCGGCAGGCGTGTCCGCGCCGCGATGCGTCACAGTTCGTTTGTCTGGGCCTACTTTTGCTCGAGAATATCCGTCAACCGGGTTTGCATTGCCTTCAGCTTTTCGGGATGGCTTCCGGCCAGGTTGTGGGTTTCGCCGGGATCATCGGCCAGGTTATACAAGTAGCCGGGCGACGGAATCAGCACGCCGGTCCAGGGCCCCAGGCCGTCGCAGGTTCGGCCCGGCGGAATGAACTTCCAGTCGCCCGCGCAGGGCCAGTTCCTTGCGCTGATCGTATACGACCAGGCTTTCGCGGCCGTTTGGGGATTTTCCCATCAAGGCCGGCAAGACATTTTCGCTGTCGGGACAGTCGCCCGGCCGCAACTTCTGCCCGGCGAGCGCCGCAAAGGAGGCCGCGAGGTCCACCTGACTGACCAGCGCCGGGGAAACACCGGATTTAATTTTACGGGGCCAGCAGACGATCAGCGGCACCCGTGTTCCGCCCTCGAAAATGCTGTATTTGCCGGCGCAAGGGGCCGGCGGGTTTGTGGTCGCCCAGTTTTTCGTTGGCGTCATCCGCATAGCCGTCGTCCAGCACCGGCCCGTTGTCGCTGCTGAGGATCACCAGCGTGTTGTCGGTCAGTTTGAGGCGGTCGAGCGTTTGGAGAATCCGGCCGACGGCCCAGTCAAACTCGGCCAACTCGTCGCCGCGCGGTCCCATGCCCGTACGGCCGACGAAACGTTTGTTCGGCACGCGGGGCACGTGGACGTCGTGCGACGCGTAATAGAGGAAGAAGGGATGATCTTTCTCCTTTTCGATGAAAGCCACCGCCTGTTTCGCCAGCACCTCTTCCATTTCATCGTCCTTCCACATGGCCGCCTTGCCGCCCGTCATGTAGCCGATGCGCCCGATGCCGTTGATGACGGCGGCGTTGTGGCCTTCGCTGGAAACCATTTGGAGTTTGCCGTGGTCAATGGTCTTGTAGGTGACTTCACCGGGCAGCGGCTGGCGATAGCTGACGCGGATGGGATCCGACGGATCGAGATTGAAGACGCGGTGGTCCTGAACGTAGACGCACGGCACGCGGTCGGGCGTGGCGGGGATGATGAAACAATGATCGAATCCCACTTCCAGCGGCCCCGGCTTGATCTCTCCGTTCCAATCCAACTCACGGTCTTTAGGCCCCAGGCCGAGATGCCATTTGCCAATCGCGGCGGTGATGTAGCCTGCGTGCTGCAGGATGGCGGGCAGGGTCATGGAGCCCGGCATGATGATCAGCGGGGCGTTGCCCGGCAGCACGCCGGTGCCCTTCCGGCGGAAGGCGTACTCGCCCGTCAAAATGGAAAAACGCGAGGGCGTGCAGGTGGCGGAGGTCGCATAGCCGTTCACAAAGCGCACGCCTTCTTCGGCCAGGCGGTTCACGTTGGGCGTCTGCACGCGGCTGCCGCCATAACATTGCAGGTCGCCGAAACCAACGTCGTCGGCGTAGATCAGCACGATGTTGGGTTTCCGCGGCGCGGCCGCCCCAAGCGACAGCGGCAGCAAGCGCAGTGCAAAGACTGCAAAGAATTTTGGCAAGGGAGGTCATTTTTTAATAGGAAAAGTGGAGGGAATTCTGGTATGTCTGCAATGGTGCTGAGTATACCATGAGGATGTAGCCAGTCAACTATTTCGTGAACTGCACGATGCGATGGCCCCAGGCCGGGATGGTGAACGTTACACCGGCGCCGGTTCGGCTGACGTCACCGGCGTCTTCAGTTTCGGTCGTATTCCAGGCAGCGGTCTTGAGCACCGTGACGGCGGCCGGCTGACTTGAATTGTTGAAGAAGAAAGCCACAATTCTGTGGCCGTCGGCGCTCTGCCAGGCGGCGTATTCGGCCTGCCCGGGACGGACCGATAGCAGCTTATTGTCATGTCGTCCGGTGGTGAGCAGATCCTCGTATTTGGCGAAGACTGCGCCGGCTTCGCGGACCGGAGCGTTGAACTGGCTATATTTTTTTTTTTTTTTTTTTTTTTTTTTTAAAAAAAAAAAAAAATTTAAAAGACCGCGACGGCGGCCGGCTCACTTGAATTGTTGAAGAAGAAAGCCACAATTCTGTGGCCGTCGGCGCTCTGCCAGGCGGTGTATTCGGTTTGCCCGGGACGGACCGATAGCAGCTTATTGTCATGTCGTCCGGTGGTGAGCAGATCCTCGTATTTGGCGAAGACTGCGCCGGTCTTCGCTAACTGGAGCGTTGAACTGGCTATCAAATACCGCAACGCCCGTCAGTGACTGATAGGAATTAACTGATAGGAATTTGATTTCTCACCAATGCCGGTGATTTTACCATAGAGGAAAGGTATGTCAAGGGTGCCGGAAGGGTGGTGCGGCCATGGCCGCACCGCCCTTCGGCCCCCTTGACCGCCAGCAAGGGCGCATCGGCAGCATCCAAAAGCCATTCAAGCGGCCCATCCGACCGCCTGTCGAGGGCAAATTCCGCGATGTGCGCCTCGTCCACGGGCCGACTCGCCGTCGGAGAAAATTAGAAGGCCGGCTCGTACTCGTTGACCTCGAAAGGGTCGATGTCCACGTAGGCCGAATCGTCCGGGGCGATCTGGACGAAATCTTCCGCCGCGTCGACATCCGACCAGTCCATCCAGTCGAAGAGGCCAAACGCGGCATCGTCGCCCTCACCCCCGGCCCCTCTCCCAAAGGGCGAGGGGGAATCCGCCGGCGGCGGACGCGGCGTCGAGGGATGCCACAGGCCGCAGTGACGCAGAATCTTCTCGATCACCGCCCCTTGCGGCGGCTCGATGAACGCCACGACCTTCATCACGCCGCCGCACTTGGGACAGGCCAGCGGGTCAACCTCGTACACCCGCTTGATGAGCATGGCCCAGGTCTGGCTGCAACGGCTCGGGCGGGAATCGCCTTCTGTTCCGTCCGGCAGACGGCATTGATGCGCTGCCTACTGGCCGCCTTGCGTCTCATGCCCCGGGCCTTGTTGCGAGTACCAGCCGTAATAGCGTATCAGATGCGAGCCCTTCGGCGGAATGTGTTGCGTGAACTCGGCCAGAAACTCCAGCGGATCGAGAACCTGGAAATTACGCTTCGGCCCAGCCGCCATGCTCGTCGCCGCGCGGGTCGGGAAACGGCCGGCAGGCGTCCTTCTCGGCCTTGTAGACGACCTGCCCGGTCGCGGTCACCTTGACCAGCCGCGAGAGACTGAACGGGCAGCGGGTCATGTATTGCACCAGCCGCTCGATGCCCGCCCGATCGCCCGCCGGCAGATACACCGACTGATCGACGCTGAAACCGCTATGCGGCCAGCCGCGCATGTTCTCGACCGCTTCCGGCTCGATCTTCTCCTCGGCCAGATAGAGCGCGAACACGGCCTCCCGCCAAGCCGCTCGCAGCCGATCTTTGTCGAGTTCGGGCAATTCGAGAAACTCGCCCCGGGCGTGAACGCGCCGCAGGTGACCAGCGTGTGGATGTGCGGGTGCCAGTGCAGCAGTTCGCCGTGCGTCTGGATCGCCGCGATCATGCCGGGCGCACGTCGTCGCGGCCGAGCAGGCGCCGGACTTCGGCCTGAATGCACGTCCAGGCGCAGCGACAGAGTTTGCCCAACAGCTTGCGGTCATAGCGGGCGTGCAGCCGCAGACGTTTCGGAATCGTCAGGACGACTTGGCGGTGCGCCACCGGCAGACAGACTTCCTCGGCCACGTGCAGCGCGGTCAGCAGCGTGCGCTCTGATGGCATGACGGGCAAGTGCAGCGCTGCTTGCAGGAAAAGGCCACGAACATCTCGTGTCCGCAGTCCGAGCAGCGGACGCGGGCAAAACCCTCGTGCAAATCGCCGCAGGCGAGGAAGGCCGTCACCGAGCGTTCGACAATCGGCCGCCAGAAGCCATACTGGGCCGCAAACCGCTCGTCGTAGACCCGGCGAAAGGTCTCGAAGTGCCGATACATCAACTGCCACAGGCCCGACGCCCGCGGCTCGCGCGGGCGGTAGAGCGGCAGCGGCTCAACGGAGGAGGCAACCATGACGGGACGCCAGCCATTAGTATAGTGTACATCCGTACCCTATACATGGCAGAGTCGGCGTTGTCCGTCAAGCGGCGCGGCCGCAAAGGTCGCTAACCGCTTGGGCGTCTGAGAGTTACGGCACGCATAAAAGCCTGACAGGCGTGCTACTTCTCACGCCGTCTGTTTCAGGTCCACCGCAATTACCGCAGCGGCAGGTTCAATGCCGGACCGACACCCTTCCGCTAGAGCCTTCCAGACGGGCCCAGAAGGGATGTTGACGGTCGCCGCGGGTGCGGACGTCTTCGAGCAGCACCTGCAAGTCGGGACGAAATTTTGAAGAAACGCATCACGCTGCGTCGGGAACGTCGCCTTCAAGGTGCGTACAGGATTACGCTGTGGGATGGCGTGATCGAACTCCGCGATGACCTGGGGCTCAAGGGAACCATCCCCCTGACCGACGATGACATACCGACACCCGGCCGCTGGCACGACGCCCTCGCGTTCGTCCGCAGCCACGGCGGCGTGGTGTTCATTAAGGACGTTGCCCGGGCATTCAAAATCCGTGAGCCCTACGCATCGCGTCTGTTGGCCCAGGCCGTCTTGAGCGGCAAAGTCCGGAATTTTGGGGCACCAGAAGGGGTGGGTGGCAATCGACTGAAAGGTCGCGATTCCGATTCTATTGGCAGGAGGCTCAGGTCCTCCGGCGTCACGGTAGTGGGCGAGCACGGAATGAAGCGGCAACAAAATGTCACCAACCACACCGCGCAAAAAAAGGGCCACCGCGATGGATGGCCCTGGGTTTGGCTCTTGGATTGGAGGTTGCGGCGTCAGGCCGCCCGCTTCCGACGCCACCAGCCTACGGCGATAGCGAGACTGCCGAGCAGCGACCAGACGATGATGGTGGCAGGTTCGGGAACCGAGCCCAGATCAGTAACGGTGAAGGTCGCCATCATGTTTCGGGGAGTCTGGGCAAAACCTCCTGCGGGGGGATCCCCGCCAGGAAAGTAATTAACGCTGCTTACTGGAAGGCTTTTCGCTGTGACATCAACTCTATAGAGTTCACTAGAATCTGTGACGTAAATAGAAGTCGTTGCTCCGGCAGCAAACGAGAGGTAGTCATCGTCCCAAGTGTTTTTCAAAGTACCAGATTGGCTAATGCTCCCCGTCGCCGTACCAATAGTTATACTCCGGTCCGCGTAAATTGTGTTTGTAATATCGGGCCAATTCGCCGGATAGTCCCAAGCCGTTGCAGTGCCGTTATAGGTCCAATCCACGCCCCAGAGCAAGGTGTTGATCTGTAGGGTGTAAGTCCCTGGCGTGAGATTGAGAGAGCCTGTGTAAGTCTGAAGTTCAACCGTATCACCAGGATAGCCATAACCATCCACAATATGCGGGGAACCCACAGGCGGCGTGACAGGGCCGGGATAACTCGTTGGCCCCAAGCCGGCAACCGTGTAGGAAATCGCGGCCTGTACCGTTGCTGACGCCAGCCCGACCACTGCTGCCACACACAGCACAATCATAAACCGTTTCATCTCACTCTCCCTGGGCCCTTTGGCCGTTTCGTTGTTCGCCGCTCCGGTTGAAGGCACACGCCTCCGATGACAACCAAAGCAAAAATTCAATTATGATGACTCATTACCTATACTCCTAATCACCTATAGACCGCCGAACCCCGATTCCTGACAAAGAAAAAACTATTTTTTAAGATTAACTCTGGAGTGGGGGCAATTTACCCAAAAACTACCTCTATAGTTGGGGTGCTGGTGGCTTTAGGCACGGCAGCCCCAACTTTTGGGTTGTTCGCTCTTTGTCCGTCTCTTGACTGATAGGAATTTTGATTTCTCACCAATGCCGGTGATTTTACCATAGAGGAAAGGTATGTCAAGGGTGCCGGAAGGGTGGTGCGGCCATGGCCGCACCACCCTTCCGGCACCCTTGACCGCCAGCGAGGGCGCATTCGGCAGCATCCAAAAGCCATTCAAGCGGCCCATCCGACCGCCTGTCGAGGGCAAATTCCGTGATACGCGCACTCCGTCCACGGGCCGACTCGCCGTCGGAGAAAATCAGAAGGCCGGCTCGTACTCGTTGACCTCGAAAGGGTCGATGTCAACGTAGGCCGAATCGTCCGGGGCGATCTGGACGAAATCCTCCGCCGCGTCGACATCCGACCAGTCCATCCAGTCGAAGAGGCCAAACGCGGCATCGTCGCCCTCACCCCGGCCCCTCTCCCAAAGGGCGAGGGGGAATACGCGCCGGCGGCGGGCGCGGCGTCGAGGGATGCCACAGGCCGCAGTGACGCAGAATCTTCTCGATCACGTCGCCTTGCGGCGGCTCGATGAACGCGACCACCTTCATCTGCGCCGCCGCACTTGGGACAGGTCAGCGGGTCAATCTCGTACACCCGCTTGATGAGCATGGCCCAGGTCTGGCTGCAGCGGCTGGGCAGTCCGGAACAGTCGCGCCTTGCCGCTCGGCCGGAAGTGGCGGACAGTCCGCCGCCGCGGCTTCGGCTGGCCGCCTTGCGTCGCATGCCGCGGGCCTTGTTCGAGTACCAGCCGTAGTAGCGGATCAGATGCGCGCCCTTGGGCGGAATGTGCTGGGTGAACTCGGCCAGGAAATCCAGCGGATCGAGAACCTGGAAATTCCGCTTCGGCCCAGCCGCCAGGCCGTCGCCGCTGCGGCTCGGGAAAGGCCCGGCAGGCGTCCTTCTCCGCCTTGTAGACCACCTGCCCGGTCTCGGTCACCTTGACCAGCCGCGACAGGCTGAACGGGCAGCGGGTCATGTACTGCACCAAACGCTCGATGCCTGCCCGGTCGCCCGGCTGGCAGAAACACCGACTGATCGACGCTGAAGCCGCTGTGCGGCCAGCCGCGCATGTTCTCGACCACCTCCGGCGCGATCTTCTCCTCGGCCAGGTACAGGGCGAAGACGGCTTCCTGCCAAGCCGCTTGCAGCCGCTCCATGTCGAGCTGCGGGCAGTTCCAGGAACTCGCCCTCGCGGCGTGAACGCCCCGCAGGTGACCAGCGTGTGGATGTGCGGGTGCCAGTGCAGGAGTTCGCCGTGCGTCTGGATCGCGGCGACCATGCCGGGCAGCACGTCGTCCCGGCCCAGCAGGCGTCGGACTTCGGCCTGGATGCACGTCCAGGCGCAGCGCGCAGAGCTTGCCCAGCAGCTTGCGGTCAAAACGGGTGTGCAGCCGCAGACGCTTGGGGATGGTCAACACGACTTGCCGATGTGCCACCGGAGACAGACCTCCTCGGCCACGTGGATGCGCCGTCAGCAACGTGCGCTTCTGGTGGCAGGACGGACAGGTGCAGCGCTGCTTGCAGGAAAAGGCCACGAACATCTCGTGCTGGCAATCCGGGCAGCGGACGCGAGCGAAGCCCTCGTGCAGATCGCCGCAGCGGAGAAACGCCGTCACCGAACGCTCGACGATCGGCCGCCAGAATCCATACTTGGCCTGAAACCGCTCGTCGTAGACCCGCCGGAAGGTCTCGAAATACCGCTCCATCAACTGCCACAGGCCGGACGCCCGCGGATCGCGGGGGCGGTAGAGCGGCAACGGCTCAACGGAGGAGGCAACCATGACGGGACGCCGGCCATTAGTATAGTGTACATCCGTACCCTATACATGGCAGAGTCGGCGTTGTCCGTCAAGCGGGCGGGGCCGCAAAGGTCGCTAACCGCTTGGGCGTCTGAGAGTTACGGCACGCATAAAAGCCTGACAGGCGTGCTACTTCTCACGCCGTCTGTTTCAGGTCCACCGCAATTACCGCAGCGGCAGGTTCAATGCCGGACCGACACCCTTCCGCTGGAGCCTTCCAGACGGGCCCAGAAGGGATGTTGACGGTCGCCGCGGGTGCGGACGTCTTCGAGCAGCA
This sequence comes from uncultured Planctomycetota bacterium, assembly GCA_963733145.1. Taxonomy (GTDB): domain Bacteria; phylum Planctomycetota; class Planctomycetia; order Pirellulales; family Thermoguttaceae; genus JAHIKV01. The sequence goes on along the minus strand of CAVTCJ010000008.1, from coordinate 118,548 downwards.
CCTGCAAGTCGACGTTATCCGGCAGGACGGCCTTGGGGGCGGGATATAACGTTACATTATATGGCCGCGGCAACGTGTCCACGAATGTTCATTCAATGCGTTTGCCTATGTTGCCCATTTCGGTTCGTGTCCTGCGAATCCCGCGAATCAATCCGCGAATCTCCAATCTTGTCAATCTTGGGGCTGTCACCTGTTTCCACTTTCATAAATTTCCACTCCTTCTCCAATTGGATGAATTTGGTGTGCTGCTTGAAATTAGGCGCAAGTCGTTCACCTCGGCCAGAATAAGGCCATTTTCTGTCCGCCCAAGCTTGACGCTGACCATTGTCTTATCAAGGGGTACCATAGCTGCAAACCGCGTCCAGTCGTTTAGCCATGCGAATTGGTTAGCCTCAGCCGCCATAGGAGTAACAGCCCACAATGTAATCAAGGGGCCGTCAATGGCCGCAATTATTATCTTTTCCGGGCTAACGAGCATGTCCAGGGACCTGGAAGCGGTGCCCGCCCCAACCGACGGGCTCGTAGATGAGACGGTTGGCCAAAATCAACGGCCCATTCGTTGCGGAATGTAGCTCGCACCGAAGCGAACTTACCCCGGTAATATTATTCTTGTTGTCCGCCGATATGGTGCTGATCCCTTTGATAACCGTAATTGGTATATTTCTTCCTCGAACAACTACAAGTTCGCGGTCATCATCCAATCGTTTTCTGAATAAAACCACTTCAGGATCGTCTCCCTTAGCTGAGACTGAATCGCACCCAACGGTCATAACGCCAAGCGTCAAAAACCCAAGTGAAAACAGAGATAGTCCAATAGCCTTAGACATTGCTAACCTGGATTTGGTGGCTGTCACCTTTTTCCTTTATTTTTTGAAAGAGTTGTCGCGTCTTTTTCTTCCGCATCCCAGGGTTTGCTTATAGGCGTTGGCGGATGTTCACGCCAAGCCTTTTCTATAGCTAGGCTGCTTTTCTGTGGAATGGGCTTTACCGTGCGACACGCAATCCTGAACCGTTCAAATATTTTGGCAACAGGAGTCGGGCCGCCAGTGAAATAGAATGTCCCTTTCGGCTTCTCCTTTGTGTAGTAAGTGACGCCATAGCATTTTCCTATAATCCGAAGCCGATCTTCCTGTGTCTTCGGTTTGAGCGATAGGTGAGGCTGTAACTCACGATCGATGGCTTGCACGTCAAATGTCTTGGCGGGGAAATACACGCCGATTTGGTCCCCGTGCCCAATCAAACCGCTGCCATCCTTTTTGATGGTGATATGCCATTCTCCGTGATGAATGACCAAGAATGCGGGTGACCACTCAGGCGAGGGTTTAACGACTTGCTTTGACTTGGGCGGGACTTCTTGATTGTTTCCAGAATTGGCACGTGACACGTCTTTATCCTCGCCACAATAGGAAACGGTCGCACCGAGCAGGACCGCCTGCAATAGGGAGACTGCTGCAATAATGGTCGATCTGCGAGACTTCATCACATTATCCCTTTCGATTCGTTACCGTCAGTATGTTTCATAAGAGGCGACCAAATGGCCGCCAAGATCGTTCGTTCGAATATGATACACAAGATAGTTTATGCCACCAATCTGAATGGTGGTCAATTTAATGTACCCAGCGATGACTGTGGCCTCCATATTGGCGAGGCTGGTGTATGTTAGGCCGTAGGATGGATCGTAGAACGTTGTTACATCGTTTCCAGAGCCGTCTTTCGTAACCACCTTAACAATTTGGTGACTGATAGGAAATTTGATTTTCCCATGCGGCTTAGTATATCCCTTCGGGCAACGGGGAGTCAAGCGTGCTTTGGGGGGGAGCCGGCTTAAGCCGGCTCCCCCCAAAGCACGCTTGTGCCGGGAAATGTCGTCACAGAAGGCTCTCATCGGCGCGGCTGGGTGTGGAGAAGCGCGCAAATTCACCCACCAGCGCAGACCATCAGCGGGCCGACCGGCGTCGGGTTATTTTAGAAGGCGGCTTCGCAGGCGTCGATGTCCGCGAAGTAGGCCGAATCGTCCGGAGCTGCCTGGGCGAAATCCTCCGCGGGGCTGCCCGAGAAATCGCCGTCGGCAAAATACTCGGCGGCCTGCCCAGCGTCGGAAAACCCGGCAAAGGGGAGGGGAAAGAGGGGGAAAACCGGCGGCACCCCCGGCCCCTCTCCCAAAGGGCGAGGGGGAATACGCCGGCGGCGGGCGCGGCGTCGAGGGACGCCACAAGCCGCAGTGACGCAGAATCTTCTCGATCAACGCCCCTTGCGGCGGCTCGATGAACGCCACGACCTTCATCTGCCCGCCGCACTTGGGACAGGTCAGCGGGTCAAGCTCATAAACCCGCTTGATGAGCATGGCCCAGGTCCGGCTGCAGCGGCCTCGGGCGGGAGGCGCCTTCTGTTCAGTCCGGCAGACGGAACCTCCTTCCCTTCTTCCCGTCCGGAGACGGAACCTCGGCCTTCTGTTCCGCCCGGCACACGGAGCCTACTTCCTTCTGTTCCGTCCGGAGACGGAACCTGACTTCCTTCTGTTCCGCCCGGCACACGGAACCTACTCCCTCTCCCGTTACGACCGGCAGACGGGAAAAAAGCGGGACAGGCGCGCATCGCCTCATGCCGTCTGCTTCAGGTCCTCGAAATGGATCTGATACAGCCGGCGATAGAGATTGCAGCGGGCGAGGAGCTCCTGGTGGCTGCCCACGTCGAGAATCCGCCCGCCTTCCATCACCACGATCCGGTCGGCCAGCGACAGCACCGATAGTCGATGGGTAATCAGCACGGTGGTCCGGCCGCGGGTGAATTTTTCGAGCACCTGTTGAATCGCCTGCTCGCTCTCCAGATCGACCTGGCTGGTGGCCTCGTCGAGGATCAGGATGGCCGGGTCGCGGAGAATCGCCCGGGCCAGGGCGATCCGCTGGCGCTGTCCGCCCGAGAGCCGATTGCCCAACGCGCCGGCCGAAGTGTCGTATCCGTCGGGCAATTCGGTTTCGATGAAGCGGTGGGCGTGGGCCTGTTTGGCGGCCTCGATCACCTGCTCGTGCGTGGCGTCGTAGGCGCCGTAGCGGATGTTGTTGAAGATCGTGTCGTCGAAGAGCATGGTCTCCTGCGTGACCAGCCCGATCTGCCCGCGCAGATCGCGGAGCCGCATGTCGGTCAAGGCGACGCCGTCGAGCCGCACCACGCCCGAGGTGGGATCGGCGAAGCGGGGAATGAGGTTTGCCAGCGTGCTTTTGCCGCAGCCGTTGGGCCCGACGACGGCCACCGTCTCGCCGAAAGCGACGTTGAGGCTGACTTCATTCAGCACCGGATTGCCCGGCTGATAGGCGAAGCCGACGTTCTCGAAGGTCAAGTCGAGGTGGTGGCGCTGGACGGCGACCGGATGGATCGGCTCGCGGACCTGCGGCTGCCGGTCGAGCCGCGAGAAGATGCGGTCGGCCGCGGCGCTGCCGGCCTGTAGGTTGCTGAAGATGCTGGACATTTTCCGCAGCGGATCGGCCATGCCGGCCAGCATGACGAAGAAGGTGAGCATGGCGCCGCGGCTGAGCGGCATGTCGCTCATGCGGATACCGAAGAGGTGCGTCTCGCGGGAGAGGATCAGCCAGGCCCCGGCCGTCATGGCCACCGAGATCGTGGCGATGCCCAGCACTTCGGTCAGCGGGTGGCTGAGCGAATTGTAGCGGGCGATGCGCATGGCCTTGTGGTAATAGCGTTTGTTGTCGTCGTGGAAGCGGGTCCGCTCGCGGCGCTCGTTGGTGAAGGCCTTGACGATCTTGATGCTGCGGAAGGTCTCTTCGAGGGTGCCGTAGATCGTGGCCATTTCTTCCATCGCCCGGCGATTGGCCCGCTTGAGCGTTTTGGCCAGCCAGCGGATGGAAAACACGGCGACCGGGGTGATAATCATCGTCAGCAGCAGCAGCCGCCAGCAGATAAAGGCCGCCGCGGCCAGGCAGGCGAACATCTTCAGCGGCTCGACGACCAGCCGGCCGAAGAGCGACTCCACGCCCGAGGCCGCCTGATTCATGTCGTTGGTGAAGCGGCTCATCAGATCGGCCGTGCCGTCCTCGGTGAAGGTGGCCAGGTCCATTTTCAACGTGCGGCGGTAGAAGAGCTTCCGCAGATCGAAGGTGGCCAATTGGGCCAGCCGGGCCACCAAAATGCCGTTGAGCACCAGGAACACGTCTTTGATGACCGTTCCCACGACCAGCAGGCCGGTAATTATCAGCAGCGTCTGGAAGGGGCTGTTGGGCAAATAGGCGTCGATGTACGGCTTGGCGATTTCGCTACCCCGCAGGCTCGCCTCGGCCGAAGTCAATTCGGTCTCCACGTTCGCCAGGTTGCTCTGCAGGAGGCGCCGTTGCGTCGAGTCGCCGGCGTCGCCGAGGGCCGCCAATTGCCCGCGGAGTTTCTCGGCGGCGGCGGTTTTTTCGGCGATCTGGGTCTGGTTCTGCTCGATCTTCATGTCGATCCATTGCTGCATCGACTTGTCCTCGAAGATCACCTCGACCACCGGGTAGATGGTGCCGATGTTGGCCACCCAGAAAAGAGCCACCACCAATGCGGTGAAGAGCGAGGCCGCGAAGGTAAACTTGTAGCGGATCGCCATCCGCACGACTCGACGGAAATTCATAGTACGGAACCCTAATGAAGTTAAACGAATGGCATCACAAAGCCGCGACCGTTGGTCGCGTCTGGTGTGTGCAAACTCGTGGATGATGTCAGCGCCGGGGCGCGACCAACGGTCGCGGCTTTAGGTCGCACAATGAACGTACATTGTGGACGAAGACCTAACCCGGATTATTCATAAACACGAAGGAACATTGTCATTCTGAGCGCAGCGAAGAATCTGGGCTGTTTGCGGCGCATCGGAGATCCTTCGCTGCGCTCAGGATGACGTTTATGAATAATCCCGGCTAAGCCGAACTGCCGGCGACCCTTGTAACAAATTTCGCCGTTTTCTCCAATAGCGGGATTGGCGGCTGTTGCACTAAGCAGGAGAAGGCAGAGAAAACAGGGAGCTCACGAAGTATACGCAAGACAGCGTTAATGCTTTACCGGCACCTTGTCTTCATCATTTTCTCGCGATCTCCGTTGCCTCTGTTTCCTCCTGTGAAAGAACGATATTTTACACCACCAATAGCGGGTAGGTTTCGATTCGCAAAAAATTCCAGAAAAATGTTGTTGACAGGATCGTCTCGGTGCGATAAATTACTTTGTAGTACAAAGCTCATCCCGGGAGGTGTGTCATGGACGCCAATGAAGCCCAAGATCGAATGCGGGAAATCCAGCGGATTATGGAGCGGGCGACCCTGTTTACGCTGCTGCCCGGCTGGGCGGCGGTGGTCGGTGGATTGACGGTGCTGGCCGGCTGCGCGGTCAGTTTCGCCATGTTCCGCTCGCTGGACTTTGCCGACATCCTCCGCCTGTCGGTCCACGGCCAGGTCGTCTTCTGCGTGATGTGGTTTGCGATCGGCGTGATCGGCATCGTGCTGGAGGTGGTTCTCACGACCCGGGCGGCCGCCCGGCAGCAGCTCGTGCCGGCCGACCGTCCGATCCGCGTGGCCGCGTTCTCGCTGACGCCGAGCGTGATCGTGGCCGTGGTGCTGACGGCCAAGTTCCTGCTGCCGGTCAACCCGACCGTTTGGCACATGTTTTGGACCTGGGATTTCAACGTGCCGCTGATGCCGAAGGCCGAAGAGATCCAGTACATCGTGCCCGTCTGGATGATGCTCTACGGCACGGGCGTTTACACGGCGGGATTGTTTTCGATCCGCCCGCCGCGGGTCCTTGGTTTGATGTTTATCGCCCTGGGCATCTTCGCCCTGTTGTGCTTCCCGCAGTACGGCGTGGTCGCGGCGGCCGTGTCGTTCGGCTTGCTGCACGTCGTTTTCGGGCTGTACATCGTCCACAAGCAACGGCAGACGGTGGTGCCATGAACCAGCCGGTCAAACCCGACGACATCGACGCGATCATCCACGAGCGCGTGCGGCTGGCGATCGTCTCGGCGCTGGCCGTGTCGCCGCAGTTGGGCTTCGGCGAGTTGAAGTCGATGCTGGGCCTCACGGACGGCAACCTGAGCGCACATGCGCGGACGCTGGAAGGGGCGGGCTACATCGTCGTCGAGAAATCCTTTCGCGGCCGCCGCCCATACACCGAAATGAGTCTGACGCCCAAGGGCCGCCGGGCCTTCGAGCGCTACCTGGCGACGTTGCGGCAAATTGTGGGGCGAGGAGACAAAACGGCGGACGGCTAATGAATATCGCCCTATAAAAGTAGTTTTTTTGCAGATAAACTTTGTATGGCAAAGTGCTTTGCAGGAGGTGTGGCCATGAAACGGAAACTCTTGCTGATCCTGGCCGGCGTTGTCCGACAGAGCGATGAACACTTCCGGCTCATCAAGTACTCCCAGTTTCCGCCGCTGAGCCTCATGACCCTCGCCGGTTCGACGCCCGACGACTGGGAGATCGTCATCCGCGACGAACACGTCGAATCCTCGGAGGTCGAGGGGCAGGTGGACCTGGTAGGCATCCAGACCTACATCTCATCGGCCAGCCGGTCTTATGAGCTGGCCCGGCGTTGGCAAGAGCGGGGCGCGAAGGTCGTCCTCGGCGGGCTGCATCCAACGAGCTTGCCCTACGAGGCGGCCGAACACGCCGACGCTGTGTGCATCGGACCGGCCGAGACGGTTCTGGGGGCGAATTCTGGACGACTTCAAGCATGGCCGGCTGAAGAAGTTCTATCGGGGGCGATGCGAGGGCTCAGCCGCTCTGGTGCCGTTGCCGCGGCGCGACTTGATGAACTCCCGGGCGTATCTCTTGCAGCACACCCTGGTCACTTCGCGCGGCTGCCCACATGCCTGCGATTTCTGCTACAAGAGCAGTTTCTGGGGGCCGACGTATTACGAGCCGCGTCCCATTGCGGAAATCGAACGGGAACTGAGCCAGGTCGACGACCATCTGGTCTTCTTTCTGGACGACAATCTGCTGGCCAACAGGCGCCACGCCCGGGCGCTGTTCGACCTGCTCCGCGGATCGGGGATAGTGTGGCAGGCGGCGGCCTCGCTTGACGTGGCCCGCGATCCCCGCTATCTCGACGAGGCCTACAAGGCGGGTTGCCGAAGTCTGTTTGTCGGCTTCGAGTCGCTCTCGCCCGAAAACATGCGGGGCAACAACAAGCTGGTCAACGCCGCGACGGACTACGCCGAGGTTTGCCGCCGGTTTCACGACGCGGGCATTATGATCAACGGCAGTTTCGTGTTCGGCTTCGATTGCGACACGCCCGATGTTTTCCAGCGGACGGTGGAGTTTACCGAGGAAAACAAGATCCTTACGGCCTCGTTTCACATTCTTACGCCGCTGCCCGGCACGCGGCTGTTCGAGCGATTAGAGGCGGAGGGGCGGATTCTGCACCGCGACTGGAGCCGGTACGACACGTATCACGCGGTCTACCGCCCGCGCCGCATGACGCCCGAGCAATTGGAGGCGGGCTACAGCCGGGCCCGGCGCGACTTTGCCGCATGGAGTTCAATCCTGCGCCGATCGCTGGGGTTGCCGGGCGTGTTGAAGCGGATCGCTTACAACGCGGCGTGGATGAAGATCGACCCGCTTTGGGTGGCGATCATTCGCTCGGGCCTGATGCCCTACGCAACCCGAATTTTCGAGCGGGTCCTGCAGCTCAGGACGAAGACCGCGCCGCGTCCAGACTCAGAATCAGTCGGCGGGCGATTGCCAGCGGGATCAGGCCGAAGACGCCGAACGAGCAGTCCAGCAGCCGCCAGCCGAGCGGGATGCCGCGAATGGGACCGCATATCAATGCCAGCGGAATGACCAACAGGCAGGCAATGATGCCGAAATTCACAACCCAGATATTTTTTACCGGGTCGATCAGCGGCCCCAAGAAAGCCACGGCGATCACGATATGAGCAAACGCCAGCCAGTCTGTGCCATAGGCCAGGAACGGATAATCGCGGGCGGTGGTTTCCAAGCCGTCGCGGACGTAGCTCAGCCAATGGGCCAAGCCCGGCAGCGCGGTCCCCACGGCGGTGCCCTCGCCAAACCAGGAATTCAGCACCCGCAGTTCCCACGCCAGCGGAAAGGCGGTCAGTCCGCTCAGCAGCAGGGCCGCGATAAAGAACCCCAGCAGGAGGCGAATGTAGCGGAGGCGTTGTGGAGCGGTCAGGCCGTGGCCTTTCATGGTCGGTGCTCCCGGTTGATGCGACTGTCTGGTCTTGAGCTTATCATAGATGTTGCTGTTGCGGGAAGTAGGGTGGGTCAAGCGAAGCGCAGCCCCACCAACTGCGGGAAACACGGTGGTGGGGTTGCGCTTCGCTTGACCCACCCTACGCGGGCTTTCGCAATAAATACATATTAAACATGCACAACACCGGCAAGAAAAAAGGAGGTGTGCCATGTCCACGCTTACGAAGATTGTTGGAGGCCGATGGCAACGAGTGAAATTGGGATTCCACCTCACGGTCTCGGGCGTGGTAATCGTACTTTCGCTTGCACTGTTCATCTATCCGGCGGTCATCATCTGCATGGTCGTAATGGACCCGCAACTGAACCGGACCGGCCAGCCTCCTGGAACTGATTGACAGCAATGCTGGCACCAACGTGCCAGCTTGAGAAGTGCCGACAGGGATACTATTGGCACCTTCGCCATTTTACCACAATCACAGATTTTCGTGGTAGTGCGTTTACAACGTGGTCGTCGTCGATCATTTTTCCCGCCGTGCGATGGGCGTCGCCGCCTTCGACAAACAGCCGACCTCAGAACAGGTGCGGACATTCTTGGGGCGGACGATGGCCAGCTCCCCTCGCCCACTTGCGGGAGAGGGGCCGGGGGTGAGGGCACCCAAGTACATCGTGTGCGACAAGGGCGTGCAGTTCTGGAACGATGGCTTCAAGCGTTGGTGCAAACGGAAAAACATCAAGCCGCGTTTCGGCGCGATCGGCAAACATGGTTCAATCGCTGTGGTCGAACGCTTCATTCTTACGCTAAAGACCCTGCTCGGCTGTTTGTTGCTGATTCCCTATCGCCGAGAAAGGTTCCAACAGGAGCTTTCGGCGATCGTCGAGTGGTACAACCAGCACCGGCCGCACGAATGGCTCGGCGGCCGAACGCCCGACGAAGTGTATTTCGGCTGGCATCCCGCCAACCGCAAACCACGATTTGAGGTTCGTTCACGCTGGCCGCGTAGCTCGCCTTGCGCCAAGCCTTGGGCATTGGTGCGCGGTAGCCCTGGTGCCAAGCTGACGATCGAAGTCAACTTCTACCGAGGACGGAAGCACCTGCCCGTTGTCGCGCTCAAGCGGGCAGCCTGAGCAGCAATGCGGCACTCGTTTGACCGTCGCGCTGTCAGTGCGCGCCTATAACACGAGCGCGGTCAAAGCACAACCAAATTGTCAAACAGCAGGCCGGTTCTCAACGCCACGCGCTGCGACGCTGCCGGACAATCGCTTGTTTACGCCCCTCTTTTTCCGCCATTACGTGGGGGACAGTCACTCCTCTGATCGGTTCTATTATCTCCCTGATGGACCAGGACAGCCGAGGTTGTCGTAGACGTTGGAGGTTGCGTCAATAGAAACGACTTCCGACCCCTTTGCTGGTCCCCTCCCCCTCGGCCCTCCAAACCAATAAATTCTGGGCGTACTCCGGCTCGCCGACCACCTCTATCCAGTATATTCCATGCTGCCCATTCGGTCCATCAATCGTCAAGCTGGCATGCGTCAAATCGTCGTCGTCCGTTACGATCCACGGCGGCAGACTAATCTTTTGCCCATGCAGCCGGTCATTATCGGAAATTGGATCGTGATGCGTCTCGCTTTCGTCGTAATCGTCGTTGACCAGTATCGACGCCGCCCATGTGGCCTCGTCATATTCACTAATCCAGTCGACTTCCAGGTCGATCGCCACCACCTCGACCTTCACCTTGTCCGAGACCGGCAGGCCGAGCGGGTTGCCCGAGGCGTCGGTCTGCTGGCAGGTGCCGACGATGAAATTGTCCGGCACGGTGGACGGCTGCAGGCCCTCGACCGCCAAGATGATTGTTCCGCCGGAGGAGATTTCGTATGGCTCGCCCGACTCGACCTCCGCCCACTCGCAGGGCAGTTGCTGCCAGACGCGGAACTCGGCCGGTATGCTCAGCGTCCACGTCCCGTAGGCGAAATTGGGAAGCGTCAGCACGGCGGACACCAAGTCGTCCTCGGTTCCATAAGCCTGCGGCGGCGGTGTGGCCCCATCTGGGATCGGTTCGGTGCAATCCGGCACGGGCTGCCCCTGCCCGTTGACGTACTCCATGTCGTAGTCCCGGTTCATCGGCACCACGAACGGCAGCGTGTCCTCGTAGGTCTCCGGCATGGGCACGGGGCCGTCGTAGAGCGTTAGATCGACCGTGCGGACGTTGAGCAGCACGGAATCGCCGGCGTCGAGCACGGGATCATCTTCGGGTATGGGATGTCCGAAACCGCCTTGCAGGACGTCGTCGGCGACGTTGACCACGTAGAAACTGGCGTTGAGATTGATGTCCGCGGGGAAGATGCCCTCGAGCAGCAGCGGAATCGAGAGGGTTTGCCCGGCCGGGATGGTCGCCATGATCTCTTGATCGGTGATGAACTCCTGCCATTGGCCGCCGACCTCCCAATACGCCCGGGCGGTGGCGCCGTAATCCTTGACGGCGTTTCGGAAGACCAGGCTCCAATAGCCGGTCACGTCGCTGGGGAGATAGTTGGTGACGTAGAGCATGGCTTGGCGGAGATCGGGATCGTCCTCGTCGATGCCGTCGTGCAAATCGTCGGCCAGCCGCCCGACGCCGCGCATGGCCTCTTCGTCCCAGTTGACGTTATCCGGCAGGACGGCCTTGGGGGCGGGATATAACGTTACATTATATGGCCGCGGCAACGTGTCCACGAATGTTCATTCAATGCGTTTGCCTATGTTGCCCATTTCGGTTCGTGTCCTGCGAATCCCGCGAATCAATCCGCGAATCTCCAATCTTGTCAATCTTGGGGCTGTCACCTGTTTCCACTTTCATAAATTTCCACTCCTTCTCCAATTGGATGAATTTGGTGTGCTGCTTGAAATTAGGGCGCAAGTCGTTCACCTCGGCCAGAATAAGGCCATTTTCTGTCCGCCCAAGCTTGACGCTGACCATTGTCTTATCAAGGGGTACCATAGCTGCAAACCGCGTCCAGTCGTTTAGCCATGCGAATTGGTTAGCCTCAGCCGCCATAGGAGTAACAGCCCACAATGTAATCAAGGGGCCGTCAATGGCCGCAATTATTATCTTTTCCGGGCTAACGAGCATGTCCAGGACCTGGAAGCGGTGCCCGCCCCAACCGACGGGCTCGTAGATGAGACGGTTGGCCAAAATCAACGGCCCATTCGTTGCGGAATGTAGCTCGCACCGAAGCGAACTTACCCCCGTAATATTATTCTTGTTGTCCGCCGATATGGTGCTGATCCCTTTGATAACCGTAATTGGTATATTTCTTCCTCGAACAACTACAAGTTCGCGGTCATCATCCAATCGTTTTCTGAATAAAACCACTTCAGGATCGTCTCCCTTAGCTGAGACTGAATCGCACCCAACGGTCATAACGCCAAGCGTCAAAAACCCAAGTGAAAACAGAGATAGTCCAATAGCCTTAGACATTGCTAATGTCCCTTCAATTCATGGGGTAAATGTCAGCCAATAAGGTGCCCCTGCCGGGTCGTCGACAAATGTCAAGTCTGATCGGACCACTTTGGTCACGTCCAAATCCTCGTATATATGCTCCACGGTCCTTGTATCGGTACCCTTATCAACTCGCGTTCCATAGGACGGATCGAAGATCGTATCAGCAAACCCATCCACGTCCACCTTAACAACTTCATGGAACTGGAAGCCATAGTCCTGGTCACCGTTGACGACCGCTCCAGTGCCCGTTATTCAGGGAGGGGACACAATACTAGTTATGGTATTCTGCGTAATTTTGACGGACGGCCGCCTTTCTGCGGTCGCAGGACACGGCCGACCTTGCTTTCCAAAGGTTCGAGGAACGAAGCACTTCCAAGCGGACGCCCGGTGCGACCGTGCCCTCGCAATTCCTCGATTTCCTGCGCGTTCATCGCACTGTCCAGAAAGCCGCGCCAATCGGCGACCAGCGCCAGCAGCGGTGCGACTTTCACCAAGCGGTCGTCGCGGCCGGAGAGGTGGGCCTTCGCACTGCTCCAAGGCCACTGGCCGGCCGCCTCGACCAGTTTTGCCCGCACGGGATTCAAATCCACGTAACGCGCGGCGGCCAGCAAGTACGGCTCGTCCATTATGAAGGAAGCGAAGCGGCCTTGCCAGAGGTAGCCGCGCCATCTTTCGCGGAAATTGATCCGCCGTGTGTAACGTCGATGGGCCTCTCCGATGGCCCGTCGCAGGCCGTCGGCGGTCTGCGGCACGGCGATCAGATGAACGTGATTCGGCATGAGGCAATAGCCCCAAATCTCCACGCCTTTCTCACGGCACCAATCGCCCATAAGTTCCAGATATGCCGCATAGTCGTCGGCATTGAAGAAGGTCTGCTGCCGCCGGTTGCCGCGTTGCGAGACATGGCGTGGAAAGCCAGGGATGACCAGTCGTGCCAATCTTGCCATGTCCGAAGAATATAGGATATTGCCCATTTCGTCAATACTAGTATTGTGTCCCCTCCCTGAAAGAGCCTTGTGTGTCAAGGGTGGTCTCTGCGAATTGTATCGCTTGTGAGTGGTTGTTTTTCGAGTGCATGTACAAACGATCTACGCGGTTCGCATTGGCGAACTGTTTGGAATATGGAACCGTTTTTTGCCGCTCCGTGTGCGGATGTCTCGTGTGAGTGCCTTTTTTTGACTCGTTTCCGTGTTACGATTTCTTCCGCGAGGTCTGTTCGGTCGTTCTTTTCTAAATGCGACCGTGCCTCAACCCGTCCCTTCGTGGACGCCCGCGAACCGTCAATTACGTCCGCGCTCGGGCGCGATTCGCCCGACACCGATAAAATCTTTCGATCGTCCTGCGGGACTCCTCGCCGCTCCAATCAGGATCACGCCTAGTCATGCGACCAAGTCAAGGGGACACATCGAGTCTGGCGTGGAGCCGCAGGGATTCGCTCGCCGAAAGCGGCGAATCAACACCGTCACAAAGGCAAAAATGTTTCTCCAAGGTACTTGCGTTAATGCGACACTTTTTCAACCTGGGCGAAGGGTAGGGCAACGGTGGGAACCGACCCGAGCGTCGCGCCAGGGCTCGAAGAGGAATGAGGGCGGGCCAAACGGTTCGCCCTCGTTCTTTTCATGGCCTTGCACTCCTCTTTGAGCTTTCCGCGTTAAATCCTTCGGGGGCTCGGGGGACGTCCCCCGAAAAACCTGCCTTTAGTCCTTCATGCCGCTTCCGTTGAGCCTTCAAACTCCACGAATTCCCGGTGTTTCTTGATCGGCAACGCATAGCGGTACTTCTGTTTCTTCTTCAACATGTGCCACATAATCGTCGCCATACGCCGCATCACGGCCACCCTCGCGATCTTCGAGCCGCGACGCTGCTTGATGCGCTTGAACCAAGCACGCATTACGCCGTCGAATCGCAACACTTTGATCACAGCCTGCCCGAGCAAGTGGCGGACGATCCTGCTGCCTTGTTTCGTGATCGAACCAAGGCGCTGCGTTGCTTCGCCCGAGTTGCGGCAGCCGGGCGTCAATCCGAAATAGTTCGCCAGGCTGTCGGGCCGCTTAAACCGCTCGATGTCGCCGATCCGCGACGTAATGGCCACGGCGCTGTAATGTCCCATGCCCGGCATCGACTCCAGCAGTTTCGCTTGTTCGTCGGCCGCCGCACGCTCCGCAATCTTCGCTTCGACGACTTCCAACTGTTCGTCGAGCAACTCCCATTGCGGCAACAACAAGTTCATCTCCAGCCGATCGATTGCGGGCAAGTTCATCTCGACCAGCCAGCGGCGGACCTTTTGCGTCTGAAAAACCTTCGTCGGACACTCCTGCTCCAAATTGTGTTTCCGCAAAATCTTGTGGATGCCGTTGAGCGCCGCCGTGCGCTTCTTCGTCAGCCGAGCACGCAACGCCGTAAGCTGCCGATCGTCGGCCTCCTGGGCCGTGGGCGGCTGGACGCGCCGCAGCCCGAGCGGATGCTTTCCATCGAGAAACTGTTGGCGATGAACCCACAGCGAGTGGCCCAACTGGCCGGCATCGCGACGGTCGGTCTTCTGCTTGGATCGCTCCGTCGGCTGGATCACGACGATTTCTCGACAACCGTATTCTTTGAGCATGTCCAATAGCCAGGGGTTCATGCCGCAAACTTCGACAATCGCCAGAAAGCCGCCCTCCGGCTCCGCCTTTTCGGCAAGATCGTCAAAGAAGACGCGAACCTTCTCCCACTGCGTGCTCACCTGCCGCTTGAGGATCACCGATCCGTCTTCGTTGCGCAAATTCACCGTCAATTGTCGCTTGTGCTGGTCGATACCGAGGTATAACATGCTGGGGTCTCCTGGAAAGGGTCAACTTGGGGTTTGGAAACGCTCCCAAGCGTACTTTTCTTGGAGACCCCGGCTCTTTCATGGTATCTGGATAAAGAGGATAAGTCACATCCGCCAGCCGGACGTACTTCGCCGTGCTGCCGGATGCCCCGTCCTCATAGGTGTATTGTACGGCGGGCGTGTTTTGCGTGTCAACCGCGCCGTCGTGAGCCTGCCACTCCTCGATGAGATTGCCCCAACTATCGTAGGCGTACCAATTAAAGACTCCCGACCCCTTTAATCCTTTCGGCGCACTACCCCCAATCGTAGCCTCCACCTGCCCCCTTTCACCAGGGCCGATCCGGCGCTAATCCGGGCGCCGTGACGCCCGGAGGCCACTGTGTAGCATTTCACAACGGCCAACCCTGGCGCTGCCCGGTGCGCCGTGCCCACCTGCCCCATTGCACCACCGCCGACACGGCGCTAATCCGGCGCGCGCCAATGACGCTTTAGAACAGTTGCACGACAGGGTCAGACCTTGACACCTGATAAGCCGCCGCCGATCGCCTGGGAGCACTTGGGGCTGGGGTTGCCTATCTTCACTTAATCGGACCTGTACCGTTTTCCTCCCCCTTTCCATATAGGATGTCGCCAACCAACACCCTAAACGTGACATCCTCTCGAACGCCATCGCCATCCACATCCTCAAAGTAGACCTCCAGCACTGACCTGCGCCATTCGTCCGGTGGTAAATTGACTATGGTATGGTAGGTTCCGTCACGATTCCTCAAAAAGAATGCCAGCCAACCACGACTCTCCTTGCCCTTCGCATCCAGAACCTTCCACCGATACAGATACGGGTGCAGTTGATTCTCCGGGTTGTCGATGCCGCCAATTCCATTCAAGCGAATCGCAGCCCCTTTACGAACTACGAGCCTGAAATACTTCTCCCCATCGTGAGAGAGAATCGTATCGGCAAAAAAATAGAGACGGCAAGGTGATATGCTCTTGTTCAGGTCGGGTTTGCCAACAGTGTACTCCGAAAATCGCTTGCAGAGTGGTGGCCGGGTTTCTGTGTTGTTGCTCTTAACCTGATTCTGCATCTTGTTACCGAGACCTGTCACTGGCATCGCTGCGCGAGCAGGACCACTTGCAACGCCAGTCATAGGGTTATCAGCACCGCTGCAACCAGCCAATAGAAGAAATACCGAGACTATAGGACAGGTCATCCTGCACATGGCTTGCCTCTCATTCGTTATTTATCGTCCAGTTCCCCCCGAGCCTTGCGAACCTCCACTGGAACAATCGAACTCCAGCGTCCCAAACCAAGACCCCACTTCGTTGAATGGCTTAGCGCCGTAATACTTCTCGACCAACAGAGCGTAGTCATCTGGGATTACTGTTCCCCCGACATTTGCTGTAAGCCCTGAATGCCAATCGTACCTGTCCGACATTGACCAAGTTCCTGTCATCGTGACCTTTCCACCCGAACTCTTCCATCTACCGGAAAAACTGGCCGAGAACGAGCCAAATGCGTGATAGTATTGACCTTTCGTGGCTGTCAGGGAAAACGGCGAATTGTCGAGGGTGCCTTCTCCACAAAGATTCATGCCGCAGACAGCACTTCTTAGCTGCTCGTAGGGACTGCTGCTGCCCGCTGCTGCCCCACTATCCGTTATTGCCCCATATACATCCTTGGATGAAATGATGTATGGGTCCTTCGGTGCGCCGTCAAGCCAATTCTGCATGAGGGCGGCAGCCAGCCCTTCAATCATCTGGCCGCCAGCCACAATGTTGCGGTAAAGCTGGAGTGCCTCTTCGGCTGCTGCTTGTTCACCGCCTGCTCTCAGCAAGTCCCTAATTCTACCGACCCGCACGTCCAACGGAGAAAGTCCCAACGGGTCGGTGTGCGTCGTAGGGCTGTTACCGCAGTAGGCGTACAGATTCATGTCGCCGAAAGCGTACCCGATTGGATCTCTGCTTATCCACATCGCCAGGGCCGTGTTGTAGAAGCGGTTGCGGGCGAGAAAATTGCCGGTTTCGGCGTCACGCCAGTAGCCGCTGTACATGATGCCGTCGGCGGTTGGGGGCGGTCGGGTTTGACCAGTTCGCGTCGTAAACCGTGTGGGAGCCGTAAGCGTTGTAGACGTAACGCTTAACGACCAGGCCGGTGACGGAATCGACAACCGCGGTCGTGCTGTGGTTGGCGTCGGAGAGGTAGTAGCGGAGCAGGTCGCCTTGGTCGTCGTAATCGCCGTCGCCGTTGGCGTCGTGACGCCAGACGATGGGCGAGTCGATGTAGTCGGGCGAAAAGACGTGCTGATTGATAGAGGTCAGGGGCCAGGGCCGTCAGAGTCAGAACCGCTCTTCCAGGAGTTGCCACTGGTTGTTGTAGAAGTAGTGGGCGTGGGAGGCGGAGAGCGACTTTCTCGATGCGGCGATTCGCGGCGTCGAACTCATACGCGGCAATCAGGGCGTCGTCCGTGCCCGGTTCAAACGTGCCGTCGCCGTCGTCCTCGTAGACCGCAACCAGCCGGTTCCAGGCGTCGCGGACGTAGTGCAGGCCGGTCGTCTCGTCGCCCGACTTCGGGCCTTAGATCATGTTGCCCGCCGCGTCGTACCCGGGCGTGACCCAGCCGCCGGTGATGGACTCGATTTCGTTGGCGGCGTTGGTGGACCGGGACTGCGAATCGCCGTCGTCGTCGAACGCCGCGAAATTGCCTTGCCCGTCGAGGGTCCAAGACTGGTCGTAGTCGTCGGCTCGCTGGGAGGAGACGAGGCGGTCGAGGGCGTCATATTCGTAGACTTCGTCGAAGGCGGCGTGCAACTCGTTCGATTTGCTCACCCGATTGCCCGCGCGATCGTACTCATAAGAATAATGGTCGAGCACCACGTCCGGGTCTGCGCCGTAGTCGGTCCAGATTTGATCCAGCACCCGGCCGAAGCGGTCCAGTGCGGCGAAATCGTTCTCGGCGTAGTCCAGCTTCACCGCGATGTCCTCGTAATCCTCGACGACGACCCGGCCCGCGCCCAGGTATTTGTATGAGGCGTAGGTATCGGTGCCGTCACCGATTGTGGCCAGCCGGGACATGATGTCGTCCACCGCGCCCGCCGTGCCGTAGCCGTACTCGATCGCCTGCCCGGCGGGATAAGTCACTTCCGCCAGCCGGACGTACTTCGCCGTGCTGCCGGATGCCCCGTCCTGATAGGTGTATTGTACGGCGGGCGTGTTTTGCGTGTCAACCGCGCCGTCGTGGGCTTGCCACTCCTCGATGAGGTTGCCCCAACCGTCGTAGGCGTACTGGACTTCGTTGACCACGCTGCCCTCGCCGGGGTCGGCGTCGTCGTAGCTGGTCACGGCATGGACGCGGCCGATGTCGTCGTAAGTCGTTGATATGCGGAGGATTGCGTCGTCCACGATGCCCGCTGGAGCCAAGATCGGTAACGCAATCGTGGGCCAGCCGCCCGGCGTCGTCATATAGATACGTATGCTCGACGCCCCGCTGGTCGGTCGTGGTGACGGTGCGGCCCAGGCGGTCGTAGGTGGTCGAAACGTGGTCGCCCAAGTCGGTCGTGATGGTCCAGACCTTCGTCGTGCCGTCTTGCGAGAGCGTGTCGGTCGCAGTCGGGATAGACCGCGGCCGTCTGCCACGACGGATTGACCTCGGATTCGTAGAGATACTTGGTCGCCTGCGGCTCGACGTTCTCGTTGTTCGGGTCGGAGTCGTCGCCCTTGGCGTTCATGGCGATCATCGTCACGAGCCAGCCGGCGGAATCGTATTCGTACTCGACCGTCGAGTCGCAGTCGAGGTCGGTTTCATCGACCACGCCGTCGTCGTAATTCTGAATGGTTTTAACCGTCCGGCCGAGGGCGTCGTAGATGGTCCAGTTCTCGCGGCCGAGGTTGTCGGTGGTTTTGTACGCCCGGCCAGCCGAATCGTAGTCGGTCAGCGAGACGATGTAGTCGTCAGACGAGTCCGGCGAGGGATGCGCGGCCTGGGCGGCGTCCGGAATGCCATCGCGGTCCACGTCGATCAAGTCGCCAGCCGCGTAGTTGCCGCCGGCGTCCGTGCCGCTCGTGCCGTGGAAGAAGTAGTGCGTCAGGCCCGAATCGACGTCCTCGCGGCCGTAGTTGACCGAGGCCATGGTGCGTCCCAGCCCATCGTACCACACGGCCGACGCCGTGGCGTACCCGGTGCGAGGGCGAGGTGACGAAAGAAGGTGTTCTGCCGGGGGCGCTAGCGAGCGATTCCAGCCAAGAATCGGACGTTCCCCTCCCTCTGTCGCAGCGTCAATCGTCGTAGACCCAGCCGCGGACTATCGCGATCCCTAGTCCGAGCCCGCTTGCGCAAGCTCCGCCGCACAGGACATATTCGGCGTAGGAAATGCCGTGCTCGGCGCAGAAGCCGTGAAGGTCGATCGCGCGGCCGACAATACTCAGCAGAGCGCCGAAAGCGAACAGAGCCGTGACCAGCCACAGCACCTTGGCCTTACGAAAATGCGCTGCCACGACGTATTGGAAGGCGAGGAAACCCAGGCCGAACGGCAGACCGGCGGCGCCGATCAAGCCAGGCAGCATTGCAGCACTGCCGTAGCGTCCGGGAAACGCGGCAAACAGCACCGCGCCGCCCAGCACGATCATCAGCCATCCGGCGAGATGCACCACGGCATTCACCTCGGACCCCATTGCGGAAGGGCGAAGATTTCCACCGAAATAGAACCTGTTCCGTCAGCGTCCCGGGCAGCTACGGCCACACCCGGCCCACGGTCGGCGCCGGCCGAGTCCAGCAAAGTCATCTGCGTCTTGCGGGACATAAGGCGGCCTTGTCCTTTGCCCGGATGCAGCGTAGCCAGAAGCTTGCCATCTCGACCGGAGAAGACCAGCACCGACTGCCGCGATTTCCCCTCGACCACTGCGAGCGCCGGGGTGACCACGTCGCCGATTCCGTCACCATTGAGGTCCGGCGTGCTGGACACTGCCGAGCCAAACTCTACGTCGGACGACAGTTCGGTCCTCTTGCGGGTCTTGGCGTCCACGGCGAAACGTCGGCTCCCGCCAGGCAACCGGTCGCCCGAGACCTGCCAAAGCACGGCCCCATTGGCGGCCGAAACCGCGCGCAAGAGACTGGTTTGACCGTCCTCTCCGGCACCGGCGGCGGACGCCATCAGGAAGTCTCCCACCCCATCGCCGTTCAGGTCCGCCGACTTGGCATAGCTCGTGTCGGCGTGAACGCGGGGCCAATCAGTCTGAAATCGCTTGAGTATCGAGAAGTCCGTGCCCGACAGCACCGCCATCTCGAACAGGTAACGCGGCTCGCGGCTGTCTTTCGACAACGGACGGCGGAAAAGGCAGTCCGCGGTGCCATCGCCGTTGACGTCGTGGAACACCGGCAGGACCCAGCCGCTGAACAATCCGGTGGCTTCCGGCCAGATGTCGTCACGCCGCAATAATAACGAGAGGTCCTTGCCTGAAAAAACCTCGACCCCCAGCGAGCGTTCGTCTTTCGCACTGCGCCGCCGGGCTGGAAATACGAAGTCGGGCACCCCGTCCCCATTATGGTCCTGACAGCGGAACGGGTGGGCAAACACGCTGTGCCGATCCGTGCGATAGCGCCCAGCAATTGACCATCGCGGCCGGAAAACAAGAGGACTGATTGATGGGAATTGGAGTCCTGGCAATAGACGTCTCGGACGCCGTCGCCGTTGAAATCGGCGACCAGGGCCACGGCGCCGAGGCGGTAGCTCTGGTCTCGGGCCGTTCTGTCGTATTTCCCTTGAACCTGCCAGAGCAGCGCGCCGTCCTTGCCGCTGTAGGCCTCGATCCATGTCTGTTCCGCCGCGGAGCCGCCGCGTTTGCGGTGCAGTGCGACGACGACGTCGGTGTGGCCGTCGCGGTTGGCGTCGCCCAGGGCCAGCAGTCCTCCGCAGGTCGCGGAATCGGCTGTCGAATTGTGGTTCCAATAGTAATCCGCGTCCTTCAAGGGAATGACCAGGTACGGCGTGCCGGAAACCGGGGAGCCCTCCAACGGTCCGCCGGAGGAGGGCTTGCCGACCGGGGCCTCTGCGGAGACCGGGCTCGGCGCCTCCGATCCCGAACGATCAGCATCGTTTCGACCGCAGCCGGCGAACAGCATCACCAGGAACACGAATATCATCCGCTCGGGGAAATGCGTGATCTGCTGTTTCTTGGACATCCAGTTCCTCCGATCAATCTTGCGGTTCTTCCCGCTGTCGCAGCACAGGCTTCGGGTTGAGGCGGGCGGGCTGTCATTCCTCGGGTTCAATCAGGCGAACAACTTCGTTGCCGCATATCTTGCAGGTGCCTTCCAACAGCAGGCACTTATCTTCCATCCTCCCGGAACGCAGTTGTATCGGAGTGCCCGTCAGGCAGTTTCCACACCAAACGGTTTCCAAAATCTTCTCTCGCGCCCAGTCGGGCACCTTCTCCCAACGCTTGCGCCGGTGGCGTGAACTGTGGAAAGGGTAATGTGGTCATGGCCGCTTGCGTTTGTTGGCGTCTTCTACCCGAAGACCGACATTGTACATGATCGATCGTCGCCCGCGAATCGCCGCTGTTCGCCGGGTTGCGTTCGGGTCTCGCTGCCAACCGGCTTGTTAACTCGCGGGGGGGGTGTTAACCAGAGATTTGGAGATTTCGAGAGCAAAATTATAGGGGCCGGAAGGAACCATAGGGGTTCCTTTCGGACCCTATTCTGTCTCTCTCGAAACAGAGATTCTTGAGCCAACAAGAGAATTGGCGTAAGTGCTTGCCAGAAAGGCGGTTAAACGCAAAAAGCCCGGCGGCCGAACTCTCGGCGACGGGCGTTAACTGGATTGGCGGATAGATTCGCTATTTTACCAAAAGCTCCCCGTTCGCAACCCTCTTCGTAACAATGCGCAGAGACAAATGACGGAAGTATTTGTAGAGCAAGATGTTGCAGGTTTCGAGTCCCTTTCGGTAGCCCTCAAAACGAAAGCAATCCGTAGCGCAACTGCGACTGACGAGTTAACTGCCAAAGGGCTTTGGGCTGTTAACTCGGAGGCATTCATTTTTGGTGCGCGAAATGATGACTGGCGGGTTAACATCAAGCCCGGTCGATAATAAGTAGTCTTTACGTAACGGTTGGCACTGATAGTCATCCGATGGCGTGACTCTATTTTTACTCCCCAGACTCCGATCCACGTTGATTCATCATGGGACGTAGTTTAGACAAGATGGCTAGTTCGTGGGAGCCCCTGGCGGGCAACCGCCTAGTGCCTCAACCGGGCTGAATTGACGGGTGCCACGGTTGGCTTGTCCAACTGTGTTTCCCGCACTGCTGGACAAGCCAGCAGTGGCACCCAACGTGTCAACCGAGGTCAGTTGAGGCACTAGGGCCACCCGGTCCGGAACTCGCCGAACCCTTCTTTGATTATTTCGCCCGCCACTGCTTTTGCCATCCGGATAAGTGGAGCCAACGACCGCGCCTGCAAACCAGTAACAGTCCGGACAGCATTACGAGCGTTGCAGTGGATGGTTCGGGAACGTCGGCGACGAAGGTGCCGCCGGTGTAACTCGGGTAGGCGATGAAGCTGTTTAGCAGTTGGCCGTTGGCGGCGCCGTCGATTACTTTGACCTGCGAGCCTGCCCGGCCCGGCGCCGGCAATGATGTCGTCGATGCCGTCGCCGTTGAAATCGCCGGTCGCGACGCGCACGCCGCCGGTGAAACCGGGGTAGGCGAGGAAGGACCGCAGCAAGGCGAGGTTGTCGCCGTCGAACACTTTGACTTGCGCCGGGGCGCCGGCATCGGCGCCGGTGACGATGTCGTCGATGCCGTCGCCGTTGACGTCGCCGGCCGCCACAAAGACGCCGCCGGCGAAGCCGTCATAGGCAAAGAAGGAGTTAATCAAGGCACCATTGGCGCCGTCGAAGACTTTGATCTGCCCGCCGACGCCGCCGGGTCCCGCGCCGGCAATGATGTCAGCGATGCCATCGCCGTTGAAATCGCCGGTCGCGACGCGCACGCCGCCGGTGAATCCGGGGTAGGCGAAGAAGGACCGCAGCAAAGCGCCGTTGTCGCCGTCGAAGACCTTGACGTGTCCGCCGACGCTGCCGGCGTCGGCGCCGGTGACGATGTCGTCGATGCCGTCGCCGTTGACGTCGCCGGTTGCCACAAAGACGCCGCCGGCGAAGCCGTCATAGGCAAAGAAGGAGTTAATCAAGGCGGCGCTGGCGCCGTCGAAGACTTTGACGTGCCCGCCGACGCCACCGGGTCCCGCGCCGGTGATGATGTCGTTGACGCCATCGCCGTTGACGTCGCCCGCCGCCACGCGGACGCCGCCGGTGAATCCGGGGTAGGCGATGAAGTCGCGGGTGAGGCCGATGGTGACGCCATCGTATTCCTTGACCCGGGCGCCGCCGGTGTCGGTGCCGACGATGATGTTATCGGCGTGCGCGGCAGCGGCGCACAGTAGTATCACCACTGCAACTGCATTGATCTGGATTCTCGTATCTCTTGCCGTTTGCATGATGGAACCGTCAATGTTCAGTGGGCCATTCCCGCCGGGGTTGAAATTGCTCCCGGAAAAGCAAGTGCCATCGGGCCAACCTTCGCCGCGTCGCCAACCCCGCCAAGCCGATCAGCAGGAGCGTGCCCGTGGCCGGCTCGGGAACGTAGGCATGGCTGTGAGCCGGCAGTTGGTCTTCGGTCAATATCGATTGCTCGACGCCACTGCTCTGGCCCAGATGCCAGTCGCTCAACCCCGGTCCTTGCCCGGCGCCGACGGCGACGCGGCCGCGCAAGTCGGGCAGGGCGAAAGTCGTCGTGCCGTTGCCGCCGTAGGTCGTGCCCAGCAGACTGAACAGGGGCTGGTACTGGACGATCGACAGAATCTGCCCTTCGGCGAACATCCAGCCGCCAGGCGGCGTAGTCACCGGCAAACAAGGTGATCTGGCTGAGCATCGTGTCATCCGTGCCAGGCCCGTCCGAGCTGGGAAACAAACCGAGGGTGGCAAACATGTAGTGCAGCCCCAGCACCGGTTGCATGTTGTCGAAAGGCTGGTCGCCGCCCGCAGGGTCTGTCATGCCCCCGGCGGGAAGGGAATGGGTGTGGGCGGGAAGCTGGTCTTCGCTCAGTATCACCTGTTCGATGCCGGACAATTCCGCCAGCGTGCGATCGGTCAATCCGGGGCCTTGTCCAACGCCGATTGGTGCGCGGCCGCGGAGGTCCGGCGCGGCGATCGTCGACACACCGTCGCCGCCGTATCGGTTTCCTCCGAGAATCGGATAAAGAATTGTGTTATGAGCGACCAACAGCAACTGCCCTGTTGCCGATACCCGGTATGGCGGGTCGTTCGGCCCGGCGTTCATTCTGATCTCGCCGATAAATGTGCCGCTGCCGCTGCCGCCTTCGGCGGAAGGAAAGAACCCATTCGTGGTCAACGTGTAGTTCAAAGCCAGTGACGGCTGCATGTTCTGGAAGGGTTGGCCCCCGCCTGTGCCGTCGGTCATGCCGCCGGCGGGCAGCCCGTGAGCGTGTGCGGGCAGCTGGTCCTTAGTCAAAGCGACCTCTTCCACGCCGGTTGCTTCGCCCAGGAGTTGGTTGGTCAAGCCGGGGCCTTGGCCTTGACCGATGGCGGTGCGCCCGCGCAGGTCCGGCAAGGCGAACGTGTTGACACCATCGCCCCCATACGTGTTGCCCAGCACGCCGTACAGGGCCGGATTGTCGGCGATGTTCAGGACCTGACCCTCGGCCAGCGACCAGCCCGCCGGTACGCGGAAAGCACCGGCGAAAAGACTGACCCGGCCGAGTTCGGTCGAACTGGGGTCGGTGCGCACGATGTAATTCAAGGCCAACGACGGCTGAACGTTTCCGAGCGGTTGACCGCCGCCGGTCGTGCCGGTGACCTCCGCGTCCGCCCGGGGGCAGACGACCAACAGCAAGGCGCTCAGCAGAAAAGAGGTCGTCATTCGCATCTGCAAAATGGGAGTTCTCACAGTGTTCTCACCTTCCAGCCCGATTGCATTGAACACCGCCGCCGAAGTATGGAACTTGGCTTTCATGAACGTATCCGTTGGCGTGATCGAACCATTGCCGCGGGGAATCCGCCTGGCGCCGACGCACGGCGCCGCCACGAGGGGCACAGCAGCACGCCCAGCGCGCCCAGCGCCGCCAGAGCCAGCGTCCCCGGCTCCGGAACAAGATTGATCCCGCCGGTGGTGCTGAAACCGGACAGGTCCCAGGTCATGCCGCCGGGCAGCGCCGCCTGGCTGAGGTCGAAGCTGTAGCCGTTGTCGATGAAGGCGCCGAAACTCATGAACTGGAAGCTGTCGCCGGCGGCCGGAGTGTAGCCGTCGAGGATCAGGGCGATGATGCCGCCGGCGGCGAACGTGCCGCTCACGTTGAGCACGTCGAACTGGCCGGGGCCGGTGCCGGCGATCTGGAATTCCAGCGTCCCCTGGTTGTCCAGGTCGCCGGTGACGTTGAGCGTGCCGGGGCTGTTGCCCGGGGCGATCACGCCGCCGGGGACGACCGTGACGTTGCCGCCGATGGTGCCGATGCCCTTGAGCACGCCGGCCGCGGGGACGACCAGGTCGCCGGTGTCGCTAATCGCGTCACCCGTAAGCCAGAGCGTGCCGCCGGTCCAGGCTGAGGCGAGTGGGCACGCCCCCCAGCGAGAGCGAGCGCGTCTTGAGCGTGCCGCTGCGGAGATTGATCAACCCCGTGCTGCCGGCGTTGCGGGCGACAAACGTGTCGCCGCCGACTTCCACCAAAGCGTTGTAAATGTCCAACTGGCCGCGGCCGAAGACACCTACCGTCAAGTCGCCGCTGTTGGTCCAAGTCGAGGTGTCCACCGCGACGGCGCCGCTGGAGAACTGGGAGTTCCCGATGTATGCAGAAACGTCGCTGATGCTGGCGCGGTTGTCGATGTTCACTATGCCGACGCCGGCCTCGCCCACATAGAGATCGCCGCTGTTGGTCCAGGTCGAATTGTCCACTGTGACGGCGCCCACGGCGGGGGTGCCCAGATTGACATTCGTGCCGATATGCGCGGCGGCGTTGCTGACCATACCGCCATGTGTGATGCCCAGCGTGCCGTTGCCGCTGTAGCCCACATAGAGATCGCCGCTGTTGGTCCAGGTCGAGTCGTCCACCGTGACGGCGCCGGTCGAGACGGCGTTCTGACCGATGTAGCCGGTAACGTCATCAACGCTTCCGCCATTTTTGATGCTCAGGGCACTGGTGCCTTGACCGCCGAATCCCAGAGTGAGATCGCCGCTGTTGGTCCAGGTCGCGGCGTCCACCGTGACCACGTTCGCCAGGGCCGTTAGGGCAGTGACGCCGGCATTGTGATCGCTGACGACAGCGCCGTGCTGAATGTCCAGCGTGGCGCTGCCAAAGTCGCCCACCCTCAGGTCTTCGCTGTTAATCCAGGTCGAAGCGTCCACCGTGACCACGCCCGTTGCGTTTAGCGCCATGCCAATGAAAGCATATTCGCTGCTGACACTGGCACCATTGTAAATGTTCAGCGTCCCGTGGCCGGAGTCGCCGACGAACAGGTAGACGCTGTTAGTCCAGGTTGAGCCGTCCACGGTCATAGTGCCCGTCGAGTTGGCGATGTTAGCGATCTTTCCATTGGTGTCGCTGACCACGGCGCCGTGCAGAACGTCGAGCGTGGCGTTACCGGTGTCGCCCACGATCAGACCACCGCTGCTGGTCCAGGTCGAGCCGTCCACCGTGACGGCGGCCGTTGAATCTGTGTCGTAGGCGAGAAACGCATTGACGTTGCTGACACTGGCACCGTTGGTGATGTCCAGCGTGCCGTGTCCAGCGTTGCCCACGTAGAGATCACCGCTGTTGGTCCAGGTCGAGGCGTCCACCGTGACGGCGCCCACGGCGGGGGTGCCCAGATTGACATTCGTGCCGATATGCGCGTCGACATTGCTGACCACTCCGCCGTTTCTGATGTCCAGCGTGCCGTTGCCGCTGTAGCCCACATAGAAATTGCCACTGTTGCTCCACGTCGAGTTGTCCACCGTGGCGGCGCCGGTCGAGCCGGCGACGTTCCCGATGAACGAGCGCGTGGCTGTGATGCTTGCGCCGTTGAAAGCATCCAGCGTACCGATATTACCCGAGCCCACATAGAGCTGGGCGTTGGTCCAGGTCGCGTGATCCACCGTGACGGCGCCGGTGCCCGTTTGGGCGCCCACGTAGGCGTCCGCGTTGTTGACGTGTGCGCCGTTCAGCACGTGCAGGGCGCCGTGGCCGTAGAAGCCCACAAACAGATCGTCGCTGTTGGTCCAGGTCGAATGGTCCACCGTGACGGTGCTCGTCGAGCCGTCTTTTTGGCCGATGTACCCAATCGTGTTGGCGACACTTCCGCCGTTGTAGATATCCAGCGTGCCGTTGCCGCCGTAGCCGACCAGGAGCGCGCCGCTGTTGGTCCAGATAGAGGCGTCCACCGTAACGGCGCCCATCGAGCCGGTCACGTTCCCAATAAACCCCCACCTGGCGCTGACGATTGCGGCATTAAGGAGATCCAGCGTGCCGTGTCCAGCGTTGCCCACGTAGAGATCACCGCTGTTGGTCCAGGTCGAGGCGTCCACCGTGACGGCGCCCACGGCGGGGGTGCCCAGATTGACATTCGTGCCGATATGCGCGTCGACATTGCTGACCACTCCGCCGTTTCTGATGTCCAGCGTGCCGTTGCCGCTGTAGCCCACATAGAAATTGCCACTGTTGCTCCACGTCGAGTTGTCCACCGTGGCGGCGCCGGTCGAGCCGGCGACGTTCCCGATGAACGAGCGCGTGGCTGTGATGCTTGCGCCGTTGAAAGCATCCAGCGTACCGATATTACCCGAGCCCACATAGAGTTGGGCGTTGGTCCAGGTCGCGTGATCCACCGTGACGGCGCCGGTGCCCGTTTGGGCGCCCACGTAGGTGTCCGCGTTGTTGACGTGTGCGCCGTTCAGCACGTGCAGGGTGCCGTGGCCGTAGAAGCCCACAAACAGATCGTCGCTGTTGGTCCAGGTCGAATGGTCCACCGTGACGGTGCTCGTCGAGCCGTCTTTTTGGCCGATGTACCCAATCGTGTTGGCGACACTTCCGCCGTTGTAGATATCCAGCGTGCCGTTGCCGCCGTAGCCGACCAGGAAGCGCCGCTGTTGGTCCAGATAGAGGCGTCCACCGTAACGGCGCCCATCGAGCCGGTCACGTTCCCAATAAACCCCCACCTGGCGCTGACGATTGCGGCATTAAGGAGATCCAGCGTGCCGTTGCCCGCGTCACCCACGTAGAGATCGCCGCTGTTGGTCCAGGTCGAGGCGTCCACCGTAACGGCGCCCACGGCCGGGACGCCCAGGCTGACATTCGTGCCGATATGCGCGTCGACATTGCTGACCACTCCGCCGTTTCTGATGTCCAGCGTGCCGTTGCCGCTGTAGCCCACATAGAAATTGCCACTGTTGCTCCACGTCGAGTTGTCCACCGTGGCGGCGCCGGTCGAGCCGGCGACGTTCCCGATGAACGAGCGCGTGGCTGCGATGCTTGCGCCGTTGAAAGCATCCAGCGTACCGATATTACCCGAGCCCACATAGAGTGGGCGTTGGTCCAGGTCGCGTGATCCACCGTGGCGGCGCCGGTGCCCTGGAAGGCGCCCACGAACGTGTCCGCATTGCTGACCTGGGCGCCGTTCAGGATGTGCAGGGTGCCGTCGCCGTGGGAGCCCACAAACAGAATGTTGGTGATGGTCCATGTCGAGTTGTCCACCGTGACGTCGCCGTTGGAGTCGGCCGCGTAGCCGATGCGCCCTTGCGCTGGTGACGGTCCCGCCGTTGTGGATCTCCAGCGTGCCGTTGCCGAATAAGCCCACCTCCAGAGAGCCGCTGTTGGTCCAGGTCGAGTTGTCCACCGTCACGGCGCCGGTCGAGCCGGCGCCATTTGCGATGTACCCGCCCGTGTCAGTTACGATGCTGCCATTGAGGACATCCAGCGTGCCGTGGCCCAGGTCGCCCACATAAAGATTGCCGTTGTTGGTCCATGTGGAGGCATTCACGCTGACCGTGGCTGTCACACCATCGAGATAGCTGATGCGCGCGTCGGAGTCGGTGACATGTCCGTTGTTTCTTATGTGGACCTCGCCATTAGCGATGCGCAGGTCGCCGTGGTTGGGAGCCACGCCGGGCATGCTCGTCCAGGTCGAGTTGTTCACCGACACGATGCCCGATGCGCCGCCGACTCCGCCCACATAAGCATCGGCGTTGCTGACCGTCCCGCCGGACGAGATGTCCAGTTCGCCAATACCTACGGCGCCGACGTTGAGCGTATCGCTGCACGTCCAGGCCGAGGCGTCCACCGTGACTAATGAGTTGGAACCGACGCTGATGAAGCCCACGGTACTGGTCACCGTTGATCCATCCTCGATGTCCAGTTCCGCATCGCCGAAAAAGCCAACCGTAAGAGGACCGTTGTTGGTCCAGACTGATTGTTCGAGGTAGACCGAACTGCCCGAGGAAGTGGCTTGCTGGCCAATCACCGCCCCGGCGTCGATCACGTGAGAACCGAACATGGACACGGAGCCGATGCCGGCATCACCCACGTACAAGGTGCCGCTGTTGTTCCAGGTGGTGGAGTCAGCCACGAAGACGCTGCCCGTCGCCCCGGCCTGTTTACCCACGTATGCATTGACATTGGTGACACCTGAAGCGTGCATATCGAGATGGCCCTCGCCGGCGTCGCCCACGTAAAGATCGCCGCTGCTGGTCAAGGTCGAAGTGACAAGGCTGACGGTGCCCTTGCCCTCGGGGGCGCTACCCAGGTATGTATTCGTGTTGCTGATCCCTCCGCTTTGGACGTGCACCATGCCGGAACCGGACTGGCCCACAGTGAGATCCTGGCTACTGATCAATGCTCCGCCGGCCACGTACACCATGCCTGACGAACCGGAGGCGGAGCCGATCACCTGCGATAAAGAGTTGACGGTTGGGCCAGCGGTTTTGCTGATACCGGAGATGTTCAACACACCATTGCCGGAAAGGCCCACGACCAATTGATTGCTGTTGATCCAACTCGAACCGGAGCCGGACACCGTCGCCTCACCGGTGACTCCTGCGTCGTAGCCGAGAACACCATCCCGGGAACTCACGGTGGACCCACCGTCGATGGTCATGGTGCCGTCGGCGGTCCGGCCGATGTACAGATTATCCGCGGTGGTGGTCGTCGTGGGGTCGGGGAAGGCATCGCCCGTGGAAATGACGCCCGCGTGTGCGGCCGGCGTCAGCCCCACGATCACACCCAGCACGATCATCCCGCCAGCCCGTGTCACCCAGACACACGCTCTCTTAACCCCCAATATCATTGGCAGAGGCGGTGCGAGCATAGTGTTGGCCTTGTCTCAGAATCTGGACCGTTCACACCATTCGACGGCGCCTTCTCAGCCCCAAGCCGGCAACGCCCATCACACCAGCCAACAGCAGTGCCAGGGTCCCGGGTTCGGGCACTTCCGCCACGGTGAACTGTGCATCGAACGCGCCATCGTTGTTGCCGTACTCTCCAGGCGGCCCAGTGAAGTGATTGTTGAATACATGCCCGTCTGCGATGCCCAGAAAAAGCCGGGTCGCTCCGGTTGGGACCATGAACTGCTGGACGGCGCCGCTGCCGGTGCCAGTCCGCCCGTCGCCGATGAAGAAGGTCTCGATTGAGTTCCGGTGAAAGCGTCGCAAAAGAAGCGCCCAAGCCCCCTGCGGTCTTGAAGTTCAGAATCGCGGGAGCCGGATCCACTGGCTCGGCATCCGAAAGAAACACGCCTACCAGGAACCAGGTGAGATCGCCGCTGATTCCCGAGATGCCGCCGGTGGAGTTGATATCCGTGGGCTTGAGAAACTCGCCTCCGTCGGGCCCGTTGGCGCCGAAGTTTCCATTGTTGTTGTTTTTATCCCCACGGACTGTTCCCGTCACTGTTGAGAATGTGAGGACGAGGTTTGGCGCGGCGGTGAAAGAAAACACGGGAGGCAGCGTGCCACCGCCTCCGCCGCCGGGCGCCGGCGCAGTGGTATGTCCAGCACCGAAGATGTTGCTATCGCCCGAGACCGAGATAACCTCGCCCCACGCCGTTGAGGAACCCGCCAATACGGCGACCGCGACGGCAGACACAACAACCGCTTTCACCGGACAAAAACGCTGAAACTTGCACATTTGTCGATCCCTCCCGGCCTTTGTGAGTTACATTCTGATTTGAGTTTTCAGACAACAACACTGCCCGAGTTGGTGAACTATAGGGGCTTCATCTCAAAAGTCAATGGTCACAAAATTTCTAGTTTTGTCAAAGAGTCTGTCCTACTAATGCTTTGCCTATACACGGCCTAGTAGTTTTTCTTACTCACCCAAAACACGGATACGAGGACCGAGGGATTTAGTGCCTTGGAATCGACCGGCGCCGCAAACAGTTGGTCACAGTTGTTCCCGCCTCGAACGGCCAAAGTGTCCACTATTGATTTCCGGTGCTGCAAAGACCGCCTTCCCCCAGCGCTGCCACACATTCGTTGTTGGGCGAGAGTGCGTAAGTATGTCCAGCGGAGCCTGTTGTGAATTCTTGCCCAGGATGCGTCGAAACCATTTCCGGCGCCCGCCCGCGAGTGGCGCGTCCAACATGTACTGCCGCTTGACTTGCGACCCCCAGAGGCTCTAATTCTTTCGCATTGGGTACAATTGGGCGTTGAAAATCTCTATTAAGCTTGGCTCCTCTTGCCAATTGGATCCTTCCATGAGTTGTTTCACATTACGACAAATTCCGGCTCGGTGTCATTGAGCCACTCAGAGGAAAGGGGTGCTGTGCCATGTCTCTTCTAAATCGCCCCAAGCGCCAACATAGAAGAGCCCTTCAAGGCGTTGGGCTTCTCCATAGGCATCTTAGATTCCAGGCGTTGGAAGAGCGCCGGTTACTGTCGATTGTCACCTGGGACGGGGGTGGCGGTGACTTCGACTGGAACAATCCGCTTAACTGGGACATCGACGCGTTGCCCGGAACCGACGATTCGGCTGTCATCGACCTGGACGGGACGTTCACTGTAAGCCTGTCATCGACTGTAACCATCGCCAGCCTCACTCTCGGGGGAGGTACCGGCGCACAGACCCTTGATACCACGGGCCGAACATTCACCATCAACGGGCCGGCAGCGGTGACGACCAGCGGCGTGTTGCGCATCAGCGGCCCCACGACGGCCGACCAATTGACCAACGACGGGACGGTTGAACTTGGACTTAACAGTAATCTGGTGATGGCGAACGGCACGCTGACGAATTCAGCCTCCGGCACAATCCACCGCGTCGCGACAGGCGGGTCGGCGATACTAAATGCCGACGTCGATAATCAAGGCGCCGTGCTAGTCGACCAGGACCTGACCATCGCCAACACGGGCCACACCTTTAGTAGCACAACCGGTACGATCGACATCGCCGCCGGCCAGTTCCTTCGCATTGGCGGGGGCACAACGGAACTGGCGGGCAACGCGCTGGCCGGCGACGGCACAGCCGAGTGGACGGCCGCGACAATCGACCTGCCGGCGGATTTCACCGTCCCGGCGGGCGCTCACCTCTCCCTCGCCTTGGCGGCCAGCGCGGTGACCGTGAATGGGCCGGGCACCCTGATAAATAACGGTGAAGTGTTTCTGACTCTAAACGACGTCATCGAATCCCCGGTAGACAACTTCGGGACGATCCATGTTAAGTTCTTCGGCAATCGGATCAGAGGGGACTACACTTCGGAACCGGGTTCGACAGTGGACGTCACAGGGTCGCTCTCGTTTTCCAAGGGATTTGTCAACACCGGTACGATCGTATTGAATCCCGACGTCGGCGGGGGCGCCGGCTCCGTTGCGGTTGGGGGCACATTTGTCAACGGCCCTTCGGGCATCATCCGATCCCTGGCGGATTCCGTGTTTGCGGCGATCTCTACAACATCCGCCACGATGGAAAACGAGGGGACGATCGATCTCTCGATCGGCGACGTGAGCACCACTGGCGCAGTGATCAATCGGGGCCTGATCGAAATCGGGGCGAACCAGACGTTCAGGTTTGGTGATTTGGAGATCACCGGCAACGGAATCGTCACGACCCAACCCGGTGGCGTTTTGTCGCCCAACGAAAACAGGTCATCGTCCGGTCCGAATGCGCGACTGGGCGGCGATACCACGAACCCCGATAGCATCGAGAACGCCGCCGTTGCGCTGCCGTCTAACAGCTTGATTTCCTTGGACTTTGAAGTCATGTCGCGGGACGCCGGTCGTTCGGGGAGTCTTCTCCACAACTTCGTGCTCGACAGCCTGGAGGTGAACTCCTTCATGCGGCTAATCGACGAATCCGACAACAGTTCCGGGACGGATCCGGAGGCGCTGTATGTCCGCGACCTGATCGTAGCGTCCGGGTCACAGCTCGACCTGAACGGGCTGCATCTGTACGCCGCCAGCGCCCAGATCAACGGCTCCGTGACGGGTGGCGTGGTGGAGTTTATCGAGCCCGAGGCGATCGAGTTGAACACGTTCGTGCCCGGCAACACGGTGGGCGAGACGGACCAGATCCCCTTCTTCGGCCGGGCCGGCCAAACGGTAACGGTGGACGTTAAAACCGGCGGAACGGACCCCGACTCGCCCATCCCGCCGACGCTCCAGTCGGCCCAAGTGACACTCACCGATCCCGACGGCCAGGTCCTGGGGACGGGAACCAACGCGGTACCGGGCGAGGACGTCCTCCTGGCCGGTGTGACGCTGCCGGCGGACGGAGTCTACCACGTTTCGGTCGCGCCGGCCGATCCGCTGTCCCTGGGAAACTACACCGTCGGCGTGTTCGACGCGACCGTGGACACGTCGCGGATCGTCTTCAACCAATCGTACGTCGGCCGGATCGAGCACGTTTTTGCCGTTGACCGCTGGACGTTCGCGGCGGTGGCCGGCCAACAGGTGCAACTGGACGTCCTTGACGCAACGAACCCGGAGACCCAGTTTGCCTTGCAAGGGCCGGGAGGGATAACACTCTTCTCCGGTTTGACAGGCGATAGCAATCTCGTGACGCTGCCGACGGACGGCGAGTATCGATTTGGACGCCGGCGGCGGGATCGGCTCCTACAGCTTCCAGATCGCCGCGACGGCGGCGACGGAGTTGACACTCGGTGCGGAGTTCGACGGGACGGTGACGGCGGCCGGCCAAGCCCAACTCTTCCACTTGCCGCTGGCGACGACGGAAAACTTGGGCATCGCGCTGCGCTCGTTAAACCTTAGCGACCCGTTCACATTCTCCGCGGTCGGCCACGTCGAGTTGTACGCGAAACGCGGCTCGCCGCCGACGCGGACCGACTTCCAATTTTCGTCGGTCACTCCCGAATCGCTTACGCAAACGATCTCGATCAGCCAAGCGCCGCCGGGCGATTGGTTTATCATGGTCTACGTGGAGAACCCGAACACACCCTTAGGAATTTTCAGCCTGACGGCCTCGATAAAGAAGGTAGTCGTCAGTTCCTTCACACCGCAGGACATCGTCTTCTCGGGGCCGGCGGCAGTCAGCAGCGTAGAACTCACGCTCGAGGGCGCCGGTTTCGACCAGGTCCGCAGCGTGCTGATGTTTCCTTTCGGCTCGGGACAACCGATTCAGGCCCACAGCTTCGACGTGCAGTCGGCCAACCGCCTCTCGGCCGTGTTCCTGGATAACGCTTTGTTCGTTACCACGGGGTCGCAGGCCCAGTTCACCTTGTTCCTGGAAACGGCGGACGGCGGCCAAGTGCGCGTGGGGGACGTTCGGGTAGAGCGTACCGATGTGCCCGCCGCCGCCGTTCAGACGCATTTGGTCTTGCCCGACGTGATTGGCCGGCACGCCACCGCCACGATCTATGTCGAATATTTCAACCCCAACCCGTTCCAGGTCCCCGCGCCGCTGCTGCTGCTGCGATCGGACGATCCCGACGGCAATGAGCATCCGATCTTGACGCTCGACGCATCGCTCCAGCCCGCCGGCTTTTGGGCGCCGTCGTTTATCACCGAGCCGGACGGCTTCGCCGAAAGCGTGCAGATTCTGGCCAGCGGCTCGGTTGCGCCGGGGATGTTGCAGCCCTTTGAGCGCGGCCGCGTGCCGGTGTATTACGCGGGTTTGCTTCTGCCCTTCGACTTCACGGACCATTCCGTGGAGTTTGCCGTTGATGTGGTGCCGCCATCGGGGCCGGGCGCCGGGGCGGCGTTCGATCTGGCCTCGTTCAAGGACGATATCCGCCCAGCGGGGTTTGACCCGGCGGCCTGGGACGCCATTTTCGCCAACGTCGTGGCGGATGTGACCACGCCGCAGGGAACAACGGCTGGCAGCTACGTCGCCATGCTGGACCGCAATGCCCGCTACCTCGGCCGGCTGGGCGAAAACGTGACGGACGCGGGTCAGTTGTTCGCGTTCGAGATCGCCCAGGGCAACGGTCTCAACCCCCTGCGTTTCCTGGGCAGTTCAGTCGATGCCGGCATTCCCGCTCCCGGCTTGCCGCTGGACTTCACCCGCAGTTTTCCGATCAGGATTTCGGACCGCTTTCGTCTGGGGCCGCTGGGGCGCGGCTGGTTCAACGACTGGGAGACGCAACTCGACGTGGAGCCGAACGGCGCCGTCGTGATCACCGTTCCCGGCGGTGGACAGCGGCGGTTCCTGCCGGATAGCCGCTCGACCGGCTACTTCGCCGCCGCGGACGATTTCGGCGTGCTCGCGCAGCTTTCGGGAGGCGAGTTCGAGTTGCGCGAAGCCGACGGGCGGCTCGAGAGCTACCGCTCCGACGGAAAGCTCGATTTTCTCGAGGACCTCAACGGCAACCGCATCACGGCCTTCTATACGGGCGACCTCTTGACCCGGCTGGAACATTCCTCCGGCCAGTCATTGGACATCGCCTACAACGCCGCCGGCCGGATCGAAACGGTGACCGATTCCGACGGCCGCGTGACGCGATACACCTACGACGCGGCCAACGAGCATCTGCTGTCGGTCGAGGCCTTTGACGGCCGCGTGACCAACTACACCTACGATCCCGGCGCTGCCCCACAGACGCTTCATGCCTTAACCTCGATCGGGACCCCTGACGGCGTGCTCCATACCTACCAGTACGACGACCAGGGACGGTTGGCCAGCACGTTCCTGGGCAGCGGGGCCGAACGCCTCGATTTTACCTACGACCGCGAGGCCGCCGTCACCACCACCGACGCCAACGGGGCGGAAACGACGTTCTTCCTGAACGATCTCGGCTTCCTTGCCCGCGTGGAAGATGCGCTGGGCGGCACGACAGCAGTGGCCTTCGGCGACCAGCACCACTCGACTCTACTCGTCGATCCCGCCGGTCAGCGTTACGTCCAGTCCTACGATAGCCACGGCAACCTGACCAGCTTCACCGACCCGCTGGGCGACACCACTCGGTTCACCTATGGTGCTTTCGACCGGCTGACCTCGCTGGTCGACGCCAGCGGCAACATCATGCAGTACGGCTACGACGCGCAGGGCAACCGTATCACGGAGACTGACGCCTTGGGCAGGACCCTCAGCACTGCCTACGATGCCCTCGGCAACGCGGCCTCCGTCACCAATCGGCGGGGAAACGTAATTGCGATCGAGCACAACGCGGACGGGCAATTGACCCGAAAGACCTATGTCGACGGTACCGTCGACGAATACGGCTACGATGCCCACGGCAACCTGACTTCGATTGTCGATCCCAGCGGGACCACGATCTTCGCGTACGACGCGGGCGACCGGCTGACCCGCGTGGACTACCCTGACGGACGGTTCCTCGTCTACAAGTATGACGACTCGGGCCGACGCACCCAGATGGTGGATCAAGAAGGATTCACTGTGAACTACGGCTACGATGCACTGGGGCACCTGAAGCAACTCACCGATGCCGCGGACGCATTGATTGTCGCCTACACCTACGACGCGGTCGGCCGCCTGGCCCGCCGGGACATGGGCAACGGAACGTTCACCACCTACGCCTATGACGACGCGGACCAGGTGCGGCAAATCGTCAACCACGCCCCCGACGGCTCGGTGAACTCGCAATTCGACTACACCTACGACGCCCTTCGCCGCCGCACCGCCATGACCACCCTCGACGGCGCCTGGACCTACAGCTATGACGCCGTGGGGCAACTGACGCACGCCGTGTTCGCCTCGACCAACCCCGACGTCCCCGATCAGGACCTGAGCTACGAATACGACGCGGTGGGCAATCGCATCCGCGCCATTGAGAACGGCGTGACCACGGACTACACCACGAACGAGTTGAACCAGTACACGCAGGTGGGAACAGCCACCTACGAATACGACGCCGACGGCAACCTGATCTCGATCGTCGACGGCGCGAGCACGACGACCTTCACCTACGATGACGAAGGCCGGCTGGTGGCCGTGACGGCCGACGGCAGCGACACCTCGTATGAGTACAACGCGCTCAACCAACGCATTGCGAGCACCGTGGACGGCGCCGGCACGGAGTTTCTGAACGATCCGACGGGCATGGTGAACCTTGTCGCCGAGTTTAACGCCGGCGGAACCCTCGTCGCGCAGTACGCCTACGGCTTGGGGCTTGTCAGCCGTGTGGACGCATCCGGCGCCGCCGCGTTCTACGACTTTGAGGCCACCGGCTCCACCGCCGGACTGACGGGCGCGGCGGGCAGCTACGTCAATCAGTACCGCTACCTACCGTTTGGCGGGTCCCTTACGCGCAGCGAGACGATAGCGAACCAGTTCCAGTACGTGGGGCAGTTCGGCGTGGCCGCCGAGAGCAATGGGCTGGACTATATGCGATCCCGCTACTATTCAGCCTCCGACGGGCGATTCCTGAGCGCGGACGCCATCGGTATCCTCGGCGGCGTTGACCTCTACCGTTATGCCAGGAACAGCCCGGCCGATCACATCGATCCGACGGGCTTGATCGTTTACATCAATACGGCGATTGAGACGATTCAGATCGACGCGGATCTCGCCCTCGAAGAAATCCAGCAACTTGCGGCCGCCGCCCAGGCCGAGACCGAGGCCGCGGCTTTCGAGGCCATCCCGGACACCATCCCCGAGATCACCACGCTCGTGGCCGAGGAAGGCAGTGCCGTGGGTTCGGGAACGGGTGGGGCGGTAGGCGGCTTCGTTCTCGTCGACGTGTTGGCCGTCATCGCCTCTCTGGGCGTCGGCCTGCTGGTCGGCGCAGGAGTCAATGAAATCGCCGAGGCCACCAGCGGCATTACCCTGGGCGACGCGCTTTGCCAGTTGACCGGCTGCGACGACGCCGATCCGGCCCTGGTCCAGGAAGCCAGAGACGCGGCGGACCTGCTGCACCGACTTCATCCACCGCCTGCCAATCCCGGCGACGGCGGCGGTTCGGATGCGGTCAACTCAGTAGACCCCAACGGCAAGACTGCCAACGCCGGCTTCGGTCCGGAGCACTTCGTGGCAGCGGAAGCCACCTTGGGTTATCGCGTCGATTTTGAGAACGACCCGGCCGCCACGGCCCCGGCCCAGCGTGTGGACGTCCTGGACCAGCTCAGTGCCAGCCTCGACTGGAACACGCTGGAATTCACCGAAGCGGCCTTCGGCGATACGATCATCGCCATTCCGCCCGGCAGCCAGTTTTTCCACGCCACTGTCGACGTGAGTCAAAACGACCAGGACTTCCAAGTCGCGGTCGATCTGGACTTCAATTCCGCGACGGGCGAGATTCGCGCCAGCTTTCAGTCCCTCGACCCGGCAACTGGCCTTCCTCCCAATGTGCTCGCGGGCTTCCTACCGCCTGAAGACGACACCGGCCGCGGCCAGGGGCATGTCGGTTTCACCGTGCGGCCTGCCGCAGGACTGGCCAGCGGCGCGAAATCCGCAACGTCGCTTTGATCCGCTTTGATTTCCAGGAAATGATTGCCACCAACCAGGTTGATGACCACGACCCGACTCAAGGGACGGACCCGGCCAAGGATTCGCTGGTGACTCTCGACACCGGACTGCCGCAGAGCAGCGTCGATCCCCTGCCGGCCACGACGAATACCCTCGACTTCACGGTGAGTTGGGCCGGCGCCGACGACGTGGGCGGTTCGGGGATCGCCGCCTTCGACGTTTTCGTTTCCGACAATGGCGGCCCCTTCCTGCCGTTTGTAACCGGCACAAGGGACACCTCGGCCTCTTTTTCGGGTGAATTTCGGCCACACCTACGGCTTCTATAGTATCGCCGTAGACAATGTGGGCCAACAGGAATCCCAAACGCCGGCAGCCGACACCGTAACGCTACTCGAGCAGTTGCCGTCGGCGTCGTTGAGCACGCCCTCCAGTCCGGCCAGCGGGGACGTGTCTATCGACTACATCCTGACAGACGCCGAGTCGGACACGTGCAGCATCCTGGCAGAGTTCAGTTCGGATGGGGGCGCGACCTGGTCGACAGCCACCGAAGTCTCCGGTCAGGGAGACGGTACGACCGACCTCGCATCCAGTCCCAGCGGAGTATCGCACACATTTGCTTGGGCCAGTGGCAACGACATCGTCAACACAAACATCTCCAATGTGAAGTTTCGGATTACGCCTAGTGATGCCAATGGGACCGGCACGGCGGGAGCGACCGACGCGTTCACAATCAACAATTCGGCCACTAACCCCGGTCCCATAATCTCCTCCATAGTGGTTGTGGCGGCAAAAGGCCTGATGACCTGGAACGCACAGGACTCCGACGGTGTGGCGAGCACCGCGCTGACGGTGGATGGGGTGGTCGTGTCGAAGATCTTCGGCCCCTACGCCGCCACGTTAGGCGTGAACTACGCCGGGGTATTTGGAAGCCTTCCCGCCGGCAGCCACGACTACGTCATTACCGCCACCGACACGCTCGGCAACGCATCGCAACAGACCGGCTCATTCGACGTGGTCGCGGCCGGGCCGATAATCTCCTCCATAGTGGTTGTGGCGGCAAAAGGCCTGATGACTTGGAACGCACAGGACGCCGACGGTGTGGCGAGCACCGCGCTGACGGTGGATGGGGTGGCCGTGTCGAAGATCTTCGGCCCCTACGCCGCCACGTTAGGCGTGAACTACGCCGGGGTATTTGGAAGCCTTCCCGCCGGCAGCCACGACTACGTCATTACCGCCACCGACACGCTCGGCAATGCATCGCAGCAGACCGGCTCATTCGACGTGGTCGCGGCCGGGCCCATAATCTCTTCCGTGGTTGTGGTGGCGGCAAAAGGCCTGATGACTTGGAACGCACAGGACTCCGACGGTGTGGCGAGCACCGCGCTGACGGTGGATGGGGTGGCCGTGTCGAAGATCTTCGGCCCCTACGCCGCCACGTTAGGTGTGAACTACGCCGGGGTATTTGGAAGCCTTCCCGCCGGCAGCCACGACTACGTCATTACCGCCACCGACACGCTCGGCAATGCATCGCAGCAGACCGGCTCATTCGACGTGGTCGCGGCCGGGCCGATAATCTCCTCCGTGGTTGTGGTGGCGGCAAAAGGCCTGATGACCTGGAACGCACAGGACGCCGACGGTGTGGCGAGCACCGCGCTGACGGTGGATGGGGTGGCCGTGTCGAAGATCTTCGGCCCCTACGCCGCCACGTTAGGTGTGAACTACGCCGGGGTATTTGGAAGCCTTCCCGCCGGCAGCCACGACTACGTCATCACCGCCACCGACACGCTCGGCAACGCATCACAGCAGACCGGCTCATTTAGCATTTCAGCGCTAACCGTCGAGGCCTCAACGCCGCCTACAGGATGGCCCCAATCCCTGACCGATCAACAGCTTGCCCCCATTGTCGCCGAAGCCGAGCGACTGTGGGCTACGGCAGGTGGCAGTAAGGTGCTGGAAACAATGTCGGGCCTTGCGGTTCAAATCGCCGATCTGCCTGGTAAATTGTTGGGAGAGCAGGTTGGCAAGAACATACTGATCGACCGTGATGCGGCCGGTTACGGCTGGTTTGTCGATCCCACGCCAGCCGACGATTCGGAATTCCCCGACTTAGTTGGCGCTCATGCTATGGCTGCCAACAACAATAGTCCTGCCGCAAATCGGGCCGATCTACTCACGGCCGTGATGCACGAACTGGGACACGTTCTGGGCTATAACCATGAAATCGGGGAAGAATTGATGAGTGCCTTTCTTCCGCTAGGCGTCCGTCGCTCGCCTGTCACCGATCGGGCGTTGGCTTCGTAGCCTACGATATATTTACGAATTGCTCCAACCACCATCCGCCGGATGAAGAACCGGCTGCCTGGAACGGCCACGGCATATCTCCACCAACCACGAGTCCGTGCCTCTTCGGCCAGCCAGCCGACAATTTCGTCAAGGTGCTCCCGACAGCCCTGCGGTCCCCAGGCATTCATTTGGGCGATCCGCGAGGTATGTCGCCTACTATCACCAATGGCGCCCGCATCAGTCGCTCGGCAATTTACCGCCGCTGCTGAGCGAGCAGCCC
This sequence comes from uncultured Planctomycetota bacterium, assembly GCA_963733145.1. Classification (GTDB taxonomy): domain Bacteria; phylum Planctomycetota; class Planctomycetia; order Pirellulales; family Thermoguttaceae; genus JAHIKV01. The sequence goes on along the minus strand of CAVTCJ010000008.1, from coordinate 77,673 downwards.
GAGCCGGTTGAATGCTTGGGACCTGGTGATGTGGTCTGCCACGAGCGACTCGGCGGGCTGCTCCGGCACTACCAACGAAAAGCGGCGTAGGGCAGGGTTTCATTTCGACAACGAATTTAACGGTTGCCGCTGCGCCGGTTGAAATACGTCTTGTGTCAAACGATTGTTGGCCACATGGAAACATCAGCGTCTCGTTCCCGCCGCTTTGGCAAGCCTCTCCTGACGCTCCTGCTCATATCGACGACGCAACTCCACAATCTCCGGTATCGTGTCAGGATCGATCCCGTGTCGGCGAAGCTGCTCATCCTGCCAAGCATTTTGCCGACGGAGCCGAGCAATCCGTAAACGGAGGAACGGGTTCGTCAGCGCAAACCAGATCGCCATGAGCCACCACTTCACACCGCCCTCCTCCCGGCCTGCGATATTGCTTCTTGTTCGCCTTGCGGAACGATCGGCCGTGCCAGAATCTGTTGATCCGGCTGCGTCCTTGGTAAAATGAGCTTTCTTTCGTCGCATACTTTCTGCTTCTCCTACCACACACGTCTCATGGGGGCAGAACCATGTTCGTCCATTCTAAGCGTCCAAATATTCCCTTGCCCAAGGGTTGGACCGCTTCGGTCAAGTCTGCCGTAATCCACACAATCGCCTTGGCCCATTATGCCATTATATTCACTCGCAGTTGGGCGGCCAACTGCCCCATCGCCCGAGTCCGGCTGGCAGAAAAGGTCGAACGGCTGACGGCGGAGTTGGCATTGCGTGATGAGCAGCAACGCATCACCGACGCCCGCATGGCTTCGATCCCGCCGCACCGTCGGCCACAATATCCGCCCACTGAACGCATGGCGATACTCGAACTCAAAGCGGCCCGCGGCTGGTCCCTGGAGCAAACGGCGAAAGCATTTCTCGTCACACCCGCCACGATTGCCTCCTGGATGAAACGGCTCGACGAGGAAGGCCCCGACGCCCTGGTGCAACTTCGCGAGCCGGTCAACAAGTTCCCCGACTGCGTCCGTTACGTTGTCCATCGGCTGAAAACGCTTTGCCCGTCGATGGGCAAAGTGAAGATCGCGGAGACATTGGCCCGAGCCGGCTTGCACCTGGGTTCGACAACCGTCGGCCGGATGCTCAAGGAAAAGCGCCGTCGCCCGAACGCACCTTTCGTAGGACAGGATGCCAACCTGTCCCACATAGACGGCAAGCAGCGCATCGTGACCGCCAAATATCCTGGATATATTTGGCACGTCGACTTGACCGTGGTGCCAACCGGGGCGGGATTCTGGGTCCCGTGGTCGCCGTTCGCTCTGCTGCAACGTTGGCCGTTCTGTCATTGGTTGGCGGTCGCCGTCGATCATTTTTCCCGCCGCGGGATGGCCGCGGCCACCTTCGACAAACAGCCGACCTCAGAACAGGTGCGGACATTCCTGGGCCGCACAATGCACTCCGCCAAAGCCAAACCCAAATACCTTGTCTGCGACAAAGGCGTCCAGTTCTGGAACGAGGGCTTCAGACATTGGTGCAAACGCAAGAACATCAAGCCGCGTTTCGGCGCCATCGGCAAACACGGTTCAATCGCCGTGGTCGAACGGTTCATCCTCACGCTGAAAACCCTACTCGGCTGTTTGTTGCTGATTCCCTATCGCCGAGAAAGGTTCCTGCAGGAGCTTGCGGCGATCGTCGAGTGGTACAACCAACATCGCCCGCACGAATGGCTCGGCGGAAAGACGCCCGACGAGGTCTACTATGGCTGCCATCCGGCCAACCGCAAACCACGATTTGAGGTTCGCTCGCGTTGGCCGCGGGGTTCGCCTTGTGCCAAATCCTAGGCACTTGTTCGCGGCAGTTCTGGCGCGAAGCTGACAATCGAAGTCAACTTCTATCGAGGACGGAAGCACCTGCCCGTTGTCGCGCTCAAGCGGGCAGCCTGAGCAACGATGCGGCACTCGTTTGACCGTCGCGCTGCCAGTGCGCGCCCATGACGCGAGCACGGTCAAGGCCCAACCAAATTATCAAACAGCAAGCCTGTTTTCAACGCCACTCGCTGTGACGCTGCCGGAAAATCTCTTGTTTACGGCCCTCTTTTTCCGCCATTCCGTGGGGGACAGTCGCTCCTCTGTTCGGTTTTATTATCTCCCTGGACCACCACACCGCCGGGCCATCGGGCGCCACAGCCAGAACCAGCACACCGCGGAGCCCCAGTTTCGCCACCCACTGATCGGGCACCGGCTCGATGCCCAGCGCCGGGCGGATGATCTTGCCGTGCCGGATCAGTTCCGTGACCACGCGATTGACCCTGTCGACGGGCATGGCGAAGCCGATTCCCGCGAAGGCCCCGGAAGGGCTGACAATGGCGGTATTGACCCCGATCAAGCGACCGGCGCTGTCCAGCAGCGGTCCGCCGGAATTGCCCGGATTGATGGGGGCGTCGATCTGGATCACGCCTTTAATGGTATGCCCCGATTGGCTGCTGATCACGCGGCCCAGCGCGCTAACGATCCCCGTGGACAGAGTGTGGTCCAAGCCGAAAGGGTTTCCGATGGCATAGACGCTTTGTCCCACCTCGAGTTCGTGAGAAGAGCCCACCATAATCGGCTGCAAGCGATCCGCCGGCGCGGCGATCGACAATACGGCCAAATCTCCCTCGGGCGAGGCCCCGACGAGGTGGGCCTTCCAGGTGGAATGATCGGCCAGCACCACCTGCGCCACGTCGGCGCCGCGAATGACGTGGAAGTTGGTGACGATCCGCCCCTGTTTGTCCCATACGAAGCCGGAACCCGTGCCCTCGGGCACTTGCTGGACATTGAAGCCGAAGACGTCGGTGGCGGTATTGACGAGGGTCGTGATGTGGACCACGGAGGGCGAGTTCTGGCGGAAGATGGCGATGGTCGTCTTTTCCATGGCATCCAAGCTGCCCCGCGGGGTCACCGGCCGCAGCTTGGCATTGGGTTCCAATCCCGCCGGTTCGCGCGGCCACACTTGCCACCACAACGCTACGGCGATCACTACCAGTGTCGCCAACATCAGCCAGAGAACACCGGATCGGGGACGAGCAGGTTGATCGAAATCGACGTTGGACATGGCTTCTCTCCCAAAATGGAAAATGACATGAATATCAAGCTACCGAAAGCCTCACTTCATTCCCAGCACGGACATTACCACTACGCCCACGAAATCCTGGAGGAAATGGATCACCATCGGCGCCACGAGGCTCCCCCGCCAGAGATAAATCAGTGCCAGGACGACGCCCATCACCGCCACGGTGGCCAGCCCGGCGGTTCCCTCGTAACCGTGCCCGAGCGAAAAAATCAACGCGCTGGAGAGCACCGCGAGAGACATATTCCGCATTGTCGATCCAAAGCGGAGCAGGAGGTATCCGCGGAAGATCGTCTCCTCAGACACCGCGACTACGGTAACCAAGGCCAGCGCCAGAATAAGCTGTGGGATGTCGCGTGCCGTGAGGAACGAGGGGAGCGGAGTTGAGGGAATGGTCAATCCGGCATGCCTGAGGGCCAGTTCCACAACGGCCATGCCGCCGAAAAAGAAGGGGAACAGCACTATGCCCCACACAATTTCTCGCCATAGAGTTCCGAATGTCCAGCCGATCAGGCGGCGCGATTCGCCGTTGCGCCAGAGGAAAAACAGGATCAGGCCAACCAGAGCGAGGTCGCGGAGGATGATCGCACTGGCCGTCAGCGTAAAACCGAGTTGGCCTCGGCGGATGGCGAACAGCGAGAGCGCCATCGAGGGCACGATGAGAAAGAGGAAGGCCCACACCTCCAGGACCTGCTCCCTCCACCAGTATTGTTCGGCGGCTCCGGTGCCGTCCGGTTCTTCGAGCGGGCTGGATGACATGGCAAGATCCTTTCCTGGCGACAGTTCAACAGGTGTCTTTTCAGGCCCCTGATTCCAGCGCTATATAGTGGATGGCGCCCGTGCCGCGGCAAATGTACCCCAAGCTATTGATGGTCAGATAGATAATGTCGTAATAGCCGCCGGCTATTGGTTCACGATATTTTCAAGCTGACTGTCAACGAATGGGATTTCACGATACCGTGGAGTTAATGCCGAAGATGCACAATTGCTTCCCCCCGGCAGGAAAGCGAAGCCTCGCCTTGCCAAAACGCTCCCCACACCCCGACTGGCCTATTGTATGCACGGGTATAATATAAAGGCAACAGGCGGACCAGGAATGCCGCCCATGCGCGGCGCCTGTACGACAATGTGGCTGAAGTCCTTGGCCGGCCATGTGCCCGGGGAGATTTCTGGGAGCAAACCATGAATCGAAACTCGGCCATTCCGCTGGGACACATTTTCGGCATCCTGATCGACGTGGACTATTCCTGGTTCCTGGTCTTTGGATTGCTGACCTGGACACTAGCGGTGGGCTACTTCCCCGCCGAGTTTCCCGGCTGGCCGGCGGTCCAGTATTGGATCCTGGGGGCGATCACGGCGATTATGCTTTTCGTGAGCGTGCTGCTGCACGAACTGGGGCATTCCGTGGTGGCGCTGAGCTATCGGGTTCCGGTGCCCCGGATCACGCTTTTTATTTTCGGCGGCGTTTCCCAGATCGGCGCGGAGCCGCCCAGCGCCGCCGCCGAATTCTGGATCGCCATCGCCGGTCCGGCAGTGAGTATCGGGCTGGCGATATTGTTCTGGCTGCTGGAGCCCGTTGCGGCGCCGATTCCCGCCGCTCTTGCGCTGGTCACGTACTTGGCGCTGATCAACGCCGTGCTGGTGGTGTTCAACCTGATTCCCGGGTTTCCGCTGGACGGAGGACGCGTTTTCCGCGCCATCGTCTGGGGCATAACCAAGAACTTTCGGCGGGCCACGGTCATCGCCGGCGGTCTGGGAAGGTTTATCGGTTTTGCCTTCATTTTTCTGGGGGTTTGGCAAATATTCAGCGGCCGGCTCCTTGATGGCCTGTGGATTGCCTTCATCGGTTGGTTTCTGGAAAGCGCCGCCAACGGTCAGGTCATGCAACTCCAATATCAGGCCTTGGACCACTTGTTGGCCGGACACAAGGTGACGGACGCCATGAACCGCGAGTATGCGGAGATTCCGGCCGACACCCCGCTGCAACAAGTCGTCGATCACCATATTCTCGCCAGCGGCCGGCGCAGTTTGGTGGTCAAGAGCGGCGATCAGTTGGTCGGCCTGCTGACGCTGCATCGCATCAAAGAGGTGCCCGCCAATGAGTGGCCGACGACTACGGCCGCGCAGGCCATGATCCCCACCGCCGAGGTGAAATGGATCGGGCCTGACGCGCCGTTGGGCAGCGCGCTCCAAGAGATGGACACCGACGGCGTAAATCAGCTTCCTGTGATCTCGGACGGACATCTACTTGGAATGCTCACCCGGGAAGGCGTGATCAGTTTTTTACAGACGATCGAAAGGTTTCAGGCCTGAGCGGTTCGCGTCCGCTCGGTAAAACCGTAATCGTTCACGGGGGACGGTTACAAAATTCCCAGGACAAATATCCAACTCCGCCCGTGTTTACGGATGAGCTAATACACCGCCAGTCCCACACTCAGATGGAAGGGTCGATTATGCGCAAATTACTGTGGTTCGTCATCGGCTTTTTTACGGCCGTCGTTCTGTTCTTCGTGGTCTCGGCCGCGTTTATCCAAGCCGGCGGAATGAGCATGTCCGCCATCGAAGGGCCTCGGGGTCCGGAAGGACTGGTGGGCCCTTGGCTCTACGACCGTTGGGTCAGCACTCATGCCGAAGACACGCAGAATCCGTCCGCCGACGAGGCCGCGCAGGCGGCAGGGCGGGAGCATTACTGCGAAAGCTGCGTCCTCTGCCACGGCGCGCCCTCGGTTGAGCCTAGAGAATTCAGCCGCGGCCTCGATCCCCCGGCGCCCGAATTGTGGGGCGATACGCAGGAAATGACCGACGGCCAACTGTATCTCGTGGTCCACGACGGCGTGCGGATGACCGGTATGCCGGCCTTCGGCACGACCCACACCGACCAGCAAATCTGGCAGATCGTCGCCTTCCTCCGTCACCTCCCCAAAATCACGCCGGACGAGCGGAAAGCGCTCGAAGCGGCGGTCGGCAAGCTAAGCCATTGATCCATTGGCGGTGAGATAAACAATGGCCCGGTAGCCGGACAGACACGGTCACCGCAAGCCGTCTGGCAGGGATGGACTGTCGCTGCGACGGAGCCCGTCCCCTTTCCCGCGACTCCCGATCCTGCGCAATGGCAACAACCTGTGTCCGGAAAAAGAAAAAGCGGAGGTCGGGCGGGCGGGAGGCGGAATATAGGGGCTCTTGGACTCGGGTTGCGTGATGGGCGGAATCCCATGACGGGGGATCCAATCCGCCGGAGCAAGCACGATCGCCAGCCCGACCCCCAAAGCGAATCCCGACAGCACAATTCCCAGAACGGACAAGCGGAGACTGGTCCAACCACCCACCAGCGCAAGCACGAGGCCGCAGCAGCCGAAGAGCAGCCCCAATCCGCCCAGCGGAATGCCGAGGACCGGCAGGAATGCCAGGAACAGCCCCACCGCACCCAAGATCATGGAGACCAGGCCCGGCTCCAGGAGCGGATATTGCATCGTTGACGTTTTGGTCATAGTCGGCTCCGATGATTGGCGATCGCTAATGTCCCAGCAAGTTTGGAATAATTCCCCGCGTTATGTAATCGCTGAACGTCAGTCCCAACAGGATGGCCGCAAGCCAAAAGACGGTGATGACGATGACCGTCCTGATCTGCGCTGTGCTGCGCAAGGCGTGCATGAAAAAGAGCACGACCAGTGAGGCCTTCACCACGGCGATGGATTGGCCGGCGACGATGCGCATCGTGCCCGTGCTGGGAACAAAGGACAATGCCACCGTGCCGATGGTCAACAGCACGAGCACCGCCAACACGATAACATAGGCGGCGGGCGAAGCTGCGCGTTCGGACATGTTCGTTCTCCTTAGCGGTCGTCCAAAAACAACTTGTAGCACAGCCGCCCTCGGCTGTGCGAATCGCTTTGGACAGCCGGGGGCGGCTGTCCTACATATACCGAAGTTGTTTTTGGACGACAACTTACCAATGGTGCGTCCCCAGCAGGTACAGCGTCGGCAGCAGGAAGATCCACACGATATCCACAAAATGCCAATACAGGGCGGTCACGTCGAGGGGCGAATAAAAGGCCGCCGAGAAAGTGCCCCGCCGGGCCAGCAGCAGCATCACCAACACGGCGCAAATCCCGATGGTCACGTGCAGGGCGTGCAGCCCGGTCATCACCCAGTAGAAGAACAGGAACAGCTTGACGTGCGGCACCTGGTCGGGGCGCAGCCCGGCCTGCGCGACCCACTCGTCGGGATTGAATTTCCAGCCGGGTATCAGATTGTCGAGATAGTCCAAGTAGTATTCGAGCCCCTTGAAGCCGAGAAAACACAAGCCCAGCAGGGCGGTCAGCCCGAGAAAGAGCATGACGTAGTTGCGGCGGCCGTGTTGGGCATGATGGACCGCCAAGACGATCATCAGGCTGCTCACCAGCAGGACCAGCGTGTTCAGCCCGCCGATCTCCCAATTGAGGCGCCGGCTGGCGGCTTCAAATTCGGCCGCGTAGAGGAAGCGATAAACGCCGACCGCGAGAAACAGGGCGCCGAAGAACATGACTTCGGTGGCCAGGAAGACCCACATGCCCAGCGCGGCGGTCTGGTGCTGCTGTTCGAGGTCGGCGTATTGCGGCTCGAGCCGATGGCGGACGAGCATCGTGCGCTCGAGCCCGGCGCGTCCCTCGGCGGTCAGCAGAGTGTTGCTAGGGTTCATTTTGGGCTTTCCCGCTATGATATTGATACGGTTTGCGGACGATCGTCGGGGTGGCGTCGAAATTTTCCGGCGGCGGCGGGGAAGGAGTCTGCCATTCCAAACCCGTGGCGTGCCAGGGATTGGCCGGGGCCCGCTTGCCGAAGAACAGCGAATGCACCAGGTAGAACAAAGGCATCACGTAGCCGACGGCCAGAATCGTGGCCCCCGCGGTGGCCATCACGTTCCACACCTGGAACTCGGGGGCATAATGGAAAATCCGCCGCTGCATCCCGTTGATGCCCATCACGTAGTAGGGCAGAAACGTGAGGAAGAAACCGATCAGCAGGATCAGCGCCGCGATGCGCGACCACCAATCGGAATACATCCGCCCGGTGATTTTCGGCCACCAATAGTGCAGGCCGGCCATGTAGGCCGTGACCATTCCGCCGACCATGATGAAATGGAAGTGGCCCACCACGAAATAGGTGGCGTGGACGTGGATGTCTACCCCCAGCGTGGCCAGGAACAAGCCGGTGATGCCGCCGGCGGTGAACAGCAGGATGAAGGACAGCGCATACAGCATCGGGGCCTCGAAGGTGATCGAGCCGCGATACAGCGTGCCCAGCCAGTTGAACACCTTGATGGCCGAGGGGACCGCCACCAGGAAGCTCAGCGCGGAAAAGATCAAGGCCGCGTAGAGCGACAAGCCAGCCACGAACATGTGGTGCCCCCAGACGACGAATCCGAGCATGGCGATGCCGAAGCTGGCCATCGCCATGAACGAGTAGCCGAACAGCGACTTCCTGGCGAAGCAGGGAATCACCTCGCTGATGATCCCCATGCCGGGCAGAATCATGATGTAGACCGCCGGATGGGAATAGAACCAAAACATGTGCTGATACAGCAGCGGATCGCCCCCCAGCGCCGGATCGTAAGGCCCGAACCCAAACAGCCGCGTGAGGACGGACAAGATCAGGGCCATCGCCACCACCGGCACCGCCATCAGCAGGAGGAAACTGGTGGCGTACAAAGTCCACACGAAAATGGGCAGCCGGAACCAGGTCATTCCCGGCGCACGGAGCTTGTGCGTGGTGACCACGAAGTTCAAGCCCGTGAGAATCGAGGAAAAGCCGGCGATCACCACGGCGAGCATCGTCATGCTCACGTTGGTCAAGGACGAGTGCGTGCTGAACGGAGGGTAAAAGGTCCAGCCGGTGTCCATGCCGCCGAACAGCGCCGCGAAGGCAACCAGCGCGGCCCCGCTCATGTACAGATACCAACTCAGCAAGTTCAACCGCGGGAAGGCCAGGTCCTTCGCGCCGATCATCAGCGGCAGGAAGAAATTCCCCAGCACCGTCGGAACCACCGGCACCAGGAAGAAGAACACCATCACCACGCCGTGAACGGTGAAACTCCGATTGTAAAACTCCTGGGTAAATATGTGGCTGTTGGGCAATATCAGGTTCAGCCGCACGATCGCCGCCCCCGCCGCCCCCAGACAAAACATCAGCGTTATCGGCACCAGATAGAGGACGGCGATGCGCTTGTGATCCTTCGTCAGCAGCCACGAGGAGACGGTGGACGCGACGTTCAGATACGTCGTTCGCGGCCCTTCCGAGGCAAAATCCGGCGTGCCCGCCAAGGCGGTGTCCGTGGACATGGCTTACGGTTCCTTTTTCGGCAGAGATTTATCTTCGATCGGCGGAGTGGTCACCGGCGGCGGATAACTTTCCACGCGGTTGGGAGTCTTTCCCGGCTTCAGGGATTGGATGAACGCGATCAACTTATTCACGCCCTCGGCGTCCACTTCGTGGTCGAACGAGGGCATGATGTTTTCCCAGCCGGCGACGATTTGGCGGCTGGGATAGAGGATCGAAGTGCGGATATAGTTTTCGTCGGCCGGGACCGTTTCGCCGCCCTTCAGATGCACCGGCCGGCCGAAAAGCCCTTCGAGCACGGGCGCCGGGCATCGCGGTCGGCGCTGTGGCAGGTGATGCAGCGGTACTGCAGGAAGGTTTGCCGGCCTTGCAGGCCCAGCGAGCCTTCGGCATTTTGCGCCAGCCAGCGGTCGTAATCCGCCGGTTGCATGACGATGATCTTGCCCATCATGCCGGAATGGCCCGGTCCGCAGTATTGCCCGCAGAACAGATGGAACTCGCCGACCTGCGTGGCCTTGAACCAGTAGGAGGTGTAGCGATCCGGCAGCACGTCCATGTGAACGCGGAAGGCGGGCACGTAAAAATCGTGGATCACGTCTTCCGAGGTCATCAGCAGCTTGATGGGCCGCCCCAGGGGAACGTGAAGCGTGTTGATCTCGCGTTGCCCCTCGATGTGTTGAAGTTTCCACATCCACTGCTTGGCGATGACGTACACCGGCTCGGCGTCCTGGGGGGCGTTGAACACGTAAAAATAGACCCTCGCTCCCCAGATGAAAACGAAGAAGAATATCAGCAAAGGCGTCAACGTCCAAAACCATTCCAGGGCGCGCGATTCGTGCATTTTGGGCGGATTGCCCACCTCGCCGGGGCGACGCCGATAGCGGATCGAAAACCCGACGACCATGGACCACACCATCACCACCACCGGGGCGCATACGCATATCAGAAACAGCAGCAGATAGTTGACCTCCGTGGCCGAGGTCGATGCGGTTTTCGGAAAGAGGGCGACTTCGGCGATCATTTCCCCCTCCCTTCGCCGGCCGGGCGGAACATGCGGCCCGAGTTCGATTCGCCCCAGTCGACCAGCCCGCGGTCCTTGGCGGACGTCCGGAAATATCTCCCCTCTCCCTTTGGGAGAGGGGCTGGGGGTGAGGGCGGGCCGCCACCGAAAACACCCAAGTTGTTTTTGGACGGCCGCTTGCTCGGCGGCGGCGTGCGGACGGGCAACTTGGCGGCCGTCAGCCGGATCGCCTCTTGTATCGGAATCTGGACGAAGCCCTCTTCACCGGTCGGTCCGTAGCTGTTCAGACGCCGCTCCTTGTCGGACAACAGCACGTCGACGTTGCCGGCTTCGCGGCCCGCCATGCGATTGATCGGTTCCAGACGCGGTGACGGCGGCAGGGGATCCGCCGGCAGGGCATTGAGGTGATGCGGATCTTGAGCCAGACAAGGTTCCACGCCGCTGAGCGCCCCGAGGTATCGCCAGAGGGAGAAGGAAATCAGGATCAGCACGAAGCCGCCCGCAATCAATATCCCCAGCAGGATGCCGAAATTGACGTCTTTCGGCTCGAAGCGCACGTCCGGATGGCGGATTTCTTCCGCAGCGCCGCCGGGAGACTCGCGGCGGTCGAGCGGCTGTTCGGGATGTCGATTTTCGTTATCCATAAGCCAGCGTTTCCTCTCGGGCGGCTTCTTCCTCGTCCAAACGCCGCAATTTCAAGGCGGACTCCCGGTTGTAGTCGTGCGGCGCCAACAGCGGAAACCGCTGCAACTGCCACAAATAGTAGCCCAGCCACACTCCGCCGAGTCCGATCGGGGTGAGCAAATCCATCCAATGCCGGGCGATCCGATCGGCCGCCACGCCGGGCATGACCTGGTAGTAGAGATACACCAGTTGCATGAACAGGATCAGGCCGGCGATCCAACCCACCGCCCGGCTGTTGCATTTCACCGGCCGCATCAGCAGCAGGAAAAAGGGAACAGCGAAGTGAAAGACGACGATCAGCCAGATCACCGCTTTCCAGACGGCCGCCGTCCGCGGAGCGAAATAGACCACGTCCACCGGCATGTTGGCGATCCAAATCAGCATGAATTGGAACCAGGCCAGGTAGGCCCAGACGATCAACAGCGTCAGCAGCAGGCTTCCTAGATCGTTGCGCACTTTGAGCGAGGCCACTTCACTTAGCGGCGGCCGGTCGATGCAAAAGGCCAGCCCCACCAGAGCGACGCTGAACGCGGAGAGCAATTGCCCGACGGCGAACAGCGGTCCCCAAATGGTCGAATGAAAGGCGGGCAGCAGCGACATGCCCCAATCGACCGAAGCGAAGTGGATGCTGATCCCATAGACCACCGCGCCGAAAGCGCTCAATTGCTGGCTCTTCCACCCCAGCCGCGGATTGCCCGTGGCGTCTTCCTTGCGCGACCAGCGGCTCAACAACGCGGCCATCGCCAGCCAGAGGGCAAAATACACGGCGGCCCTGATCCAAAAAAACGACGGCCGCAAATAGAACTGCTGGTACTGGAGTTTCGGGCTGGCGGCCACCACCTCGGGCTGTGCCCAGACGTAGAGATAGCCCACCCCCCAGGCAATGGGAATGAAGAGCAGGACCATCAGCGGCAGGGTCCTCATGCCGGCTTCCAGAAAGCGGCGGATCATCAGCCCCCAACTCCCGCCGGTCAGATGATAGACCATCAACAGCACCATCGAGCCCAGTGCGATGCCCAAATAGAACAGATACGCGGCCAGATAAGCCCTAAAGAACGGGCCCGGATTGTAGCCCGCCCCGACGAGGCAAATCATCAGCACGAACGCGCCGATCCAGAGGGCCCGGCGCTGCCACTGTGCCGCCGACGGTTCGCTGCGGGCGTCAGTGCTCATGGCGTGCCTCCCGGGGTTGGGGCCTTCTCGAAAATCCTCCCCTCTCCCTTTGGGAGAGGGGCCGGGGGTGAGGGCGGATCGCCTCCGAAAACGCGGAAGTAGTATCTGTTGCGGAAAGTAGGGTGGGTCAAGCGAAGCGCCGCCCCACCATCGTTTTTCCCGCATTTGGTGGGGCTGCATTCGCTTGACCCACCCTACATAAACCCCCCTCTCCCTTTGGGAGAGGGGGCGGGGGTGAGGGCAGATCGCCTCTGAAAACGCTGACGCGGTCTTTTGACGGCCGCTTCCCGCCGGATGGCCCTTTCGGCAGTTGATCGGCCGGGAAATGCTGGCTGGCCTGCAGCGCGCGGATATAGGCCACAATGGCCCAGCGGTCGTCGGGCGGGATTTGCGCCCATAAGAAGGCATCGAGCCGTAGCCCTCGCTGATGACGGCGAACAAATGTCCCACCGGCGCGTTGCGCAGCCGCTCGATATGATACGACGGCGGCGGCGTGTAGCCGCGCTCCACAATCTTGCCGTGACCCATGCCGAGCGGATCGTGGCACACCACGCAATAGATCATAAAACGCTGATAGCCGTGTTCAATCCTCTCGGCGGTCATCGGATACGGAAAGGTATCGACGAAGTCGGCGTACTGGTCGCGCCGGGCCTTCGCCTCGGCCGGACTATCGGGCGGCGGCTGCACGACAGCCGGACTGACGGCCCCCAGCGGCCGGCCGTCCTTGCCCTCCCGCCGCCCTGTAAAAAAGGCCACGTCCGTCTGCAAGTGTCCCCGCGCCACCGTGCCGGGGACCAGCGGCCGCTCCGAACGCTCGTCGGGAAAGAAATCGCAGCGCTCCAGTTGCTTGTAACTCGGTTGCGAGGCCATCTTCTGTTGGCAGCCGGACGTTCCCAGCAAACCAACTAACAGGATGATAAGAAAGACGGGCTTGGCTATGAATTCAACGGGAAGGTGGGCGGCGATATTGGGTTTGGCCATGACCTTGACAGGAAAGCGGAGGACCATATTGGGCCGAAGGCCCTCCGGTTCGCCCAGCCCAGGGCAACGCCCTCGTTGTTACACACAAATCAGGTCTCCCTTTGAGCGTCAGGGCCGAACATTAGCCAACAGGTAGCGAAGTCATGCATCCGTTGCAGGCCAATCCAAAGGGTTTGCGGACCGGGCGGATCGGCTCGTTTTCGATTCACGTAGCCACCAAGTTGTAATACAGCCGAATGAACATGCCCAAGGGGGGCGGGTGGGCCGGCGGATTCTCGCGGCGCATCACCTTCCACACCGATTTCCATTCGGCCGGCTCGAAGACCGCCTCGCAACTGATGTCCGGGCAACTCCGTCCCAAGCGGCACACGTACAACGTCCGCCAGGCAACAATCACATAGATCGCCAGACACGTCAACAAGCGGTCCATGTATTCAAACAACCGCTCTTCAACACGGCAGCCCGACTTCAACACGCGAAAGAAAACCTCGATCATCCAACGAACACAATAATATTGGATTACTCGTTGCACCTGCTCGATGTCGTCAATCGGCAAGCTCGTCAGCAGCAGCCATTCCACCGGCTCGTCGTTCGGCGGCGGGTTCACCTCGCTGACCGACACCACGTTGATGGTGATCGCCGGGAGACGATGGTCTGGACGAAACGGCGGACGGAGCGTGAGACGCATCGCCCGCACCGCAACCACGGCTTTGCGCGATTTGCGGGGTTGGCGTCGGCCCCGCGTTTCGCAAGCCACCTTCGCTTTTCGCCCCCGCACCTGGATCGTCCGCTCAAACAGCGCCGGCCGAGACAGGACCGCGTCGCGGACGTAATGTTCCGCGTGTTTTTGGCTGTTTTCCAGGAGCAAAGCGCGATTCTGGCAGGCGCGGATGATCCAGTCGATGGTCCCGGGCTCCCGCATTCCTTCGACCATTACTTCATAGATGTCGGCTTCGCTATCGGCCAGGCAAATCAACCGAGTGGCGGGGTTTCGCAGAGCTTCTTCGCGCGCCTGCCGAAGCATGGTAACCCAACGATAGCTCTCTTTGTCTTCGATCGGCGTAGCGGCGCGCTCGGCCCGAGTCCGCGGCGCACTAACGGGCTCCTCCCTGCGCACCCAGGCCTCGCCGGCGACCGTGCCGAGCGGCGTTCCATCCTCTGTGAACGCGCACATCAGGTGCACCAGCGCTCCGCGGCGAGGACCACCGTCCAGGGGACCGGCCCCCGCGACCTGCTGGTCCGGCCGGGTGACGTCAATTTCCGTAGTGTCCTGCGCGAGCAAGGCCATGGGTTGTGCGGCGATTCGTCGCCGCGTGGCGTCAATGTGCGGTTGCAGGACAGTCTTGAAGTTGGTGTTCTCGTTCTCGCAAAACCGATAGGCGGCGACCATTTCGGCGCGACCGCCGCACGCCGCGGGAATGCTCGCCGTTGGCCGCTCTGCCAACTGCGAAACCACCTCCGCAAGGCGTCGATTCAGGCGTTTGTCGCACAAATTGGCCGTTTTCATTTCATCCGCTACCCAGGGAGTGAGCATGTGCGATCTTCCTTGACTAGTTTTCTCCCCCCTGCGTCCATTCACTTGCTTACCATAATGCCGTATTGATCCCAATTCGCCAATATCAATCAAGAGATGTGTGTAACAACGAGGGCAACGCCCTGGGTAACGAGCGGCGTAGACACCGCCTCGGCCCAACGGGCCAACCGTTCCGGAAAGGGAACCATTGGCCCGTTGGGCCGATCCCAGGTGTGCGTTCTCCCCTCTACCCAGGGCGTTGCCCTGGGCTGGGAGAACTGTCGCCCCTTCGGGGCGACCCAGGGACGAGCAGCTACGCCCACGTAAGGCTAACTGCCGCGGATAGCGTCGTCTTACATGCCCGGCCCTGTTCATGTTTTCATTCCTTTCCGATTATCCATCCTTCATCCTTCATCCCTCATCCCTCTTCCCTCTTCCCTCTTCCTTCGGAACCTCGATCACCTCGCCGTGCGGATGCAACCCGGCTAGGAACTTGGCCGTCTCCTCACGGTCGAAGCGGGGATCGGTCGCCTCGATGCAAAGGAAGAAACGGTCCGAGCTCGATCGGGCGAATTGCGGCACGTTGAACAGCGGGTGATGCGGATGCGGCAAGCCGTTGAGGAACATCATCCCCAGAAAAGCCGCGAAGGCCCCCAGCAGGATCGTGACCTCGAAGGTGATCGGAATGAACACCGGCCAACTGTTGTAGGGACGGCCGCCGACGTTGAACGTGTAATTGATGGCCATCGAGAAATACTGCATCAGAAAGCCCACGCCCGCCCCCACCAATCCGCCCATCAGCACGACGAAGGGCAGCCGCGTCTTCCGCATGCCCAACTCCGTCGCCAGGCCCTCGACCGGGTAAGGCGAATAGGCGTCCATGTCGCGGATAGCCGGCCTGCCGCGCCAGGCGCGTGGCCGTCGAGGACCTCCTGGGCGGTGAGGAATTCGGCCAACAGTCCGTACAGCGGCGATTGGTCTTTCATCGTCCCACCTCCGGCCCGTGCGCACCGGGCAGCGAGGCCCGCGTCTCCGACATCGACATGATCGGAGCGAAGCGGGCGAACAGGAGAAACGCCGTCAGAAACACCCCCACCGATCCGCCGTAGGTGAGGATGTCCCAGATCGTCGGCTTGAAGAAGCCCCACGACGACGGCAGATAATCGCGGCTGAGGCTGGTGGTGATGATCATGTAGCGTTCCAGCCACATGCCCACCAGGATCAGCAAGCGATACGGCCACCAGCACCGTCTCTTTGCGCCGCAACGGCTTGATCCAGAGGATCTGCGGGGCGATCGTATTGCAGAAGAAGAGGAACCAGGTGATGTAGGCGTACTGGCCGAAGCCGGAAATGCGGAACCAATAGGTGTACCACTCGACCGTGTCGCCGGCGTACCAGGAAAGAGTTTGCTCGCTCAGGTAGCCGAAGGAGGTCAACAGGCTGGTGGCCAGCACCAGCTTGGCCATTACGTCGAGATGGTCGAGGGTGATGAAGTCCTTGAGGTGATACAAGTGCCGGATCGGCACGCACAACAGCAACACCATGGCGAAGCCGGAGAAGATCGCCCCGGCGACGAAATACGGCGGGAAGACCGTCTCGTGCCAGGCCGGCACGACGGAAATGGCGAAATCGGAACTGACCACCGAGTGGACCGAAATCACCAGCGGCGTGGCCAGCCCGGCCAGCAGCAGATAGGCCGTCTCGAAGCGCTTCCAGTGCCGGGCCGAGTTGCGCCAGCCCAGGGCCAACATGCCGTAGACCAGTTGGCTGATGCGGCCGGCGGCCCGGTCGCGGAGCGTGGCCAGGTCGGGAATCATGCCCATGTACCAGAACAACAGCGAGACCGTGAAATAGGTGCTCACGGCGAACACGTCGTAGACCAGCGCGCTGCGGAATTGCGGCCAGAGCTGCATCGTGTTCGAGTAGGGCAGCAGCCAATAGAAGAACCACGGCCGACCCAGATGCAGCAGGGGGAACATGCCCGCGCACATCACGGCGAAGATGGTCATCGCCTCGGCGATGCGGTTGATGGAGGTCCGCCATTTTTGATGCATCAGCAGCAGGAAGGCGGAGATCAGCGTGCCGGCGTGGCCGATTCCGATCCACCACACGAAGTCGGTGATGGCGAAGCTCCAGGCGTTGGGGATTTGAATGCCCCAAATGCCCACCCCCACGGCCACCACGTAGACCACGCAGACGATGAACACGGCCACCAGCAGATTGCTGAAGCCGAAAGCACCCCAGCCAGCCGAGGCCCGTCGGCTGCTTCAGCACCAGATCGCTGATCCGCTCGGTCACGGAAGTGAGTGAGTGGCCGACCGGGACGTAGTTGGGCCGGTCCACGCCGCCGCGGCCCGGGCTGGAGTCGTTCGCCGTCTCCGCTTTATCGGTAGCCATCACGTCTCCAGTTCGGGGTTGGGATTCCGCAATTCGGCCAGATACGTGGTCCGCGGATGGGTGTTGATGTCGGCCAGCAAACCGTAGTCGAGCGGCGAGTCCTTATACTGCCGGACTATGCTGCGGGGATCGTTCATGTCGCCGAACACAATCGCCCGCGTCGGGCAGGCGGCCTGGCAGGCGGTGAGCACTTCTCCGTCGACCAGCGGACGGTCTTCGGTCTGGGCGTCGACCTCGGCCCGGCGAATCCGCTGCACGCAGTAGCTGCACTTCTCCATCACGCCGCGGGAACGGACGGTCACCTCGGGATTGTATTGCAGCCGGCGGCTGGGGGTCGTATAGTCGGAAAAGAAGAGGAAGTTGAACCGCCGGACTTTATAGGGGCAGTTGTTCGAGCAGAACCGCGTCCCCACGCAGCGGTTGTAGACCATGTCATTGAGCCCTTCGTCGCTGTGGACCGTGGCCTCGACCGGGCAGACGTACTCGCAGGGGGCGTTTTCGCAGTGCATGCAGGGCACCGGCTGAAAATGGAAGCTGTCGGGGCGGTCCGCCGTGCCGGTGATGTAGCGGTCGATCCGCAGCCAGTGCATCTCCCGGCCCCGCGCCACCTGGTCCTTGCCCACCACGGCGATGTTGTTCTCGGCCTGGCAGGCGGCGACGCAGGCGTGACAGCCGATGCAGGTCGTCAAGTCGATGACCATGCCCCAGCGATGCTTGGGCGTGGCATAATCGTACGATTCGTAGAGCGTGATCGCTTCTCGCGGCTCGGGTATCTCCGGATGCTCCTGCTTGAATTTCGACCCGCCGGCCAAACCGGGATTCGCGCGGAACTCGGCCAGCGTCGCCGTGCGTACCGGCTCGCGGCTCTCCATCGTCTGATGGGTCTGCGTGCAGGCGACGATTTCCCGCTCGCTCGTCTTGACCGCCCGCAGCCCGGCGGCAAACCACGGCCGCTCGGCCGTGCGGAGCCGATAGGCGTTCACACCCACGCGATGCGCGGCCGATCCGCCGACTCGCCCGGCGTGTTCCCGACCATTGCCCAGGTAGAGGGCAACAACGCCGTCGGCCTGCCCGGGCATGATCCAGACCGGCGCCCGGAGACTCCGGCCGTCGAGCGTCAGATCGGCCAGCGGCATGTAGTAGCCGCCGTGTTCGCCGCCGTGGGCGTAGCTGCCCAGGTCGACGCCGAGTTGCCGCGCGGTGGCCGGACTGACGATGGCCGCGTTGCCCCAGGCAAGTTTGCTGAGCGGCTTGGGCAACTCCTGCATCCAACCGTTGTTGGCCCACGAACCGTCGTATAGCGTCGGATCGGGCAGGAAGACGATTTCCAATTCCTGGTCCCGGATTGCCGCCGTTCTCCCTTCTGGGAGAGGGTTAGGGTGAGGGCTGTTGGGATCAGAGGCCACAACCTCCTGCAACAATCCTTTTTCTGATCCGCCAGGCGAGAGCGTCTTTTGCCAACCATCCTTTAGTTTAACCGTCTTCGGCGGCAGCGCCGTGTCGGGTATCACGCCGTCGTGCAAGACCTTCTGCCAGAATTTGACGAACGGGCCCGTGTCCTGTCGCCTCTCCCCCCACTGCCGCCAATGATCGCGGACGATCTCCAGGCCGGGAGTAATCCGAAAATCGGTCATCAAGGCCAGCAACTCGTGCGCAGAGCGGCAAGCGTAGAGCGGCTCGATCAACGGCTGCACGATCGACGCCGTTCCGTCGTAGGCCCGGGCGTCGCTCCAGGCCTCGAGATAATGCGTCTCGGGCAGATGCCAGTGGCAACGGAGCGAAGTTTCATCCACATACAGACCGTGATGCATCCGTAGCGGCACCTTTTCGAGATGCTCGGCGAACTTCACGTCCACCGGCGCGTTGTAGACCGGATTGCCGCCCAGGATCATCAGAAACTCGACCCGCCCCTGCTCCATGTCCCGCACCAGCTCGCGCAGCGACTGCGTGCGATCGCCCGGCCGGGCATCGATCGGTTCCGTGTACTTCACGGTCTGGCCGACGTTGCCGAGATGTTCGTTGAGCGCATGCGCCAGCAGATGCACGGCCGGAGGTTGACGGTCTCCGGCCAGCACCAGGCACCGGCCGCGATGCCGCTCAAGGTCCCGGGCCACGGCCGAGCCCCAATTCTCCTGCCGGCCGGCTGTATTGCCCGCCGGCAGCACGCCGAGCTTCGCGGCAATTGTTCGGGCGAGGTCTTCAATCTCCGCAGGCCGCACGGCCAGCCGATGGTCGGCCTTTGCCCCGGTGCAACTGACGGTCGTTTCGACCACGTACAAGCGATTCATAGTTGCCTGCCCGGCCGCTTCTTTCGTCGTCGGGGCCCGCCGCCGATCCATGAAATCGGCCGCGTAGCGGAGATTCCCCGGCCCGCATTGCAGGAAGTCGGCGTCGAGCGAAAGCACCACGTCGGCCTTGTGAAAATCGTAGACCGGATTGACCGGCTCGCCGAAGGCCAACTCGGCGCCCTGCCGGGCCATGTCGCGGTGAATCGGCTCCCAGACGTGCCACTTGGCCTCGGGCAAAGCCTTCAGCAGGTCCCCGATCTGCCGGGCGAGCGTGGGCGAAATCACGGTTCCGGTCAGCAGGCGGAAGCCGGCGCCGCGCCGCCCGCGTTGTTCCTGCATGGCCGCGCGAATGAGCGCCGCCGCCTCGCCCCAGGTGCGGGTTTCGCCGCAGGTGAGTAACGGTCTGGGCGCGATCGGGATCGTAAAGCGTCAGCACCGAGGCCTGATTGAAGATGTCCGTGGCGCCGCGGCTGGCGGGATGATTGGGGTTGCCCTCGATCTTGGTGGGCCGGCCCGTGTGGCTTTCGACCAGCAATCCGACCGCGTTGCCGGCAAAACTCATCGTGGTGGCGAAGAACAAAGGCCGGCCCGCCCCCATGCCCTCGGGCGGATGAACGTAGGGGACGATCTCGGTCGACGGGGCGGGCTTCACCGAACAACCGCTCAACCCCGCCAGCGCCAACGACGCTCCCATCAACGCGAGAAACCGCCGCCGGCTGAGAGCATCGGGCCCGAACGCAGTCGCCTCGGGAAACTGCCGCCGCAATGTCTCCGCAAAGGACGCGTCGCCGGCCAGTTCCTCCAGGCTCCGCCAGAACTGCTTCCCCCGGCGGTCTTCCAATGACTCCCCTCTCCCTTTGGGAGAGGGGCCGGGGGTGAGGGCAGTTAGCGTCCGAAGACTCCGAACGCTCCCCTTCACGTTCCGTTCCACGCCGGACTCTTCCCTGCCGTTCATCGGTGGCACCTCGTGCAACTGGTCAGCGTGATGGGATCTTTGACGTTATATTGTTTCACGAGTTTCCGGCCCAGTTCGGCCTGCCCCGCCGGCTGTTGGTATTTGATGTTGAACACTTCCTCGCGCGGCCGGATTTGCGCGGCGGGATTGCGATGACAGGCGAGGCACCATTCCATCAACAGCGTCTGGTCTTGGACGGTGAAGGGCATCTCGTCGATTCGCCCGTGGCACGACGAGCAGCCGATCCCCTTTTGCACGTGGATGGTGTGCTCGAAATAAACGAAGCCCGGCAAGTTGTAGACGCGCTGCCAGTGGAGCGACTGATTGGTCCGGTAGCTCTCGCGGACCGGTTCCAGCATTTCGCTGCCCACCCAGATTTGACTGTGGCAATTCATGCAGGTCTTCGTAGGTGGGATGCCAGCGAAGGAGGAGTATTCAACCGAGATGTGGCAATACCGGCAATCAATGCCCAGGACCCCCACGTGGTGTTTGTGGCTGAAGGGAACGGGCTGTTCGATGGATATGCCCATGCCTGTGCCATAAGAAGATCGCGTAAGCACCAGCGATCCGATGATCAGTCCCGCCGTAAGCAGAAGGCCCCCGAGCAGACTTACCCAGGCGACGACGTTCATGCTTTTGGGGAAAACTTGTGCCATTTGCCGTCTTTCACTTGGCATCCATGCGCGGAGAGGCATAGCCAATAGGACAAGAGCGGTATCACAAATTAGTGGAACTTATGGAGTTGTCCTATCGGGAAATACCTGATCGGGCGTTACGACATTCCCCTAGACAGTGGTTTCTAGGACTTTTTGTACACTAGTCATGGGGATTTTTCGGTGAATTTGAGACATTTTTCAGGTTTACGCATTTATTGTGCCATGCACCAACGAAAAGCGTAAACCTCGATAACCTTAAAAAACACGGCTTTTCCGCATATTCGACATCTGAAAGTCCTAGAAACTACTGCCTAGCGGAAATTCAAACGTCATGCTGCTTAGAGCTTGTTTTTGAAGTGCTCAGCATTGCCGTTCACCATTTACCATTCCTATGGTGAGAAAACAGGGCTTTTGGCAAGGAGAACCGCACATGTTCACAATTTGGCATGAAGAACCGAAATATCTCAGTGATCTGACGGACGACCAATGGAGGCTGATTGGGCCTTTGATCCCGCCCAGTCCGCCCAACGGCAAGAGGCGGCGCTCCGGCAAGAGATGCTCGTCCCGTAGTTGTCAACCACGGTTGCCGCTCTTGCTTCGAGCCGGTGAGGCGGCGGCGCTCTGCGGGATTTCCGCCGGCATCTGGCGGAACCGCATCGCCGCCCCCGGCCCGCGGCGGGGCAAGTGGGAAGGCTGTGCGAGATTGGTTGCCAGTTCACGAGCCATTGCCCAAAAATCTCGGCGGGATTCGGACTCCTTGGCTTGCTTTTTCGGCGTGTCGAGCAACACTCGTCCTGCGTTGAAGTTCCCTATTTTTACAAGACATCACGGAGAAACAGCATGGCGAGTTTGTACCGAAAACCGATTCTGATTACCGACCCCGCCACCGGCCAGAAGATCAAGGGCAAGTCGAAGAAGTGGTAGGGACAGTACAAGGATGTCCACCAGCGGCTAAAACGTGTGCCGCTGTCCATCGACAAGCAGTCCGCCCAGGCGATGCTCAACCAGATCGTCAAGCGGGTCGAACGCGAGAAGGCCGGCTTGAGACCCCCAAAATCGAGGCCGCCGAGTTTCGCGCCACGGGGACGGACGGGCGAGACGGCGAGCATCAAACGGTGCCCTCTGTGGTGCCCTCCGGTGCCCAAATTGGTGCCCAACGGTTCGCGCCAAAGAGGTTGCGAATCGCACCAAGTTGCACCGAAACCAGGGAAGACTCAAACGAAAACGGCGATCCGAAAATCGCCGCAAGGTCAAACGGAGATAGGAGATACCGCACCGATCTGCACCAAGCTGCATTCCCTCGCACCACGAGAAGGACGTGCAAAATAAAAGTATCCCCGGAAGGGTTCGAACCTGTAACCTTCGGCTCCGGAGGCCGAAGGCCGTTTCGCCCAAAGGCAAAGGTTGCTGCGGAGTTAAAGCGACGGCTCTCGTTCACGGTGGTTTCAGTGGTGCTGTGCTGTTTGCCGCGGCTTGCATCAGTTTGCACCGAGCCTGCGTTCATTTATCCCGCTATTCTGTGGGAAGTCTGGTTCCTTCATCTCGGTTATAGTATATAAAGTCGGTAACCGTTCACGGGGCGGCAGGGGACTGGTCCATTTTTCGGCGGGAGAACGTGATTTCATCGATAAACCGTGGGCCGAAAACATGGACCGGGTACCCTCTGGGTGCCCCTCCCGCCGCCCCAGGGGGACAGTCCCATTTTTCGCGGCGGTAAAGCTAATTCACGAAGTTACGTCTCTCGCGCCGCGAAAATTGGGACAGTCCCCTGTGAACGGTTACTAAAGTCGTTGGACTGGCACACCGGGTATGGTTCGTACTTGTCCTGTTAACCATCGCCACGATGTCCATTCTCAGCTATGACGATATAATACCAGAACAAGACTTCGCAACGGAAAACATCAACCGCGATTTGGAGAGCGCTAACGCCGCCATGCAGGACGCTAGTCACACAGTCCGGGAAGAACTCCGCGGCATCGTGCTGTTCATCGGCGTCATCTGGGCGGTATTTTTCACGTCCCTGTTGTTTCCAACTCTCGATTCGTTCGGAATCGTGCCGCGAACGCTGCTCGGGCTGGTCGGAATTTCCACCGCGCCGTTTCTGCACGCCAATTTTTACCACCTGCTGGGCAACACGATTCCGCTCTTTTTCCTGCTGGCCCTTCTGGCCGGCTCCAAGGCGCGATCCTTTGCGATCGTGCTCGAAATCGTTCTGCTGGGCGGTTTGTTGCTGTGGGCGTTCGGACGGTCGGCCAACCATATCGGAGCGAGCGGCCTGATCTTCGGCCTCATCACATTTTGGATTCTCTCCGGCATTCTGGAGCAGCGGATTGTGCCGCTGATCGTCGCCGCCGTCGTGGGCTTTTCCTACGGCGGCACGCTGCTGTGGGGAGTGCTGCCGACCGTCGGCCCGCAAATCTCCTGGGACGGCCATCTCTGCGGCGCGATCGCCGGCGGCGTCGTGGCTTACGGCTTGACCAGGGAATCGCGGCCGCGGGAGACGGAGGAACACCACACGCAATGAGCGCAGCCCGTCACTTCTGTACGACGGGCGTGCCGGCGCGGATCAGTTCGGGGGGCTCGCTGTCGAGCGGGTTCAAACCGGTGGCGAACTGCAATTCGTTCATCGTCCGTTCGGTATCGACCATGCTCGACGCAACGTGATCGACCTCGTTGCTGATGAACTCCGGCTCCTGGCGGTTGACGGCCATTTCGCTCAACGAGCGAATCTTATTTTCCAGGCGGTCGATTTCCAAGCCGATGAGCTCGTAATTGTCGCGGGCCTTGGCCAAATTGGCCAGACGATTGCGGCTCGTGTCGAGGTTGTCCTGCAGCGCGGCCCGGACCCGCGCGCGGCGGTCGTCGCCGTCCGCGGCCGGCAAGGCCCGGATCTTTTGTTCCAGAACGTCAATGCTCTTCTGAATCTGATCGGCGCTCGTGCGTTTCAGGAACTTCGCCAGGGCAACTTGGGTGTAGAGGAGCCGCAGGTGAATCCAGAGGAGGCGATCGAGTCCGGTCAATTGCATTCGATCCAACGGCGCGTCGACGGCGGAGATGCCGGGACGCCGCAGGTCGAGGGCGATTTGACGAAGCTCCAGACATTGCCTGCGGAGGGTCTCGAAGCGTTGCATCACTTCGGGCGGCAGCTTGCGAATAATCTGTTGCAGGGTTTGCCGGCTGACCTGCGAGTTTTCCACCCGCGTCACCTTGGCCTGCTGGGCATCGACGTAGCTTTGGAACTTGGGATGACTGCCCAAGAGTCCCACGTAGGCAATTTCGGCGGCCAGCACGATGGGCAGGAAGACGTCGGCGCGGCCGCTCAACAGCGAGAACCCCACGCCGCCGAAAAAGGCCAGGAGGTTCCAGTGTCCCTGGAAAGCGGCTTTCAAATACTGACCAAAATGCACGGCAATGCTCCGCTTGACCCGTCTATCGTTTTGATTGGGGGTAGTGACTCCGCGTTCTCAATAATTCGTAATTATTTAGCCGTTTGAAGTTGGATCGCAAGAAGCAGTGATAGTACGCTATTTTTGGGCCGAAGGCCCTCCGGTTCTCCCAGCCCAGGGCAACGCCCTGGGGAAGCGGGTTGTCGCGTCATGTTTTCTCCGGCCCAACGGGCCAACCGTTCTTCAAAGGCGAATTATTGGCCCGTTGGGCCGACATGAATTTTTCCGTTTTTTCGCTCCCCAGGGCGTTGCCCTGGGCTGGGCGAACGGCTGCCCCTTCGGGGCTGCACTGCAAACGGCTAAACTGTTACAACAATTCTAGGTTACGCCGGGCTTGTCTGCCTTTTCCAGGCGACTGATCTGATCCCGGATGTAATCGACCGTCTCCCGGAACTTGGCTTCCCGCTGCATGAGCCGGGCCGGCCGATCGGGCGGCTCGACCTCCAATTCCTGGAGAATCGTGCCCGGCGACCGCCCCATCACGTATACCCGATCGCCCAGGAACACCGCCTCCTCGATGGAATGCGTGACAAAAAACACGGTGGCCTGCGCTTCCCGCCACAGCGAAACGAGCAGGTCCTGCATGTCCATGCGGGTTTGCGGGTCGAGGGCGCCGAACGGCTCGTCCATGAGGATGATGCGCGGGCGGAGGATGAGCGTTCGCGCGATGGCCACCCGCTGCCGCATGCCGCCGGAAAGTTCGTGCGGATATTTTTCGGCGTCGGCGGCGACGTCCAGCCCGACGTGCTCGATCCAGTCGCGGCCGAGCTTTTCCCGCTGGCGGCGGTTCACGTGCCGGCATTCCAGGCCGAAGGTGATGTTCTCCAGTACCGAGCGATGGTCGAAGCTGGTGTAATCCTGAAAGACCATGCCGCGGTCGGCGCCCGGCGCGGCCACCGGCAGCCCTTGCACGAGCACCTCGCCCGTGGTCGGCGGATGCTGCGGCGAGAGTCCGGCGATCATCCGCAGGATCGTGCTTTTACCGCAACCGCTGGGGCCCAGAATGCAGACGAATTCGCCCTTGTCCGGCAGGTCTTCGACGAAGAAATCGACGTTTTTGATCGCCGTGAACTCGTTTGCCTGTCCCGCGTTGTAGGTCTTCGTCACTTTGCGAAACTCGACAACCCGCGGCAGGCCCAGCTCCTTCGGCTTGCAGAAGCGATTGACGACCTGCCCCATGCCCACGGGCAGGGCGGCCGGCTGCGAATCGAGCGAATTGGCGTCCGCGGCGTTCATAGATTCAATTTCTTTTCCGGTTTCGCGGCAGGGGAAGCCGTTCGATTGCCCCGCCGGCTCGGGAAACGCCGCGGCGACGTCGGCCGGCTTGAAAAAGATCGCCGTGAAATCTTCCCAAGCCCGGAGCAGGCTCCGCAGACCGCGGTGCAAGAGGCCGTTGCCGCTGTATTGGTAAGGGAACAATTGCCGCTGGATCCAATACAGCAGCCGGTCAATCGCCAAGGCCACCAAAGGAATAATCATCAGCACCAGCAGAATATATGAATAGTGGCCGCGGCGTTGGCTGACGTTGATAATGCTCCCCAGGCCGCCCGCGTCGCCGGCCATCTGAATGACTTCCGCCAACATGATGTAGCCGAAGGCCAGACCGAAAAGCAGGCGCAGCGAGTTGAAGATACTCCGGCATAGCCAGGGGGACCAGCACCTTGAGGATGATTTGCCGCCGCGCGGCCCCCAGCGTGTAGGCGGTGTCGATGTAGCGGCTGCTCACGTCGGAAATGGCGGTGGCCGAATCCATCACCACGAACGCCACGCAAGCGATAAAGATGAACATCACCTTCTGGAACTCGCCGATGCCGAACAGCGACAAGGTCAGCGGAATCACGGCCGCCACGGGGATGTTGCGGCCGCCGATCATCAAGGGGGCGAAAAAGGCGTTCACGCGGCGGAAACAGCCGCAAATAATGCCCAAGGGAATGCCCACGATCGCCGCCAGCCCGAAACCGAGAGTGACGCGCTTCAAGCTCGCCAGGGTATTCCGCGTCAGCGCGTGGTCGAACCAAAGACTCTTGAAATCGCCGAAGGTCTCGGCGGGGCTGGGCAATTTGCTCGGACTGACCAGGCGATTCTCGGCAATCTCTCCGGCGGTCAGCCACCACCAGATCGCCCCGCACACGCAGACGCACAACACGCCGAGGAGAACGCTCTGCCAGACGGGAATATCGACGCGCAGCAAGCCGGCGCTGCGCGGCCGTTTGACCGGCGCCGCGCCGGCGGCGGCTGCCGCCTTCCCGGAAGCGTCCTTAATGCCCGGCGGGTTCTGAGCCGCCGAGGCGTTGTTGTCTGCCGATTCGGCCATCTGCGGGGTTCGCTGTCGGTTCTTCACAATAAGTCATTGCGTCAGACTAAGTAGATTACATTTTGTGGTGCAGGCGTCTCGCCTGCGTTTTCCGAGGGGCAGGCGAGACGCCTGCACCACAATGAATAATCCATCAATTTATTGTGACGCGGTTCCTAAGCGACGTGGTAAAACGAAACAGGTTCAAACGCGAAGGCGTCCTCAGGGCGACGACTTTGGTGGTCGTCCAACAACAATTTCGGTGTGTCGCGCTCGATCCGCCCTCACCCCCTGCCCCTCTCCCAAAAGGAGAGGGGAGTTGTTGTTGAACAGCTCCTTATTGTTGTTCGGCCGGATAGACTTTGATCTCCACGCGGCGATTCTTGGCCTGATCGAGGGGATGCATGGGATCGGCCGGCCGGTCCCACCCGATGCCGTCGACGACAAGCCGATTGGGCTCCAGGTTGAACTTTTGCACCAGCGCCTCTTTCACGGCATTGGCGCGATTCATGGAAAGCTCCTTGACCAGGTCGCCGGGCACCTGCCCCCGCATTGAACTGTCGGTGTGGCCTTCGATGACCACCCGGGCGGCGCCGAACTGTCCGACGAGCTTGGCGATGCCTTCGAGGACGTTGTCCACGTTGGGGTCGTAGGGTCCCTCGACGTCCTTGCCGTCGATCTTTCGAGTGATGCGTTTATGCAAGTCCCAATCGTTCGGGTAGAAGTGGATGACGACGGTGTTGGTGAGGATTTCGCCCGATTCGGCGCGGATTTCGCCCACGGTCTTCGGCGCCAACTGGATCTGGTACTCGTCGCGCTGCGACTTGTACTTCTCCTCGTTGCCCAATTTCTTGATTGCCGAGAAGTCCATGACCTGATCGAAGCGCACCGGCGGATTCTGGATGGCGCCGATCTGCCGGTAGAGGTAATACGCTTGATGCCAGATCCGCTCGAAATTGGTGGGATTGTTCTGGTTCAGGAAGAACTGGAAGTTCTCGGCCCAGTTGGTGTTGTGGGCGTCGCCGAACATAGCCAGCGCGTCTTCGGCGGGGATGTTGTAGCCGGCGGCCATCAGCTTGGCGCAGGCGCTCTTCTTTTCCGGATTTTTCAGTTCCTGCATGGCGTCGAAAATGCCCCGCACCAGGCCCTCCATGATGTCGGGATGGTCGTTGGCGAAATCGGCGCGGGCGAACCAGACGTCGGCGATCAGCTTGTTGGCCGTCTGGGTGTTCACCAACATGCGGTTGCCCTTGATCTTCGACAGATTGTAGATGTCGGGCGACCAGGAGACGGCGCCGCTGGTGGTTTTGTCGGCGGCGAAGGCCGCGGCTGCCTCGAAAGCGGTGTTCGTGAAGATCATGTTCACTTCCGAAGGCTGCACGCCGCCCGCGACGAGCATGTTCAGCAGGAAATACTGCGAGGGCGAGTTCTGCGCCAGCACGATCTTTCGGTCGCGCAGATCGGCCACCGTTTTGATGTCCTCGCGGACCACGATGCCGTCGCCGCCGTTCGACCAGTCGATCTGCTGGAAGATGCGGGGCATGATGCGGCTGTCCTTCGGTTTGCCGGTGCGGTCAACCATGCCGTCGACAAACAAGGGGACCATGTCCAGCGTGCCCCAGCCGATGTGAACCTGGCCGGAGGCATAGGCCGCGATCATGGCGGCGGGGTCGTCGATCAGCACCAGTTCCACGCGGAACTCCTTGCCGTCCGGCGTCTTCCAAACCTTGCCGGCCTTGAAGCCGTTGTTCGCCAGAATGATCGGCCCCCAGCCGGCCCAGACGTTCAGGGCAAAGCGGACGGTGTTGTTCTCCATCGCCTGGTAGGCCGAGGTGCCTTTGATCTCCGGCAACCGCTCGGCCGGCCGGAACGTGTATTCCTTGACCGTGGTGATGGGCGCGGACGTGTCGGGCAACTCCGCCTTCTGGCCGGCCTTGTCCGGCGCCTTTTGGCCCAATTGGTTCGGATCGATGTGCTGCATCTTTTGGGCGTTGCCTTCGGGGGCCAATATCCCGGCCCGATAGAGGCCAAAGACCGCTAACGCAACAACCACCAAGCCGAGGACCACAAAAAACGACGGTTTAGGTTTTCCCGCCATGACGCATCTCCTTTTGCTACTGGTGATTCGAGGAATCTATGGAACGGGCGGTCAATAAGTGTCGCCTTTCGCTCCGCGAAAGCCGCGAACTTTCGCGGAGCGAAAGGCGACAAATCCGGAAATTATTCTTCGGCCGATCCTATGTTATCCTTGGAAAACGGTTTTCGGCCGGGCCTGCTGAATCGACTGCATGGCTTGCATGAAGTCGTACACGGTCAGTTCGCACAACAGTTCGGTGACCTGGTCGTGCAAGCCGCCGGCCAGTTGGGGCTCGATCGCCCGCATTAGTTCAACCAGGCGCTCTTCCTGGGCCTCGAGTTCCGCCTGGTCGATCTTTCCGTCAGCCATGGCCGCGAGGAACGACTCGGCCTGGCGGGCCTTCTCGGCGATGATCGGGGTATGGGACGCTTCGTCGAACCATGCGGATTTTGCCTGCTGGGCTGACATCGGTTGTCTCCTGTATTATTGATGTTCAGAAATCTAATGCAACATGGGTTTAGCGGCCGTCGGTACGACGGCCCGTGTTCCGCCGCTGGCCGACGTACCGTCGGCCGCTAAACAGTTGCATTACTTATCCGACGGTCAATAGCTGTCGTCCAATCACAAGTTGTGGTGCAGGCGTCCCGCCTGCACGGTGCCGCCAAGACGGCCGCACCACAAATCACGAAGTTGTATTTGGGGGCCTTCTTAACGTTCCAACATTTGCCGGATGGCCGCCATCCGCTCTTGCAGACGGGTGCGGCCTTCCGGCTTTGACACTTTCTCGCGCCACGGCGGCGGCAACAAGCTCATTTGCGTGCATTCCAAGACGGCGGCCGTCTCCTGCAACTCCTTCTCCAAGCCCTGCGCCGAGGGAATGAACTCGTGCAGCGCCGCTTCCACGTCGGCCTTCGTCGGGGCCGTGCGGCCCGCCGACAGCGCCGCCCGCTTGGCCGACAACACGACGCTTTCGATGTCGGCCCCGCTGAGGCGTCCGTTCCCGGCGACCGAGGGGATTGCGTCATCCGCGAGCGCCACGTGGTTCTTCTTCGCCATGGCCGCGAACATGGCGTGGACTTCGTCGTCCGCGTAGGGATAGAACATGGGAATATGGACTTCCGCCCGCCCTTGACGCTTCAGGTCGATCGGCAGCAGGTCGGGTCGGGAAGTCAGCAGCATCCAGATGATCTGGCCGCGGTAGCGGGTGTTGCCCATCTGCGCCGCAATCATCGAGAAGACGCGGGCGGAAGTGCCCGAATCGCCGTCCGACTGACGATTGCCCAGCGCCGCGTCGGCTTCGTCGACGACCACCACCACCGGGCCGAGCGAACGCAGCACGGCGAGGATCTGCTGCAAATTGCCTTCGGTTTCGCCCACGTACTTCGAGCGAAAATTCTTGAGCACGAGGCAGGGTATGCCGATCGAGCCGGCGTAGCATTCGGCGAGAAAGCTCTTGCCGGTGCCCACGGCCCCGCAGACCAGATAGCCCATCGGCGCGGCGTCGAGTTGTCCCCGGGTGATCCATTCGGCGTCGTCGCGCAGCCGCTTTTTCGCCTCGGCTTGCCCGGCCACCAGGTCGAGCGTGTGGTCGGGCTCGATGAACTCGACCAGCCCGCGGCACTGCCGCTCGATCACCGTCTTCTTCAGTTGACGGAACGAGCCGGCATCGATGCGGCGATCCGACCGCGTGGCCTGCGAAAGCACCACGTTCAAATTCACCAGGTTCAGTCCGTTGGACATGTCGGCCAACTGCTCGGGCGTGAAATCGGCGAGCTTGGCGAAGTCCCGCTCCCGGGTCGCCCATTTAGCGAAGCGGACCCGCTCCTCCCGATCCGGCAGCGGCACTTCGATCGTGGCGACGTGCGGGCTCTGCACCAGCCGCTCGTTCACCTCGGCCAACCTGTCGGCGATCAGGCAGAACGCCATATTCACCTGCTTGATGAACGGATTCTGCGCCCAACGCAAGAATCGGACCAGCCGCGACGCCTGGCCCCGAGCCAGCGTGTCGAGATCGCTCGACGCCAGCAGGTATTGCGCGTAATCGAACAACAGGGCAATGCTCCGCCGCGACGAGGATTCATCGACCAGATTTCGCTCGATGAAGGCGTCCAACCCGAGCAGCACCAGGTCGGGATCGCGCGGCCAGGTGGGCGGCTCGCCCCATCGCGCGACGAGGTATTGCTGCATCGCTTGCAGCCGCTTGGCGTTGCGGCCGGCCTGGGGACGCATCCCTTGGCTCAAATCGTAGCCCAAAACCAAATCCCAGGTGCCGAAAATCTGCGTGGCCAGGAACTCGGTCAGATCGCAATAGACGTCGCGGTTGTCGTCGGAACAACGCACCAGATCGTGAACGTTGCCGTGAAGAACGAACAGGCTGGTCGTGCCGGAAAAATACAGGTCGGCCAACTCCTTGGCCCAGGCCGGATACCAAGCCGGGAGTTTGACGGGCACGCCGGACGCCTTGGCCGACGGCTCGGAGAGTGCGACAGTAGCGGTTGGTTGGATCACGCCGACAACCTTTCTCGCGGCACCAACGGACATTGGGCGACTCGATTACTTCTGCGCGTTCGTCTCGACGGCCTTCACGGCAGGCCCCAATTCCTTGGCCGTTTCGGTGACATTGGCCGTTTCGGGCGTAACCATGCCCATTTGCACCTCGAAATCCTTGAGCGCCTGTTCGCCCATGACTTTTTCCATGGCCTGCTCGTGTTTGATGTCGGCCAGCCCCTCGCTGGACAGATCGGCGGCCACGCGGACCTTCGCCCGGTTCAGGCCGATTTTGTCGTTGATGACCTGTTCGATCTGGCCGAAGTCGGTCGTCACGTCGAAATTGAAGTCGGAGGCGAGCTTGGCCATCTCGGCCTCGGCGCGGCTCATTTTCAGTTCCGCGTCGTATTTCTGAATTTTCTGGCGGACTTTGGACAGTTTTCCGCTGGCGTTTTTGATTTTCGCCACGTTGTTGTTGTAGGCTTCCTCGTGCAGCTTCAGTTGGCCTTCATTCTCCGCCAAATCCTGCTTGGCCTTCTGCAATTCCAAGGCGAATCGCGCGGCCGTCTCCCGGTCGCCAGCCATGAGGTACGCCTTGATCTGGCTTTCCAGCTTGTTGACGTGCTGCTTGTCCAGGTCTACCTGACGGGTGACCCGCTCGACCAGGGCGCGATACTGTTCGAGGCCCTCGCGGCCTTCCTTCAATTGGGCCACCGCCAGATCGTACTCGTACTGCATCTGGGCGATCGGATCGGCCGTCCAGAAGACGTTCGCCACCTTGTTGATTTGCGCCATGAGTGCGTGCCACAGCTTCCCCAGGATCATCGCCGCACCGTCCTTTCGTTAGAGCCATCGGCTCGAAGAGAGTCGGAAAAAGGGAGCCCAACCGGAAACCCCCATCTGTATAACGGCGACCCGCCCCTCTGTCAAGGACCGCTAGAGCCCTGTCGTAATCGTTCACGGGGGACTGTCCCAATTTTCGCGGGGCGAGCGAGATAGTCCAGTGAATTTGCTTTGCCGCCGCGAAAATGGCGATTCGGCCGGATTGTCGCCTTTCGCTCCGCGAAAGTCGCGTGGACTGCCCGCAAATTTCGCGGAGCGAAAGGCGACAAAAGGCTTTCCGCAACAGAAACGAATTAGCTTTGCCGCCGCGAAAATGGGACTATCCGCCGGGGCGGCGGGAGGGGGACCGGTCCATATTCTCGGTCCATGGTTTATCAATGATATCACGTTTTCCCACCGAAAAATGGACCAGTCCGCTGCCGCCCCCGTGAGGGGTTACAGGGTTGACCTGCCATGCAAGTCACGGGTTTGACAGGCCGCCTTGCCGCTGGCGCCGCGGGGGAGCGCCGCGAGCAGTTGGGTTCCGGCGGGGCAAGTGCTAACGGCTAAATCAGGCGAGCCGGGAACGTCTGTCCCGCCGGAGATCATTGTGTGGCGGGCTGGAGCCGATAGCGGAACGCACCGGGTACGGGCGTCACGTACACCAGGCCGTCCTTGAGAACCGTCGCGGCCGTGCCGAGAGGCTTGCCCTCGACGTCCAGAGCCGTCGCCAGGGCCGATTTTCCACCTATTGACACCGCAAACTCAGTGCAGCCGCTCAAGGGGATCAACTCCAGCACGCCACCGGCCTGCTTGTGGGCGATCAGTTGGCCATTGCAGACCGCCCGCGCAAAGCGGGTCGGTCGGCCGCGGCCGTTGGCGTAGAGATAGGCGGGCGAGTCGACGTAATCCGCCCGATGGTCATCGACCATAGCGTTCCAGGCCGTCAGCTTGCCGTCTGGGGCATTGCCGACGTACCAGCCGTTGGGCGGCAGCACCATTCCAGCCGTCTTCCAGGTCTCTGTCGGATGCCCATTCACGGTTACCGTCAGCCCATCGGCGTATCGCGTCACGATTTGTGATCGGCGGAAGGCGCCGGTGGCCACGGCCGCACTGC
Source organism: uncultured Planctomycetota bacterium (assembly GCA_963733145.1). Classification (GTDB taxonomy): domain Bacteria; phylum Planctomycetota; class Planctomycetia; order Pirellulales; family Thermoguttaceae; genus JAHIKV01. The sequence goes on along the minus strand of CAVTCJ010000008.1, from coordinate 44,358 downwards.
TGTCCAACAGCCGGCCCTGTGCGTCGGCATAGCGAATCTCGGCGACGCGCTGCCGAGCGTAGGCGGCTTGTATCTGCTGCACGCTGAAGTAGCTCCGCACCGCAGTGGCCATCCCGCCGTCGAGCACCAGGAAGCCCGTATGTCCGAAGGCCAGTGTGGCGGCCAGAAAGCGATCAAGCCGGATCTCTCGTTCGTCAGCCGAACGGCCCAAATGGCGCCCGTCGCCATAGAACATATCGATGTTTCCCATGCCAAAATTGCAGCATAGCGGGTGCAGCTTCCGCAGATCGAAATCGACCAGCCAGGGATTGACGTCCAGCCGGGCGGCCTGGTCCTGACCGTAGTTGCCGTCGTCCAGGCCGCAGAAGCACCAATGAGTGCCGCCTTCGCTGTAGACGGGGCCGTTCCAGGTCTTCCGCTGATGGAGCAGGAGTTCGCCATAGGCGTAGAACGTGCCGGCGACCGTGCCCGCCCGCGGCACGCGCGCGTCGAAGTCGGTGTACCACCACAGCGCGGCGCACGTATGCACGTCGCAATATCCCGTGTCGAGGTGGAACTTCTCTTGGATCAGCGGGGCCAGCTTGGCTTCCAGTTCGACGGCGCGGGCCGCCTTGAGGTTGTAGCACCGCGGCCAGGCTTGGCGCCATTCCCCGTCGGGCGTCCGCGTGACGTAATCCTCGTTCCAGAACTGATTGACGGGAGCAAAATCGGTATAGTTGTTGTAGATTCCGTAGCGGAAGCCGAGGGCGCGGACTTGGCGGGCATATTCGGCCTGCGACACATCACCCCCCTTGCCCGGCGCCGTGCGGGTGCGGAGCGTAAAGCTTTCGCCCACGTCGCGCCAGCCGCTCTCGTGGTCGGTGATCACGAGCTTAGTCATGCCGTAGTGGGCAATCTCTTTCCACAACTCGAGGTCTTTCCGGCGGTCCGTGGCGCCGTGGGCGATCCACAACCGCTCGCCCGCCACCTGCATCCAGGGCGACTGGGGATTGGCCACGTTGGGCAGCGCCTCCTCAAACCGCGGCGAAACCGTGAGGAATAGCCGCTCGAAGCAGTTGTTGCGGCGGCCGTCGGTCTTGGGCTGGTAGCGGGCCCCGCCGTTGTAGACGACGCCGTCCTTCTCCACCTTATTGTCGGCCCAGAGCCGCGAGGCGTTCGACATGTAGTAGTCGAGGTGCGCCGAAAGGAAGAGCGGCCGCTCGGCCGGCCCGGACACCACCACCGCCGGCCGCTCGGGCCGCCGCTGATCACACATTAGATAGGGGATCGGGATCAATCGCGGGTTGTTCAGTCCGACCGCCTTTCCCACGCGGAACTCGCCCACCTCGCCGCCCGGGCACCACACGGTAATCAGCAACGACTTCTGCTTTAGCTCGAACGTATAGTGCAGTTCCGCCGTCCGCTTGCCGAGCGTGCATCGCCACACAACCTCGATGGCATGTGGGCCATGCGGCAGGTTGCCGATCTGGCCCACGTTGCCGCCTTCCAGGCAGCGGATCAGTTCCATCTTTTCGGGCAGGCCGCCCGGCGTGCCCGGTTTTGCACAGAAGCGGCTCCCGCCGCCAGCCAGCGGCTGGAACGGGCCGCCGCCTTCCCACTCAGCCGTCAAGTCGCCCAAGCCGCCGGTCGTCGGCGAGTAGCGATAACTTAGATGGCCGTCTTTGCCGCGATAGTGGAAAGTGAAATTGTTGCCGGAGCGCTCCACCGCCGTTGTAAACTCCTTTGAGAGATTGTCGGGCAAGATCGTCTCGGGCCGCGTGGGGAACGGGAGCTGTCCCGGCCCGGTGTACTGGCCCGGCGTGCCATCGGGACAGGGATCGAATGGCCGGGCTGGCCGCGGCTCGAACTTTAGCGGCGCAAGGACCTCCTGATACAACGCCAGATTGTCGAAGTAGATTGTGCGGTTGTCCGTGTTCCGACCACCGGAGATTTCGATAGCTTCGACGCTCGCTCCCTCTTTAAGTAGAAGCGACTGTGCCGGCGTCAGCCGACGGTGCATCACCCACCACTGTTTCCAGCCTACGGGTCCCAATCCGACTCGCACCAGGGCCCCCCCTCGTCCGCGCAAGAGCACGGTGATTTCCACCGGTGGAGTCTTTGGGTCGGGGGCAAACCGCCAGTTGTTGCCGTAGACCCAGAGATTCAGGCAATCCACCGGCCCGGTGACGGGAATCGGCTTGGGCGGCTTGAGCGTAATCTTCGGGTTCGGGCCCGTACCGCGGTAGACCAGCGCGCCGACGTATTGCCCCCATAACTGCTGTTCTCGCGAGCGGCCGAACGACGCTTTGGCATCGACACAGTCGGCCGTCCAACCTTCGAGGTTCTCGAAATCGACCAGGGGCGGGCGCGTATCGGCGGTCCGGTTTGCCCAAACCATCTCGTAAGGCCGCCGGCCCACCGGCTCCGCGCCCCAAGCCCTAACACACCAAACGGCCAAGAACGCCAACAGAATCGACATCGGTCGGCTCATGGGCAGGTACTCCAAAATTCGGGGTTGTCAGCGCGACATGGCGGGAAAATAGGGCAGGAACGATACCCAGTATGTGGGAGCAACCAGAGAAAGTCAACGCAAAGCGGTAAACCACCCTGGACAATGAGTCAGGGATGGGGTGAATGCGGTATGCGGTTCTCCCCTCGCCATTTGGAGAGGGACCAGGGGTGAGGGTGTCCAATAACACCATCACCCACACCGAAACGCCCACGATCCCCTTGGCAAACAATCGCGGCGGCGCGGGCGCGGTGATGATCCCCGGCACATCGGGGCACGAACAGGTTCGTACATAACGCTGCCGTCGGATCACGCGACGATGAGCGCGGACGTCGATCTCAATGGTCTCGCTGTCTTCCGTGCCGGGAATCCGCCCTGCAAAGCTCTATCGCATCGGTAGCCATGCCGCGAATACTACCGATGCGTCACTCGATGCGCCAATGCCAGTTCGCCCCCTCAAAAAGTGGGGGCGGAGCGGGAAAACCGAATGTTTACCCTCGGGAAAATTGCGCGATTTTTGCGGCAGATGGTGTCGTATGCGAAAAGCGGTCCCGCCGGGCAGTTATCTTTCGGGCAGACGAACACCGCCGGCGCAACGGCCATCGCGCGGGTAGAATATACCACACCGAAAGTGGCAGTATGGAGCCGAACGACCGATGGTTATCGCCCCAAGCGATGGTCAAATTGACAATTGACCCCCCCGCCTTCCCTGGATACAGTAAAGGGATATGAACCTCGTCTATTACAAGCGGTTCCGCATGGAGATTGATCTGGCGGAGCGGGACCTGAACCACAGCCCTCTGCCGGACGGTTACTTTTTCCTGCCGTGGGAGGAATCATTGTTGGATTGTTTTGCCCGGGCGAAGTATTTGAGCTTTCGCGACGAGATGGACGCCAACGTCTTTCCGTGCCTGGCCGATTTTGCCGGGTGCCGGCGGTTGATGGCGGAAATCGTCGCCAAGCCGGGGTTCCTGCCCGAGGCCACCTGGCTCCTGGTGCATCAACCGGGCCCGCAGACGAGGGTCGAATACTGCGGAACGGTGCAAGGGATCCGCGACCAGCACGGCTTCGGCGCGATCCAAAACCTGGGCATCGCCGGCGAGCATCGCCGCCGCGGCCTGGGCACGAATCTGCTTCTGCGGTCGTTGACCGGATTTCGGCGTTCCGGCGTCCGCCGCGTGTTTCTCGAAGTGACCGCCGATAACGACAAAGCCCTCCGGCTCTACCGAAGGGTCGGATTTCACACCATCAGGGCCGTCTATAAAACCGTGGAGACGGCAAATAACCCGTGACGCAGTCAATCCTTTCCCATACGTATCCGAACGGCTTGGTGCTGGTCGCCGAACCGATGAACTGGCTGCAATCGGCCGCCTTCACGTTTCTGCTGCCGGCCGGCTGTGTCCGCGATCCGGCCGACCGCGGCGGGCTGGGTGGCTTCACCTGCGAGATGGCGCTCCGTGGCGCGGGCGAGCGCGACAGCCGGCAGTTCATCCTCGATCTGGACAACCTCGGCGTCGAGCGGAGCGAATCGGTTTCCAGCACTCACGCCGGCTACAGCGGGGCCACGCTGGCCGATAACCTGCCCCAGGCGCTGTCGATCTACGCCGACATGCTCCGCCGCCCGCGGCTTCCCGAGGATCAGTTGGAGGCGGGGCGGATGGCCATGCTCCAGGAGCTGCGCGGTCGAGGACGAGCCGGCGCAGAAGGTGATGATCGAGCTGCGCAAGCGGCACTATCCGCATCCCTGGGGCCAGCCCTCGCAAGGCGATCGCGCGGCGCTGGAGGCGACAACCATTGACGACGTCCGCCGCCACTTCCACCGCTATTATTGCCCGAACGGCACGATCCTCGGCGTCGCCGGACGCATCGAGTGGGAGCGGCTGAAGGACCTCGTCGGCCGGTTGTTGGGCGATTGGGCCCCGGCCGGCGACGACGGCATCGCCGAGTCGAACTGCTCTGTCCGCTACGAGCATTTGGTTCACGATTCGCAGCAGACGCAGATCGGCATCGCCTATCCCAGCATCCCCTATCGCCACCGGGACTATTTTCAGGCGTGGGGGGCGGTGGGCGTGCTCAGCGGCGGAATGAGCGCCCGGCTGTTTTCCGAGGTCCGCGAGCGCCGCGGCCTCTGCTACAGCGTCTACGCCACGCACCACACCCTCTGGCACCGCGGCGCCGTCTTCTGCTACGCCGGGACCAGCGCCGAACGGGCGCAGGAAACCCTCGACGTGACCGTCGGCGAACTGGTCCGCCTGGCCAAGGGGGTCGAGGAAGCGGAACTGGAGCGGTTGAAAGCGCGGATCAAGAGCGCGCTGATTATGCAGCACGAATCGAGTTCCGGCCGCAGCGCAGTCGCTGGCCCGCGACTGGTATCACCTGGGCTACGCCCGCTCGCTGGAGCAGGTGGGCCGCTTGATCGACGGCTTGTCCAGCGGCAGCATCAACGCCTATCTGGCCGAGCATCCGCCGTCGGACTTCACGGTGGTCACGCTCGGCCCCCGCAGGTTGGAGGCGCCGCAGGGGGTGTGAGTAGAAACTACAAGATCATAAAGCCGATACCGGTGATCGCGTCCTTTGGCCATCGATCAGTCCGGTGGCCGTAGGAATGCGTAATGGGCTTTCAGGTCGTTTACTTCGGCTTGGAAGGGAGAGACCTGATAACGGCCGAGATTCAGCAGAAACTCGGCTCGCGAGATGCTGGCCAGTTCGGCGGCGCGGCCGGAAGAGAGGCGTCCCAGCTCGAACAGCTTGACGGCGGCCATCAGGCAGAGTTCCCGGCCGAAGCCCGCCTCGTCGGTGTTTTCAGCCGAGAGCACGGCCTCGGGAACGTCGATGACTATCTGGCGACTGGACACGTCAATATCTCCTCGAAAGATAACAGAATTCTACCCCCGCTATCGCGTAGCGTCAAGCTGTTTCCCGGCTGGGCAAAATCCTGATAATCGGAATACGGAGCCGCATAATTTGCGCATATTCGCTGGGAATTGACTAAGGAACTGTAATTCTGTATGCTTTAGCAAGGCTCTGTAGATTATAGAGTTTTATGCTCGCGCTATTGGGCTATACTTATCGAGTCGGCCATGTCACTTGACTATGTCCTATCGGAAGAAATCTCTCGCTATCCGCATAATACGGCATTTTCACATGCCCAAACGCAAAGCCAAACTCTACGATGCCGCGGAATATCTGGAAACCGACGAGGACATGGCGGCATACCTACAGGCCGCGCTGCAAGACGGCGATCCCGCGATTGTGGTCCATTCACTGGGAAATATCGCCCGCGCCCGGGGAATGTCGCAAATCGCCAAACAGAACCGGTTTGCGCCGCGAGAGCCTTTACAAAGCACTGTCGCCGGAAGGAAATCCGGAGTTCGCTGCCGTTCTCAAAGTGGTCCATGCTCTGGGGATCGAGCTTCACGCCGAGCCGACGCACGTTCAGTGATATTATTGGTGCGTTTCACGCACCCTACAACTGCTTGCAACTACATTAACACACGATAGCTGCCCTCACCATAACCCTCTCCCAAAGGGAGAGGGGACTGCGGAGACGCACCGATGGATTTTCTGCAACACACGCTGCCCAACGGTTTGGAAATCGTCGTCGAGCGGAACGGCGAGGCGTATTCGACCGCGCTGGGATTCTTCGTCAAGACCGGCGCCCGCGACGAGGACGATTCCATCGCCGGGGCCAGCCACTTCCTCGAACACATGGCCTTCAAGGGGACCCCGACCCGATCGGCCGAGGACGTGAACCGCGAGTTCGACGAGATGGGGGCGCACTACAACGCCTTCACCAACGAGGAAAACACCGTCTTCTACGCCGCCGTGTTGCCGGAACATCAGGATCGGGCCGCGGCCCTGCTGGCCGACATCCTTCGCCCCTCGCTCCGCGAGGACGACTTCCAAACCGAGAAGCAGGTGATCCTGGAGGAGATTCGGATGTACGACGACCAGCCGCCCTTCGGGGCCGACGACAAATGCCGCGCGCTGTTCTACGGCCGGCATCCGCTGGGCCGCAGCGTGCTGGGCTCCGTCGAGAGCGTCTCGAAACTGTCTATCGACCAGATGCGCGATTACTGGCGGCGGCGCTACAGTCCGGGCAATATCGTGCTGGCCGGGGCCGGGCGGATCGATTTCGAGCGGCTGATCGCCCAGGCCGAACGACTCTGCGGCGATTGGCCGGAGGAGATCAATGGCCGGCGGTCGACGCCCGCCGAAGCAAACGACGGTTTTCATCTGCTGCACCGGGAGAGCGCGTCGCAGCAGTATTTGATGCGCCTTTCCGCCGGACCGGCCGCCGAGGACGACGACCGCTACGCCGCCAAGCTGTTGTCCACCGTCTTGGGCGACGATTCGGGCAGCCGCCTCTATTGGGAACTGATCGATCCGGGATTGGCCGAGCACGTCAGTCTCGGCCATAGCGAACACCAAGGCGCCGGAGCGATGATGACCTACATGGTCTGCGACCCGGAGTTCGCGGCCGACAACTACCGGCGCATCCTCGAAGTCTTCCGCCAAGCCGAGAGCGCCGGCTTTTCGAGCGATGAAGTCGAACAGGCCAAGAACAAAGTCCGCTCCCGCGTCGTGCTGAGCAGCGAACGGCCGCGGGGACGGCTCTTCCCCGTCGGCGGCGATTGGGTCTATCGCCGCCGTTATCATCCGATCGAACTCGATCTGGAAATGATCTCCGCTCTCACCGCCGCCGATCTACAAGCGGTCTTGGCGAAGTATCCGCTCAGCCGCGCCACGACGGTGACCATCGGCCCGCTGGCCGAGCTGGCGTTGCAGCAGTAATCGTCACGGCGCCAGTGTGATTTTCAACGGATTGGCCGCCGCGCGATCGCCGCGGACGACGACCACCTCGGCCTCGGTGGGACCGGTCAGGGCGAGTTTCGGCAGCGTGAAACGGACGCCCAGATCGTACCAGCCGAGGATTTCGGCGTCGATTTCCTTTCCGCCGACGATGAGCAGGACTTGGCCGGGCTGCGGCCCGAATCCCTCGCCCGCCAGAACGACCTCCCCGCCCGATTTCGCGGCGGCCGGGTCCAACTCGAAGGACGCGGGATCGACCGGCAGAACATCGGCCGGCGACAGGCTCGCGCCGTTGTTGGCCTTGGTGGTTTCGGCAATCTCCTCGCCGGCGTCGACCAGCACGTGGAGCACGGAAAACGGGGTGGGATTCCCTTTGGCGTCGCGGCCCATTGCATAGACCTCGACGGGGAGGCGGATATCGACGCTTTGCACTTCGCCCGCCCCGAGACCGGTCACCCGCACGCCGGCCTGCGGCAATCCGGCCGCGAGGCCCCCGGCGTTGCCGGCGAAGAGCGTCACGTTGAACGGCTGTGTGATCGGCCGATTGCTGCTGTTGCGGAACCAGACGCGGTAGCGCGGCCCGAGTTTTTCCTCGGGGTGTCCGGGATCGACGAACCGCACCGCGTCCAGTTGCAGATCGAGACGCGGATCGGCCAGCGGCGCCGGCGGTAGATCGACCCACGTGCCGCAGGCCGCCTCGGGCAGCGGCGTCCAGACGGGCGTTTCCCAATAGACCCACGCCGGCGCCGCCGTGTAAACCACCGGCCGGCAGTAGATCGGCCGCGGGTCCCAATAGGGATCGCACGTGTAGCCCCAGGTCCATCGCACCCACGGGCTCCACCTCGGATACCAGTGAACGCCCACGAACAACGACGGACCCCAATAATTGTACCGGAAAGAGTACTGATGGTAGTTCGGACTGATCCGGCCGTGGTAGAACTCCGCGTGGGGGCCGCGATTGTAGAATCCCATCCGCCGGGCCACGTCGCCTTTGCGGACTAGGCGGTACTGTTCGGCAAGTCTCAGTGATTGGCCGGTCTTGCCCGCCGACAACCGCGTGAGATCGGCCTGATGCAGGCGATAGGTCTGGTGCATTCTTGCCGAATTATGCGCCCTGTCGTGACCTTGGTTCGGATGCACATTGGGCTTCATCAGCCGCAACTGCTTATACGCCTTATATACGTTCCTGTCCTTCGAGCGATTGCGGTTGTCTGGCCGCGGCGCTTCGTGGGTTTTGCGAATCCGCGGCGGGGGCGCTTGGCCGATCTCGGGGCCGCCGCGGTTTACGTTGCCGCGAGGAGTGGAGCGGGCGTTGTTATTCGGTCCTGGATTGGGCTGCACATTCTTCCGTGGCTCGGCGTTGGCATGATTCTGCGGCTGACGCCGCTCGTTTGCCGAGTTATTTCCGGCATTGTTGCGGGGCGGTTGAGAATGCTCTCTGTTTGCCGACCGAGGACGTCTCGGACGGTGTTTCCTTGGCTGCACCTCCAAGCCGTTGCCGGGCATTGGATATGCTTTCCCGGTTGCGCGATGGCGCAGGCGGATTTTGCCGCTGCGTTGTGTTGCGGTTGATTTCCACGGGACCCGGAAGCGTTTTCGCGGGGGTTCGCCCGGCTGCCGGCGGAATTGTCGCGTGAAGCCGCCGGGGGACTTTGGCGTTGCGTCGTGTTGGGTTGATTTCCTCGGGATCGGGAAGCGCTTTCGCTCCGGTTCGCCCGGCTGCCGGCGGAATTGTCGCGTGAAGCCGCCGGAGGACTCCGCCGTTGCGTCGTGTTGGGTTGATTTCCTCGGGACCGGGAAGCGCTTTCGCTCCGGTTTGCCCGGCTGCCGGCGGAATTGTTGCGTGAAGCCGCCGGAGGACTCCGCCGTTGCGTCGTGTTGGGTTGTCTCCCTCCGGCATTGGAAGCAATCTCGCGATGGTTCGCCCGGCTGCCCGTCGAGCCGGCCGAAGGCCTTTGCCGAGTTGGAGTCGATTGCCGCTGGCGTGTTGCGGACCGGGGTTGAGACGGCCGGCTCCGATCGGCACCAGCCCGAGGGTTGCTATTGCGCGTGGGGACGGGTGTTTCCGTTCCTCGCCGAGTGCTTTCCGGCGTTCGGATTTTGCCGGGCGGCCAAAGCCGGTCCAGCGGCGATGAGCCACGTGCCCAGTACCACAATGAGAAACTTTCCGAACGGAAATCTCCGGTTAACCTTCATGGTTTTCTCCTTTTGGCACGAAATGGCAGCGAGCCTCGAATGTCGAGAGGTGCGATCTGCGTGCCAGAGTGGGAAAATCTTTGCCTGCGCGGGCTGGAACCTGCCAATCCAATCCGGTTTGTGCGGTGAAAAGCGTTGATTTTCGCGGGAGTTTCGCCTTCAGTGATATTTCAAGAGCAGTTGTCTCGCGGCGGAGGTTATCCAACGAGAAAAGTGGGCCGCAGATGTCATTGTGATTACCTGTCGAATCACAATGACTACAGCTCGGGGCCTTGGCCTGGATGGAAGATCGCTGGTATAACCCGACGCCAACGGCGACGGGGCATGGAGACGGCAGCTCGGAAAACATCCACCCGTCGCCGCTGGCTCCGGGTTAAACGTGCCGCTCCTTCTCAATTCGCAATCGAAGCCTTATACTTGAGACAAGGAAGTCTTTTTGAGCCTTTTCTCGGGCGGGGACTTCGAGGAGCATTTTTTAGCGGAATCGACCTAAATATGTCAGAGCCGAACCCATCGAGCCATTGGGACTCGTTGATATCCGATCTTGGCGCGACGCCCCCCTCCGAGGAGGAGACCTTGCGTCAGCCCGTCATCCAGCAACCAGAGCGGCCCCGAACAGAAAAACCGGCCCACCGTCCCCGGCCGACAGCCAACTGGGACCAGATTGCCGGCGACCTGGGCATTGCGTCGCCTCCGCAGCCGGTCGAGAGGCCCCGCGAAATTGCCAAACCGCCTCGAGAAATTTCCAAACCGCCTCGAACAATCGTCGAACCGCCCGCGGCGGCTGCGGCAGTGGAATCGCCCCGGCAGGTTACCGTCACGCCCGAAAGCGGCGAAGAATCGCCCAATTTCTTCGACGAAAAGTTCGACTTCGAGGAGCCGTTCGATCTCTTGGAATCTTCCGGCGGGAACGGCCCGGCGCCGAAGGCGGAAGAACCCGCCGAGAAACGCCCGCGAAAACGCCGTCGCCGCCGTCGCCCCGGCCGCGAGTCCGGCGAGCGTGAAGCCCGCGGACCGGCCGAGCGCCGAATGGCCGACGACCGCGCGGCCGATTCGACATCGATGCGCGACGAAGAGCCGTATCGGGCGGACATCGGCGAGGAGGCCGAAACCACAGAGAGCGAACCGGATCGGTCCCGCTCGAAACGCCGTCGTCCCCGCCGGGGAAAGAGCCACCGGCCGGGCGAGGAACAAAGTTCGCGCGAATCGCGCGACGAACGGAGCGACCGGGAAGAGCTTGAGCCGAGCGATGATCTGTCTGTTCACGACGACTTCGACGAGGAAGACGAAGCGGACGAACCTCGCGGCGAGCAGTCGGTGCGGGCCGGATTCCGCGGCATTCCCACCTGGGGAGAGACCGTCGGCCTGTTGATCGAGAAAAACCTCGAAAACCGGGCAAAACGCCCCAGTGGCAGCCAGCAGCGCGGCCACGGCAAACGACGCCGATAGGCGTCGTCAAACAACAAGTCACCGGATGTTTTTCTGGGCCGTCCCGTTTAGCCCGGTCACTTGTGACCGGGGGGGTGTGGTTTGCTCATCACCGGCTACGAGTTGCCGGGCTAGACGTTTCGGGGTTTTTTTACCGCACCTCGTTCGCCTTACTTCGTTTCCGCGCCTCCGTTATAATTGACATACTACCATGTCAAGCGCCGAGACGGCTGCCGATGCGTCGGACCGGTTGTTCGAGTTGGTCGGACGCCTGGAGCGGGCGGAAGGCTTCGCCGAGGTCGTCGAGAGTATGCGAGGGGGTCATGCCGCGACTCTGGACGGAGTCTGGGGGTCGTCGTGCGCGCTGGCTGCCGCCGCACTTGCCGCCAACGCCCCCGCCGTGCTGGTCATCGTCTGTCCGCTGGAGGAGCAGGCCGATGAACTGATCGACGACCTGGCTCTCTTCACGCGAGTTGTGCCGGAGCGCTTTCCCGCCCGCGAGTCGCCCGATTCGGCGATTCCCGACGAAGTGTTCGGCCGCCGGCTGCGGCTGTTGAAACGGCTCGACGCGGATAAATCATCGCCGGTGGGACAGCCGCCCCCGGCTGTTCGGGATGATTTTGCACAGCCGGTGGGACAGCCGCCCTCGGCTGTTCGGGATGATTTTGCACAGCCGGTGGGACAGCCGCCCTCGGCTGTTCGGGATGATTTTGCACAGCCGGTGGGACAGCCGCCCTCGGCTGTTCGGGATGATTTTGCACAGCCGGTGGGACAGCCGCCCTCGGCTGTTCGGGATGATTTTGCACAGCCGGTGGGACAGCCGCCCTCGGCTGTTCGGGATGATTTTGCACAGCCGGTGGGACAGCCGCCCTCGGCTGTTCGGGATGATTTTGCACAGCCGGGGGCGGCTGTGCTACATGCCCGTGAGCCGAAGATCGTCGTCGCCGGCATTCAAAGCCTGATGCAGCCGGTTCCCGACCGCGAGACGCTGCGGCGAACGACCCGCACGTTCCGCGTCGGCGAGACGGGCAAGCTCGAGGATTTGCGCCGGTGGCTGGTCGAAAATGGCCTGATCTCCACACCGGCGGTCGATCTTCCCGGCGAGTTCGCCGTCCGGGGCGGAATTCTCGACCTTTTCGCGGCCGATTGGGACGGGCCGGTACGCGTCGAGTTCTTCGGCGACGAGATCGAGTCGATTCGCCGGTTCGACATCGCCAGTCAACGCAGCCTGGAGTCGCTGGACTCGGTCGACGTGACAATCGTCGGAATGACCGGTGGAAGCCGTGCCCATCTCGCCGACCATCTGCCGCCGGGAAGCTGGTTCATGCTCCTCGAGCCGATGGAAATCGAGCGGCAAGGGCGGCTGTATCGGGAACGGGTGGGAGAGAAAAGTACGGAGTACGGAGTACGAAGTACGGAGGAAAAAAGATGGCGGACGGAGAAGAAAGTTGGGAGTACGGAAGAAAAAGCAGGGAATTCGGAATACGAGGTAGGCCACAAACAGAACTTGGAACTCCGTACTCCGTACTCCGCACTCCGTACTCCGGACTCCTCCCCGCTGCACGCCGTCGCCGACGTGCTCCGCGGCGTGTTCCGCTTCCCATCGGTGACCGCCTCGGCCGTGGCCGCCGCCTCGCTGGAGACGACCTGCCGGTTGCGGGTCGAATCGGTCGAGCATTTCAGCGGCGAGATCGGCCGGGTGCGCGAGGAGTTGGATGAGGCGGCCGCCGGTCAGGAGGTGTTCGTGGTCTGCCAGACGGAGGCCGAAATCCGCCGTCTGGAAGAGCTATTCGCCTCGACCGCCGCCGCCCGCCAGCGCCGCTTGCATTTCCCGCTGGGCGCTCTGTCGCACGGTTTCCGGATGGTGCAGGAACGGGTCGTGGTGCTCGGCAGCGGCGAACTGTTTCATCGGACCGACATCCGCCGGCCGCAGCAGCGGCGTCTGACGCGGGCCATCGACAGCTTCCTGGAACTGAGCGAGGGCGATCTGGTGGTCCACGTCGGCCACGGCATCGCCCGCTACCGCGGCATGAAGCTGCTGGAGAAGAACGGGCAGGTCGAGGAACACCTGGAACTCGAATTCCACGGCCGGACGAAACTTTACGTGCCCACGACCAAGATCGGACTGGTGCAGAAGTACGTCGGCGGGACGAAGGGCCGGCCGCAACTCGCCAAGCTCGGCGGCCGGCTCTGGGAACGGCGCAAGGAACGGGTCGAACGCTCGGTGACCGATCTGGCCGCTGACATGCTCGATCTACAAGCCGCCCGCGCCTCGCGGCCGGGCATCGCCTACCCGGCCGACACCGAGTGGCAGCGGGAGTTCGACGCCTCGTTCCCCTATCAAGAAACCATCGACCAGTTGACCACCATCGACGCGATTAAGCGCGACATGTGCCTCTCGCGGCCGATGGACCGCCTGCTCTGCGGCGACGTGGGCTATGGAAAGACCGAACTGGCGATGCGGGCCGCGTTCAAGACCGTCGACGCCGGCTACCAGGTGGCCGTGCTCGTGCCGACCACGCTGCTCTGCGAGCAGCACCTGCGGACCTTCACTTCGCGGATGGCGGAGTTCCCCTTCGGAATCGCCTCGCTGTCGCGGTTCGCCACGCGGCGGCAGCAAGCGGAAATCATTGGCCGGCTCGAAGAAGGCTCGATCGACGTCGTGATCGGCACGCACCGCCTGGTCCAGCCCGACGTCAAGTTCCGCAACCTGGGGCTGGTCGTCATCGACGAGGAGCAGCGGTTCGGCGTCGAGGTGAAGGAGCGGCTGAAGGCCCTGCGGCAAACGGTCGACGTGCTGACGATGACCGCCACGCCCATCCCGCGGACGCTGCACATGGGCCTGCTCGGGCTGCGCGACATCTCGAACCTCCAGACCCCGCCCGAAGACCGGCTGGCGGTCGAGACCCGCGTCGGAAGGTTCGACGCGGAGATGATCCGGCAGGCCGTGCTGCGCGAATTGAACCGCGGCGGGCAAATCTTCTTCGTCCACAACCGCGTCCAGGACATCGAGATCGTCGCCCGGCGGCTGCGGCAAATCGTGCCCGAGGCCAACATCGCCGTCGCCCACGGCCAAATGCACGAACACGATCTGGAACGGGTAATGCTCGAATTCATCGACCGCCGCAAAGATCTGCTGCTGGCCACGACGATCGTCGAGAGCGGGCTGGACATCCCCAACGCCAACACGATCTTCATCGACGAGGCCGACCGCTACGGACTGGCCGATCTGCACCAACTTCGCGGCCGGGTCGGCCGCTACAAACATCGGGCCTACTGCCACTTGCTGATCGACCCGAACAAAAACCTCTCGCCGTCCGCCGCCAAACGGCTGCGGGCGATCGAGGAGTACAGCCGCCTCGGCGCGGGATTCGCCATCGCCATGCGCGACCTGGAAATCCGCGGGGCGGGAAACATCCTCGGCTCGGAACAGAGCGGGCACATCGCCGCCGTCGGTTACGAACTGTACTGCAACCTACTGGAACACGCCGTGGGCCGGCTGAAGCGGCTGCCCCCGCGGAGCACGATCGAGGTCGACGTGGACCTGCCCGGCGAGGGCTATATTCCCCGCTCCTACGTGCCAGACATGCGGCTGAAGATCGACCTTTATCGGCGGATGGCGCGGGTGACGGACGGCGAGGAACTGGCGGACATCGAGGCGGAGCTGCTGGACCGATTCGGCAATCCCCCCCCGCCGGTGCGGCATTTGCTCGCGTTGGCGGCGGTCCGTATCGCGGCCCATCGCTGGGGGATCAAGGCGATCCATATCGAGGATAACTACGTAGTATTTGAGTATTCCGCGGAGGAACGCATCCGCCGCTTGGCCGCCGCCGTCGGGGGCCGGTTGCGAGTTGTGGATCGCCGCAGTGCATATCTCCCAATGGGCAAAGATGTTACGGAGCCGGCGCAGATTTTCGATCGGGTAAAATCGCTGTTGCAACGCGAGTGACACTATGTCTATAATCCCGCCCCATAAGTCGCCTCTCCCTTTGGGAGAGGGTTATTGAAAGTCCCCTCTCCCCTTGGGAGAGGGTTAGCCCGGATTATTCATAAACACGAAGGAACATTGTCATCCTGAGCGCAGCGAAGAATCTGGGCTGTTTGCGGCGCATCGGAGATCCTTCGCTGCGCTCAGGATGACGTTTATGAATAATCCGGGTTAGGGTGAGGGCTGTTTGAGCAACGCGGAAATTGGAAGATAGAAGATACAAGAGCGACGCGTTCAGCCCTCATCCCCGGCCCCTCTCCCAAAGGGAGAGGGGAGAATTGATTGCCCTCACCTTTGGCCCGTCCACCAAAGGGAGAGGGGAGAATTTGTAATCGCGGCTTTATGGAAAGGATTCCATGCGCCAACAAACAATCATTATTCCGTTGGTCCTGTTGATTGTCGCATACTGCTGTCAACCGGGCGTGGCCCAAACCTGGCCGAACCCCGGCGCCCCAGGCAACCGACTGCCGGCGGTCCCCATAGCTCCTCAGCAGCCCACGCAGGCGTCGCGCCCGCAGTCCTGGCCGGGCGGGCCGGCCGAATCGTCGCCCTGGGTAGACCCCTCGCAGCGGATGCAGCAACCGCCGGTCAAAACGCCGCCGGGCGGAAAATTGATCCCCTGTTCCGGTTCCGCGATTATCGCCCGCGTCGGTTCCGAGGCGATCCTGTTGAGCGACGTCATCGGCGCGGTCAACGAAATCATTGAGAAGAACAAGGACAGTATCCCACCCGACCAATTGGATGTCCAGCGGACGATGTTGATCCAGCAGCGGCTGAAGAGTTACATTGAGGCCAAATTGATCCAGCAGGACGCCAAACGGGCGATTCCGCCCGAGGGCTGGCAGCACGTCATGGAGCAACTACAAAAAGAGTTCGAGGAGCATCAAGTCGACAAGATGCTGAAAAGTTCCGGGGTCAAGTCACCCCACGAGTTGGACCTGAAACTCCGCGCATTGGGCAGTTCATTGGAGCAGGAAAAACGGTCCTTCTGCGAACGGACCTTGGCGCAGCAGTGGGTCCACCAGAAAATCAAACGCGACGACGAAGTCACCTGCGACCAGGTGATCGGCTACTATTATCAGCATCTGAAGGAGTTTACCCACCCGGCCCGCGCGAAGTGGGAAGAGTTGATGGTCAGCTTTTCGGATCATCCGGACAAGGCCGCCGCCCGCGATGCGCTGGCGCTGATGGGCAATCAGGTGCTGCACGGCGTGCCGTTTGCCCAAGTGGCCAAGCGCGGCTCCGCCGGCCCCACCGCGGCCGACGGCGGCGGGCGCAACTGGATCAACAAAGGAAGCCTGGTCAGCAAGGAGCTCGACCGGGCGCTGTTCACCCTGCCCATCGGCCAGCTTAGTCCGATCATCGAAGGCCCCACCGGCTGGCACATCGTCCGCGTAATCGAGCGTGAAGAGGCGAGCGTCACCCCTTACGAGGAGGCCCAGGTCGAAATCCGCGAAAAACTCGTCCGCGAGAGAATGGAAAAGGAGTTCCGCGAGTACATGGCCAAACTCGAGGCTCAAACTCCCGTGTGGACGATCTTCGACAATCCTGACGGACCACAGATGCTCTCTAGCCGCCTCGGGGAGTATCGGTAGCGGCGCCGTGCATGTTTAGCGGCCGTCGGCACGACGGCCTCGTAACGCCTTGGCCGTCGTGCCGACGGCCGCTAAACGTTCTGAACATCGTACCGGCGGGGGCAAACAGTTTCTCGCCGCTTGTACGCCTCGGCGAACCCGCTATAATTCCCCCATGGTTCAACTAGGCGTAAATATCGATCATGTGGCCACGGTCCGCCAGGCGCGGCGGATGAACGAGCCGGACCCGGTTTGGGCGGCCGCCTTGGCTGAATTGGGCGGCGCCGACGGCATTACGATCCACCTCCGCGAGGACCGCCGCCACATCGGCGACCGCGACCTGCGAATCCTCCGCGAGACGGTCGCGGTGAAGCTAAATCTGGAGATGGCCTGCGAGCCGGAGATCATCGACATCGCCTGCCGGACCAAGCCCGACCAGGCCACCCTCGTCCCCGAGCGCCGCGAGGAAATCACCACCGAAGGCGGGCTGGACGTGGCGGGAAGCTATGACCGCGCCGCTCGGGCGGTCGAACGGCTCCGTGCGGCCGGTGTTTCGGTGAGCCTGTTTTTGGACCCCGATCCGCGTCAGATCGACGAGGCCGCCCGGCTGGCGGCCGATGCCGTCGAGTTGCACACGGGCCAATACGCCCTGGCCGCATCCGGCCCCGATCGACAAAAGGAACTCGACAAACTGATCGAGGTCGGGCGCAGATCCGCCAGGCGGGCATGACGCTGCACGCCGGCCACGGACTGACTTATCGCAACGTCCGGCCGGTGGCCGCCATCGAGGGCATGCACGAACTGAACATCGGCCACAGCATCATCGCCCGGGCGATCATGGTCGGCCTCCAAGAAGCGGTGCGGGAGATGAAGCGGCTGGTGAGTGGTTAGTGGCTAGTGGCTAGTGGTTAGTGGCCAGTGAAGAGAGCAAAATATTCGTGAGAAAATATGACTTCCGCTTGCGGTTTCGCAACTAACCACCAGCCACTAGCCACTACTTCCCCCCATGCCCACGCGCTGCGAACAATTCGCCGGACTTTCGGTCGCCACGATCACGCCCTTCCGCGACGGACAGGTGGACTACGACGCCCTGCAGCGTCAGATTGAGTTTCAGGTTGCCGCCGGCACGACCTGCGTCTGTCCGGTGGGCACGACCGGCGAATGTCCCACGCTTTCGCACGACGAGCATCGCCGGGTGATTTCGGCCGTCGCAGAGGCGGCCGCCGGGCGGATCCTGGTCATGGCCGGCACCGGCTCGAACAGCACCGCCGAGGCCCTGCAGCTTACCCGCTGGGCGGCCGAAGCCGGGTCCGACGCCGCGCTGATCGTCGCCCCCTACTACAACAAGCCCACGCAGGAAGGCATCTATCAGCACTTCAGAATCCTCGCCGAAGCCGTCGAAATCCCCATCTGCGTCTACAACATCCCCGGCCGCACCGGCCGAAACATCGAGCCGGAAACCATCGTTCGCCTCGCCGAACTGCCAAACGTCGCGCTAGTCAAGGAGGCGACCGGATCGTTGGATCAGGCCTCGCAGATCATCGCCGCCACCGACCTGACCGTGCTTAGCGGCGACGACAGCCTGACGCTGCCGCTGTTGTCCGTCGGCGCCCGCGGCGTGGTCTCGGTCGTGGGCAACATCGTGCCAAAGGACGTGATTGATCTCATTGATACGTTCGAGTTGGGCGACATTTCCGGCGCGTGCGGTTGGCACCACCGGCTTTTCCCGCTCTGCCGCGACATGCTCTCGCTGGCGACCAATCCGATACCCATCAAGGCGGCGATGCGGCTTCTCGGCCGAGACAGCGGAGAACTCCGGCTGCCGATGACGCCACTCACCGCCGGAGAAGAAACAAAGTTGCGGGAGACGTTGGCTGCTTACGGATTGCTCGACAAGTAGGGTGGGACAAGCGCAGCGCGGTCCCGCCACGTTATCCATCATGCCGGAAATCGTCCTCCTCTGCGAATATCCCACTCTCAACGGCGGCGAGCGGTCGATGCTGGCGACCCTCGAACACGTGCGGGCGGCCGGTTTTTCGCCCGTCGTCATGGCGCCGCCCGAGGGTCCGCTGGCCGAAGAACTGGCCACTCGCAGCGTGGAGATGATTCCGCTTCAATGCCGTGTAGCACAGCCGCCCTCGGCTGTGCCGGAAATAGTTCACGGCCGAGGGCGGCCGTGCCACATATCAAAGTGCCACATGTCAAAGTGCCACATATCAAAGTGCCACATATCTAAGTGCCACATATCAAAATTGCCGCTGGCCCGGCTCCGCGCGCAGTTGGAGCGGACGCTGGTCCGGCGTCGCCCGGCGCTGCTGCATGCCAATAGTCTGTCGATGGGGCGGCTGTCCGGCCCGGTGGCCGCGCGGCTGCGGCTGCCCAGCGTCGCCCATCTGCGGGACATCGTCCGACTCAGCGCCCGGGCCGCAGCCGATCTGAACTGTCATACTCGGTTGCTGGCCGTTTCGCGGGCCACGCGTGATTTCCATCTGTCCCACGGAATTTCGGCCGAAAAAACGCACGTCCTCTACAACGGCGTCGATCTCGACGAGTTTCACCCCCGGCCGCCGTCCGGCTATCTCCACCGCGAACTCGCTCTGCCGGCCGACGCAAAACTGATCGGCGCTATCGGGCAACTCGGCCTTCGCAAAGGGCAAGACGTTCTGCTTAGCGCGGCGGCCGCTATTTCAACCCAGGCCGCAATGGTGCATTACCTGATCGTCGGCGAGCGCAACTCGGACAAAGAAGAATCGCGGCGGTTCGAGCGCGATTTGCACGCCGTCTCGGGCGGTCCGCTCGCCGGGCGGGTCCATTTCCTCGGCCGCCGCGGCGACGTCGCCACCCTGCTGAACGAATTGACGCTGGTGGTGCATCCGGCCCGGCAGGAACCGCTCGGCCGTGTGTTGTTGGAAGCCGCCGCGTCGGGCACGGCAGTCGTGGCCACGGCGGTGGGCGGCACGGCGGAGATTTTCCCACCCGCTGCCGACGCCGCGCGGCTGGTCCCTCCCGACGATTCACCCGCGCTCGCCGCCGCACTGCTCGAACTGCTCGCCGACGCCCCGCTCCGCCGCCGCATCGCCGCCGCGGCCAGACTACGCGCCGAAGCCGCTTTTGACGCCCGATCGGCGGCAAAGAATCTCATCAAACACTATCGCGCCGTTATTGACGGCCCTCAATCCCCCAACGCCTGACGCTCGTCTTTTCTGAACGCAATTCGAGGAACCACCGTCATTTCAACGGCTTCGCGTGCAACCGCCGGAGGGTTTTGCTTGCCGGGTCGACGGTCACGCCGGTGTTCTCCAACGCCACGGCGCCCAGGATCGGCTCCGTTCCGGGGGGACCGAAGATGACTTGCACCACGGTTTCGGCACCAAGAAACGTGACTCTTGCGAAGCCGTACTCGTACTCGACCGGCTGGCCGTTGGCCAGTTCGTACACGGCCTTGCCCTCGGGACGAACACCCGCCTGAGCCAGCTTGTCTTTCGGCGCGAGGCAGTCGATGGCGCCGGTATCGACGAGAAAATCGGCTTCCCACGGCTCGCCCTCTTTGGCCAAGCTGGAAATTCGAGTCGTAACGTGAGTAATGCCCATGTGTGGCTCCCGTGCTTTCCTGGCTTAAGCATAGAACGACGATAATTATTGTCAATAGTACCGATTGGCAGGAAGTACCGGCGCACAATTCATAAACCTGCGAGAGCCCTCACCAAATGGGAATATCGCCCTTGAAAATCACTATTGCCAGAACGGCGTCCATGAAGGCGAGTGCGCTGAAGAAAACGACGGGCGGCCATTGGAGCAAGATAATAACCGTACACACAACGACGGCGAAGAGAACCAAAAGAGCGGCTTGCACCCAAGTCAATTCGTCCAGACTGACCCCAAAGCTCAATAGGACGACGAAAGCGATGAGAGCAATAAGCATTGTGTGCCGGTGGCAAATTATGGGACTTGGAACAACCCCGTCTGCAAACGTGCGAATCCGTCTCCTCGGCCAAAGGGATCAGCGGAGATTCGGCCCTCACCCCCGGCCCCTCTCCCAAAGGGCGAGGGGAGATTTTTGGCCCTCACCCCCGGTCATTCTCCCGGAAGGAGAGGGGAGATTTTTGGCCCTCACCCCCGGCCCCTCTCCCAAAGGGCGAGGGGAGACGTTTTACGCCACTTGCGCGTCGGCGCCGCGGTCGGTGATGATCTGGCCGTCGTCGCTGACGTCCTCGAAGCGGACGGAGACCTGCTTGGTCACGCCCGACTCCTGCATCGTCACTCCGTAGATGGTATTCGCACAAGTCATCGTTTTCTTGGAATGCGTGACGATGATAAATTGCGTCCAGGCCAGAAAGTCCTTCAGGACTTGGGTGAAGCGGTCGATGTTGGCCTCGTCCAGGGCGGCGTCGACCTCGTCGAGGACGCAGAAGGGGCTGGGGCGGCTGCGGAAAATCGCCAGCAGCAGGGCCACGCAGGTGAGTGTCTTCTCGCCGCCGCTCAGCAGCGAAATGCTCCGCGGCTCCTTGCCCGGCGGCCGGGCGACGATCTCGATCCCGCATTCGAGTATGTCCGCTTCGTCTTCCAGGATGATGTCGGCCTGGCCGCCGCCGAAGAGATCGCGGAACAGCGTCTGGAAATGGCCGCGGACCGTGTCCAGCGTTTCGGTGAACAGCCGCCGGCTGTCGACGTTGATCTTCTCGATGATTTTTTCCAGCGAGCCTTTCGCCGAGGAGAGGTCGTGATACTGATCGGCCAACAGCTTGTGCCGCGATTCGAGCTGGTCCAACTCTTCGAGGGCTTCCAGGTTGACGTTGCCGAGGTTGTTGATCTTCTGCCGCAACTCCTCGATTTCTTGCTGCACCGCGTCCCGCTGGTGCTGCTCTTCGTCGCTGAAATCGTGCTCCAGCTCGGCCAGCTCGATGGCGTAATCCTCGCGGAAGCGGTCGGCCAGGGCGTTTCGCTCGTGGCGGATTTCAGTGGCCGAGAAGCTCGGCGGCGTGCATCTTCTCTTCCAGCTTGCGGATGCGGCCGCGAATTTTCTGCACCTCCGGGGCCAGTTCGTTCCGGCTCCGCTGAAGTTCTTCGCGCCGCTCGATGAGGCCGACCGTTTCGGCCGCAAAGGCTTCCTTGCGGAGATAGAGGTCGGCGATTTCGCTCTCGGCGCGGAGGATTTCCTGGCGGGAGGCGTCGCAGCGCCGGACGCTTTCGTCCAGCCGCTGCCGAGCCTCCTCGATGGCCCGCTCGCGCTCCTGCCGGTTGTCCTCGAATTGTCTCATCCGCGAACGGAGGTTCCGCAACCGCTCTTCGCTCTTGGCCAGCTCGACCTTGATCTCGGTGGTGTCGCGGTCGGCCGCGGCCCGCCGGGCCTCGAACTCCTCGATTTCCCGGCCGATGCGCTCGACGCACGATTCCGCTTCGGCCAGGGCCTCGTCGGCCTGACGGCGTTGCTCCTGGGTTTCGGTCAATTGCCCGGCGGCGGCGGCGAATTGCTCCCGGGCGTCCTGCAATTCGACATTGAGAGCGGCCCGCTGCCGGTCCAATTGACTGCGGCGTTCCTCGGCGGACGCGATGGCCAACCGGTCCTCGGCCAGGGCGGCGGCGATCCGCTGGTGTTCGGCCGTCCGGGCGTCGACCGCCGCTGCTTCGGCGGCGATCCGCTCGTCGAGCGCGGCAAGCGAGTTCTCGGCGGTTTGGACGGCCGTCTCCAATTCGTCGAGTTGCACCCGCAGTGCGCGGAGTTGGCTCCGCCGCGAGATCAACCCGGTCGAGACGTTCCGCGGGCCGACGACCAGCGTGCCGTCCGGTTCGAGCAATTCCCCGGCCGTGGTGACGAAGGTCAAGCCCGCTCCGTCCCCGGCGGCCAAGGAGAAGGCGTGTTCGAGTTTTTCGACGAACCAGGTTCGGCCCAGCAGGCGTTCGACCAGGGGAGCGAACTCGGGTTCGGTTTCGACGAAACGGTCCGCGCGGCCGATCACGCCGGGCCGGCCTTTCAGATCAATGCCGTGGTTCGGGGTTCGGAGTTCGGAGTTGGCCGCTTGCGGCTTCGCACTGGCCGCTGAAGCGGCCAGCCCTCCGGTCTCTGAAGCGGCCAGCCCTCGGGCGTCTGACCTCTGACCTCTGGCCTCTGAGCCTTCTTCCAGCCAGACGAAGCCGACGCGGCCCTCGAAGCGGCTGGACTGGGTCCAGAGGAGGTCGAGCAATTCCTGACTCCGCCGGGCGGCGACGTGCTGCGCCTTTTGGCCCAAGGCGATCTCGACCAACGGGGCGAGTTGCACCTCGACCCGCAACAAGTCGGCGACCAATCCGCGGACGAAGTGGAATGCGCTGCCGTCGTTCCGGACGGCGCGTTCCAAGACTTCCTTCACGCCGGCGCCGAGCCCCTCGTGGCGGCGGACCAGTTCGTCGAGCACGGCGGCGCGTTCGGCGGCGCCCGATTGCCGCTCGCGCAACTGGGCCAGTTGCTGCTGCGCGGCCGCGCGCTGCCGCTGGTATTGGGCCAGCCGCCGCTTTCCCTCGGCGAGCGATTCGGCCTGCGCCGCCGCCTCGCGGGAGAATTCCTCGCAGCGGCTGCGCAAGGATTCCAATTGGCGTTGCAGGCCGTCGAGTTCTCCGTCGAGCTCCTCGATGCGGCTGCCGCAACGCCCGCGGGCGGCGTCGGCCGCGGCCGAGCGGCTTTCCAGCACGCCGATCTCGTTGCTCAATGAGGCGGAGAGCCGCATCTGTTCCAGGTAGGCCGCGCGGCGCTGTTGATTTTCGCCGCGGAGCCGGTCGAGCGCGTCCATCGCTTCGGTCAAGCCGCGTTCGGTCTCGACCAACTGCCGGGCCACCTCGCGGTGGTTCTGCTCGGCGGCCTGGAGGGCCTCGGTGTTTTCCCGCAACTGCTCTTGGACGTCGCCCGCCCGGGCGTTCAGCGCGGCCAGTTGCCGCCGGTGCGGGCGATTTCCTGTTCCAGGTCGAGGGCGTAGGTCCGCTGATGTTCGACGGCCGATTCCGCCGCGGCGATCCGCTCGCGATTGGCGGCCGTCCGGCTTTCGGCCTGATGAATTTCCTCGTTGGCCGTGGAGATGCAGCCGTCGAGCTCCAGCAGTTGCGCTTCGACGTTTTCGGCCTCGGCCGCGGCAGCGTCGCGGGCGTCGCCGAGCGAAGTCAGCTCGCCCTCGAACGTTTGCAGCCGTTCGGTGAGCCGTTTCCAATCGACCTGGGCGACCTGGGTCCGCAATTCCTGCAAGCGGTTGGTGTGTTCCCGATAACGCCGGGCCTTGCCGGCCTGGGCGCGGACGCTGCGGAGCCGGTTCTCCACCTCGTCGACGATGTCGCTGAGCCGCAGCAGGTTTTGTTCGACGCGTTCCAGGCGGCGGAGGGCCTCGACCTTCCGCATCTTGAAACGGCTGATGCCGGCCGCCTCCTCGAAGATCATCCGCCGGTCGCGCGGCGACGATTGCAGCAGTCCGTCGACCTTCCCCTGCTCTATGACGCTGTAGGCCTGTGTGCCCATGCCCGTGCCCGAAAGCAGGTCGCGGATGTCGCGGAGCCGGGCGGGATTGCGGTTGATCAGGTACTCGCCCTCGCCGCTGCGATAGACGCGGCGGGTGATGTGGACCTCGGGTGTGTCGATCGCCAGGAGGCGTTTCGAGTTGTCCAGGGTGAGGGTGATTTCGGCGGTGTTAACCGCCCGGCGGCTCCCCGAGCCGTTGAAAATCACGTCGGCCATCTCGCGGCCGCGGAGACTTTTGACGCTCTGCTCGCCGAGGACCCACTTGATGGCGTCGACGATGTTCGACTTGCCCGACCCGTTTGGCCCCACCACCACCGTAATTCCGTGCGGGAACTCGAACCGGGTGCGGTCGGCAAAACTCTTGAAACCGACGATGTCGAGTGCCTTGAGCATGAGGGGCGAGGGGCGGTTGGACTCCGTTTGTCGAGCGCCAGTCCGGGAGGTAGCTCGTTTAGCCCCGGCGTCCACGCCGGGTGCGCGACTAAGGATGGGCGAATCAATAACTGTCGGAATTGGCAGTCATCCTGAGCGTAGCGAAGGATCTGGTCCGGATGCACGGAGATCCTTCGCTGCGCTCAGGATGACAGTTATTGATTTTCCGTCCCTAACCGGCTTTCTTCCCGGCGTGGACGCCGGGGCTAAACAACGCGGCTTCTCTCAAGCCGGATACGTTACCGACCCAGTATTTTAGCAAAAAATCCCTTCTTGGTCTTGGCATTTCCGTCTGGATTGGTCCTGTTCCGAGGAATTTTCGGCAGAGTCGTCGTCCGCGCGTTCAGATTTGCCTTGTCGTCCCCACTTTGGCGGGTCGGGCCCGCCACCGGCTTGTCTTGGTCCGATCCGGCAACGTCATCCTTGCGGTTGAAAGTCCTCCCCGCCTCGGGCAGAGCGTCGACCTCGAACCGCGAGGTGAGCGAGTCGCAATTTTTGGCCTCTTGGAGGAACTGGACCACGTCCGGGTAGGTTCCGCCCAGTTCGACCACCGCGCGGATCACGTCGTCGACGCGGGTCGAAACGATCCGTTTTTGATCTCCGTCGCGGACGGTAAATTTGCTGACCGAAATTTCGTCTCCCCCGTGGCTGGTGATCATGATCTCATTGCCGGCGTTCACGGCCAAAGGCGTCAGCAGCCGCTGCTGGGGGCCGAAGACGACGATTTCGGGCAAGCGGTTTCGGGTGACGTGGATCATCGGCGGCCCGGCCACGTTCAACACGTGGTAATGGAACTGATCGCCGATCAGTTCTCCCTTGACCAGCGGGTCCTGATCGTTCATCGTCCACAGGGCGCGAAATGCCCCGTAGCGGGTCTCGGCGCTGGGCGCCGATAGCAACTCGACCAACTTTTCATAGGCGATGTAGTCCGTAATTACGCTCAGGGCGTCAGCGCGAAGACGCGGAAGGCGGGTTGGTTGCGGGCGATCTCGGCCAACGGCTCGGCCGCCTCGCGGCGATCGAGGAAGGCCAGCGCCTCCGCGGCATAGAACCGCGTCTCGAGATTCGGCGAGCGGATCCCCTCCAGCAAAGCGTCCGTTCCCTCGCTGCCGAGCGCTTCGAGCTGGATGGCCGCGTCGGCGGCGGTCGCCGGATCCTTCAGCATCTTCTTTGAGTTCGGCCACGCGCTGCATCCGCAGGTTGGCCGATTCGTGGATCGGCAGCGCGCGGACGACCTGGATGTAGCGTTGGATGTTGTTCTGGTAGCGCGGATGAACGTCGAGTTCGATGTATTCGTCGGTTTTTGCCTTGGCCATGCCGGTTTTCAGGCCGTTGTGGAAGGTATAGAAGCGGCGGTTGACGGCGGTCGCCACCCGCGAGCTGTTCAGCACGCTTTGATGTCCCGGCGTGAGGACCAGCCCGATCGGCCGGGATTGCTGAGAGACTGCGCCGCCGAGGACGCGGCCGCGGCAGAGCAGGACTTTGTCGTTCGGGCCCGCGGAGGGATCGATCAACACCGGGCCCTCGGCCACGGCGAGTTCTTTGCCGCCGTGTATCTGTCCACCGAGCACGGCCAGTTCCTTGAGCCGGGTTTCCAACAGGTAACCGCCGCGGAGACTGGTGGTTTCGCTGTGCGACGGGGTGCGGACCTCGACGTCGATCCGGTCTCCTTTTTGGATTCCCGGCCGGATCCACGTCCGCACCAACACCAGCGAGACGTTGCCGGAGGCCAGGACGCGGTTCGGTTTCTCGACGCCGCGTTTTTGCATTTCATCCATCAGGGCGGCGCGTTGCGGGGAAGGGCCGGGATCGCTGCCGGTTCCGCGCAGCCCGCCGATCACGGCCACCGATTCGACGCGGATCGACTCCATGCCCGTCGGCACGGCGAGATCGCCCACCCGCTTGACCCGCGACTCCGCGGAGGCGGGCTCCTCGGGGCTTTGCGAGCGCATGTTCCCCTTGAACCAAGAGCAACCGCCAAGGACCGTGAGCAGACACCATAGAATTACGAACCGTCTCATGCTTCCCTGCACTTTGCGTCGTTCGACGCGGTCAGACGAAGAGATCAAGTCGGCGGGCCGCTATTCCGTGCGGCCGCCGGACGAGGTTTTTGCGGCCGGGAGGATAGTTATTTCGCTCGGCAAGGTCAAGTGACAAAGAGGGGCCGGCGCGAGGAATTTCGGAAAATTCCCGAACTTGCCGGTCTTGCCCGGCTTGTCCGACCTGTCTGACTTGTGCGACTCGCCGGACGTTTCTGACTGTCAGCGTAGTGTCTCACGCAGATGGTTACTTATGCGGCGGAGGGCGCCACTGCTGGCTTGTCCAGCAGTGTTGACCGCTTTTGCACTTCCGCACTGCCGGACAAGCCAGCAGTGGCACCCAACTCCACTATTTTCCGCAAAATAAGACACCTCATTTACGAGACATTACGCTAGACCGCCATCGTCGCTACTCGCGGGGATGCCCGATTGCGTGGATTCCTTCTTCATGAGTTCGGTATGCTCTTTGGTCCACTTGAAATCGGCGTCGGTCTTGATTTCCTTGAGCCAGGCCGCGACCATCCGATTGCGATCGCCCTGGCCAACGGACTGGTATGTGCGGAAATCAACGGCCGTGAACTGGTTCCATAAGACCTTGAACGAGGGATAGAGCGCGTTCAGTTGGACGACGTAGGCCGTCGTTTCCGGGGCGTTCATCGCCGCGCCGACCTGCCCCGGTTCGAGGTCGAAGACGGTCCGCATGAACTCATCGCCGGCATAGTTGATCCCTTCGACGTTGCTCACTACGGCCCGCTGCGAGTAACTCATCGAGACGCTGCCGCCGGTCATCCAGGTGAAGGGCGGCGGCGTGAGGACGTGCAGCTTCGGGCGGCCGGCAAAAACCAGCGCGAGAGGTTTGCTGTCCTTGCGGGCCAGGGCCGCCAGCGATTCGGCTTCCTTCAGGGCAAGTTTGCGGGCGTCGATCATTTTCCACGCACGGAGCACCTCCTCGCGGACCCCCTGGTCTTCAAACTTGGGGACCTCCTCCCGCGCGTCTTCAGTTTTCCAAACCAGATAGTCATTGCCCATGGGGTCGACCGCCATTTCCGGCCGGAGTTTTGCCATCGAATGGAAGGCGTATTGCGAGATGATGGCCCCCCATCTCGCCGGGGGATTCCCCTGGTCGTCGGCGATATAGTCCACTTTATAAGCGTTGCCGACCTCGGTATCTCCGGCTTGCCAAGCGGCGACTAGGCCGGTCTTGCCGGCCGTGATACCGTGTTCCTTGGCCAGTTTATCGAAATCGAGGGGTTTCGGCGCGGTCTTGCCGGCCTTCTTTGCGGCCGTGCCGAACTCGTACTCGTTCTTCTGATCGCGGTATTTGTCCATCTGCTCGCTGAGGCCATTGAAAACCGTTTGAACCTTCTCGCGGGCGATCTGCCCTCGGATGAACTCCTTCAACCTCTTTGAAGGCCAAGGCTCCGGCGGCGGTGGGGCGGCCGGTTTTTCAGCCGGTTTCTCGGCGGGCTTCGCCGCCGGCTTTTCCATCGGCTTCTCAGCTTGTTTTTCAGCCGGTTTCGCCGCCGGCACTTCCGCCGGTTTCTTTTCCGCTGGCGGTTTCGCGGGGGCCGCTTCCGGCTTCAGGGGCGGCGCCGCCGACTTCTTCCCGCCCGGCGCCGGTTGCTGATACGCGGCCAACCGGAAGGGTGATCGGCCGGCGCCGAAAGAAGCGCCTTCCGGCTTCTTTTCGGCCGGTTTTTTCGGCTCCGTCTGGGGCTGATTCGGCTTGGCCGCCGGCGCCGGCTGCCGTTTCTCCGTGGCTTCCGCTTTCACCGGCTTCTCGGTCTCCGGCTCTTTTATTTCGCCGGCAACAGGTTTTCCTTTCGGCGGGGCTTTCTCCGCCTCGGGGGCGGGCTTCCCGGCGGCCGGCTTCTCGGATTTGGGCTGCTCTCCAGCCGGCTTCGTAGGCGCAGGTTTCTCGGCGGCAGGCTCTTCGGCGGCAGGCTTCGGCGCAGTCTGTCGTAGGTCTCTTTGTTTTTTTCGTATCGCTCCATCACTTCCTTATCGGGAATCAACTCCGGCGTGGCAAACTTGTCGATCTCGGCCTTGAAGTATTGGAGGGCGACCCGCTGCGGTCTCTTGAATCCCGGCGCGGGCAAATCCGGCTCCGGCAGCTTGTCCTTGTTCGCTTCAAAGAACTCTTTCAGCTTCTCGTCCGTCGGGTTCTCGATCTGATCGAGATAGTCGGCCACGGGCACGGGCACGGCTTCGATCGTCGCCTGACGATTCTGCCGGCAATAGTAGTCCCAGCGTTGGCCGGGCGTAGCCGCGCTCACGCTGGGCATGAACATCTGCCTCAACTTCCAGGCCGCCAACTCCGCGCGCATCGTCTCGAAAAATCCCTTTTGCGATAAGCCGGAGTTGCGAATCGCGGTCTTCAAGGTTTTGATGTCGATGGGCCTATCCGCTAGACCAGAGAGAAAATCCCGAATCATATCGTCGCTGACGACCATTCCCATCTCTTTGGCGCGCTGGGACAGCAACCAGGATTCGGCCATTTCGTCGAGGGTCGATCCGCCGAGCGTGCCCTCCAAAACTTTTTGACATCCACAGCGGGAAAACCCATCTGCTGAAGCACTTCAGTAAGTATCCCGATGATCCTCAGATGGGTTTCGCGGAGATAACGGAGGTCGAATTCGCGGACATTCCCGTATTTTGAGGTAAATGCAACCGGATTAGTGGTAGTTCGCCCCCCCATAATCTGCAGGAGGGTGGGCAAGAACACAAACCCGAACATCGCCAGGATCGTTAGCCCCGCAATCCACAATTTCTGGTTCTTTCTAAAAATCTTAAACGGACTGGCCATCGAGAATTATCCTTCTGAGGAGGGGGCAAGCCGGCGCAACTCGACTTGACAAGCCAACCCCCGTGGGAGTAATGGTGTCGCAATTCTAAATTGGTTGGGCGCAAATGCAATGCCAATTCGATAAGAAAAGGAATATCATGGCCAAGAAACGCGGCCCGGCGGGCGGAACGTCTTTGGTGATCGTCGAGTCTCCGGCCAAGGCCCGGACCATCGGCAAATTTCTCGGCCGGGGATACACCATTGAGGCCAGCATCGGCCATATCCGCGATCTGCCCCAGGGGGCCAAGGAAATCCCGCCCCAGTACAAGAAAGAGGACTGGGCCTACCTGGGCGTCAACGTCGATCACAACTTCGAGCCGGTCTACGTCATTCCGAAGGCGAAGGGCCGTCAGGTCCAAAAGCTCAAGGCTCTCTTGAAGGACGCCAAGGAACTCTACCTGGCGACGGACGAAGACCGCGAAGGGGAAGCGATCAGTTGGCACCTCTGCGAAGTGTTGAATCCAAAGGTCCCCGTCTATCGGCTGGTATTCCACGAAATCACCGAGGAAGCCATCCGCGAAGCGCTGAAGAATACCCGCCAGATCAACGACCACCTGGTCCGCGCCCAGGAAGTGCGGCGGATCGTCGATCGGCTGTATGGCTACGACGTCTCGCCGCTGTTGTGGCGGAAGATTCGGCCGCGGCTCTCGGCCGGGCGGGTGCAAAGCGTCGCCGTGCGGCTGATCGTCGAGCGCGAACGCCAGCGGATGGCCTTCGTTTCGGCCACTTACTGGGACTTGCTGGGCACGTTCGCCAACGCCGCGGGGCAGAGTTTTCCCGCCGCCCTGGCCACGCTCGCCGGGCGCCGCGTGCCCACCAGCCGCGATTTCGACCCCGCCACGGGCAAGCTGAAGGACCCCGACCTGCTCTTCCTCGACGAAAGCGAAACGCGAGACCTGCTCCAGCGGCTCTGTTCGTCCGACTGTCGCGTGTCGAACATCGAGGACAAGCCGTACACCACGCGGCCCTATCCACCGTTCACTACCAGCACGCTGCAACAAGAGGCGAATCGGAAATACGGTTTCACCGCCCGGCACACGATGCAGGTGGCCCAGACCCTGTACGAGAACGGGCACATCACCTACATGCGCACCGACTCGACCAATCTGGCGTCGGTGGCGGTGGCGGCCGCCCGGGAGTTGGTAGCCTCGCAATACGGCCCAGAGTATCTGCCCGCATCGCCGCGGCTCTATCAGACCAAGGTAAAGAACGCCCAGGAGGCGCACGAGGCGATCCGGCCGGCCGGGCACCCATTCACCATGCCCGAGTCGCTCCGCCACCGCCTCAGTCCCGACGAGTTCAGGCTCTACGACCTGATTTGGAAGCGGACCATCGCCAGCCAGATGAGCGACGCCCGCGGCCGCCGGTTGACCATTGCCGTCGAGGCCCAGGAAGCCGTTTTCCAGGCCACGGGCAAGACGATCGAGTTTCCCGGCTACTTGCGGGCGTACGTCGAAGGCTCCGACGATCCCGAATCGGAACTGGCCGACCGCGAGCAGGTACTGCCGCAGGTCGCCGTGGGCGAAACGCTCAAGTGCCTCTCGATGGAGCCGAAGAGCCACACCACACAGCCGCCCAACCGATATAGCGAAGCCTCGCTGACCCGCGCCCTGGAAGAGATGGGCATCGGCCGGCCGAGCACCTACGCCTCGATCATCGAGACCATACTCGCCCGCGAATACGTGTTCAAGATCAAGCGCGGCAACGTGCTGGTGCCGACCTGGACGGCCTTCGCCGTTTCGCAACTGCTCGAGGCCCATCTGCCGGAGTTGGTCGATTATCAGTTCACCGCGGAGATGGAGGACGAGCTGGACGCGATCAGCCGCGGTGAAATGAGCCACCTGGATTATCTGCGGCAGTTTTATTTCGGCAACGAGCACCCGGGGCTGAAACAGTTGCTCAAGGACAAGCAGGACGAGATCGACGCCCGGGACGTGTGCCGCCTCTCGTTGGGCAAACCGCCGGGCACGGGCCCCGAGGCCGAAGAGATTTTCGTCCGCGTCGGCCGCTACGGGCCGT
Organism: uncultured Planctomycetota bacterium; assembly: GCA_963733145.1. Taxonomy (GTDB): domain Bacteria; phylum Planctomycetota; class Planctomycetia; order Pirellulales; family Thermoguttaceae; genus JAHIKV01. The sequence continues at coordinate 13,060 of CAVTCJ010000008.1, read as the reverse complement.
TCCTGGAGCAGGGCGAGCGCCGCGCCAGTCTGCCCGACAAACTGCCGCCGGATGAAGTCACCATCCCCGCCGCGCTCGAGATGCTCGCCAAGGCCGGCCAGGGCGACCAGCCGCTGGGAATTTGCCCCGAGACCCACAAGCCGGTGTTCATCAAAGTCGGCCGCTTCGGGCCTTACGTGCAGCGCGGCACTGCCGACGACGAGGAAAAACCGCAAAACGCCTCGCTCCTGAAAGGGATGGAACCGGAACAGATCGACCTGGAGACCGCGTTGAAGCTCCTTTCGCTGCCGCGGACGTTGGGCGCACATCCCGATTCGGGCACGGCGGTGTTCGCCCGCAACGGACGCTTCGGCCCCTACGTCATTTGCGGCGAAGAAACCCGCAGCCTCCCCGACGGGCTTTCGCCCCTGGAGGTTACTCTGGAGGAGGCGCTGCATTTGCTGGCCCAGCCGAAGTCCCGCCGCGGGGCCGCCGTCCGCAAGGAACCGGTCAAGGAATTTCCGGCGTCGCCGGTCACGGGTCAGCCGGTCCGCTTGATGCAGGGGCGTTACGGGCCTTACGTCACTGACGGCGAGACCAACGCCTCGCTGCCCCGCGGCACCACGCCAGAGGAGGTTGACTTCCCCTATGCCGTCAATTTGTTGAAGGAGCGTGCCGCCGCGGCCCCCGCCACAGGAAAGGCCCGCGAAAACGACCGTAAAATCCACGGCGAAAAAGCGCGCAACCAAGCCGAAAAAGGGCGCCGTCAAGCCGAAAAAGGGCAAAGAAAAATAACGCTGATTCACGCTCGCCGCCACTGCTTGTTGAGCGTCAGATGACAATGTTCCAATAGCCGGAGGCTAACAGCATCCGGAATATGCGCGATTAGTGGGTTCTCCCCACCGGCGGCTGTTAGTCTCCGGCTATTTTACACGACATTGCCTACCCGGCGTGGACGCGCCGGGGCTAAACACCATCCCGCATCCCGCATCCTTCATCCTTCATCCTTCATCCCCTGCTCCTTGCCCCTCGTTCCGCCCACCGCGATCGCCGTGGCGGTGGCGTGCGAGCGGCAGTGGGAGATAGTGACGTGGATGTCGGTCACGCCGAGATGTTCGACCGCGTCCTTCACCCCGCCGCGGACGGCGACCACCGGCCGGCCGCCGGGTTCGTTGCGGATTTCGATGTCCCGCCAGGAAATGCCCTTCCGCCAGCCGGTGCCCAGCGCCTTCAGGATGGCCTCCTTGGCTGCCCAGCGGCCGGTGAAATGCTGCGTCGCCTGTTTCCGGCCCTGGCAATACTTAATCTCCTCGTCGGTGTAAACCCGGTCGATGAACAATTCGCCGTGGCGCTCGATCATCCGCGCGATCCGAAGACACTCCGTGATGTCGGCGCCGATGCCAATAATGTCGGACATGTGTGGGATTCGGGGTTCGGGATTCGGGATTCGGAGCCAGGGTTGGGGTGGCAATTAAACTGCCACCCCAAAACGCGCGATCAGCCGCTGGCGGTTTCGCAACTTCCGCCGCCGTCGGTCTCGCTCTCCTCTACGTTCAATTCATCGAGAATCGCTACGACTTCGTTCCGCTGCCCGGCGTCGAGCCACACCCGCGCCAGGTCAACGCCGCCGCCGGTCCGTTCCCACGACAACTCGCAGCGCGTCGGACCGCATTCGCCTCGGCAGGCCGAAAGTCGGAACCGGGGCGATCGGCCGCCTTCCGGCAGCTCGACGTCGAGCAACTCGGCCAGCCGTTGTGAAGCCGGCAGGTCGATCTTCCCGTTGCGGATGGTCCGAAACCAACTTCCGCACCGATCGCAGTAAGGAACTGCGCAGAGCGGGTATGACGACCGCCACCGATCCGACTGCGGCCAACAACGCGAGAAACGGATCGAACTGCGATACGATGTTTGGCATAGGCGAGATGATTTGTGGTGCAGGCGTCTCGCCTGCCCGGGGTGGCACTGGCATTTTGCCAGTGCCCGAATCAAGCACCGGCGAAACGCCGGCGCCACCCGGTACGGCTGCGGCCACAAGAGCGGCCGCGACGGCCGCCGCCAAAATCGTCGGGCGGTGGCCCAACTGGCAGATCCGCGTGATGGCCACAATCGTCAGGCCGATGAATACTCCGATGAGAATGCAAATCAAGCCCGACGGCGGAAAATAATACTGGACCATGGCGCCGACTCGGGCGAAGGCCAGGCCGACCAGCGGCGCGGCGAGCAGCATCGCCGCCAAACCGGTCCAGGTAAAACGTCCGCCGCGGCGGGCCCTGACGGCCGAGTGCGGTTTGCATTGGAATTCCTGCATAAACCCCATGCTAGAATGGAATAGCCGCTTTGAGAAGCCCCGTCCGTCGCGCGGGAATGCGGGCCGACCAGGTCGCCGGCATCCGCTCGCCGCAGCCCGATCGCCTGACAAATATGCTGAAAATTGGGCGTTTTTTGCGGCGGGGGCCGTTTTTCCCCGGATTTGGCGGAACAAGCCTTCTCGTACGTGTACCGATGAATAGGATAATTCAAGATATGATCTGACCGTGGCATTAACCCCCACTTAGGGGTGCAAGGCAAACAGCGATATTGTGGGTTATTTCTTTATTGTTGCCGGGCCCTAACAAAAACCTATCCAGCCCCTTGCGTTTTCGACTGGAATATGGATAATAAGGAATGTAGTAATGGTCGCCAGCGGTTGGCGATTGTCCTCGTATCTTATTTTTTTGGGAACAGTAGGAGAGAATCTATGTCTTCCAAAAGAGGTGTGCGAAAGGCTTTCACGTTGGTGGAGTTGCTTGTAGTAATTACCATCATCGGCATCTTGATCGCGCTGCTGTTGCCCGCAGTGCAAGCGGCCCGCGAGGCGGCCCGCAGAACCCAGTGCCGGAACAATCTCAAGCAGATCGGGCTGGCAATTCTCAATTACGAGCAGTCGAACCGGGTATTCCCCCCGGGAGTTATTTCGCAACTCGCTCCGCCCACCGGTACCGCCGGATGGAATACGTTGGGGGAAGCTGCTTCGACAACGGTTGGAACAGCGACTGCTCCCGGACCTCAAGGCACCAGTTTCATCCTGCGGATCTTGGCCTACATCGAAGGCGATACGCTCTACAAGAACTGGCAATTCGACCGCGGCGTCAGCAACGCAAATGTCAACACTAAAGGTTCCAGCAACATCCTGCTGGCCAACACGGACATTCCGGGCTTCTATTGCCCAACGCGACGCGACGGCGTCCGTCCGGGAACCGATGATAACATGAGGCCGGTTACCTCTTGGCCTTGGACCGGCGGCGGAACAGACTACGGCGGATGCGCCGGCTGGCATGGTGTCTTCGGTACTGATTACCAATATCATGAGGCTCAAAACGGCAATACGCTTACCACCTGCACGTTTACTCCCTCGGTCAACGGCGTTCTTGTGCCGAAGACGACTTCCGGCAAAATCATGGAAGGGATCTTCGGCTACGTCAACAAGAGCGCCACTTTCGGTGCTCTTCGCGACGGCTCTTCAAACACGATTATGACGGGCGAAGTCGCTCGTTACACGCAAACCGGCGACGGAGTTCCTGCGGTGAACAAGGATGGTTGGGTCATCGGCGGGGCCCCAACGCTGTTCACCACCGGTGAAATGTACGGCCTTAGTGGTTCGCAATACACGGACGTGACCGCCGGCGGAAAAATGTTGAACAACAAGAATCCCATGTCGCCTGGCAGCGAGCACTCCGGTGGAGTTCACTTTGGCTTCGGTGATGGTTCGGTTCGGTTCATTTCCGATTCCACGGACGCCAATGTTTTCTGCTTGATGGGCAGCATGGCCGATGGCTATGCTATCGATAGCGGAAAATAACTTGCGTCGAATTATGCCTTCGTAGATTATGCTCCCGCATAATCCGCCAACCGCAATTCGGGGGCGGCAGCCGGTCTGCCGCCCCCTTTGTTTGCGCTGCGAGAGGAAACAGAGAGCCGCGATCGCTGGCTGCGCGCCCGTCGGTCGCGCCCCATTGCCGGGACAAAAGTTCGGCGAGCGACGGGCGTGAAGCGGTTCAATCAACGCTCTTTCACCCCGCACGCCCGCTGTGCGCGGAGCAGCACCTCGGCCGCCTTCTTCCGCGCCGTCGCCGCGCCGTCGCCGAGAATCTCGCGGACCCGATCGGGGTGCGACTCCAACTCGCTTCGCCGGTCGCGAGCCGCGGCGAAATACTCCGCCGCCAGGTCGGCCAACGCCTTCTTCACCTCGCCGTAGCCGAATCCGCCGCGGCGATACAGGGCCGCCATTTCCTCGCGACGCCGATCGTCGGCAAACAGCGAGTAGAGCAGGAAGAGATGGTCCGTCTCCGGCGCCTTCGGCTGCTCCATCGGCCGCGAGTCGGTCACGATCCGCATGATCTGCTTCCGCAGCGCCTTCGGCTCCTCGAACACGTCGAGCGTGTTGCCGTAGCTCTTGGACATCTTCTCGCCGTCGGTGCCGGGCACGCGGGCGGATGTGTCCAGCAGCTTGGCCTTGGGCATCACGAAGGTCTCGCCGAAGTGGTGGTTGAAGCTGGCGGCCAGGTCGCGGCAGACCTCGATGTGCTGCACCTGGTCCTCGCCCACCGGCACCATATCGGAGTCGAAGGCCAGGATGTCGGCCGCCATCAGCACCGGATAGGCGAACAGTCCGGCGTCGGCCGGCAGCCCCTTGGCGTTTTTGTCCTTGTAGGCGTGGCAGCGTTCCAGCAGGCCCATCGGCGCGCCGGTCATCAGCAGCCAGCAGAGCTGCGAGACCTCGGGCACGTCGGACTGCACGAAGAGCGTGGCCCGGTCCGGGTCCAGCCCCAGGGCCAGCAGATCGAGGGCGGCGTCCAGCGTGTTCTGGGCCAAAACCGCCCGATCGCGGACCGTGGTCAGGGCGTGCAGGTTGGCGATGAAGTAGAACGCGCCGTCCCGCTCGTCCTTGCAGGTCGATGTACTGCCGGATCGCGCCGAAGTAGTTGCCCCAGTGGAAGCGGCCGGTGGGTTGGATGCCGGAGAGGACTCGCATGGTTAGTTGTCAGTTGTCAGTTATTAGTTGTTCAGTTGCGAAACCGCAAGCGAGGAGATACGTCACCCCTCATCCTTCATCCGCTCATCCCTCTATGCTCCCCACCACCTCGCTCGACCGATTTCGCGCCCAGCTCGGCCAAGGCGCCGGGCAGGGCGTCGAGAATCCGCATCGTCGCGGCGGGGTTGTAAAAATTGGCCGTGCCGATCTGCACCGCGCTGGCGCCGGCCACGAAAAACTCCATCGCGTCGTCGATCGTGGCGATGCCGCCGATGCCGACCAGGGGAATCTTCACCGCCCGGGCGACCTGATAAACGATCCGCAAGGCGATGGGCTTGATGGCCGGCCCGCTCAGCCCGCCCAGCACGTTGCCCAGCACGGGCCGCCGCCGCCGCCAATCGACGGCCATTCCCAGGCAGGTGTTGACGAGCGAGAGGGCGTCGGCCCCCGCCGCTTCGGCTGCCCGGGCAATCTCGGCGACGTCCGTCACGTTGGGCGTCAGCTTGGCCAGGATCGGATAGGAACACGCCCGGCGGACCGCCGAGACGACCCGCCCGCAGAGCGCCGGATCGGCGCCGAAATCGGTCCCGCCGCTGACGTTCGGACAGGAGACGTTCAATTCGAGCGCCGCGATGCCCTCGGCCTGCTGCAACCGTTCGGCCAGTTGGACGAATTCCGTCGCTGCCGTGGCCGGCGATGCTGACGATCACCGGCGGCCCCAACGAGGCCAGGTAGGGCAACTGCCGCTCGATGAAGGCCTCGACGCCGTCGTTGTCCAGGCCGATGGAATTGAGCATGCCGGCGGCGGTTTCGATGGTCCGCGGCGGCGGATTTCCCGCCCGCGGCAGCGGCGTGATCGTTTTCGGCACGATTCCGCCCAGCCGCTTCAGATCGACCAGGCCGGCCATCTCGCGGGCGTAGCCGAACGTGCCCGAGGCCACCATGATCGGATTGGCCAGGCGCAAGCGGCCGAGTTGAACGTCGAGACGGAAGCCGGTTGGATTCTCAGGCATGGATGGTCGCCAAACGGGCTGCACAAAGCCGCCAGTGTAGCGGATTTATCGGCCGAGTGTCAACGACCACGGTCAGGTACACGGAGTCATAGGGCGGGACAAGCGGAGCGCAGTCCCACCATCCGTAAATGCGGGAGTCGGGTGGGACTGCGTTCGGCTGGTCCCACCCTACGTTCCGTATCGACTAGATCAGTCCGCCGTGCGTCCGATACGGCGAGGTGTGGTCCGGCTGGTCCAGGAACCAGACTCGTTCCCACTCGTCCAGGAACTGGCGCAGGCCTTCGGAAGTGAACATCAATTCTTGGGTGCGGCGGACCGGATCGGCCGAGTAGGCCGGGATAAAACATCCGACGGTAGTGCTTAGCATGGCACCGCAAGCCAAGACCAATAGCAGGTTGCGCATCGAAAACTCCTCCGTGAAAAGACGACCGGCGTTACCGGGAGTCGGCGTCGTAACTGGTTGCCGTGTCAGGCGGTTTGGGCAGGGGATCAGGGGGGAATCCGTCCCCGCCGTTTTCACCCGCGCGGCCTTGGCCGCGGCCGCCGCCTGACGCTCCAACTCCTTGACCCGCTCTTCCATCTCCTTGCCCGGTTTGAATGTCACTACAAACTTTTCGGGCACATACACTTTGTCGCCGGTACGGGGGTTTCGGGCCTTGCGGGGGGCCCGGCGCTTGACCTCGAATACGCCAAAGTTGCGAAGCTCGATTCGCCGCTCCGCCACAAGGGTCTCGACTATGGCGTCAAAGGTCTTCTGCACGATCTCCTTCGTCTGCAACTGGGTCAGCCCAATTTCTTCGGAAATTGTCCGAACGATCTCTTTCTTGGTCACGACTCAGTTCTCCTATTGAGAAGTGTCGCCGCAGGTTATTCGCGGCGTGCGCCGCCGCGACGTTCCGAGTAGCTATTCTGCTCCAAGTGTAGGTGCCGCAATGAGTAATGTCAAGGGCAATCATCCTAACTCGATTCGGTTCATCGTTCCGGCTCAATTTGGAACCATGAACCACGTTCGGGGGGACGATCGCCGCAAAACCCCGCAACAGCTTGTTACCAAAGGACTTACATAAAACGATCCCGTTTTCCGACGGCGCAGCGTCCCATCTGTTCCGTCACAGGCTGCATCCATTATCGGTTGCGCCGCCGAAAAACTCCAGCCAGTCGGCATAATCCTTACAAACGGTCCAAATCTAACTACGCGAAGCCAGGCGATTGAAGAGCCAAATTAGTTTCTGTCGCTGAAAACGTGCGTAGGGTGGGACAAGCGTAGCGCAGTCCCACCAATAACGGTGAAAATGGTGGTGGGACCGCGCTTCACTTGTCCCACCCTACTCTCCGCAACAGCGACAAATTATCTATCTGACCGTCAATAGCCAGCGGTGATTACACCGGGAGGAGCGCGGAAACCCCCAGAATGCGCTATGATCAACATTACTTGACTGCTTATAGGTAGTTCGCTCCAATGGGGCCGTGAAACGCGTCATGTCGCCGAAAGGATTGCCCATGAGCGAACACCAGTATTACGAGTTCCAGGCCATCGACCGGCCGCTGACATCGCGGCAAATTGGCGAATTGCGCAAGCTCTCGACCAGGGCGGAAATCACGCCCACCAGCTTTACCAACGAATATCACTGGGGCGATTTTCGCGGCAATCCCCGGCGCATGATGGAGCAGCACTTCGACGCTTTTTTCTACTATGCCAACTGGGGCACGCATTGGTTCATGCTCCGATTGCCCAAGAAGCTCGTTGACGTTAAGGCCGTCAAGCAATACGCGGCCGACGATCACCTCGACGTATGGACCAAGGGCGATTTCGTGCTGCTCGATTTTCAATCCGAAGACGAGTCGGGCGAATGGTACGAAGACGAGTGCGGACTGGCATCGCTGATTCCGCTGCGGGCCGACCTGCTCAATGGCGACTTCCGAGCACTTTATCTCGGCTGGCTCGCCGCGGCACAAAATGACGCCCTTGATGCCAACGACGCCGGGCCGCCCGTGCCGCCGGGGCTGCAACGCCTCTCGGCGTCCTTGACGGGCCTCGCTGACTTCTTGCGAATCGACGACAAGCTGATCAATGCGGCCGCGACAGCCGGCCCGGCAGAAGCGGCCTCTAAACCAGCGAAGAAAGAACTGGCCCGGTGGATTGCGGAGTTGCCAGCCTCCGAGAAGAACAAGATTCTGCTGGAACTCGCCGGGGGCAAAAATCCCCATCTTTCCACGCACCTGCTCCGCCGTTTCCGCGAATCCCGCGGGAGACAGGTCGCCGCCAACGATCGCCAACAGAGGCAACCTCGCCGGACGGTCGCAGAGTTGCTGGCGGCGGCGGGATTGGCCGATAGTGAGGAAGAGTAACGGAAGACGCAATCTAACGTGTGCAGGCTCAACGCCTCTATTCTTGTCCGAGAACCGTTCTGCCCCGTTTTCTACCAGGCATCATTCTTCAGGAGTGGGAGGTTCCACTTCCTCGGCGACGTTTTCGCCACACACGAATTGCGAAAAACAGAAGGATTGCCAACACGACCATGCCGCCAACAGCCTGGCCGATCTGCTCGCTCCACTGTTCGTCGGTAAGCCAGTTTGAGGGGCCGTCCAAGCCGGCCAACAATTCGCTCAGCAGTGCATCAGCCTCGGCCTCCTTGCCCACTGGGACAAAGACACCCAGTTGAATTGCCTCAGTTTTCAAAGGTATCTCCGCGCCGCGAAGAGACATGTACACGCCGCCTTGAGAGACCTCGCCCTCCAAAACATCGATGTCGAAACCCTTCCACTTTTGCTGGCGAACGCGGGCCCCTGAGACGCCAGGAATGGGAGCCTTTGACGGATCGAAGTGCTTTCGCCCGAGGACGCCGTGCATGCGCTTAATTGAGACCACCAGGTCGGGGATTCCCCGGGCCGGATCGGATCTCACGAAGGTCGCGACCATGCCGGGATATGGTGTCACTTCCTTGAGCGAATCGGGCACAACAAGCGTATAGTTTAGTTCCGCGTTTTTGATTGTGCGGGCCTCGGCCGTCCCGGCCAATGTGGCAAGCGCCAAGCAAAGGACACACGTGGCCAGCCTTGTCGAAAGAACTGGTCGCCAGCGGCATGTTGGCATGTCGATTGAGCCCGGCATAGGATCAACTCCAAGTTTGGTGAGGAAGACGTCAACGCCGGTTTGCAGGACAGTCGAGCCCATCGGCCTGCTCCCTGATACGTACCGTTCTCATGGATTGGAAACGGCCGGCGGCAAGTCGTCCAAGGCGGTGACGTGCATAATCGGCACGCGAGTCGTGTGCTCGTACATCGCGGGGTTCTCGCTGCTGGCCATGCCGATGATCATGTCGCGGCGACCAACCAGCACGAGATCGGGGTGATAGACATCGAATGTCTGACCGGAACTGATGATGATTCCCACCGGCACGAACGGACTTTGCCGCAACCGCCGTTGAATATCGTCGGAATTGAACACTGAAGGGGCTCCGGTTTCTTGCTGCGGTCCGATGCCTCCGGTATTGTACCCCCGACAAGTGGCGGCCGCAATCGACGAAAAAAGCTCCCGTGGCCGGTTGGACCTCGGAAGCTTATGTTGAATTAAATCCGGCGACACCTACTCTCGCACTTTGGGTACTACCATCGGCTCCGAAAGCTTAACTGCCGTGTTCGGAATGGGAACGGGTGTGGCCTTTCGGATATAGTCACCGGAAAGGAACGGCCGGCCCAACAGTGAAGGGCGCGGACGCTATAAAAGTGGCAGTGATAATGAAGTGACATCCTAAAGGGGGCCGTCTTAGGAGCGTTGGATACATGCGGCCAAGCGTTCGTCCGTTAGTATCGGTTAGCTAAGCGCATTGCTGCGCGTACACATCCGACCTATCGACCTGGTGGTCTTCCAGGGGACTTTCGGGGTTTATACCCCAACGAAACCTGATCTTGGAGAGGGCTTCACGCTTAGATGCTTTCAGCGTTTATCCTTTCCGTACATAGCTACCCAGCCGTGCCGCTAGCGCGACAACTGGCACACCAGAGGTACGTCCTTCTAAATCCTCTCGTACTAAAGAAGAACCTCCGCAAGTTTCGTGCGCCCACAGTAGATAGGGACCGACCTGTCTCACGACGGTCTGAACCCAGCTCACGTACCACTTTCATTGGCGAACAGCCAAACCCTTGGGAGCTTCTCCACCCCCAGGATGTGATGAGCCGACATCGAGGTGCCAAACCGCTCCGCCGCTATGGACGCTCGGGAGCGATAAGCCTGTTATCCCCAGAGTACCTTTTGTCTGATGAGCGATGACCCTTCCATACGGGATCACCGGATCACTAAGCCCTACTTTCGTATCTGCTCGACTGATAAGTCTCGCAGTTAAGCACCCTTCTACCTTTGCGCTCGGCGCCTGATTGCCAACCAGGCTGAGGGTACCTTTGGACTCCTCCGTTACAATTTTGGAGGAGACCGCCCCAGTCAAACTGCCCAACTGGAAATGTCCTCCGCCCGGATTCACGGGACGGAGTTAGAACTGAAATATGCCCAGGGTGGTATTTCAAGGTTGGCTCCACCGATGCTGGCGCACCGGCTTCAACGCCTCCCACCTATCCTACACAAAACATATCTAAGCCCAATACCAGCCTACAGTAAAGGTTCACGGGGTCTTTCCGTCTAGCTGCGGGAACGTGGCATCTTCACCACGGCTACAATTTCACCGGGTCACTGGTTGAGACAGTTGAGCTGTCGTTACGCCATTCATGCAGGTCGGAACTTACCCGACAAGGAACTTCGCTACCTTAGGACCGTCATAGTTACGGCCGCCGTTTACCGGGGCTTCGGTCGCAGGCTTCACCTTGCGGCTAACCTTCTTCCTTAACCTACCGGCACCGGGCAGGCGTCAGACTCTATACATCCTCTTACGAGTTGGCAGAGTCCTGTGTTTTTGATAAACAGTCGCAGCTCTCGATTTACTGTGACCCCCAGGAGCGTGAACCCCCGAGGGCATCCCTTATTGCGAACGTACGGGATCATTTTGCAGAGTTCCTTAACCAGTGTTCTCCCGAGCGCCTTAGACTACTCGTCTCGCCTACCTGTGTCAGTTTTAGTACGGTCGCTGACGCTTCAACCCTTAGGAGCTTTTCTTGGACGTCATTCAGATGACTTCACGAACGTAAATGCGTTCGGTCCCGGCTCTTGGCTTGTGGGGGCGGATTTGCCTATCCCCCGCCTCAAGACGGTCCACGGACATTTCTACTCGTACCGCTCACCCTCCAGACGCCGTCCCTCCATCGGTCCACGTCGGCGGCGCAGGAATGTTGACCTGCTATCCATCGTCTACGCCTTTCGGCCTCGACTAAGGTACCGGCTAACCCTGGGCGGAATTACCTTCCCCAGGAAACCTTAGGCTTTCGGCGGGCAGGATTCTCACCTGCCTTATCGTTACTCATTCCGGCATAATCACCTGAAGACCCCGACACCGCTCCTTACGGTACGGCTCGTATCTGATCTTCAGCGCTCTCCTACCATCACGATGAAACATCGTGGTCCACTGCTTCGGTGTTCGCCTTACTCCCGTTCATTATCGGCGCAGAACTGCTCGGCCAGTAAGCTGTTACGCACTTTTTAAATGGTGGCTGCTTCTAAGCCAACATCCTGGCTGTCGCGGCAATTCAACTTCCTTAGTGACTAAGACGAACTTCGGGACCTTAGCAGATGGTCTGGGTTGTTTCCCTCTCGACTGCGAAGCTTATCCCTCGCGGTCTGACTCCTGAGATAGTCGCACCGGTATTCGGAGTTTGGTTCAGGAGGGTAGTCTGGGAGGACCCCCAACCCGATTCAGTATCTCTACCCCCGGTGCGTAGTGGCTCAAGGCTATTCCTAAAAATATTTCGGAGAGAACGAGCTATCCCTGCGTTTGATTAGACTTTCACTCCTCCCCACAAGTCATCCCCTCGGTTTTCAACCCAAGTGGGTTCGGTCCTCCACGCGGTATAACCCGCGGTTCAACCTGCTCATGGGTAGTTCACGCAGATTCGCGTCTACCGCCAACGACTATGTCGCCCTATTAAGACTCGGTTTCCCTATGGCTCCGGCCCGGAAGGCCTTAACCTACGCCGCAGACGGTAACTCGCCGGATCATTATGCAAAAGGCACGCCGTCACACATTGCGAGTAAACTCGCCATAGTGCTCCGACCGCTTGTAGGCACATGGTTTCAGGTTCAGTATCCTCCCCTAGCAGGGGTTCTTCCCATCTTTCAGTCGCCCTACTGAGTTCACTATCGGTCGTTAGGGAGTATTTAGCCTTGCGGGATGGTCCCCGCAGATTCAGTCGGGATTCCACGTGGCCCGACCTACTCAGGTACCCCTCGAGAGACTGCACCGACTGTCGCATACCGGGCTGTCACCGTCTATGGCCTGCCTTTCCAGACAGTTCTGCTAGCTGGCAGTTTGGTAACTCTCATGTGAGAGGCCCTACAACCCCGCCGGGGAAAACCCCCGCGGTTTGGGCTCTTTCCTGTTCGCTCGCCGCTACTGGGGAAATCGAGTTTTCTTTCTTTTCCAACGGTTACTTAGATGTTTCAGTTCACCGTGTTCGCGACATACACCTATGGATTCAGTGTATGTTAATTCGGGTATCCCGGGATCAACGCTCGTTTGACAACTACTCCGGGCTTATCGCAGTCTTCCACGCCCTTCTTCGGCTCCTAACGCCAAGACATCCCCCATGTGCCCTTAGTAACTTGGCCACATGAATCCAACGCTCCCACGCAGGGAACGGCGGCTTCATGCGTCCTCGATCCCGGATCAAATGCCAACCTTCTCCCGCTTACGACTGGCCGCTGAAGCGGCCAGCCCTAAATGGAATTGGGTTGCCTATCGACCCGAGTAACGATTGCTTCTAAGTGCCCTTGGAGCCACGCGACGCACATTGCGCCGACGTGGTTCACACTTTAAGATGCCACTTCATTACCACTACCAAATTGTCAAAGAGCACACGGCCAACTCGCTGCTCGAATTGGCGAAACCATTAAAATATCACTCGGCCCGAAAACTGTCAACGGCTAATGGAGATTTGCGGAAAGATTTTTTCTCGC
>CAVTCJ010000007.1:0-18570 GCA_963733145.1 uncultured Planctomycetota bacterium | reverse complement strand
AACCGACAAGATTTCCACATAAAATGGACTCCAATATATTTCGCAAGCCGTTTCCGGCTAGGGCGCTTGGGAAATAGTATACGGCCGTCCGGTTAAACCTCTTGACATCTTCGTCGCACCTGATAGCATCAGGGGCACTGTACTTGGCTTCTCGTCGCGGGCGGCAAGACGGACGCTTTCCGGTGCCGGATGGCGGGCTCCGGGGACGTGTGCGGAATCCCATTCTAAGGCCGCATAGATTGGGGAAAGTTCTCTTTCTAGGCGATGGCAAAAACGGACCCCGGCGCAACGGGGGCGAGGGCGGTCCTAGTATCTTCAGTCTGCACATCTTCGGCACCGCGGCGCCCGCTAACCGCACAGCCGTCTGGGCGGCACGTGCCGCGGCCGTTCCGTCACTCTGTTCCGAGAAGGACGCTATCATCATGCAAGCCCCTATGACCCCCGACGAGTGCTGAAGACAGACGCCAATAACCTGCTGCGGGCGCTGTTTCGCCGCCACGGCGCTCCAGGACCTGCCCTGGGAATCGTTTTCGGAAGACACGATCGAGCCGTATTCTCGGCCTGGCAGGAGTTGCCCGACGGAGAGCGCCGGGAAATCCAACTGGCCCTGCAGGACGTCCACGCCTTGGCCGACGGCCGAGGGCTGAAGGTTGCTGGAGGAAATCCAGCGCCGCCGGCCGCATCGGGCCTGGGAGTTCGCTACGCTACGGGCCGCCACGACAAGGCATTGTGGGCCTACCTGGAGTTTCCCGACGCCTTTCGGCAGGCCGCCCTCTTTGCCCGTGCCGACGCCCTTAAGGGTGGCCGCTACTGGGTAAAGCGCAATCACCTGCCCCGCCAGCGGGTCGCCGTCAACCAAGGCCGTGTCGGCGGCCTGGAACAGGCAGCTCCGCGACCATTATTGGCCCACGGAAATGCGCGGCAAGCACTGCAGGGTCGAACATTATGATCGTGGCAACGGCGCCCAGTATTTTTATGCCTATCTGGACGATTGGCCCGACAAGCGGCTGGTCTTTACCGACGATGGTGAGTTGACGCCCGAGCAGTCAGCGGGCTGCCTTTTCCAACGTGTTTGTGTTCAACCCCGACGAGGGCACGCTTGAGCTGGTGGCCAAGGGGGGCGCCGCTGGCCACTTGCGCTGCAGCAGGCCTTCTGCCGCTCCGTGCTGGGCGTCGAGGTCGGCCCGGCGGATCCCTGCGACCGGCCTATCAGCTTGATATGCTACTGGACCCCGCTTTACCTTCGTCACCGACCCGGCCGATCGCATCGCGCAGGTCCTCTTGCAGTCCGTTCGGGTGGGCCGGTCACCGTCGCCGGCCACCCCGTCGATTACCTGGAGCTGAAGTTCGCGGGGAACACCGACCTGGCGGAAGCTGCGAGTCGATCCGGCACTGCGTGGATGGGCGACGGCGACGTTACTGTTCGTCGGGCCACCTTCGAGCTGCTGTTCCTGCCCGACGCGGAGCATCGCGTCAACAAAATGTCCTTTTATGTATGGGTTCCCAATACGTGCAACCTCAAGAGCAAGCCGGAAGAGCTGCGGCTGGTCGGCGAACGCTGCCTGAGGCTCTGGGGAGTGACCGATGACTGACGCACTTGCCTTACTGTGGCCGCATATGGAAGTTCCCAGGCCGTTGCTCTCATCAGGTGGTCCAAGGTTGGCCCGAGACGCACTGTGCAAGTTGCAGGCTGTGGGGTTTGTGAAGCGGGCGGAGAATACCCGGCGTGTAGTCTGCCCGGGCTGTTACGAGGGGCACATCGAGGACGTCGTGGCGGTTTCCGACCCCGATGGCTCCTGCCGCTTTTTTGTTTATTGCCCCGAGGTGCTGCGGGCGAAAGTGTCCGTCGAGCATCTGCGACAGTGGACGATCGATTTCCGGCGGCTCGCCGAGGCCTTGGCGGCGAGTATGTCGTTGCGGGGGAAGTACATACCCACTCTTGCCCGGGCGCTGTGGCGGCTGGGACGAACGGAGTGGCGGGGCGATTGCGGGATGTGCTGCTGGCCCGGGGGCTGATGTGGAAGGACGCCGCGGAAATCGTCGCTCGGATCGTGCGCACCCGCCGGCCGATCGTCCTGGTCGGCAAATTCGTCCCGCCGCTGGATATCTGGGGCCAGAATTCGCCGGCCGTTGTGCCATTGGCGGAGGTGGCCGCTCTGTGTGATGACCGAATCAAGATCGACACCGCCATGGTGGCGGCGCTGGTTGCCGACGCCTGCATCCCCTGGGACGACCGAGGCAAACCGATGCTGGACGAACAGCAACTTCGACGTCTGATCCGGGCCCAACGCAAAACCGAGTTGACCGACGACGTGTTGGTGGCGGCCTACAAACAATATGGTTCGTACCGCAACGCGGCCGAAGCCCTAGCCGCCCAGGACGTGGAGACAGACCGCTGGGCCGTGGAACGCGCTGTTCACCGAGCCGGTGGCGTGTCCGCCCTGCGACGGAGCGATTCTAGCTCGTCAGTGGAGCGGGCCCGGTCGTCCAAACGACGAAACGGCCGACGATTGTCTAGGGGTTCTCACACCTCATAGTGGGCAGCGGTAGAGCCCTCTTACCGACCCGGCGGGGACTCCACCGGGCGACAGGGATGTTACTTCAGACCTTGTGACTTCAGAAACCTATGCACACTCGACCCGCCCTGAAATCCACGCCGTCCGAAAAACAGGGCGTGTTCGATCCCGGACCACGTTTCCCCACCGCTATTCGGAATTTCGCCGCTCTTGCATGTTGGCCAGTTGCCGGTGTCGGATTTGTAAGCGCGAGCCCATTTGATGACCTCTCGCTCTGACAGAGATCTGAGATCCTGGCGGTTGCGGATTTTGCGATGTTGGGCCAACAATTTCGCCAGCGACGATCCACCGTGTAAACCGCGAGTGCCTTCTCGCAAGGCGCGGTGATCTTTCCCCATGTCTCTTGCGTCCCTGCAATCGTTCCAGAATCCTCAGTCGGCCACCGTCCGTGAAGAGCAAAATACGCATCCGCCCAGGCCAATATCTGCTTCTCAGACAGTGGCGGTGGAGTCCTGCCAGGCCGAACATTACGGTACTGTTCCAACAGCGCTGACAATGAATGGCCTGGGTGGGTACCTCTAAAGCCAAGACGCAGGCGTTCACTGATTGCGGACCAAGTGAGATTTGTTCCGTTAACCGGTCCTGAATGACTGTGGGGCCAGCTTCCGTACTGATTGAAATGGTTGTCGGCCAATTGCAGAATCTGCTCGATGCTTAAGGGTGGTCCGTACTTGAATGGTTCCCAGTCAAGCTGCGGTAGGAATTCCTGCATGAAGTCATACATTGACGAGTAACAATGGAGAAGTGTACTTCCACGGTGTGCCTCGAAGTCATCCTGTCGAATCCCGTACCAATCTCGCGGCCGATGAAAACCGAGTTGCCTACCTAGCCATTGCATGTACCTCTGCCGATTATCCGGCACACTCCAAAAGCCACGAGGTGCGTGTCCAAAGAACCATTCATACCACTCATATTCAGGAAAACAGTCGACCATCGCCAGGGCAGGCGAGTCGTTATAGCACTTCAAGATTGAACCGCCACGATTCTTCCTTAGCTGCTGATGGGACAGCCGATACCAATCAACAGCCTTCCGAAAGCGGGCTTTCCAGCCCACCCACAGCAGATAGTTTCGTCGATTCTGGCGGTCTTCCCAAAACCTAGGCGGCACGCGACCCGGTAACCAGATAGGGTCGATCTTCAGGATGGTCCTCTCGGAACACAAGGGTCGATTATCAACGGGCTTTTTCTGGGACCATTGTATGCGGCGGGTTCAATTGTCCCCTGCTTGGAATACCTGCGATGTGCTACACATTGTAATTTGAACCATCGCGTATCGAAAGTCAAACGTCGACTGATTTCTGGGCACTGGGGATATTGCAGCGCAGCGCTCTTCGGCTGTCCCAACTTTGCGAAGAGCCGCTACGGTTGGCTCTTCCACTCTCGCTGCCCTATCATCGGAGAGATAGTTCCTCTGATGCCCCCTAATCGACGTATGTGAAGTGGCGACTCATGCGCAACTGTCGCACCGACGCGACAGGCGACACTTTTTTCGGGATTTTCATAACCCCATGCTGTAAAACCACTTAACCGCTGTCTGCACAGGGCGGCACAACCCTTTTTTGTCGCACTTTGTGCGACACCAAGGCCTTCGGTTGAGGCCGTGAGGTTGGAACCCAATAACCTCCGGCCCCCCGGAGGTTATCTATGGGCCACGACGCCATCATTTCTGATCACACCGAGAGGCTTATCGCCTGCAAAGCCGGTCAAATATGCCGGCGGCAAGAGTTCGGCGCAGCCGAACGGGACGATGTCCAGCAAGATCTCTGGTTGCACCTTATGACCAAGGCGCACTACTTCGATCCACAACGCGGTTCGCCCCATGCGTTTGTGGAACGGGTCGTCTGCTCCGGGGTCAGTGTAATTCTTCGCCAACGGCGCCGTCAACGTCGCCTGCCATGGTCCCAGGCGATTTCCCTGGAAGGCGCCTGCAAAAAGATCGACGGACGATCCACGCCGATCAGAGAAGGTCTTTCCCAGGAAGACCTGCGCCGCCGATTGGGCACCAGCGACTTGAACGACGTGGAAGCGCCGTGAGAAGGCGGTCGCCGTGGAACACGCCCTCCGCTCGATGTCGCCCCATCTACGAAACGTGTGTCGAGAGTTGAGTGGTGGCTCGGTCCTCGCCGCCGCCCGCGCCCTGAACGCCTCTCGCCGCCAGGTGCGCAACGCCGTTCGCGTAATCCGCCGACATCTGGAGCGCGCCGGTTTGGGAAATATCTGAGAAAAGCGGACAACCCGAGTTTGGCCGGAGTAAAAGAGTCAATAGAGAGACACACAATCGCTGCCAAAACAAACGCAACCCGATTTATGACCATTGCGAACCCATAATCAACCACAACCACCAGTAGAAAACAGGAGCAACACCGATGAGCACTCTTCCCGCCGCCCCCGTCATACCAGACCTCGGCTTTCTCATTCGCGAGCCGGCCGAGGAGTACCACGCCAAGGCCAAGGACTATTTGTCCAGCCATCAACTGGGTGACTTCCGCAAGTGCCCGGCGCTGTATCGGAAGAAGAAGCTGGGGCTGGTGCCCGACGAAGATCGACCAGCCTACCAGATTGGCCGGGCGCTGCACACCCTCGTGTTGGAGGGACGGGATCGCTTTGAAGCCGAATACGCCGTGGGCGGGCCGATCAATCCCAAGACGGGCGAGATATTCGGCCCCCAAACCAAGGCGTTTGCCGAATGGGCCGCCGAGCAGGGAAGGCCCGTGCTTACCGTCCAGCAGTCCGGCCTGATCGAGAATATGGCCGACGGCGTGCGGGCCAACGGCATGGCCGTCGATCTGCTCGCCGAAGGCATTCCTGAGGGCGTCGTTCGAACCGAATACTGTGGTCTCCCCTGTCAAATCCGTTTTGACTGGCTGGACATCCATCGTGCTTTTTCGGATTTGAAGACCTGTGACGACTTGGAATGGTTCGAGGCCGACACCCGTCGCTACGGCTACATCTATCAACTGGCGTTCTACCGCGCGGTGCTGGCAGAGGTGATCGGCATCATAATGCCGGCCTACTTGATCGCCGTGGAAAAGAAAGGCGCGTTCCGCTGCGGCGTCTGGAAAATCCACGAAGACACTCTCACCCAAGCCCAGCGGGAGAACGAGGCGGCCATCGAACGGCTGAAGCGGTGCATTGCCACCGACACCTGGCCCACCGGATACGAAGAGGTTCGAGTCTACGACGCTGTTTGAAAACATCACTCCCCGGGACGCGGCGGGCGTGTCAGGCGCGAGCAGGAAACCGAAACGGTTGCAGCCCCCGCCCGCCCGTCCCGGCTCTGAATACACATGACCAAAAACATTCAACCCAGTTATCGAAAGGACCGATTATGGCACTCCCTGCACCCGTACTGAACCAAATCAACCTCCGCGCACCGAAGGGCATCGTATATGGGCCGCCGGGGGTGGGCAAGACGACCTTCGGCGCCGGCTCGGGAGGACTGATAGTGGACACCGAAAACGGCGCCGCGCACGTGCAGTGCGACCGCACGCCCTACCTGCCCGATTGGCCGTCGATCGAATCGTGGCTCAACTCCCTGGCGGCGGGCGGCCACCAATACGGCGCGGTCGTCGTCGACTCCGTGGACTGGCTGCTGCGCCGCGCCGAAGAGCACGTCGCCGGCGTGGATGGGTCCAACACGGGGATGCGGCAGACGCTCAACCGCTCCCACGGCGGCTACGGCAACGGCAAGCAAGTGCTGAAGAACTACGTTTATCAGTACTTGCTGCCGACTCTGGACACGATCGTCAATTCCGGGGTGGCCGTGATTCTGCTGGCCCACACGGCGCGCCGCGAGCTTACCACGATCGACGGCATCGCCCTCGAAAAGTCCACGCCGGAAATCCATCCCGACCTGGTCAACACGATGATCGAATGGTCGGACTTCGTGGGCGCCGCCCGCATGGCTGCCGAGGGGCGCGAACTGATCCTTTACGAGACCAACCAGCTGCTGGCCAAGAACCGCTACGGGATCTGCGATCCCCTGCCGTTGTCTTGGCCGGCGCTGATGGATGCGATGAACCCTACTCAATCTTAACCACATGAACAGGAGCTGTACGAACAATGGCTGACTTAAGAGGATTCGATGCCAACAAGGTGGAACCCGCCACGCCGTTCGAGCCGATCCCGGCCGGAAAATATCTGGCCATGATCACCAGCTTCGGAGATGAAGCCCAACAAGGCGAACACGGGGCGCTTCCTCGAGTTGCGCTTCACGATCATTGAGGGGGAACATAAGAACCGGCAGCTTTGGGCGCGGCTCAATTTGGAAAATCCCAACGAGATTGCGATGAAGATCGCCCAGGCAGAGCTGTCGGCGCTGTGCCGGGCGGTCGGCGTGATGACGCCCAACGACTCGGTCGAGTTGCACAACCTGCCGTTGGTGATCCGGGTCCGCTGCAAGAAGAGGAAGGACACCGACGAGATCACCAACGAGATCAATGGCTTCGACAAGCGGGAGGCGGCAACCGGCCGGCCGCAGCAGGCGCAGACCAGCACCCCGCCGTGGAGGAGGCCGTGATGGGTGCCAAGTCACGGCGCAAAGGAC
This sequence comes from uncultured Planctomycetota bacterium, assembly GCA_963733145.1. Classification (GTDB taxonomy): domain Bacteria; phylum Planctomycetota; class Planctomycetia; order Pirellulales; family Thermoguttaceae; genus JAHIKV01. Next base: position 11,448 of record CAVTCJ010000007.1, on the reverse strand, counting down.
AGCGCGGCGAGTTGGAGGCGGCGGCGGAGCTGCGTCGGCTGTTCCGGGTCGAGGCACGTCGGGGGCGGCAGTACCAAGGTTGCTGACGACGCCCCCGACGTGCGGGCCGCCATCCCCGGCGTGCATTTCGAGGTGAAACGGGTGGAGGCCCTGCGCCTCTACCCGGCCCTCGAACAGGCCGCGGCGGATGCCGGTGAGAACGTTCCGGTCGTATTGCACCGCGCCAACCAGCAGCCCTGGGTAGCCATCGTGCGGCTGGATGACCTGCCCAAGCTGGCCGTGCAACTCTACCTGACGCTGGCAGAGAACGCATAGGAGATAACAACCATGCCAATGATCGAGAAGATCTTCCCTGAATATATTCGTCTGGACGGCGGCACGCAGCCGCGGGCGAAAATTGACCAAGCCGTATGCGACGAGTACGGCGAACAAATGAAGGCCGGCGAAAAGTTTCCAGCCATCGATGTGTTTTTCGACGGCGAGAACTACTGGCTGGCCGACGGCTTCCATCGGCATCCAGGCATACGTCTTGGCTCTGCCTGGTGAGGCGATCGGGTGCAATGTCTTTCAGGGCACGCTCCAGGATGCCCAGTGGCACAGCTACAGCGTTAACAAGGCCCACGGGATCCGGCGAACCAATGAGGACAAAGAACGAGCCGTCAACTTGGCTCTGGCACACCCGGCCGCAGAAGGCAAGAGTAATGTCCAGATAGCGGAACACTGTGGTGTCAGTGAGATCACCGTCCGACGTCACCGAAAGAAGTTGGATGGCACTTCGACAATGTCGAAGTCGGCCTCGGACATAACTTCGGAGATTCCAAAGTCATGTCCACGCAAGGGTCGCGACGGCCGAACCATCAACACCGCCAGGATCGGCAAAACCAAGCGAGCCAAAACCCCGCGGCCGAGATCGGCCGCTGAATATTACGTTGCCAAGCAGGAGGGGCTCAAAGTCCGTCATCCGGACAGCATGGTCAAGCTCGAGCTACCTAATAACCATGTAGCCAATTGTGCATTCGACCTGCTGCGACACTTTACCTTCGACTACCTCCAGAAGGTATTCGTGGAAATCGTCCGTCTCAACCAAGAACGTCAACAGAAGGAATCGAAGTAATGATCACCACCAATCACCTTCCCAGCCATGAACCCTACAATCAGGTCCTCGAGATCACCCCGGCTAAAGCCACCTACTGGCTGGATGCCAACGAAGGCAATCGCCGACTGGACTGGAACTACATCGCCCAGTTGGCCCGTGATATAAAGGCAGGGCAGTTCGCCTGCACCCACCAGGGGATTGCCTTTGACACGCAGGGCCGGTTGATCGACGGTCAACATCGACTCTGGGCCATCATCGAGGCCGATGTCCCCGTCAAGATACGAGTGTTCTACAACGAATCACCCGAGAGCGCCGATTCACATCGACGGCAATCACCCTCGCCGCGCCGCCGACCGCATGACGCTCGGGCGCAGCCTCGGCACGGTCCGTGCCGAGGAGTTGGCCACACTCCGCGCCATGCTCGGCGGGATTACGATGTCCACGAAGCGACGGACCGTTTACGAGGAGATGCCTCTATTGGAAGGGCACCGAGCGGCAATCCATCTCGCGCATGAGCACCTTCCGACTACCCGGCCGGCGGGACTGGCCAACTGCATGTCCCGCGCTGTGGTGGCAAGGGCATTGTATTGCGTCGGCGACGAAGGGATCTTGGCCCGATTCTGCGATGTGCTGCGGCGTGGCGCTTCGACCGGTTCATTGGAACACATTGTCGTGACGTTGCGCAACCACCTGATCGAGTTGCGCAAGTACGGCATGAACCAAACCGTCCGCCAGCGGCAATATGCACTTGTGACGCGCGCACTCCATGCCTATCTCCAATGTGAGCCGTTGAAAATCCTGCGTCCGGCAAACATGGAGGTGTTCTATTTACCCGACGAAATTCGGTCGGATGCCGTGGCGTAGTTGGCGTTTTCAAACCCCAAGAGAAAAGGGATTCCCCCAATGAAGAGAATTCTGTGTGCGGCCGTTGCTGTTGTTATCGAAGTGCCCGACGACGACTCGCCTGTCGGCGTTCCATTGGCGGGCGGACCGTTGGGCGAACTGGCGGAGCGACTGCGTCAGGAAGCTTGTCATGGCCGCGACTGCAGGCGGCCCGAATGCACCCTCCATGATTGGTGGCAGAAGCCTACCAGGAATGCCCGCCAGTGTAACTGACGGTTTCCGGCGGCACAGTGCGGGGCTGTGACCATCATGCTCAGCCCATCGGGTGCAAGTCCCGACGCCGGTGCTCTGGTCTCGAACAACATAGAAGGGAGCGGGTGCGGTGGAGTTGCGGCCTTACCAACAAGCAGCGGTGGATGCCGTATACGCCTATCTTCGGGATCACGACGACAACCCCTGCGTCGTGATTCCAACAGCTGGCGGCAAGACCCCCGTTTTATCCACTATCTGCCAGGACGCCGTGATGCAGTGGGGCGGCCGCGTCCTCGTCTTGGCCCACGTCAAGGAGCTGCTCGCAGCAGGCGGCCGACAAGCTGCAGGCGATCTGCCCGGAACTGAAGTTCGGCGTCTACTCGGCCGGCCTGCGCCGCCGCGATACCGACGATCCGGTGATCGTGGCCGGCATCCAGTCAGTCTACAAGCGGGCCTGCGAGCTGGACGCCTTCGATCTGATCATTGTCGACGAGGCCCATCTCATCGCGCCCGACGGCGAGGGCATGTATCGGCAGTTCCTAAGCGATGCCAAGGTGGTCAACCCGCGGGTGCGGACGATCGGGCTGACGGCCACGCCGTTCCGCCTGAAATCGGGGATGATCTGCGGCCCGGAAAACATCCTCAACGCCATCTGTTTTGAAGTCGGCGTGCGGGAGTTGATCCGCGACGGTTATCTCTGCCCGCTGGTCACCAAGGCCGGCCGAGAAAAGGCCGACACCGCGCAGTTGCACGTCCGCGCCGGCGAGTTCGTCGCCGACGAGGTCGAGCAGATGATGGACCAGGACCAGTTGGTCGAGGCGGCCTGCGGCGAAATCGTCGAATACACCCGGGATCGGCACGCCGTGCTGATCTTCGCCGCCGGCGTCAAACACGCCCGGCATATCCAACACGTGCTGCAGGAGCAATATCAGATCGAATGCGGGTTTGTCTGCGGCGCGACCCCGGCCGCCGAACGCGATGAAATGCTCGCCCTGTTTCGCGGCGACGAGCCAAGCGGACTTTTTGAGCACGAACCCCTCAAATACTTGGTCAATGTCAACGTCCTGACCACTGGCTTCGACGCCCCGCGGATCGACTGCGTTGCCTTGTTGCGGCCGACGCTCTCGCCAGGGCTGTTCTATCAGCAAGTGGGACGAGGTTTCCGCCTGTGGCCGGGGAAGGAGAATTGTCTCGTCCTGGACTACGGCGGCAACGTGCTCCGCCACGGCCCGGTCGACCAGATTCGCGTGCGCGACTCGTCACGTCGGCAAGGGCGGCGGCGAGGCGCCGGCCAAGGAATGCCCCGAGTGCCATGAACTGGTAGCCGCCGGCTACGCCGCCTGTCCGGTCTGCGGTTTTGAGTTCCCCACGTCCGAGCAGGCCAAACACGACGCCCAGGCCTCTACCGAAAGCGTGCTGTCAGATCAGACAGCCAGCCGCCTCCCGTTACCGAGACAGAGTATGCCGTGCAGCGACGCGCTCTACAGCGTCCACGTCAAGCAGGGCGCCGACGAGAACGCCCCGAAGACCATGCGGGTGGACTACAAGGTGGGTTTCTACCAGTTCAAGTCGGAGTGGGTTTGCTTCGAGCACAGCGGCTACGCCCGCTGGAAGGCCGAGATGTGGTGGCAGGCCCGATCGCTGGATCCCGTGCCGGCCACTGCCCAGGAGGCCGTCGACATTGCCAATGCCGGCGGACTCGCCCCGACGCAATGCGATCACCGTCCGCAGCGCGGCCGGCGAGAAGTTCGACCGCATCGTCGACTACCGGTTGGGCGAGAAGCCCGAGCCGGTGCCGATCGGGGGCCGCGCATCGCCGTCGTGGAAGATGACATCCCTTTTTAATACCACCCGAGAATCATGAACAATCTCGTCAAACGTGTGTTTTGTCCCCAGTGCGGCGCGATGCGGGTTTCGCCGCAGTCCTCCCGCTACGCCGTCTGCCCCAACGGCCACGGGAAACTCGTGCCGCGGTTCACGGCGGCCGAGCGCAACAAAGCCATCATAGCGAAGCTGCCCGCGCGCGGCGAGTGGGCCGCGACGCATTTGTGATCGGCAGCCGCCGGGGGCTGTTCTGCTATCGGAACGGCAGTGGCCGCCGCCGGGTGCCGCCGGATGCCAAGGTCCCGGCCGGCGAAGTCCTGGCCCGGCACGTCACCGCGTCGCGGACGCTGGTGCGCGTGTTCACCCGCAAACCGGCGCGAAAAAAGAGCAAGTAATCTCAGCCGCAAGGATGTCCGGATGAGCCTCATCGAGATTGCCGAAGCCTACCGCCGCGCCGGCCTGTGCGCCTGCCCGCCCGCATCAATCCGAAACGGCCTGCGCTGTCCGAATGGAAGGCCTATCAAGCCCGCTTACCCACGGAGGCGGAACTCACCCGCTGGTTCGGCAACGCCGACAGGGTTCTGTCTGATTTGCGGCGCGGTCTCCGGCAACCTGGAGATGCTGGATTTCGACCTCGGCGGCGCGGCGTTCCAGGACTGGTACGACGCGATCGAAGGCCAAAACCCTGACCTGCTGGCCCGACTGGTGATCGAGCAATCGCCCTCCGGCGGCTGGCATGTTGTCTACCGCTCTCAAACGTCGGTCAATGGGAGCATGAAGCTGGCCCAACGGAAGCAGTTTGTCGATGGGCCGGAAGAGGTGACGATCGCCGGCAAGAAGTATCGTCCGCGGCAGGATGCCAACGGCGACTTGGTATGTGCCCTTAACGCTGATCGAGACCCGCGGCGAGGGCGGTCTCTTCCTCTGCGCCCCCAGTCCCGGCTATGAACTGCTGCAGGGCCAATTTGCACAACTGCCCATGCTCACGGAGGCCGAGCGGGAACTACTGCTGGAAACGGCCTGGAAACTCGAACGAATGTCTGCCGGAGCCGCTGGTCCCGCCGGCGATACCCAGCGGCAGTAGCCGACGGCCGCCCGGGCGACGATTTCAACCAGCGGGGCGACGTCCGCACAGTTTTACAGCGGCACGGCTGGGGTTGGCCAAGCCGGGCGAAAATGAGTATTGGCGCCGGCCGGGAAAAACCAATGGCTGGTCCGCCACGCTCAAAGAGGGCGTGTTCTACGTCTTCTCCAGCAGCGCCGCCCCATTCGAGCCCAACCAGGCATGCTCACCGTTCACCGTCTACACGTTGCTCGAACACAACGGCGATTATCTCGGCGGCCGCCTCGACACTCCGTAGCCAGGGGTTTGGCAGCGATCCACCGCCAGCCACGGACGTGGACATTCCACGGCTGCTGGTCACAAACCAACTCGACGAAATCGCCGATGAAACGGTCGAAGGCGAACGAGATCCCGGGCCGATCCCGGAAGCCCTCTTTCATGTGCCGGGTTTTATCTCCCGCGTGATGGAGTTCACGCTGGCCAACGCGCCGTATCCCAATGTCGGCTTGGCCTTTTGCGGCGCAATGGCCTTACAGTCCTACCTCTGCGGTCGCAAGGTATGCGACGCCCGGCGACCTGCGGCCCAACCTGTACCTGCTCGCACTGGCCGGCAGTGGCACGGGAAAGGATTTTCCCCGCAAGGTGAACGCCCGCGTCCTATTCGAGATCGGGCAGATCGTCTCCCTGGGCGACAAGTTCGCCAGCGGCGAGGGAATCCAGGACGCCCTGATCCGCTCCAACGCCATGCTGTTCCAGAACGATGAAATGGACGGCGTGCTGCGGCAGATCAACTCGGATCGCGAGAACCACCGGGAATCGATCCCCAATATCCTGCTGACGCTTTACACCTCGGCCAACGACGTTTATCCCATTCGCGTGAAGGCCGGGCAGAAGGAAACGATCCACATCGATCAACCGCACCTGACCCTGTTCGGCACCGCCACGCCGCAGTACTTCTACGAGTCGCTTTCGCAGCGGATGCTCACCAACGGTTTCTTCGCCCGCTCGATTATCGTGGATATCGGCAAACGCGGCGCCGGCCAAAACAGCCGGGTCAGCCCGGCATCTGCCGGAAGAAATCCTCGCTACGGCCCGCTGGTGGGCCGATTTCCAGCCGGGTCAACGGCGAGGCAACCTGCTTGCCGTGCATCCCGAGCCCAAAATCGTTCCGTTCGAGCCGGAGGCAGCCGCGGCCCTTAGCCGTCTGCAGCTAATGACCGAGGCCGAATACGACGCCGCCGACCAGCGCAAGGACGAGGCCGGACGTACGGCGTGGAGCCGAACCTGCGAAAACGCCGGGAAGCTCGCACTGATCTACGCCTGCAGCGAGAACCACGAAAACCCGGTGATCGGACCTGGCGGCCGTCGAGTGGGCCGCCTCCTTCGCCATGCACCAGACCCGCCGACAACTCTATCTCGCCACGTCTTACATAGCCGCCAACGAGTTCGACGGCTATTGCAAGCAGGCCTTGCGGTATCTCGCACGCTGCCGCGATTCCGGCAAGGACTACCCAGTCCCCGACTGGCTCCTGCGCCGCCGGTTGGCGCTCAGTCCCACGCTGCATAACAGCGTGATAGAAGCCCTCAGCAAGCAGGAGCGCATCGATTTCGTCACCGTACCACAGAAGACCAAGCCGAAAACAGGGTGGGCACTTCGATGAGAAAACCGCCGAGAAAACCGCTCTCGCCAACTCGAAAATCCCGCATTCAACCCAGTGGCGGAGGGAATAACCGACATAACCGCCAGATAACCGCTCAGCAAAAAGCGGTTATCTCCATGACGAAAAGTCCAAGAAAAAAGGCATTTAGAGATAAGAGAGAGAGATAACCGCCTAAATTCATCCATGGTGTCGTGCGCCACAGATTTATTCAGTGCGCGGGGCAAAGCGGTTATCTCGGCGGTTATCTTTTTTCGGCCTCTACGGGGAGTGGTGAAACATGAATCCGTGTTGCTGTTTTGATTGCCGGTTCTTTGTCCCGAAGGGCCACTGCCTCAATGATCTTACCGAAGACCAGTGGGACGATTGCCTGGAAGGCGAGTGCCGTGCGGCGTTGCCCGTGTTGGGACAACTGCTTACCGATCGCCATGGCGATCCGTTCCGCGATTACGGTGAGTGGCCCAAAGTGCTCGCCTCGGATTGGTGCGGCCACTTCGTCGCCGCTAGAGAACCCGTAGCATGACCGACAACTACGTGAAATCGTGCCAGGTGTTCCACGTGTGGCCCCACGTTGGCCCGTGTTGGGCAAATTGGCGCTGGCCCCATCGACGTTGCCAATTTGGCAGACGACGCAACACGCGGCCATACGGTGGCCCACGTGGTGCGACGATAAATGGACAACTCGCATCGCTTTGCATCGTGTTGCATCGTGGCGTCAGGGCGTTCGACGTTGTCGTGTCGAAAAACGTCGCCACCGTACTGCCAAGCTGGCAGGAGCGATGTATCTGGTTGCATCGCTCTGCAACGACGATCTGCCAATATGGCATACAGATTTACACACATATACCACTGAATAGGTACTTCCTGAAAATCTGGGTAAGCTGGGGGCCGCGGGAACAGTCGCGCTAGACCACACAGTTTGTTTCGTGCGTTGAAATTTTCTGGGCAGCGGAATTTGCGTTAAAAAGGCATCTCCATGTATCGCAAACCCATCACCGCCGCAGCAATCGACCACGTCGACCTACTGCTGGCCGAAGGGAAGGACCACGCCTTGATCGCGGGCCGAACGGGCATTACGGAGTATGTCATCGGCGTGATCGCCGGCGATAAGCTCCGTGCGGCAAAGTGCGCAACCGCCGGATCGGTTTGCCCGACGGTCGACGAACCCTTATCCGCAGCATCGATGCGGCGACGATCCGCATGATCCAACGGATGCTGGGGGTGGGCGTATTGAATCAAAGACAAATCGCCCGCGAAGCGGGTGTCTCGGCGCACATCGTGCAAATGGTGTCCACCGGTAAGCGTTCTGACCGTTACCACCGAGCGACCCTTTGTCTTCGCCGATTGGGCGAACTCTTTCTGGAAGAGCCTGTCCGCTGCCAGGAGTGCGGTGCGATGATCCACATTACGCCCTGCCGTGCCTGCCGCGCGCGGAGTAACTGAGCACTCGAAAAATATTTCAGAAAACTTCTCTTCACGTTGGCACATCTTTTTGGTGAGTTATGGGAATCATGGAAACGGTTCTGATTCCCTACAGCGTGGCGCGGCGGCGGATACGTGACGGCGACCTGTTGCTGTTCCGTCGTCGGCGCGGTTTGGTCGGCAAGTTGATCGCGGTCGCCGGTCGTTCGGAGTACTGCCATGCGGCGATGGCCGCCTGGTGGAACGGCCGGCTGATGTGCCTGGAGACGGTGCAGGGACGTGGTGGGCGTGCGGTGCTCCTTTCGCGAGTGGTGGAGGAAAGCCCCGACCGGATCGATGTGTATCGCATCGGTCGGGGCTACCTCCGCCGCTTCGATCGCGACGCGGCCGTGGGTGCAATGATCGAAATCACGGGGAAGCGGTACGGCTGGATGAACCTCTGCAAGGCGGCCATGCGGCACTTGCCGGTTATTCGGCTGTTTACGATCCCCATGGACGACGACCAAGCCAACGGCAGCCTGCCCTTCTGCTCCGACGCCGTCTCCCGCGGCCTGCGCGCCGGGGGCATCGATCCCGTTCCCAATCTGGCTGACGCCGGCACCGAGCCGGGCGACCTGGCCCGCTCGGCGGCAATTGGCTATCGCTTTACTCTCTCACCCGATCCTCGAAAGGAGGAACCATGCGACCTTCAAAACTCGGATGGATGATGCTGCCCATCCTGTTGTGCGCCGGCGCCGCCCGCGCCGAGACGACCCTGCTGGATTTCTATGCTGATTGGTGCGCCCTGCCAGGCGATGTCGCCGGTTGTCGATTCGTTGGCCCGCGACGGTTACGCTGTCGAGCGGGTCAACATCGATCGAAACCGCGATTTGGCGGTACGCTATGGCGTGACTTCCGTCCCTTGTTTCGTAGTCGTCGAGCAGGGCAAGGAGGTGGACCGGATCGTCGGTCAGACCAGCATCGAGCGGCTGAAGGCGAAGATGAAGCGGCGGGGGCTCCGTGTTGAGCGTGGCAATCAACCGCACCCCGCCTGGCGTTACGAGCGGGCCGTGGGACATCGGGCGGCCGTGGTCAGGATCCACTGTCACGATGGCGGATCGCATTGGTCCACCGGTTCGGGCGTATTGGTCCGCTGGGGCAGGCGGATAGTGGTGTTGACCGCCCGGCATGTCGTGCAAGACGCCCATACCATTTACGTCGATTTTTTCGACGGGAAGCGGAGGCGGGCGAAGGTGCTCAAGGTGGACCGCAAGTGGGACTGCGCCGTGTTGGACGTGGGCCTGCCGCCGGAGGGCATTCAGCCGGCGGAGATGGCCTTCGGCGCGGAGGCCAAGTTCCAGGAGGGCGACCGGCTGGAGTCGTGCGGCTACGGGCCGGACGGGAAACTGGCCTGCAACAGCGGGCTTTTTGAAGGCTATCGCCGCTCGAGCGCAGCGGCTCAAGGTCCCGACGACTGGATGGTGATCTCCGGCCACGCCCGCGGCGGTGACAGCGGGGGACCTGTGTTCGATAAGCAGGGCCGAGTGGTCGGCATCTTGTGGGGGACCGACGGCAAGGAGGTAGTCTGTGTCCAGCCGGGCAGATTGCACGAGCTGCTGAACGAGGCGGTGGTGCAGACCTACGAGCAGAAGCAGTACGCCGAGCGGCGGCCGACGCCGCCGCAAACCGCGCCGCTTGTGCCGCTGACCGCGGCCGAGCAGGCCAAGCTGGCCCAGGATAAGCGACCGCTGTTGCCCTGGCGAGGCGACGCGGAAAAACACGATGCCGAGCAGGACGCCCGCATCGAGCGGCTGATCGATCTGGCCGAGCGGCAGCAGGCGGCCCGTGCCGTACCGGCACAATCGGCGGACGTGTCGCTAAAACGTCCGGCCACGCCGCGTTCCGCCGGCGGGCGGTCGCCGCTACTCGCGGGACTGTGCCTGCTGGGCGGCATCGCCGTCGGTTTCGTCGTCTACTTCGGCGGCAAGAAGAATTGACCCGGCCACCGGAAAACCGTTCGTTTTTCACCAATTACTGTTCACCAACAACCAATGAGGAAGCATATCCATGTTTAACGAAATGCCCGTGATTTGGCAGTACATCGTCCTGGCCGGCGTCGGCCTGGCCCTCGCGCTCCTCGGCCTGTGGCTTTACAACCGCCGCGAGCAACGGCGAAAACACGCCATCGAGTTGATGAAGCTGATGAACCAGTGGGGCATGGACTGGTTCGCCGACCTCTTCGAGATGTACGGCGTGGGCGACTACAGCGGTCTGGTCGTCAAGCTGGAAGAGGTCATCAAAACCGTCCGCAGCGACACGGCGATGGTCGCCAAGCTGGACGAGGTGGCCAAGAAGGTGGCCGCCTATTACGCCAAGAACGATCCGCAGAAGGCCGTTGAACTGCGGATGATTTTGGATTCCGCCCCGGTCGCTGCCGTTTCGTAGTCATACGAATCGCCATCGGGATTCCCTTTTTTCATGGAGCGCAATTCATGCCGGTAAAAAAAGAACAACCGCCGTCCGGCCTCAACGGCCTCAAAAAGTATCTGGTATCCGTTGCCGCGACTTTGACAGTGGCGATTCTGTGTCAGACAGTCACTCTCGCCTGGTGGGCGGCCACCGTCAACACGCGGCTGGGGTACTGCGAAAAGCACCTGGACCAACTCTCGGCACAGGTGCATGACATGGAATTAACTCACGGCTCCTGAACTTTCGGAGAGATCGCTTTTCAGCCCGGCCCGGCAGTGCATGACCCGTCATGATGTGTGTAACGTAGCAAGGCATGGGACGGATCGGGTGGGACCTCGGCTCCACCCGGTCCGTCATATTCTGAACGGATGAGAATCATGCAGATCGAGATGCGGCCCATCGAAGGGGTGAAGGAGTACGACCGCAACCCGCGGAACAACGACGCGGCTGTCGACGCCGTCGCCGAGTCGCTCCGCCAGTTTGGCTTTCGCCAACCGATCGTGGTTGATGCGGAGGGCGTGATCATCTGCGGGCACACCCGCTTCAAGGCGGCTCGGAAGCTGGGGTTGACGGAAGTGCCGGTCCACGTCGCCACCGACCTGACGCCGGAGCAGATCAAGGCCTACCGGATCGCCGATAACAAGACGGCCGATCTGGCGACCTGGAACTGCGACCTGCTGCCGATCGAACTCGCCGAACTCCAGGGCGACTTCGACTTGGAACTGTTGGGCTTCTCGAAGGACGATCTGGCGAAATTGCTCGACCCGGGAGTGAAGGACGGCCTGACGGATCCCGACGAGGTGCCCGAACCACCGGACGAGGCGATTACCAAACCAGGCGAC